>NZ_JAKFZS010000099.1 GCF_021654285.1 Pseudoalteromonas luteoviolacea | reverse complement strand
TGAAGTCGCCTCATTAAATAAACTGGCATGTTTAGTTTCAATTTTCCTAGCCATGAGGTAGCGGGATGTGCGATCTACATGGGTGACAATGAAGCCTGAGCCTTTTTTACCTTCAATTAAATCACCTTCCCAATCTCCAACGTTGTGACGCTTTTCAATATCGACAGGTCGATTTTTAATACTGACTCTATCTTTTATTTGACCACGTAAGTCTCCGTATTTCTTCTGTTTCCTTCTTTTTTTATGTCGCTTGGCTAGTGACAGGTACAGTTGGCCACCACTCTTGAAGTCTTTTATCACCCATTGATATATCGTTTCATGGCTGATGTGCATGGATTTATTGTCTGGAAACTCTTTTTTGAGTCGACCAGCTATAGCATCAGGTGACCAGCCTTCATGGAGTTTATTGATAACAATGTTATAAAGGTCATGATTTGATTTCTTCCTTGAATGCCTTGCTAACTGCTTTCTAGCTGTCGCTTTTTCTTCAGCAGCTTCATCAAAATAATCATAATACGGAGGCTTATTTCTTTTCACTTCACGCATGATAGTCGTGTGATGGCGGTTCAGAAGCCGACCAATTGAGCGGTAGCTTTCGCCACTATTATGGCGGTAGTAGATGGCTTTTCTTTCAAAGCTGTTAAGATGTTCATAAGGCATTCTAAAGATCCTCTGTGATGTATTTGGTTGCACATATACATTAGCAGAGTCTTTAGAATCCTTATTACCTACAATACCTTATGAACTTTGGTGCACTTGGAT
>NZ_JAKFZS010000098.1 GCF_021654285.1 Pseudoalteromonas luteoviolacea | reverse complement strand
GCGTTTTTTGCGTTTAAGTCCCTTGGCAACAGCTAAAACTGCTCATTTCACCTTGCGCAAAAAGAGCGCTCTCACTTCGTTCGCTGTCGCTAACCTTTTGCACGATAAACGCAAGGTGAAGAGAGCAACCTTCACACCTTTCATCCTTTACTCCTGCTAAATACATTTCCTCAGCAACAGCTAAACTAGCAGAGCGTACTCACTTCGTTCACTTTCGCTAACCTTTTAGACCATAGACCCTGAAACGAGTTCAGGGTGACGAGGAGGGTAAATACAGCTCAGTTGTTTAATATCGTCGTCCTGAGCTTGTTTCAGGATCCATGTTTATTAATGTTGGGCATGTTTTGGCGGTGACTGTAGATTTTAGAGGTGGTTGTCTCAGCAATAGCTAAAACAGCTTACTTCACCTTGCGTAAAAGAACCGTACTCACTTCGTTCACAGTCGGTAACCTTTTGCACGTTATTCACCTTGCGCAAAAAGAGCGTGCTTACTGTATTCTCAATAATTAATCATTTTTATTGCGTCTTCCTGAGCTCATTTTAGGATTTATTTATTACATAGTTAGATAGAATAGTACTGTCTAAATAGCATTTATTTGGTTCGGTTCTTATACAGAAATAGCTGGCTTAGGTTGATATTTGAACGAACAGCGTTTTTTCATAAGTTTTTTATAAAAATTGCTTGCACTATTTCCTAAGCTCCCTATAATTCGCACCCACTGACACGGCGGGATGCGAGAGAAAACGCAAACCAAAGTGAAGGTTAAAGTTAAATTGAAAGGTTAATTAAAAAATTAAATTTTCTAGTTGACTTTAAAAGTGAAGCGGTTAT
>NZ_JAKFZS010000097.1 GCF_021654285.1 Pseudoalteromonas luteoviolacea | reverse complement strand
GACTTGAACCAGTGACCCTCGCCTTGTAAGGGCGATGCTCTCCCAACTGAGCTAACAACCCATATCTAATTTTACAACAAACATTGTGCATAACACCGTGTTGCTGTGGGGCGCTATTATAGGGAGCCGAGCAAAGGAGTCAATACTTAAAAATGAAAATTTCGTTTGCTTGCTGTATTTATAGGCAAATTAATAAAATTACAATTGCTCTTCATTATAAGGAGTGTAAATAACATAGATAAAAACAGCACTAGCTAACGCTGTGAGCACACAAAGTGACGAGTGTAATTATGATTTAGTATCGTGAGGATGAGTGAATTATTGTTTTTTATTCAATTTAACCCTTGTTATTAGAGCCATTAAGTTAAAACAATGTATGTGAGTGAATTAGGGGAGGGGAGCGCCTACTATTTTTGTATAAAAATCAAACTAAAACAAAAGGTTTGATTGAATTAAGGTAGAGTTTTGTTTATATTGTGCCCTCTTGGGTGTTTTTTGAAGCAGTTAGAAAAAACTTAACTAAAAATTGTTGACTTTATTTTCCTGCCTGCATAGAATGCGCCCCGCACTCAGCGATGCACAGTGAGTAAATCACTGTATGCAATAAGGGGCTATAGCTCAGCTGGGAGAGCGCCTCGCTGGCAGCGAGGAGGTCGACGGTTCGATCCCGTCTAGCTCCACCAAGCAACATCGTTGAATTTAAGTCCTAGTGACATCAATTAGTTTTAAACTTCGAGTGTTTAAGATTAATATTGTGTCCCCTTCGTCTAGAGGCCTAGGACACCGCCCTTTCACGGCGGTAACAGGGGTTCGAATCCCCTAGGGGACGCCACTTACTTAAAGTAAGTAAAAAAGCTCGTATGGTGAGAGTT
>NZ_JAKFZS010000096.1 GCF_021654285.1 Pseudoalteromonas luteoviolacea | reverse complement strand
AGCTAGAAGCTGAACCTGAGCTAGAAGCTGAACCTGAGCTAGAAGCTGAGCCTGAGTTAGAAGCAGAGCCTGAGTTAGAAGCAGAGCCTGAGTTAGAAGCAGAACCAGAGTTAGAAGCTGAACCTGAGTTAGAAGCTGAACCTGAGCTAGAAGATGAACTTGGTCTAGAAGATGAACTTGGTCTAGAAGACGAGCTTGGTCTAGAAGACGAGCTTGGTCTAGAAGACGAGCCAGAGCTAGAAGCTGAGCCTGAACTAGAAGTAGAGCCTGAACTAGAAGCTGAACCTGAATTAGAAGCTGAGCCTGAATTAGAAGCTGAACCTGAATTAGAAGCTGAACCTGAATTAGAAGCTGAACCTGAATTAGAAGCTGAACCTGAATTAGAAGATGAACTTGGTCTAGAAGATGAACTTGGTCTAGAAGCTGAGCCAGAGCTAGAAGCTGAGCCAGAGCTAGCAGCTGAACCTGAACTAGAAGCTGAACCTGAGCTAGAAGCAGAACCTGAGCTAGAAGCAGAACCTGAGTTAGAAGCAGAACCTGAGCTAGAAGCTGAACCTGAGCTAGAAGCTGAACCTGAGCTAGAAGCTGAACCTGAGCTAGAAGCTGAACCTGAGCTAGAAGCAGAACCAGAGTTAGAAGCAGAACCAGAGTTAGAAGCTGAACCTGAGTTAGAAGCAGAACCAGAGTTAGAAGCTGAACCTGAGTTAGAAGCTGAGCTTGAGTTAGAAGCTGAGCTTGAGTTAGAAGCTGAGCCAGAGCCTGAGCTAGAAGCAGAGCCAGAGCTAGAAGCAGAGCCAGAGCTAGAGCTAGAAGCAGAGCCAGAGCTAGAAGCTGAGCCAGAGCTAGAAGACGAACTTGGTCTAGAAGACGAACTTGGTCTAGAAGACGAACTTGGTCTAGAAG
>NZ_JAKFZS010000095.1 GCF_021654285.1 Pseudoalteromonas luteoviolacea | reverse complement strand
AAAAACATAAAAAAAGCCGCTCAATGAGCGGCTTTTTACTATTCGTATATCGAATTAGTTAACGTGTAACTATTACTCGATGATTGATGCTACAACACCAGCACCAACTGTACGGCCACCTTCACGGATAGCGAAACGTAGACCTTCGTCCATCGCGATTGGGCAGATTAGCTCTACAGTCATCTTGATGTTGTCACCAGGCATTACCATTTCTACGCCGTCTGGTAGCTGGATGTCACCAGTTACGTCAGTTGTACGGAAGTAGAACTGTGGACGGTAACCTTTGAAGAAAGGAGTGTGACGACCACCTTCATCTTTAGAAAGTACGTATACTTCTGAAGTGAACTTAGTGTGCGGCTGGATTGAACCAGGAGCTGATAGTACTTGACCACGCTCAACTTCGTCACGCTTAGTACCACGTAGAAGTGCACCGATGTTCTCACCTGCACGACCTTCGTCTAGAAGCTTACGGAACATTTCAACACCCGTACAAGTTGTCTTCGTAGTTTCTTTAACACCTACGATTTCAACTTCGTCGTTCACGTTGATGATACCAGCTTCAACACGGCCAGTTACAACTGTACCACGACCCTGGATTGAGAATACGTCTTCGATAGGCATGATGAATGGCTTATCGATGTCACGCTCTGGCTCTGGGATGTAAGAATCTAGTGCTTCTGCAAGCTCAACGATCTTGTCTTCCCACTCTTTCTCACCTTCTAGTGCTTTAAGAGCTGAACCTTGGATTAGTGGTAGGTCATCACCAGGGAAATCGTACTCAGAAAGAAGTTCACGAACTTCCATCTCTACTAGTTCGATTAGCTCTTCGTCATCAACCATGTCACATTTGTTCATGAATACGATGATGTAAGGTACACCAACCTGACGTGAAAGTAGGATGTGCTCACGAGTCTGAGGCATAGGACC
>NZ_JAKFZS010000094.1 GCF_021654285.1 Pseudoalteromonas luteoviolacea | reverse complement strand
AATTGTGGATAAGTTAAAATAGACACTACCAATATGACCTGCGAGTATATTAACTTTTATTAAGTTGAAGTGCCCTTTTAGCAAAGGAAAGCGGGATTACAACGCTGTTCTATTAAACTTTTTAGCAATTCGGCTTAACTGGCGATCCAACTCTTCTTTAATTTCACACCTCAAAAGAGATTCTGTTTCTCTGGCTTTAACAGGGTAAAGCCTCGTCGCCTTTTTAAATAAGCTTCTTGCGCAAAGTGAATTGAGCAATCGCTAAATAAAGCCACTAAAAAGCTAGAGCTGCTTGTTTCTCAAAATGAGCAATGCCAACGCATTATTGCACTTGAAGGTGTTGGTGTTTTAGGTGCGGCAGGGCTTATTGCCAGCTTGAGTCAAACAGAGCACTTTAAAAATGGGCGATGTGCTTCAGTATATTTAGGAGTTACCCCAAAACAATTTAGCAGTGGCGGTAAAACCGTAATGCTGGGAATTGATAAATGTGCTGGTGATAAGCAACTAAAGTCCTGTTTATTTTTGGGGACACTGTCCTAAATTTCTAATTTGCCGAAAAGGCCCAAGATATTGAAACAGCAATGGCTCTTAAGGTTAGTTGCTCGTTCAGGTGTAAAGCGAGCTTGTATTGCGCTTGTGAATAAAAATATTAGAACTGCTTGGGCAATGAGAAAACACGGCACGAATTACCAACCCGTTATGATTTAAAAAGTATCTTAAAAAGAGTTCGACCACAATGTAATTAAAACGGTAAGACCAACCTGCTGAAAACCTGTCTGAACTTTAAGTGATAATACACTAACGAAACGTTTAGGACAGAAGGTGCGAATAAATCAAAGGTTAGAGAGTAGCCCTCTCAAAAGAAACCGCATATACGCAAGCATCTTTAATTTTAATAAAACATGTTGTCAAACAAGTGGAGTCCATATACGAGTTAAGGATGACATCATGCAAAGTGCTAACAACAGTGAACGAAGCGAATATGGTGCAAAAGGTTACCGACTGCGAACGCTGTGAGTACGGTTCTTTTGCGCAAGGTGAAATA
>NZ_JAKFZS010000093.1 GCF_021654285.1 Pseudoalteromonas luteoviolacea | reverse complement strand
TACGCCGCCGTTGACGTCTGCAAGTTGTGTTTGATTCATTTCTGTCATGGTCTTTATCCTTATCTAATAAACTTTTTAATTAGAAGTCGTCGTTACATGCGGTGTAATGCTTGGGCCCAGTGGCAGAATCAAAGCAGAATAACCACCGTTGATATTCTTAGTGTCAAACCCTTTATCAAAACCACCATTGGAGCTTAACGTTTTAATTTTTCTTTTTTTAAGCTTCATACTTACCTCCAAATTTATTTAACAATGAAACACTTTTTTGTTTCTACATCTGGAAAGTTACTTGTGATCATAGTCGATATAAAGTAACCACCATTCACACCTTTCAAGCTAGAGCTACTGCTTAGCTCCTTCACAACTCTTTTATTTACCTTCATGAAAACCTCAAAATTTAATATTGCCATTTAACCGCGATAGAAAGGCTGCTTACATTACTGTCTTGAACAAGCTGATTAGCTCTAACGGCCATATCTTCTGCATTCGCTTGAGCCAACCCATGATCATTCGGTACCCACGGAGGCGTTTCCACAATCGGACTTGCTTTAAATTGAAATTTAGCGACTGTTTTATTCTCAGATCCGATATATACCAAGTTGTGTTTTTCAGCGAATTTATACATATTTTCCTCTGAAAAAAACGTGATATTAAAAAAATCTAACAACTCACCATAACCACCCAAACCATCACATATATAATCACCAGAATATAGTCCATCCTGACGCCTATAAAGTGGAGCCAAAACTTCATAACTACCACCTAGAAAAAATATGCTTTGATCTATATCTTTAATATATACATCTGGCCCAATATTAATTTCATTTGTAAAATGACACTTACTAGGCTGCTGAAAATAAGCAAAATCTTCACTATTAAAATTTGCTTTTACTGAAAAAGCACTTAATGCAAAAACTGTTAATGATATATTTTTTAAAAATCTACTCATGACAAGCCACCTATTAAAAATTTATTATATTTTTTTAATTAACTTTATTTTAGAAGTAAAGTCTCGCTTTCCTTATTACCATGGACTGAACCTAACTCTCCG
>NZ_JAKFZS010000092.1 GCF_021654285.1 Pseudoalteromonas luteoviolacea | reverse complement strand
TTTTCTGCCCAAATTCGTTTTCCATCTTCCAATGTTTCAAGTGGCGTTCTGCCACAGCACATTTTTCCTTGATGAGTTCGGTCATTATTGTAATAAACCATCCATTCGTCCAGATCCTTTTGTAATTCTTCTAGGGAGCTATACAGCTTTTTACGGAATGTAACCTGATAAAACTCGTTTAGTATTGTTTTATGGAACCGTTCACAGATACCGTTTGTCTGTGGTGACATGGCCTTGGTTTTTGTATGGTCGATATCGTTAATCGCCAGATATAACTGATAATCATGATGCTCGACTTTACCGCAATACTCTGTGCCTCTGTCAGTAAGTATGCGCAGCATTGGAAACTCATGCTGATCGAAGTAAGGTAGAACCTTATCATTGAGTATGTCGGCTGCTGTAATTGGCGTTTTGGTAGTATAGAGTTTAGCGAAAGCTACTTTGCTGTAAGTATCTACGAATGTTTGCTGATAGATACGTCCAACACCTTTTAGGTTGCCAACGTAAAACGTATCTTGTGAGCCTAGATAACCAGGGTGAGCCGTTTCGATTTCGCCACAAGCCTCATCATCATTTTTCTTTTTTTCAAGCGCAGCGATTTGGCTGTCTGTTAAGATAATACCTTCGTTAGCTACTTTGTCTTCCAATGCTTTCAGGCGCTTCTTAAAGTTCTCTAAATTATGACGTAACCATATCGACCGAACACCACTGCCTGATACAAATACACCTTGCTTTCTTAATTCATTGCTCGTTCTGTGTTGGCCGTGAGCAGGATAATCAACTGCATATTTTATAACAGCTTGTTCAGTTGCCTCATCGACTCTGTTTTTTATGTTTGGAGACCTACGACTTTTATCAATTAACGCATCAAGCCCACCATCTTCGAGCAACTCTTGATATCGATAAAATGTATCTCTTGAAACGCCCATAACTTTACAGGCTTTAGAAACGTTACCTAATTCTTCAGCAAGATTAAGCAAACCAGTTTTGTGTTTAATGATTGGGTTGTTAGTATGTAACATGAGAGTTACCACCTTTAGGTTGTTTTGATTAAAAGATTCGACACCTTTATCAAAACGGGTAACTCTCAATTTTTCAAATCGAAATGTCAGATCAAGTCGAGACTAATTCAG
>NZ_JAKFZS010000091.1 GCF_021654285.1 Pseudoalteromonas luteoviolacea | reverse complement strand
TGGCGATATATAATGACAAGTCCATGGCTGATGTCGTCAACATGTTAGATATTGTTGATAGAGAAGGTAAGCCGTTTGTTGCTCCAAGTGCACTGACGCAACGAAGAAAAACATTAGGTGAAGCCGCAGCTAAAGCTCTATTTCAATGTACACAAAAGCACTGGCAAGAGAATGCGAATTTACCGGCATGGAATGGATTAACGCTACTTGGTGTTGATGGCGTGGTATGGCGAACGGAAGATACAGCAGAAAATAATCAATCATTCATGAAGCCAACTAACAATAAAGGCTTGGAAACTCAGTACCCTCAAGTACGTATGGTCTGCCAAATGGAACTAAGCTCTCATCTAATTACTGGTAGTGCGTTCGATTCCTACGCAGTAAATGAGATGGTACTTGCAGAGCAGCTAATAGAAACAACACCGGATAATAGTTTAACAATGTTTGACCGAGGTTTTTATTCATTAGGCTTATTGCATAAATGGGCAAACTCGGGAGTAGAGAGGCACTGGTTAATACCGTTGAAGAAAAATGTGCAATATGAAGTCATTCGTAAACTAGGCCGACAAGATAAATTAGTTAAACTCAAAAGTAACCCAAGAGCTCGGAAACTATGGCCTGACTTACCAAATGAAATGGTTGTTCGTTTAGTATCGAGAAAAATACAGGGCAAGCAGTACGATGTACTCACTTCAATGACAGATCCAATAAAATATCCTTTAGGCGAAATTGCCGACTTATACAGTCATAGGTGGGAAATAGAACTGGGCTATAGAGAACAAAAACAGTATATGCTTGGTAATCGTCTAACGTTGAGAAGTAGGCTACCTGAGTTAGTAAAACAAGAGCTGTGGGGGATCTTATTAACGTACAACCTCATTCGATATCAAATGACTCAAATGAGCATGATGTTGAAAGGCGACTATTTACCTTACCAACTGAGTTTTAATGGTGCATTGGCCCACATAATGAGGTTACTGGTTGGTCTGCCATACAGTTCACCAGGTGCATTACCTAGACAGTTAAAAAGCTTGTATGGCATGACGGAAAGTTTAATATTAGAGCCGCGGCGGCAACGTTCATTCCCAAGAACAGTGAAAGCAAGGCCGAAACGTTACCCCAAAAAAATAGATGCCGCTCACCTTAAGTGAACGGCATTA
>NZ_JAKFZS010000090.1 GCF_021654285.1 Pseudoalteromonas luteoviolacea | reverse complement strand
TGATCTGCTGTAATTAAACAGGACACTTTGATAATGGAATATAATCCAGTTATTGAGGTGTTAAATGACAAAAAGAACAAACAGAAGTTACACGGCTGAATTTAAACAAGAAGCCGTCGCATTAGTAACCGAGCAAGGTTATAGCGTATCTAAAGCGGCTGCGTCTTTAGGTATCACAGATAAATTACTTTATAACTGGAAAGCAAAATTTGAAGCAGAGCAATCAGGCTCGATTTTAAGTGCTGATGAGCGAGCCGAATTATTGAAGCTACGAAAGGAAGTTAAAGAGCTAAGGATGGAAAAAGAAATATTAAAAAAGGCCAGCTCCCTCCTGCTAAGGGAAACGAAGTAACGTTTCAAACAATTCAACAGCTAGCTACAGCGTTTCCTGTGGTGAAGCTTTGCAAAATAATGAAAGTAAGCCGAAGTGCTTATTACGCTTGGCTTAAACGCCCAGCTAAGATCATTACGGCTGAGCAACTTCATTTATATCGAAGAGCTAAAGCGATATTCAAGCAAAGTCGAAATAGCTTAGGCTACCGAGAACTGCGGAAACGGTTATGCAAGGAGGGACTAAATGTTAGCGAGTATGGCGTTAAAAAGTTAATGGCTAAGCTTGGCTTAGTTGTTACCCAGCGCATAGCCTATAAGGTAACAACCAAACGCAAGCACAGTGATACTGTTGCTGATAATTTACTGAATCAGAACTTTAATCCTGTTGCGCCTAATCAGGTATGGGCTGGTGATGAGACCTATTTAAGAACTGGCGAAGGCTGGATGTACCTAGCCATTGTTATGGACTTATATTCACGCCGTATCGTTGGTTGGCACATTGATAGACGCATGACCACAGACTTAGTGAGCAAAGCGATGATGAAAGCGTATAACTTACGCCAGCCACCAAAAGGCTTGGTGTTTCACTCTGATAGAGGTTCGCAATATACCAGTAAGCATTACCGAAAACTGTTAGCTAATTACGGCATTAGAGCGAGTATGGGTGATGTCGGAGCTTGTTGGGATAATGCCGTGGTTGAGCGGTTCTTCGGCAGTTTAAAACACGATTGGTTGTTGAAAGTGCCTCAGCTAACTCGTGAATATATGAGAAATGATGTGACAGCGTATATGCGCTATTACAATTTAGAGCGACTTCATACAGCTAACTGTGATCAAACGCCAGTTGAGTATGAGCAAAATTCCTTAAGAAAAGTGTCCTGATTTAGTTGCGCAGAACA
>NZ_JAKFZS010000009.1 GCF_021654285.1 Pseudoalteromonas luteoviolacea | reverse complement strand
GAGCTAAAAGCTCCCATGTCTAATATCTATTTCATTCTAACTTGTCTGTACACGCCTGTGGCTTGTTGACCAAGCATTTCCTAACGCTTTCACTAAAGATGCTAGAGGGATAGCAAAGAAAACTCCCCAAAACCCCCATAAACCGCCGAAAAATAGTACCGCTACGATGATATAAACGGGGTTTAGGTCCACCGCTTCTGAAAACAACAGAGGTACTAATAAGTTACCGTCAAGTGCTTGGATAATACCGTATACAATTAAAATGGTCCAAAATTCTGGCGCTACCCCGAATTGAAATAATGCCACCGCAGCTACTGGGATGGTGACCAATGCTGCACCGATAAATGGGATCAAAACCGACAGCCCAACTAAAGTGCCAAGCAGAGCAGCATAGCGTAAGTCCAATACGGCAAAAGCAATAAAGCTTGTACCTCCAACAATCACAATTTCAATGACTTTGCCACGAATATAATTCATGATTTGATGGTCCATTTCTTCCCACACTTGCGTAATTAACTTTCTATCTTTTGGTATTAGTTGCTTAATACCTGAAGTTAGAGACACTTTGTCTTTAAGCATAAAAAATACTAACAAAGGCACAAGGATCAAGTAAATTAACCAAGCCACTAAATCCTTAATCGACGTTAGGGATACAGAAACAATGAGCTCACCTAAAGCAAGTACTTTGCTCTCAACCCCAGCCACAATGTTTTGTACTTGCTGTACTGAGACCAAATTTGGGTAGTCTTCAGGAAGGTGCAACAAGTAATCTCGACCCTTTTCAATCATGCTCGGTGCTTCTTGCACTAAATTGCTCGCTTGAGACCACAAAACAGGAACTATCACAAGCAACAGAGCCAGCACAATGCCAATAAAGCCTAACATCACCAAATTTGTCGCCATAAGTCGACTAGGCATTAACTTTTGTAACCTAGTGACAGGCCAATCAAGCAAATATGCGATAACTAGGGCGACAAGCACTGGAATAACAAATGAACCAAAGAAATACAGCATTGTCGCTGTAAAAACGAGCATTAATAGCAACGTAACTGAATCGGGATCCGAAAATTTATCCTGATACCAAGATTTAATTAACTCAAACATCCGTGATGTACACCTCAATGTAATGTAATTGACCTTCTTCTATAAAGGCATAATGATAGGAGTTGTTGCACAAATAGCGCTTAACATCAGACAGGTCTTGCTCGTCTGTACAAATATACTGAATACTTTTATCTGGGCAGTTCTTTAAATGCCACTTAAACTGAACAAAGAGCTGTGGACATTGATACTGTCTCAAATCGATGGCATTTGCTTCAATGCATTGCTCTTTAACCAACTTCAAAAGCACTCACTTCGTTACAATCAGGATAGATAAAACAAACAAAAAGTAGCATCTTATACACTTTTAAAACATTAGAAACCAATTATAAACCTATAATATTTACTACTATAAATACGCTTCTTGTTTATAAGGCACCTAAGCACTCAATAGCAAGAGAATAATATTCTATTTTACGCATATTACAGCGCCTTTCTGTAGCTTGTACTTTGCCAATGGTTTATTCTTATATGAACAGCAAGTTTTACGGGAAACCACATGCCAAGAGCAAATAACAAGGCAAGTTTACCGGCCAACCCGACATTAAAAGAAATCAATTGGTATAAAAAGCAAATCAATTGGGGGGAGTTGCCACCCTTTTATCACCTTGTCGCATCCTCAGTAAGTGAAAGCGAAGGGATATTTCAACATGGTTTTGATAATGCGATAAAAAGAATACTCGATAAGCGAAATTGGAATTTACAACTACTCGATGGCTATGAAGATGACAACGGCATTGTTCATTGTAATGGCGCACCTCAAATATCTCTACACCAAGCTTTTACAGATCGGGGTTATGAGCTTTGGGCGTTTCCAATTGCCCGTGGCGTTAAAGTAGATACCTATCTAAAGGACAACAAATATCTTGAGTTTAACGTATGGGACCCCCATACCATGAAATCACTGATAAGATTTAGTCAACTGCATAAGTTTATTGGTTTTTATTTTGAGCGTGGGGATATTGCAGATAAAGCCCTCATACTCCACGCACACAAAGTAGTGCATCAAACAATCTCTCTTTTAAAAAGAGAATTGAACGTTGTGAGCGTTGATGGTGTCTCAATAAAAGATTTTTATCAATTATGTGAAAAAGACGCCCGAGCTTGTGAAGACGAGCTAAATCTAGCTAAGATCATGCTCGGTGAAGATATTAAGAAGGATTAGGATGCAATTTAGAAAAGCTCTTATAACCACACTTTGTGCTATCACAATGAGCTACACTTCAATCAGTACAGCTTCAGATTTTAAGTTACCAGACCTTGGAACATCAGCGGTACAAGTGCTGCCTATTGAGAAAGAGCAAGCATTAGGTGAAGTGATGATGATGCAGATCCGCTCTAGTTCACCACTTGTACAAGATCCTGTTCTTAATGAATATCTATCATCGCTTGGCAACAAGCTGGTTGCTAGTGCCAATGACGTAAGATTTCCATTTAAGTTTTTCTGGATAAATAACAAAGCTATCAATGCATTTGCATTTTATGGAGGTCACGTTGGCGTGCACACAGGCTTGATTGCTCAGTCTGATAATGAAAGCCAACTTGCATCTGTGCTGGGACACGAAATTGCACACGTTACGCAACGACACCTAGCAAGACGTATACAAAGTGCCAAAGATAATAGCGCATTGACCATTGCAGGTATGATCACGGGTATTCTGGCCACAGTTGTTGCGCCTGACGCAGGAATGGCTATACTCGCAGCAAATAGTACACAAGCAGCATTAAGTCAGCTAACTCATAGCAGAAAAGCAGAGCAAGAAGCCGACCGCTTTGGTATGCAAACGCTGCAAAAAGCGGGTTATGACCCCTACGCGGCAAGTGAGTTTCTAACTAAACTAGCGGCTCAAGTGCGCTTTCAAAATAAACCTCCTGCTTTTTTACTCACTCACCCTTTACCGGACTCGCGAGTATCAGATGTCAGGTTAAGAGCCCAGCAATACCCAAAGAAGTATGTTCCTAGCAGTGCAGATTTTCTCTATGCAAAAAGCCGAGTGATCGCACGCTACCACATGGACTCTCAAGACGCACAAGCCTATTTTGAGAATACTTTAAGAACTACATCGGATTTGGACAAAAGCCAATATGAGTACGGGCTCGCAATATCTTTACTTGATCAGAAGAAATATGACCAAGCAGAAGAAATCATCAATAAATTAGTCAAGGCACAACCTAATAACTTGTTTTATCTGGACGTTTATACTGATATCAAGATAGGACAAAAGCTATTCAAGCCTGCAATCGAAGTGTTAGAGAAAAAGCACAAGTTGCGCCCTAACAACCAAGTTATTACATTAAACCTTGCAAATACAGCTATCAAGGCGAAAGAATATGACAAAGCTGAACAGCTTCTTAAAGTGTTCTTGTTGGAAAAACCAAATCATGTACTTGCCAAGCAACTTTTAACAGAAACTTATGAGCTCAGTAAAAATAAAGCCGCATATCATGAATCTCGTGCGAGTTTACTCTCTCACTATGGTGCATTCATGAAAGCCGCAGATGAAGTGCAAAAAGCGCTTAACTTTATTGAAAAAGAAGACGAAATTAAAAAACTTCGTTTGAAAGCCCTACTTGCCAAGTATCGAAATATGCAAAAAGAGCTCGCTAAATTATAAAAAAACAGGTGCCTATATCATCCTAACTCGTATCCAACCTGCGGGCACAGAAGATAGGCACACTGAAATCAATCAGTTACAATTACCGTTAAGATTATTGGTTACCGTTTTAAAAGGTTCATTATGTCAGTCACTATTTACCACAATCCGCGCTGTTCTAAATCAAGACAAACACTTGCTTTGTTAGAAGAAAACTCAATTCAACCTGAAATAGTTGAGTATTTGAAAACACCTATTGATTCAGAAACCTTAAACGCACTTATATCTAAGTTAGGTTTTGATTCTGCACACCAGTTAGTTCGAAATAAAGAAGCAATATACAAAGAGCTTGGTCTAAATAAAGACAGCGATGAAGCGACTTTAAGACAAGCTATGCTTGATAACCCAAAGCTAATTGAGCGCCCTATTGTTGTTAAAGGTGACAAAGCTGCGCTGGGACGTCCTCCTGAATCAGTACTAGATATTATCTAAGCTATGCCAACTATTTTAGTTTTATATCATTCTAGCCATGGCTCTGTAGAGTCTATGGCCAATGAAATCGCCGATACACTGAGCGCACAAGGTGCGACTGTGCGTTTACGCACATTTGTACAAAAACATCCTCATGATATTGTGATTTCTAAACAAGACCTTATTGAGTGTGATGGCCTAGCATTTGGCACACCAACACGTTTTGGCATGATGGCGGCACAAGCAAAAACGTTTTGGGAAACAACCAGCGATTTGTGGTTAAAAGGTCAACTGATTGATAAACCGGCCTGTGTCTTTTCATCATCAAGTAGCATGCATGGCGGTAACGAGGCAACACTCTTAAACCTATCACTCCCTTTACTACATCATGGCATGATGTTAATGGGAGTACCCTATGATGTGCCTGAATTACTTTCTACAGAAAGTGGTGGGACACCCTATGGCGCATCACATGTTGCAGGTCTAGAAAATAGTGCCCAGTTAACTGAAACTGAAGTAAAAATCTGCCGAGCGGTCGCCGTTCGGCTCTACAGAGTGGCCAGTAAGTTATTATGACTCAGATCCCCAAGCAACCAAAAACAAAGCTGTTCCATAGACTCGCCTTATTTGGATATTGTGGTCTGTTGTTATTAATGCCCCTGTGGTTGTTTGTAGCATCACCAAGAGAGGGTTACAGCGAAGGGTTTATATTTACAGTTTACATTCTTCCATTGTTGCTGCCATTAAAAGGCATAGTACAAGATAAACCCTATACCTTTGCATGGGCTAACTTCATTGTCATTATATATTTTATACACGGACTCACTTTGCTTTGGATAGCAACTGATGAGCTAATATGGATAGCTTTAGAGTTAACTTTTGCCTCAGCTATGTTTATTGGTTGTACATACTACGCAAGACACAGAGGGCAAGAGCTTGGTTTAAAAATCAGAAAGTTAAAGGAAGACTTAGCTGATGAAAAAGCAGTCCATGAGCAAAGTGAAGACAATATTAAATAGACTTACTATCTAGCATTAAAAAGCCACGTAAGAACGTGGCTTTTTATCAAATAACACTCTTTATGCTCGACCACCCGTGATCTTATTTGCACGACCTTCTTCTTTTGCCTTGTCAGCTCTGCGACGCCTAGCCTCTTTAGGATCAGCAATTAAAGGCCTGTAAATTTCTATTCGATCCCCTTCTTTTACCACCTGATGTAACTTTACCGTTCTATTCCAAATACCAAGGCTCAGATTAGTTGGGTCAATTTCAGGACACTTATCTAAAATACCCGATTGCATAACTACATGTTCAGCAGAGGTACCCTCCGCCACATCTACGGTTACACTGGTCGCTTTTTCAGGAAGCGCAAAAACAACTTCAACTTTTATCATTTATCTAACCCCGTAGACAGACTTAGCCCGTTGGGTGAACGCTGTGACCATATTTTTTGCCACTTCGTTAAAGACCTTACCAAAAGCCAGCTCGATAAGTTTACTTGCAAATTCAAATTCCAGTTTTAAATTAACTTTGCACGCTTGTTCATCTAACTCAATAAACTCCCAATAGCCTTGCAATGATTTAAACGGTCCATCAACAAGCTGCATTTTAACTCGATTACCTTCAAACTGATTTTTTGTCGTAAACCACTTGGTCAGACCCGCTTTTGATATTTCCAAGCTTGCTGTCATCTCATCATTTGAACTGCTTAGTACTTTTGCACCTGAGCAATTTGGTAGGAAATCAGGATACGCATCTACATCATTGACTAAATCAAACATTTCTTGTGTGCTGTACATCACCAATGCACTTTTTTCTACTTGTGGCATACAATCTCCAAACTTTACTGTGCCAATTTTACCAAGCTTTTCAAGATTTTTCTTGTTTGCAGCGCCACTGTGAGCGAAAATATCGCAGATAAATTAAATAACACTGTTTTCCAATTCGATTTGTAGGTAGACTAAGCCATTATGGCAAAGAAAAAATCAAATAAATCAACAAGCAATACCATCGCGTTAAATAAAAAAGCGCGTCATGAGTATTTTTTACACGATAAGTTCGAAGCAGGTATGGAACTACAAGGCTGGGAAGTTAAAAGTATCCGAGCAGGTAAAGTGAATATCTCAGAAACTTATATCCATCTAAAAGACGGTGAAGCGTTTTTGCTTGGTTCTCAAATTCAACCTTTAAACAGTGCTTCTACACATGTTATCTGCGATCCGCTTCGTTATCGTAAGCTACTTCTCAATAAGCGTGAAATAGACAGATTAATCGGTGCCACAGAACGTGATGGCTTTTCATTAGTCGCTACTGCAATGTACTGGAAAAAATGTTGGGTAAAATTAGAGTTTCACCTAGCAAAAGGTAAGAAAATGCACGACAAGCGCGCAGACATCAAAGACAGAGACTGGTCTCGCGATAAAGAAAGGCTCATGAAGCATAAGGTTTAACACATGGAATATACAGCCTAGCATTTAGGCTGTATATCGTTATTTGCTTTAAAACTAAGCCAGTATCGCGCCAGTTTTAGCATCAATTGTTAGTACAGCATCTGTTTTTGGATCTTTAATCTTCGCTGTTTCTTTATTCACTAGTGCACTTCGTGGTACTTGGATTTTGCTTCCAGTGTCAGGGTTAACCACAATCAAAAAGCGCGATGCTTTCTGCGCAATTTCCTTCGCACCTTGGTTTTTAACAAAGTGAATATCTAGGGTCATACCAGCTGTAACACCAGCCGTTGCTGAAACTCTAAAGTTATTGATTTCATACTGCGAATTACTCGCCAGTAAGTCGTTATCAATATCTTCAACTGTTTTTACAGATGCTTTGGTGAACTCTTTTACTTTGTTCATGACAGATATATCTTTGATATTATCTTTCGCATCTGTCGCTTTTTGCTTAATAGAAGCAGTTAAGCCTTCACTCTTTTCTTTTAAATTAACGCCCAATTGATTATTCCCTTCTTCATCAGTGAAGTTTTTTGCTGCTGTTTCTTTTATTTTATTGAACATAGTTAAATCCCTTTATTATATTAATAATCGTCAAATCCATCGTCTTCAATAATCATGGTATCCGCCTCACCATCAAAGTCAGTATCAGCGATCACCGCATCTATATCACCGTCACCATCGAGATCCATGGCGACAACGTCAATTACCCCATCACCATCTGTATCTACAGCCACAGTATCGATAACGCCGTCGCCATCAGAGTCAACGCCAACAGTGTCTACATAGCCATCACCATCTGTATCCATCGCAATAGCATCAACTACGCCATCACCGTCTTCGTCAACCATGACGGTATCTACATAACCATCTCCATCAGTATCCATTGCAACGGTATCAATGTAACCATCACCGTCTTGATCAACGCCCACAGTATCAATATACCCATCGCCGTCCAAGTCAGCGACTACGCCATCACTGATACCATCTCCATCAACATCTACTTCGTATATATCTTCCATAATTATCCCTTTTATAACTACGTACACCTTGTATGTACGCACACTTTTTAGCACAGCAAAATTTTTTATTCAACAAGGTAAAATACACGATAAATATATTTATAAATTGATGGTATGTAGAGGTATAAATTATGATGAGGATTAATAACTATAATAATTTAGGTATAAAAAAAGCCCTTTCGGGCTTTTTATCAATTAGCTAATTTAAAAAATTAACCTTTGTATTTTTGAACAACAAGCGTTGCATTTGTGCCACCAAAACCGAAGCTGTTTGACATCACAGTATTTAATTCAACATCACGACGTTCAGTTACGATGTCTAAGCCTTTTGCTTCTTCATCTAACTCATCAATATTAATTGATGGCGTGATGAAGTTATTTTCAAGCATAAGTACTGAGTAAATGGCTTCGTGAACACCAGCTGCACCTAAAGCGTGGCCAGTCATTGCTTTAGTAGCACTGATTGCAGGTGAGTTATCGCCAAACAGTTCCTGAATTGCGCCGAGCTCTTTTACATCACCAACCGGTGTTGATGTGCCGTGCGTATTCAAATAATCAATGTCGCCATCAACTGTTGCCATCGCTTGCTTCATACAACGAACTGCGCCTTCACCTGATGGCGCAACCATGTCGTAACCATCTGAAGTCGCGCCGTAACCTACGATTTCACCATAGATATGCGCGCCACGAGCAAGCGCGTGCTCAAGCTCTTCAATTACCATGATACCGCCACCACCAGAGATAACAAAACCGTCACGGTTTGCATCATATGTACGTGACGCTTTTTCTGGCTCTTCGTTGTACTTAGTTGATAGCGCGCCCATCGCGTCAAATTCCATTGCCAGTGTCCAGTGTAGTTCTTCACCGCCACCTGCAAAAATAACGTCTTGTTTGCCAAGTTGAATTTGTTCAACCGCGTGACCAACACAGTGTGCAGATGTTGCACATGCAGAGCTAATTGAATAGTTTACACCTTTAATCTTGAAAGGTGTTGCTAGACATGCCGATGTTGTGCTCGCCATAGTACGCGGTACCATGTAAGGGCCAACGCGTTTAACACCGCGCTCACGTAAAATATCAGCTGCCTCTACTTGGTATTTAGAAGAACCACCACCAGAACCAACTACAAGGCCAGTACGTTCATTTGAAACTTGGTCTTCAGCTAAACCTGAGTCTTCGATAGCTTGCGCCATCGCAATATATGAATAGGCAGCAGCATCGCCCATAAAGCGGTGCGCCTTACGGTCTACTAACGCTTTCACATCAATATCAATTTTGCCTGATACATTGCTGCGCAAATTCATGTCAGCAAACTCTTGGTTAAAAGCAATACCACTTTTACCCGCTTTCAAAGATTCTAATACTTCTTGCTTGTTGTTACCGATGCTTGAAACAACACCGATCCCCGTAATTACGGCTCTTCTCATGGGTAATTCCCTTAGGACTTAAAAAATTTAGGTGTATTCTACGCGTAAAATACTGATCAAGTGGTCAGCTTTCCAGCGTACACACGTACTCTGAACTGATATTTGTGAAATTGCAACGGACTAATGCAAATAAAAGCAGTAAAATACCAGTCATCAATGAGCATTATACCAACGTATTTATATGATAAGTAACGCACAAATCCACTTTAATGATTCAGGTACCCCTGTTGCCGACAACTTTGACGACGTTTATTTTTCCAATGACGATGGGTTGGCTGAGTCAAATTATGTTTTCTTTGAGCAAAATGAACTACAAACAAGACTCACAAAACACCCTAGAAAGCACTTTGTGATCGCAGAAACTGGATTTGGCACAGGGCTGAATTTTTTAAATACGTGGGCTCGCTTTAAACAAGCAGAGAATCTAGCTGTTGAACGACTTTACTTTATGTCGTTTGAAAAATACCCCATTAAACTTGATGACTTAAAGCAAGCTTTAAAAGCTTGGCCCGGATTAACATCGCTATCGGAGCAACTGTGTGAGCAATACCCGCTTGCACTGCAAGGCTGCCATAGACTTGAATTTGAGCAAGGTCGCGTTGTTTTGGATCTCTGGTTTGGAGATGTTGAAGATTCGATGCCACAAATAGCTTATCAGAGCAAAGGCATTGTAGATGCTTGGTATTTGGATGGCTTTGCACCAAGCAAAAATCCTGATATGTGGCAACAATCCCTTTTTAACGCAATGGCACATTTGAGTCAAAAAGACGCTACCTTTGCAACTTTTACCGCTGCTGGTTTTGTTCGAAGAGGCTTACAAAGTGCAGGATTTAAGTGTAAAAAAGTCAAAGGCTATGGCCGAAAACGAGAAATGGTAGTTGGTAAGCTCAATGCGACGACCGAACAGGCAACAACTCCATTGTACTATCAGCAACATGCGGCTGAGCTATCTAATGTTGCAATTATTGGTGGTGGTATAGCAAGTAGTTGCTTGCAATATCATTTGGCAAAACGCAGCATCAAAACAAACCTATTTTGCGAAGATGACGCACTTGCCCAAGGTGCCTCACACAACCTGCAAGGTGCTGTTTATCCAAACCTACAAAGTGAGTTTGGGATCCCATCTGAATTTTATGCGCATAGCTTTTTGTATGCCAGACGCTTTTACGACCACCTTCTCAATACTGGCTATCACTTTGACCATCAATGGTGCGGTGTCCTATTACAAAGCATCAACGACAGTAAAAAAACACAACACAACAAAGTGGCCGAGAGCAACATTTTTCCAAAACAGCTGATCAAAGCAGTTGATCAAACCGAAGCTCAAGAAATTGCCAATATTGATACCCCGTACGGTGGACTATTTATTGAACTTGGCGGATGGGTTAGTCCTCCTAGGCTCACTAAATCTGTATTTAATGCAGCACAAGATCTACAAGCTAGCGAGTGTCACTTTAATACTCACGTTGAAAAGCTAGATAAGAAAGAAGACGGTTGGTACCTGACGACAAACGAAGGTCAATTCGGTCCATTTTCAGATGTATTTGTTTGCGCAGGTGAACACTCAGATCGGTTTGAGCAAACGAAAGATATTGGCATTCACGGCGTCCGCGGACAAGTCTCTCATATCAACGAGGGAGATACCTCATCTAAACTGGCTACAGTACTTTGCCATAAAGGCTACTTTACTCCGAGCCACAATGGCCTACATTGCATGGGCGCAACTTTTGAAAAACATAGCAAATCAAGAGAAGTCACTGAACAAGATAACATCACCAACCGTGAACAACTTGCTGGCTTTTATCAAGGGACTGACTTCAATAATAGTCTAGGCTCAATTGAAAGCGCTAAAGCTGCTGTGAGATGCTGCTTTAACGACCATACCCCCATGATTGGGCAAGTCCAAGACAGACATGATTTGCTGCAAGCATACGAGAATATCAAAAGAGGCAAGTTCTACGACTTTAAAGCCCAAAACTTACCTCATAAAGGACTGCATGTAGTCACCGGATTTGGCGCAAGAGGACTGTGCACTGCACCTCTTGTTACGGAGCACCTGGTTGCAAGTTTGACCCAAGAACCTTTGCCATTTAGCGAACGAGTTCACGAGGCACTGCACCCTGCCCGTTTAGTTATCAGAGATATGATCAGGAATAAAATCTAAGCACCGCATGAACTGATGCTACCAAGCCCGCGATTAGGGCTTGGAAATTTGTATTATCACTCGACGGTTCGCTTCACGCCCTATCGGTGTCGTGTTTATCGCAACATGACGCTTTTCACCAAAGCCATCCGTCATTATTTTTTCAGCCGGTACGCCTTTACTTGCCATATATTCTTTAATCGCCATCGCGCGCTTTTTAGATAGATTCAAATTGACGTTTTTACCACCATAACTGTCTGAGTAGGCTGAAATATAAATTGAATCAATGTCTGGATCATTGTTTAAGTATTCTCCAATCATATCCAGTCGCTTGCGTGATGACTTAGTCAAGTCGCTCGAATTCTTACGGTAATTCATCACCACAAATGCGATGTCTTCAAAACTGTACGGCAACAAGTTATCTCTGCACTGTAAAAAGTCCCAATATGATTTTTTGAAGTTGACAGACGATAAAGAAACGGCAATCTGGTCATGCTTGTTATTCCAATCTTGATAGTAGAAGGTAGGTTGATAGCCTTTTTCAAGCTCTGTAAGCATTTCCCAAGCGACTGGATTAGATAATTCTCCGTCAAACTTTTTAAGTAAAGCCATCTCGCCCATTGAACGCGCAGGCAACCCTGCACGCCAACTTGGCGGCACAGATTCCAGCCCTGCAAAATCATAGTCTTCGGGTCGAATAACCATATCAAGATTAAAAGTAAGATCTTTGTTTTTACTTGCTGTCGCGCTAAAAATGGCTTCGCCGTAATATGGAACATCATGAGAAAGTGTGCAAGATAACCGTGTCGTTCTATCTACCATCCACTTGGAGTTATCAACGGAGGCACTGTATTGCCGCATGGCACTGTGCGCACTAGTCGCAAACACGCATGTAATTACCGTCGCTAATATATTGAAATGTAAACTCACTTTTCTTCTCCAAGCCTATGAACAACTAAACAGGCCAACGTTGTAGTGCCTAAATCATATTTCAAGATACACAGAAGCAATAAACATACCGTCTTTCGAGACAATAAATCGACAGAAAGTAAAAATATCTACTTGTTGACCCGATCCTAATTAGCATCTTGCCTTATGATCAGTATAATAGGCGGCTAATTTTAGAAATCCAAGTTAATCATGGCAGAACAAGAGCAAACCCTATTCGCAAAACGCTTCAGAGGCTTTTTCCCCGTAGTAATTGATGTTGAAACAGCAGGCTTCAATAAAGAAACTGATGCCTTGCTAGAGATTGCGGTCAGTTTATTAAAAATGGACAGTCAAGGTGAGCTCAGCATTGATAAAACCATTCATTTCCATGTATCGCCTTTTGAGGGGGCTAACATAGAGCAATCTGCCATAGAGTTTAACGGTATTGACCCTTTCTCTGAGCTACGTGGTGCAGTAGAAGAAAGCGAAGCAATCAAAGAAATCTGCAAAGCAGTCAGAAAGGCACAAAAAGATGCTGGATGTCAGCGCTCTGTCATTGTTGCTCACAATGCGGCATTTGACCATGGTTTTTTGAACGCGGCAATTGAGCGTAATAATATAAAACGCACACCTTTTCACCCTTTCGTTAGCTTCGATACCACATCTTTGTCAGGACTAGCGCTGGGTCAGACAGTACTTGCAAAAGCATGTCGAGCTGCCGGAATAGAATTTGATAACTCTCAAGCACACTCTGCACTTTATGATACTGAACGTACAGCAGAGCTATTCTGCTACATTGTCAATAAATGGCAAGCTCTAGGTGGCTGGCCACTACCTCAAAGCGAAGAGTCAGGTAGTACTGAGCAGGGTTAATTAACGCTATTTAAACTAATCATCAAAACTAAAAAAAGCAGCCTAGGCTGCTTTTTTTAGTTTTGAAACTCCTGGGTAATTTTCCCAGCGTCTAACTTAACAGAATGAGGTGGGTAAATTCTGGAAAAAGACCGACTGTCTTTTGCGATAGTCAGTTCTATACCCGGATGCATTAGCTCATTCACTTTGACACGACTTAACTTTACCAAGCGCAGTAACTTTTGCGCAACTAACTTACAATTACGGACATTACGTTTGTAGTGTGTATCAAGACGTTGCTCTGTAACAGCCAGTTTTTTCAGGTAATTATCTCGCTTATCTGAAACAGGTGTCTTTTTCGCTTTAATTTGCGCCCGTTTCACAGCGAGTATCTTGTCTGATAAAAGCTTATCAAGCTCTTTAAATTCCTTTTCTTTTTTCTTCAAGTCATACCAATCTTGAGCAAGAACAATACGTGTTCTTGTTCCTGAAGGCGCCCCCACTTCACCTGCTTCAATGCGCATCGCGTTATACACATTGCCGCCAATTAATTTTCCACGAGGTGTATCCCCCTTGCCCACTCTGATCAGTCTTTTCGACTTCAAATCACAATGCAAAGCTTGGCGCTCAATAAATAGGTCCTGCTCAGACTCAATGTGGCAATATTGCCCGTATCCAACCGAAATTGTACGTTTAGCCTTAATGATACAAGAAAAGTCTTCGCCCTCTATGCGTTTACGTCCTATTGCCCCAAGCATAACAGTCACTGCACTTTCACTTTCTAACTGTGCAGATTCAACAAAGCCAATGACCGTAATATCACCAGATGCCTTTATTCTCATGCCATCTTTAACATCACCACTGACAACCACACTGCCGTCAAACTCGATATGCCCAGTCGTTACGTCTACGTTGTCATAACATAAAACATCATCAACACGCATACCGCGCGGCACAGCCACGGGAACACCTTTTGCGTCAGCAATCAGTAAATTGGGATCATCTGGACTTATCTTTGTCCCCTCCGATACCTGTAGTGCGTAGTCTTTACCCGGTTTAGGTTCTAACACATCACCAAACACAGAAAAGCCTTCTTCACCAGGTGTTGGCGGAACCCTTTTCATTAGTGGACTACCTGGCTTAACAGTAATGATGGCACCCAAATCTCGCATATCAACCTTGCCACCGGATTTTTCCTGAGGGCTCAGTACGCGATCCTGTGCAGTCATACATAACCGAACAAACCGTGCATCCGTACCATCTTTTGCTCTGACACCATGGGCGACTATACCTGAATACACACTACCGGGGGATTGCTCAAATTGCTGGCCCAAAAATGTATCAAGCGCTCTTTCATTTATACCCTTTACCACACCTGCATTGGTCAAAGCATCTCTTGCTTCATCAATCGTGATTAACTTACCACCTCTGGCAGTGGTTAGTCTGGCTTCCGCTAACATGTTATTTTCTTCAACACGTACAGTAATGGAAGCGTCGACCGCCCTCGCAACGATAAGGACGTCTTTGTCTCTATCATCAGAAGGGGCAAATAATTGACCAATGTTGGCATGAATGACATCAAAGTCGGCATAAGAGGATTGTTCTAGCAGCTCAACTAGCTGTGCAGCACTAGCGGGAAACCCCGAGTGCGCAGGATGTTCCTTCATAGAAACATACCCAGATTCCTCATCAAAACTAAACAACGACATCACTTCCTTCCTAAATACTCTTGCATATTTTACTTTTTTTTATGCAACTTCCACCATTTCAGCACATAGCCCTTACAATGTTAAGTTAAAATCGGCCGCTTTTCAGGCAGTTTATGAATGATTGTAAACACACTCAATGCCAAAATAGTACAAGTTACTATTATTACTAAATTTATCGGAAAAATGCGTGATTTCTTTAGCAAAATTCACAATATGAGACTTTATTATTAGCTGGGTACACACCCAAAACCTGTCATTTGATTAACAGCTTTATCAGCTTTGGCTTCATATTTGTTTGAAAATGCCTTAATTCAATTTCACACCTTTTTTGAATTAGTAAAGTCTATCGTGGAATTTTATGCATTTATTAAGCCATCAAAAAGCGTTCTTATGCTGCTCGGAACACTGACCTGTTTCTTGCTACGTATACAGGGTTTTAAATGACTAAGGAGACGTTATCAACAAATTATGGAGGAAGTAAGAAGTTATACTTATAGTCAGATGAACTCTATCAAAACTTATTCGTACCAATACATAAGTTTTGACCTAATGTCATATTTACTCAATAAAGTCTCATTAATGTTCTCATTAAGACGTTCGTCTTATTAACATGAGTTAAAGAGAGTGCAATACAGGTGATGTCAAATCACTGTGGGTAATTAAGCATGAGCAAACAACACCTAAAACTAGTTACTCAAGGTCAAGATTTTGGCTATATAACAATTAGTAATGAAATATCCGGCTTATTTTATGGCAATGGTTTAGTCAAAAATGCGGTTGAGTTTGAGCTTATACCCTGTAATGTTAATTCCAGCGCCTTTTATTACAAATTAGCATGCAGTCAAAAAAGCTACATGGACTTATCTATCGCGTCAAATGTCGTCAAAATCACACAAGCTAATAACCCTGAAATCGAAAAGGTTTGTGCTTGGAAAATAAGTCAAAGCAAGATGTATGCGCTTGTTCAGGGTAAAAGCTCAATCAATATTTTGAGCCGCTCAACGTTTAAAGATAACTCAAATATTCTATATGCAGCATCACCTTATAACCAAGACTTCAGTCATTTAGAAGTTACAATGTGCGACATACCTCATCACTCCATTATGAAGTTAAGTGAACCGCTTTCATAGCGTTACTATTTGAACCATTTAAAACACGAGCGTTATCTCTATTTGATAATCAAAAGCTCGGGGACAGTTGCACAACCGCACACGCACATAATTTCTTGGTCAAAAGTGTTGCTAAAAATACCATCACTCAAAAAGCACTGAGCAACTGCCTTGCGTTTTAATTTGCAATAACTTTGCACTCAATTGCTCATTCATTGCTATCTGCGCGAAATTGCCTGTGCTAACTCGCTTAACACCAAGCTTTGTCAGTATTTCTATGCCAAGTAGAGATGGGACAGCCATCACATTAATTGGTAATGGAGTTGCTGCAATCACTTGAATAATATCTTGTTCACGAGATATGCATGGGAAAAAGAGTCCGTCCGCACCGGCTGCTTGATAGCTACTCGCTCTGCTCAGTGCTTCATTTACTGCATTATCAACACCCAGCAAAAATGCATCACAGCGCACATTGATAAACATGGGTACATCTCTCGCGGTAAGCTCTGCACGCACGCTCTGCAACAGGGCCGCGAACTCATCTTTATTACATAATGTGCGTGTATCTCTTACTCGGCTATCTTCAATGTTTACCCCCACGACACCCAACTTGGCTAACTGTTGAATATGGTTTGCAATAATATGCGGATCTGCACTAAAGCCAGACTCCATATCAACACTCAAAGGCAATCTGCTAGATGCTGCGATCCTTTTCACAACAAACAATAGCTCTTCGAAAGGTATATGTTCACCATCCTCGTAACCGAGCACTGCAGCCAATGCTGCACTGGAGGTACCAATTGCTTGATAGCCAGCTTGCTCAGCACATTTTGCACTGGTTACGTCCCAGACGTTTGCCAATAAAAGTGGCGCCTTCTGTTGGTGAAGCTGTTTAAATTCAATCATCATTATGTCCTTGTCTTCTATTTATTCATTGTATTGATGTATATTCAATGGCTGCATTTTTGCAGTCTCGATTAAAAAAGACCAACGATGAAAATCGACTTTTATTATAAGCTCTGCTTATAATACCAAGATAAATTCAAGGATTATCAACATCACGTGTTTAAAAATATCAACCTGCTAGTCACGTTTGAATGTGCGGCACGACACAATAGCTACAGCCTAGCAGCACAAGAATTATGTATATCTCAAGCAGCTGTCAGTCAACAAATTCGTCAACTCGAAGCCTTACTCAATACTTGCTTGTTTATTCGTAAAGGAAAACGGATGCTGCTGACGCAGCAAGGATCTGCCCTGTTCGAACACACTCAAAAAGGGCTCACGATATTAAATAAAGGGATCAACCAAGTTCAAAAAGAGGGCCTTGAAGGTGAGCTGACTATCACCTCTACTCAGGCTTTTATTTCACTTTGGTTGATGCCAAGGTTGCAGGACTTTACAGATCGTTGCCCTAATATTCAAATTAACGTCTCTTCATCAGCAAATTTTGTTGATTTAAAGCAGGCCCATATAGACTTAGCAATTCGATTTGGTACCACGGTTGAGCAACATACACCGGATAATTTTAACTGCGAATACTTTGGCGAGTCACCCGTTTACCCTATTTGCTCAAATAGCTTAGCGAAACAACTCAATTTAAACGACCCCGCCAATCTATTGTCCCAGCATATAGTCACTTTAACTCATGCAGGTCCCTACGATTGGCCTAGCTGGTTTGACGTAGCCGGAGTGAAAGGGATTGAACATCACACTCTTTGGACAAAGGTCAACTCAACAGACATGGCAATTAGTGCGGTTTCTAGTGGTCATGGCGTTACACTGGCAGCTCCGTACTTATGTCAAGCGCAACTGGATAGGGGAACCCTTGTTATTCCCTACAAACTGCCACATCCAAACAAAGTTAAGCGATATTTTGTCTACGATACAAATTCCCCCAGGCTAGCAAGGCTTCAAATATTTACCGACTGGCTCAACAACGAAATGAAGCACTGCTAAGCCATTTGGTGTTCTTAGCTCTAGCTACAAGCACACACCACTTTTAGCGCCCTCTAAGCTTATGGGGTGGCTAGGGCTTTCTATCTGATAATATAAGGATAATATTTGCCATTCATTGTCGTGTTTATAAAGCTGAATGCTATTTACCCCTGTAAAATCAGGCTGCTTTTGCTCTCTATTAAACCGAGTTTCTGCCACGCTGTATACTTGTGAAAAACGATCATATGTTTGCACTTTTCTCACCACCTCACATTCGTAAAACCCTTTTTCAGGCACTTTATCAAGCAATTTAATAAACTCGGTACTAGAAATGGCCATCAAACTCGGGACGTCTTTAGTAAAATGGACACCATAAACTTTTGCCTCAGGGTGAAATAGCTTCTTAAGCATTGGGATATTCGGCTTTTCTTTTGCCGCATGTGAGAGCGCGGAGAACAACGAGCTCACCGCTTTTTCAGGTGTATCACTTGCCTGGATCCCAAACGATAAGACGAGTATCAAAACCATAAAGCTAAATCGCATCATATACTCCAAATTATTATTTTTATTTGCTAAGCATGTTTACCACTTATCTTGTACTACTTTCAACAATATCACGCATCTAAAAAAATTTAAGGTACTAGTCCACTCCATTGAATTGTGGGCCTCTATTGCTTGAGCAAAGTATACACAGCGCTACAGCACTAATAATATTAAAATACACTTTGTTTAAAACTCATCCATTCGTTCAATAAAATACACAAAAAGCAACATCTTAAAGCGCTAGAAGCTTTCTTTGGTGACATAAAAGCAATCTAATTCAAACAATATCAATAAATAAACAAACCATTGTTTTTTATGGAAATTATAGACTTACTTAAACCATAAAAGGTACAAAATACATACTAATTTATGATATTTAAACATACTCATTGACTTTCGCTTGCACATAACAATAATTCGACAATCCTAAATAATCGCCTTGAGGGTTTTGAACATCAATGTTTAGTTTTGGCAAAGAAAGAAAAGCACTGCAGCAATCGCTAGATCAAGTTATGGGCGAGAAACAAGCATTTGAGCAGACGCTAGCATCTGTAGGGCGCTCTACCGCTATCATTGAGTTCACCCCCGATGGAAAAATCATTACAGCAAATGATAACTTTCTCAAAGTAATGGAGTACGAATTAGATGAGTTAATTGGTAAACATCATCGTATTTTTTGTGATAGGCAATATACTAGCTCGGCGGATTACCAACATCTTTGGCAAAACCTAAATCGAGGCGATTTTTTCTCTGGCACCATAGAACGCTTTACTCGCTCTGGAAAACAACTTTGGCTTGAGGCCAGCTACAACCCTGTTTTCAATATCGATGGCCAATTAGTCAAGATCATCAAATTTGCTTCTGATGTCACTAAGCGTGAACACACAGCTGTATCTCAACAAAACCTGATTGACGCACTGTACCGTTCTATGGCTGTTATCGAATTTGATACATCAGGTAATGTGCTCAGTGCCAACGATAATTTCTTGGCGGCAACAGGTTACCGCTTAGACGAAATCAAAGGTCAACACCATAGTCTGTTTTGCCCAGAACATATCGTTCAGTCTCGAGACTACACTGCACTTTGGAACCAATTAGCTGCTGGTCATTATTTTAGCGGTCAAGTTGAAAGAAAAAATAAACTGGGTAACGAGTTATGGCTTGAAGCCAGCTATAACCCTATTATCGATAAAAACGGCAAAGTCATCAAGGTGACTAAATTTGCATCCGATATCACAGAACGCATTGTCGGGACACGCCAAACGCAGGAGGATGTGGGTCATGCCTCAAGCTTGGCGGATAAAGCAGCTCAAACAGGCTCAGAGTCTGTCACGGGTGTAATTGATCTCATGCAAACATTGAGCGATGACATGAGTATAGCATTGACAAAAATAGAGGCTTTGAACAAACAGTCAGACCAAATCAGTAATATTGTATCTACTATCAGCGCCATTGCAGAGCAAACTAATTTACTGGCGCTCAATGCAGCCATTGAAGCAGCTCGTGCGGGTGAGCAAGGGAGAGGGTTTGCTGTTGTTGCCGACGAAGTACGTCAACTTGCCGCTAGAACCAGTAGTTCAACGACTGAAATTGCCGATGTTGTTAAGGCAAACCTTACGCATTCAGAAGAAGTGTCGGATTCTATGAGAAAAAGTGCTGAGCAGGTCAGCTCAGGTGTCGTTCTTATTGGAGAGCTAAACACGACCATAAACGAAATTAATCAACAGATTGATAGTATTGTAAATACAGTGGCCAAATTAAACTAAGGCGACATTGACCTTCTGATGTCAGGTAAAAATTCACCTGGCATCGAACGAGGAATAGTCATAATTCCAATTATTCTTAATATATTTAATTTATACTTATGATTAACGCTAAGCCTAAAACTCGTCGTTAGTCGATAAAAACTCTTTAATATGTAAATATAGTTCTTCTTTCTTATCAAAATCTTTATTAAATAACACCCACCCATCTGTACCCATAACATCTAAATTTATTATCTCTAGATCCTTTTTATTATCGTAATGCCCAGACACCCGAAAAATTCCAAAAGGCGTAACAAGACGACTAATTAAAAACGTGTTTCTCATACATACCTCATTATTATCGAAATATTTATGTAGTTAAGGTGTAGGAAATAAAAGTTCATGGAATAAAGACTAGTAAGAAATGCGCTTATTATCAAAAAGCCAGCTAACACTGGCCTTAACATACTTAAACTATTTAACCACAGTAGTTACTTGTACAGTCAGTGATATTTTGAGTAAAGCACTTTGTCGCATCAGTTAAAGTTACATTACACTCGTTATACAACGATACCCAAATACCACCACCTGCAATAGCTTTAGTTGCTTTACTTGGTAATGACGAATTATCATTTGAAAGTGTCTTTAGTTTTGATTTTTTTATATTTAGCTTCATGGAAATTCCTTTAATTCTAAGCTCAACTACTAAAACCCCCTTTGAATTGCATTATTCTTATCAAGAAAAGAGGGCAATCTTGGAATAAATACAAGACGTTCTTGGAAATATTCAAGCAAACACTGTAACAATTTAAGGTACATGTAAAGCGTATACAAATAAAGATAGGCTCTTTGTACTTTATAAAATCTGCCTTAAAAAAGAGTAATGCGCCCTATATTATCGATTTATGTGCTTTTTAATAAACTGAATTTTTCATGTTAAAAGCTATCTGCAATACACAATCTCACGCTAACCGCAACATACTAACAACTCCTGACGAAAAAAAATTGAGTATATAACCAATGCAAGTATTATTTCCGATGAAAAAAACGACACAAAACACCACTCATTATTCGTGAAATTGATTTTTAAGAGGCTTATTTTGAAACACCTTCTACTAAACGTTAGAACTTCCAAAAGGTGTATAATAGTAGGCTTTTGGATAAATCTATATTTATGAACAGTGTTGTAAATCAAGATAACAGCAATTACTCACTCACAACTGGACGAATTGATAAAACAACATAAAAAAACCACCATAAAATGGTGGTTTTCAATCGACTTAAAACCTAGCTTTCGCTTTTATCTCTACTTCTTCTGGTACTAAAAATACCCCTGAAATTGCTTTTAGGTTTGCCTTTTTGCTCTTCGGAATTGAAAACTCAAATTTGTGAGCCAACTGAGCAAACAAAGTATGGATAATATACTTTCCGAAATGCTCACCTAAACAACGTCGCTGGCCTAACCCAAATGGAAATGCCTTACCTTGCTGCTTTTTACTCAATTCACCGTTGTCATCTAAAAAGCGCTCAGGCACAAACTCATCTGGGTTTTCCCACAATGTTTCATCACGTGTAATACTGTAGTTATTAATCACTAACGGTGTACCTTCAGGAATAAAATAACCATCTAATAACGTATCTTTACTGGTTGCATAATTCGCAGCCGGCATCGACGTGATCGAACAATGGCGCAGAACTTCAGCAATAAAAGCCTGTGTATAAGGTAAATCAGCTTTGTGCTTATTTAATGGCACCTCATCACGCCCTACTACTTCGTCTAATTCTTTTTGTACCCGCGCTTGGTATTCCGGATATGCAGCCAAATAAAGTAGCGCCCAACGCATCGCAAACGCGCCGACACCGCCACCAGCGCCAGCAACCTGAGTCAATGAACCAACAACAATTTCCTTTTCACCAATATTAAGGGCAGCCTTAGTTGCATCATCAACACTGGCATTTGCAGCAAATAGATAATCACATAAATCGCGATATTCACCTGCTACATAATCCTCTTTGCGTCGATTGACATTGAACGAGACGTACTGATCAAGTCCGTTCAGGTTAGAGCTAAACTTTTCAATTGCATCACCATATTGATCGTAATACTGCGCTTGCAAGTCCTTTGGCATCAGTTCATGACGAGTACTATTGATAAAGCCATTAGGCAACCAACTTAAACTCTTCTCATCAAAAATATTTACTTCAAACTCACCAAAACGGTCATCAAACATAACTTTGTGTAAGAAGCTAGCAAGTTTTAGCGACACTTCCCTATTTGGGTCAAAAGCAATACCACCTTGTGCTTTCCACGCCTCGGCTATGTCATTGACCTCCGTGGTCATCCAAGTTTCTATTTGATCCCAACGAGTGGAGAAGTACTCGCGCATGGCATTTGCAAATACTTTTCTATGCACTTGCCATTGCTCACCCGCTTCTAATTCTAGGAAATGTTTTTGTGGGGCGATTTGCAGTATATCGTAATCTGCGCGCACGTTAAACACATCGTTCTGTGCCACTAGCGCCTCTCGAATATATTGATAGCCATTGAGCGCCACTATAGGCCCTTTGGCTGTCTCCACAGAATAAATGTCGCCGTATTTTTTAGACAAGGATTCAATAATAAGGTGAAAGTCCTCACCCCAGAAAAACGTCTGTCCATCCTCACTATCAAACGCGATATGAGGAATTGTTGGTGTTAACTCATCTATATTTAACTTACTTTGTGGTAAAGCTTCTGCTGTATCGGTGTTTTTCATTGGTCAAATCCCACTGACTAAAGTTGATAGTTCTGCTGACGCAAATTGGTTGTCGAACTGCTCTGATTGCATATACCAAGCAAGGGGAAACTTCTCGGTAATGCGAAAAATCTTCTTGCCTTGCGAATACACTAAATACGTGCGATACAAGACAAGATCATGAGGTTCAATAGCAAAGTGCTGAGAAAGCTCGTTTGCGTATTCAAAGCCCCAAGAAAGTAGCGTTTTATATGTTTCAATTTGAAACTTTTCCCATGCCTTACCGATGGGAATGCGTGTTTGGGTTAATGCACGAGAAAAGTTCACATTCATATTGCCGTGATAAACCAAAGAGTCTGCATACAAATAAGGCAAGCCCGTTTTCTTCCCATTAAGGGTGATCACCCTTCTTTGGCAATGCATCTCTTCCTCATGAGGTAATACTGCGATATCCGCCTCTAGTAACTTATCGACGACAATCTTCTCCCCAACGATGCTCTCTAATAACTGGGTTACCGTGCCATCTGTGCCTAGGATAATTCTTTGCAGATAACTCAGGTTGTTTATGTTGTAGGCTTGTGTATTTAGACGCTCGTCTAAATTGCATAAGCACTCATCTGACAATCGGATCATGTCCTTTCCTCGCACTAATTATTTACTGATCTCACGTAACCCGTCTAAACGCAGACGAGCAAGGAGCTTTTGTGCTCCAAGGGCCAATTCAAAGTGAACGATCCTTGGCCAAGAACTAATATTGGGGAAACTCAGCAAAAACTCTCTTGCCGTGTGCGTCATATTATTGGGTCCATCCAGACGGTATTGGGCTGCGAATTGCGGGTTATGCAGCAGCTTCACTCGAAGCAATGGATCTTTAAATAAACTTGGGATCTGTGGCATGCACCCAACCAGCTTTGCCATTGAATCCATGTAGTGACAGTAATTCACCAGTGATGCGACATGCGGGGTTATCTTGTATTCCTTTTGCCAATGTTTAGTGTCATGCTTCACGACATCGTGCATTTCAGATAAGGTCGGCAATTTTGCCTCGCCTTTAGCCAACTTTGATAAATACCGACACTGCATCTCCGCGATGACGGGGATGCCGCCTTGTTGAGGCCTGACAAAACCAATGAATGACAACGAATGGTCCATTTCAGGTATAAACATCTGTTTATATAAATCACGCATATTGGAAATACTGACATCTAAAAATGGAAAACTCAGTTGATAGCCAGTACAAAATACAACTGCATCAATTTCTTCACGAGAACCGTCTTTAAACACCACAGCATCTTTCTCAAACCGCTCAATACCACCAATATTTGGGGTAACCTTACCATCGGCTATCGGGCGGAAAAGTCGCTCATTTTTAGTGACTGCTTGATAATGAGAAGGCCCTGATTTTTTTAGCCATTCACCCCGAATGCGAACATGGTCGTTACGGCTATTGACGTATTTATTAAAAATCCCTTTGGTGATCCCACCGTGATATTTATGCGGCAGCTTGTTCACAATACGCGACGTTAACCAAGACGTATCAATGGTGAAGTAAGGATCTTCTTGAAACGCCATATAACGCGGAGCCACCGCTGGATATCGACGCAGTGACAAAATACACTTGCGTGCCACCTGTGAAATCTCCGAGGTGATATCCGCCGAACTTTCACCTAATCCGACACATAAAACACGTTTACCGGCGTATTTATGCTTATCGCGATAATCATTAGAGTGTTCAATCTTTCCTTGATACATATCCAACCCAGGCAGCTCTGGGAGCTTAGGCTTTTGAAAATGCCCAGAACACACTGCGACCATATCAAACTCTTTCGTCTGCTCCTCATCGCCCCTTTTGTATGTGACCAGCCATTTTTCACCTTGTTTTTGAACACTACAAACTTCATGGTCATAGTGAATATGCTTTGCAATATCAAAGCGTGCGATATATTCACCTAAGTAGTTGATATATTCTTTCTTAGACCAAAACTTTAGTTTTTGGTGATTGGGTACATAATCAGAGTACGCCATAAAATAATTCGAGATCGTGAGGTGTAAATCATCGTAGATTTTCTTATCTGCGAATACCCCACCGAAACTTTCTGCTTTTTCAAAGCAAGTTACTTGATGACCGCCATCGGTTAATTGTTTGACGGCGGCAATACCAGATAAACCAGCACCTATCACTGCTATGGTTTTATTCATAATTCTCTCCGTGTATAGCAAGAAGTTGCATTGCGTTGCCATAATGAATGAGGCTAAGTGCCTGAGCTGTTTGCAACTTCGAGGTTAATGTTTACTTTGCTGTAAACAGGTTACGCACCACTTTGTGCCGTATGACTGGCTTGATGTGGGCGGGTTTCTGATAAGCTTCGACGCGATAATTTGCCGTTACGATTGCGCGGAAGCGCTTCCCAATACACGATTTGCTCGGGCAACATATATTTTGGTAATCGTTTGGCACAATGCATTTTTAACGTCAGCAACGACGGTGGCTTAATCCCAGCGGTAGCCACGTGCGCAACGAGGTTTTTCTGCTCATCTAACACCACCAAGCACTCTTTGATTTCTTGGTGTTGATAAAGCGCGCGTTCCACTTCGCCAAGATGCACTCGGTACCCCTTTACTTTCACCATATGATCTTGGCGGCCAACATACATAAGCTCACCCAGTTCATTGATGTAACCAATATCCCCGGTGTTGTATGCCTTTTCTTGACGTAAGTCTTTACCCCAGTAACCATCAAATACAGTGGGACCAATCACAGTGATAAACCCCTGCTGCCCAAGTGCTGCATCATGACCATCTTGGTCGCAGATTTTAATGCGCGCCCCACTTGCCGCGTATCCAATCGGTAGCTCTTCAGGCACAACGTCTGGTACTTTGTAATAACTGCATACATTCGTTTCTGTGGGGCCATAAAAGTTGAATAAATCACTCAGAGGAAACTGGGTACGCAACGCTTTAAGAGACTTCACCTCAAACGCTTCGCCCGCAAAGATAATGGTATGAAGCTGCTTACATTTTTGCCCAAACTGTGCATCAGCATTCATCATCATGGTCAAAGCAGTTGGTACTGAATACCAAATAGTGATTTGACGCTCCGCAATAAAATTAACCAGTTTCTGAGGGACATAACTATCTAGCTCTGATACAAGGTGCACACTGGCGCCACTTGCCAAAGCCACATAAATGTCCAAGACCGATAAATCAAAATGCCAAGGTGCATGGTTCGAAAATCGATCCGAGGCGACGGGTTTTATTTTCTCGATCACCCATTTTATAAATGCGAGGGCATTGGTATGGCTGATCCGAACGCCTTTTGGCACGCCCGTCGACCCAGAGGTATACAACATATACGCTAAATCATCTCCAGCGGGCGCGACATCACTTTTCAATCTTGACGGCTGACACGCCAGCGCATCGCACCAATGACTTACTTGATTGAGCTCACTCGCCTGTGCCGCTTGGACACTAAGCTCACCCTCACTATCAAATACAACAAAATGGCAACCCTCGGCGCGCGTCTCACGGTACTGCGCCAATTTAGCCTGAGTCGTGAACAGAGCTTTCATGGCACAATCACTGCGGATAATGTCAACTCGAACCATCGGGTTCATGGGATCAATTGGCACATAGACTGCACCGAGTTTAGACACCGCCAACATCGCTGCCAATGCACGACATGACTTGTCCGCCCAGATCCCCACTCTATCCCCAGATCTGATGCCTTTGCTTTGCAGCAGTACGGCAATTTGTGTCACTGCAAGAGATAAATCGCCATAGCTATATGACTCTTTATTGTCAGCAACAGCCAATGCACTATCGCCACCAACGCATAGACCTTTGAGTAAAGCATCACTGAGTATGTTCATAGCAGGCCCAACCTATTGCAGATAAGTTCACGTTGAATGTCAGAGGTGCCAGAAAACAAGACTGATCCAAGTGCGTCACGAATGCTTGAATCAACGCCGCTTTCTTGCAAATACCCCAGCGCACCATGCACACGGATAGAATCTATACCAGATTGCACAAAGGCTTCACTGATGGCTAGTTTGCTTGATGCCACAGCCTTGGTGTTGTCAACATTCTGTGACTTTTGCCAAGCAGCAAAGTACAGCAGCAATCTGGCGCTTTGTAGGCGCACTTCCATATCTGCAATGCGGTGTGACACAGCTTGAAATTTGCTGATTGTTTTGTCGCCCTGTTTACGGGTATTGGCATAATCAATACAGCGCTCAAGGTCTCTTTGCATCACGCCAATGAACAGGGCAAATAAACAGCAGCGTTCCCAATCCATGGAGGCAGCAAAAATACGTGCGCCTTGCCCTTCACTACCAAGTACGTAATCTTTATGCACTTTGACTTCGTCGAAGAAAACTTGATTAAGTTGCGCTGAGTTTAGGCCCAATTTTTTATAACTGTTACCAACATCAATACCGGGTAAATCTGCTGGTACAACAAACGCAGTTTGGCCAAGATAACCAAACTTCTCATTCGTGGTCGCATAAAGTACAAAGTAGTCTGCGACACTGCCGTTTGTGACATAAGATTTGGCGCCTTTGATAACGTAATAATCACCGTCACGCCAAGCTTTGGTTGTCAACTTACCGATATCAGAGCCTGCTTCAGCCTCCGATATCGCGTTTGCCGCAATCTTTTCGCCACTGGCAAGCAAAGGCAGTAACTTTTGCTTTAGTTGCTCACTACCATGTTCATAAATGGGCATCGCACAGGCAAAGGTATGTGCTGCACCGGCAAATAAAATACCTGTGTCCGTACATCCTTGACCTAAACCTTCTAAGACTTTGACAGTTGTTAAAATATCAAAGCCACTACCAGCTGGTGAGTATTTAGCATCTATTGGTAATCCAAAATAACCAAATTCGCCAAGAGCACGCCACGCTTCCATCGGAAACTCGCCTTGCGGCAACTTAGAAAAATCTAAGTCCTTAGCAAAGCTCAGTGCATGCTCAAATAACTCGAGCTGATCCTCATTCCACTCAAAGTTCATAATCAATCCTTCCCTTAAAAGGAAAAGCGCAATGCTTTTCCTAACCTACCATTTGCTTGCGGTCGTACTCTTCGATGGCATTTCTAAAAATGGTTGGGGCTTTCCAGCCTTCACAATCAAAGCAACAGCCACCAAGCAAACGGATCACTTCATCGCGTAAGTCCGGATTTTGCATCTGGTAGCCAAAAAAGATTGGATAAATCCAGAAGTAACGGATCAGGTCAGCTGCGATTTGCTGTCCCCCATTACTCCAGTCTCGATAAGCATAAAATGGGGTTTTCCAATCATTGCCGTCAATCGCTTGCTTAATGGCATCCGCTGCGCGGATCCCCTCTTTCATGGCAAACGAAACGCCATAAGAAAAGATAGGGTCTAAAAAGCGATGCGCATCCCCAATACATAACCAACCATCACCAACAAAAGGTTCAATTCGGTAAGAGAAGTCAGCCATTGATTGTGACTCACCAATACGCTCTGCATTTTGGAAGCGGCGTCGGATCTCAGGACTAATATTTTCCATCCCCCACGCAATGGCATCATCTGGGTTTTTACACTCTTTGTAATAGAGTTCTTTGGGGATCACTATCCCTAAACTGTCTGTATCTGGTGAGATTGGGATGATCCATGACCAGTGATACTGCTTCGAGTATAAAATAGTGGTGTTTGTCGAAAATGGCGGTAAATCACGCTCAACCCCTTTGTAGTGAGCAAAAGAAGCTATCTGCTGCGAAAAGAACTCAATTTCACGTTTACCAGCAATGCCTTTTCTCGATAAGAAGGTATTTTGACCACTGGCATCCACCAGTACTTTCGAGCGCACTTGATGTTCCATACCATCGGCTTTGTAAATGGCACCAACGACTTTACCTTCATGTTTAATAACATCTTTTACTAAGCCTTGCTGATATTCCACACCATGCTCAAGGGCTTTGCGCTTTAACATGTTGTCAAAGTCACTGCGCCTCACCTGCCAGGTAGGCGCAAGAATAGGAATGAAAAACTCATTTTTAGATAGAGAGCCAATCACATTTACGCCAGGTTTATCGGGAAACCCTGCCGCATTCATTTCATCTGCAAGGCCCAGGTCTCTTATGATCTGGCCCGCATTACCGGTTAGAGATTCACCGATGTGAAAACGTGGAAACTCATCTTTTTCGATACATAATACGGATAGACCTTTTTTGCGACACTCAATACCACAAAGACTGCCTGCTGGACCGCTGCCAATAATGACTACGTCATAACTTTTAAATGCGCTCATGCCATATCCACCTTAGTTAAGAAATCTTCAACAACCCAAACAAACTCTTCGGGACGCTCAGATGCTGAGAAGTGACCACATCTAGACAGTCGCGTAACAGTGGCATTCTCAAGTTGCTCGGCCGCTTTTTCGCTCCATTCAGGCGGAATGATTTGGTCATGATTACCCGCAACAAACAGTGTCGGTACCGTGACGTTATCAAAGGTCGTCGCCATCGACTTTTTGGCATAGTCATCTAAAAAGGTGTGGTACGCTGGACGTGACAAAACATCATTCAATAAGTCTTCAAGCGCAGGGGTCATTTTTGGTGGATGATAATAAGCAGCTGCTAAGAACTGTTCTGGGTTAGCAGACATTTTTTTCAAATCTCCCCACCAGCTATCAACATCTTCGACTAAACCAAAACCAGTGCACACCAGCGCTTTTACTCTGTCTGGATAACGTCTGGCAATTTCAGTTGCGATCATGCTGCCAGCCGAATTTGCAACTAACACCCACTCTTGCTCTTCCAATGTTTCCAAATACTGTAATGTGTATTCAACGTGGTCCACATAACAGGGGGCATCGTTGGCACTTTCGCTTAAACCAAACCCCGCTAAATCCAACGCAACCGCATTATGACGCCCTTGCACAGAGCGCAGTGTGGATGACCAAGAGGTAGAAGGGTTACCAAGTGCTGGCAATAAAATCCATAAAGGGCCATCCCCTTTAACACGCAAAGTATGCTGCTTGAAACCGCTACCCGCTGGAACGAGTTCACTCTTGATACCGTAGCTTTCTTGTAATTTAACCAAACGTTCTAGTTCAGAGGTGGCTTCTTGTGCTTGCGCTTTATCCTCTGAACTTAACGCTGTGATTAATGCACATAAGGTTTCTATGTTTTCAAAATGAACAGGCGTAATGTCATGCTCAGGAATTTTCGCACCGTAGCGCTGATCAACATGTGCCAGTAACCTGACCATAGATAGTGAGTTTAAAATCCCAAGCTCCAAAAGCGGTGTATGTTGATCTAGATCGGGCGCCGCCCCTTCTAATAAATCTTGATTTATAAATTCAATAAGTTCTTCAATCATCCTAGTTTCCTATCTAGTCTGGCAATATTGTTGACCTGCAACAAACACTTAAAACACCTCAATGTTTATCCGTATCCTCAGGCTCGTTTTCTGTAGGCACTTGACTCTATCGGCCTTGAACGGGTGCTTTATGCCCTGCTCGTTCGTCTGTAAAAACTTTATCGCTATCATGGTTTTTCGAACATAGCTCCTGTGGACTATCCCCTTGGTCCGAACGGACTATAGGCACAGAGGTGTAAAAAAATTACCTTGTTGGGACTATCACTAAGAAGGAAGCAAGGGTATATGAAACAGGGTAATAACCATTTGGTTAAACCAGTCAATCGAGAGTCGACGCCGCATTTGGAACCAATTTATCAAGCCATAGAGAACAACCTTGGATTTATTCCAAACGGGATCCTTACCATGGCGAAAAACCCTATGCTTGCTCAGGCGTTTGGCCAGTTATTTGGCTGCCTGAGCAAGTTTGAACACATTGATAATGAACTCAAATGGGCCATCGCAACCATCAGTAGTAATGCTGCAGGCTGTCAGTACTGCCAAGGACACTTTTCACATATTGCCAGCCGCGTCAATGTCAACAAAGCGAAGGTACTAGCAGCCTTTGAATTTGAAACCAATGTGCTTTATGACCAAGCCGAGCGCGCTGCACTGCGATTTGCATTTGCTTGCAGTACTTCACCTGCACATTTAGAAAAGTCGCATTATGAAGAGCTCGGCAAGTATTACTCTGAACAAGCAGTCATTGAAATTGCTGCTGTTGTCGCCATTTGCGGCTTCTTAAATCGCTGGAACACCGCGATGGACAGTCAATTAGAGGCAGACCCAGCTGCCATTCTTGATGAGATCAATCAAATCACTAAATTCACCGTATAAGGACAACATGATGCCTGAGATTACATTTGTAGATTTTGCTGGAAACGAAACCAAGGTCGATGTACCAAATGGCACATCTTTGATGCAAGCGGCCATGGAGAATATGGTCGAGGGCATTGAAGCTGAGTGTGGTGGCTCTGGAAGCTGTGCTACTTGCCACTGCTATTTAACGACTGATTGGCAAGGAAAAATTGCCGCACCAGACAGTAGTGAGAGTGACATGTTAGAGATGGTCTCAGAGCCCACCGACTTGAGCAGACTAAGCTGTCAAGTACTGGTCTCTGATGAGCATCATGGTTTGCAAGTACATTTGCCAGAATCACAATATTAAGGAGTTTGATATGCAAAGGTGTGTCATTATCGGCGGTGGTCACGCAGGTGCGCAAGCATGCACCAGTTTGCGCAAGGAAGGATGGACAGGGCAAATTGTACTGCTGACCGATGAAGACAGCCTGCCCTATCATCGCCCCCCCCTGTCAAAAACGTACTTACAAAACCAAGTGACTGCGGAAAAACTGCTGATCCGCCCTCAAAGTGCATATCAGAAAGACAACATCGAAATCAGGTTAAAAACTCGAGTAAAACGTATCGAGCCTGCGCAGCAAGGTATCGAATTACACAATGGCGAACATCTCAGCTATGACAAGCTGCTCATTTGCACCGGCAGTCGCGCAAGGACAGCGGACTGTATGGGAGCGCAGTTGAACAATATTTTTTACATAAAAACCTTAAAAGATATCGAAAAACTCTCCCTTGCCATTGATGTAAACAACAATAAAAAGCGTATCGTGATGGTCGGCGGTGGCTACATTGGCTTAGAAACCGCCGCTGTACTTAAAAAAATGGGCCATGACGTCACCATCATAGAGCGCGAGTCACGGCTACTTGCCCGTGTCACGGCAAAGCGAATTTCCGCGTTTTATCACAATCTACATAAAAGCAATGGCATTAAGATTTTTACACAGACGAATGTGGTGGCATTTCAAGGCAAAGACGCAGTCAGCACCGTACTGTGTGAGGACAAGGTTATTCCCGCAGACATCGTAGTTGTCGGAATAGGTGCTCAAACCAACACCGAGCTTGCACAAGAAGCTGGATTATTAGTTGAACATGGCGGCATTGTGATAAACGAGCTTTGCCAAACCACTGACATGAACATTTATGCCGCAGGTGATTGCACCATAGGTATTGAACACCACAGTGGTCTCGCAACACGTATTGAATCTGTACCCAATGCTCTGGAACAGGCAAAAACAGCCGCCGCTACCATCTGTGGAAAATATAAACCCGTCACAGCAGTCCCTTGGTTTTGGTCAGATCAATTCGATTGCAAAATACAAATTGCAGGCCTCAATCAAGGCTACGATGAAACCGTTTTGCGCCAAAAAGACGATAAAGCCTTATCTCTTTGGTATTTAAAGCAAGGCAAAGTCATTGCAGCAGACTGTATCAACTGCGCAAAAGAATTTATGGCAGCCAAAAAAATCATTGCTAACAAGCTCGATGTGCCTAAAGCACTATTAAGCGACACAGATATTGACCTTTTTAAAGCGTTCGCCCAATTAAGCTGACTTGACAAACCGACTCACATAAAACGGCGCACACCCCAAGCGTGAAAGCCCAAAAGAGCCCAATCGGGCTCTTTTTTTGTCGAGATTAGCTGGATTGATCTATTGATTTACCAATATATCACTTGGGTAATTCTACAAAACTGAGTACAAATATCAGCGTGTGAATGCTTTAACACACGCTGATAACGCACGTGGTTATTTATACGTGTACTGACTCATGAGGTGTATGTGGTTTTGCTAAGCCAAAGTCTTCTAGAATGCTGTAAAGACAAGGTAAAACCAATAAAACTAAACAAGTGGACGTAATAATACCAAATACAATGCTGGTTGCTAGAGGTATTAAAATTTGTGCCTGCAAGCTGGTTTCGAACAGTAAAGGCGTCATCCCCGCAACCGTGGTTACTGATGTCAACACCACAGCACGGAATCTGTCATGACTGGCCATAGCCGCTGCATCATGTACGTTCATGCCCTGTTTCACTCGACTTTTCACAAATTGAACTAATAGTATTGAATCATTCACCACAATACCGGCCAATGAAATAAAACCCATCAGTGATGGCATCGAGAAGTTTATACCCATAATAAAATGACCCCAGATCACCCCAATCATGGCAAGAGGGATGGAAACCATGACAATAATAGGCTCAATGTAGCTGTGAAACTGCAAAGCTAATAACAAGAAAATCCCAATCATACCTAGCAACATCGCTCTACGCATTGAAGCTTGTGTGATACCCGCATTTTTAACCTCCCCTTCGATGCTGTAAATCAATGTTGGGTAACGCAATGGTAAGTCATTAAGGAATTGTTTCTTTAAATCTCCAACCACAGAAGATGCCGTATTTAGCTCACTATCCACATCAGCGTATACAGATACACTGGTCAAGCTATCAAAGCGATTAATCACCGCAAAGCCGCGTGTTTGCTCAATATTCACCAATGCAGACAGCGGGATAGCGACACGCGTGGTAGGATGAATAATCGGGAAATTATCAAAGTCACTATATTCATTCATGCTGTCTTTACTAAGCTTCACAGTTACTTCGTAATCTTCAAGACCAATATGAGTTTCTAGTAGTTTAGTGCCCTGAAAAGCAGGTCTTAATTGACTCGCAATCACTCGTGAATTGATGCCTAAATCTAATGTGCCTGGTTTTAGCGTCAGGGTGTATTCTGGCTTTCCTGGACGAAGGTTGTCTGTAATATTCTGCACCCCTTCATATCCTTTTAACCATGATTTTAGATCTTGTGCAGCGTGGGCAAGCGCTGCGGTGTCTTCTCCCATCAAACGTATATCAATCGCCCGACCTTGAGGGCCTAGTTTGGGCTCTTTGAACGAGAGTGTCATTGCACCTGGTAAAGCTCCAAGTTCTGATCGCCACATATCCGAAAAAGCCTGAATGGTGGTATGACGTTGCTCTGCACTGAGCAGGTCAACAGAAATATATGCGAGATTGGCACCTTGATCTTGATAATCTGGGTTTTCTCCATAGGTAATGGTCATCGCCCTGACTAACTCTGACGCTTCATCTTCACTAAGCTTTTCATTGGTTCGCTTTAAAGCTGCTTCAATCTTACTCATCGTTTGCTTTGTAACCTCAAAAGGCGTGCCGTTTGGCATCAAGAGTCGCCCTTGTAATACATCGCCGTCAATGTCGGGAAAAGCAGTAAATTTTAGCGTCCCAGAAATCAACATACTTAGCGAAAATAAAAAACAGGCAACCACAGAGCCAATCACTAAATATCTGTATTTGATGAGACGATGATTTAAATCCAATATCCCATTATTCCACTGCCTAAACTTCGTTTCAAAGCGAGAGCGGATCTGAGCCACTTTTATAGACAAAACGTTTTGCTTGCTTTTAGATTGCAGTGCGTGCGACAAATGATTGGGTAAAATCAAAAAGGCTTCAATCAAAGATACTGTGATCACCGAAATCAGCACGATGGGGATCACTTTGAGGATCTGTCCTAAATTCCCTTCAATAAACACCAGCCCAATGAAAATACACAACGTTGTTACAAAAGAAGACAATACGCCCGGTAGTACAACAAGCGTGCCTTTTAAGACGGCTTCTTGAACCGTTAAGCCTTGCTCAATTTTAGTACCGATAGACTCAGCAATCACGATGGCATCATCCATCAGAATCCCCAGAGCTAATAGCAGAGCTACCATGGAGAGCATGTTGATAGACACACCAAAGTGCAGCATCAAAAAAAAGCTCGCCAAAAATGAAACAGGTAACCCCATTACTACCCAAAAAGCATACTTGAAGGAAAAAAATAGCCACATCACACCAAACACTAACAGTAGTCCTTGCCATGCATTGCTGATCAATAGAGATATGCGATCTTTAACCAAGCTGGTGTTATCGCTCGTTAAAGTCAGTGAAACACTATCAGGTAAGTCAGCTCTTATTTCCTGCAAAGCATGTTCGGTTGCTTTAAGTACTCGTAAACTGTCATCTACAGAGTTCTTTTTTACTGTCAAAACTGCCGCTTGATGACCATCGTAATAAATGCGTTTTTCGTCTTTTTCAAACGTGTTCTCAACACGACCTAAATCAGCGACGGTGACATCATTCCCCTGAGAACCCGACGCTACAACCAATTCACCGAATGATGCTATGTCTTTCCGTTCATCCATAAGCCGAATTTGTGTATCTACATACTCAGTATTAAGTGTACCCAGCGGCAACTCTATATTTTGTCCTGACACACGCTGACCTAGCTCCTCTATGCTTATACCATATTGTCGCAATACTTCCTGCGATGCAGTGACTCTTAGTTGATGCTTTGAAAAATCATTGATTTCAACAATCGGGATATTTGGTTCTCGAAGAAGTCGCTGTTTAATTTTTTCAGCCAGTTCTTTTAATTCAACACGTGTTAAATCAGTAGTGGCCGAGCTCAGTGCAACGCTCACAACCTCTTGTGTTCTGCCACGTTCTTCAATTGTCCATTGCTCAACTTGTGTGGGGAAGTCATCAATGGTATCTACGGCGTTTTTGACATCCGTTGTAAACTGTTCGAAGTCACCTTGCTCAAACATTTTTACTGTCATTTGCCCTAAGTTTTGTCTCGCTACACAGTGGCGTTCTTCTAAAAAGCTGATCCCATCAAGCGCCCTTTCTAGACTTAAACAAATTTTTTGCTCAACGTTCTCTGCGGTCGCACCAGGATAAGGCACCATGATATCAATTTGAAAAGTTTTTATCTGAGGGAGTGTTTCTCGTTTAATTTGTGGCAAACTGAATAAGCCAATTGCCAAAAAGAGTATCATTAAAATATTTGCAGCCGTTGGATGAGCAATGAAAAAACGTATCATATCAATGCCGCTCCGATGAATTTGCATCACTAAGTATGGTGGGTGATGTTAGATTTAACTGTGTACCAGAAATAGCTGGAAACAAATCGGTTGTGATTAGCCTCGCACCGTCCAGTGCAGGATCATCAAATAAAAAGTTGCCCCCTTGTTTGATAGCACCATGCATTGGTAACTTAGTTAACTTGTCCTCTTTATCAGCTAATAGTGCATGCCCATCTCTGACAAAGTACCTTGGGATCACTACAAATGCTTGCTCGCTGGCTGACAAAGTTACTTTAGCACGCATACCTGCGAGTAAAGGTGGCTTTTCACCCAGCTTAATTTGCTGATAGCTATCTGAAATCGAGACGACAACACCCACAGTTTGGCTTTGGGGGTCGATTTCATCACTCAAACGCTCAATGGATGCTGGCCAGTAAACTCCCGGCTGAGCTAATATTTCTACCTTGCCCGAAAGGCCTTGTGCTTTCAAATATGCTGCCATCCCATCATCTGAGATAGTTTTTAAATTGGGTATTTGCTTAAAAAAACCAGAAAACTGGTTAAATGTTTGATAGGTGAACTGAGCGTTTATCAATACTTTTTCAATGTCATTGGCACTAAAAAGATTTGCTCCTTTTGTTACTAGCTGACCGCGCTCAACATGCACCTGATGAATACGGCCATTGAATGGTAGATACACTTTAGTACGTTTAATATCTAGTTTGGCTTTGTTGACATCTGCATGGGCCCTTTTAACTTGTGCTTGCAATGCCTTTACTTCAAGGGGCAACAAGCGCGACTGATTTAAATTTCGTTGCAAGTCTTGCTGTTGAACTAGCACATTTTGTTGTGCCCTATCGAGTTCATTCTGCGACACACTGGCACTGGCAAACAATCGCTTCAAACGCGCGAACTCTGCTTCCGCAATTTTTAATTTATGCTTACTGAGCTTAATATCGAGTTGGTTGTTTTTTATCGCTGTTTGCTTTGCCGCAAGTTCCACATCGGCAGTTGCCAAACTAGCCTCAGACTTAGCCAACTGTAATTGGTAGTCGCTGTCGTCAATCTCAAGTAGTAACGTCCCCTGTTTGAAAATTTCACCTTTTTTAAGCGCTGAATGTATGAACGTTACCTCACCAGAAACTTGCGCAAGACTGCTCAGCTGGATATTCGGCGTCACTTTACCATATCCAACAATTTGCGGCCTGATCGCTTGCATACTGAGTGCTTGGTATTGTGCGTTTTGTCCTACCGAATGGGTCCCATTGTGCTTAGTTGTTGATGTCAGTTTAACCACCATAGCAACGAGCACCACGCCCAATAACACAGCAATAGGTAAGTTTTTCTTTGCCCTAAAATTCCACCTCATTGATGTCACTCTCCTTCAGTCCGTAAATGAAATGCTGATATAAATCCTTTGCCCATTGCTCACCTTGGATCTCGGTATCATCAATTTGCCACGCTTGTTGACGCAAGGTTTTCAAAATATAGGGAGAAACAATAAGTGTAATGAGCTGAAAAGCTGCTAATTTAGCTTTGTTACCATCCGCAATGCCTGCCTCTTGCTGAATAAGCGGCGGTAAAAATTTGGAGACTCGAGCAGGGAAAGAAGCCATAAATGCCTCTGTTAACGGGGTTGTTTTATTGAGTACCTCTTCACTCAAAAGGTGCACAAATCCAGGGTGAGTTTGTAATATTTCGCCAAAACGCAAAATAAATTGATACACCGGTTTTGCTTGCGCTGTTAAGTCTTCAAACTGAGAAAACTGCGCATCCGCTATTGACTGTATGAGTGCCACAAATAAACTTTCTTTGCCACCAAAGTAATATTTAATCATGGCAGAATTGATATTTGCCTCAGAGGCGATATCTCGAATGGTAATTTGGCTATATGACTTATCATTGAGTAGCTGCTTTGCCGCCAATATAAGCTTAGTTTTCTGCTCAGCCTGCTTTAATTCACAGACCGGGCGGCCCCGCGTGGCTTTTTTATTGGTATCTAGTTCCATCTTATCTTCTTATTTTTTTAATCATCTGGTTAATTAAATAAAAAGTACAGCCTACAGTCAAATAAATGTTTAAAATTCATTCAAGCTAAAACATGACCAGTGTACAGCTCGTAACTTGTGAAAGACGCCTCTAGGAGAATAAGTAACAATAAAAAGCTCACCAATTGACCAACTTTTACTTTAGAGCAAACATAAGCCCCTAAAGGTGCGCCCACGACTACTATGGGTATTGCTGCAAGTAAATAGCTTTCAATCTGTGGGGTAATGGCCCCTAAATACCATGCATTCATTGCACTACCGATCAAAGACGTAAAGGCCATAACCACGACAGAAGTCGCTGTTGCCTTTTTAATATCCGCATTGTAAGCAATCACCAAAAGAGCAAATAACGCAATATCGGATCCAGATCCAACTAAACCACTTGCAACGCCTCCGATAAAAGCAACCAGCATAAAGCGAAGCGTGCTAGGCTGAATTTTTTGTGCACTATGTTGGTGGTGCGCTTTTCTCCACCAACGCAGTAACATGGTGATTGCAAAGCATAAAAGTAAGAAACTAAAAATCGATTTTACTAGTAATCGCGGGGCAATCGGCGCAACATAAAGTAGACTAATGATGACGCCTAATGCAGACATAGGCAGTGCAAGCAAAACTAAATTAGTATAAATAGGGATACGACGGCATAAAATGGTGATAGTTGCCGCTGTCATACCAAAGCTTTGAATAGCTAATGAAAATACTTTAGCCGTACTGGGCTCAATACCCAACACTTTGGTCATTACTGGAAAGGCCACCGCCCCGCCGCCTAGCGCTGTGCCACCAGCAACAAACGAACCCAACGCCATTGTCACGGCAATTTCTATTTCTTGCAATACTTGCAGCATTGCACTAGATAACCCTTGCATCCAAATCAAGGATACGTAAATCAGCAATGTAAAATACAGCGGCCAAGTTGATGGCCGTCTTAACTTATCAATCATAACAATTTCTTGTCCCTGCAATCTTAACTCGCAGTTTATCAAAGGGGAATGAGCACTGCGAATAGTCTGATTGGACCATGGCCGACTGCGTATCCGCCGTGAGCCACATTTAACTTTTCAAACCACAAAGCAACAATTAAAAAACTTTTTATTTACGAAGCACGTTTTGATTTAGATCAGCTTGACAAATAAGAAAAGCTAAAAACACCTTATCAAAAAAAGATAAAACAAACAAAATCATATAGTTAAAAAACCTCAACCTGATTAAAAAACAAACTCAAAAGAGGTGTATAAAAAAATTTATAAGGTGAAACGAGTTCGTAAAACATATTTTTTTAATTTTTTACACTTATTTACCACACATTTCATTCACTTTTCGTTGATATCAATTAGCCGTTCATGTTTAATTAATCGCTCGATTAATTAAATAGGCACCGTCACATGAAAATCAAACTTGCTGGCAACAGTCCAAGTTGATACGCCTATAGAAATCGTATTTGTAAAGGAGAATGCATATGTTTTTGGGCTGCACAAAAGAGCTTTCGAGCGTACTAAAAGCAATTGAATTGCTAAAAACGTCAATCATTGAACGTTCATTGGATGAAGTAGTTTTTCAAGAAGCGATGTCATTTGCAGAATCAAACGAGCTGTATATATCTTTGGTAGACAAAACCAGCTTAGAAGTTAAATCAGAGTTTTCGCACTCTTTCCCCGAAGAATTTAAAGAAGACTTACTCACTGTAGCCAAGGTTAAAAAGTTTAGAAATATCAATTTACTAAAGAGTTTATGTAAGGATAGAAACCCACTATCAGATATCTCCGTTTATGATTTAGATAACCCTAATTCAAACTTCCTTACTCTGGTCGCATTTAACAACATGCGATCTAATCGCACAGCGCCAGCCTCTTATTTGATTGAGTTAATATTACCTTATCTACATAAAGCACAAATTTCACGCTATCAATCTGATAAGTCGATACGCTCGCCCATACAGTCACTGACTAACAGGGAAAAAGAGGTACTCGATTGGATCTCATCAGGAAAAACAAATGGAGAGATCGGCATGATCCTTGGCATTAGTCAGTACACAGTGAAAAACCATGTTGCTAAAATTTTAGAAAAACTCAATGCTCCAAACCGCTCAGCTGCAATGGCACTCAGTAAAGAGCTGGGGTTTAGCTAAAACATAATTAGCACCATAATTATATTCATTTGGCTACACGCCTTTGTTGCCAAATGAATGTGAAGTGTCCATTCAAATTTGAATATTGTGAGACTCTGACCACACTCTGAGCGACTCAAGAACTTCTAGTGCAGAACGTCCGAATTCAGTTAACTCGTAGGTAACTGCAACGGGTCTATCACTGATCACTTTGCGAACAACCATACCCTCTTGCTCTAGCTCCTTAAGCCTCTGGTCCACCATCTTCTTAGTCGCGCCACCTAGCATTCGTGCTAAATCATTAAAACGTACAGGCTCATCTTTTAGATGGTAAATTATCGAGCCCTTCCACTTCCCACCGATTAGCCTCATCCCCTTTTCAATTGCACAGGGTTCATCGCACATATTCAAAACTTTTTTTCGCCCTTTAGCATCTGTTTTAACTGAATTTTTCAATATTTATACCACCATAAAAACTAGGTTACTAAAAGTATACTGGTTGTTATTTTACTTTAGGTTCCTAAACTATACCTTAAACAACCTGATTAATAAATAAACTAGTTAGGAAGAGGTCATAAGCAATATTTTATATCATCAATGGGCATCAGTATTATCCATTCTCTGAAGGAAAGCTAAATGCAACGCTCGTCGATACAGCGGTTTCGTTACTCCAAAACAAAGGACACACAACAGAGATTGTCACTATGCAAGAAAGCATAGATGTCGAACAACAACTCGCTCTGCATCAATGGGCTAACGTCATAATCTTTCAATCCCCTATTAACTGGATGGGCGTTACATGGTCATTTAAAAAATATATGGATGAAGTGTATGGCGGGCACGCTATGCAAAGGAGACGGGCGCAGTGCATCCACACCTACTGAGGGCTATGGCAGTGGCGGTGTACTTAAAGGTAAAAAATATATGATGTCGGTCACATTTAACGCTCCAAAACAGGCATTTAATAATAGTGCTGAGTTTTTTAATGGAAAGTCAGTGGATGATCTACTCTTTCCAATGCATATGAACTTTAAATTCTTTAACTTGACTGCTTTGCCCACATTCGCTTGTTTTGATGTGATGAAAAATGCAGATATTGAAAATGATTTAGCCCGCTTTAAAACACATATCAATAATCACTTTTAAAGGATAAAACCATGTCTCAATTCTATACGAAGAAACTTCATGCAGGCAGCGAATTCCCAAAACTGCCCATCACCCTATCCAATGGTCAAACTACTACACTAGGAAAGCCAAGGTCGGGTTTTGATTGGCAACTTGTTTTAGTTTATCGAGGCAAGCATTGCCCCTTATGTACAAAGTACCTAAATCAATTAGATAGTCACATTGCTAACCTTGCTGCCATTAACGTAGACGTGATTGCAGTTTCAGGTGATAGCCAAGCACAACTGACAGAGCATCAACTTCAATTAGACGTTCAATTTGATATTGCTTACGGCTTAACACTTACGCAAATGAAGGCGCTTGGCCTGTATATTTCAGACCCTCGCTCAGAACAAGAAACCGATCACCCATTTGCTGAGCCAGGTCTTTTTGTTATTAACGGCGAAGGAAATATTCAAGTTGTCGATATATCAAACAACCCATTTGTTAGACCAGAACTTACCGCGCTTGTCAACGGACTTACTTGGATCAGAAGCCCTGAAAACAATTATCCTGTTCGCGGTATGCATCGTTAAGTTTTCATTTAGGCAGCAGCATAAACGTTTCACTGCCTTGTGCTGCTGCCTAAATATATAAGCGTTTTTCCATGGCTAGCCTCTTGAATTAAATTCACATTTACTCAATGTTCAGGTAAGAATATTTCTCTATGCCCCCATATAATGTACAAAAATCCCCCTACAAATAACAAAAAGTAACAAACCCTCGCGAGCCTGTGTGGTGAAATAACGGCGCATCACTTAAATCAGCTTGCTGAATAGAAGTTTAATTTCAAGGAAATAAAATGAACGGAATAAAAAACTATGGTCTAAGCATTTTGCTTTTAGCATTAACTGGCTGCGGTGGAGGCAGTGAAGCGCCTCAAGGAAGTAATCGGCCCAGTCAGCCACCAGAAGAAACAAACCACTCCCCAGTTGCGAATAGGGATTCAGTCACCACTCAAACAAATGAAGTAATCACTTTTAATCCACTGGCCAATGACAGTGATCCAGATGGCGACCCTATAACGCTTATTGATGTAGTCGTCGACACAGGAAAGGTCACAACTTCGATTGAAAATAACGCTTTAATCATCACGCCTGAACAAAACTATGTCGGTGACTTTTCACTTACTTATACTATTTCAGACGATAAAAACGCAACGGCGAAAGGCATCATTGATGGCCAGGTACAACAAACGAGAGAAAAGTATTTAGTTGTGTTAAAACAGCGTGTTGATACCTTTGTCAATGAAACACTTGATACTTTAAACGACAATAATATTGCCTGCTTATCAGATAACTCCTCTGAATACTGTGAGCTAGTTGAGGTTAAATTTTCAGATGGTGAATTTGATCAAAGTAAAGCAGACCCCAAACAAACCATCTTAATTCTTGAAGATGAAGGAGTACACTTCTCCTCTACTCTACGCTATAGAAGCCGAATAAAGAGTTTATTTTACGTTGATGAGCAAGGCTTTTATCAACAAGCCTCTTCTCAATCATTTGATCCCACTTATCTCGTGCCAAAAATTGTACATGATACGCTTAAGCAAGTAGACCAATTCACAGATAATTCAGGTAAAGCATCTTTTATACCTGCCGCTTGGTTCATTGATGAGTTTCATCAGGCCTTATATAAAAGTTATGAATCCCCCGATGTTAAGCATGGTTTAAGGCCACTTCATTACCTCTTAGAACATAACCCTCACGCTGAGCTGATTGTCGGTCCATACCCTAAATTATACACCTCTAGATATGACCTCTATTGCAACCCAACTGAGGAAAATATTAAGTTACTCAAGACACATACTCAACAGATAGCAGAGCAATTCAAACAAACGATATTACAAGATCTAGATGTAGAATATATTAACTTCTCAGCAGGAACAACAATTCAAAGAACTCTTGTAGATGACTGGGAAAAAAACTGCGAAGGCCCCAAACCATCAGATGAAGTTTTGGCCCGTTTATACGACACCATTCGCCCTTTTTACGACGCCATGTTTAATACTGAGGGGGTGATGGGATTTCAAGCTGGTACTACAAATATGACTGAGTACAACAACGCGCTGGATATAGATAAAAGCTTCGAAAATCGTAGTTTGATTGCTTATTTTGAAAGTCTTAATTCACAATTACCTGTTAATGGTCAACTACATGGAATTGCACCAACGCCCCGCAGTCAATTTACAAATAATGATAGGCAGTGGATAGACTTGTTTATTAACTCTGGCGTTATTGATGAGCGTCCATTCCCTTACAATGACACCCCTATCATGCTTACGTCACAGTTTGGCTTATCTTACCTTCCAATGATTGGACCACAACCGTCTTGGTTTAGCCCAGTCGCACTATCTTGGGCTATACATATCAAAGAAACACAATTTCCAGACAAAGCCTTAGACAACAGCGTAATTAAAGAGATCCAAAATATAATGACACCTAAACTATGTACTTATACCAACTGGGAAATCAGTAGGTATGACGGTCGATGCAAAATGCAAGATCCAATGCTGCATCGTCAACATCAGTTGGTCGGCCTTGGTTATATCGAATAAGTAAAATTGAACATGGCAGTACTCATCACCCTAAGTACTGCCATATCTTTAGTATATTTTTTTAATAAATACGTTAGAGCGTAACTGACAGTATAACGCTCTTTTGCGAACCAGCAGCACGTTTTTTGGGGTCATAAAAAGTATCAATCACGGAAAATCCTGCTTTTTTCATCATACCTGCTGACGCTAAGTTTTCTTCATGACGCTCAATCAAAACAGAGCCAACCCCTTTATCCTTTGCCAAATCAATACAGTGACGTAAAAGCTGCGTAGCAATGCCTTTGCCACTGTGGTTTGGCGACACTACCACATCACCTATAAACGCAATCTGCTCTAAAGAACAGTATTGACTCAGGTAATCTGGACTGACATTACCATTTATCAAAACAGCCAAGCCAACAATTTGCTCACCTTCTAACGCTATGAGTGCCGATGCATCACACTGTTCAATTAGCGTAAACTCTTCATCAACACCAGCTTGAGTAAGGTAGTTCCATTCATTGGGGCCGTATTTCCACAACAGTGATTTTAAGGTTGGAAGCTCTTTTGGGTTTGCAACTCTATATTCAACCACGTTTTTAATACTCCTTTAATTATTTTTATAATCGTACTCTATTTACAAGCCAAAAATATAAACCAAGTTTATTCTATTAATCTAGAGTAGATAAGTGACTTTGTGGCACTTTAGAAATAAAAAAACGCTATTTATTAATAGCGTTTTTAAAATTGCTCAAGTTCAAGTAACTTTAATTGTTATAAGCACTTTGGTAACGTAATCGAATCACTTTTTCAGATGTGCACGCAAATTCTGCTTGATACATGCAAAATGAGATACCTTCTACTGTGTTGCTCTGCGGTACAATTTCGATGATATAATCATGTCCATCATCTAAAGTTAGGAAGATTTTCCCATTATAGACCTCATACTCAAATTCACCTCTAAGCGGTATTGTTAAAAACCCCTTGAAGCCATCTCCATACCCAACCCACGCATTATTGTTTTCATCAATTAAATTAAAGTTAGTATGGATATGCGTAAAACCGTCTTCGAAAGGTACCTCTTGCTTGCGCATTATAAAAAGCTCATGTGCTCCGCTTTCAACTCTATTCGCCCCTGTAAAATAAATTAATGAGCCGCTCTGCGCGATGGGCTTATATACATATTCATCATAAATTGAACACTGAGAACGGTCTTCGCACTTTCTAACATCACGCCCAAGTTGCTGGTCATAATAATGCCCTCGAATGAGCTTTCCATTTTCATAATAACCTTGCAATTTAGCAGTCTCAGTACCATGATGAATAGTCATATCATCATATATTTCCATGGCGGCAGTAAGCTGAGTGCCCTCGGGTGTATGCCCTAATCTCAGCCAACGGCCCACATAATCAGATTGTGTAAATTGAATTGGCTGGTGTTTGATCATCCAATTAGATATACCATAACTAAAGCTCGAATAAGGGTGAGTAGTACCAGTTTCCATAATAAATTGATACCCAACATCGATATCATCCACTACCGTAATTCGCTCTACGTCACTATAATTATAAACAAGCTTAAGAACATTCTCCCCCTCTAAAGACCAAGTAAACTCGTCTCTCTGGCCGTCAGCATTGTTAACTCTGTGCCCTATTTCATCTTCAAAGTGATATGTGTATAAGAAATAATCTGTTGATACTGACCATTGCCCAATCATATTATCTGGTGAGATTTGGATACCATTTCGAGCATCGACTTTATCTTTTATTGCTTCAGTGGTCCAAGTGCTCTGTATTCGACCTAAATCGTAGCTATTTCTAGTAATAGTGAGCTTAGATTTTTCACCGAGATTTTCGATTTCTACCCTATCAACTCTTTCAAATGCATAGATGGAAGTAAAGTCACCAGGCACAGACGTGAGAATGATTTTACTGCCAGCAACTTCAGCATTCATTCTAACTCGGTCATTCGGAGAAGCCTTAAACTCAACGGTACCATCCTCGTTTTGCTCTAAAGTGTAGTGGACTGATTTAATATCCCTTTTTTCAAAGAAATAGCTCACTTTCCTCGGTAAAGCTTCATATTTGTTAAACCAAACTTGTTTATTATGTTCTTGGCAACCCTGTGCAGCTTCAAATACACACACTTCAACATAATCGTCTGCTTCACTTAAAAAAGAAACACGCGTAACTGCCTCTTCAACTGAATACTCCAAGTAACCATCAACAATAGACATAGGATAGTCTATGCCATTCAGCGATATGTTATAGCCATTGCTATCATTTGAGTAAATACCAATTCTTTGAATATCACCAAATTCAGACTCTACGAAAAATGTCGCTTCCCCTCCAAGCATAGTCGAGTTAAATGCACTATACTCATTGTTAGCCGAATAGCGATAATGAAGTACTCGCTCAATGGCATTGCTTTGATCATCAGCCCCGAGATTTTCAACTACTTTTCGATAGACAAAGTAATGATTGTCCTCAATCGCCAGAAATTCATACTCCATAAATGCTCGAAGTTCACAGTTTGGGTTTAACTCATAACAAGTATGGAAGCCGTGGTTGGTATCTGCATACCATTGACGATAAAAACGGTTGTCTTCAAGCTTTCCGTGAGAATAAGGTGTAACTTCTGCAACCCCAACTTTAACGTTTAAATCAGGAAAAATACGTAAATCATGTAAGTCCTGTGTACGCCCAATAAAACCTGTCCATTTACCTATAAGCTGGTCTTCTGTCACATTTAAATTAGGCTGTTTAGCTAACATAATACCAGTAAGAGACACTGATTCAGGTACTCGGTCACCTTTATGGCTCTGCTCTTTTGCAATAGTATAAAAACCTGATGCTATAGACTTAGAGAACCAATATTGAGTACTAACCGTGTTTTCTTTACTTTGCTGGTCGATTACAAGTGAATTACCATCTAACTCCCAAAAAGCGTTTGCCTCTTGACCTTCTATCGTCACAGTACCATCTGCATTGAATACGTAACGATTGATTGGCCGTTCTGCAGCGCTAAAATTTTTGTCGCGAGCGTCGATTAACCATGTTTTGCCAACAAGCTCTTCACTGCTCAATTTCTGACCACGACTCTTGTCTAGTAATCTAAAGATGTTTTGCGTGTTTAAATCAGCAACTGGGTTTGGCACATCATCAATATACTCTTGCGCATGTGTATTTAACTCAACAATATTAACGCCTTGATTTACATGCAGTACCTCAAGTGATAGCAGTGAAGACTTCCAAGAGATTTGCGCAATTACAGCCTTATCATCGTCACCAATAATGATATTGTTGTTTTCATCACGTTTATATCGCTCAGAGCGGTAAAATATTGCCGGCTCAGCTAGTTCAACAACAAACTTTCCATCCACATAACTAACTTTGGTCACTTCCACCGAATTTTGAGCAACAAATCGTCCCTGCCCATTTTCATCCAGAGATAAATGATAAGCGTAATGATTATAATATTTTGGATGATATAATAAAAAATCTCCCTGAAGGGCTGTTAAATCTTTAGATGTGAGACTGTCATCATCTAATATTTGATCTTTAACTTGATCAAAATACTCAGGATTATTTGATTTAAGCGCTGCTTTAAACATCTCAGCTTGGTCTTCATTGCTAACAAGCTCCAACGTAGATGAAACCCCTTCCGGTAAATCGTATTCTTCAGAGTCCACGATGACTTTAATGACTGTTGCAAGATCTAACATGTCGTCGCCATCTATCGCCAGTAACGCTTCTCTTAAGCTCTCATCATCAGTTATCTCAATATCTGTTCGCTGTAAAAGTGCATATTCAGCCGTTGTTACATTAGTCACATTAACAGAGAAATTCTCACTCTTTGATAAAATAGCATCATCACCGGCTTGCTCCTGAAGTGCAGAAAAAGTACCAAGCTGAGAAACGAACTCGACTTCTGGTTGTGTGCTAGAACCAACTGCGACAACCTTTATCATTTCATCTATTTCACTTTCATCAACCTCAAGTGCTGCACTGTACTCCCCAAGTTCATTTGCTTCAACTTCAATACGAGAGTCACCCACAAGCAATTGAACTTGAGCATGCTGGATAGGGCTATCAGTCACTATACCTTGTAAAGAAAGGCTTTTAGTTATTCTTTTTAATGTAACTAAATGAACTTGAACAACTTTTTTCTCTGAGTCGCTTATCGCAGTGACTGTAAAATTCACTGTATGATCTTGATTGATATCAGGCACTGAGAATTTAACACTTTGCTCACCCTGTTCACTCATAGCTAAATTCAGGCTCGAATCATGTGTCCAATCAACTGATTCAATTGTCCCTTCACCTTCTACAGCCAATGTTAAGCTAAACTCGGTTTTCTCTTGCACCTCTGAAGGCCCAGTTACTGTGAAAGTTAATGGTGCAGGAGTTGGTTCTGGTATTTCTGGTATTAGCTCAGGTGCTGGCTCTGAAACTGGTGAAACTTGCTCAGAGACTACAGCTGGCACATTAAGCTTTTCCTCTTCTTTTGAACTTGAGCCGCCGCACCCGGTCAAGATCAATGACACTACTGTCGAAGCCAAAATAGGCATTTTATAATATTGTTTTATATACATATTTCGCTCAAAAATTAATATTTCCTGTAAAAACTCTTGATTTGTACGCATTATTGCTACATGCGCAAGATACTACAAATAAACATTAAAATAAAATTAAAAACACTTTTATAACTAAAGTTAAAAAAATCACACCAACAACAGCTCTTTACATCACCCAATAACGTATTGAGGCTAGCTATGAAATTAAATTATTTTTTATGTCACACCTTTGCTTTCTCTTTTGTCTAAATATTTGTCGTATTTGATTTGCTGTTACTTTTTATAAAAAAGCTATAAGCAACTAAATTTTAATGACTTATTTTAAATAAATGACGAAGTAAGGAAGAGTTATGAACCATCAAGAATTAGATGTACTGGCAACGATTAGTAGAATGACCAACGCTTTTAATCAAGGAGAGTTAGAAACCGTTATGGCGCAATATGAAACTCAAGCGGCCGTGGCCTTTGAACCTAATCAGTGGATACATTGTCGAAAAACGATTTCTGAATGCTTTAAAGAGGCACTTGCAATCAAACCAACATTTACATACCCAGACAAGCACAAAGTGATTATTGCTGGAGATATAGCCACACATACTGCAAACTGGGTTATGAATGCGATACTCCCTTGTGGGGAAGTAATACAAGAAAGTGGCTTGTCGGTCGCAACGCTCAGAAAACAGGATAACGGCAATTGGCTCATCGTCATTGATAATCCGCATGCCGACAAATAACCACACAATATAAAAAATAATAAATGGGCTTCAAAATATGAAGCCTTTGTTCAAAAGAACAGGGATAAAAAAATGAACGCTCACTTGTCGCATAAAAACTCACAAGAAATGCACACATTAATTCGTGCTGCTGTAGATGGGGATAAAGATGCGCTTGCTCGATTAATAGCTAGCATAAAAGATAAAATATTTAATTTGGCACTTCGCATGCTGGTAGACCACCAACAGGCCGAGGACATCACCCAAGATATTTTAATAAAAATAATGACCAATTTAAGTTCATTTCGTTTTGAGAGTAAATTTGAAACCTGGGTGTATCGAGTAGCCGCAAACTACCTCATGACTAGCAACAAAGCCAGACGTGCTGAATTGCACTTATCGTTTGAGACTTTTAAAACAGATTTGGAATCAGACTTACAACTTCCTAGCGAAGAATATACATCAAGGATGGATTATCAGGTTCTACTGAACGAACTTAGAATATCTTGCACTATGGCCATGTTATTATGCCTAAAGCCCAAAGCAAGGTTAGTGTATATTTTGGGTGAGATCTTTGAGCTGGATCACGCACAGTCTAGTGATATTTTAGCCTGCTCCCCTGCAACCTATCGTAAGCAGCTCCAGCGCGCCAGAAATGAAGTCGTCGAATTTACCCAGCAAAGCTGCGGCCTTATTAATAAACAAGCCCTGTGTCACTGCAGCAAAAAGTTACATGGTACCTGTAAAAGAGGATGTGTAAACCCAAGTAACCTGCGTTTTGCAAGCAACGAGCAAATCGATTTTATAGAAATTGAAAAGCGCTTATCACATACAACAGATACACTAAAAACACTGCTTTCTCAGCGCTCAATTCAAGCTTTCGAAAGCCCCACATCTCTTAGCCATATTCTCAAACACACACTAGAGCAGGCAAAATCTTTTTATCAGCAATCTCTGAATTAACACTATGCGATTTAGTTTTGTACTAAATCGCTTAACTATCAAAGAGATTTAGTCCAGTTAAATTCGTTTAACATTTTTGTCTTGGTTAAAAATAGTGAGATTTAGTTCTTTCACTAATTTATCTAATTTGGGGTGGTTATCTTGATTCAAAATTGTTTTGTATATCCACGTATAATAAGGGTTGCTTTCAAGCAGCGCTCTTGCTTCACGTTCACCAACTAATGATGCCATCGCTCGGTATTCTAAATAACAGACGATTAAATGTGTCAGTGTGCCTCCTTCATCCCCGCTTCCCATCGGCCTTTTATATTCGACAACCGGAAACTCTCTTTTTATCGCACCGCGGAATTCATCAATGCTGCCTTTCCCATTTAACACCACATGCCAGTGAAACTGCTCATGAAGAAACGTGGAAAGTACTCTTATATCACTTTCTAGATAAGGCCCTGCCGTATTCATTGTAAGTACTGGATGACTGTGGGGTACCCTTGCCTTTTCATTGACTAATACTTTACTTGTATAAAACCACTGTTTGATATCATATTCATCAATGAGTTTATCTAAGGTATTTTCTATTTTTATTTCTTTATCAGTTCCACTTGCTGTTATTATTGAAATATTTGCATTGGATATAAATGGTAGAGTAAATAAAAGTGCAAACATCGTGTTCTTTATCATTGTAAATCCTGTTTATTTTCTTATTTGCGCTAAAGAATACACACTTATTATAAACATAAGATGAATGATAATATAAGGAGGGCAGGATTGCGCATTTACAATATGCATCAATACTCAATCCCTTAACCCACTATATGTTGTAAATGTTATTGACGCTTTTTCAGAACAAAAGCGACAAGTAAAAATGCAACGCCCATTACCCCGTTGGTATAAAAATCAAGAGATAAACCAGCTTCAAAGCTTTTAAGTAAGGCAACAATCAACATGAGTGCCCAACAGCTGACTGGAACAAGTAATAAAAGTCCGATATTGCGAGTCGTACGCTCAACTAAGAATGCAACCGAGTTAAACGCAAAAGATATCATCATGAACACCATAAATGCCCCAATCAAAACCGCAAACCCAGTTGATGGCCGACCAGTAATACCGTCTCCAAAAACCGATAAAACAAATATCCACATGGACGCAAGTACCAATGACGTCAGTGACATAACCGCAAAACATGCCCCGCTAATGGCAAGCTTACGAGCTTGGCTCACCGCTCTAGGGTACAGCTTCAAAACCCCCAATGTACAAGAGCCCAATGCGATAATTGCGGGCACTGCTGCCCACAGTAAAGACATCTGATAACCTGAAAAATGCCTCATCCACAAGCAAACTGTATTAATTAACATGCAGCACCCTGCAATCAAAAACAATCTCGTATCCCAACGTGTTGCGCAATGCTCTGTGTTATGCGTGTTCATCATCTTTTCTCCCACTGGTATTTAGTTACTAATCATCACAATTGGCTATTTGCAATATGCTTGCTCCGTCATCACAGCCCGTGATTTGATGAGCTCAGTATGTGGGAAAAAATGGCCAAAAGCGTTCTAATGGGCCCGTTCGGTCTTTTTATTACAAATATTTTCAATAACTTATAGAGATGGAAATTAACTAGATTGAAAACAATCGATTATCGATGTGCTCAAAAGGACAATATAAATTGAAAGGATGGCTTACATTTCACAGTTCATAAAACACTTTTAAGACTGAGAAATACGCTGCCTAGCTAGCCATCGCTCGACTAGGACAACAGTCTTTGAAAGGGACAATACCTCAGTCACTGTCAAATCACAGGTATGACGAACTTGTTCAACCACATTTGCATAAATAGCGCTTAAATAGTCGTCATACACATGAAGATATTTGGATATGGCATTACGTGAATCAACATGTGGCGTATTGATATTCCTGGTGATCACACGAGACAAGCAAACCTCTAAAGGCAAATCGAGCAAAACAACGTAGTCAATATACTTTGATATCTGAGCCCTACACCGACCAAAAGGCTCTTCTATAAAAATATAAGGCGCACCACATGACAGTGTAAGTTCTTCAAGTGCTCTGATAAAAGCGGGTGTTTTAATCTCGTTGAGATCCACACCAGATTCCAACCACATCTTCATATCCTTAGGGTACGTGTGCGCGTTTGTGTACTCATCAAAAAGTAAATATGGGCAATTAAGCTTATCTGAGATAGCTTTTATTAAGGATGTTTTGCCACAGCCTGATGCTCCACTTATCGCAATAACCTGTGTTTTTAGCATTTAGCAACCCATACCGCATATTAATGTTTGGCAAATAATTTGCAGCGCCATGTCAGCCCAACCATGACTATCGCCAGCAAATTAACTGTGATAGAAAAAGCATCAAAATTAAATGATGCACCGATGGCAGAAAATGGATTCAATCCGATACTCAACTCTCCCCATTTGACTGTTGCTATTTGCAGTAAACTAAGAATTAATATCGGTTTTATCATTCGTAAAGGGGTATATTTCCAGTGATATAGGATGTATACATATAACCCCACTAAAAAGGTCATATAACCTGCTTTAATATAACCAGAATCATAAATAAAGCTATTACTCTCTGTTACGAATAAAATTAAGGTAACTAGGCTTAATAAAACCGTTATCACAAGCAATACAAAATTAGATTTATAGCTTTTCAATTTTTTAAGCCGACCTTCAACTTCTAACTGCATTGCTTACTTTGCCCTTTTTAATGTCTCTAAATCACAGCCAACGATGGCATCTAGGTGCTCAGTCACCTTTTCTACTGGCCAATTCCACCAAGCAATATCTTGAAGCATATCAATTACATCTTGCTCAAAACGCATTTTAATCACTTTGGCTGGATTTCCTCCCACGATACTGTAGGGAGGCACGTCTTGGGTAACCACCGACTTGCTAGCAATGATGGCCCCATTACCGATTTTAACCCCTGGCATAATGGTAGATTCATACCCAATCCAGACATCATTGCCTATTTCTGTATCGCCTTTGAAAGGTAACTCACCACCCGTCGGCATGACTTTCTCCCAGCCATGACCAAAAATTTGAAAAGGATAAGTCGAAAAGCCTGACATTTTATGGTTCGCGCCATTCATAATAAACTTCACGCCAGTGGCAATTGCACAATACTTGCCAATATTTAGTTTATCGCCAATAAAATCAAAGTGATATAAAACGTTCTTCTCAAAATTTTCGGGCCCTTCTGGATCATCGTAATAAGTGAAATCGCCAACATTGATATTGTCTGATGTGATAAAATTTTTTAAAAAACCTACTTGAGGAAAGCCTGCTAGCGGATGTTTGTTACTTGGATTTGGTCCTGTCAAAAGTTCTTCCTTACTGTGTTTTTATAAATCAAACTGTAATTTTTCTGGTGGCACATGTTCAACCAACCAGACTTGATTTTGCGTTTTGTAAAATTTTACACCTTGCATACGCATTGCTTTGGCATCAATGCCCAGTAAAATTGCTTTGCCGTAACGCCTACCGACTCTCATTGCCGTGTCTTTCGACTCTGTCAAATGCACATGATGCCTTTGACCCTTTATCAAGCCGGTCTCTTTTATTGACTCAATAAATCGACTTGCAGTGCCATGAAATAAGATATCAGGAGGTATAGTGGCTTCTAATGCCAGATCAACATCAATTGAATGCCCTTGGTTAGCGCGTATCATTTTGCCATCTTCGCTGATGGCAAAGCGCTGTTTATCATTAGCATCAACAATCGATTGAATAAGTTCTAGAGATAAAGCGTGTTCATGAGAGTTATTGGTTAAATCATCTATTAAGGCCCAGCCTTGATTATTTAATTGAAGATTTGCTAGCTCCAGCTTATGTCGTAAAACTAGACTTAGGTATTTAGATATTTTTTTATTATTCATCAGTGCTTAATTTATCCTAATTACGAGGATAAATTAAGCACTATTTTATAAAATATTAATTCAAAATTCCCTCAATAATGACTTAGCTGAAGATATCGAATCATTGGCGGAGCCGACATAAACGATTTAAGCTGCTCTAAGACGCCGTTATCACTAATGAATTGCATGTATTTTTGATGATGAGAGACACTTTGCCAGTCTTCATCAATTACCATCACAGCGCTTTGCTCATCAAAACTGATACTTACCCGCTCACACCCAGAAAAACCTCGTACAGTAGGTACATTGGCCAATAAAAACGTGTCTAATTCACCAGTTTTACCCTGTGTCAGGTTACACTCTATCACTACTTTTACAGACATACTCCGCTCCGATTTATTAAAGTGGTAGTGAGTATACCTATGACGAATTTATTGAATGCTGCTAACACAAAAAAATACCGTTTTTCGGTCAAAGCCGACTTTTTCGCTCAAAACTTAATACCATCTTGCTTTGGCGTTTCACCAAACTGGCTTTTATACGCTTTAATAAAATGAGAAATATTGGTGTATCCGACTTCTAATGCAATATCTGTGATGGATAAATTCCCTTGCTCAACCAATGTTTTTGCATACATCACCCGTTGCTTGATGAGCCATTGCTTGGGCGGCTCGTTAAACAACTGTTTAAAATCTCTTTGAAAGCCAGAAACACTGCGGCCAGATAGTTTCGCTATATCTGCAACTGAAAACTTTAACACTGCTTTATTCTCCAGTAACCTCTTGAGGTTTCTTCTCGCTGGTAAAGAATGATCGGCAATATTCAAAATCGACACTAGCTCATCGCCCAGTACGTGTAGCAATAGGTGCAATAGCTCCGTGAGTTTAAGATTTAATATAGGCGTTATATCTATCTCTTCATCAACACACATTCTCAGCTGTTCAAAATAGCCGCTGATCAGACTATGCTCCATGTGTACTGAAGGGTTAATTTGCTTCTGCCCTTTTGGCCTCAAGAGCTGATTAGAAAATATAAACTGCTCGACAATGCTCCTATCAAAAAACACCAACCAAGCCTTTAAATTTTGCGCACTATGTACAAAATCAGAGTGCAAGTTTTGCCCCTGACAAAGTAAAACTGACTGCCCGCTACTGAGCTCAATAGCTTGATTATCCCAACAGGTGAGTGTCTCTGCGCCAGCTTCCACATAGACTAAGCAAAGCTGGTTGGTATAAAACTCGATATCAAGTAAGTTCTGCTCTAAGTCTTTGCTATAAATAGCCGAGCCGTTCAGTGCAGCCAGCTTGCATACATCAGAAAGTGCTCCCAATGCTTGTGGGATCACCAATATATTCTGCTGACAATAGTTTGCCGTATTCATCCTTGCCGCCTTATAACCTTTAAAAATGACAAATAAGTTACATGCAGCTAATTTAGACTATTTTACTACGGTTAGTGAAGTACGATTTAAGAATTAAACGCACTTCCCAATAATTTAATTTGCGTGGCTTTTACATCAATCTGCAAATCACAACCCAGCGGTAAAATCACCTGAGGATCTGTGTGTCCAAAGTCTAAATTGGTGACAATCGGCAAGCTATGGCACTCAAATTCATCTCGAACAACAGACAGAATCACCTCATCCAGCTGGGCTTTTTCATCTGCATTGTAATCCCGAGCACGACCGACCAATAACCCAGATAATTGTTCAAAAACGCCCATCACACCATAATTGCGCAACCAGTATTTCACATAATCAAGGGAAGGTTTCTCTTGGGAGGTCTCTAGAAATAATACTTTGCCTTGCCAAAAATCAGCAGCAGGCCAAAACTGTGTACCTTTTAACATTTCGAGTACTTCAATACAGCCACCAAAGAGCTGCCCAGATACTTTGTCTGTATCAGCCAAATTACCACCAAAAAATCTTGGCCCAACATTCTTTTGTATCGGGTTTAGTTGACCAGCTGTTGAAGCGTCTGACCAATCTGGATACCCGTCATAAAAGTGCACAAATGTTGGCAAGATTGCGTCCACTAGTTCACCATATAAAAACGCTTTAACGTACGCTCGATACTCGTCAGACAGATTGTGCAGCTGAGCAAACCCCGCCATAACGGACGGCCCATTAAATGTTACTAAGCCTAACTGATTTAAAAACACTGAAACCGCAGAAAAGTCAGAGTAACCCATAAATAATTTGAGATTCGCTTGAATCATTTCAGGGTCTAAGTACTTTAGTATACGCGCAGAGTCTTCTCCGCCAATCAAAGAAATAATCCCGTGCACATTATCATCTTCGAAGGCGCGATTAATATCTTCCGCTCGGGCTTTTGGGTTCTCAAAAACGTCTTCAGCACTCATTTGGGTCGTCGGATACTCAAGAATATTAAACCCCATTTCAGTGAGGTTTTTAATTCCCATTTGATAAATATGCGGAAAAACGCAAGACAGCCCAGCGGATGGTGCCAAGATGGCAATATTACTGCCTTTTCGTAACGGCTTTGGCTTAATCATTCACATCCCTTTTATTCTGTAAACTTCAATATACTGTCTATCTTAATCAGTTGATGAGGGAAAGGAAACAGCGATTGTAATAGATGAAATGGTCAGTGTAAAAGCACACACTAATACTGAATAAAAGTAGATGTGGTTATAGCTATAGAAGAAGTATAAAAGCCCTAAACTGAGTTAGGGCTTTTAATATTTAGCTTATTTTTTCGCTGCGATAGCTGCACGCGCTTTATGCAGTTTTGTATAGCTTTCAATCAGTTTAAGGTGCTTATCTAGCCCTTCTAACTGCGTGTTTGTCTCTGTTAGGCCGTAAAACTTCACATCGCCATTTATTGAGCCAATCACGTTATCCATATTTTCTTGTCCAAACATGCGAGTCAGGTTATAGATATAGTCTTCAATTTCTAGCTCTTCATCGAGGGCGATTTCAAGCACTGTGTGCATCGCTTGATAGAAGAGTCCACGCTCAACGGTGTTGTCGTTGTATTGAAGGAAAGACTCAACCAAGTCCATAGTTTCTTCTAAGTCACCTAGCGCCAAGTAAATCAGTAATTTCAGCTCTAGGATGGTTAGCTGACCCCAAACTGTATTTTCGTCAAACTCAATACCGATCAAGGTGATTATATCTGTGTAGTTATCTAGCTGGCTCTCTTCTAAACGGTTCACCAAATCCGCCAACTCTTCATCAGACAGTCTGTGTAAGTTAAGAATATCTTCACGGTACTGCAGTGCTTTATTGGTGTTATCCCAAATAAGGTCTTCAGCTGGATATACTTCTGAATAGCCTGGTACAAGAATACGGCAAGCCACTCCTAAATCTGTAAACTCAGCAATATATGCTTCTTTACCAAGATCTTTTAAGATGCCGAATAGCTTGTCGCACTCTTCTTCGTTTGTGCCTGAGAAATCCCACTCAACAAAGTCATAGTCTTTCTTCGCACTGAAGAAGCGCCATGAGATCACACCGGTTGAATCAATAAAGTGCTCAACAAAGTTTTCTGGCTCAGAGACTGCCATGCTGTTAAAAGTTGGACGAGGTACATCGTTTAAGCCCTCGAAACTACGACCTTGCAGTAGCTCAGTTAAACTGCGCTCCAACGCGACTTCTAAACTTGGGTGTGCACCAAATGACGCAAATACACCGCCTGTTTTTGGATTCATCAGCGTCACACACATCACTGGGAACTGACCGCCTAATGATGCATCTTTTACCACTACTGGGAAGCCTTGCGCTTCAAGCCCCTTAATACCGTCTACGATACCTGGGTATTTAGCAAGCACCTCTTCAGGTACATCTGGTAATACAATTTCTTGTTCTATGATTTGCTTTTTAACTGCACGCTCAAAGATTTCAGACAAACATTGTACCTTGGCTTCTGCCATGTTGTTGCCCGCACTCATGCCGTTACTTAAGAACATGTTTTCAATTAGGTTTGACGGGAAGTAAACCGTTTCACCATCTGAGTGACGCGTATATGGAATTGAGCAAATACCGCGCTCAACATTACCAGAGTTTGTATCTATCAGGTTTGACCCTTTGAGTTCGCCCTCTGCGTCATACACATCGCGCGTGTATTCGTCTAAAATCTCGCTCGGTAGTTCATCGTTTGGACCCGGCTTAAACCACTTTTCATTTGGATAGTGTACAAAGTCGCTGTTTGCAATTTCTTCACCGAAGAATTGGTCATTGTAGAAGAAGTTGCAGTTCAAACGCTCGATGAATTCACCCAGTGCTGAACAAAGCGCGCTTTCTTTCGTCGCACCTTTACCGTTGGTGAAGCACATTTGCGACGCCGCATCTCTGATATGCAGTGACCACACATTTGGCACGATGTTACGCCATGACGCCACTTCAATTTTCATACCCAAATCAGACAAAATACCCGTCATATTGGCAATCGTTTGCTCTAATGGCAGATCTTTACCAAGAATAAATGTGTTAGCATCTTGCTCTGGGTTCACCATCAACATAGCTTGCGCATCATCGTCTAAGCTTTCAACATCTTCAATTTGAAAGTCAGGGCTCGTTTGAATGACCTTTTTAACCGTACAACGGTCAATTGAACGCAGGATGCCCTTTCTGTCTTTTTCAGAAATGCTCTCAGGAAGCTCAACTTGGATCTTAAAAATTTGGTTGTAGCGGTTTTCTGGGTCAACAATGTTGTTTTGTGATACGCGAATGCCATCTGTCGGGATGTCACGAGATACGCAGTAAACCTTCACGAAGTAAGCCGCACAAAGTGCTGATGAAGCTAAGAAATAATCGAATGGGCTCGGCGCAGAACCATCACCTTTATAACGGATCGGCTGATCGGCAATGACACTAAAATCGTCAAACTTAGCTTCAAGTCTAAGGTTGTCGAGAAAATTAACTTTAATTTCCATTGAATTCTTCCACAGTTTTGTGCAGCTGCTCGGAAACGCGCCCCAACAGCAAAAAATTATCTTAACTGTGCAATTATCTTCTTTTTCGTGCCATTAGTCTTGGGTTAATTGCAAATATCAGTAAATAAAGTTGGCTTTCATCCACCAAACAACAGAGTTGTGGGTGAAATTCATACTTTGACTCAACCAAGTACCCTAAAAGAGCACTTAAACCACCAAGTTAACTGAGGGCATATTAGACGCCCTGCTGCACCATCCCTTTTATTTTCAGTGCTTTTTCAAAATGATCTAATTGGTGCGTTTGGATCCACCATGTTGCCGCTTCCATCAATAGCTCGGGATCGCTATTTTTGTTCGCAAAAAAAGCATAAAATGATACCCCGACGCCCTCTCCTTTTTTCTCAATTTTCTGTTCACACACTTGAATGATTTTATCTCTAAGGCTTTGTCTCATAATAATTTTATTATTTTAAAGTTTTCGCCATGTTACTTGCATTGCGCCCATTTCTCAATCGCTGTCAGATAACCCTTTGCGGCTTTACACCTTTACAGGCACTTGAAATGAAAACGTTACCCCGCCTGTGTCTGTCATTTCGATATCACGAATGATTTCAACCAAATACCCCTTTTCATCCAATTGATAGCCTTGAGACTCGATAATATTAAATAGCTGCTCCAGCGCAGCGCTGTATCCCGCATCAGACACTACATACACATCACAGCAAAAATAGTGCCCTTCAGCCACGGTTCGCGTGTGCTCAGATGCAGAGGCTTGCCAATCACCAATGTGGGTTTCGATATCTTGCCAGCTCTTTTCTAATTGGTTGATTGGCGTCGTTGCCATGATCCGCGTCGACTTCTCACCAAAGGTATCAAAAATCGTATCCCAGTCATTGCTCACATGCGGCAAGTACTTCATTCCCCTTTGCGGATACCACACCAGTTCACAAGGCAACTTGGCTGCAAGCTTGTTTTCAATCGTGCCCTGCTCTGCGGGGTGAGCAAGCTTGCCTATGATTTCAGCCGTTTGACGAGGGGTGCCACTGACGCCAAGCGCCCTCACTTGCTTTGCGGTTAATCCGATGGCTTTTTTAAGCGCTTTACCCAGTGACTGAGATGACGAAAACCCGCACTCATGAGCAATATCAATAACCTTATAACCTTGCTCAGCAAAGAGGTAATGCACCACATATTGCAAACGTAAACGGCTCAAATATTGCCCCGGTGTTTCATTAAATAGCTCAGTAAATTGACGGTGAAAATGAAAAGGAGAAATGGCACTTTGTGTCGCGATTTGCTCCCAACTTAACCCTGAAGATAAGTCTTCATGCATTAACGTCAAAGCAGTAGCAAAACGAGTTTGCACGTTTTCAGGCAAAACATCGAGCAACGCGTACTCAGGCACTAATACAAACGGCGTTGGTTTTTGATCAGACATAAGCGAGATAATTGTGACGAATGCCGCAACTATCTCGCGCTCTTCAAGGAAAAGCAAATCTCACCGTGTAAGCAATTGTAACTAGGTACCTTGCTGCAATAACCCAGTCACCTGAACTTTAGGTTGTTTGCGACAAAACAGCCCAAGCAATATGGGGATCAATACCAAGGTTACTAAGGTTGCAAACAACTCTCCAAAAATCAATGACACCGCCGCTGGTTTTAAATATTGCGCCTGCTCCGCTTGTTCAAACAATAGTGGCAGCAAACCACACACCGTCGTCACTGTGGTCAGAAATATAGCTCGAAAACGACTTAATCCAGCTTGAGTTAAAGCCTCATTCAATGGTGTGCCAGTTCGGTATAAATGATTAAAGCGGGTGATCAATACCAATGAGTCATTGATCACTATCCCCGTCATCGCCATCATGCCAAACATCGACAATAAACTAATTGGCAGGTCCATAATGTAATGCCCAAAAATAGCGCCAGCAAAACCAAACGGGATCACCGCCATAATGATCAAAGGCTGCCAATAAGATTTAAGCGGAATTGCCAATAAAATATAAATGAGGATCACCGTCATCCACATCGCTGATTTAAACCCTTTAGATACCTCTGATATCTCTTCAAACTCTCCACCGGCTTTTATTTTTACACTTGGATACGCTTGCTCCAGATGACTTATCTCTGATTGTAAATTTGCCATCACCTCTTCTGGCGATTGGATATGTCTGTTTTGCTTCCAATATACATTGACGACTTCCTCGCCCTCTCGTCGATAAATCGTCTCTGGCACTTGCTCAAAACTCAGCGTGGCGATATCTGCTAATCGCACGCTATGCCCTGATTCTAGTGTCAATATGCTGTGCTTTAACTGCTCGATACTTTGCCGCTCTTGCTGTGCATACCGCACTATGACCTTGGTCTCTTGGCCTTGATCTAGCAATCGGTGTATTTCTCTGTATCCAAACGCATCTCCGGTAAATTGAGCAATGTGATGCTGAGTAAGTCCTAATTGCTGACCATAATCATTTAACTTGATACGTACTTGCCACTGCCCGCCACTGGCGTCGTCATAAATATCAGATACGCCCGACTGCAAAGCCAATGCATCTGATAACAGTGCACTCACCTGCTGAGCTTGCGCTTTTTCAGGCGCAATAATCGATACAAACGTCCCACCAGCAGGTGCTTCCGATGCCGAAAATTGGACTGAATCGGCACCCTCGATGGCACCCGTTTGCAAACGCCAGCTATCGGTTAATTCATGACTGGGGACTGCACTGAGTGCTTCATTTGAAAGCTCCAAAGTAATTTCAATATCGCCATAACCATCAGACCAAGCCAATGCATTCACAAATGGCGCTTTCTCCAGTTTGTGCTCTGCTTGAATGACATCTGATATTTGCGTCGCAGCGCGCTCTAATTGGTTTAACGCGTTCGCTTGCAGTGGTAAAGGCGCGCCATCTTGCAATGACACCTTAGCGGTAATGTAACGCCCAGGGATCTCTGGAAAAACTGCGCTTCGGATCGTCCCTGTGGACCACATACCATAGGCTAATGTAATAAGCGCACAGAAGAACAATAAACTGGCTACTTTATATTTCATTGCAAAGCCAAGGGCTGGTTGGTAAGCCTTGGTTTTTAAGGTAAGTAAAAAGCTCTGAGCTTGCATTTGCACCCAACTAATCAACGAGCCGTTTTTGGATTGACGCGTGGTCGATGTGCTCAGGTGCGCAGGTAGAATAAACTTGCTCTCTATCAGTGAAAACAGCAAAGCGAGGATAACCACCACTGAAAAGCCAGCTAGCAGCTTGGCCAAATCATTATTTATCCAAAGCATAGGAGAAAACGCAGCTATGGTTGTCAAAGCGCCAAATATGGTCGCCACCGACACTGATTGTACGCCTTTAAATACAGCAAGTTGACTGTTTTTGTGTACTCCCCGCTTTTCGTGAATGGCTTCTCCGACAACCACCGCATCATCGACTAAAATACCCAAGACTAAAATAAAGCCAAATAAGGTAATGTCATTAATACTGTGATCGGTCAGCTGCAATGCACCCAAAGTGCCAAACAGCGCGACTGGAATACCCGCAGATACCCAAAATGCCAATTTTAAGTCTAAAAAAATACCAAGTAATACAATCACAATGAGCAGCCCTTGCCATGCGTTGTGACCTAATCTAAATAATTGATCTTCTATATACGGAGCCATATCAGCCATGGTACTTAGCTGCACATCAGCTGGTAGGTGCTTACGCATTTGTTCAAGCGTGTCATTAACCGCTTTGCTCACATGCAGCAAGTTATCTGACTGACTGGTACTGACCAGCAGCGCAATGGCATTTTCTCCGTTGTTACGCACAATAGAACTGGTTTGAGCAAAGTCGCGATATACCTGCGCGATATCAGACAACTTAACCGTACCCTGCGCAGTCGCCACAACGGGGATATGTTTTAATAGTTCAGTGCTATCGGCATAGCCATCACCGCGCAGCAGTAAGCGACCACTTTGGCTTTCAAGTTCTCCGGTTCTGGTTTCTAAAGAAGCCTGTTCTATCGCCACGGCCACACTTTCCAGTGATAAGCCAAGCTGAGCAAGTTTTATTGGATCTGGTTCAATCACCAATTGCGGACTGCGACTGCCCCAGTTATCAACAGATGAAATATCTGAATGTTTTTTCAATGCCACTTCGACTTGTCTGGCAATTGGCTGTAAATCCGCATTAGCTCTGGGCGCAGAGACAATCACAAACGCCGCTAAATTAGTAAACTCGTCTTTACTAACAATCGGTCTTTCTGCCAGTGTCGGAAACCCCACAATGGCATTGACCCGATTACGCACTTCACTCAATTGCTGTTCGATATCCGTATCAGGTGTTTTACGAATGCTCACCGTTGAGCTCCCTGCACTGGACTCACTCACCACTTGTTTCACACCAGCGATACCGCTAATGACTTCTTCAACGCGCTGGGTGATCCCCGCATCAATTTGCTCGGCACTGCCACCTGGATACGACACAGACACTGAAATCGTCGAAGCCGGGATTTGCGGAAAAGACTCAACCCGCAGTTGCCCAAGTGCTAAAACGCCACTGGCAATAATGGCAAACATCAACAAGTTTGCCGCAACCGTATTGTCAATAAACCATTTAGTGAGCCAGTGCATCAGACACCTCCCCTGCACCTGTGCTGTCTGCTAATTGCATATCCTGTGAGATCGGCTCAACATGTGTCCCAGCTATCATGCTAAGTAAAGGATAAACAACCACTTGCTTGGTATTCTCACTGTTTTTTTCAAAGCGAATATGAACAGCATCTGAGCTTTTAGAGAGCACCTCAATGGCTTCTTTTTGTAACGTATTATCAATACCTAGCGTCCAAATATTCCCGTCTCTCGTCACCGCGCTTTGCGGCACTTGATAAGATAAAACAGGCTCTGAAAATGCCATGCTCACCTGCACTGGTTGATTTGGCAAAAGCGCAGCAGGTTGTTCATAAGGATTGGCGACCTGCAACACGACTTGGCGCTGCCGAGTGGTTACGTCCAAATTGGGCGCAACATACCTGAGCGAGGCAAACCAGCGTTTATTAGCACGATCTGTGATATGCATTGTTATTTTTTTATCTTTAAGCTTGCCTTGTAGCATTTGCCAAACAGGCTCGGACACCGGAACAACCACATCTATGCTCTCGCTTGATGCCACTTCAAACAAAGCCTCCCCTGCACTTAACCAATCGTTTGGACTTACAAGCCTTGATAAAATAACGGCATCAAATGGTGCACTCACTTTTGCTTCATGCACTCGCTTTTCAATACTTTTAAGTGCTTGCTCTGCTTGTATTAAATCTGATTTTGCTGCTGCGACTTGTGGCTCTCTTTTGGCAAATGGACTTTGATTATTGGCCGACAGCATACTCAATGCAACCGACTGCTCATGCAGCTGACGCTCTAATTCAAGTTTGGCATGCTCAACACGACTTTTTGCCTCTGCCAGTTCAGACTTTAGATGCGTCATATCCAATTTGGCTAACAGCGTCTGCGCTTTAATTAAGTTACCTGGTTCCAAGTGCGTATCTAGCCAAGCTAGCTGGCCGTCACTGGTTACTTTCAATTGCGTCAAAAAACGCGCCTTTGTATTGCCTATGAGCGTCACTTCAGGATGATGTGCCTTTGCCACAACGGTCACTGTTGAGACTGGTTGTTTCGCTGGTTCTTTGACAACGCTAGGCTTTGCTTCAACAGCCAATTCATCAACAATCACCAGTGTGACAAATATCGAAACTAGCCCTGCCGATATCGCCATTATTTTTTTATACTTCATAGCTTGCTTCCTTATCATTAAGTGCCAATTCGTTTCGATTTAAGCGCTGTGTAATTTCATCTAAGCGAGACAGTACCTGCAGTGTTACGGGCAACATGATTGCTGTATCAACAAATTCCAACGAATAAGTAAGAATCGAAAATACGTCGCCTGTGGAAGGATTTGGCAACATATTCACCAACCATAAATTGCCAAGTACTGAGACAAACAACAGTGAAAATATCAAGCCATATACCAGTGCCTCGGTATCAGAAAGTGCAATTTCATGCTTTTTGAGTTTTTCTAGGTGGGCGCTTAAAGCAGCAAAAGGCTTGTGACTTAAGATATGCACCTGCTGCTCGGTTTGGTCGTTCAACTTGCCGTTAAGGCGTTTAAAAGTACCATGACAAAATCCGTACACCATCAACATCGCACAGCTGGCCGCTAATACACTCAAGGCAAAATAGCTATGAAATGTCGCGAGTATGATCACAATTGAAACCAGTTGGATCCCCGCAGTCATCAATGCGGGTAAATCATTTTCTAAAAAATCCACCAGCTCTCTGGACATCAAAAGGCGTGCATTTTTGGCAGAGATATCAGCGCCACGTAAATTATGCGCAACCGTCTCGGCCAACTTAACGCGAATGCCTCCATATACCCGTGTGTCGTAAAATCGGCGTATCACGCTCACGACCACCAAACCAAATAAACAAGCGGCAAAGACCACTAACGGCTGAAAGTTCTTTGACAGCACACCATCAATGGCATAGCCAATTAATAAAGGAAGTAAAATAAGCAGGATATTTTCTGCTATCACCATCAACCAAGTTATCGCCACCTTTATTGGGCTTAACCTGACTACTGAAAACAGTGATATCGAATTTTGATTGGACATAACGCGCTCCTAAGTACTACTAACGCGCAGTATGACCAATTAGAGGAAGTAAAAAGTGTCCTCACTTGCTGTATTTAAAATCTCACAACAAGAAAAGCTGTCTTTAAGTAGGAGTGCGAGATATCAAGACGCGCTCATAATTTAAGCGCGCCGATTATCAATCATTTTATCTTCACACTAAGACAAGCCTGCTAGACTTTTTTTGCAGCGGCCGTTTCAACTAGGTTAAATGATGCGCCTTGCTCTCCGTATACGTAGACTTGGCAACCTTGCCAGCTTGTTGGGATATTCCACTGTAAGCCTGTTTTGACTTCATAAGTTGAAAATTGGTTATCACATCTCACTTCTAACGAGTCCAAGTTACCTTGAATATCAGAAATAGAGAATGCATTTCTAACCAGTTTATGAACCCATAAGGACTTTTCAACTTGCCCTTTTACCCAGATGTGTTTGCTTTCATCTGCAATAAATGCGTTTAATTTGTCGATGTAAGGGGCAAGTTGGCTCGTTGCTTTTTCTGCCTTTTTCGATTTAGCTAAAAGCGCATATGTCTCCAACGCATTTTCAAATCTGTTTTGTTCAATATTTAACAAAGTAGCACGTGCTAACAAGGCATTATAAATTTGTTCTTTTACGACTCCTTCACCAAACAGCATTACCTGCTCAATCGCTTGCAACTCCTTTAGTTTGTTTGCTTTTACGTTGTAAAACCTTGCTTTAGCAACCCAAAAATAACTATCCTCTGTCAGGTTTTGTAGCCCTTTCGATTCCATTTCTTCTAAAAGCGCAGGGACGTCATCTAGTTCATTTGCATCAATTTTTGCAACAACGGCCTTGTAACGACGCAAAAACTGACGAGTGACTGTACGGTTTACACCGGCCAAATGAAAGTTCATGTGCACTTGGTTTTGACATTGCTTAACCGGCTTATTGTTTTGCAGTGCAGGCTCAAATGTCCATTTTTCAACAGCTCTAAGGGCTGCACGTTCAAATATGCCATACCCTGACGACTTTTCTACAACGGCGGACTCCACTTCCCCCTTTTCGTTAACAACATAACTCAGCTGTACCCATCCCTCACGTCCCTGGTTTGCAGCACGCGTTGGAAAATAAGGAGGCGCCTTTTCAACTGGTACAGCATTTATAATAGTTCCTTTTAAAACGTCGTTAGTCTCATCAATAGCTTGCCCCCCCGCTTGAGATGAAGCAACTGATAACAACATTGCAGAAATTAAATTCATATTCTTCCTTATTGATTAAAACAAAGCCACTACTAAGTACAAGAGACTTATCAGGTAAATGTTGTAAAAAGTATCTAATAAGTGTCGTTACGTCTCAAAACTTCAGCATGTGGCCATAAGCACTTTTATTTTCTCATAATGCAACAATAGAAATAAACACAACATGAACCTTTTTTAGGTAAATCGATTTTTTTAAGAGAGGTAACAACAAGCCATGACACAGGTAAGCAATTGAGAAATTTAAAGTAATTAATCTAAACAACATGATAAATTTTCATTAGGGATATTGAGATTTTACACATATGCTCAAATTTACTTTTTGTACACAAGTGTACAAAAAGTAAAAACACCCTCAACAAGATTGGATAAGATAAAAGGAAGCATTATGAAACTAACACTTGATAAAAAACGCATTAAAGACCTGAGTAAAAACACACAAGAATTACCTAACGCGCAAACTCCGGATGTTGCAGGTGGTTGTAATACAGGCAGGACTAATTGCTTTGGCAATACATTAGCGTGTTGCTCGCAAGGTACTTGTTACAGCCGTTATTGCCAATAATCGTCTAGAAAGCTGCTAAAGCCACTGCGTTATCGTGGCTTTTTTATCATGTATTTAGAAATTAATAGGTGCCATAGAACGCTAAGCAGCCAACAGGCAAAAGGAGTGTCCACTGCGGCAATTTCAACATAGCTTTAAATTTAAAGAAACAACCTCCAACTGTGATAAATATAATGGAGAAACTAATATATAAGGATGCCACGACTTGAACAAATAGCTGCAAATCAGGCTGCATTTGCCAACCTGCAAAAATTAAAAATGCAGCACTTACAAGTAGTAATAAAGATATCATATGCCAACAAGCCAATAAGGTCGCTTTTACGACTTTGTCTAACTTAGATTTTAAAAATGGCCTGATCGGATCTAATTGACCTGCAATAATATGTATCATCGCTGTCAATAACGCCAATATACCTGCTGCAAAAACCCAATAATTCATACACATTCCCTGCTTTAAAAGAGTGTAATTAGTACTCACTCTAAATATCAAAACGAGTTAAAAAACCAATTGTAATGCTTTTAGCAATTAAAAGTAGATTCTGTCTATAAATTAATTAACTTACGATTAAATATGCAAATAAAAAAAGAGCCATAAGGCTCTTATAAACAAAAGTGCTCACTCACTAAAGTAAAGAGCTTAAGCTTTACAATACACCTTTGCATCACGCGGTGTAAAAAGACCAAATGAGATCACACTCGCTAGGCCATTTAAAAACGTATGTTGAGCTTCCACTTTAATCACATTTTCAGCGCCATTACATACAGCAGCGGCATCGATGACTTGCTCTTGCCCTAAACCACTGATAAAAAACACTTGCGTCTTTTGAACCGTTGGCTTAGCACCTGTAGAACCATTGACGTTAAATGTTTGTGCTGCACAGCCCGATAAAAGTGACGCTGCAAAAATAGCGCCCATAACTTTAGTTTTCATATTAATCCCAAGTGTAATATTGCTAAATCCTGAATCAAGTATGTTTCAAACAATGGCTGAGCCATCGTGCTAACTTGAAACAGGGCGCGTACAGTAACATTAATTAATCTTGTTATGTGTAAAAAACTGTACTTTTTAAATAAATCAGTTAAAAATACACATTAAAGCTCATATATTAAGCAAGATTGCACAAGGTAATAAAACAACATAACTAAATAGAATGGAATATATCTAAAGCAAAAATTCAATGGGTATGAAATCAATAATATGATTGATGGATTATTATTAAGCGACTTTAAGACACAGTAGTCTACTCACTGTGCCATCTCTTGATAACGAAAATAAATACTGCTTGCTAACTGTTCTATTGTGGCTAAATCTTCAATTTGATTGTCGTATTCAATCAATGACAAACCACCATTACAGGCCCCCCATATTGCTCCCGCCATTGCTGCAATTGTGTCGGCATCCCCCCCTAAATCACAAATCGCTTGCAGCATTTCAGAAAATGCCAAGCGCCTATACATAAACGCGAAGTACAGCGCAGTAATGCAAGACTCGCTTGCAAGCATACCATTGCCAAGTTCGGCCTTTATCACTTGGGCTGGCTGTGCTTTGCCATTGACAACAAACTCAAGGCATTTACTGAGTTTTAGCTTATAAATCGGTGTTACCGCACTGGCACATAGGGTCTGCAAAATGCCAACATTTTCTACACCTATCAATGCTAAGCGTGTTGCGTGTGCAATAAGCTGTGCCCCCTCTATGGCTTGAGGGTGAGCATGGGTGATCTCAGCGCTCTTAGAGACATAATCCACAAGTCCGTCATCACAACTTAAACTACACAAAGCGACTATTGGCGCTCGCATTGCAGCACCATTACCCATAGAGCCTTCTGCAAACTTTTTCCGATTTAGCTGCTCCCATGATCCACCATTTTTAATGCCTTTTAGCAAGTTGGCTGCACTGGGCCCATATCCGCGAGACCATCGGTAACTATTGGCAAAAGTTTGCGCCAAATGTGTTTGATCAACGTGCTTGCAGGTTAAAAAAGACTGGACAATATCTATAGACATTTGCGTATCGTCTGTATACCTTCTTTGTCCTGTTTTTGTTCTACCTAAAAAGCGCCAAAGCAGACGCTCAATTGGCCCACCTTCATAGGAAGCTGCCAAAGCATCACCAATAGCAAGGCCCTTAAAACAACCTACAAACTGGCTTTTTTCTATCATGTATGGGCTCCAAAGGTTTTCATAGCAGGCTAGACAATTAAAATTAATACCTAATTTTAGCTGAATACTGAATGAAAGCACTTTAAAACCTCTAGACCCTTCAATGACTTAAATACCCAACACCCACCCAAATGTAAATTTAATATTAATAAATATATTTTAAATGTTATTATCGTTTTGGGTTTGACCCCTAATTAGATAAATACAAGGAATGAAGATGAACAGAAAAACCAAAAAAGTTGCTTTATTACTAAGCGCCCTGTTAGCCACAACCAGCTTGTCGACTCTCGCTGCTGACAAAACATTATATCGAGCCTACAAACATGGAAATCACTTCTATACAACCAATGTGACTGAAATGCTCAATGCAACAGGCTCGGGTGGCTTTACCTATCAAGGTCCTGCTGTCATTTTAGTCAGCTATGATGACAACGATGCTGATAAAGCATTTTATCGTATGCACAACCCCAATGCAGGCCCTGGGGGTAATCACTTTTACACGTCTGACACCCTAGAAGCACTGAATATCAAGTCTTTAGGCTATGAATATGAAAGTACTGAGGGCTATACCACTCGCTCTCAAGCCAAAACAATCTATCGTGGCTACCACAGTGAACTAGTTAACCATTTTTATACTGCCGACGTAGTAGAAATGCTTAATGCAACTTCAACTGGCGGTTACGTTTATCAAAAAGAGGAAGGCTACGGTAAATAACCCCATTCAGGTATCAGCTCAATTGGGCTGATACCTATTAGGAAGCAAACATGACATACACCAAAACCCAGTATTTGTTTATTCTACTCACTTTTATCTTGCTGCTCGCGAATATTGCAGCCCAGCTTGAGTTAACCGCCCTCTCCGAGCGGATCGCAAACCTTGAGGCGCAGTTAGCATTTAAATCACAGAAGCAGAGCCCATCCGAATCAAGTTTAGATGCAGAGCTGGCAGATATACAAAACCGTCTACTTACACTTGAGCAATCACAACACGCTTTTACTGACCAAAAAATCACTAAAATTCAAAAGCCAAAAACAAACCAAGCAACACTTTCAGATGAAGACAGAGTAGAAAAAGAGTTTTTAGCAGGCAGAACCCAGTGGCAAGAAAAGTACTTACCCACTTTACACACTGACTCAGACAAAAAAGCCACCATGATGGTCGAGCATTTAGCCAAAAACAATGTATTAACCAAAAGCCAGCAACAGCAAGTATTCTCAATTTTACGAGACAACTTTGTAGAAGCCGCCTATGTCATTGCTGATACGGACGCTTACCCCTCATTTTCAGACTTTACCGAACAAATGCAGCGCCTTAACCAACTTAAAACCGAGCAACTGGCACAAATATTAAGCGACGAGCAGCTTTCACAACTTAACCAAGTAGATTGGCATAGTCGGTTTAAACAACATGCATTACATTAATGGCATGAACAGACATAGTTCAGGATACTTTACAAACAAAGCGGTTAGTTAATCAGCAACTAACCGCAAGCGTCACACAAAAGCCATAAAAACTATTGCTAAGCCAATATATTAGGGCTACAATGCCCGAAAATAACAGCTTAACTTAGCATTAAAAGTAAACTGTTATGTACTGAATGAAAGATTTCAGGGGCTGATTAGGATTCGACAGGATTCATGAAGCCTGAGGTGCATGTCGAGGGGCGGTTGGCCTCGTAAAAAAGCCGCATTTAAAGTAATCGCAAACGACGATAACTACGCTCTAGCGGCATAATAAGCCCGCTAGCACTCCTCCAAGAAATGCTTGTGGTTCTGGATTTGGAGTGTCACCCTACATAAGATCGCTACGGAAACCCTGGCCGGGGTTGAAGGGCTAAATATAAGCGGCCTCGCCTTTACTTATCGTGTTCGTCCGAGACTTAAAGGTTAACCAATAGACGATACTAAACATGTAGGACCGAGGGTCGACGCTTTCTGGACGGGGGTTCAAATCCCCCCAGCTCCACCACATTAAGTGTTATAAAACAGCCAGTTAGAGAACTTCTTTAACTGGCTTTTTTGTGTCTAATGGAAAGTGTCCAATTTCCATCCACAACAGCCTTTGGGATCTCGTATATGTACCTTTCTAAACCACATTTATTAAGCTCAAGTTAGGACAGCTACAGTTTCAGATAAAACAACTCGACGCCTTATAAAAGTCTGCTGGTTTATATTCCATTTAAACGTTACCTATCGTTTACCCAAGCCAGCATCCAACCAATCACTGACCGTAGGTCACTCTCTAACTTCAAACTTATGAAATAATACTCTGACATACTCAGGGTTTGAGTACTTTGTGACAATTAAGTGTCCCTGCTCTTCTAGGTTCAGCCACAGGTCTGTAGCAGCATGCAATCCAAAGTTATCCGTCTCGGGCGATATGCCCTGTAAGTAGCACTCAGGATTATCAATGAAATCATCAGCCAACCACGACTCCCCTAACGTAAAATCGAATAAGCTATCGTCAAAGTTATAAGCAGGTAGCCGCGTTCCATTCGCTATATGAGTAAGGAGCTCAACTTCAATTGTTTTGCCAAACACCCTAATATCATTATTCATTATGATTGAGGTGCAAGCCGCATAATAACCACGGCATTTCCAGTAGCTGTGAACCCAGCCACCCAAGATATGCAGCCGATGAATTGGCCGCTCATTTATACAACCTACCTCTTCCATCATCACGATTGCTGACTTGGAATCTGTGAACGTAAGATTTTTATTTGGCCACAACGCATAGCAAGTAAGGTGACAGCCCTTACTTTTCAATGCCTCGACAAAGCCTTTACAGTACTCTGGGTGCTTATAGAACTGGTGTATCTTAAACACCTCATCAGTTGTGCCATAAAGCCAATCTATATTGACTGCAAACAAGTTTGCTGCGTCTTTCAACAATTCATCGGTAAGCTTTTCCAGCAATTTTGTCGGTGACGAGCAGTCAGATATTGTTAGGCCTCTACCAAAAAATGCCGGTATTTGGCTTTTTGCAACGCCATGCGCCTCAAATAAGTCTAAAAACCGTTGTGCTGGGCATATGTTCTTTTCTACTTTTTGATTCAGCGCGCTTTTCTTTTTACGCCAGTGATGAAATGCCGCATAAATAGCCATTGCTCCCGCAATAATGCTGACAAACGAATCTGTGCCAGATAACCAATCCATACATCTACTCCCCTGTTCAATGTCATTTCCTTACGCTCTTCCTTGCAAGACTAATTACAAACTACCCCAACAACCCAAGCAGCCGACGATTTATTTCAGAGGCTGACTCAGTCAAATCAACCGTGCAAAACCGTATATCATGCCCCTGTATGCTAACAATTTCATCATAATGTTCACCAATCGAAGGGTGTAACAGCATGCCCGATGAGGTCAAAGATAAAGGATCACTGGTACACTCTTGTGACCTTAAATAGGTATAGAGTTGATAGATATAACCGCTTTTGAATATTTCTCCACCATAATAATTATGTCTGGTTATAAGGCTATGCCTCCATCATGATATACACACGTAAAACTTGCATCATAAACATTGATAAAATGACAGTTACCTTAAACCATTAAAGGCTTTATATTTGAAGCAGATGCAGGTTCAAACTATTTTTCAAGTATTCACTCTTATTACTCAATTGCTCTATTAACAAATCATGTTGCTCAAGCTCTTGGTCGAGCATAGAAAGCAAATCTTCAATTTTTATTTGTTCAGTTATTGGTGGGAGCTTTATTTCTATATTCTTAATCTTAGAAACTGTAAGATGAGGTTGAGCAGTACCTGACGCAAGACCTCTCAAATTAAGGTTTGATAACAACCTTGCTAAATATGGTGGATGCACCCTCTCAGTCTCAATGCATTTCAGGATCATTGAATTATTAGTAACGGAAATACAACCTTTAACATAATGAACATTGCCACACAATGCTCCCACTCTACCTACCAAGATAAACTCTCCAGAATGGATATATTCATCATAGTAGCCAATAATTCCGTTGCCACCATAAACTGGATACTTACCTTTATCTAAAAGTTTTTCTTTCGATAGTGATACAGTCTTCAGTGATGTAACTAATTGCCCTAATTTTACTTTTGGAAATTTATATGTATCGATAGTCTCAGCTACATTACTCTGGATGTTATGAACTCTTTCATTTATAGAATGTATCGTATTTCTGATTTCGTTCCCTACTTTACTCAGTTCAACTAGGGAACTGGAAAATGAGCTGAAGTCACTATATGTAATCTGGTTTTCAGCTTTATCAAAAACATTGAAATTCAAGTCAAGTTCATCTATATCAATATTCCATGAGTTCTCTGATTCCAATTTACACTGCTCTTTTTCAAAAAAGTCATCAAAATCACTAAACTTTAACTTTTTGCTTTTTGTTAGCTTTTCCTTTTTTGTCAATTTATAAAACCAAACTTTGCTGCTAGGTGTTCGTTTAGAGAAAAAGATTACAACTAGTTTTATGCCAGTATAAGGAAGCATTACTCCTGATGGTAATGACAATACACAATCAACACAAAACCTATTAAATAACTCTTCTTTCAGGTGCTGGGATTGTGAGCTAGAGTCGAAAAAAAAACGCTCAGGTAATATTACAGCTGCTCGGCCATCCAACTTAAGAGCACTCATAACTAACCGGAGAAATCGATAGTCTATAAAATGTTCTTTGTCATTCCCTTGGAACTCTCTGCTATTACTTTTCCCAAATGGGGGGTTAGTTAAAATAATGTCGTAATTGTCTTTATAAATACTATCCAGCGCGACTAAAGAATCACCAATTGTAATATCTGACTCAACGTTACTATTTAGAATTAAGTTTGCTTTAGAAACGATAAAAGCAAAGAATGATATGTCGCTGCCGTTAAGCATATAAGGCCTTGAACTAAAGTTATCACCTGCTTCAAGGAACTTAGCAACTTCTACTAAGAAACCCGATGTACCACATGCTGGGTCGTAGACTTTATCATGAACATTTGGTTTTAGATAAGATACTAATACTTCCGCAATAACTTTAGGTGTATAAAATTCACCCGACTGTGAAGATTCAAGCACCATTTTTTCAATATGTTTATTATATCGCCACCTAAACTCTCTCAGCTCAGGAATACTTTTCACACCAATAAAAAAATAAGAAAGACAATAAATCAAATGTTCATTATTTACATTCAATATAAAGTTATCCACAACATTAGCTAGGAAATCTTTTACATTATAATTAGAATTACAAGCATTCTTATCGATATCTGAATTATATATAATATGATGACATAACGATTTGAATTCGGCTTTATCTCTAAAGTAAAAACCGAACCCCTCACCTTTTTCAAGCAAGTTTATTTGGAGGAATTTCAAATAAACAAAAGTTGAAAGAAGCTCCACAGCATGGGTCGTATTTTTTATTTTTCTTTCTCGCTTTAGGAGAAAAAATATTTTGTCAAATAACTCCTCATTTTTATTCATTATAAGGTACTCACTAAATAATTATACATATTTTCAATATCAACACTTATTTCATCTTTTGGGATTTTTTTAACATAAGCTGTTAATTTATCTTGATCAAGGCCTATACCAATGGTATCGATTAGATCAGAGATATAACTTTTGACATCTAAATTCCTAATAGCAACATTATCACCTGGTTCTCCAGGGAGTAAGTGGTAATCTGCAGCAACTTTACCATTATTCACTTTGTCAATATAACCAGTTTCAGTAAGCGCCGTGTAGGAAAGTAAATACGTTTTTATCTCTCTTCTTTTCCAAGCTAAAAAGTGAATATTAATTTTTTTGTTGTTCCCTCTTACTTGTTTTACTGCTGCCTTACTCTTGGCTCCAACTACTGAAACGCCATTATTATGAAAATCGATCCCTGCTTCATCTTTATCACAAATTAAATATATATTTTCTGTAATCCGATTTGATTCTGATGCTAATAATGATTTAACCCATTCTAACTTTCTTTTACCGAGCTCTTCGTTATTGCCCCCACAGCTTGATTCTTGCTTTACCACATAAAGCTTAGAAAGTTTAGATATATCCAACCCTTTTTGGTTTGCTAGTTCTAAAAATATTACCCAATCATTGTAATCATCCATTAATACTATGTCTTTAAGCTTGCTGCAGATATCAAATTGAACTGATTTCATTCTTGAGAGATTTGAAAGCCTATCAATGACAGCCTTAACTTTTCCTTGCTCTTCAATTACACCCTTCTGAACAACTTTTAAATTTTCAAATCCATTTTTCGGTGAGGTTATTGAATCAAGTAAGTGCGTAGTTGTGATAGCTGTGCCCTCAATTTTATGCAATGCTTCCCATAAACTTTCAATATTTTTATAGTGTAAATGCGAATCCACCTCATCTAACAAAAATAAAGTATTATCGCTATCAAACAAGTCTAATAAAGAATATAAAAACAATATTTGATATTCACCATCACTTAGATCATCTAAGTTAAGATTATCTTTAAAAGATAGACTCATTGATGAGCGGTTAAAAAAGTAGTTGTTATCCGCTGCCTGGGTAAAGAATGTCACTTTTTCATCGAAAAACGAATCATCTTGATCCTGAAATGATGGCAAGAAAAAGTTTTCAGAGTGTATAACAATCTGTTTTTCCAACAATGGAGATTCAAAGTCAAATGAATCATCGACGACAGTACTGACAAAACTTTCCAATGTAGTATGGTAAGGAGATGTTCTAAACGTTTCTTCTTCTCCCAGCTCTTCATCCCGCAATGCGTCTTTAATTCGATTAATATAAGGCTGTTCTATTTTTATATTGGTAGTTAATCTACTGGAAATATCATCTATGTTTTTATCTGACTGTTCAATATATCCCTTACAAGATAAATAACCTCTAACACGTCCATTACTACTCATTGAAGCTAGAAAAATTAAGAGGCTAGACCAAGACTTATCATAATAACAACAGCCTAAAGTCAGCCCTCGATTTGCTTTTCTTTCATTTGCTAGATAGTTTGAGAAATACTTAGAAAACTTCTCATTTTGACCAGAAGAAAAGCAAACAACTTTTTTCCCGTAAAAATCACCATGCTGTAATCTCTTATTGAAAATAGACTGCAAGATAGATGATTTCCCTGCCCCGTTTTCCCCAATTAAAGCAGATACCTTCTGAAAAGTAATATTTTGCTCCTCAGTACACAAACTATTTTCTGGTATTACTAGCTCCATGTTGGTCCTTTTATTATTCTTCGTGATACTAACTATTTCTATAAATTCGTTTTACGGAACAGCTTTTAATTCATCCATTTAACATGCCTATCACTTAAACCCACTCAACATATCAAACACCACTCTCGCAAACTGCGCTGTTTTCGATGGATCTGACAACAACTGCATCATTTGCTCTTGATGAGCAGTACTGCTGTCTAAGATCGCGTCATCAATGGCTTGAGGGAAGTCGCCGAGCATGGCTTGTTCACGGGAGTTATTGGCTATTTGCTTCATAACGGACTCATTTTCAGTGAGCTTGTCGCGCACGGTAAATGCGTAGTTGATCATGTCTTTGTCAGTGAGGTTGTCGGTGATGAACACCTCATTCAGGCGTGCAAGAATGTTAGACATAAACTCTTCTTTTTTGTCCTTCGCCTTTGCACTACCCACATCACTGCTTGGTTCAAGCTGGGATTCGGGACTGTCTTCTTTTAATTTGATATCTTGCTGACGAATTTTAGATAAGCGGTAATGGCTCATGACTACGTTATCAAGGTCGATATCATCTTCTTCAATCACCTTTTCGCGTAATAACGGGCGAAGGTGTCGTGCGTATAAGCTAAGTTTCTCTAGCTCTTTGTCGTCATAATCGACTATCTGCGACATAAACTCGTAAAAGCGAGTAAAGCTACCTAAATCCTTTTTGAAGATTTCAAGGCGATCTTTCTCTTGCTTACACTCTTTAAAGCTATTTTCAGCATTGGCAATCAGCACTGCGTCACCTGTTTTTTTGGTGCGCTCAAACATGTCTTTGGCTTGAATATATGCGTCTACCGCTAAGCTATAGCGTTTTTGCCAACGGTCTACCGCAGGCTTGCAAATATTACTGATAGCTGCATTTGATTTGTTTTTAGTGAAGAATGCTTCACAGAATTGTTCAACTTCATTCCATAAGAATATGCCGCTGGTGCGTAGCTTTTCATCTAACTCAAATACCACATCAGGGTTTGTTACATCAGCGAGTTCTGCTGTTTGATAGTAAGGCTGAAAGGCATCTAAAATATCTTGAGGGTCATTGAAGAAGTCGAGTACAAACGTGCCGCACTGCGCTTTACCAGGGTAAGTACGGTTTAAACGAGATAGCGTTTGAACACACTCAACACCACCCAGTTTTTTATCCACATACATGGCGCAAAGCTTCGGTTGATCAAATCCTGTTTGAAACTTATTAGCCACTAGCATGAGTTGATAGCTGTCGGTGTCAAACGCCTCTCGCATATCTTGCTTAAGATCTGGATTCATGCTTTTTTCAGTGAACTTTTGATCAAGCAAAGCAATAGAGTCAGGATCATCTTTGTTAAATTCAACTTCACCTGAAAACGCCACCAAAGCGCGAATAGACTGATAGCCGTTTTCTGTCACATATTTATCAAAAGCTAGTTTATAGCGCACAGCTTCTTTACGAGAGCTAGTCACAACCATGGCTTTTGCTTGGCCGCCCAATAAGCCCATCACGTTGTCTTTAAAGTGCTCAACAATCACCTTCACCTTTTGTGAGATGTTGTATTCGTGCAAGCGCACCCATTGATTCAGTTTTACTTTGGCCTTTTTACTATCTACCTCTTGATCAGCCGCTTCTATTTTTTGTGCTAATTGATAAGCGACTTGGTAATTGGTGTAGTTTTTCAATACATCAAGAATAAAGCCTTCTTCAATGGCTTGGCGCATTGAATAAACATGAAACGCTTCTGGCTTGTTTTGTTTAGATGCAGGTAACTCAGGGTTGGGTTTGCGACCAAATAACTCTAGTGTTTTAGCCTTGGGTGTTGCCGTAAAGGCATAGTAATTTAAGTTGGCGCTACCACGGCGAGCCGCAATCGTTGCATCTAGAATATCTTCAGAGTTGAGTTCTGTATCATCATCCGCTTCATCAGTCATTAATACTTCTTTTAACTGACGCGCTGTAGAGCCACTTTGCGATGAGTGCGCTTCATCAGCAATGACCGCATAGTTACGCTCTTTGAGCGAGGTAGAGTTTTCAATTGCACGTAATACAAACGGGAAGGTTTGAATAGTTACTATAATAATCGGCGCTGAATTCTCTAAAGCTTCAGCAAGCTTTTCAGATTTAGAACGACCTTTATCTTCCTTAGTGTTTATCTTTTGAACCACACCATCAGCATGTTCAAATTGATAAATGGTATCTTGTAGCTGATCATCAAGAACTGTTCTGTCTGTTACCACAATCACTGAATGAAATTGCTTGTTGCCGTTTGTATCATACAAGGTTGAAAGCTGATGTGCTGTCCAAGCAATCGAATTTGATTTACCTGACCCTGCACTGTGTTGCACAAGGTATCTATTGCCCGTGCCCTCTTCTATGGCAGCACCAATCAACTTAGTCACTACATCCCATTGGTGATAACGCGGGAATATCAGGGTTTCTTTTTTGGTTTTGCGACCTTCCCAATCCTCGACCTCTTCAATCTGTAAGTGAATAAAGCGGCCAATTATATTGAGTAAGTTATCCGGCGTTAAAACCTCATTCCACAAGTAATCTGTCGCATAGCGGTTTAGATCCCTTTCATTAGAGCGCGTTGGAATATCATTACCCGCGCCACCTTCGCTTGTACCTTTGTTAAACGGTAAGAAGAAGGTATCGTCACCTGCCAGTTTAGTTGCCATATAGACTTCATATTGGCTTACAGCAAAGTGCACTAACGCACCGCGTTTAAAGGTTAATAGTGGTTCTGGCTTCTTGGTCGCAGGGTCTTTTGGTAAACGAGTGCGCTTATATTGCTTAATGGCATTTTCTACGGCTTGCTTAAATTCAGACTTAAGCTCTAATGTTGATACAGGCAAGCCATTAACAAACAGCACCAAGTCAATGCGCCATGCCTTAGCTTTTTTGCCAGTCTCAGCTAAATGCTCTTTTGTTGCATATGGGCTGTACACAAGCTCAGGTACAATGCGGCAAATATTCTTCTGGTAACGGGCAAGGGTTTCAGGGTTTAAATCATGCTCTGGCTTAAACTGGCATAATGAAAAACGCGCATTACGTATTTTTAAGCCGTGACGCAGTACACCTAAAGTACCATAAGTGCGTGATGCCTTATCAGTTGCATTTACATCCGCTTTTTTAAGCTGTACCACGAGCGCATCAATAAAGTGGCGCTCTGAATCAATCGGGTAAACTTTACAAAACTTTTGCCACTCTTTTGGTTGTGTTTCTTTTACAAAAGCGAGTGCATCTTGCTCATATAAGGCTGACTCACGATTATAGTGTTCAGGTTGGCCTTGCACCCAACCATTTTCCACCATTTGAGTGATAATATCGTTTTGAAAAATTTTTTCTTGGGTTGCGTCATTCATCATTAATTCCATTAACTATTTAGTTATACCGCAGGAGTTTTGTGCACTAGTTGTTTTTGCTTTTTCTTATCGTATTTATCTGCTAACTTTTTATAACAAATTTGGATTGAGTCGAGCCTAGCTTTACGGTCATAAAGCTCTAATACCACCTGAAAAATCTGAAATGCATACAGCAAATCAAGTTCATCTACACCTGAGCCATGAGTTCCTTCATTACCTATCAATTTGAGTGCAAGTAATTGTTTAGCTTCCTCAGGGTGCGTTTCTTTCAGTTTATCTATTCGACTGTGTAGCACGTTTCCATCGAGCTTCATATCATCACAAAACCGTTCTATAGCGCGTCTTAATTTAGACGCAGATGAAGGCGTATCAAAATGGAAATGCTTAAAGGCATCAAATAGCTCTTTACCTACTTCATGAGGTGTATTTTCAGAAAGGTGGAAGATTGGCACCGTTGGAGAAAAATGTTCAACCTTTACAAAATCAGGTTTTGCCTTGTCTTCTAAACCCTTTTTAGCCTTAAGTAATACACCTGAAGCCGATACATTCCCATCACACTTTTCGCAATGGAAAAAACTATTAAAAAGATGAGGCACTCCGTTAATTGGCGAGGTAGCCTCCGAATAATAATCAAATGCAACTAAAATTAGCTTGACCAAAAAAGGGTCTGATTCTTCAATATCGCTATGCCTTTCTTTGCGCTTTTTTTCACTTTCATCTTTGTCCCTTTGATATCGCTTGCTCGCTTCAAGGAGCTTTCCTTCAGTAACAACGCGTGCTTGAATACTCGACTGTTCTAACTTCAAGCCTATTTCAGCGCAATATGGGCAAGGTAGTGTCGGATATTTATCAATTGCAACAAAACTAGAAATTCCCTTCCATAAGTTTAAATCCATTACACCACTTCCTCTTCACTCACTTCAGGCATTTGCCAATTACGTACATCAATTTTGCCTGTGACTGCGGCTGAAATTAGGGCAGAACGGCGTTCTTGCATGAGTTTTATCGCGTTATCGGCTTTGGCGATTAAGTTAGAGTACCTATTTCGAAGCTGCTTAATAGAGTCTATTATTTCATTCACTTCATTTTCTGGTGGAACTGGTACTGCAATGTCTTTAACAATATCCGTATTCAAATTTGGCTGACCTGACCCCTGCTTTATCCGCTCTCTTAAATCTTCTGTTAATGTCGATAGGTAAAAATAGGCAAATTCAGAATTTAGCTGCAAACTTTCAAAACCCACGACGCCATCGTTAGCGTTGGCATCAATTTTTAAAATTGAAGGGACTCCTAAAGTTGCTCCACTGTTTGACAGAAGCAGAGTTCCAGAAGAAAACACTCGGCATTGCTCACTGCCTTTTTTAGTTAAAAATGTTTCTGTTTTAGTGAGATAGATTTCATCATCTTTAGTAATTTCTGCGACTGTTACCCAAGGTGAATAGTCACCATTAAACAATGTAGGATCTCCTGCTGGACGAGGCGAACCTCCACGCACCACCTGTGATATGTAACCAAACTTACTAACTTTCCAATGCTCAGGTACATCACCTAACCATTCCACACCAGAGTCTTTCTTCGGTGCTTCAGGGTTCAAGCCTTTAGTAACGGCATGGCTGACCACCGCTTGGCGTTTTTCTTTCAACAGCTTAATAAGCTGTTGTTGCTTTTCGATGAGGGTATCGATTTTGGCTGTTTCATGGTCGAGGAAATCAGAAATTAATTTTCTTTCCTCAAGCGATGGAGGAAAAACTAACTTCAAATTACCTAAAGCCTCGGCTGTGAGCTTTGGCTGTGCTGAACCACTCACCAAAGGAGTAATGTCAATACTATCTAAGACTCTTACCCAGTATTCGCATAATCGATCTTTAGGTGAGAGAATATGAGCGTGATTATTAACCCAATACTTCCCCTTAGCTAAAAAAGCAATCGGTGTACTTCGAGCTAATAAATTGGCACCGTCTTCGCCAAATAATATATTCGTACTATCAAAAATATATTCATCAACATGGTCAATTATTCCTGATGCGCCATAATAAGGATATACACCTTGTTTCTTTCCCCTTTCATCTGCGCTCAACGGTACTCTTGATTTATCCAAGTTATTAGTTACAAATTTAACTTTCCCAACCAACCAATGAGTTGGAATAGAAGAGATTCCAAAAATTTGGGATTCCTTGTACTCTGGATAAGCCTGATAACGTCTTTTCATTACGAATGCACCTCTTGAAGCAACTTCATAATATCAGCACTTACGGCATCAAGATCTTCATCAATTTCTTCTAGAGCACGAGGTGGTTGATATACATAGAAATGACGATTAAAAGGTATTTCATACCCTACCACACCAATTTCGTCATCTTTTTCATCACGCTTTGTAGCGTTAATCCAAGCATCCGCGACGTGTGGCGCTACTTCTTTTTTAAAGTAAGTTTCAATTAAATCAGATGTGGTAATACTTGGAGTGCTCTTACCTTTTTCATAAGCACCGCTTAGGGGCACATTTTCGTTATCACGCAAGTCACCATCTTGTTTGAATGACACTATTTTATTTTGCCATTTTGTTACATCGCCTTGGTATTCAAATGCTCCATAAAGCTCATCAGCACCCGTTTTTAAGGCTTTATCAACAACGCGTTCTGCGTCTGGATTTTTAGTGGTGACAGCATCTAAGAATTGCTTTTTCTCTTTAGTATCAAATTTAATATCGATGGCTTTTAGCGCTTTGTTGTAGTCAATATCGAACTGGTTAAAGTCATCAGAACAGTTTGTTTTACCACCTAAGGTATCACCAAGCTTTACCTGAAGCTTTTGCACTTTTTCCATTAGTGTTTTTTGGAATAACCAGATTTTGCTATCCAGCACATCTTTGATTTGCTTTTCTTTTAGCTCACTGAACTCAGCTTTTATAAGCTGGCGAATTTCGCTTTCAACTTCACTTAACTGACCATAGGTTTCGTCAGTCCAAGACGAATTATAATCTTGATATATGCGCTGCATGATTGAGTTGTAAGGCTTTGGCGCAAAACGCAGTGATTCAATTGCTTCATCAGTTATTTGTGATGATAATCTGAGTGGGCGCTCAATTGTAATGCGGCGATAACCAAACTCGTAGGTATTGAAAATTTTGCTCGCAAAGGTTTTCGGCGCTTCTGTTTTAGGGGTCGTTGATTGACGCCCACGGTTAGACTTTTCTTCAACTGGTTTATCAACAGGACGTGCGTCAATCACTTCAAAGTTACCAAAAGCACGCGTGATGGTTTTAATATCATCATCACTCATTAGGTTACGTTTAGAGCCAAGTGATTTGCGCATTTTACCGCACAAATTAGAGCCATCTATTAACTGCACTTTGCCTTTGCGCCCTGCATCTTTCTTGTTAGAAAGAACCCACACATACGTGGCGATACCTGTGTTGTAAAACATATCGGTTGGCAAAGCGATAATCGCTTCTAATAAGTCGGCTTCTAGAATATGGCGGCGGATCTCACTCTCGCCACTGCCTGCCCCACCTGTAAACAGTGGTGAGCCATTTAAGATAATACCAATACGCCCACCATCGCTGATATTGCCTTCAACAGAGGTAGTGTCACGCATTTTACTGATTAAGTGCATTAAAAATAGTAACGAGCCGTCTGACACACGCGGGAGACCTGCTCCAAAGCGACCATCAAAGCCTTTTAGAATGTGCTCATCTTTAATATCGCCTTCGATTTTTTTCCAATCCACACCAAATGGTGGGTTAGATAGCATGTAATCGAATTGATCGATCGGTAGTTGGTCGTTTGATAAGGTATTCCCCAACTTAATACGGCTGACATCTTGCCCTTTGATCAACATATCGGCTTTACAGATAGCGTATGACTCTGGGTTAAGCTCTTGACCAAAGGCACGCATCACTGCTTTCGGGTTTAGCTCATGCACATATTCCATGCCTGACGATAGGAAGCCGCCTGTACCTGCGGTTGGATCATATATGGTGCGGATAATACCGTCTTTGGTTAGGGCGTCATCGTCTTCCATAAATACCAACGACGTAGTTAAACGTACGATATCACGCGGGGTAAAGTGCTCCCCTGCGGTTTCGTTTGAGCTTTCAGCAAATCGACGGATTAACTCCTCAAACACCAAACCCATGTCGTGGTTTGAAATCGCTTTAGGGCTTAAGTCTGTGTTAGAAAACTTTTCAACCACCTTATAAAGCAAGTTAGCATCGTCAAGCAGGCCAACAAATTCATCAAACTTAAAATGTTCAAAAATTTCACGGGCATCTTTTGAAAAGCACTGAATGTAGTTTTCAAGGTTGTCTTTAATATCACTTTGGCCCATTTTGCCAAGGTTCATTGCCGAGGTATTAAAGAATGACAAACCGCTTTTGTTTTTTTCTGTTTGAGTCGCACGAAGCAGCATTTTTTCCTGTGCTTCTTCAGGCAGGTTCATGGCCTTTACTTTTTCAGCCTGTGCAACAACAGCGTCTTTTGATTCTTCTAATACACACTCTAGGCGACGTAGAAGCGTAAAAGGTAAAATAACGCGACCATATTGAGATTGCTTAAAGTCACCGCGAAGTAAGTCAGCTACTGACCAGATAAAAGCAGCGGTTTGAGAGAAGTTATTATTCGTCATTTATTTTTCCAGCAAGTCATTGCAGCTAAGCAATGACTTTTTATTTATTTCCGGTCGTGAATTCATCAACTGATATTTCACAACCGATTTGTTAATTCGTTCCAACAAGTGCCATCTAATTTAGGTTTTACGCACGAAGGCAATGGACCTTGTTTGCTGGCTGAAAACCAAAACCAGCTGTTTTTAATGGCAATATCATACCCTTTTTGCTACCTAAAATTGAGCCCTAGCGGATGTATTTTTGCATCGCATAAAAGTTGGCGAGCCCGTCACTGGCTAACCATACATCCCAGCCCAATGCTTTTAATGGCGTAAGTTGTGCGTGCTCTATCACCACGGCAAACTTTTTACGCGGCCAAGCGAGGTCAATCGATACCAACTCGTTACCATGTTTTATGCAAATACCTAACTCAGGCGTGGGTAGTCGGTATGTTTGGCACTTTAACAATAGGCCTTTGAGGGCGGAGTCTGCATACTGGAGAACGTCTGAATATTCACTGCAATCAAATTTATGTTGCTCACGTCTAAGCTGATTTATGAGTAAGCTATCCTCGTGGGAAACATACATATGGTCGTGGTTAGGTTGCTTAGTATGGCAATCAGCACACAGGGCTTTTAAATTGTTTACAGCGTTGTCTGTTTTTACACCATTAATATGATGCGTATGTAGTAATCGCTTATGGCTTGATAGTGCGACTCCGCACTGCTCACAGGTATAGTTTTGCTGTTGACGGTAATTTGCAGATACCTGCTCCCAGTCTTTGGTGTAGCTGCCGATGGATTTTTTTTGCGTGGGATAGTGTTTAAAGTAGGAGCTGTAAGACTCAAAGAGCTCTGCGAGATTCAGCTCTAAAAACACCTTGTCTTTTGCCTCACCTTTGAGGTCTGCATAGCCCTTGTAATTCAGAATGCGTAAACAATTTTTGCATACCCCCAGCTCAGCTTTGCCTTCTATTACCTCACCTCGGTAATGCTGATGCCCCATCACAGGGTAACTGCCACTAATGTCATTGGTCACTTGATAGCGCTCAAGAAAGCCTTTATTGCGCATGTCTTCAATGGTACCGCACTCGGCAACATGCAAACGTCTTGCTTGCGCTATCTTGCCATTATGTATGACTTCTTCGATGTGGCTCCTTTGCTCTGGAATATAAAGCATAATTTGCCGCCCCTTGTACGACAGCAAATTATGTGTGTTTTCAATCTCCGAAAGCTCAAGGTCTTCTCCAAGTACCAACCCCTCACCCAAGCCACTGTCTATTTCACTTAACTGTTCAAGGCTTGCGCTTAATTCAATGTGCCTGCTGGGCGCGCCCATTTTTAAAGCTGCACTTTCAAGCTGCTCAAAGTTTATGGAAATTTTCATTACTCTTGCGCCTCTAAAATGCGCTTAATCTGAATGTGCGCATTGGTGATGGCCCTAAAGCTCACTCGCCGTGATTGCTCGGCGTCTTCTTTGCCGTTATCAGTCAAAATTAAACGCGACGAAGAAAAGCCAACTGCCGCGATATTGCGTTTTATCCAAGCCGTTTCTTCTGGCACTAAGTTATATAAATAGGCTAAAACCGCCCGAGTTCTGCCTTGTGACAGCTTCATATTTTTAAAATAGGCTTCTTCTTCGGTGCTACCTTTGTTCCACTCGCTACTGGTGTGGCCTTCAATCCTGACTTCATCAATTGAACTACGAAATGGCTTGAGTACGTTTAAATATCGCGGGAAAAAGTCATCTAGTATGCGTGCAAATCGCGGTTTTATGTCAATTTCGCCGCCATCGAACAACACATCTGGTGATTGAAAATTAAAAGCCAGTGTTTCTTTGTCGATCTCAGCGCCCCATTTTGCTAGGTCTTTTTCAAACTCTTTCATCAGCGAGTCATAAATGGCGACTTGTTTTTCTTGATAAGCGACTGCAACACTCTTTATTTTTTCATTTTCTTTCATGGTATGGCGCATAAATACAATGGCGATAAATAAAAAAACCATCATTAAGCCTGCCATCAGGTCGGAGATAGACAGCCAATGCTCACCGCCCTCTTCTGACGCTTTGCGCTTACCAAAAATATGCTCCATTACACCGCCGCTCCTTGGTCAACTACCCGCTTCATTTGCTGTGTTAGCACTTGGTAGTCATCTGCAAATTTGCCAGAGATTTGACCCAGTGAATTAGCCATCAACTGCAGTGCCCGCGTGAGTTCTTCTTGCATAGACTGGTCAATCATTTTGAGCTGATTTTCAACGGTTTCATGTGTTTTAATGAGTTGTTGGTTCGCGGCTTCTTCAATGGCCACAAACGTGCGCTGGGTTTGTTGCATTTGCTCTTGAGCTACTTGGTCAACAATGCGTTTAATATGTTCGGAGACTTCATTATTGGTTGTAACAAAGGTATCCCTTGCTTGTTTGGTATCTTGCGCAAGCTCCGAATTTGCCTCTTTAAACGTGGTGGTCATGGTACGCGCTTCAACGACCACTTTTTCAATTAAGTCACGCATGTTGTTGTTTAAATCTGAAACCGCGTCTTTAATATGCTGCTGCATCTTGTCACTGCCATCGGCTAAGTGATCTGAGCTGGTTTGCAAGCTTTCATTTGTTCTGGTGGCTGAATGTGTAAACTCTGTGCTGGCAAGATCAAGCGCTTTACCCATATTTTCTGAGCTACTGATCAGTTTGTTGCCAACGGCGTCAATACCTTGCTCAGTAGTACTAACAAACTTATCTAATAGCGCTTCTGAGCAGCTTATGTGTTTATTTATGTATTCGTCAGAATGCGTTAATAATGATGTGTAATGTATGCTTGCTTCTTCTACCGCAGCTCCAATATCCTGAACGGTTTGTTGAACATGTTGCTGAATTTGAGGCACTGCTTCCACCGCTTTGTCGCGCATTTGCTCAAACGCGGCTAAATGCCTTTCTAGTTCAGCCAATTGGTGCTGATTGACTTCCATGACATCTGTAAGGGTATCCATAGACTGCGGAATTGATTTTGCGTGCTCGTTAATGCTTGCCACTGATCCTTCGGTTTTCACAATGGCTTCAACCCCGTGGCTGTACTGTGCTTTCATTTCTTCGAGTTGAATACGGTAGTTTTCTTGCCACTCAACGAGTTTAAAGACTGCCTCGTTAAGCTGTTTAAAGCTGTCGCCAAACTGCTCGGTGAGCTTTTGGTTAAAGTCGGCAATCACGTTATTTAAAGCGGCAATAATTTCTTCTGTAGCCGATTTAGACAATGTATCTGCAAAATCTTGCAGTTTGATCCAAAGCTTATCTGCAAATTCTGTTTGCCTTTGCGACTGTGCCTCAAATTGCTCTTTTTGCAATGCTTGTGCTTGCATAAAATTATGGTTGCCATCTGATCGCAATATTTTAATTTGGCCCAGCAAAGTGTTTTCTTCATTTCCGACTAGTGCATCTTTTAGCTCGCTGGTTGCAACCGTTTGCGCTTTTATGGCTGCTAGAATAGCCTCTGGCGAAGCGTTCGACACAGCTTCGACCTCACTTTGCGTAAAAAACGTGGTTTGAGTGAACTTAAAAATAATGGATAACAACAACCCCAGCAAACTGGTAATAAAGGCAGTTGTCAGCCCATCTAGTAATGCAGTAATACTTGAGTCTATTTGCGTATGATCAAAGTGGAATAAACCTAAAACTATGCCTAGAAACGTACCAAAAATACCCATTGTAGTAAGTAAAGTAGGAACATAGTTAACAAACTCGGGGGATTTTTTATTTTTAGCATGCCAAAAGCCAAAAAAGAAAATAACTGCAAGCACACCACAAATAATAGCTGTGACTAAATCAGCGCTAGAGCCGATAAAACTGTTAGATACTGCCGATTGCATAAAAGGTCCTTTTCAACTCAAATGAAAATATTTATAGCCAAATGCGCAGGATGTTACCCAAATCAGGGTTTCAAAAACATTACAATATATTACAGCAGAGTTAAAGTATAATTATCAACCGAACCTAAAACACAACCACATGAAAAATATAATTATTTAAGTAATTTAAAGAATAAAAAACGCCTCCTATTTTAATTGAGTAGAGCCAGTACAGTGTATATTATTAGCTGGGTTTCTTGGCTAGCGCATTAAAAATACTCAAACCGTTGTTACTTATACTCTCTCACTGCTTGTTCAAAGTGCTTATTAAACAATGCAAACATATTGCGTTTACGCTTATTACTATGCGCGAGACCACCAATTAATTGATAAAACGGCTTCAGCGCTTTGCTGGGCAGCTTTTTTTCTAGGCTTAAAAGTAGTTTGATGACTTCTTGGTATGCATCGTTATTAGTCCAACTGATTTTTTCTTTGACTACCTGACCATATAAATCAAGTGTTTGAGTTGGTGATGATACAATCAGCACATTCGCTAACTTAATTTTTAAATCATCATTTGCATTGTAACTTTCTATCAACTGACAAGCTGGTTTAAGCTCTTGCTGTGCTATATAAAATGCTAATAAGTTGTCAAAAGCTAAACTGCCGTATTGTTTGCTTTTTTTCGTCGCCGCGATAAACTTTTGCTCAGCCCGTGTGATAAAATCATCATCGTCTATATTGTGTTGTTTTTTAAAAACAACCAGAGCTTCGTATTCAGAAAAGCTAGGATGGACTGAAAACACGTAATTCGCTAACCTCCACGCGCCTTGCAAGTCACCTTGATGTAGCTTTATTTTTATCGCTAGCCTATCACACGCAACACTATCACGACTGCCATTTACTTTTCGTGCCTTTTCTAGCCAATGTTCAGCATCAAGGTCGTCGCTATTATCAAGGCAAAGCTCTGCTACCTCTAAATAATCTCTACTTGTTACGGCAACTTTTAGTTTTATGTTTAATTTGTCTTGCCAGCTATTCGCTGACCTCAGTAACACATCAACTACAGATTTGCTCACCCAACCATCTTGCTCCATTTGGGGCTGCTCAATGTACTGTTTGCACTTAATTAAAAATGCGCTATTGGTTTGAACTTCACTGGCAAAATTGGACTCGATAGATGGAAATACATCAAACTTGGGGTTAACCAAATTATCAAATAACCACCTTGCTTTTTCGTCTTCACTCCAAGGGAGAGTTGTAAACACCTTTGGCATGTGTTCATACAACGTGCCTTCTATACCAAAGCGTGCCCCACTGGAGTCATCAATTCTTAACAGTACTTTATTCAGACGTTCTAAAATATAATTGAGCAATTTCCACTGAACTGTGACTTCCAGTGTATTTAACAACGTCCAAATGGCGTCTAACTGTTTCTCTGCGTTCAAAAAATAACGGTCTACTTCTCGCCATTCCCAAATATCCTGTAGCGGAAGTGCTTTTGTTATAATTGACTTTAACTCTTTATAGCTCACACTCCCCTTTGATAGCAGAGCTTTACTTAACATTTGCTGCCAAAGTAAGTCATCTTTAGCCAATAAATCCAAGTACATTTGCATCAAAACATCTGGATTCTTTGCATTTAGGGTGTCATTAACATACTGTTTTATTTGCTCCCTTTCTGAGTCTGAGTCCGCGACTTTGGTTGCACCTTCAGGTCTCAGCAAAGTCAATGATGTGGCTACTATATGCTTACACATTGATTGATAACGGGCAGCAGGACAATTACAAGCCCACCAATTAAGTGCTTCAGGATCTAATTCAACGTCGTAATCCGAAGACCCTTGCACTACTGCATGAATGGCTTCATTTTTAAAAGACAGCTTTTTCACTTCATCTTTATTTGCTAACGCTCTGCCTTTTAAAAATATTTTTTCATCATCACACAGCTGTTTAATGTCGGATTCGGTAAAGGCTACTTTGATTGACGGTTTTGGACTCATATCTGGTTCACAAATTAGTTATAAAATACAATTTTAACAAACAATAAAATTTATCATTTTTACTCAATTAACAAGGGTGCAATTCCCAGTATTTCTGCTGTTCTAACACCATAGGTTTGAGCCTCCTTTGACTGGCAGCTTTGCGGTCAAAAAAGTAATGATATAAGTCTGTAATTAAATAGTTATGCTGAAATATATAAGAGTGATTCAATTTGACTTTATTCAACCACTTATTAGTTAATGGAGACGCATCAATAGTGTCCATTCCATCTACAACGGTTATTGGATCAGAAAACCCTAAACGATCTGAGTTATTAACCAATCTAGACATCATCAGTGCTTTATCTTTTTCGCAAGAATAGATCGATACGCCTTCAGAAGAACTTAAATAACGAGCTGCGTATTGCTTTTTGAAAGCCTCGCGATCGATATCAGGGGCAGCCAGGGCGATTCTTAATTTAGGTTGTAAACTAGATACAGATTTCGCCAAATATTTAATCGCTTCAGATAAACAATAACTTCCCATACTATGGGCTAAAATATAGATGTTTTTAGCTTTAGAGTTAGAGATATCTTGAATTAATTTAGCGAGGTGCTCCCCCGCACCAACAGCCCTTTCTTTGTCACCTGCGTAGTCTTTTAACGAGCCAAACGAAGGCCAGCTAAAGAGCACAAACTCGCCTTTATATGCTAAATCAAACTTCAGCTGTGCCGAATGATATAAAGCACTTTCAAAAGACACATTGTAGCCATGTATGAAAATAAATGCAGAATCTGAATCATTAAAGTCAGATAAAAAGTCCCCCTCGTCCATAGGCTGTAAATCCCTAATCACAATGTGTTTAGATTTGTTTTCAGCCTCTACACCAAAAATGCTTAATGCTTTGTCAAAAATAGATGGACGCTCTATCCGACCGGAAACGTGATCAACAGGTATCGATAATTGCGCATGACCGTAATTCACAGTCTCTGATATCTTATTGGTATATTGCTGCAATGCAGTATCTAAAGTCTCACGTGTCGTTGCATACTTAACGTTAATAAGTGTGCTATCTAATTGCGCCTCCTCTGGCAAAAGCGCATCTAAGTCGACCTTGATGTAATCTTTATGTTTAATGACTTTGTCACCTTCAGAGTATCTATCTTCTGAAGGTAAATTGAAACTCGCTTCGTTTAAGAACTTTTGTCGATGTAATGCTCGTATTTCCTCTATTGAGTCAAACCCTTTCGCCACTGCTAGTTCAGAGCCAAAAGCATGCTCAACCATTTCAAAAGGTATATCGAATGTATTTACCATATATGTTTCTAATAGCCATAGAACGATTGGCAACTTATAACTGACATGTTTATGGGCATCCATGTAAGGCTTTGGTTTGACGCTTTCGATTACCAATACCTCACTCAAAAGCTCCAATAATTCATATATATCAAAGCTATGTTCGCCCCTATTGGTGATGACTTTAAATGTATCTTCATCGTATAAAGCATAGAAATACCTGTCACTAGAGCATAGCTTAAACTCTCTTGGCAGTGTCTCAGGTAAAAATCTTCTCAACGACGCTAATGTCAGGTTACCTAGCTTTTGATTAAACATATCGTTAACTTCCCCCTATATTAAAAACGGTTTTAGTTCTTTCTCATATACTGTATACGGTTCACTAAACTATAAATATAAACCGCTCTGAATATCGAGATCATACTTTACTGATAACGAGCTGGGCGACTACTACAATGCTTATAATCATTTTTAGTTACTGCAGCCACCCCAGGTACTCTACCAAGATATATGAAAATATTTATTGACAATATAAGGGTGATAAAACAAAAAACAATACACTCTGACAGGGTTTTAGTATTAAAAAAGCTGCTTTAGATTATTAAGATTGATTTTGTATCACACAGCCCGAAATACTATTTAATTCTAAGTTATCAATACCTGCCTTTAATTGATTGTTCAGCTCTTGGATTTTTGCATTTTCACCTTGTAAATCAGACAATTGATTAAAGTAATCATGGACATTTCCCTTTAACAAAAAACAAACCCGATGATAACAAATGAACATAAACTACACCTCAAATATATTTAAAAATTTTATGGAAAAACAACGTAAAAAGGGTAACGCAGAGACTTTGGTCAAACTAGAAAGCTCAGCCTAGCACTCAAGTAACGTCTTTAGTTCAAAAGCACTTTAAATTAAGAATAGGAAATACAATAAAAAACTGGCTTAACACCTATCGTTTAACTATTTGGTAGGGCGTTGGTCATTGTTTGTTGAATCTAACCCAAATCTAAATAAGCTATTATCTATAATAAACGTCTAACTTATTAAATAATGGGAACTAAATTAATTATTGAATACGGACTTTGAGCATCATTAAATGAAGATTATTATCATCTAATGATGCTAACTATTTTCTCTTTTAATCGTTAAATAAATACAGAAAGTGGCATTAGCAGCTTAGTATTCATCATATTTCACAATATTATAACTGTTAACAGCAAGTATTCTGTTGGTTTGAACTGTGCGTTCCCAGGCTACTTGCCCACCAGGGTTTGTCCAGCCATTACCATAGTTGGCCTCTGCGACTTTAACATGAGTTGGAACACCATTCGCATCGGATTTTACATCTATGATTAAGGCAGCATGTGAATTTCCGTTATAGAACCCCATACCTGGTCTAACTAAATGTGTAGACACGCTGCTTCCACTATACCCGACCGCAGACCCACCTCCAGCTATCGCTGTGGATACCGCCCACTCAAGGCATTGCTTTTGGATCCCTAGCCTGTCTAATGTCTCTTGCTCTGTAACCGGAAGAGGTACTGAGTAAGTATCAATAATTCTATCTACAAGTAAGTTTTTGGTATGCGTATTTGTATATGAATCCAACTCTGCTCCCATCATACGTCTCGTTGTTGCATTGTCTACTTGATTTCTATCTTTATACACAGCCATTGCATCTCGGATCCTTTGACCGTCTCCATACGCTATATCTGTAAGATATACTGCGCTACTGTCATGAATAGAGTTACCAGAAAAATGGCCACTTGAACTAATTGCTCGCGCTGCAATTCTTTCTCGAATAGTCGTATCAGCCTTACGAAAATGCGTTTCACTTGCCCAGCCTGCTATGCTATTGTCTCGCATGATGACCTTCAGCTTGAAGTTCTCGGTACTGCCAGTAGGATTATGAACTGACACATACCACTTTTCCCTTCCGCTTACATTTGTTGTTAAGGCTTCCGACTTTGAACCTCCCAAAAAAGAACGCTTGTCATAGGTTGATAGTGTTGGCTGTGTAACCTTTCTAACGTACAAGTCAAGGTCGGCTGAAATATGAGTTAGCTCTGCACTCAAAGATGTTCTACTTGATCCCGTGGTAACAACAAAGTGCTTCCATTGACCGGAACCCACTGAATTAGAGTTCTCATATAGATAAGGCCTTGTGTTCGACGAAGTAACCGCTGGCGAAACGCGATCATCACCTTGTTTTTCTAACTGCAAACTATCCGACGGTAGACGCATTGCAGATTCAGCGAAGATCGAAGTAGATGCGAATATAGATACACCTAAAGTAACAATCATGAGAGGGCTATTTAGTACTTTCATTTTTTAATCCTTTTAAACTTTACAAATGGTCATAAGCCAAGGTGTAAGTAATCCAACTGAAAAAGTAACGTGATTCTTTGTATAAAACTCAGAAGCCGTCACTTTGTATGCTTGGCTTTTCCACTATCAAGTGGCAGGAATAAAATTAGGAAATTATCGGTTAAAAAAATAGACACGCAATTTCGTCATTTTTTTCGCATTGTTTAGAAAAAAAATTGCACTACTAATAAATCATTGTTTTTACATAATTAAAGGTATGAGTGATTCTACTTCATTAAAATACATGATTGGATTAAACCTATTGAAGAGAGAGGTGGCGGGCACTCTCAATGCTTGGTATCGGAACCAGTAGACTCATCTTTTACCTCAACACTTTTTGGATCAAATTATCCTTTTACTGCATCACGTAATATGTCTTAGTCGCTACTTACACTAAGCATAGCTAGCAGCGCCCTTTCACTATTCCGATTAACCATGAAAAATATAATAAAAACAATACCTAAAGACTTTCTAGCTAATTAAAGTTATTATCTGCATGAAAGCTTATTATATGGATTTAAAGAATGAAAAAAGCACTACTTGTCTCTATCGTGATGGGATTATTCTCTTCGTTGTATGCGAACTCGTCACCAAGCTCTACATCATTGCTGTCAGAACAAGCGTTTACCCAAGCCTATGTGAAAGAGGCACAAAAACATTTAAAAGATGCGAAACTCAAAGTGACTGGTGACTTATCAATTGAGATCACTTATGACAAAGGCATGACCACCTCAACAGATTTAACTAATTCGTATTTAAGGTACTCGCAGGAGAAATACTTACTTGAAGATGTATTTGCTGATCATATCAATTCAAGTAAAAGCGTTAATTTATTAACTGATGAATCAAAATTACAGATTAGTCAGTTAAGGCCTGTGATAAAACCTATTACTTACATTGAAGGGCTCACAGCTAAAATTAATGAATCCGGTGATAAAAATATTCCCTTCCCTTTTTACTACGAGCCAATCAATGATGAACTCGTATTAATGTTAGCCATAGACACCCCAGCTAGTATTCAGTTTGTTGGCAAAGAGAAATTAGATGAGCTAAATTTGCCAGCTGAGCAATTAAAACAAATCGCAAAAACAAATTTAGACTCACATTTAAAAAAAATAGACGCAAAGTTTCAAAAAATTGAGCCAGAGAATGAAAGCAGCAATCTACACATGTTTGTTGCTGACGATAACTATGAAGCAAGCGCAGTGTTTTCTGACTATTTTAGACAACAAGTTAAAGCAACATTTAACGGCCCTGTCGGCATTGTATTTCCCAACAGAAGTAGTGTTTTGGTAGTACCACTTGACGACGAGGCGGGACTATACCAAATCGCGGTATTCGCTTATTCTGAGTTCCCAAACCTATCCTATAACGTATCGCCATTTGCATATACATATCATGATGGTGAACTAAAACGCATCCAGTTTTAAGCTTTTAAATGGCGTAGCTTGTCATAATACAAGTAACGCCATCTACATACGATTAGCAATACCGCAAAGCTCCACCGCAACCCAAACTGCTGACGACTTAATTAATCATGCCCGTTAATGAGCCAGAGCAGTTAACTTTAAAATTCTGATTTTTAAAGCTTAGTACTTGCTAAGTGTTACAAATATACTGGACATAGACGGTCCATTCTAGATAAGGCATCTACGCAAACATCTTGACGCAATGTGGCAAAACGGTCTGCATGGTGCGTAGTAACAGGCAAACGCGGGTGACGATAAAGAGATGCACCATGTATTCGGCTTAATGCGGTAATTTGTTCAAGTACATCGACAAATTTAGCATCACCATATACTTTTCGAATACGCAGCGGTCGTACCGTTACCTGTTCACCCATTTTTTTCAGTTCTTGAGCACTATAAGTCGCTAGTATCGCCTCATTTTCTTCTAACAGTGCGTAGTCACCCACGTGCGGGTTACTAAACTCTTTCTTTCCTAGGGTGTTAAGGCTTCGCCGGAATAACACAGGAGCGCCTGATTTAAGTATCTCAACTACGGTAATCTTTAAATCATGTTCGTGTTCAAATGCCTTAATTTGATGTAAATCTTCATAAAACTTACCATCTCGATGCAGTACAATATGCTGTGGCTTATTGCCATTGTGTGTTTGTGCATAATTTCGTATGCATTTATAGAGTAGCTCTGTTAAACCACTTCCTTTGAGCTTTTCACCTTGTTGAGAGTCCGCAATTTGCCAGCCTAATTGCGCTCCAGTGGCAGAAAACAAAAACGATACACTAGGAAAACGTAAATGGGTGCCGCCCATATCTAGCCCAATAAATAAATCAACTTTACCTGGCAAATTGGTCAATGCGGCGAGTTGACCACCGGCTTTACTAAATAGTCCCGCTGCCACATTACGATAATAAGTGGTTTGGTAAGTTTTGGGTTTGTGATCAAGTTTCATAAACTGCGTTGCAGCCCCTTTGATAAAAGCCTCATCACGTAATTTGGCTTTATTAGCCTTATCGCACAAGCCAATTAAAAAGATAGCATCTGTGACTTCTTTATTTGCAAGGCGGCCCGCTAATTCAAGCTCATTATCAATCACGACAAACTTGGTCACCTTCTTATTCGATTTGGTGCATAAAGCACGCATTGCATTGATTGAGTCCGTCATTCTTTGGCGATTTTGTCCTGTATCATTATGCTCTCCAACAATCACAGGGACGATGCGCTTTCGGGTAATAGGTTTAACCGCCTTATATTTAATAACGTCCTTTTCATTAATGCTACTACCACTAGCAAAATTTAAACGCCATGACATTACCAGTTGATTAAAATTAATGTGGGGATCAGAAAGCTGAATTAAACCACACCCTAACTCAGAAAATTCAATACCTCCGCACAATGCATGCGCTTGATGAATGCGTTCATTGACTTGCCATTTTAGCTTTGTTGCAATGCGATTTAATAACACCGGTTCCAACGCACTTAAACTATCAAAGTCAAATACTGGCTCTAATAAATACGCTAGGTGAAACAAGAGTTGTCCGTTTGCTGTACGCACTTTCACCACAGCTGACTGTTTGGCTGCACCAAGCTCACTTGGTGTTAAATTACCTTGTGATAAATGATAGTCCAGTAAACTCATTGCCATGCCCTCTTGCACACTGTGCGCATTCAATGCAGGCTCTAACCCCACAAAATCAAATGACATAGTCATATCGTTGTGTGATTTATAGCGGTTACGAACACGCCGCAATGAGCCCAACCACGCTTTGCGCTGCTTTAAAACCCATTGCAAATTTACATGTCGTTTCGCTGCGAGGCTGTGTTTTAGCTCAAACTGCAATAAACAAGTACCTGAGCTAAGTAGCTGTGGTGTTAACGTTACCGTTTTAAAAACCTCTAAGAAGGTACTATTTATCGCAATACGATCAGATGGCATTTGCTCAAGTAATTGAGTCGTTGCGGCGGCTGCTTTTTTACACATTAATCCATGGGCTCTAGCATAACGCTGAGCTCCGCTGTAAATGCCTTGGTTGATTATGCGCTGTATTGTCTCACGCTCATGATCATTGTTAGCATTAAGCGTGATTGGGTCAATTTCGGTTATTTCCGCTTCTGGGGAGTTGAGCTTAGTCAGCGGTGCTAAGCTAATTAATTTAAAGCCCGCAAAATCAGTCACAGCTTGCGCGCTGTTTTGCCATTTCAGTTCATTCGCCAATTTACGCATCTTTTGAGCGGTTTCACTACTGATCATTTGCTGCTTAAATGCAACTTGATAGCAATAAACTTTAATTTGTGAAAATGACTTATTTAATTGCATCGCACTGATGCCTAACTGATCTTGCATACTATATCCTTTAAAAAATTAACTGTATCCATACTAGTACCAATGAGCTTGCTTAAATTTTTTACAAGCTTGCGATTTTTAACTATCCATAAATTGATTCTATACGCTTAAGCTCGTTTAACGCTGCTGCGGCATCAAAACCACCAAACCCCATACGAATACTTGTTCACACACATCTAGACAAACGATTATCATACCGTCATTCAAGCCATGTGATACTTGGATTAAAACCGCTGAAACCTCTTCTTTTATAATCGGCAAATAATAAATAATAGATTCTTGCGGCCCCACCATTGGCGAACATAATTATTTATATCTATATTGGTAAAAAATTGAGTGTCGTCCATGATAAATTCCCTGTTGTTTTTTATTAAACTCGCTCACAATAAGCTCAGTTTTAAGCCCTTCTACTGACTTTCAATTTTTCACGAACCGCTGCCAAACCCAATTTAGTTAATAAGACTAAGACACTTGCCCAATCAACCAAGCCCACTATCAAGGAGACTAAGAACTATCAAATAGTGTGTAATCAACAACTCAGCCCTATGATTTACCACCACTGTTGGATGGCGCCTTCGGCTTATCCAACTTAAGGTACCATTTCACCTGCTAAAACCCGACTTACTGCATTGCGCTCGTTTTTAACACGGGTTAAGTAAACCGATAAGTAGCAACCCTACATTGATTTAGAAACAACGACTCTAACCACATTAATTGGGTTGGTACCTTTTCCACCTGTTGAGAAATTTTCTGAGTTCCAACTTAATAAATTGGATGACATATAACTTCCTTGTTATTCTTGTATTGCACTAGTCGCTATAACTCGCCAGCGAAGGCTTTTTGGCTTAATCCATTGAACATTTGCTCTGATTCTTTAAGCCCTACTTTCGCTTTTTCCAACATCCTTTTAGCAATATTAACTCTCTCCACAAATTGCACTTGCATTTCTTTCGGAGGATAAATTATTGGAAACTCCTCTAAATGATCTTTATTAAGCTGACGTTTATCTATTCCACCAACACACACACTGCGAATATAGTCACGGTATTCCATTGTAGTTAAAATAAAAACTACAAATTCATGCAATACATTTTCAACAAGACGGATAAAATACACATGTCCGTTAAGGTTGGCTTTTCCATTGTCTCCTAGATACAAAGCTGCACGACCTAAGCTACTGTTCTCAGTATTAATACGACCAGTCTTAGTCATCAATATATCTTTATGCTTCAAACTACTCTTACTCATCGATTCATGAGTTTTTTCGTCGATATAAACCACGTCGTCCAGTAATAACTTGTTTTTCCAAACGTTTTGACTTCGTAAAAAGGTGATGCCTTCGTCAACATAGTTCTTACTGCCACCCTTTGGCGTGTTACCACTTGCGATTTTGCTAGATATCTCTTTTAACTTTTTAACTTCCCAGCCTTTCGGATTAGAAATCGGATCGCCGAACATATCTAGGAATACGCTGCGGAGTAAGTCGTCGGCGAGGTCGATGGCTTGCTGTCGTTTGCGGCACACGCTGTCGGCCTTATCTAAAATTGCGGCGATGCGCTTTTGTTCTTCGAGTGGTGGAAGTGGGACGATTATTTGCTTCAAATGGCTGGAACCAAAATTTGGTTGAGCTGACCCTGTTATTAGCTTTTCCATATCCCTTCTAAACTGCGCCGTTTTTAAAAAGTAAAACAAGTACCTAATGTCTAGTTCATTTGGATCTAGCGACTGAAAGCGAATCATACTTGTATTCATACACAGCGGTAGATGCTTTTCCTCAACCCATGCTAACTTACCCCAAGTTGCTCCAGAGGACGCCATTACCAAATCCCCTGCTTGAGTTAAAAAATGAGCATACTTTTGATCCACTTCCTCTGGATCTAAATATTTATCTGAGTTTTCTGTCACTAAAACTTCATTGACGATATTTTTTACATTGATGAGCTTTATACCTTCATCTCTAAACTGCCACTTTCTCACGCCAGGACCCTCTTGGAAGAAAGCGATGTCAGATAACTTAACCTTCGCCCAATTCACAGTATATCCCCCAGCTCTTTAAAGGGAGTTATTACGCAGCAATGCACCCAAGATATTAGTGTGCCTGTGCAACATTGAAGTGGTAAATGCAGAGAATTGTCAGTAACAATTTCTGCCTGCACGTTATCAGCGATAACTAACTTAAAATCAACTTTCATCATTACAATATCTCCTGAAAAGACTTTAAGTAATTTGGAATATAACTTTCCAACACCATTAAAACACCAAATAAACTACTCTTATCATTTTGCTGCATTGTCGCCTCCATCAAGCCCTTGTTCTAACCCGAGTTCTTTTGCCAGTTCAATTTCAAGCTCTTCAATACTAGGTAGGCTTGGCTTTAAGTTTTCTGGCAATGCTTGCGTTAACTGGTATTCTGATATGCCAATCGGTTTATCGATCCCTTTTAGGGCATATTCTGCGACTAGCTTATCTTTATTGCGACACAATAAAATGCCAATGGAGGGTTGATCGCTTGTTTGTTTGTATTTTGTATCGACGGCATTGAGATAAAAGTTTAATTTCCCGGCATGCTCGGGGGCGAAATCGGTTACTTTAAGTTCAATTACAACATAGCAATGAAGTTGGGTATGATAAAAAAGTAGGTCAAGGTAATAATCATTTTCACCGACTTTAATGGGAACTTGTTTGCCCATATAAGCAAAACCAGCGCCAAGTTCGAGTAAAAATTGCGTTATATGGGCAATTAAACCCTGCTCAAGTTCTCGTTCATTGTAATCAGCTGTTAGCGTTAAAAAGTCGAATACATATGGGTCTTTTACACTTTGACGCGCTAAGTCTGATTGGGCAGGAGGCAAGGTTTGTTGAAAGTTATTTATAGTTTGGCCATCTCTTTGGTATAGATCGCTCGCTATTTGGTAGAGCAATACACTCCTGCTCCAACCATGTTGCATCGTTCCCATTACATAAAACATGGCCTCTGCAGTACTATTTGCTTTGCTTATAATAGCGAGATTATGCCCCCAAGGAATTTTAACTAATTGCGAAACAGCTTGTTTCGCAATTGCGGTGTCTTGTTGCCAGTAACAATACCATTTTCTAATAAGCTCTAAATTTCGCTTAGAAAAACCTTTTACATTGGGAAATTCATGCATCAAGTCTTGACTTAACTGTTTTAAAAACCCATCTCCCCACTGGCTACTTTGTTGCTTTTCGATGATCTCTTTACCTAATTGCCAGTAGAACTCCAACAATGCCGTATTTACACTTACAGCCGCTTTTAGCTGTTGCTGTTTAAAAGATATTTTGAGCTCAGAGATCCACTTTTTGTAATCTTCCGAATGCGTTAGCTGCATGAAATCATGCCCTCCAACTCTTTCAAATCTTTAAGAATATCACTTTCAAGCTTTACGAGTTTTTTAAGAATCACATCAGCCGCTTCATATACTTCTTCTTCATACACCACTTCTTTATAGCGATTGATAGAGAGATCATATTTATTTGACGCGATATCTTCTTTACTCACCCAAAAATGCTTTTTGTTTTCTGTAATAATACGATCATTCTCTTCGCTCGTGGCGAGTGCTTTATCACGGGCTTTAAACTGTGCAACTAAATCTGGCAGGTCATTCTCTTTGATTGGATTACGTTTATCATCAAGCGAGAAACCATCGGCTTGTACATCATAAAACCACACATGGTCTGTGCTACCGCCTTTAGTGAAAATTAATATCGCAGTTGATACGCCAGCGTAAGGTTTAAACACCCCGCTTGGTAATGAAACGACGGCTTCTAGCTGGTTGTTTTCAACTAACAGCTTGCGCAATTGTTGGTGTGCTTTTGATGAGCCAAATAAAACGCCATCAGGGACAATGGTTGCGGTGCGGCCACCTATTTTTAGCATGCGCTCAATTAATGCGACAAAAAGTAGCTCGGTTTTTTTGGTTTTTACTTTACGTAAAAGCTCTGGGCATACGTCTTCTTCGTCTAGGCTGCCTTTAAAAGGCGGGTTAGCGAGAATAATATCAAAGCCTTCTTTAGCCTCGCTGGCAAAGTTGTCTTTAAAGCTTTGGCTTAAAGTGTCTTGGTAGTGAATATCGGGCTGTTTAATGCCGTGCATCACTAGGTTCATGGCGGCAACACGTAACATGGTGGCGTCAAAGTCAAAACCGTGGAACATATCGGTATCAATATGCTTGCGCTGCTCTACATCGATTAAATCGCCCCCATAAAGGGTATTGAATAATGGCTTGCCATCTGCATCATGTATTGGGTTACCCTCTTCATCAAGTAATGGCTCTTTTTCAACGCCCTCTGAGGAGGTATATTTTTCAAGTAAATACTCGTAAGACACAGATAAAAAGCCGCCGGTGCCGGTTGATGGGTCGCAAATGCGGCTCTTGAGGTTAGGGTCCATCATTTCAACCATGGCGCGAATAATATGGCGCGGGGTTCTAAACTGACCGTTTATACCTGCTGTGGTGAGTTTACTTAACAAGTATTCGTATAAATCCCCTTTTGTGTCGGCATTGTCTAGCGGTAAGTCGTTGACCATTTCAACCGCACTTACAAGCAAAGATTGCTTTTGGATCATCAACTGGGCGTCTTTCATAAACTCACTGAAAAGACTCGCCTCGCCAATTTGCTCGGCACTTTGACCAAAGTATGGGAACAGCTCATCTTTTACTAACTTATAAAGCTCTTCAGACCCTAAATGGCGGAATTCTTGCCAGCGTAAATGTTGCTGGTCGTCGTTAAAACGGCGATTAAAGGACTTTTTTGTGCGTGCTGCGACTTTTTCATCTCGCTGCTCATTAATATCAAGCATACGGGCATACATCAAAAAGGTAATTTGCTCTACTACTGTGAGCGGGTTGGTAATACCTCCTGTCCAGAACTCTTCCCAAAGTTTGTCTATCTTACTTTTTAGCTGACCTGTGATCATTTATGTTCTCTGATTGTTTACGCGTTAAAAACTCAAGCACCTTTGTAAGCGGTTATAGCTCTTTATCTATAGCACTTTTTTTGTTGCCTAATTCTACATTAAATTGCTCGGTAAATTGTGCAATTACATCGGCTTGTTGCTCACTAAATACGCCATCGAGCCCCATATCATGCACACTGGTGAAAGGTGCCTCGTATAACTGTTCAATATTAATACTGCCATGGCGAATAAGGTGGTTTTTCAACATATTAATAAAGCGCTGTTGCTTAGAATTCATGTGCGTGTGGGTTTGCTGAATAAAACTCGTAAACGAGGCTTCAATCGCGGCTTTATCCATGCCTACTATGGTACGTAATATGGTGTCTAAGCTGGCTGTTGACTCAGGATAAAACTCTTTTAAGGTGTTTAAGTCTACATTAGGGTTTTGGGTGTGGACCAGCGAGTTGAGTTGGGCTAAGTCAGCTTCGCTCACCTTTTCTCCTGTACGTATTTTTTGCAGTATATCGTCGCTCCCAAATAGCGGAGCCAAGGTTTGCTCCACTTCTTTTTTATAAATTTGATAATCAATAGAGACAATATTGGCTGCGCGCTCTTCAATTTGGTACTCAACTTCCTCCTCTTTAATGTCGAGTACTTGTACAGGCTCTGGCACGGTACTTTCTTTGTCGCGTAAATGAATAATACCACGCAGCGCAACTCGGCTTTGCTCAAGGGCAGCAAAGGTTAAGTCTTGCCAGTATGGTTCTGCTTGTATTATTGCGATGTCGCTGGCCTTAACGCGTACTTCGTTTAGGTGCATTTGTAAGCTGCCCACTTTTTTTAACATGGGGCTTTTGACCAGATCTATATCGCCTTTATCGCGATAGAGCAATGTTTGCAATATTGCCATCTCTGTATCAAAACGATACGCCTCACTTTGCCCCATAATGTTACGCCACTGCATGAGTGGTGCTACATCGCTCCACAATAATTGCTTAATACTGGGGGGAAACTGGTTTAGTGCAGGCAAATTTTTACAGGTTTCAACCGCTTGCCAGCTATCACGCACCGCGATGGTATTCATATCGAGTGCAGTTATGTCTTGATGAATAAGTGCAATGACTGCTTCAAAACTGGCTACATCTGCTTTGTTTAGAGCCTGCTCAGCTAAGTTTAATCGCGCTTCAAATAACTTTTGCGAGAGCGATTTGGCTTGTGATGGGTCAACCTCCTCAGGATCTTCATCAAAGTAAGCAAAGTTTTCCCAGTGGTCAAAAATCAAGAAATGTGATTTATCCATACCCGGGCCATATAAGTCATTACACAAGCGCGTACCACGGCCGATCATTTGCCAAAACTTTACTTTTGACTTGATTGGTTTGGCAAATACCAGATTAACTACTTCTGGTACATCAATACCTGTGTCGAGCATGTCAACTGACACCGCGATACGCACACTGCCGTCTTCGGTTGATTTAAAGTTATCAATAAGCTCATCGGCACGTTCGTATTTGGAGTGAATAACACGACAGAAGTTACTACCAAATTGTGGGTACATTTCCCCAAACAAAGTAGCCAGCAGCTCAGCATGTGCGATGTTGCGAGCAAACACAATGGACTTGCCTGGCAATTGGCCGTCAATATCTCGCAGACCTTTTTCCATCAGGTTGCGCAAAATAACTCGGTTTGTGCCTTTGTTACGCACAGCTTCGTCAATTTGCTTGGCGTCAAAGTCGAGCTCGTTCGGATCTACACCTTGCTCTTCAAGCTGTGCTATTTGCTCATCAGTGAGTTTATCAGCTTTGATCCCATCACGAAGAAACTTAGTGGTAAAGCTCACTATCTTGTATGGCACGAGGTTTTCTTCTTCAATAGCCCGCTCAAGTGGATAGTTGGCGGTTGGCTTTTTAAAGTCACAGCCAAATAACTCACAAGTTGAACGCGAAACCATTTCAACCGGTGTTGCAGTTAAGCCAACCTCTAGCGCATCAAAGTATTTAAAAATATCACCGTAAATATTATAAATTGAACGGTGCGACTCATCGGCAACAATTAAGTCAAAATAACCCACATCATATTGTTGGAAAATTCGCATCATGCCTGGGTATGTAGCTATAAATACGCGCGCACTATTAGCAAGTGTTTTTTTACTCTTACCGACAACATAAGTGGGCTCATTAGTGTGCTCGTTAAACGCATTGGCCGCTTGCTTGCGTAGCTCTTTTCGGTCACATAAAAACAGCACGCGTTTTGCCCAACCAGCATCTAGCAAGCGTTTTGCTAGGGCAATTGATACGCGCGTCTTACCTGTACCCGTTGCTTGCACAACTAAGGCTTTACGGTGTTTTTGTTTAAAACGTTCACATACGCGTGTAATACTTTCTATTTGGTAATCGCGCCCAGCGACCTTTAGGTCTATTGGGGTAGCGGTGAGATCTTTTTTAAGGTTGCGTTGTTTAATTAGGTATTGCAAGCTGTCTTTTGAATAGTACCCATATAGGCGTCTTGGCTGATAACCTTGCTTGTCATCGAGTATTTTAATGTCGTAGCCGTTTGAATAAAACACCACTGGGCGCTGGCCATGCTTTTTCTCCAAGCTATCAGCGTATAAAATAGCTTGTTGGCGACCTTTTTCAATATTCTCGCGAGCTGCTTTGGCTTCGATAACAGCCAGTGGCTTGCCGTCATTATCCCACAGGACATAATCTATATAACCAATACTTGTCTCTGTAGGTTGCCCATCTACTTTTATTTCCTTGCCCACTTCGTCGGTTGATGATTTATCAAGCGAGACATTCCACCCTGCTGCCCGTAAGTCCATATCAATAATGCGAGCACGGGTTTCCGCTTCATTAAAATCAAAGCTTGAAGTAATCTGTTTATTGCGAGCTTGCACTGCCCTGAGTTTATCGTCATCTATTGCTTGCTTTAATTTTGCCGCCTCAATTTGTGCCTGCATTTGTGCCTCTTGTGAGACTTCCAGTTCTTTAAGAGCAAGCTTTAAGCGCTTTTCGTTTTCAGCAAGTTGCTTTTTAAGTTGGTAGTTCTTTTGTGCAAACTCTGTGGCTTTTTGCTCATCTGGCTTTGATTGAGTTGGTTCGGTGAACTGTGGACATTCACTCTGTTTGCCATTGGCATAAGCCATAAATAAATAACAGGCGACGAAATAACTCTCTTTTAAAATCCAAATGGCTTGCTGTTGGCTTACTTTACCTTCGTGCGCTGCTTGGTTACCACTTTTACGAATTGCATGCAGTTTTTCTGTAATAAGGTTGGGTACTGTTGATGTAAATACATCAGCTGTTAGTTTATCAAAAATGTTTGCGTTGGCGTAAATTGGGAGCTTAAGCTCTTGATACAAGTACCCTACTACTTTCTCGGCAAAACAGCGCATTTTCACTAGTGCACTTTGGGGATCAGTAATGACATATTGCTCTGCGTAAGCGAGTAATTGATGCTCTTGTGGCCAACGTTCACGAATATGTTCAAAGTTCATTGAATTTTTAATCACTTTATTCTTCCTAGTTGCCAAATTTTTCGGGCGATGAGTTGATTTTTCCTTAAGCCGGAAAAAGTAAAATCAGTTAATACTTATTAATATATTATCGGCTTTAAAGTCTGTTTTATAATGCGTTTCTTGCTCTTTCGACATTGATTTAACTTGTATTGTCTCAGCTATCAATTTTGGTAATTTATGACTTATTTTCTTATTAATTTGGCTTCGTGTTTGTTGTACAAAGTCACGTTGCATAGCCTTAAGGTGCGTTAAGTCACCGTCTTTAAAGTCTTCTACCTCAATATTAAATGTGTTGTAGACTCTTGGGTCTGCCCCCAAGACTTCATACTTTCCTAAGAAATGTTCGGCATGTTCTGTGCTTTCCTCAAAATAACGATCGACAACAACAGCACCTATTTTTGATTCAGATATCTCTATAAGCCACAGATAAAAAGCGAGCTCTTTCGCTGTCAACTTTATTTCTACTCCCATAAATTTTAATGTTTTAGCTGTGGTATTTATTTCTAGCCTTAACTCTTCTTGATTGACTGAATTTAAGCTTGCAACCGTTTGACTAAACGATGCATTTTGCATATTTGTAATTAGGGCATCATTTAGTGAGTTTCGCATTCTTACAAATGGAATTTCGGCCAATGTAACAACTGCGTCTTTGCAATCAACGTCTTTTTGTAGATTTTTGTTATAGACGGTATGAGAGCTTAGAGTTGGGTAATAAAAGTCTTTGACAAACTCAAACTCTTCGCTAACAAAAACATGGCTTAAGCTGTCTTGCTCGCGACCAAGTAATGACATGGCATAGCCCAAATAAAATGCCATTGTCTTTCTGCCACCAGCAATTGAAGCGTGTATACTAATACTGTCATCACTGGTTAACTCAAATACTTTTCGCGTTATAAAGTCGGCCATAAAAGTTTGTTCGGCCTCAGTCTTAGCATCGTCAACTAAATTACCTTGCGCATCTTCAATAACCCATATATTGTTTTCTGAAAATTTAATATTCGGAAGCCGAAAATCTTTGATTAAATTAAAAAAGTGCGATTTTTCAAAAAGCCCTTCTATTAATAATGCTTTGGAATCTTGGGTTGTAATAACAAAGATCTCTTCTGGGAGGGGCTTTTCTTGCTGATGCAATGCATATAATGTTTCAGTCAAAACTTGCGGACTGGCACCTGTGACAATCAATAATACATGTTTCATCAAACTTCCTTTTTTTCATAAGCATTTGATTACTAGAAACGAAAGAAGATTAATATATATTACAATAAATTACACCTATTTGCGTCAAATTAACTTGGCGAACAGTCATAGTGTGTTTTTAGTAACATTCTCATTCCTTATTGCTACTTTTGTATTTAAATTCTAATCCGGACAAAGTGCCTGATACCGTGCAAATATATGGTGTTTACGCTCATTACTGTGCGCTAGGTTGCCCATTAATTGATAAAGCTGCACGTGCATCGCACTTATTAGCCTTTTCACTAAATTGAAGAGTAAACTAATGTCATCTTGGCATGCGTCATTATTAGCCAAATTGATTTTACTAAACGAGTTACTCATATAAATTTAGAGTTTGAATGATTGATGAGAAGTTCAGCCCTCTATTAAGAAGTTCAAAAAAACGTACTGAGTATCGCCATTCCCAAATCCCCATTAGCACGAGCACCTTGGTTATAAAACAATTAAACTTTTTATCGCTCACACAGCACTTTAATATCTGAGCTTTGCCTAGCATCTTCAGCCAAAGAAAGTCATCTTTAAACTATATGTTACATATTCATCAAAACATCTGAGTTTTTTCGTTTAGGCTGCATTCAAATACTGCTTGATTGCTATTTGCGAGACTGTATATGCGATTTTTATGCCCGATTAAGCTCTCAACAAAGTCAATGCTGTGACAACTATATACTTACACATTGATCGGTAGCCCGAAGTAGAACCATTACACGTCCACCCACCAAGTGCTTCAGGGTCTAATTAGCGCAATGACCTTTAGATCCTTACATTACCTCTTGAATAGCGCCACTTTCTCACGGCCAAACAGCTGCTTAATGTCATATTCTGCACTTGTTTCACAGGGTGAAGTATAAAATACAATCTCAAAAAGCAATACACATGCCCATTTATACTCAACTAACAAGGGTGCAGTTGCCAGTATCTCTGCTCATCTAACAACATAGGTTTGAGCCTCCTTTGACTGGCAGGTTTACCATAAAAAAAGTAATCGTATAAATCTGTAATTAAGTAGTTATGCTGGAAAATATAGGAGTGATTTAACCTTACCTTATTAAGCCACTTTTTAGCCAGTGGAGATGCATCTATAGTGTCCATACCATCTACTACAGTTATTGGATCAGAAAACCCTAAACGATCGGAGCTGTTGACTAGCCTAGACATCATCAGTGCTTTATCTTTCTCACAGGCATAGATTGAGACGCCGTCAGACGAACTTAGATAACGATCTGCATATTGCTTTTTAAAAGCATCACGGTCAATGTCGGGGGCGGCCAAAGCTATTCTTAATTTAGGCTGTACACTCGGATCAGATTTCGCTAGGTATTTAATCGCTTCAGATAAACAATAGCTGCCCATACTATGAGCTAAAATATAAATGGTTTTAACCTCAGAATGAGAGATATCTTCAATTAATTTAGCAAGGTGTTCACCCGCTCCAACAGCTCTTTCTTTGTCACCTGCATAGCTTTTTAGCGAGCCAAATGAAGGCCAACTGAAAAGCACAAATTCGCCTTTATAAGCTAAATCAAACTTTAATTGTGCCGAATGATATAAAGCACTTTTAAAAGGCACATTGTAGCCATGTATAAAAATAAATGCGGAGTCTGAATCATTAAAGTCAGATAAAAAGTCACGCTCTTCCATAGGCTGTAAATCTCTAATCATAACGTGTTTGGATTTTTTCTCAGCCTCAATACCAAAAATGCTCAACGCTTTTTCAAAAATAGAGGGACGCTCTATCCGGCCGGAGACATGATCAACAGGTATTGACAATTGCGCAGTGCCGTAATTAACAGACTCTGATATCTGATTAATATATTGTTTCGGCTCTGTATTTAATAACTGACGCGTAGTTGCATATTTAACGCTGACGAGTGTGTTGTCTCGCTGCTCTTCTTCTGGCAGCTCTGTACCTAATTCGACTTTATTATAATCTTTGCGTTTGATTACTTTTGCATCTTCAGCATATGTATTGTCTGAAGGTAATTTGAAACTCACCTCGTCTAACACCTTTTGCCGATGTAATTCTCGTATTCCTTCTATTGAGTCAAACCCTGTAGCCACTTCTAGTTCAGAACGAAAAGCGTGCTCAACCATCTTAAAAGGTATTTCAAATGCATTTTCATCAGAAACCTCTAGTAACCACAATATGATTGGTAGCTTATAACTGACATGTTTATGGGCATCCATGTAGGGCTTTGGTTTGGTGCTTTCAAGTACCAATACATCACTCAAAAGCTCTAGCAATTCATATAAATCGAAACTATGCTCGCCTCGGTTAGTGAGCACTTTAAATGTATCTTCATCATATAGAGCATAAAAATACCTGTTACTAGAACACAGCTTAAACTCTCTTGGTAGCGTCTCAGGTAAAAATCGTCTTAGCGACGCTAATGTCAGGTTATCCAGCTTCTGATTGAGCATGTAGTTAAATATCCTTGTATTGCAACTGTTTTAGATTTGTCTCATATACTGTATACGGCCCATTAAACCATAAATGTAACCGTTCTAAACATCGAGGTTATGTTTTAAGCTGGACAGACTACTATAACGCTTATAATCATTTTTGATACTGCAACCAATTCAGGTTCTTCATCAAGCTATATGAAAACATTTATTAACAATATAAGGGAAAGAAAACAAAAAACAATACACTCTTTCGAGATCCAAGTATTAACCCCCTAAGATAGACTATTCAACTTAATATAATGACTCCATAAACCTTAGTTACTTCTACGTAGGCAAGCAGGTTAAGAACATTAAGAAACGGCGCGTCTATAATCACAGTATCGTTAATCACGCTTAGTAGGTTCAAAGAGTTGTATTTTCATTGGAGAAGGCAAACTATTGAGAACCGCTTATAAAATACGGGTCTATAGAAGCAACCATAGTTGTTAACAAAATAAGTTAACACCTGAATTCGGCATATTAAATAGAAAAATAATAGTCAAATGGTATAACCATGGGTATAAGCTTGATAGAGCTAAAATAATATTAGCCCATAGCGCTCATAGATTAGAAAAAACTGAATACGTTACCGGTATCACAAAGGCCTAAACGAATTCAGTCTGTATTAGAATAAATAGAGGCTTAATAAAAAACCTCTACACACTACCTAAAACTTATACGTTAGTTTTTCTTAACAAGGTTAGTATGAATAAACGGTATAATCTCTATCTGGTGCTGGGTTATGATTGTAACCTAAATCCCAAGCTTCCACAGCACGTGTCGTACCACCTGCATTTTTGCAAATAATTTCAGATACAACGTATCTATATACATATTGCCCATCCGCTAAGGCTACACCTTCTGTATTAAAATGCGCACTATTAAAAGCCAGTCCTTGTTTGCTTTCAATGACATTGGGGGCTTGCCCTACTAAATTCGAAAAAGTGCACTGGCCGTCTGGTGCATTATTATTTACGAAGGCTGCTGATACATAATTTATATTTTCATAATACCCTGCATGACTACCATTTACCCAACCTGAGGCTGTCACCTGACTCTCCCAGTTAATGGTCGGTGCAGCTGGGATTTTGTGATAAACCGTATAAGTAGTACTGTCACTATGGCAAGTAATTTGTAAAGACTTAGGCATGCTCTCAAGGCCACTGGGTAATGTGCCTGTAATAGCAGTATTCCCTTGTACAGGCAACTCTGCCAACACTTGCCATGTATTTTCATTTATTACCTGCGCATTGGGGCAGTTTACGTCAGCATCCGTTACAAAAAAGCGAGCAGAAAGATGTAATGCACTGCGGCTTTGTACTTCAATTTCAGAAATTGGACCATGTGTATATTGCGTAATAATACCTGGTTGCGCATCTGTATCGTAAATCACTTCGTTGGAAATGGCTGACATAGAGACTACAGCACATACTAAAGCTATTTTATTAATCATAATAATTCCTTTATAATTTGGGTGGAAGCGGCGCCAAAACTGCCTAATAAATAGACGCTGCGTTCCTACTATATTTCCAAGTCACCATCTGTCAATATGATCTATATTGCTAATTTCTAATTTTTCCATAAGATGCTATGCAATGAAGCTTATGTAAGTTTCATACAACCCATAGTGAAACCTTGTATCACCTGTATACAGTATGTATATGTTAAAAGTGATTACTTTAAAACACGTACACCTTCCTCAATCATAAAGTACTCATGCAAGTTATTAGCTTCAACATACAGCCCTTTCATGACCTCCAAGCCTGCTCGCTTCAAATAATATTCGTTATTTGTCACCTAGGTACTTTATACAGGGTAACGAAAAATCATTGCCAAATATTAAGTACATTTCATAAACCAGCTCTATCGTCATATAAGTTTTTCCGTTTTCAAAGTTACTAATTGTTGCCTGATCTACACAAAGCTTATCGCCTAGCTGTTTTTGCGTTAAGTTATTACGCTTCCTGATGAATTTTAAGTTATGCTGCATTTCTAACATTAACTTATTAACAACTAATCTGCGTCTCACTGCGTCATGTCTCATAAATCTACTAACCATACATTTTCCCTATAGAAGTGGCTGTCGATAACAAGCAAAATTTGATACTTAGTACTTAAAATCTTTAATCCCTACTGTTTAGTCGATTTATAAACCGCTTCTGCATTTATGTAAAAGCTCTGTTTGAGTCGACAAAACACTCAAATATTTACTTATGAAAAATCAATGTTAATATTATGAAACTTGGCATGCGGAAAAATCTCCGAAAAAATGGAAAAGGATAAGCAAAGTGATAAGTGGTGACGACCTCAAAAGCATGAGAGTCAATGCAGGTTTAACCCAAAAAGAGATGGCTGATAAGCTGGGGGTATCTAGAGAAACCGTCAGTAACTATGAGTTAGACGTGGGTCAGCCCAAAATGAGGGACTTTTTAAAATGGCTGATATATTGCAAAATTGATACTCGGTCTTTAGTGAACCAGATAGACCAAATTCAAAACCAAGTAAATGGGAGTGTTAAAAGAGCCCATCATACGAAGAAAAAAATAAAGTAGCGGCACATTTTTGTGAGTTTAAATCTTAAATTTACAAAATACCGCTGTTTATGATTGAGCCATATAATTAACCTTAGATAAATTATTCAACTCACCACACAATCATCACCCGAATTCAACTCTTGCTTAACCACTCTTCAAATATGAAATATTTAATCCCTAGGTGACATTTTCTAAGCACACCAATTAACGAGACTATGATTTATTGCCACCTCCAAAAATCAAATGAGCAATCTCAGTTATAAAATCGCATTTCTAAAATGTGTTGAAAACCCTATTTTTAAATAAGCAATGTTACTTTTATTACTAATCATTAGTTGTTTTTTATAATTCATATTCGTTTTATATAAGATAGTTAATCAACATTAAGGAAAATAAAATGAAGTTATCTTATTTCGTGATAAGTACAGCACTAGCAATATCTGCTGTATATTCGAATGCAACAAAATCTGATGAACTTAGAGCTACACAAGAAGCCGGGTATTTCATCACATGCTATATTCGCGGCGGTCTAGGTAACACAGACATAGTGCTGTGGCGCAGCTTTGCGGTCGGCGATAGCCAACTTAATTATATGAAGCAAAATTGTTATATGAATAGAGGGCTTCCAGAAGTAACAGAACTACCATCGCGCTAATACCCTAAGTATTTCTACATTTAGCTTTATGCTGGCTAGCACCTGCTTACCCAAGCAACCTGATTCCCCCAGCCATAAAGCTTTAAATGAAAAATCTCATTTTAGGTACAAAATACTTATTTTTTTCTTGTCATAAACGTCGTAAAGAGGAAATTAACGCTAATCAATAAGGAATTTAAAATGAAATTAGCATCTATTGTCTCGGGAGCAGCTATAGCTTTAGCATGTGTAGTATCTTTTAGTAATCAAGCGAATGCGGCTAACTCACCCATAATCATCTTTACCTGTGAAGACCCTTACTCTTCTCTTCATCCAATTTGGAAAGAAGTGGTATACAATGAGAGAGATGTAAGAACGCTGCATTATGAATGTCGTATGGAAGGCGGGATCTCTAATATAAGATACTTATAACATTAGCTGAATCGAGAAAAAAGAGGTGAATACACCTCTTTACATAACTATCTCACTATATAACCGTTTTATGCTTTTCTCTTTGCATTTGTACATAACTTTTTGCAGTCATTCCATAATGCTTTTTAAAGCAAGCACTAAAATATGACGAAGAGTTAAATCCAACTAAGTCAGCGACTTGCGCAACACTTTTGCCATGTAATAGTGGTGTAATGGACTGATACAAACGATAAGTTCGCAAATACTCATTCGCCCCCATTGATATGACTGCAGTTAACTTACGATGCAATTGACGCTCACTCAAGGCCATTTCTTTTGCAAGCTGAACGACGGCTATATCTGGATTTTGATAACACTGATGGATCACCTTATCCAACTTATCTAAAAAGTCATAAATATGCGGCTCATCTTTAAATTTAAGCTTAGGTAAAATGGGTAAATCTATGCTTTTAATATCTTTGTTATCTACACGAGCATGCCACTTAGCTAAATTGGCGGCTTGATGTAAAAAGACATTACGTACTTTTAATTCTAAAGCCTGAACGCTAAATGGTTTGGTAATATAGTCATCCGCTTGGCGGCTCAACCCCTCTAGTTCTTTTTGTTCATTAAGGTTTGCAGTCAATAATATTACTGGGATATGTGCTGTTAGCGACCCCTGCTTTACTCGACTTAACAAACCAAACCCATCTAAATTTGGCATCATCACATCTGAGATAATTAGATCTGGGAGTATTTCAGTCGCAATTTTTACGCCTTGCAAGCCATCCACCGCTTGCACCACTTTATAATGAGGCTCAAATATACTGTTCAAAAGCACCAACATGTCCGGAGTATCATCCACAATCAACAGCGTTTTCTCGCTCGTTTGTGCACGCGTATTTTCAATTGGTTTTGGTGATGCTAAATACACTTTACTCTGAAGCGTATCTAAAGTAATGCAAAATTCGCTGCCTTTTCCTAATGCTGACTTTACATCAATAACGCCATTTAATTCATCAACAACTGCTTTAACGACACTTAACCCAATGCCCAAGCCAACCCCTGTTTCTCGCCCGCTTGCTGTTCGATACTCGGGTGTAAAAATCGCTTTGTGCTCTACTTGCTCAATGCCTATTCCTTGATCCTTAACTCGCAAGCAACATTGTTGTGGCTTAGCTTTTGAAGCTTTGAGTTCAATTAAAACCTCGCCGCCTGCATGACTGTATTTAATAGCATTACTGATAAGGTTACTGACGCACTTTTCAAGCTGGTCGGGATGTGCCGCAACTTCAATATCTCTATCAATCTGAGTTATAAGTGTTATCTGCGTTTTTTCTGCCAAAGGAATAAACGCAGCAACCTGCTCTTCACATATTTGAGACAAGCTAAAGTGCATGGTCGGAGGCTCTGATTGTTCACCTATTTGGGTGTTTGGTTTTTCAGAATTCGACACCTGCATCAACTGTTCTATTAATATTTTTAGGCGCTTGGCGTTGCTGATCACAATATTTGCCATTTGGCTGCGCTCACTCGCATGTTGCAACTTAACCAACTGTTCAGCAGGGCCTTGAATTAAAGAGACTGGGGTCATGAGTTCATGAGATAGTGTTCGCAATAGCGTAGTTTTTTGCGCTTGCGCGAACGCCAGTTCATCACTTTTTTGTGTTAGTAATTTGTTTTGATTACTTATTTCTTTTGTTTGCTTCTCTACCTCTGCTTCTAATGCAACTTGGATACGATGCATTGCACTTATTCGCACTCGATAAATTGCAAATAAGACCAAAACAAAAAGGCATATATACATGCAATACGCCCAAGTAGTAACATACCAAGGGGTTTGAATAACAAATGAAAACTGCCCAGTATTGTCAGACCAATTCCCGTTGCTATCTGTACTTTGTAACAATAGCTTGTAACTCCCATACTTAAGCTTTGGGATCATTAGGGTGCGGCTCTTACCTAATTCAATCCAAGTATTTGAAACACCCTCGAGTTTATACTTAAATCGCTGTTTCGATGGGCTCGAGAAGTTTGTATTTGCTAATACAAACCGCATACTTGCATGCTCATAAGGTAATGCAGTTAAGCTTGACTGATTAAAGTACCTTGTTGTCATCCCGTCTGGTAACGTCAATTCAAACTCGCTAACTTTAGGCGATGACTCGGCAAATGTTAGGTAGGCAGGGTCAAAAATACTCAGACCATCAGCACTTGCAAATACAACTTTGTCATATACCTTTGCTGCTGCACTGCCTACATAACCTTGGGCATATAAACCATCGCCTTTGTCAAAATAACGGAGCGCGTTATCTGACACTCTGGGAGACCACCCAATTAAACCATGACTACTTGCAAACCATATTTCACCGGCGTCACCAAATGCGATACTCGTATCTGTCAACGAACTTATTTTATCTGGCAGAGCACGCCAAAGACCTGAGTTTAAATCGAGCATCTTCAAATCAACGTTAGTCTGAACAAATAACGCACCACTTGAGCTAATCGTTAAGTCGTACACTGCATTTTTAATATTTAGCGCTGTTTGTTGACTAGGTATAAGCTCATTTGAACTTACATCAAAAGCTTGTAAGCCTGTGCTTGTTGCTACCCATAAAGTATCTTGAACCAACTCGATATCATGCACTTCATCACTGTTCAGAACAGAGTTATCAGAATAAAAACGTGATACTTGATTTGTTTCCAGGTTCAAACGTGTCAAACCATCAAAGCTATGCGCCAGCCACAATGTGTGTTCGTTTTGCACTGCAATTGAGTAAATTGCATCCGGTAAGTCAGACTGTGCTAAGTCGTATTGCTGAATAATCTTCATGGACACTGGGTCAATTTTAACAACGCTTTTATATAAGCTAGCCCAAACGATTCCATCAGAGGTAACCGCCAATGCCTGCGCTGATAGGTCTTCTGTTTCAAGGCAGGACTTAAAGTTCCCCTCAATTGAATAACGACAAATTCCCGCCAGTTGATCAGCAAACCATATATCATCCTTCACAACAATAATGTCGTTGATTTCATATTGCTCAGTTTCACTGGGGTGAACAAAGTGACTATTTGTAATCGCACGCTCATTAGCAACGGCGACCGTTACCCCTTCACTATAACTACCAAATGCAGTGACTTGCTTATCATGGAATAACGTCAGCAAAGGAGGCAAACCTTTACTTGTCTCAACTTCGCCACTGTCTAATCTAAGCAAACCTGTATTTAAAGATGCAGCCAATATATGGTCATCACCTTTTATCAAGTCAAACACATAGCCAACAGTATCGAACTCGTTTTGGTCTATATAACGCAGCTCGACGGTGTGTTTTTTCACATCATAAGTGGCAAGTCCTATTCCGTGCATCGCCAGCCATATAGTGCCATCTGCTAAACGCCAAATTCTATCTGCAAAAACAGTCTCTCCATCTTTATCCTTGATATAGTTTACGCTTTGGGTAGCTGTATTAGCCAGCATGATGCCACTATCTGTTGCTAGCAAGAGTTTATTATCACCTGCATCTGTAATAGATAAAACATGGGGCGTTAACCGTGACTCATTTAGGCTAAGCTCTACAAGAGAAAGCGTCGTATTGGTAACTCTATATAGCCCTGATTTTGCACCAACCCAAACAATTTTTTCATTGGATTCGAATACACTATACACATTGAGTGCGCTATCTTGTCCAATCGGTACTACAGGTTCAAACCATTCGCTTTTTGGCCTCAGTACTTCTAAGCCTTGGCTACCTGCCACCCAAAGCTGTTCGCTTGAATCAATTAATAAATCACGGACTTTAAGAGATGAACTCAACTCAGGGGTTTCATGTGCAGAAAAACGTATTACTTGTGTACCATCATAACGCGCGATCCCCTGCTCTGTTGCCAGCCACATAAACCCAGAACCATCACGTTCAATGTCAAACACACGATTACTAGGTAAACCATCTCCTACACCTAACACAGATGATAAATTAGACACAGCGATGCTTTTTGCACAAAAAAAGACGCTAATAAGAATTAAGTAACTAAAGAAAACGCGCAATATAAAGTTGAGAACCATAATGACAAATTATTGTTATATATACTTATTTTTATAACTTCAGGTTGAAAAACCTTGTTCCTAGTTGACATAATAGCAACAACATAATAATTATTAAACAAGAATCTAAATTCTTAATTTAGGCAGATAATTACACTTTTTTGTCTATTTTGAGCTACCACAAATTAACCCATATTACGTAAAATAGTGATCATTCATCAGTGCTTTGTGAATCAGATAATTTTGCAAGGCAATACTAAAAATAAATGATTAAGCAGTCACTTAATAAACCTGCGTAACAAGGAACATGCATGTTTACAACTCAATTAAAATCGCTCTCAGTAGCACTTTTATGTAGCTCTCTTTTCACTGCATGTGGAGGAAGTGGCGGTACAAGCGGCCCTTCTATACCATTAGATAGTAAAACATCCAAAAATACACCAAGCAGTGATAGTGCAAACCAAACGGGTGCAGGATCTGAATCATCGAATAACAGTACAGGGACTACAAAGCCGCCTATTACAGCTGAAGAAAACCGATATGCAAGACGAGGTAGAGTAATTGATGGTTATGTCAAAGGCGCAACCGTATGGCTTGACCTAAACGGTAATGCACAGCAAGATGAGGAAGAGCCTTTCGCTATCTCCACAGATAAGGGGAGTTATTTACTAGAATTAACTGAAGAACAAGAGAAATGCGCAGCATACGTCCCAACTTATGTTGACGTACCAGTTGGTGCGATTGATGAAGATTTAGGTGAAGTTACCAAAGCGTATCAAATGGTACTCCCACCAACTCTGAGCAATCTAAACGATGCGCAGAGCCTACACATTACCCCGCTCACAACAGTGTTGTGGCAGTCATTGAATAATACAGATGCCTTTAATAATAAGACTTGCGCCGAAATTATTGTAAACAATCAACTCAAAGAGCAGCTACAGATAGTTATGCAAGAAAGTACAGCTCAGGTTATTGAGCATTACAATATCTCTGAAGCGCAATTATTTAGTGATTATATTGAGAGTGGTGATGAAAGCCTACAAAAACTAGCTGAGGATATCGTAAAAGGATTACAAGCTAGTATAGAAAAACACATGGCTTTGGCAAAAGAATACCTAAACTCCCATGAGATACGCGTGCTGCATTATCAAGATGCGCCACCAGAGCAATCACAAAGCAGCCAATTAGTTTGGTATCGACGTGTGCTTATTTTTGGCGAAGGTGATCAAACCATAGTGGATGAAACTGTGCGAATGGATGACGATTTAGAGCATGTCTTGTTTGTACATTACGACCGTAAAATAGAGCAAAGCCCGTGGGGCGATGGTCATTCATACAGCCGAACGGTTGATATGGTAAAAAATAGCACCGATGATCTCGGCCTTTGTCATCACTCAGAAAAGCTTAGTTTCACAATTGACGGGATCACCTACTCACTCGATAACTACAAATCTGTTGATCGGACTTCACAAGATCAGCTTTGTGATAAAGATGTCGACTTTAGCGATGCCGTTCATCGAGGCTTATCGGTTGACTATAGCCAAGGTCCAATCAATTATTTAGCTGAATTTACACAAGACAATAATACAAAAACTGATTTAAACAACTGGATCAACATTGGTGACAAGACAAGCATATTAGACATATTAACCCTAGCACTTTACTTTGCGCACTCAGGGTATGAGTTTGATAATGAAGTCACTATCCCATTTTACTCTTGGCATAAACGTATTACAGATGATTCTGGTGATAATCGTGTCACAACATCTAAATACAGTGATGGCACATGGACTCGCCAAACTTATCAAGATGACGGTACGTATGTCATGCACTGCAGCAGTGATGGTGAGGTATGGAACAGCTGCACCGATTAAATATAACTGAATAACGATTATTTAATAAGATACAGTTTACATTAGCCAACGACTAGGCGGTGCAGTTCATTACCGACTGCACCACCTAACCCATTTTTTATTCATATACCTAATAGAATCCTCATAACTTGCTTTAAATATTCAGCGAAATAAATTAAATTTAGCCTTTACCTTAGGCAAAATTACTGCTGAAATAGCTCATAGGTTATTAATATAATTATCAATACAAGGAAAAATAAAATGAAAGAGCTAGCAACAAAAGATCTCTATAAAGTAATTGGTGGAATTTCAGGTGGCATCGAAAGGCCTACTTACATCCCAAGATAGTTAGAGCTCATTGAAAGAACTCAAGTGTTTACTTAACACCCAAGATGCACCATTCTTAATTATCAAGCAGTGATTTTTAACGCTTCTATCAAAATATAGAACTATCTGTAAATTGAATATGTTGTTGTCTTTACTTTGTTCTTTGCTTAACTGCTAGAAGAAATTATGAAGGTGCTCTTTTTTGTAACGTGCTTGCCGCGATTTAACTCTAACAGTCATAGTGAAAAAGCATTATAAGCTACATTCTTACACCTAATTACCCAAAAATATAAATGTTGCCTCTTTTTCTAATACAGATACTTAAGCAATTTTAAACCCACCTTAACAATAAAGTACCATTAATAAAAAACCTCCAATCTCTGTTGCGCACAATTTTTTATAAAAATAAAATAAACTAGTAGAGCTGACAATTAAATATAAAACCCTGGAGCTCGACCAATTACTTTAAAATCCCAAAATAAGCAATAACCAAAAGTGAAAAACAGACTTTAAAAACGAGGCATATAAAAAAATTTATATTAAAACACAAAATCAAAAGAAAAATAAAAAGAGCAACTTTAAAATAAATTAATTAATAAAAAACAAAGCTGGACACATCAAAAAACAGCGACTTAAGTAAATATTTAATAATTAAATTAATATTCGTCAAATTATCTATAAATGCTTGCAAATGCAGTATTGTTAATGATAAATTTTGTTAAGCTTGTTATCAAAAGGTAATTTAGAAAGATATGAAACTAAAACTTCGACAACTAGGATTGTTTAATGGCTTATGGGGAGAAGCTGCCAAGTCGATAAGATCGATGAGAAAAGATGCTCGACTAACACAAAGTCAGTTAGGCCAGAAACTTATCCCTGCTGTAGACCAAGCCACAATATCAAACTGGGAAACAGGGAAAACGCCTGTTCCATTAACTAGCTATTTTTTAATATGTTTTGTTTGTGGATTCAGTCCAGAAGAAAAAACCAAACAGCTAATTGACAGTCAGCAGCCTGAGAATAAAAGAAACTAGGACACAACTTAATGTTTAGTTATGAAGACCTAGAAAGCTTATTTCGCTCTTTAACTTTCTTGTCAATACCTTTAATTATTTCGGCCCTTTTTATTAGTTGGAAAAACTTAAACTGTCGTTATTTATTCTCTCTATTACTTTTAATTGAAATTCTAGATTCTAGCATGTATGACGCCTCTCTTACCTGGGGCCACTATTATTATTTGTGGGGTATGTTTGTCTGCTTAACATTTATAATCCCCACATTAGCAAGAAGACTATTATTAAAGAAAGTGTATCACATCGACTTTTTTAAAAGGATATACAGCAGCTACCACTTTGGCAGATATGAAGGCGGGCTATTATTCATATTTTTTTCTTCTTTTATACTTCACTCTATTAGCTTTTTAGAAGCATCTTTATATGTAGCTTATATAGTAGACTCTATGTTATTCATTGAAGCTGCTTTTAGTCCAGTGCAACTATTTCTGCATATTACAGCTATGTATTTCATAATTTCTCTTTCTTTGCAGCATAGGTATTCTGATGCTCATCATTTTTCTACATCTAAAATGTATTAAAATATGATAATCTAGATAACGATTATTGCACACAAGATGAAGGCTCGTCATCTGCGTATAAAAAACACAAACAATAAAGAAAATGCCCTATGCCTTTTTTTGATCAAATAACACCTGAATTGATATATACATCAGTAGCCTATTTAAGCCCAGCGGCTTTCACTATTGGGTTGATAGCCGGCTGGAAGAATATAAACTCCCGGTGCTTTATAGGGCTGCTATTTATGCTAGAGCTGATTGATACCTTGCTCATCGATATTGTATGGGAGTGGAGTTATAACTACTATGTATGGGTCTTTTTGTATGGCACTCTTTATATTTACGTAATTATTTTCCGTAGAGTTATAGCTAAAACCTTAAGCCCTTTCAGTAATTTTTTTAGAGGTGTATATAACAATTACCATTTCACCAAATATGAAGGGTTATTGCTGCTTGTCTATTCAATATGCTTAACCGCTTCGTTTATAGCGCTTGTAGAGATGAAGCTTTACGAATATAGCATTATAAAATCATGGGCTTTCACAAAATATGCATTGGGCTGTGTACTAATACCAGCAACAATCATTGAAGGTGTATTGATCCTTAAAGTAGCCTTAAAAAAGCCAGTCGTTAGCATGAACAATGTATCAATAGTTAGTGAAATAAATAAAAGAAATAATATCACTCAATCGAAGGACAAGTGATGAAGCAGATGTTTCTAATAATATTGTTTATCACGTGTTACGGTAATTAGGCCCATTATGAAAGAGAAAGTTCAAAATATAGGAATGGTTAAAGGCATTTGGCTTGAATTTGCCATTGCAGCTAAGTCAATGCGCGAAGACACAGGCCTTACTCAAGAGCAGTTAGGCCAAAAACTACTTCCTATAGCGACTGAAGAAAAGGTTGATGCATGGGAAAGTGGAAGAAAACATATTCCTATTCTGCAGTTTTTCTTCATATGCTTTATTTGTGGCTTTACATCAGGAAAAAGTATCAAATCGACTATAAACAAGCACCATTCAAATAAAAAGTAGTAGGTTACAGTTTCAAATGGTTAGCTGCGAAAAATACCCCATCTTTTATGGTCGCATCACATTGTTCATCTCCCCTATCTATTAAATTTTCCTTGTCATTAGGTGGAAATCTATTAACACTAGAGTGCTATTAATTACACTAATAGTATCAGAGTCTATAGAAACACTACTTACTGATTAGCCTTTTACTTTGGGCTGAAACTACCTTCGGCATTCTTACTTTCTATTGTTTTTAGGTGCTTATAGGTTAAGTGGTTAAGTGGTTAAGTGGTTAAGTGGTTAAGTGGTTAAGTGGTTAAGTGGTTAAGTGGTTAAGTGGTTAAGCAAACATATCCGTTTTTATGAAAACGTTTATAATAGCTTTAGTTTTAGAAAACAAGAAGACACAATTGCTTTCCTATACCTTATAGTTTTTTTATTTTAATCCGTTACTCTTATAGAGATTAAGCTATTCCAATATAAGGTAATTGCTCACCTCCTATTTATAAATAAAATTTATCACCATAATGCATTTGATAGAAGCCTTCATATTTTGACAGTTAGCAACAAGTAAAGGGGGCAGACACCACATCACAGTTTTAAAAACAAGCTCAAGAGCCGAGTAATAGGTATAAAATATAGGGAGCCCACTAAAAGTATAAAGTAGCTTCCTCAAAGCAAAAAACTTATTTGATTTTTCTTAGCGCCTGACTTTATTCTATTACTAATTACACTATTTCGAATTGTGTACTCAAAGCAGGCATAAAAATCAGCTTACAATTTTTTATCCTCATAATAGCCAAATAAATGATACAAAGTGGAAATAAAACGATAAAATAATCCTTACATACTAGCTATGAATTGGAAGGTCCACCACTTGCTTGAAGCACTATCTTTAAAATCTATCTATTTCGCGATTAGCAGCATAAGCTTTCCAATCATGCTCATCGCTTTGTTTGTTGGTTGGAACAGTATAAATACGCGCTGCTTGCTTATCTTATTAGCAACTGTAGAACTTATTGATACAGCAATAGGCAATCTAGCAAAACACTGGGGGGCTTATTTTTATCTATGGGCTTTTTTATACTGTGGGGTATATATTTATGTCGTACTTGCTAGAAGGTTAATTGTAAAAGAATTCAAAAAGTACAGTCAGTTTTGTAAAGATGTCTATCAAAATTTCTATTTCTCTAAACAGGAAGGCGCACTAATACTCATTTACTTTTTATATGCAGTTGTTATTTTTATTGCTTTAGCTGAACTGTGCTTATTTAACTTAAATTTGATTGACAGTGTACCCTATTTACAATATTTATTTAGCCCAATGCTTACATTGCTTTGCTTATTCGAAGCCATCTTGATACTTTGGCTAGCGACACGTACAGTTCCTGTTGACGACAATGTTTCAATTCTTAAAATCAATAGAAAAGAAGGCTCTAAGATTAAGGGACACCAAGAGTCATCAAAAAAGAAGTAGACGCCATGACTATAGAAACTGGCATAAATAAAAGTATTAAGTGTAGTCCTCTCTTCTAACTTATTACTAAAGCCCATCACGTCACTCGATAAAATTTTTTTTGACAACGTGTAGAAAAACCATTCTATGCCAAAAAAACCATTCTTTGCTATCGAGCCCACTCTTTCCACCACCGGCTAAAGTTCAAATACGAACTTAATGATTCATAACGAAGCCTAAGCCTCCGTATGGGTAAAAATCAATACAACATGTGCCTTACGACAAGATTTACTCCCTGTAATAAGCATTTTTATATGTATCAATGATGTTTTCAATACGACTGCTATTTTTTATGATCGCAAGGTTGAGTCGTTGAAGCTGCTTTTCAGTCAACATACCAGGGCGCAACATATAATGGATTGGGTTTTCATATATTCGTATCGAGGTGGGCTTAACCATACCTTCGTATTCAGGTTTTTGTAGTAAATACGCCCCCGTTAAATAATCTTCCACAGCATACTCAACGCGCTCTTTTTTAACTAGATTAAAACGCTCGTCCGCAAAATTCGTTTCAACAACGCAGTCTTCACATAACCGACGAAAATTAGCAAAATGCGGTCCATACACACTGCCACGACTTACAGCGATAAGGTTGTCACCAAAGTTGAGCTGCAAATCAGATGTACTTACATTTTTTGGCGTACCAAACTCACGCATATTGTTAGTATGCGTAAACAACTGCATCACCTCTTGCCGATAAGGTAGGCTAAACTCAGCATATTTACGCCTAGACTGCGTAAAGCTTGCGGCAGGAATAATATCTACTTGGTTCTCTTGAAACTGTTTAAATGCGCGACTTGAGGAGGGTAATTCCACGTATTGCCAACAAAAACCAGCCTCACGTAATACAAGCTCGACAATCTCAACTTCAAGACCCACATATTGTCCATCAATGCGCTGAGAGTATGGTGGCCAATTACCGCTGGTGCTTACTCGTAGCGTCTTATCACATTCTGATTGCGCATAGCTTATACTGCTTATCATTAAAGTATGTAAATACATACATACAATATGAAACTTAATACCACGTTTATTCAGTGATGTTCTGTTCAATCTTTTATTGCTCTATTATCGCTTTCAATAACAGTATATACATTAATTAGTCTCATAACAGCTTGGCTGCCTTGGACATGCTGTCCCTCGTGTGCAAATTACCCTTACATCATTATTAATGCCACGCTCTATCCAGTTAATATTGAGGATTTTTGCCACGCTCATAAGTTGTTTTTTCAAATGCCATGGCACCACACTCGCCCCTCCTTGCTTGATACACAACGCCTGAAGTTCTTGAACAACCTCGTCAGCATTCATACCTTGCGCGTCTATCGCGGGGTTCAAATCTATACCTGCACACAACACATGTGCATTTTCAACCAGATCATTGACCTTGAGAGACTCGCAGCAATATAAGTGAGGCTTACCATTAACGTTTAGAATTGATAATTGTGCACTTGAGTGATGAGATTGCGCTACAAACTTTCTAAACACAGCCCAGTGTTGACAGGGGTCTTCCACACTGCGCATATTCCCCCAAGGCAATGGAATACCGTTTCCTCGATACACAGCCTTTAACTTGCCTGGTAAGTAAGCATCAAAATAATGCCAGTGTGGATAAGGTGACACCACTGTCATGCGACGCATGGCGACTGATGGCGATATATTCAATTGCTGATGAATATCAATTTCATAACCATAAGAATCTAATAACTGTCGATACGCAACCTTCGGGCAAAGCAGCGCCCCAGCAAAGAAACTAGATTCAAAGTCATGCCAAGCCGTCAAAATATCTTGTGCGTTTGGCGTGGTGTCAGTAGCTGGTAATACTGCCGTATTAAACCCACCTGTACGTAAAACGCAGCGCAAGCCTTCCAGCTCGTGCAATACACTATGTCCTATATGCACGGCTAAGTCGTATTTTAATCGGGCCGGATTTTTCTCTAACGCTCTATTCAGATGAACCACATTCGGTTCGCTAAAATAAGATGTAATGAGGTGATTGAATACATGGCCGCTATCATCCATCACTTCGTTAGGTACTTTATCAAACCATTTAATCTCTAGACCGTGTTTTTTTATCAATTGCAAAAGGTCATCAACCGTTAAATATAGATTTTTACCACCCACTTCATCTGCTGCACGCTCAAGGTCCGGAAAGTGATTTTGATGATGTTCTTGATGCGCTCGGATTAATAAATGCGCAAACTGTCTGCCACTGATCCCTGTCTGAGATAACATCTCTGGTATCGCTATTTGTAAAATATCATTAGAAAATAAGAAATTAGGCTCTAGTGCCATCCCCTCAATTCCACCAGAACGTCCTTTTTGTGGGGTAATTGCGTCAGGCTCAGGGTCCGTATCTAAAAACCAAGCTAGCGGCTTTTGAAAGACTTCAGAAAAATTCTCTAACATCTCACTACTTGGCGTACGTTTCCCTCTCTCAATCATGGATAAATATGAAACTGAAGGCGCGGTCTGAGGGTCTACACGAATACAACGAGCAGAGAGATCCTCAAGCGTCAAATGATTACGCTTTCGTAAGTTGCGGATCTTGGTACCAAGAAAGTGAGACTTACGCATCAGTTCTGATGTTTTTTTCATTTAATACCAACCCTTCTAATTTAAGCGACTTTCATCAATATTTACGACTGTTTTTGAACATGTGCATGATATAAAAGAGCATAAACTCGGCCATTTTACAACAAGAGGTCAGACCAGATTTTGTAAAATTTACACTGTAAAATTCTTTTTGTGAAATTTATTGATAATTTTTTATACACTGAAATTGTAGTCAATTAATCAGCGCACGTTATGAGACAACCATAACGTTCACAACAATTTAATTTCGGTAACTGGGGATACATCAATGAAAGCACAACTTCAAACAACACCACCACTAAGTGAAGAATGTCAAAAGCTCGTAATTGCAAAGCAATTTTTAGATCAACACTGTCCGCTTGAGTTTGGTTCACATACACAAGTTAGTGCTTATGTTGTTTATTACAATCACCTAATGGTCTTTTTTGAAGATGGGCAACACTGTGGATTAAAAAATACCAAGCAATTTGTAGCGCTGTGTGGTCATAAAGAAGAGCCCACGACTATTTTGCTGCAAAAAGACGATGGCCTGCACATCGAACTCAGCTTTAACATCGCGGGAGAGAATGGCAAGTACGACAAAGCTCATATTAATGATGTACAGTACGAAACACCGTTTAGCTCCATTGATACGCAAAACCGTCAGCACACCAAGTTATGGATGAGCTTTATCGATGGCGTTCAGCACACTTTACTCGATGAATCTCGCTGCAAATGCTATCGCAGCAAAAATGGTGAAGATTACGAAATCTAAAACCTTCCGTAAATTTCACAATTTATTCTTCATGCATTTTTACCCTGGCCGCGGCGAAAATTTGCGGCCTTTTGTGAATACTTACTCACATCAAATCTATATTTTTTCATAGCTTACAAAGCATTTGTTTTATTTCATTTCATGCATTCAGATTAATTTCAGCTAACCTCAATATAATCGCGCACCTATTTAACTGCGGCGGGTAACAATGAATAGAGTATTCGATTGGATTAAAAGCATGAACTGGATGCTGTGGGCATTGATCCTCGGTATTGCCACTGGGCTCATTTTTGGTGAACGTGTAGCATTTTTAAAACCCATTGGCGAAGGCTTTGTCAGCCTAATGCAAATCACCATATTTCCTTATATCGTAGTCAGTCTTGTTGTCGGACTCGGTAAATTCAGTTCTGATCAGGTCAAAACGGTCTTAGCCAAAGCCGCCATTACCATGGTTGCACTTTGGGTTATTGGCCTTGCCGTTATTTGGTGCTTTACCTTAACTTTACCAAGCCATGACGCGGGTACTTTCTTCTCCCCCGCCCTCGTCGCACAAGCGCCCGAAGTAAATTTTGTACAGCAATATATTCCATCAAACCCCTTTGCTTCAATGGCAGATGGCAACGTGCCTGCATTGGTCATATTTTGCATCGCATTAGGTTTAGCGCTCATACCTAATGGCAGAAAAAATCAATTATTAGATGTACTTGAGGTGGTCGGTCAAGGCTTGACTGTGATGTCGAAAAAGGTCATCAAATTTTTTCCAATCGGGATCTTCTCTATGACTGCCAGCACTGCGGGTACTATCGGTCAAGAAGAGCTTAGCAACTTGCAAATATACTTAGTGTTGGTCATTTGCTTGGGCTTTTATCTCATGTTTGCTCTGCTTCCTATGCTGGTCGCAGCGCTCACACCCGTGAAATATCGAGATCTGATAAAAGTCATGCGCAATGCGTGGATAACGGCATTTAGTACAGGTAACGTGTTTATTGTACTGCCAGTGATCACTGAAGGTATTAAAGCACACTTACAAAAAATAAAACGCAGTGATGAAGAGTCTGATCATATTGCCGAGGTCTTAGTGCCTATTGCGTACACCTTCCCAAGTTTAGGTAAACTCACAACCTTAATGTTTGTCACCTTTGCAGCCTGGTTGACCGGGAATCCTATTTCGTTAGAGCAAATTCCAAATGTCACACTCTCAGCAATGCTGAGCTACTTTGCAAACGTCCACATTGCGATTCCTTATATGCTTGATAGTTTAAAAATCCCAGCGGACAGCTATCAATTGTATTTATCTATGTCCGTTTTAACGGCTAAAGTGGTCTCTCCAACTACTGTTGTATATATTTTCGCGGTTACCTTGCTGTGTATTTTTTACAACAAAAAACAGTTGCACCTCAAACGCATCCGCTCTTTATACTATCTAGCGCTTCTTTCAGTGTTCCTGCCTGCATTTATGGTATTGAGTTTTACCGCCAATAACTATTTGGCAAAAAGCACCAAAGGCGCAGACGATGTGATTGCAAACATGGTGGTATCAGATCAAGTGCCAAGCGATGTATTAAATCATGTGCCAAAGGCATATCAGAGCGGTGAACTCTCACTCACCAATATTGATATTATCCAAAAACGTAATTTATTGCGGGTTGGCTACCTAGTCGACAATGTGCCGTTTAGTTATTTCAATCAAAAAGGTGAGCTAGTTGGTTTCGATATTGGATTAGCACATAAGTTAGCATCTGACTTACAAGTTAAGGTTGAGTTTATCCCTTTTAAAAAGCATCAACTGGCTGAGTATCTCAACAAAGGCTACTTTGACATCGCTATGTCAGGCCTTGAAATGAGCGTTTTGGACTTAAGCCGTGTTCGCTTTACAAATCCGGTTATGGAGCTGCAATTGGCCTTGGTTGCCAAAGATCACAGGCTCAAAGAGTTTGCGTCAAAAGATCAGCTACTGAATAAAGACGGTCTTAGCCTTGCTCATGTCGAGTATCAACCACTGATGCGCGATGTGGCAAGACAATATCAGCATATTAAGGTCAAACAACTTGGTAATCACCAGTCCTTTTTTGAACAAAGTAGTGACTTTGATGCCTTAGTGATTAGTGCTGAAGCCGGCTTTGCATGGAGCATGTTCTATCCTGAATACGGTGTAGTTGTGCCAAATGGTGCGGAGCTTAAATATCCTGTTGGCTTTGCGGTAGCGAAACGCAATGTAGATATTCTTAATTACGTCAATACCTGGCTGTCTATTCAACAAAGCAAAGGCACTATAAAAAGCAATTATGATTATTGGATCTTAGGTAAAGGTACGCAAGTTAAAGAGCACCGTTGGTCATTGTTTGACGAGCTGACAGAACAGTAAAGTACCCATAATAAACAACGCCAGTAAGTTAAGTTTGTCACCTTACTGGCGTTTTATTGCATGATTGAATACAAGTTAAACAGGTCACTTAGCTTCATACATAAATGTGCACAAAGCCAATTACACTCAGCGTAAATTGAATAGCAATCGCCATTAGCAGTTTAACTTGAAACGACACTTTATTGGTTTTATGTCGGGTAAAATGCATCACTAAATGCGTTGTACTGTGTAGCGCTAAAGCAGACAACAAAATGAGTGTCTTTTCTGGTACCCTTTGCGCCTCTTTCTTAGCACTTGATTTATCTTTATAAAAAACCACACACATTAGTATGTTTAACAATATAAGCGCGCCAATCACAATCAATAGCAAGGTCATGTTATTGCCCAGTATTGGTATAAATAGCATAGCAAGGGCAATTAAAGACACTGCAACCCCACATTTGCTGATAAACATCACTAAAGTATTAAACAATGTATCCCTCTCTTTGCTTACACAAGCTAAAGTCAAATTGTGACATTTATTAACCGCCTTTTGTCTCTTGTGGATTATCACTGAGTCGTTTTTGATTAATTAAGTTAAACAACTCAACGGTTGCCATTGCGTCGTTTAAGGCTCGGTGATGACCGTTTAATGCAATCCCTAAATCCTGACAGATTTTACCCAGCGAGTAAGAGGCATGGCCAGGAAGCCACTTGCGGCCCAATTGGACTGTACATAACTTCGCACGTTTAAAATATCGTTCTTGACGGGCAAATTCCGCTTTTATAAAGCCAAAATCAAAATTCACATTGTGCGCAACAAAAATGGCCTGCTGGCTGAAAGCATCAATGTCATCAATCACTTCACTAAAAATAGGGGCATCACTCACCATGTCATTGTCTATTCCTGTAAGCTCAGTGATGTAACGCGGTATTCGCCGTTGTGGGTTAATCAGGCTATGCCACTGTCCAACAATTTTACCATTGAGCACTTTAATCATGGCAATCTCGGTGATTTTATCATGCTCTTTTTTACCCCCTGTTGTCTCTATATCTACAATGACATAAGGTTGATCTGGCTGAACTTGCCACTGAACGGTTTGAACGGATACATCAAAGCCAGACTCAATCAGTTTTTTAATCGTGATCAGCTGGTTACGACGAAGACTATCGCCAGGCGCTTTCACTTCAACAAACTTAACTGAATTTTGGCAAAGCATCAGGTCGGGGTAGCCGTCTTTGAGCCCATTGAAATCTTTACTCATAGCACGAAGATGCTTACACACAGCATCAAGAGGCGCGTGTTTTGCAAATTCAAAAAGCTGAGCAAGTCCATCAGGATGCCAATGCATCAAACGATTGTGAGAACCAAACTTTTCTGACGCTTGCTTAACTAACCAATTTAATAACTGTGAATTACTCGAAAACGTACTTAAACGCTGCTCTATTTCCACCTCAAACACTTGATAAAAATAGTTATCTTTAATGCACTTGGGTGTGCGCTCAAACTCATTTGAAAACGCATTTCTTGAGTCTTCAAACAACTCATGCCAAAAACTTAAACAAAATAAGGTGCGCCAAAGCTTATTTTCACAGTGATAAGCTTGAACCTCTGAGCGACCATAATACTCAACTAAGCCTTGTTCAACGTATCCGACATAAGCTTCATCCAGTGCGATCGGCGCACCACTGCCTCTTAACATATCTGTCAGTAGTGAAGTACGGGATTGGGTAAATTTAAGTCGGTAGAAGTCCTCAGCAAAAAACAGCAGTTGCTCGTCACCGGGCGCGTCAAGTATCTGCTCAATCAACTCTTTACACTTGTCATGCTGACCTTGTGCGTACAGTTGGCGGATATATTTTTCTTGCGCCTTAGGGTGAGCACTTAACGTCAGTAAAGCGGCGCTTAAATCTGAATCTTCACTGGCAACTAGGTTTGCTAACTTATAACAGAGATGGTCGTATTTTACTTTTGCTAACTGGCCCTCTGGGGAAGTGTATTCCCCTGACACTAATTTCCGTGCATGCTCTATCAAAGAATTAGACGGCAATAATTTTAGCTCGCTGTACAAATTACAATATTGGTAAGCACTGAGTGCTTCTTCTCGGTGTTCAAAATGTGCATTGCCCTGCTCTCTTTGATTTTGCGTTTGCATCACCCCTAAATCTCGCATCGAAAACTGCGACAGTGCACCACCTAACTTTCCAAAAAATAAAAACAAAAAATAGGAGAAATCCGCTTTGAAAGGCGAAAAAAAGTATTCTTGAAAGATAGCTGATGCAGGGTGGATACCCTCTATCTGAGATAACGTATAGTCAAGCCACTGTGCTTTTTTTGCGGATTTTACAGGTGGTTCATCAAAAGTATGGGTTTTCACAAGGGCAATGAGCTGGGTTTTGTTCAGTTCTGAAATTAAGCCTTCAAGCTCGGAATTGGATGTTGCATGACTTATCCAGCCACATGTTTTTAGCGTTTGATAAGCCTGATCATAGTCTGTGATTTCATCGTAAACGAGATCAGTATCGCACACAAAATCACGCTTTCGATTGATCACCCGAACTAATAAACACTGCGCATCTTGCGAAAGGCGCTTAAACTCATTAATTTTCTCTCGCTGCTTATCACTTAACAAATCCCAGCTGGTTTGCGTTAAGTAATCAAGCAGCTCAAAAAAGTGCGTGAGATAATATTTTTCGGGCAGTGTTTTCAAAATTAGAGCCTGTATATTTAAACAGTACTCAAATATGCCAAAATTCCCGCTAGATAGCCATTCATTTTTTACTCTGTTAAATCAGAGCGCGCAGTTTGTGTACTCAAATGCGCTTTCAGACATTGTAACAAGGTCCCAGGTTGAATTGGCTTTGTTAAATAATCATCCATTCCGGCATCTCGGCATTTTTTCTCATCGCCACTCATTGCGTTTGCAGTAAGCGCAATAATTTTGATCTCTTGGTTACTATGCCCTGCTTGTCCTTGCCTAATTAAACCTGTCGCCTCATACCCATCCATTTCAGGCATTTGACAGTCCATGAGCACCAAATCATAGGGTTTTGAGTGTTGGCAGTGACGCAATGTGTTAATCGCTTCTTGGCCATTAGTCACAACGTCAACAAACTCAATACCAAGCTTTTTCAGCATGCTTGTTGTAACTATTTGATTTACGTGGTTATCTTCAGCCAGTAATAAACGGGGTTTTGGATCCCAAACAACGGGCTCAGACGCATCATTGTCTTTAAACGATTTCAAATAATGAGAAGTAACAATCGGTTTTGCATTGGCAAGCGCTTCACCATCTTCTCCTACTACCGATAATGCATTGTGTAAGTCTGTTGTAGTGGCTGGTTTAGGGAAATACCCAGAGAACCCTCGTTTTGCAAAATATGCCGCATCTCCTTGATGTCCCATAGATGTCATCATAATCAGCTTAATACTGCTCAGCCTAGGATCAGCCTGCATCTCAGCGCCAAGCTTTGCGCCATCCATCACAGGCATCTGCATGTCTAATAAGGCAATATCAAATAAGGTTTTACTTGGGTCTTTTAGTCGTGATTCGCATTGAGAAAGCGCTTCTATAGCAGACGAAGCCTCAGTCACAGAGGCGCCCCAAATTTCCAATTGCTCTCGAAGTACAGTACGGTTTGTTTGATTATCATCGACGATTAATAGCTCTAATTTGCTGATATCAAATTTGGGCATTGGTCGGTTATTTTGCTCACCTATTCCTAAGCTAATAGAGAAGTAAAACTCACTGCCAGAGCCCTCTTCACTTTTCACTCCAATACTACCGCCCATCAATTCACAGAGCTTTTTAACAATCGATAAACCTAAGCCCGTACCGCCATATTTTCTTGTGGTAGATGAATCTACTTGGGAGAAGGTTTCAAATAATTTATGTTGCTTTGATAACGGTATGCCTATACCAGAGTCAATAATAGAACAGTCTAAACGAAGCTTGTCGTCTACTTTATTAAGTTCGGCACGAATAATGATTTCGCCTTCATCAGTAAATTTAATCGCATTGCCTACAAGATTAGATAATACCTGTCGCAAACGGCTTGGGTCACCTTTTACTACTGAGCTGTCGACCTTTACGATATCTAAAATGAGCTCGATACCTTTGCTTTGAGCTTGCAATGCAGCAGATTCTGAGAAATCACCAAACAGTTCTCGTAAATCAAAATCAAGTAACTCAAGCTCTAGCTTCCCAGCATCAACTTTGGAGAAATCTAATATGTCATTGATTAGGTTAAGCAACGAATTAGCACTATTCATCGCAAGCCGTGCACGATGCTTTTGTTCATCATCGAGTGGACTATTCATCATTAAGTTAAGCATACCCAACACCCCATTCATCGGGGTGCGGATCTCGTGACTCATCGATGCCAAGAAGGCACTTTTCGCTTCGCTCGCTTGCTCAGCTTGGACTTTCGCATCTGCCAATGCTTTTTGTTGACGAATTTGCTCTGTCACATCTTGCAAAATACCCACATATGCGATCAATTTTTTGTTTTCATCCAACACAGGACCAATGTGCATATTGTTCCAAAATGGCTCGCCGTCTTTGCGATAATTCAGTATTTTTTCTCTATGCGGTTGCTGTAGCTTTATCGCTTCACGGATTGCTTCGACTGCAGAACTCGATGTTTGCTCACCTTGTAAGAATCGGCAGTTTTTACCAATAACTGATTCATCATACCCAGTAATTCGCTTAAAGGCTGAGTTGATAAAGCTCAAAGGCATGTCTTTTTTATAAGCATCTGTGATCACAATACCGACATCACACGACTCAATCGCATAAGCTAATAAGTCATTATGCTCTTTCGCTTTTTTAAGTGCTTCTTGATACATTTTTTGATCAGTGATATCGGTCAGTGAGCCCGACATACGCACTGCTTTATTTTGCTCATTACGAAGCGCCAAACCCTTTGAACGATAAAATCTAAAGTCACCGTTTTGATTACGCATTCTAAACTCAACGTCAAACACATCTCCGCTTTCCAAATGCGTATTCAACGCCCCAAATGTATGGGTTTTATCTTTTGGGTGGATAGCTCGCTCCAAACTATCAAACACATCAGGAAACCCGTTAACATCATTAGCACTATAGCCCAACAGCTCTCTAAATCTGGGTGAGTAAAACATACTACCCTTTTCTATGTCCCAATCCCAAATCCCGTCATTACTGCCTTTGATTGCTAATTTAAATCGCTCTTCACTTTTTTGAGTCTCTTTCTGAGACAGCTGTAATTGCTTAAATGGGTTTAGCAATAGTTGGCGCCCAAAGAAAAACAGCAAAAGGAAAGACAATAACAAACTAATCACAACCGCTTTTGCGATGGCTAAAATAAAGGTGTTTACGCTATTTTGAATGATCTGTTGGTCAATAAAGAATTTTATCTCTATATCTGTATCTGGTAAGCGGCTTTCGAACAGCTGCAAATACTCTAAACCCTCCTCAGCATTGCTGTACTCAACCCATTGACCAGCAAGCTCAACCACTAATTCACTTTGCCTCATGTCGATGGCCAAAAGCGAGGCTAGGTCGGTTTTAAATTCAGAGATCAGTACTCCTTCCGTAAAACCGTTGTATTCTATGGGCACAGCCAAAATAAACTTGAACTGTTGCTCTTCTTGTTTTAAGACAATCGCTTGACCAAGCTCACCCAATAACATCTGATCCAGCCACGGTTCACGACTAAATTTTCCACTGTATAGAGGTGAGTTTGTAAAAACCGGCTCAGAAAGCACATTGTACAGGTGCAAAGGTACATGCCCGCCCAGCACCTTATAATCTTTTAAAAAATCAGACAGCGAAGCGCGCGATATATCACTGCCCATCACTGCATTTGAAAGCATTGGGATTTTGGCTAAATCCTTTAATAAGATAAGACGTGTTGACACAAACTGACCAAGGTTACTAACCGCCAACTTTGCTTCGGTTTGTCTTGCTTGCAGTTGAAGCTCTTTCACTGAGCTATCCGCTCGAGTACCAACCAAAGACAAACTAATAACAATTGATAAGACTAGGCTACATAACAAAAAGGCATAAAAAGCCCTGTCTGAGGACATGCTAAATACCTTATTCAGCCAGCGGATCATGAATTACCCACCAGCACTTTGGTACTGCCGTTAGACTCAAAGTATGCCATGCATAAATCGCCTATTCCTAAGGCCTCATGGGCGTCTGGATTTTGTTTACTCCACTTAGAATAAGGGTTTTGGTAAGTTTTGATAAGCCCTTTAACAGGCTTATCAAGTTGCTCAAGGGCACTTCTAAATGCAGCTCTGTCTTTAGACATATCACCGGTTAATTTTATTTGCTCGATAGCCGCTAACGCAACTTTTGCTAAATCATAACCATGGATGAATCCGGTAGGCGCAAATAAAAAGTCACGCTCTGCAAATTCATCAGAAAACATGCGTTTAGCATTGTTCCACACTTTACCTGCTTGCCCAGATAACGGGCGCTGCTGAAATGAGAAACAACTTTGGATAAAATGTAAATCTATGCCTGATGCAAGATCTACTTTCGCCTGCTGAAAAAAGTCCCCGCCCGTGATTCCCCAGTGACTAATAATTGGAATTCGTTGTTCCTTTGGATAGTCAGCCATCGCTGAGACCAGTTGCTTGCCTTCAATGGCATTACCAACAAACAAAATACAATCACTGTCTTTTGCGACCATTTCTCTGATGTGAATTTTTGCACTGCTTTCCTTCATGCCCCAATCAAACCAAGTCACCGTTGCCTCTGGGTTACCCAAAGCTTTACCAATTGATTTATAATTTGATTTCCCCCAAGGCGTTCTTTCTAAGAAAAGGTGAGGGTTTTTGCACGCGCGTTGATTAGCAAATTCCACGAGCTTAATACCCGCTTTGGTGTCATCCACAGACAGGCGAAATACCCAATTTTCACCCTCATCATAACGTGTGATAGGGCCACCTGCTGCCCAAGGTACCAAAAGTGGGATTTGGTTGGTATTGATAAACTCTCGGTATTTTATGTAAGGGGGAGAATGTAGACCACCCAGCACAAACAGCCCAGATGGATCTTTCAAAAAACGCTTAAAGTTCAAAAAGCTGCGATTACTGTTACCACGATGGTCTCGAGATAACAGTTTAATTTTAAAACCTTGCGCTTGGTTGTCTACTTCATCTAACGCAGTCAAAAAACCCATTTTTATCGCAACAGCTGACTGTCGATGGGTACTATAGTCTGAATCATGATAAATATGTAATTCAGGTAAGCTTTTTTCTTTTGCAAATAAGCAAGTCGACAACACGACAAAGAGCACGGCGCAACAGTATTTGAACATAAGCACTAATCAATTATTTTTAGCTACTATAAAGTTAGTCTATCTTGCCTATGAATTACAATTCCATCAAAGTATTAAATATCAATTAATTGTCTAATCGCTTGCCAAGTCTGTGGACTGTTTATAACCCTACCGTGGCCTTGACCTTGTGTACTATGTAAACTGGCATGGCTGTGTTTCTCAACCTGAGCCAAAGTATGCTGGTATGGCGCATATTTATCTTCCTTATCATGAACCATTAAAAGCTGTGATTGCTTAGCCAAGTGATTTTCTGCTTGCAGGGACTTAAATACCATATCATGCTCTGTCTCTACTTCATTAAGTAGTCGATCCACCAGTTTATCGGTTATCCCTGTCGAGTAAATACGCTCCTGAAATGAATTGTAAAAATCAAATGTAGGCGCAATCATGACGTGTTTGGCATCACAAGTTGCATTTACTGCGCTAATTGTGCCCATGGAATGACTCACTATGCCCCTAATTTGTTCATCTTCATACTCAGCTAAAACATGTTTGAGCCCTTTAATGAACAGAGGTAAATTTGCAAACTTGCCAGCACTTTTTCCATGTCCAAAATGGTCAAAGCCCACCACAGAAAACCCTTCATCAATGACTTTTTGCATCAATGGATAAAATTGACTCACGCCGCCAGACCAACCATGGGTGAAAACAAGTCTTGGACCTTCTCCACCTTCTACCAAGTTTAGCGCACCATAGGGTGTGTCAAGTTTATGGCGACTCATCTGCTGTGGTACTGCGACCTCTTTACGCCCAGCTGCTGGTGTTAACAGTAATTTTCGAGTCGCGTTTAAGCTCATTTTAGGTGCGAATTTGGCCATTAAACTCGACACCCCTCTAGTCACATGGAAGCTCATTGATTTTTTATTCTTGTCAGAAAAGTATATTTTACTGCTCATGCGTTTTGGCTCCATATTTATCTAACAAAGCATTAAACCCTGTTTGAAAACGACTACGCTCATCATCTTCAAATGATAACCAGCGCAGATTTTGACTTCCGAGATATAAAGAATACAGTTCGAACACAAACTGTTTTGGACAAGTGTCTGAATTAAAGTCGCCATCTTGAATGGCTTGCGAGACTATATGTTGTAAGTAGCTTAGCCAGTTTTTTAACGTGGCTTGGATGTGCTCCCTAAGCGCGCCAGGTTGGTCATCAAACTCCGCCGCAGCATTGATAAAAATACACGTTGCCGCATCTGGCTTATACCAATTAAGCCAGTTTTGACAAAGCTGGTTTAACTTTGCCAAGCCCCTCGAATCTTTATCACACGCTAAAATGACATGCTCTTTAAATAAGTCAGATGCATATTCAAGTACATTTAACTGCATAGTTTCTTTAGAGTTAAAATGACCAAACAGCCCAGATTTAGACATACCTGATGCAGTAGCCAACATGCCAATTGTCAGATCATTTAGGCCAGTTTCAGACGCCAATGCCAAGCCTTTGGCTAAAATTTGCTGTTTAGTTTGTTTACCTTTACCCATAATACGCAAAAAAAGAACGAACGTTCGTTTTATATTAATCAATACTCTAGGGAGATCAAGGTTTATTTAATGTGGTCTTTTCTCAGTTTAGAGGGACTATTCTAAAACCACTTAAAAAACAAAAAATTAACGACACAAAAAAAGAGCGCATATCGCGCTCTTTTATTTTGCTTAACATGCTAACCCACGTTAGCTGCCAGATCCTGCATCTCCACTCATTTGGCTTTGGATGTAGTTTTGAATACCAATTAAATCTATCAGGCCAAGGTGCTGTTCTAACCAGTAGATATGATCCATTTCTGTGTCATCAAGCAAGGCTTCTAAAATTTCTCTTGTTACGTAATCTTGCTCTTCTTCACATACGGCAATGACCTTTTTCAGATGATCTTTCACCACTACTTCGGCGGCTAAATCATTTTCGAGCATTTCTTTTACATTACTGCCTACGTTGATAGGCGCACGTGAAGCCGTATCAGGTGTTCCCTCTAAAAATAAAATCCGCTCAGTAATACGTTTAGCATGATCCAACTCTTCTTCATATTCATGAGACAATTTGTCATGCAAACGCGCCATTCCCCAATCTTCATACATTTTGGAGTGTGCTAAATATTGATCCATTGAACTGAGTTCAAGGGTGAGTTGCTTATTTAGCAAGTCGATAACTTTTTTGGAACCTTGCATAATTTAATCCTCTATCTGTGATTGAAGATAGTTTTCAATACCCGTATTCTTAATTAAGAAGTCTTGAGTTTCGAGCCAGTCCACATACTCTTCTTCATACTCTAAGATTTCTTCGAGTAACTCTCTACTGACGTAATCTTGCTCTTTCTCGCACAAATCAATGGCTTCGCGTAGTGCTGGTAACTGCTCATGCTCAAAAGCAAGGTCGCAGCTGAGCATTTCTTCGGTGTGCTCACCAATGCGTAACTTTTCAAGATGCTGTAAATTCGGTAAGCCTTCTAAAAATAAAATGCGCTCAATCAAATCATCTGCTTGCTTCATATCCTTGATTGATTTTTTGTAGGCTTTTTCGTTTAACTCTTCAAGTCCCCAGTTTTTGTACATACGTGCATGTAAAAAATATTGGTTAATTGACGTGAGTTCGAGTGTCAAAATTTTGTTCAAAGTGACAATTACTTGCTTACTACCCTTCATAGGGCCCCCTAGTGGCAAAATCAGTTAGACGCTATTTAACACTAGTCCAATATTCGTACTTGGCAAGACTAAATGAAAATAACAAAAAAGTTTTAATATCCTTTTAAAATAAATAACTTATAAAAGAATTAAGAACAATTTTCATTGCCAATAACAATTGAATTAAGGTCTCGATTAACACTTTAAACACGCCGTTGCGATTACCTAACTTGGCTACTTAACTTTCTTTACAGTTTCGACGCCTAAGCGCTTAGCTAAACGGACTAAATTTGCTCGATCAATATTAAGTGCTCTGGCCGCCGCTGCCCAGTTGAGCTGATGGGTGTTAAGTGCTTTTAAAATAAGACTGCGTTGAAATTCTTCTGTGGCCTCTTTTATTGGCTGTAACATAACCTCCTGCTCGCCATATATATGTGTTTCCAGTTCCCCCTTTGGAGATTCAAAACTGAGTTCACAGTGGCTAGGCATAATTTTGATAATGTCTTTTTGCCAATTTGAATGCTTCGCTTTGAGTGCTGCGCGACTTAATACATGCTCCAATTCTCGAACGTTACCCGGCCAGTCATGAGCTTTTAAACTTGCAAACAAATCATCATCCAGTAAAAGTTGAGACACTCCTAGCTTCTTGCGAAGCTGCTCTACAAAGTAGCCAGCCAGTGGGACTATATCTGTATTGCGGTGTTTAAGGGCTGGAACCTGAAGTGGGAAAACCCTTAAGCGATGATACAGATCTGAGCGAAACCGACCTTCATCCACTTCTTTTTGTAGGTCTCTATTCGTCGCAGCCACAATCCGGACATTCACAAAGTGTGGTTTATCGCTGCCTACGGGCTGGATCTCACCACTTTGCAACGCCCGCAGTAATTTACTTTGAATATGCAGTGGCAATTCGCCTATTTCATCTAAAAACAATGTGCCCTGATCGGCTACCAAAAACTTGCCTTCACGGTGTTTATCTGCACCTGTGAACGCCCCTTTTCGATGACCAAAAAACTCACTTTCTGCTAGATTGTCAGGCAAAGACGCACAGTTTACTTGTACAAATGGCCCGGTACTGCGATTAGATTGCGCATGTAATTGCCGTGCTACCAACTCTTTACCTGTGCCAGTTTCTCCTTGAATAAGCACACTCAGATCAGAGTTTGCAACTAGGCTAATGTCCGACTTAAGCTTTTGCATCGGCACAGACTCACCAACCATGGTGTATTGCTGATGGCTCAGCTCATTTAACATCGCAATCCCGGATTTGGCGCGCTTAGACAATCTATGCATGTTGTCTACTGCACTAAAGTGGCTAGAAACCGATGCTTGCACCATGGTAAGTAAAGAAGCACCATAGCCATCGAAAGCATACGGGCTTAAACTATCAAATGTGATCACGCCCAATAACTTATCTTGCTCGTACATTGCAAAGCCCATACAAGCATGCACAGGTAAATCCCCCGTCTCCGCTATCAACATGCCATCATAGGGGTCGCTCAGTGGACAATCAGCAGGAAAAATCACCGGTACCGTTGCGCTGTGCGCTATTTCTTTTAGTCTTGGATGCTCTGATAATTGAAATCGTCTCCCCATGACTTCTGGCGCCAGTCCTGTCGCAGCCAACGGAACCAAGGCCCCTTGCTCGTGACCAAGTACTGCTATCGCATCTGCACCAATTAAAGCTTTAAGCGCATTCATCACCGCACCACAATATGACACTAAATCAACCTCGTTATTTTTTGGCAACGCCTCAGCAAGTGATTGATTAAATGTAATTAGTTGGGATAACTCTCTTTTATCCATGTCATATTGACCTATTAAATATAAAAAGACTTTATTTAAAATATGTCAAATTGACTCTAAAGTAAATCATAAAAGCCATAAGCATCTGTTTTTATTAAAATTAAAAGTTGGCACATCTTGTGCGATGTATATGACACGAACACAACCTAAGTGGGTATACATATGCAAATACAACAAGAGAACTTTACGGGCGTTTTTACTCGTTTACTTAGCACTTCGAATTGGCTACTTGTCGCCAGTATAGTCGGCTTTGGCCTCGCTATCATCGCCAGCTACCCGTTTTCTCACCTGCTATCTATACCCATACAGGTCAGTGCGCATATTGGCAGTTTGTTGTTCGCCACTCTATTAAAAATTAGCTATGTAGTGCGGTGCTTGTGCCAGTACAGCTTAGGCTTGGAGGTGCGCTAGTGACGATGTTGCCAATTGAAGAACCTCTACCAAAACCCATTCTATTTAAGCCAGCCACTTGGCCCTTTTTAATGTTAGGGTTTAGACCTTTATTCTGGCTATCAGCGACTTGGGCAGTCGTCAGTATGCTCATTTGGGCTGGTGTTTTATCCGGTATTTTACACTGGCAAAGCCAAGTACCCGCGACGCTTTGGCACGCCCATGAAATGTTATTTGGCTTTGCCAGTGCCGTCGCTATCGGTTTTCTGTTCACCGCTTCAAAAAACTGGACGGGGATCCCAACGATAAATGGCGTTCAGTTGCTATTGCTGTGCAGCTTGTGGTTAGCCGCAAGATTAATTTTTGTATTCTCCGATAGCCCTTACATTTGGCTCGCTATTTGCCAAGGCTTATTTTGGTTACTGAGCATTACCCATCTGGCCAATACATTGGTGCAAGCCAAGAGCAAAAATAACTATCAATTTATCGTTATTTTGTCGCTCATGGCGAGTGTCAACTTGACCTTTATCTGGTTGATTTACAACCATAACTACATGTTTGCACTCACTTTGTCATGTATTGGTGTACTTGGTTTTACTTTTTTAATCAGCATCATTGCAGGACGCGTATTACCGTTTTTTATTGCAAGAGGGTTAAACCTGCAATCGCAAACGACAACGCCTTTGCTCAACATAGCATTGTTTTGGAGTGCTTTATTAGGGCTTATCGGTTTCTTTGCTCACCATGTATTTAATAGCCCTATAAACCCAGGCTACCTGCTCATAGTAACAGGCCTGTTGCATATCGCTCGAAGCGTGTATTGGTTCAAATTCGCAATCTGGCAAGTCCCCTTACTTTGGTCGCTCTATATCGCATATTGCTTGATGGCCATAGGCTTGATCGGATTTGGCGGTGCCTATTTGAACTTTGCGTGGCAAGCCAAAGACGCTTTGCACTTGATCACCATAGGTGCAATGGGTCTGATGATTTTATCAATTATGTCCAGGGTTTCACTGGGACATACTGCAAGACCACTCAAGGCACACCCGCTTCTGAGTGTGGCATTTGCACTGTGTTTTCTATCAGCCCTGATCAGAAGTCTATTTCCTTTATTTATCAATCCGCACGATGCATGGCTTGCCAGCGCTATTTTATGGTCTGGTGCATTTACCATTTTCGTTGCGATTTACACCCCTATTTTAATGAAACATCGCCTCGACGGGCGTCGTGGTTAATTGGAGAATACCTATGTTATCAACTCAAACAATTAAACTGGTTAAGGACACCATTCCTCTGCTTGCTAATGCTGGCCCTGCGGTCACTGATCACTTTTACAAACGTATGTTTAGTCATAACCCTGAGTTATTAGATGTTTTTAATATCAGTAATCAAAAAACCGGCAAGCAACAGTTTGCGCTATTTAGTGCACTGGCGGCTTATGCAACCCACATAGATAATCCCGCGGTATTGGCGCAGGCTATTGAGCGCATCAATCATAAACACGCCAGTTTAAACATTTTACCTGAGCATTATCCCATTGTAGGTACCCATCTATTGGCCACATTACAGGAAATGTTTCCCAATGAATGTACACCAGAGATCATTGATGCTTGGGCCCAAGCTTATGGTGCTTTGGCTGACTTATTCATCACTCAAGAAGAAGCAATTTATCAAAATAATGAACATAAATCTGGAGGCTGGCGCGGTCGTCGTCGCTTTGAAATTACCAAGATTGTACAAGAGTCAGAAGTTATCAAGAGTTTTTATCTAACGCCGCTAGATAAACGACCTGTGGCTAGCTATCAAGCGGGGCAATACCTTGCCGTTGATTGTGAGATTCAAGAGTCTGAAAATCGCCAGATCAGACAGTACTCATTGTCGCAATCAAGTCAAAGCGATCATTATCGTATTTCAGTTAAAAAAGAGGGGCTGGTTTCAAACTATTTACACACTCTTAAGGAAGGCGATGAAATAGATGCATACCCTCCTGCTGGTGATTTTGTCCTGTTAGCGTCAGATGCACCTAAGGTATTTATCAGTGCAGGTGTCGGGATCACACCCATGATGGCGATGCTGCAAACAATCAAATCAAACGCATCAAACACACCATGCTGGTTCTTGCATGCGGCACGTACGCATTCTGAGCACGCATTTTATGACAATGTAGAAGCTTTCAAACCACAAGTTTCCTCTCTGCAAAGCCATTATTGGATAGAGAATAACGCCATCGGGCACCGCGAGGGAAGAATGCACCTAACTGAAATATCCTCTGAATTACCAATAGAAACCGGTGAATTTTATCTCTGTGGGCCAAGCGCATTCATGGCGTTTATAAAAACCCAATTAATTGATTTGGGTGTTGACGATAGCCGTATTCTTTACGAGGTGTTTGGCCCTCACCAAACTCTATAACTGACCCATCCTAGTATGGGTAACCTTTTAAAAAGAGCCAATCGGCTCTTTTTTATTCACCGCATATTGTTGGAATGTGAATTGCTTAAATTTAAAGCAAAGCAAATACAAGGACAGAATATGCACATTCAAAATACAGCGCACACATATGCGCCAACACGGCAAAGTACGTTAACAACGCCTGTACAAAATACCGACCAAATAACGCAATCAACCAGTACAAACAGCCCTGAACGCGCATTTGATTTCACTAACATGACCTTAAAAGAGCAAAGTGAGGCGGCAAATACACATTATGAATCAGGTTATTTGACCATGGGTGAAATGGCATTTTTAACCGGTCGCTATGGCCTTATTAAACATGATGGTCAACTGGGCGGTACCACGTTAAATGACGCTAACACCAAATCATTTAACGTGATAGAGCAAATGCGTGAGGACCTCGCTTATGTAAAATCACAGCACCCGGCCAATTCTGATGTGGTAAACAATCACGAAGCATTGCTTAAGAAAATTGAACACTATCAGTATGGTATCAATACACATGCTTAATCATGCAGACAGGCAAATTGTTATCAAGACAGTTTGCCCCTGTTCAAAGCTCATCACCATCTATAACTATAATTGCATGTACCAGAAACCACTCTTTTATTAACCTAATTTATATCAATATCTTAAAGTAAAAACCGCTTATATAAATACGCACCAAACTCAACATTCTGTCTGTTTTTTAACCTTCCCACTTGATCTCTGAAGTACTTGCTCTAGTTTTAATGTTACTAAACTGTAACAATTGGAACATATACATGAAAAGGTTCATTCTGATTCTCATTTTAGGCTTTACGTCTTGCTTTACACACTTAGCTTATAGCCGAGACACCCTCGAATACCCAGTGGTGCTGGTACATGGCTTATTTGGATTCGATAACTTGCTCGGTGTTGATTACTTTTATCGAGTCCCCTCAATCATTCAACAAGAAGGTGGCAATGTATTCGTCGCAGAAGTCTCCTCTGCACATAACTCAGAATTGAGAGGTGAGCAACTGCTTGAGCAAGTCGCTTTGATCAGGGCACTAACGGGTAAAGACAAAGTCAATTTAATCGGCCACAGCCAAGGTGCACAAACAATCCGCTATGTGGCAGCAGTAAAACCACAGTGGGTTGCATCGGTAACCAGTATTGGCGGTGTAAATTGGGGGAGTCGATTTGCCGATGTCGTTAGAGGCGGTGTTGACAGAGGTTCTTTTTCTGAGCTGTTTTTGGCATCGCTCGCCAATACATTGGCCGGCTTAATTGATCTGCTGTCAGGAAAAGCCACTGCGCCCAAAGATGCTTTACAAGCACTTGAAGCATTAACCACAGAAGGCACCCTTGCATTTAACCAAAAATACCCTGAAGGCGTACCAAACCACTATTGTGGTCAAGGCAACATGCTTGAGCACAATGGTGTTTATTATTTTTCTTGGAGTGGCGCTAAAGCATGGACCAATGTGTTTGACCCCGCCGATACCCCTTTGGCATTTATCTCACAGGTTTTTGACGAGCCTAATGATGGACTGGTGTCAGCCTGCTCGAGCAATTTAGGGCAGGTCATAGGCAATGATTTTAAAATGAACCATTTAGATCAAGTCAATCAAACCATAGGGATCCACCATCTATTTGAAACTGATCCGTTAACTTTGTACAGACAACATATTATTCGCTTAAAAGGGCTCAACCTGTGAAAGGAAAATATCTGTTAACGGTGGCGATTGCTGGGGCGCTATGCGCCTTGGTTTTATGGTACTTCAATAACAACAGAAACAGCGCTGAGCAAATCGTACTGCACTATCCTACTGTTCAAAAACCTAAAACACGTGCAACAACCGAGAGTCCTGTTAGCTCAGGCCCCATAACAATATGCAGCACAGTGACAAAATCACACAAAACATACATTGACGATTGGTTAATTACCTTGCAGCATAAACAGCAAGTTGAAAGCTGGGATCAGTTTATTCATCAGCTGCCTGTTTGCTTGCAATCACTCGCCCATGATTACATGCATTATAAGATGGCGCTTACAGAGTTAGACCCGAATTTAGACATACATGAACGATTTGAAGCTTTAACCGCCTTACAAAAACAACACTTTTCTCATCCGGTTATCCATGCATGGTTTCAAGATGAAAACAGCTGGCACGGGCACACCCTGACACGTTGGCACATTCTCTCTGACAAAACACTCAGTGATGACATACGCAACTCACTACTCGATGCACATATCTCTCAACTGCCAGACGCGCAGCGACAGATAATTGAATCATCACTGCGCTTCTTTGAACTGAAAAACAACTGGCATGGAATGAACCATAACCAATTTAGTGCAAATTTTGGTGATGAGGCAGCCCAGCGACTTGTTACATTACAATCTAAGCAACAACTGTGGCTGCAAAGAATTAAACACTATAAACAAGCTCATCAGGCGATTGTGGCGCAAGCCCCAATTGAACAGCACAGTGAAAGAATCACCACTCTCAAACATAACTTATTCAACAGTAATGAGTTAAAACGTCTAGATGTGATCTTGGCTAGTGAGCAGGCTCAATCGCCGTAATTGCAGCTGCTCACCATAAAGTTAGGCTAAAATACTCTCTCACCTTGTTTTTTCGAGGTCAGAACAAATGCTTTTTTCAGCCCTAACCGTTTATATTTCGCGGTTATTTCAACAGAGCTAAGGGCATTATCACCGTAAAAAACATTATGGAATGACAGGTTCTTCGTGTGATCCACATTGATAAACTTACCCATAACGATAATTTGGTCTATCTCACGGCCATTGCCATGGTGAGACGCTTGAGGAGACAACATCAACCCCTCCAAATACTGGGTTTGTTCACCCTGTTGCATATAAATGCCAGCCAGTACTTGCTTGAAAATAGTCTCTTTTGCCTGCTTAAATTCAGTGAAAGACAGGTGTCTATCTTTATCTGTATCCGCCGCTAAAAAGTTAGATGCCGATAGCGATATCACGGTATAAACTCCTGTTTCATCGAAGTTAAGCGTACCACGCTCAGCGACCATAAGGTGTGCATTAGCAGGCACGCTGAACACCAAAAAACACATACACCAAAAGTGATTTTTAAAATAAGTCATTACATCTACCTCTTTTATATTTCACCTTTCACACAACGCTGAAAATATGGATAACTGTCCGTTGCATAGTAATGATAAATGCCTTCAGGAAATTCAGGTGTGACACCAAAGCGCCCATTACACTCGTCTAGATCTCCACTACCCGCTACGTATTCCCAATCCTGTGCAAAGGTGCCTAACGCATAGACTGAGGTAGATGGTCGATTGCTGCTGACATTTTCAACCAGTTGATAGCTACCTGTGATCACTTTGAGCGCGGACTGTGCATCATCAGCATCGCTATAACCATATCGCGCATAAATTGGAAAGCCATCTGCCGCCCAACCAATTAATGTCATGGTTGTGTCTGAGCCACCGCGAAGCGCTATAAACCCTTCTGGCATGCCATGGTAATGATATGATCCATCCGGTTGCACATGAGCGTTATTATCATCGGTACCAAAATCAAAGCTCGTTTGACCCAACGCTTCAATGCTCCAGTTTCCCGTATTCCCCACTAGCGAACAATCATTGCCAGAGTCATCACAGGAGCCAGCTGTATTGGCATCAATTTTTACACCATTCAAAACATAACCCGTTGCACCTCTTGGGCCACCGAGCGTTGAAGTGGTCTCAGTTTTTGTTGGCGTCAGCGAGTAGCTGATTGACACTGACGTTTCACTGATCGTATTTGGATTGCCTGGATTTGGGAAAGTACCTGTTTGGTGGTCAGGAATGCCATTTGCAGTTAAGGTTCTTGCACTGCCTGTACAATTCCAATCGGCATTACTGGTTGCTTGGACCGATGCAGAGTCATTAAACTCATTATAGAAATAATCACATAACACACCGTCAGTTGAACCTGATGTCGCAGCAGTCCCATTATCAACATCATCTGAGCTATCCGTGCTGCCACTCGTGTCGCCTGAATTGCCAGTGCTAACACCACTCGTCGTGTCTGATGTTGAAGTGTTGCTACTGGTATCTGAAGTGTTATTCGAGCTACTACTAGATGTACTGGTATCAGCTGTGTTATTTACACTTTGCTGTGTAATTGACTCAGTTTGTGTGTTATCGCTACTACTGGAGCCACACCCTGCCAACATTAACATAGTCGCACTTGCTGTAAGTACAGATATGTTATGAACAATTGAACCTTGCTTCATATCAACACTCCCATAGAAAAAGAAACTGTCATCACCAAATGTGGTTAACTATTGCTGTTTTTTTAACTATAGGAGCTGATTGTGCAAACACTGTGCAATAAAATAAATAATTTATAATTCTTTTTACAAGGAATATAAAACTAACTTTTTGAAATCGAAAGTTTGGGGTTTTCTTTGATTAAATTCATCATCGGAATAAATAACGGTTGTGGTAAGTTATCCCACGTAAACCACTGCCACTGCTTACATTTATGCGGTTCTAAAATTTGTGCATCTCCTTCATCACATCGCGCCTCTACAAATATTGTGATGTAATGCTTATCTTCACGCTCAAAAATATCATTCGTGAAACCAACTTGTTTAACATCCACAACCGTTAATCCGGTCTCCTCAAGTACCTCGCGGGCCGCACAAGACTCAATACTTTCGCCAAATTCCAAATGACCACCGGGCGTTGCCCAGGTATTTGCGCCATGGGCCCCAATACGCTCACCCAATAAAACTTGATTGCCACGCTTGATAATAACACCAACCCCGACACGGACTACTTTACTCATGGGATTTCCTTTTATAAATGAGTGGAGCTGGATTTTAACCCTAAAGTAGACTTAGGCAAGCAAAGATTACGTTGTAACTCAGTTAAGAGCGATTTATAACTGAGTTACAATACAATCGAATAAACCCATGGATTAGATCACCCACAAATCCATAAATCGGTTCACCGGTGTTTTTAACAGTCGATGTTTATCATCAAACAAATCAATAATTTGATTACACTGGCCTTTAGGAAAACGAGTTTCCAAGTTTCGTTTGAATTTTGCTTTTAATACAGGAATGCCTTCTTCGCGGCGGCGGCGGTGGCCAATTGGGTACTCCACCTCAATTTTGTCAGTGCAACTTCCATCATGAAAATGGATCTGAATCGCATTGGCAATTGAGCGCTTGTCAGGGTCATGATATTCCTCACTGTAACGCTTGTCTTCGATAATCACCATTTTACTTCTAAGTAAATCGATTTTCGGGTGCTGCAGATGAAACTCATCTTCATAGTTTTCAGCACTCAATGTGCCAAATAATAAAGGGACTGCGACCATATATTGCAAGCAATGATCTCTGTCAGCTGGGTTTGCCAACTCACCTACTTTAGAAATAATTCGGATTGCAGATTCATGAGTTGTTATTTCTATACGTTTTATATCATCAACTCGGTTTAAGACTTGCTTATGAAGCATGACAGCTGCTTCACAGGCAGTTTGCGAGTGAAACTCTGCGGGGAAACTCAGTTTAAAAAGAATGTTTTCCATCACATAAACACCATACTCCCTTTGGAAGCTAAACTTGCGCTGTGCTTGGGGCTTCAAAGCGAGATCTTTATTCGTTTGACTAAAAGATACATCGTAAAACCCCCACTGCGGCGCACTCAAAACCCCCGGAATGCCCATTTCTCCCTTAATCGACATATCGGCTAACCTTACCCCTCGAGAGGTCGCATCCCCTGCCGCCCAAGACTTTCGTGAGCCAGCATTAGGCGCGTGTCGATAGGTTCGAAGTGATGATCCATCTACCCATGCTTGAGAGATAGCAGCCATGACTTGCTCTCTATCGCCACCCATAAGATCAGTTATAACCGCTGCTGTAGCAACACGCACAAGTAATACATGACACAAACCAACGCGATTAAAACTATTCTCTAACGCCATTACACCTTGCACTTCATGTGCTTTAATCATGGCAACAACAACATCTTCGATAGTCAACGGAGCAAGCCCAATACTCATATTTTGCTGAGATAAGAAATCTGCAACCGCTAAGATCCCCCCAATGTTATCCGAAGGATGCCCCCACTCTGCCGCTAACCATGTATCATTGAAATCCAGCCAACGAATAATACACCCGATATCCCAAGCCGCTTTCACTGGGTCTAAAGTAAACTGGGTACCCGGAACTCTTGCACCGTTTGGTACCAAAGTCCCTTTTACCAATGGCCCCAGATGCTTTGTACACTCTGGAAAACTCAAGGCCAGTATTCCACAACCTAATGTATCCATTAAACAGTAGATAGCCGTATCAACCGCTTCTTGAGACTCAACTTTATAATTTATAACGTAATCGGCTATATCCTGAATTTCCTGATCGTAACTTGGGCGGTTTGCCAAATCGACATTTGCACTCATAGTGCCACTCCTGTGGTTCGCTGTTAGATGATTTTCATGCCAAAAAGTAATGCATTGCATAACTCAATCGAAAAATGAAAGGCTGAGGTATATTTTTAGTTAGTGTAAGGATATGCACCGCAACCTTTGCAAATGATATTTATTTTCATTATCATTTGCAAATAACAATACAGCAGTGATTTAAATGCTTTGATGTATTATTAGAAAAAGGATAAACATGTCAGCCCAACTACTTACATTGGTGTCGTCCACTAACTCAGATTCTTTGACGATAAAATACAATCGATTGATAGACAGTGCACAAACTGCATACCTGTTTGGTCATCAAGAAAAAGCAGCTAACTGCTATCAAGAGGCATTTAAAATTAGTCTCAAAATTTTACAACAACCAAGTGCAAATAGAGTGTCGATTAACCGAATAGTTGAGGTGTGCAATTACTGCTTTGATTATTGTCCAATTTTCAATGAATCAGATAATTTTTGCTTCTTAGAAGCCGCTGCAGATACGCTAAGCAAATTGGTGCAAAGCCAAAGGGAATTAAAAATAAGAAAAAAAGCCTTAGATGGGTTGAAGAGTATTGCTTGTTTGGCATGTGAGCTTGTCCGCTTTAACCAAAGTATTCGCTGTCAGGTTATTATCGATCAATATGTGAAATTAGAATCAACACATGCTAGATATTTATCTCATTGAGTAAAACATTAAAATGGCTGTGCCACAATCGAGCACAGCCTATCTAATTAACTAAAATTAACCGTATACGCACCTATATAAGTTTGTTGATTACCCACTTTTTTACTTAAACGACATTCTAAACTGTAAGCTGTGCCCACATCTCTATTACTGTCACCAATCGTACTTGCAGAGACAGACTGAAATAAAAATCCAGGATAGCTAGATAGGGTAAAATCTTTCTTTAATAAAGTGGGCTTAGTTGCATAATGTGACCAATGTCTACGCACTAAACTACAATACACCGTACGGTGAGGTTGGTGCCAAATATCTAACCCCTGAAATTTTAAACCAACTTGGTTGCGAATAGGACATCGGATCGTTAAATCATGAGTCAAGGAGTCGTTTGTCACACCCGCCTCGTCAAAAGCAATCTCTCCATCCCCCCCAACCTGCTGACATTCTGTTGGATCAACAGACACTCTTACTTGCGCACTTACAGCAAAAGACAGTAATAATCCTGATACTAATAATATATGCTTCATCATGTTTCCTTCATTTCAACCTTTACAAGAAAACACAATGATTACATAAAAATTACAGTTGATTTATATTTATTGTAGATAAAAAACGCACCAGCCATTCATACAAGCTATTAATGGCTTGTTTTCTACTCCTCTCAATTTGAAAGAGACTTTCACTCAAAGCATCAGTGCTGCTGAAATTTTTTGCGCAAAGAAATCTATAAATACGCGTGATTTTTGTGCGAGAAACCCTGTATTTGGGTAAACGGCATAAATATCCGATTGATTTAATTTCCACTGCGGTAACACTTCAACGAGCGTCCCTTTTTGTAAATGGGAATAGGTAATAAAATCTGCCAGCAGCGCGATACCAGAACCATCTAACGCCGCAGCCAATAATGCCGACGCATCATCACACATGAGTGTTGGTGTAATCTCGACTTTTCTCGTGACCTTGTCTTTCGTTAATTGCCACTTTTTGCCTTGAGATAAATGCGAGAAATGTAAACATTGATGGTTTTGTATATCGGCAGGCCACTGAGGAACGCCTGCTTGTGCTAAATAATCAGGCGAGGCAACCAAGCGTCGTATATTAGGGGCGATCCGTTTAGCGCGTAAGCTTGAGTTACTTAAAGTCCCAATCCTAATTGCAACATCAATATTCTGCTGCATTAAGTCCTCAAAATTATCCTTTTGAATAAGCTCTAATTTAAGTTTGGGATAACAACGTAAAAATTCTCCCAAATATGGACTGATATGCAAACGTCCAAATGTATTGGGAATACTGACTCGCAAAGTGCCTCTTGGCTCACTATTTTCGCTCGCCATATCTTGCTCAATAGAGTCCAATTGAGAAAGCACGCCAGAGTAGGCCTCTAAATATCGCTGTCCAGCTTCTGTGATATTGACTTGTCTTGTTGTGCGCGTGAAAAGCTGCGTTTTTAATACGGATTCGAGCTTTTTTATCCTTCGTCCAAGTGTCGATGGTGATAACTCTAAAAGCTGAGCAGCAGTAACAAAGCTACCTGCTTGCGCTGTGGTCACAAATGTACTGTACAGGCCCAGTAAACCTTCATCTTGATTATAGCGTGTCATGCAATTCACTTCCTTATCACACGGTGATTATCCTCATACCAATCTATTGTAAAGTGCATGCAACTTCAAACAAACAGGTAAAAACATGCTAGAAGGAATTAAAGAACATGCATTTTTAGTCACTGGCGCAAGCGCTGGTATCGGACAAGCAACTGCGGTTTTGCTTGCCAAACTGGGCGCCAAAGTGACTATTTTGGCAAGACGTGAAAATGAGCTATTGCAAACGTTAGAGATGATCAAACCCTACACGGATGATGCAAGTTATCTCGTCGCCGATATTAATCAACACAACGTGCACCACCAAGCGATAGAGCATATGGTTACCAAATATGGGCGGTTTGACGGTGCTTTTAATAATGTAGGTACTATTGGGAATTTCGCTCCGTTACTAGAACAATCAGAAGCCGACTTTGACCGTACTTTAACCACAAATACCAAATCTATATGGCTCGCTGTACAAGCTCAAGCTCGCTACTTTAAAGAGCAGCAAAATGGCGGCGTTATCGTCAATACCTCTTCTTGGCTTGCTAACGGTGGGCTGATTGGGTCAACCAGCTACTCAGCGAGTAAAGGCGCACTAGACGCTTTTATTCGCCCAGCGGCTCTTGAGTTAAGTCAATACGGGATACGGATCAATAATATCAACCCCGGAGGTATTGATACTCAAATGACACGCAAAGCATTTAATCATGACGAGACGGTACTTCAGCAGTTTGCAAACCAGCACCCCAGAGGTTGCTTAGGCTCCTGTCTGGACATTGCTAATACAGTCGCGTTTTTACTGAGCGATGCGGCTGTGAACATCACGGGTCAATCCATTACTGTCGATGGTGGTTATGCCATTGCAGGTCAACGTTAAAGGAATATTCTAATGACAAAATCACTGTTAATAACGCTTTTTTTCTTATTCATGACAACCAGTGCACGGGCACAAAACATGAATAATATCAGCCAACGCGCGTACCGAGATGTCTTTGAACATACGCAATTATCAAAAAAAGAGCAGTCTCTTGCCTCTATCGCACTATTAATCGGCGCGAATCAAAAGCAACTCGCTGTGACAACTATTCAAGAGACACTGAATGCCAAAACATTGACCCCTCAACAAATAATTTCATTGCTTGCCCAGCTAACCAGTTATGTGGGGTTTCCAAAAATAGAGGCGATCACAGTGGGTTTACCAGAGAAAATACAAAAAGCGCAGATAAAGTTGCCAAAAGATACATTGAACATACGCCATGCGGTGGGTAAAAAATATTATGAAAAGCTTGATCCAAAAGGCTATCAAGTCATAAACGCTGCGTTTGGAGATGCTGCACCTCAGCTAATCGCCACAACATACCCTTTATTTGGTGATGCTTTTTCCCACCAAACACTCACTATTAGAGAAAAACAGTTAGTGACAGTCAGCTGTCTCACTGCACTTGGCAATGCCCAGCCACAATTGAGTTTTCATGTTGGTACATCATTGCATGTTGGTTTAACCGTGAATACGCTCTATGATATCGCGACTATCAGCCAATATTACTCTGGCATGCCAAGTGCTTACAATCTAGCCCTTGCGATTAAACAACATACCGAGTCACAAAAGCAAAACCCATATGCAGAATAAAAACCATGTGCCGCACTAATTTACTGCGGCACATGTTACTTGAGTGACTCATTTAAAACTCATTTATAGCAAGCTGCACAGCTTTATTTTCAACCTCTGCTTGATCTTGCCCTTGCGTAAATACAGCTATGGTTTTAGGAATCTGCTGTTTAAAGTGATGCACCGCAATGACACTCCCCGGCCCCATCCCTGTATGCCCCACAGTATGGAGACTATTATCATCATTGCACATTAGCCCCAACCCAATCGCTGGATGAGTCCAAGGACGCTCGCCCACATCGACATTCAATGGCAGCATAGACTGCATTTGCGCAAGCGCTTGATTACTCACAATGTCTCCATTGAATAAGTAATGTAAAAACAATGCCGCATCTTTCACCGTACCAGCCACCAAGCCATGGTAACACCAGTTGGGTTCGTAACCATTAACACTGCCTTCTAGCAGCATAAAAGCCTGCTTATCTTGTACGACGTGTGCACTGCTTAAACCCAGCTCTTTAACTAAGAGATCATGAATTAATGTCGCAAATTCCAAATCATAAAGTCGCTCTAATTGCTGGCGTAACAATAAATATCCAATATTCGAATAGCACCAGCCGTCTCCAGGCGAATACCGTAGTGCATCCACATCAACTTTTTCTAACAGCAGCTCTATCGGCCAGGGCTTGTCATTATTAGCAACTGCACGATGATACTCAGGTAAAAAAGAGTAATCTCCCAGGCCAGAACTATGATTCAATAATTGTTTATATGTGAAAGGCTTATCAGGATAAAAGTCATCCAATTTTATTTGCCCAGTTGCAGTTAAACGCATCATTAATGTGGCAATGACGCTTTTCGTAAAGCTCCACCAAGGCACCATGCCAGCTCCGCGCTCAAAGGCGGACCCGTTTTCATCTACAACGCAGTAAATCATCCAAGCTTTTCTCCATTAATAAACAGCATATTATTATGTATGACTTTTTTGAGATAAATAAATCAAGTGTGCTAGATTTAGTTTTATGCAAGGGTAAAAGCATAAAAACCAACCACCAACACGCAAGAATTTAATACAAATCCATAATTATATTAAATATTTAGTATTATGATGAATTTATCTCACACCTACTTTTATTGCTCAGTTGAGAATGTTAGTTTATTAGTCTGTTTAAAGTGATAGCTCAATATTGATAGGCGAATACCATGACCACACATAGTACTATTCAAAATATCCTAGTTGTTTGTATGGGAAATATTTGCCGCTCACCAACAATGGAAGCCGTCTTAAAAGCCAAAGCGGATGTGCATAATCTCAATATTGAAGTTGACTCAGCTGGTACCATCAATTACCACCAAGGCAATGCGCCAGATAAACGCAGTATGCAAGCAGGTGAAAAACGAGGCTATAGTTTTGCCAACATTCACTCTAGACAAGTTACACAAAATGACTTTGCAGCATTCGATCTTATCTTGTGCGCCGATAAGCAAAACTTATCAGATTTAAAAGCCGTTTGCCCCTCTGAGCATGCAAACAAACTCCATTTATTTTTAGAGTATGCGGACGCAGAGCAACAAGATGTGCCCGACCCTTACTATGGCCAAGGTGATGGATTCGAGTTAGTACTAGATTTGGTAGAAACTGCCAGCGAGCGCATAGTGCAGCGTTTATTAAGATCATAATACTGACTACATATATAACAACTTTACAACTAATAAACTGTATTACCCAAAATATCAGTAGGCAAAACTGGATGATTTTGCCTATACACAAAAATAAAAATACCAAAAATAAGCCCAAGCTTAAGGAAAAGAGATGAAAGAACTATCCCTCGTTTTAATTGGAGATTTTGACCCTTCTGTACCTGCTCATCAAGGTATCCCACTCTCTTTAGATATCGCCGCTGAAGACCTCAAGCTCAAAGTAACAGCCACTTGGCTTGGTACTGATCAGGTTAAAGACACAGAACTATCGCAATTTGATGGCATTTGGTGCGTTCCTAAAACCCCATACGCCGATCCAGATGGCGCACTGATGGCTATACGTTATGCAAGAGAAAACTTACTGCCATTCCTTGGTACATGCGGAGGTTTTCAACACGTGGTTGTCGAATACGCAAGAAATGTCATCGGTTGGTCGGATGCTGCACATGGTGAGTCGGAGCCAGATGCGAGCAGGCAAGTCATCTCGCCACTGAGCTGCGCATTAGTCGAAACAACTGAGCAAATCAATCTATTTGAGCACAGTCAATTGGCAAGTATTTATGGCACACCAAGTATTCATGAAGGGTATCGCTGTCGCTACGGTTTAAATACAGCTTTTCGTGAAGCCCTACTTCAAGGTCCTTTAGTTGCATCAGCAGACGACGATACAACTGAAATTCGCGCAGTAGAACTGACAATTCACCCGTTTTTTATTGCCACACTTTTCCAGCCTGAGCGCGCTGCATTGAGTGACAAACGCTCTCCTCTTATTGCTGCATTTGTTAATGCCTGTGCGCAAAATCAAGGTTTATAAGCCTAATGGTAAGATACGCTTGCCTTTTTAAGCTTGATTAGGTAAAAAACCACCTCATTATCTGGAGGTGTGAATTGTCTGACTTTGACATTGAAAACATATATGCGCAAATAGCCGATGATTTGCGCTCAACCGGCTTAAGCATTATAGAAAATGCCGTTGACCCCAAAATTATCCAAACGCTCAACGAACGCATTGCAAGTTTAGAAGAAGATACTTTTCAAACTGCAGGGGTTGGTCGTCAAAGTGACCACGAAAAAAATGCCCAGATCAGACGAGATAAAATTCGTTGGCTTGAAAGAGGCAATGCCCAAGAGGCCGGCTACCTAGATGCGATGGATGAATTAAAAAGCTACTTAAACCGCCGTTTATTCATGGGCCTATTCAGCTATGAAAGTCACTTTGCACATTATCAGCAAGGCGCCTTTTACAAAAAGCATCTCGATGCATTTAAAGGCAAAGCTAACCGAGTTCTCACAACGGTCTTTTACCTTAATGAAGACTGGTGTACAGATGACGGTGGCGAGCTGGTCATTTATCAAGCTGAAAATCATGACAAAGAACTGTGCCGCGTTTTGCCAAAGCAAGGCACACTGGTAACTTTTTTAAGTGACGAATTCCCACATGAAGTGTTAGCAGCCAATAAATCAAGATATTCAATTGCAGGCTGGTTTAGAGTTAATGCCAGCACCGCAGCGCATATCGACCCACCACGTTAACTTGTTGTAAGTAAAGCAACTACCTTCTTATCCTGTGCAAAGATAGTGTTCACTATCTCTGCACACTCTATTTGTAAGCTATCTAGCCATATTCTATGCCTCAACGTTTCATTACAAAATTTAACTTTTAAATGGCAGCTAATGCAGATATCTTGGCAAAAAATTTAAGGAAAACACCATGTATAAATTGCTACTGCCCATTCTGATGTTGAGTGTATTGTCAGGCTGTATATTCGTATCAAAGGAGGTGCAATATTATGACGAGCAATGCCATATTACTAAACGCAAACATGTTTTAAGCACAGAGCAAATGGCTTCGCTTGGAAATTGCTCAGGCAGAGCGTGTGCCATGGTGATGGCCGGTGCTGGCATCGTCTCCGCTGCGAGTCTTGTGGTTTCTGGTACCGTTGTTATGACTCAAAACACACTCTCTTGGCTTGAGCAAAGTAGAGGATGTGAAACATTAGATGCAACTAATCTTGAGAAAAGTACACAATCTTAATAAGGAAAAACAACCTCAACTTTGAGTCCGCCTTTTGCTCTATTGCGGATACAGATCTGGCCGTTATGCGCATCGGTAATTTCTCTGCATAACGCCAATCCCAGCCCCGTCCCACTGGACTTAGTTGAATAAAACGGCAACAGTGCATTGGTCAACACAGCTTCACTCATGCCCGGGCCTCTATCTGATATGGTCATTTTAATGCCTTCGTTGGTTGGATTGACACTCAGTGCTATCGCGTCAATATCAGTCCCAGACTCATGGGCATTTTTTAATAAGTTAATCAGTAATTGCTCTAGCTGCCCTTTATCTGCTGAAATCACCTCAACATCACACGACACAGTAAAGGACCACTGCATTTTCAGTGCGTCCATTAAAGGGGCGAGTACAACAGGCTTTATCTGTGGCGCAGGCAACTTAGCAAATGTGCCATAGCCTTGGATAAAATCACATAAATGCTCAATGCGTTCATCAATCGTGTTGAACACACGATTGAGTCGCGCTTCATCAAGCTTATTGGCAATAATTTTACCACTGTGCAGCATGGATGAAATTGGCCCCAAAGAGTTGTTCAACTCATGACTGATAACACGTATGACCTTTTTCCATACCGCCACTTCCTGACGGTTTAACTCTTTTGTTAGCTGCTTAAAAATAAATAAATTATGGGGCTGATTATTTAATAAAAGCTTACCCACTGTGCTGTGCCACATTTGCTCCTCTCCAAGTGAAGGGATGACACTCACTAACCCATCGGTCCCCTGCTCTATCGCATCAATGATTTCTATCGGGGTCTCTGGGCAAAGACTTTTTATCGATTTCCCCTCTAATGCTGTTGAGCTCGCCATTAGCTTTTGAGCGCTAGGATTCGCAAACACCACTGTTTCATTTTCATCCACTAAGAGCAGCGCTTGCGGTGCACTTTGCAGCATTTTGTCCAACATCATCTCTCGTTGATAGAGCCACTGTTTTTCGTTTCGTAATTGCTTCGCGGTTTCATTGTATAAGTGACACAAGTCCCCAAAGCTGTCTTTTGACTGGTAAGCTAATTGATTTGAAAAGTCACCGTCTTTAAAGTTCAAAAGACCAATCTGAAGGGCATCCAATGCTTGTAAGAATGAGCTAAAAAATAAACGCAACAATACACAGGTAAGTATCCAGCTAGACACAGCAGTCAAAAACCACATTGACCAAGAAACAAAAAATGCCACGGGTAAGCTCGCCAATAGCGTACTTATAGCAATTGCGATACAGGCTTTTTTAGTTAACGCCTTTTGGGTATTTTCCATTAATAGTCGATTCCGTGCTTTTGCAAACGCCGATATAAGGCTTGGCGGCTCATTCCAAACTGTCTCGCGACCTTGGCTATCACCCCTTCGCATTGATGCATTGCCTGCTGTAATTCTTGCTTTGAAGGCTCGTTATTATGTATCTGCGTAGTCTGTGTCTTAACTTGAGTAAGCCCAAAATCTGCGGCATCTAACTCACCTTGCGGCTTTAATACGCCTGCGCGCTTACAGGCATTTTCAAGTTCTCTCACATTACCCGGCCAACTGTGCGCACAAAGCGCTTTTTCTGCACTCAATGACAATGCTCTCTGTGGTAAAAAATGGTGCACCAAGGGAATGATGTCATCGGTTCTTTGCTTTAAATTTGGTAAGTTAATTTCAATCACATTTAAGCGATAATATAAATCTTCACGAAAACGCCCAGCGGCAATATCATTCAATAATTGCGCATTGGTTGCCGATATAACACGTACATTTACTTTGCGTGTTTCAACCGAGCCAAGCCGCTCAAACTCGCCTGTTTGCAGCACACGAAGTAGCTTCATTTGACCTGAGAGCGGTAAGTTACCAATCTCATCTAGGAATAACGTACCGCCATCGGCGGCTTCAAATCGACCTATGCGCTGCTTATTCGCTCCCGTATAAGCGCCCGCTTCTGCGCCAAATAATTCAGCTTCAATCAGGCTATCAGGTAAAGCCCCAGCGTTTACGCGAATAAAAGGCTGATTGACTAGTCGAGAGTTTGCCTGAATTATTTCGGCTACCTTTTCTTTACCACTGCCATTTGCGCCCGTAATAAGCACCGACACATCCGACTTGGCCACTTGCAGTGCCATTTCAACAGCGCGCTGCATCGCAACGCTTTTATAAATTAAGCCGCATAGTTGCGCATCTGCGTTAAAGTTTGATCGCTCTTGCTCTTGACGGTGCAGCTGTTGACTATCTTGATTAGCTTTTCCAAGTGCGATGAGGTTAGCAACGCTTATCAGCAGCTTTTCGTCATTCCAAGGCTTTGCAAGATAGTCCGCAGCGCCTGCCTTAACTAAGGAAATGGCCATCTCTAGCTCTGTCCACGCAGTTAATAGAATAATGGGCAAATTAGGATTGATAGCGCGAAGCTGATAAAACAGCGCTTTGCCTTCTTCACCTGAGGTCGTATCCGCAGAAAAGTTCATGTCTTGAATAGCTAAATCAATGCGCTGGTAACGCACAATTTGCTCTGCTTCAAAAGGAGATGAAGCAAGCGCAACTTGATAGTCATGTAATTCAAAAAGTAGTGACAATGACTGCAAAACCGCAGGATTATCATCAATGATCAGTATTTTATCCATGTGCTTATTTTTATTATGTTACACCCCAATGAGTGTAACATAATACGCTCCGTCTTTACTCTAAATACTGCGTGTCGCGACACTAGGCGAAATGTTCGCCGCACGCTGAGCTGGTAAAAGCACAGCAATTAAGCTCATCACTATCATCGCAATTGCAGTTAATAAAATAGACATATTCTCGAGAGGTGGCACATCATAAATACCCATTAACTTTCGTCCAAGTAACAATGCCCCAATTACACCTATCAGCATACCAAGCGAAGTCACCACCATATTCTCCAATAAAAAATGCTTGAAGATGGTTGATTTTCGAGCGCCTAACGCACGCCTTGTACCTATCTGTTTGGTGCGCTTGCTGATATTAAAATGTGTTAGGCCAAAAATACCGAGTGCCGTAATGACCCCTAAAAAGACCACTATCGAGATAAGCATCTTGATCATCAACCTATCACTGGCATAGGTATCGGCTTTTGATTTATCCAGTGCTTTAACATCCATAACCACGCGTCCACGACTTAATTCCAATAGCAGAGGTTCAATCTTGTTCATGACTTCTGCACGTTGGTGCTCTGTTGTCTTAACAACAAACTTCTGATATGCCGTGCTGTCTTGCAATGGTAGAAGCACCAAATTGTCGGCAATGTTTGATTTAGGCCACTGACTTTTAATGGTATCAATAATGCCGATAACTTTAGCCGCATTGTTGCCACTATATATGGTTTCGTTTAAACCCTTGCCTTCCCCAAATAGCGCATTGGCCACAGCTCTGCTCACAATAGCAACGGTTGGATACTCTTTTTTTCTATCATACACAACGTCGTTTTCGGTAAAGTTGCGACCTTCAGTTACCTCAAGCCCCAGAGCACCGACCAAGGTATGATTGCCATAGAGGTACCCTGAGTCCACAGACTTACCTTTGAGTTCATCAGGATCCGTACTGAGCGCCCAAGCCCCGCCGCTTCGAGTCAATGGCACCGAACTCACCGCCAACGCCTCTATCACCCCAGGTAGATCTTTTAATTTTTGAATATCTTCATCAAACTGCTTTGCCTTATCAATGCGCTTATCATACGTCACAACAAGGTATGAAATAATACTTTGCTCATCGTAACCCGTTTGCTGATTCATCTTTTCCAATCTGTCGAACACAATCGACATCGCATTACTGACCAGTGCAAGCGTAATTGCGATTTGTAATACTAACAATATCGCCCCTGTTTTAGAGCGCTTTAATGCACTTAATATCGGTTTAATTTCTGACATATTCCGCACTCCTTTACTGTACTTTTAAATGTGTTGCTGGAGAGGTTTTACACACCACCCAAGCTGGAAATAACCCTGCAATTAAGCAAGCTAAGATGGAGATAACTGGAGCAACCAGCAGCATTTTCCAATCCATTATCGCGATTAAGTCATACCCGCTCATAGTACCTCGAATGCCAGCAAGGCCGACTTGGGCCAGCAATACCCCTACAATCGAGCCAAGCAGTCCAAGTAATGCGACCTCAACTAAATGCTGACTAAATATCTGTGTTTTACTGGCACCAAGTGCACGTCTAACCCCTGCATCCGGTGCGCGTTTCATAAATTTTGCCAGCAACAGACCTAAAATATTGGCGACGCACACAGCCAAAAACATAAAGCTCAAACCAACAAGGATTTTATTGTCTGAGCTGACTACATGGTTATATTCCAGCCACTGCGGTACCGTTTTAAGATTGTAATCAAGCGCCTTTCTATTGAATCGGCCAAGCTTTTGCTGCTCTGTCATATAATCCATGACGAATTGCCCATACATCCGCTTTTGCGATTCTGAATCAAACTCGACCCAAAATTGCAACCATACGTTTTCCGAGTTTAAAAAGTCCTCAAATGAATCAATATCCTCACTTTTCCAGCCATTGGTGTTGCCCCAGCTTGGCACCTTGTACGCTTCGATATGAGTAAAAGGCACAAATACTTGCTCCGATGCTTCAAAAGGATCATTATTTACATCGTAGAATTTAACTGCGGGCTGCCAAGCTTTTATTACGCCAACCACTTCATGTAGGCGTTCACCTAAATATATTGACTCTCCAAGCACATCTGTTTTTCCAAACAGCTTGTTTGCGAGATCGTCACTTATCACAGCAACCAGCGCAGCTTGCTCACTTTGAGACTCACTCCATACATTGCCATGTAAAAAAGGCACATCAAACAGTTCAAAAAAGTGGCGACTGGTTACCCGTAAACCCTGTATAAAGGGCACACTGTCAGGTCTGTCAGTGTGCACAGCAGCGCCGGACTTGACCATGGCGACGCGTTTTTCCAGCGGTGAGTTTTCGAGTAAATATTTGGCATCCGGATAAGTTAACTGCAAAGGCACGTCATCTTCTGTCCGCCATGTATAGCCGTCATCTAGTACTTGCAATTGTACAGCGTGTAATTTGTCACTTTTGTGTGCAATAGGGTCTGCACTCATCATGTGATAAACGGAGAGTGTCGTCATAGTCACGCCGATACCAATACCAATAGCGATGATCATCAACATGCTGACAAACGGCGTTTGCTTGATATTTCGCCAAGCCAGATCGCAATAGTGTAGCAACATATTAAGCCCCTACCGTTTTGTTGATTGTCTCGCGAGCCACATGTCCACCTTGATAAAGCGTAAAGTCAGCAACCTGCCCGTCTACAATCTGAATATTTCGCGGTGTTCTTCTAGCAAGCTCTTGGTCGTGCGTCACCATCACAATGGTGGTACCGGCTTGATTTAACTCTTCAAGCAATGTCATGACTTGCCTTGCCATTAAGCTATCGAGGTTACCTGTTGGTTCATCGGCGAGTAAAAAACGCGGCTCTCCTGCCAATGCTCGTGCAATTGCAACACGCTGCTGTTGCCCACCAGAGAGCTGCTGAGGTAAATGACGCGCTCGACCTGCTAGCCCCACTTGCTCGAGGCATTGTTCAACACGCTTTTTGCGCTCCTTGGCTTTAATGCCGCGATAACGCAGTGGCACTTCAATGTTTTCAAATAAATCCAGATCGGGAATTAGATTAAAACCCTGAAAAATAAACCCTATTTTTTGATTACGTAAATCTGAGCGTTGATTATCATTGAGTTTACCGATATCAATGCCATCTAAGGTATATTGACCTGATGAGTAAGGCTCTAAGAGACCTGCAATATTCAAAAACGTTGTTTTACCAGAACCTGATGGCCCAGTAACTGCAATAAACTCGCCTTCTTCAACGGTTAAATTAAACTCTCTCAGTGCCTGTGTTTGAACCATTTCAGTTTGGTATAACTTTCCAATATTTTGCATGTGTAGCATGATATGTTTCCTTTATTTTTATCTAATTAGCACTGAGTCAGCATTGCTGAACGCATCATAGCCAGAGATGATGATTTCGTCACCTTCTTGTAGACCAGTGGTGATCTCAATGTCTTTTAAACTGCTTGAACCTGTTGATATTTCAACCTTTTGAGCAAAATTGTCGCGCAATCGATACGCGAAATAGCCGCCATTATTTAAAAATGGGCCACGCCTGACTTTCAGTACGTTTTCTTTATTTTCTAATTGAATACGGGCATGCACACGCTGGTTTTGGCGAATGCCTGTAATATCTTGATTGGTGAACTTAACTCTTGCTGTGACTTCGCGGTCGCTCACTTCAGGCGAGATAGCACTCAGTTGACCAACAAACTCTGTTGCCCCAACTCGCATAAGCACGGCCATTTCTAGCCCCAGCTCATTGGCATAACTTTCTGGTACTCTCAGTTCAGCTTCATAAGCGGACAGGTCGACTAATGTCATCAAGGATTGGTTTTGGCTGACTGCGGCTTTATTTTGCACCAGCAAATTACCTACGATGCCATCCACGGTTGCGCGCACTTGTAAATTGTTGACGCGTCGTTTTACTTCCTCTACCACCAGCGCTTGTCTCTCAAAACGGCTCTTCGCAGAAGCCAGTTCAAACTTGAGTGTATCGCTGCCTATTTCCGCTTCTTTTTGCGCATGAGAGAAGTTAACTTTTGCTTTTGCGTAATCGTCTTGCGCTTGCTCTAAGTCAATCTGGCTAATTAAGCTAGATTGAATTGACAGTTGAGCACGGCGGTTTTCACGCTCGGCAGCCTCAAGCGACACTTTTGCTAAATCAAGAGACTTCTCAAGCGTCAGCGCTTGACGACGCGCTTCTAGTTGCTGCCTCTGCCACTCACTTTCAAGACGTGATAGTTCAGACTCTTGCTGTTTGAGTTCACTGCTCAGCTCTGGACTGTGTATGTGTGCAACAAGCTGCCCCGCTTTAACGTTATCACCAGCGCTGACATGCAAAGTCGTCACGCCGACTTCTGGGCTATATACAGTTGGTGCATGTGCTGCAACTATGCGCCCATGGGCACCAATTTCCCGTGTTAATTTACCGACTTCAACAGTTGCAATATCAAGCAGCCCTTTATCTACAGAACGCTGCGCTTGTGGCGACATAAATACCCACAAAAATGTTAATAGGAGCACGATTAGTATCGCACCACCCCACACTGACTTGCGCTGAAAAAATGCTCTGCGCTCCAGCATATATTGATCCTGTCCACTGGTATCTTTAATCATCTTAGCCTCTCGCTTTATCCTAGTGGACCAAGTAATACCAATAACATGCCAAAATTAAGCCATTGAATATTAAGAGTTTTAAATTATTATTGTTATTTAAAAGCGTCCGCGGACAGAAAATGTGTCCGCAGCGGACAGGTTGGTGTAATACGATAAATTTATGGCGTAGCAATAGATGTAAGATACTAAAGGTGCAGTTAGAACAAGAACAAGATATAGTAGTAAATAGAAAAACTGACAGGAAGCCCGATGCGTACTCTTATTATAATAATCGCTTTTTTGCTGAGCTTTTCAAGCATAGCGATGCCGGAAAATATCATACTGGTTCGCCATGCCGAAAAACAAAAAGGTGTCGATCCGAGTTTAACTCAGCAGGGAATTAAACGTGCTCAAATCATAGCGCAAATGATGCTGCCTTATGAGCCCACTAAACTTTATTCAACTAATTACAATCGTACTAAAGCAACACTCGCCCCACTGGCAGATCTCATTGATACACATATTTCATTGTATGATGCCGGTAACCTTGAAGCATTCGCTCATATGCTTAAAAAGCAAACTGGCACCATTGTTGTTGCAGGTCACAGTAATACGACTCCTGAGCTTATAAAGCTACTCACTGAGAGAGATGTGAGTATTGCTGAAGACGAATTTGACAAAGTCTTTGTCGTTACTTTTGAAGAAAAAGCCGCGAAGCTAACAATCAATAGTTCAGATCAGTAGCTCCCCACACTCTGTTGCCGTGTAATAATGTGTAATGTTTATACAGGCACAATCTCAATATAATACTCACATCACGTTGTGGCACCATTAAGTTAACTCAATGGTGTCGTTATATAGATAAATGGAGTACTTGAGATATGTCGTTCATTTCACCCCCGGGATCTTATAAATTGAGCTGCCGTAATATCCATTTTGAGGGCATTCCCGGCGAGGAAGATTGCTATATCATCGCATTATGTCAAAAAGAAGATGGTAGCTGGGTTGAAAGCAGACTCAAGTATGATATCGCAAATATCAATGGCAAGCTCACATGGGCGCCAGATAGAAAGTAGTATTCCCTTTTAAACACATGCAATTCTATGTCGATACCGGGTCTAGGCATGGACCCTTTTTTCCCTTCAAAGTAACGCAAAAATCGCATCAAGTCCTGCTGTTATTCTCTCTGGTTCTTGCCCTGCAAAGCCAAGTCGTATGTGTGTTTCTCTTTCTATTTTAGTGTGGCAAAACGCCTGTTCAGTGTGCGCAAATATCTTTGCTTCCTCAAGCTTGGCTGGTAAATCTGATATATCTCGTTTTAAATCAACCCAAAATGCCATCCCACCATCTGGTTGTTTAAATTCAATATCAAATCCCTGTTCTTTGAGATCACCGAGTTTTTGTGCCATCAAGTCGCACCGCTGTTGATATAGTTTAGTCATTCGACGCAGGTGCCTTTCAAAGTTGCCCGTTGCCATCCAATCAGCAATGGCCAACTGCATTAACACATCATTCTTATGATTTATCAGCCTTTTCAGTCCTACAAGCTGCTCAAGTACAGCTGGTGCTGCGGTGACATAGCCTAACCTTGCACCTGCGAACATGATTTTCGAAAAGGTCGAGAGGTAAATCACTATTTGCGCGGGATCATTCGCAGCCATTGGCTGAAGTGGAGGACAGCGGTAGTGAAATTCATGATCATAATCGTCTTCTATGATAAAAACGCCGTGCTGTGCACATAACTTATATATCGCCATTCTTCTCGCAACCGACATAGTGAGTGTGGTGGGATATTGATGCAACGGGGTTAAATACAATAAGCGAATAGCCGAGCTGGCAAAACCTTCCGCCAAGGCTTCAACACACAAGCCCTGCTCATCTTGTTTAATATCGTAAATCACGCCACCTGCTGCCATAAAAGCTTGCCTAGCTGGCGGGTAGCCAAGTAACTCCATTGCAACCCCTTCACCAGGGTTCAAAAACGCTTGCGCTGTTAAAAACAAGGCTTCCTGTGAGCCATTACAAACCAGTACATCATCACAGGGTAGTCCTCGCGCTTTGCGCAAGTATGCTTTTAACTGCGTACGTAGTTCGGGCTCTCCAGCCACATTTTGATAATGAAGTGCATGGGCATTGCTACTACGACATACCTTATTGATACTGCGCCTGAACTCATCAAATGGAAACTGCGTAATATCCGGCAGTCCACCTGCAAAATTATAGGTATATTCTTCTAAAGGCGGTGATGGATGTTTAGGCATGACGGCAGCAAATTTTGGCGTTACAGGCTCAAATGTCACGTCTTGTTCATGGACTTGTGTGCTATGCACGATAGGCAATTGGCTATTAACCTTATAGCCTTTTCGTAACTCAGACACCAACCATCCTTCAGCAACCAAGTTTTGCAATGCATTCATCACCGTATGACGATTCACAGAAAACAGCTCACCTAAAGCCCGTGCTGAGGGTAACTTTTCACCGGGCTTAATGTGGCCGCTTTGAATTGCTGAGCGCACTTGCTCTGCCATTTGAATATATTTTGCTTTATTTTTTTTATCTAATGGGCGCCCTGTAAACATCATTTTATCGCAGCAGTATTAAGTGCTATTGAGCGTATAAAAATCTCAGCCTGCTAGCAAGCTGGTATAGAAAATTTTTAAGATCTGGTTGTTTAAACCTGACCAGAAAAGCGTAGCCTTAATTCATAGCAACCATGTATCGTCACAGCCTAAGGAGAAATATATGTTAAAACCGATATCACTGTGCTCTAACAAAGTGCGCTTAGACCCCTTATCTCATTCACACCTTGATGCATTACAAAAAGTTGGTGAAGCCAAGGCGCTTTGGCGCTGGGTCCCGACCAACTATTGTCAAAGCCCTGAGATATTAAAAGACTGGTTTGAGCAAACAGCTCAATTTGACCCACAGGAGCAGCTCGCCTTTGCCATTATTGATGTTGCAACTAACCAAGTGACTGGTAATACACGCATATTTAGACTAGATCCCCACAACCTTCAAGCCGAAATTGGCCATACATTTATCGGCTTAGACTGGCAGCGCAGTCACATCAATACACATGCAAAATACTTATTATTAAAACATGCTTTTGAAACACTAGGATTAGTCAGAATTGAATTTCAAACACATGAGCTAAATCACAAATCGCGCAGCGCAATTGCTCGACTAGGTGCACACTTTGAAGCTATCCATCTGAAAAATAGAAAACTACCAGATGGCAGTTTTAGAAATACAGCCCGTTTTAGCATTACAGATGATATGTGGCCCGACATTAAACAGCGTCTAGAGTCTTGGCTATGAAATACCCATTCAAAGAGTATGTTCAACAACAAGATAGCGCGCTTTTTGATGTAATTCAGCGCTTCCCCTTAGCCACTTTTTTTTGTAAAAGTGAGGATCAAACACATATTTGCCATATACCCGTTAGCCTTTGCAAAGGGTCAAAAACACTCTTTGGCCATGCGACGGGTTCAAACCCCATAAAGCACTTTGTCGGAACCACCGTGGATATTGTATTTAGAGGACCGGATACCTACCTCTCTCCTAACCAAGTAGAGGGCCTTAGCTTACCAACTTGGGACTATGTGACAGTACAAGGCCAAGGGAAGCTCATTTCTATCGAAGATTATGACAAGCAACTAGAGGTAATGGGACATATACTGCAAGCTTTTGAAGATAAGCGTAATCCTTGGCAATTGACAGCTGTACCAGAAAAGCGACTAAAATCCATGTGTAAAAGCTTATTATTTTTCGAGATAAAACTTGAAGCTTTATCTGGCAACTTTAAATTAAGTCAGAATAAAACAGCAGAAACTCGGGCTGGCATTGCCGATCTGTTAAGCAACACCAACCCAGAAATGCGCTCCTACTACGAATAACCCCGTGTTTTAGAGTGCACTGCCATCACAATAGCTTACTGCTTGCCAAGGGTCGTAAGGTCCTGCTCTATCAGGCTCAAAATTATAACTCCAATGTCGAGCTTGATAGATCACACCTTTATAAGCAACTTGTTGTCCTTTTTTATTGTAAGCAAGGTCCGCTTGCCAAGCAGTTGCTGCACAGCCTCCCATTTCATAGCCGACGGTAACAGGAATAGCTAGCTCACGACCAAAGTCAGGCTGTAATACCGTTATTGCTGAGTCTGCGGCATCACTGTGATGTAACACGATTTCGCCTTTACCCTTGCGCTGATTAAAAAATGGAAATGCAAGGCCATCTTGCGCACTGTCTTGGATTTTCAAGGTATAGCAACCCACCGGCACATCCAAAGGCAGGTCATGCCAACTGGCATCTGTAAATTCATCCCAATGTTTTACTGTCGATTGTGTGCGGTCGAATAAAGAAACACGGGTTTCGTCGCCCTGCTTGCCTGTCAGCAGCCGTAAAACCGCACTGGACTCAATCGCAATTGGGCGGTTAAACCGAACTGTTTGGCTGTTATTCGCGATTTTTTTATCGCCTGTACTTCGCACAGTTACATTCAACTTCGCTTGCTCTGTGTTAAAAATCCCCAAAAATTCAGCGCTAAATGTAATGCGTTTCTTATCACCTGCTACAATCTCACCCTGCCAGTAATATTGATTCGCTTGCTGTCCCTCAACGCCATAGTCAAACCACAGTTCATTGATTTTTGTATTTCCTTGGTTTGCTACTTCAACTTCTATCTCACCACATGACAAACCAATGCGATCTGGCATGGCAGCATTCGGTTTAACGATAGTCGTGAGTGCGATATCTTCTTCAACGGTCTGCTCGCCATAGGTGACTAAAACCGCATTAACGATATATCTCGGTGCATCTTTACCATACTGAGAAGGTGCCCAACTATATGCCTGCCAGTTCAAGTCAAATTCTGAATTCACATTAGATATATCAACAGGATAACTAAAAGGCGTAACGGCTTCTCCTGGACACCAATTTGCACGCGCAAATAAATAAGTGCCTCCTTGTGGGAAAGTGGCACTTTGGTCGCAATCATCACGCCACAGGTTTTGCTGAACCACTAAGCTTCCATCTTGATGCAAGGTAAAATATCTATCGCACCATTCACCACACAACTCAGCTTTTCCTTCAGGGTTGTCATAGGACAAAGCATGGCCGTGTGCTGTGACAATCATCTTAATCTCAGCAGATTGCTCACCGGCTTCAAAGGCGACGTTTTTGGCTGGCAATAAAGCAGCAAAGTCTTGTGCTGTTTTATATGGCCAGCCTTCAGAGCCGGACTCATACAGTGGAATTACACGTTTAACCGCTCTGGTATGATAGTTTGGCTGTGAAACGAGCTTTGCAGCAATACCAAAAGCACTCTTTTTAGCGCCCCAGCCACCATAATGCACATTTAAACTGCCTTCACCTGTCAGCACTGGTGCTAAATGAGAAACATCAAAAGAGAAAGTGCGCCGCCAATTTCGGTCAAAACCATGCATGCCGCGTTGCATATATCCAGCATAAGGGGTAATTAGGCGTCCCAGCTCGTAGCGCTTTGCGCCTTGGTGCCATTCAAAGCGCACCGTATAATCCCAATCGCTACAACCTTGCGCTGCGCAGCCAAGTTCAACTTCGAGGGTGTGTTTTGCTGAGGGATCAGCGGGTAATAAATCGACCACAAAGCCATGGTCGCCATGCTGTGTAAATGACGTGTACTCTGTCAGTATCTGGGTGGTAGCTAATGTACTATTTGCCAATAACTTAGGGCAAAACAATATCATCAGCAATAAAAAGGTAAGTTTCATCGCACATTCCTTGGTTACATAAAATTAACACAACCATACGGACATGGGTAAAACATGTAAAGTCCCGTTGTTCCTTTTTATAGTTCATTTTTATTAAACACAAAAAAGCCGCCATACGGCGGCTGGTTGGAAACAACGTAACAAGCAAATAAGGGGTTTAGTTATTCTTCTTCAAGTAATTTCGTTGAGCCAATGGCTATTTTTCTTGGCTTCATGGCTTCTGGCACTTCGCGTTCCAAATCTATTTTTAACAAGCCATTTTCTAAATCTGCGCCGATGACTTTAATATGATCTCCGAGCTGAAACTTGCGCTCAAAATTGCGTTCAGCAAGACCTTGATGAATAAATTTACGCTCTTGAGCAGACGCTTTATTCTGCTTCTCACCTCTCACTGTGAGCGTATTGTTTTCTGACTCTAGTGACAACTCTTGCTCACTGAATCCTGCAACGGCCATGGTAATTTGGTACTTATCTTCATCCAAAGCTTCAATATTATAAGGTGGAAAACCAGACTGTTTTTCTGAGCTTCTTTGTGCCGAGTCCATTAATGTAGCTAGGTGATCAAAGCCAATGAATGAACGATAAAGTGGTGATAAATCTACTGTACGCATAATGGTATCCTCATAAAGCGATATTAAGCCTGTTGACTCTTTAAAAAGCAGTTAATAGGCATATAAAACAATGTGTTAAGTTAATTTCAGTCCCTTACGGCGACCTCATAACTCTATCTATGGACGAGGAGGAATGTTTTCAAGAAAATTATTATAAAAAATCAAAATAAATTTATAATCTCTTGTTTTATATATCAAAAAATTTATCTTTACCCGCACCATCACTTTCATGACAGTGCAGTATAAAAACTAAAATAGGGTCGTATCCGCATTGCTGGCACTTTCTTTAAATAAGAATCTGAGTTCTTGAGGGGGCTTTTTCAAACTGCCTAAAATTGCGCTGATCCGCTCAGCATTATCACCAAACGCTTCAACCATACCTACCAATTCATCACTGGAGCTCGCAATAAGTTCGTCAAGATCATTTTCGTCTTGTAGATCAAACTGTGAGATCAGACCAGAATCAAATAGCTGTTGCTTAAGTGTGGTATTCGATTTGCTTTTCGTTTCTTTTAAACTTGCTAGAATTTCTTTATTGGTTTTTTCTATCGATAGAATTTGCTCGACCATCTCTGCTCTGCGGTTTAAATTACTGATAGCAAGCTCTAACGCATCCATGACATGGGCACAAATATCACTCAACTCACCGACATTTTTCACCAACAAAATGCTACTGCGCCAGTTAAACACCATAGGACCATGATCGAATTGATGTACACGCTCAAAATCCTCGTGGTGCAACAACATTTCATGCTCTAATTTAGCAACACAGCCTGATGTACTGCGAAATAATGCGCGATTTTTGAAATGAATAATGGCACGCAGCCCAAGTGCGTTTAGGGTATTAATGAATATTTTTTGCAGCACTTCCAGATCACTACAATAGTGGGTTGCTTGCATAAATAAGCCAATGGACTTCATGCAGGCATTTTGCCTTTGTAAATCCAGTAATAGTGACTCTTTTTGTACTATGTCCGCATGTGCTTCAAAATAGTCATGATCAGCATCTAAAATAGCGACTACTTTGTCTTTTAGCTCGTTTGGATGAGTGGTTTTACATACATATTCATTGGCACCAATTTCAAACGCTTTTAGACGACAATCAGAGGACGATAAGTTAGAAATAAATACAATGGGGGTATGTCGCAAGTGTTCTATTTTTCGCAGCTCTGAACAGGTGGCATATCCATCCATACCTGCCATCACGATATCGAGTAAAATCACATGCGGCTTCAATTCGATGGCTTTTTGTAATCCCTCTTCACCACTAGATGCGACGCTCACTTCATAATCCGCAAACGTCTGAGAAAGTAAAGTACGGTATGTCTTGTCATCATCAATGACCAAAATACGAACGCTCATCCCAGCTCCCATTCATCTGTTTTCATCTCACACTATAGACGTTAAACGAAACAGTGCCGTATTTAGCTTTAATTTTTTAAATAAAAAAGGGCTGCAACACATGCATACCCTTTGGTCTCTCTAAGGAGAGTGTGAAAAACGAATTTTTTTGAACCTAAAAATTAAAACTGAATGTTCAGTCCGGCATACACATAACGCCCTAAAGTATCGTATGTATATGGATCTGTATTGGAGTCATTGTTACCAGAATAATAAGGCGGTTGCTTATCGAACAAATTATTAATGCCGCCCGTGAGCTTAACAGTATCACTGACAAAATAGCTGCCAGAAATATCATGATAAACCACGCTTGGCGTGCTTGGTGCGTAACAACTTGTAGGGTTATCTAAGCAGCTAAAGCTATCCATGCCCGATAAGTATCTCACCTTGTAATTTGCACCCCATGTATCGGCTTTTACAGACAAACTTAAACTCGATTTTATGTCTGCATATCCCCCTAAACCTGACGTGATCAAACCAGTGTAGTCAACGGTTTCCCCAGCCATAGTAATGGTGCGCTCTTTTAAAATCGATGTATCCCACCCTGCTCTCCACGCAAGCCCAGCAGCATCAAACGCATACGCAACATTAATGTCATACCCTTGCGTTGTCTCATCGCCAATGTTTTGCAACTGGTTGTTAAATGTCGCTTTGCCATTAGATATTTGTACATTTGCCGAAGAGCACATAGCCGAATCTTGATTTATTAAATCCCCGCTGTTGTTGACACAGTTATCAATGATATATTGATTATTCACTTCGCTGATCGCATTAGTGATAGCGATATCGTAATAATCTAAAGTCAGTGACAACCCCTCTAAAAAACTTGGTTCATATACCAGTCCAAACGTTAACGTATCTGCTTCTTCTGGTGTGAGATTCGCATTTCCCCCAACAATCACTTCAGCTTGGCTATCTAAGTGAGGATGAGATATTTGCTCGAAGGATGGCGATTTACCACCATATAGCTCATCGACCGTCGGTGCGCGAAATGCGGTTGATTTAACACCTCTAAACATTAGCTGTTCATTGAGTTTCCAAGTAAAACCGAGTTTCCATGTTGAGTCACTGCCAAAGCTTGAGTAATCAAACGCCCTAACAGCCGCACTTAAATCTAAGTTTTGTGCAAAAGCCACATCAGCAAGCACTGGAATAGCAAACTCTACAAACGCTTCATTCACATCATATGAGCCACTGGTCGGCTCAACTTTTGGGTCGTTAGCCAGACCTTGTGAGGTCAGTGAGTCAGGTGTGTACCAGGCTTTTTCGGTCCTTTTTTCAATACCCGTTGCAAACCCCAAGTAGCCCGCTGGCAGCGCCATAATCTCACCGGCAAGTGACGCACTGAAGTTCAGCATCTGGCTACCACCTGTATTTTGTTCAGTGTATAGATAATCAGTCATATTATCCGCCGACCACGCTGACTGGTCGAGTGGGTTAAACTTACCCAGCTCGATATCTTCGGTCAAACTGCCGATATTGTGCAAATTAGACAGTTGATCAACAGAGTCATTACGACCAAAATTAACCGCAACATCCCAACTCCAGTCGTTATCCAGATATCCTTCTACACCTACCACAGTTCTTACCGTATCAACAACTTGTGAAAAGTCACGAGTTCCCGTATCAGACATACGGCGGCGATAATGGACGGTATCGCCATACTCAGCACCATGCTCTATCAAATCATCCCCCATACTTTCTGTATAAGTGAAATCAAACCATACAGGCTGAGGTGCCATTTGCTGTTCTGACCAACGCTTTGAATACATGGCTTCAGTAAATAAATTCGTGTTACTGCCAAGCTCATAATTGAGCACACCTGTTAAATTAAGCCTTTGCATAGGTGTATATAAATAGCTATCAGATGCATAGTTATACGGATCGGTCTCTGGGTTGTACTCTGCGTAGCTTCCGTCAGTATCGCCTTGTAATTCTTTGCCATTTTCAAGGTACAAATGACCATTTGGGGTAATGGTTGAACCGCCACAGGTCAGGGACTTTCCGTTATCGACCTCACTGATTGGACAAGACGAAAAATCTCTATCAGCTTGGCTTGCCGATCCGCGCTCCATATATTGAATGCCGAACACCATGTTACCGCGATCAAAGCTGGTACCTACCGTCAGGTCAACATTATGTTGCTCCGCATCCCCTTCCCCAGACAAACCGGTTTGCGCATTCAACTCTGCCCCTTCAAAGTCATCTTTAAGGATAATATTCACCACACCTGCAACCGCGTCGGTTCCATACACCGCCGATGCCCCATCTTTGAGGACTTCAATATGCTTGATCATCGCAACTGGAATCGTATTTAAATCAACTGTTGATGCAGCCCCCGTGCCCGAATTAATCATTCTGCGGCCATTCACCAGCACCAAAGTACGTTGCGCGCCAAGACCGCGCAGATTGATACTTGCGTTACCTCCAGAGCCATTGTTAACACCCGGATTAGTCATAGCGCCAGCGGCGGCTGTAATATCCTGCAAAACATCATCAATGCTCACGGCACCACTCGCTTGGATAGCATCAGCGCCAATAAATGTAACTGGGCTCGCTGTCTCCATATCTGAGCGTTTAATACGCGATCCCGTTACTTCTATTTTTTCTATTGATGCTGCTTGATCATTTGCAAATACAGGCGTTATTGCACCTCCTGTCGACATTGCAATCGCAATACTGATAGCGGTTTTTCTCATAGATACTTTCCTAAATAGATGTTGTTTTTAACTTGCCATGGCGCTTAACTGGACATTAGAGCGAGAAAAATGAATGAAAAATTAATAAAAGCGCAATAAAACCCCACCACACTTCAAAAACCAAGAAAAAAGATTGAGAAAAAGAATCAAAACCAAAACAACCCTTTATGATTCAATCACTTAAAATCAATAAAAAGATAGGAAAAGATGCGTAAAGATGCGTTTTAGGTTGTAAAGCAATGTTATTCTAGCTATCCAGTACCAATTTAAAGACTTTTTACATGCGTATAACGCAATTATCAGGCGCACTATCCAAACAACCTGAGGGTCTGTAGCTTAGAGTTTGAAAATACAAAAAAAATCAAAAATATTAATTTATTTATATCAATGACTTACGATTACAAAATAACAAATTTAAAAATTAATTTAATATTTTGTGAAATAAAAGAAAGCAACATTAGGTCTTGCTTAGTGTCATTCAATTAAGGAGAGAAATTTCATGACAACTCTAAGCAAACCAGCAACTTACTATCCAAACTATGAAGTTAATGCCGACGATATCATGACTGTCATTGAGTTATGTCACCCAAATAGTCCACACAAAAAACGCGCATTCGACATGATCCAAAATGCTGAAGTGAAAAAAAGGCACCTGATCATGCCGCTGACAGATGTTGTTAAGCAAGGAGACTTTGGCGAACGTGCAAAAGTGTATCAAGATGCCGCTATTGAAATGGCTGAAAACGTCGCTCGAGAAGCGATTCACAATGCAAGGCTCAGCGTAGATGAGATTGACATGGTCATCGCCACTTCCTGCACAGGATTTATGATGCCTTCACTCACTGCACATCTTATTAATCGTCTGTCACTTAGACCCGATACTAAACAGATCCCAATTGCACAATTAGGCTGTGTTGCCGGCGCATCAGCCATAGGACGTGCATTTGAGTATTGTGAGCACCGCCCTGATAGAAACGTATTAATTGTCTGTGTAGAAACTTCGTCTCTGTGTTTTCATAAAGAAGCGGGGCGCTTGCAAGACTTTATCAGCAATTCGTTATTTGCAGATGGTGCGGCAGCTGTGGTGATGCGTGGTGACGACCAGATATCTGGGCTCAGATTAACCCACAATCAAAGCGTTACAATTGAAGACACCATGCCCTATATTGAATACCAACTCACCGATAAAGGCTTTAAGTTCTCGCTTGATAAAGACGTGATGCATTCAATTCCACACGTTGCGCCATACCTTCAATCTTTTTGCAAAGACAAATTAGAGATTGATGCCAATGATGTGGACAATACGATATTTCACACTGGGGGTAGACGGATTTTAGATGAACTAGAACGCTGTCTTGACCTAGCCCCTGACAAAGTAAAGCATTCACGGGCTTGCCTTGCAGAAACTGGCAATACCTCAAGTGTCGCGGTTATTGATGTTTTACGACGTACATTTGAACATGCAACAAAAGGAGAAACCAGCTTACTCGCGGCGTTTGGTCCGGGTTTTACATCTGAGATGAGTGTGGGTATCTGGCAATAATAAAGCCAACAAAAGAAGAGATGATGGGAGGAGCCATTTTACTCATCAAGCTGAGATAAATGGCTTGCCAAACTGACTAAGCATCTGCTTCAAGTTTTAATAACAATGCTTTAATGCCGTCTTTGGCACTTAAAATATGATGCTTTAAGTAGTCACATGCACCCGCAATGTCTTTGTCGCGGCAAAGCTGCAGTAACTTTCTATGCTCCTCAGGTGCAGTATTAATACCGCCAGCAAGTAAGATGTGCATTCGTACATAGCGCTCTGAGTTTTTACTGTATACCGCAACAAGCTCCCGTGTTTGAGGTCTATTTGCACGCGCGTATAACTTATCATGAAACTCAGCATTGAGCTTGCCTGTTGCCAACTGCGAATCTCCAGCAGCAATGGCGTCTTCCAGATCTGCTAAAATGGCTTCTGCTTCAAGCAAATCACGGTTTGTTAAGTGTGTAATGGAGTGGCTAAGCAGCTCAGCTTCAAGTAAAGCGCGTAGGTCAAATATTTCGTCTATTTGCTCAGCACTGAGGCTTGTCACTGTTGCCCCTTTATGTGCTTCAAAATTAACTAACCCTTCAGCTTCTAATTGCAATAAAGCTTCGCGAACGGGGATACGGCTCACATTAAGCTCTTCTGCTAATGCGGCTTGACGCAAAGGCTCTCCAGCTTTAATTTCACCGCTTAAAATCTTATCTCTAATCGCTTCGGCAACAAGTTGAGTTCTAGTTTTATGTACAATCGCCATGGGGTTAATCATAAATTTACAGTGAGTTACATTATACGTGGCTAAATTGAAAATGCACGCAGACCAGATGAAAGCCGTGTTTGTCTGATAAGTATCAAGCCCATAACGACACAGAGCTTGATACTTAGTTACCTAAAGTATTTGCCCTTGCACACAAAGCGGCCTTAAAAACCTCAGCAATGCTCTTGTGCCTACAGACGTGCTTTTTATATCTGTGGAGGATGGAAATGGACCTCCGTGGTTCATCGACATACACACTTCCACCCCTGTCGGGGCTTGATTATAAATAATTCGCCCAACCTTGTAGCTCAGCGCATCAATCAAGTGGCTTTGTTGCTGTAATTCACTCCTCTCCCCATAGATACTAGCGGTTAATTGACCTGCCAGTACATTCACGACCAGCTCAAGCTCTTCATCATTTCGATATCTCACTAACATGGCGCAGGGGCCAAATACTTCTTCTTGAAGCTGAGTATCTTCAATGAAGTCTCTCGCGGCACAGGCATATAACTGCACACAAGCATGATAATCCTTACTTTTCAGGCCTTTTGCTAACAAGGTAACATCAGGGTGCGCTTCTAAATATGTCGTCGCTTGCTTAAATGTCTTTTGAATACCCGGCGTTAATAAGGTGTCTGACGGACTCGACTCAACAGCATCAGTCGCGGCTTGTTCAAAATAATGCGCGTCATCCGGCACCAACCACACACCTGGACTTGTGCAGAACTGGCCATGACCCATAGCCATTGAATTGACCAATTGCTTTGCCAATACAGCACCGTGCTGAACTGCATATTGCTTTAATACAATTTGTGGATTTACGCTACCAAGCTCACCGTAAAAAGGGATCTTCTCAACTCTTTGATTGATTGTGTCTAGCAAAGCACTGGCTGCACCCAGCGATCCAGTAAAGCCGACAGCTTTGACGTGAGGCTCACTCACAAGTTGATGTGAGAGTGAATGTTGGCTGCCTTGCAGCATAGAGAATAGTCCACTTGGCATACCGCATTGCTTAATTGCTCGATCAATGACTCTCGTCATCAACTCATTGGTTGCGGGATGCGCAGGATGTGCTTTAACAACAACAGGACAACCTGCCGCCAGCGCCGCTGCTGTGTCGCCGCCCAGTGTAGAAAACGCATAAGGAAAATTTGATGCACCAAATACCGCAACCACGCCAATCGGAATATGGGTTAGCCTAGTTTTAGGTTTGGCAACAGGCAACCTGTTGTCGTTTGCCTCCTCATTGACGCTTAAATGCAGTGGGTTCAGATCTTGGTTTAACACCTCAGCAAACGCTCGTAACTGATTAACTGTACGCCCCCGCTCTCCTTCAAGCCGCGGTTTGGGTAAGTTCGTTTCTAGCATGGTGACTTCTATGAGTTCATCACCCAATGCCAGAATCTCATCTGCAATTGTATTTAAAAACTCACCGCGCTGATAATTAGAAATAGCGCGATATAGCTTAAATGCAGCTTCTGCGGACATAACTGCTTGGTGTACAAGCTGCTCACATGATTCATAAAATGCTGTTGGTAAGTACTCATTTGTTCCGGGACAGAACCCCTTAAAAACCTCATTGCTCGAACCCTTTTGCCAATCCCCTGCAATATAGCTCAATCCGCTAAATACCATGATGACCTCCTGTGTTTATTAATATGAATTGCGTTGCTATATCACTTGGAATCCGAATGCATAAGGATCATCGTCATCCACGGTAATACAATTGGTACCCGTGCTGACAGCCCAACCTTGAATGCTTGGCCGGATTGCCGCTTTGCCAGCAACTTCTGTCACCGCCTCTACACGACCAATAAATTGACTACCTATATAGCTCTCGTGAATAAAGTCCTTTTGAAGCTCCAATTGCCCTTTACTGAATAACTGCGCCATACGTGCGCTTGTGCCCGTCCCACAGGGGGAACGATCGATGGCTTTGTCTCCATAAAAAACCGCATTGGCGGCATGTGCTTTTGAACTTTTCGGATTACCTGTCCAAAGTACATGTGTGGCACCAAAAACATTTGGGTTCTGGGGGTGAATACAGTCAACTTGTTCGTTAACTGCGTCTCGTATATCTCGAGCAAGCGTAATTAATGTATCAGCATCGGTATGCTCTATTCCTTTAAACTTACCCTGAGGCTCTACAATAATGTAAAAGTTACCGCCATAGGCAATGTCGACTGTCAGCATGCCAAGTTCCTCGATATCCACTTGCACATTGGTATGAGCAACAAAAGCCGGCACATTGATCAACCGCACCCATTTCACCTTGCCTTGATGCAATTCATATCTGGCATCGACTCGGCCAGCAGGCGTATCAATTTTGACCAGCCCAGGCTCTTTCGGTGTCAGCAAGCCGTGCTCCAACGCAAAAGTGACCGTGCCTATCGTGCCGTGTCCACACATAGGCAAGCACCCCGAAGTTTCAATAAACAAAATGCTGATATCACCATCATCGCTGCAGGGAGGATATAAAAAAGCACCAGACATCATATCGTGCCCTCTGGGCTCAAACATCAAAGCAGTTCTGATCCAATCAAACTCGGTTAAAAAGTGCTGCCTTTTATCTGCCATTGTGGCCCCCTTAAGGTTCGGGTGGCCACTGGTAACAAGGCGCACAGGGTTGCCACAGGTGTGGCCATCAATACAAAAAAATGTACCCCTTTTCATTATGCTCATCCTTAATCGAGATTGTATTTAGTGAGGTCGATACGATTAGTCATCGCTTCATCATACAATCGACTCACGTACGCTTTTTCACTGTCAGTCAAACTCAAACGCGGTGAACGCGTCTTTTCACTCCCACGCCCGGCAAGTTGCTCAGCATATTTAATACACTGAACTAAGGTTGGCACTGTATCTAAGCGGAGTAACGGTAAAAACCAGCGCCAGAGCTCGGTGGCTTCAGCAAACCTACCTTGTTGTGCCAACTTAAAAATTGCCACTGACTCGCGAGGAAACACATTTGTTAAACCGGAGATCCAGCCTGTTGCACCCAACATTAAACTTTCTAGGGCAACATCATCCACGCCACCAAAAATAACGAACCGTTCACCAAATGCTGAGATTAATTCACTGATTCTGCGTGTATCTTCTGTGGCCTCTTTAACTGAGACAATATTAGGCTCTGCCGCTAACGTGCGCATGCCTTCAATTGATACATCGACGCCATACGTAATTGGGTTGTTATAAATCATAATAGGTAAGGAAGTTGCTCGAGCAACCTGTTGATAATGATAAATTGCTTCACGCTCGGTTGAGCGATAAACCATGCCCGGTAGCACCATAAAACCATCCGCACCTAATTGCTGGGCGTCTTGAACAAACTCAACGGCCAATGCGGTGGTGGTCTCAGCCACGCCAGCAAGTAAAGGCACTCTACCTGCCACCACCTCTTTAGCTGCACTTAAAACTTGTCGCTTTTCCTCTGCACGTAATGCACAATTTTCACCGACAGTCCCAAGCACAATAATGCCATGTACCCCCTCTTCAATCAGTGAATTGATCATGGCCTTGGTTGTTTCAAAGTTAATTGACTCATCTTCATTAAACTGCGTGGTTACTGCGGGATACACCCCTTGCCAATCTACGATCATTGTTTTTCCTCTGTTATGTTTGTTGCTTTTTTTCACTATAGGTATATTGTATACAATAATCAATATGCAATTCTGAAAAATATAAAAGGGTTCTCACCAACGCCAAACAAATGACATAAGGCCATGATTAGTAATATAAAAAAATATTAATACTCAAACTAAACCGATAAAAATCAAAGAAATGCAATCGCAATTAGAGAAAATATAATGAAGAAAAATTTAACTATTGCAGTCGTAGGCGCAGGTATCGTAGGTTTGTGTAATGCCCTGCAGCTACAACAGCTGGGCTACCAAGTAACCCTGTATGATCCCAAAGGAGTCGGCACTCAATGTTCAAAAGGAAACGCTGGTCATTTTGCGACTGAGCAAGTTTTCCCACTGGCCGACCGTGCTCTACTTAAAAAGTTGCCAAGTATGTTATTCAACAAGCTAAGTCCTTTAAGCATAGACTGGCGATATCTATTACAAGCTTTGCCATGGTTTGCTCGGTTTTGCGCAAATATGCCAACACAGCGTTACACAAGACATACACAGGCATTAAGCGCCCTTAACCAAGCCGCACTTGACGCATACAAACGCCTTTTAGGAGATAACTTTAATGCGCATATCATCTGCAAAGGCAGTTTGCTCACCTTTGAAAATTACGATTTAGATGCGATAAAAAAAATCCAGCACACTTATCGCTCAAACGGGGTTAAAGTTGAGCTGCTAGATAAACCCGCTATCATCGCATTAGAGCCCCAAATAAGTGACAAAGTGCAATATGCCCTGCTCTTCACAGAGGTAGGACACACGCCAGATCCGTTAAAGCTATCAATGCACATAAATAAAGAGTTTATTCGCTTAGGTGGTCAGTTTGTGCAGCAATCTGTCGCAGAAGTCGCTCAACATGAGCACAATGCGAGTGTCATCAACTCACTTGGAAAATCAAAACACTTTAGCAAGGTCATTATCTGTACTGGTGCTTGGAGCAAACAACTTTGTCAGCAATTAGGCTATAAGTTACCGATAGAAGCCGAGCGGGGTTATCATAATATGCTTAGTAACCATGCACTCAGTCGCCCCGTTGCCTCTGCAGACCGACAATTCATTATGACACCAATGCAAGCGGGTCTCAGGTTGGCTGGTACTGTCGAATTTGCAGGCTTACACAGACCTCCATTCTATACTCGTGCAGCATCTTTACTGACCCACGCTCAAGCGCTGCTGAAAAAGTTCAACCATGTAAAGCAAGGCGAACACTGGATGGGCCCTAGACCTTCACTACCCGACTCATTACCTGTGATAGGCCAGGCGCCAACGCACCCCAATATTTTATTTGCACTAGGCCATCAACATTTGGGTTTAACACAGGCCGCGATCACCAGTGAACTCATCGCAAACTTGGTTGCAAACCAGCCAACAGTATTTGATATTACCCCCTACAGTATTGCGCGTTTTCAGTAATGCTTGATAAAACAAAAAATAGGATACAGTTATGATAGGTATCGGTTTTCAAACCAAACAAGCGGCCCTTGCCAACCTCACAAACATGACCCAAGATGCACGGCCCATTGCTGCAGATGAATATCGTGAGAGGATGCAAAAAGCACAAGCATTCATGCGCGCGCAGAATATTGATGCGTTATACCTAAATGCAGGCACAAACTTAAAGTATTTTACAGGTTTAAGCTGGTCGGCCAGTGAACGACTTGTTGGTGCAATACTTCCGGCTCATAGCGATGTATGTTTCATTGCACCATTTTTTGAATTAGGCACCATCAGTGATTACCAAATCATCCAAGGCAAAGTATATGCTTGGCAAGAAGAGCAATCACCATATCGGCTACTTAGACAGGCGTTAACCGAACTGGGCTTGCCAAACTCTGCGACCTTAGCAATCGATGAAAGCACGGCCTTTTTTACTGTAGATGGCATTCAAAAAGAAAACTCAACTTTAAAAATCATGAATGGGCAATGTGTTACAAGCCATTGCCGCATGCATAAGTCAGACAATGAGCTTGCCTTAATTCAACGCGCAATGGATATGACCTTAGCAGTGCAAAAAGCAGCTGCCTCCATATTGCATGAAGGTATCACTACCACAGAAGTGGAAGCATTTATAGAGCAAGCACATAAAAAGGTTGGTGCTACAGGCAATTACTTCTGTATTGTGTTATTTGGCAAAGCGACATCATTTCCACATGGTGTAAAGGCGCCCCAAACACTTAAAAAAGGCGATGTTGTATTGATAGACACAGGCTGTAAGCTGCATGGCTATCTAAGTGACATTACCCGCACTTATGTCTTTGGTGAAGCAACAGATTATCAACGCGCAATATGGGCCCATGAAAAGCAAGCTCAGTTGCACGCTTTCAATGCAGCGCACATTGGCGCGAACTGTGGCGATGTAGACTATGCAGCAAGAACCTACTTGGCTGAACAAAACTTGGGGCCAGATTATCAACTGCCCGGTTGTCCACATAGAACAGGGCATGGGATCGGCCTAGATATCCATGAGCTGCCTTATTTGGTCAAAGACAACCCGCAACCACTTGCGCCAGGTATGTGTTTTTCTAATGAACCCATGCTGGTTGTTCCCGACCAATTTGGTATTCGCCTTGAGGACCATTTTTACATCACGGAGTCAGGCCCTAAATGGTTTACGGAACCAAGTCATAGTATTGATGACCCTTTTGGGCTAGAGAAGTAGTGACACACAGCGCCGCTGTGTGTTGTCTGCGGCGCTGTTTACAAAGACTTAATTTTGTTGGTCGCGGATATTTCTCAAGTTAACCTTGCCAGAACCATCATCTATCAATTCAAATGATTGCGCATTGCGCACTGAGATACTTCCTGAGCCATCATCGACTGAGACTTTACCAGTGACATTTTCAACAACGACCTTACCAGAGCCATCTTCTATCCGAACATTGCCTTTGATGTCCTCAACAAGAATTTTTCCAGAGCCATCATCAATATCTAGTTCACCTTGCACACTCAAGACCTCAATACCGCCAGAATTATCATCTATCCCAAGCGAAATTAGGTTATCCTTAATTATGATAGAGCCTGAGCCATCATCTATGCGCTGAATACTCGCATGTGACACATTCATTGACCCAGAGCCGTCCTTAATATGAGTCACAAGGTTTTGAGGTACAGTGATTGAAAGATGTACCAAGGTATCGTTTTCCCTGTGGTGGCAAACATTTGCTTTAAGCAAGGCTTTGTTATCTTGCTCAGTCAAATCTAAACAGTACTCGCCTCCATCACTTAACTGATATATCTCAGCAGTGACACTAATCTTATCTGTCTGTTCTCCAATCAACTTCAAACTACCCGCCCCTGCATCAATTTTTAGCTGTGTCAGTTCGCTTGCAGGTAAGCTTAAAGAGGTTGTTTTCACAAATTTGTAATCCGAGGAGTAATACGCAGTTGCAGAAACATAAAATGAAGATATTGCTAAAGCCGCCATCATTAAAGCTTTCATCTTGTTGTCCTTGTTTTTTCTATTTAAAAACTTTGACGACCAGAGGTAACAGAAAGGTTTAAATGCACGTTCAGTTTTTTTCAGGCGCTTGGTTTAATTTATCAAGTAAGTATCGAAGCTCCTTAATAACTGACTCCGGTTCATATTGAAAAATGTTGTGCTGTGGCGTATTTGCAAAAACAATTTTTTATCCGAAGACAAACTATGCATTAGATAACTTGCAATAAAGGTATTTGAATTTAATATGAGTATATTAAATAAGTGGAGAAACAAGCGTTACTTTTTATTTAATAACGCTTGCTCAAAAAAAACACATAATAGAACTAAGAGTAAACGGTGAAAAAAACCTCTTATCACTTACAACTAAAAGATAAGTTTATTTGATATGGTTCACCCATTGAGTCTTCTGCAATGCCACCACCAATCCACATGGCAGTACCTACATCATCTACATGACCACCACCTAAAATGGACATGCCCGCACCTGCCACTTCAACAGCTTCAGCCAAATTGCGATTTTTTAAATATTCTTGTTCAGGCATAGAGCCCATGTAAGTAATCGTTTCATTGATAATGTACGCACGAGTATCGCCATTTTCACTGCAGTAATAATTTGCTTGATCTAATGCTTCCTCTCCAGCTTTTTGTCTTGTTTCTGCGGTCAAATTGACATAATGCTTGCCATCTTGCGCTGGCCTAACGTTATTGTGATGTGCACAGCCACTAGCCAAAAGCGCTACTATCGTCATTGTTAAAAGCTTTTTCATTATTTTCCCCAATCATGTTTGATGGGTAAATCATAGTTAAACTCGGTGTAGGAATCAGTCAAGGAATGTGTAAAATTGTAATACTTGCAATAAGAAAACTGACAACTAGTTAGTAGATTGAAACAACATGAAAAGAACTATTCAGGGACTCTGAAGCTATGAATGCAGTCTTGCAAAGGCTAACTATTAGACTAATTAATAACTCATATAAATGCAATTACTTAAAAAACACACCTGTTTTTTTAAAAAGAATAAAGCAAAACCAAATAAATGATAACACGAACAAAGAGTAAACCATAAGTTGTAACCGCCTATAAAATCATCAATGTGATAAAAAGATAACACCGAATAGAACTGTATAATACCACTTAACATTAAGGTGAATAAGGTGAAAAATAAGTAAAAAGAAAAAGTTATGAATTAAATCATCATTTATAAAAAATATTCATATAATCTCTACCTTACTGATTTTATTAAATAGAATTTAATTTTAAATAAATATGCACCAACATTATTTATCGGCTGTGTAAAAACTCCAAGCATCCTCACCATTTATTGCTCAAGAGGCAACTTCAATGCTCACTCAACTAAATACACAATAAGCTGCAGTGCCTTAACACAACACGTCAATACAAGTGTATACAAAGCCAGACTAATACAGGTTCCACTTCATCATTGTGAATACTTATTAACCGCAAAAGCCTCGCTTTGTATGAAAAACGCCCAAACAAACCGAATAAACATGCATCAAGAAGTGAATTTCTATATCATCCGCGCGATTAAAATTAAAACGTAGGACAACAAGTATGAGTCATTCACAAGCGGGAGATACCGGTAACACGGTAAACGCCAGCCATGCAGGCTGGACCCAACATGACACTAATTGGGTGCTAAGCCTCTTTGGTACCGCAGTTGGTGCAGGTATTTTATTTTTACCTATTAATATCGGTATAGGGGGGTTTTGGCCGCTATTGATCATGGCTGTACTTGCGTTCCCCATGACGTATTTGGCACACAGAGGGCTTGCACGATTTGTCTTGTCTTCAAAAAAGAGTGATTCAGACTTCACCGACGTCGTTGAAGAGCACTTTGGCGCAACTAGTGGCCGCTTGATTTCACTCCTATATTTCTTCTCAATCTTCCCTATTTTGCTTATATACGGTGTGGGACTGACCAATACAGTGGACAGCTTCATGGTCAACCAACTAGAAATGGAGTCTTTACCTCGAGTATTACTGTCTGGTGTGCTAGTAGCGGGTATGATTGCCATTATGTTGGGGGGAGAAAAATTACTACTTAGAGCGTTTGCAATTCTGGTCTACCCATTAGTCGGTGTTTTGTTATTTTTGTCTTTATATTTAATACCTAACTGGCAATTACCGACTATTACAACACCTGATGTAGGCTCATTGACAGAAACTTTATGGTTATCTGTGCCTATTGTTGTCTTCTCATTCAGTCATGCTGCAGCAATTTCTAGCTTCGCCAATACACAGCGTAGGCACTACAAATCAGAAGCGACAATCAAAGCTGAAGCTATTTTGCGAAACACAGCACTTATGCTCATCGCATTCGTATTACTTTTTGTATTCTCTTGTATTTTTTCACTAACACCTGAGCAAATGGCCGAAGCGAAAGAAGCGAATGTGTCTGTACTATCTTATCTTGCAAACGTATACAACAACCCATTCATTGAAACACTTGGGCCACTCGTCGCTTTCATTGCTATCACCTCATCATTCCTAGGGCACTTCTTAGGCGCGAGAGAGAGCTTTAATGGATTGGTAACTAAGCAGACGTCAATGAACTATAAAACAGCTGACAAACTTGGCGTGGTATTAATGTTTATCTCTATTTGGGTGTGTGCAGTTATCAACCCAAGTATTTTAGATATGATGGGCGCAATATCAGGTCCAATTATCGCGTTGATCCTTTTTGTCATGCCGACCATTGCGATTTACAAAGTACCGGCACTGCAAAAGTACAAGGGTAAATTAAGTACTTATTTCGTGCTTAGCGTTGGATTACTCGCTGTATCTGCCTTGTTATTTAATATGTAAAGTCACAATCTAGAAGGTGCAATCACGCGAATTGCACCTTCTACGCCTTAATTTTCATTAAATAAAAATGCCTGATCTCTGCCATTAGACTTGGCCATATACAAGCCTTCATCTGCTTTTTGAATTAACTCTTCAACATTGTCATAGACACCGTACTTGCCAACAGCGACACCTGCGCTCACGGTGACCACGTCAAACTCTGACTTACCGTGTGGGATCTCAAGCCCTCTTACCGCATGTACAATGGACTGCGCTATCTTTAGAGCGCCATCCTCACTGGTATTGGGCAATAAAACCGCGAATTCTTCACCGCCATATCTAAACACGCTATCTAGAGGGCGATTTACCATTTTAACGGCAATTTTTGCCACTTCTTTAAGTGCATCATCCCCTTGCAAATGCCCATATTCATCGTTGAACAACTTAAAGTAGTCAATATCAAGCATAACTACGGCTAAGCACTGTTGCTGCCGCAAGTTTTGCCTAAATAAGCGTTTACACTCCATATCAAAGTAGCGTCGATTAAACACTTCCGTGAGACCATCAAAGAAAGAGTATTGCTTTAAGATATCAGTTTGGCGTTTATACTTAAGGTGAGTTCTAACACGATTAACCAGAGTCCTCGCGACAATAGGCTTGCCTAAAAAGTCTACTGCGCCCGCATCCCAACATAACTCTTGCTGATTTTCATTGGTATTCGATGTGACAAATATGATAGGAATGTCATTGAGTTCATCCATCGCTTGGATTTTTTTACAAGCTTCCAACCCCGTCATACCGCCAAGGATCCAATCCATTAGGATCAAATCAGGGGGTGATTTAAGACAATAGTTAATCGCCTCTTCAGCGCTGTCTACAGCATCTACACGGCATAAGCCGTCCAAACAAGCACCAAGCACTTTTTGCGTTAATGCCGAGTCCTCTACGATCAAGACTAAGCTATCACTGAGGTCGTCAATTTCCTTAAACACGTTACCCTCTATAAATATTTACACATGCTTACGTTGTTTATAGCGAATACTTGTTTAGCCCACAAGAACAAAAAGCGAAATCTTATAAAAAATACGTTTATGCCAAATGGGCTATAGATGACTTTTGCAGTCTCGCTTTGTACAAGATGTTAATTCAAAGAGCTATCTGGCCAAAACCGAGTGCCTTTAACAGTCGCCTGTAAAGCCAAGCCACTTTGCGTCAGCGTATAAACCGACATGCCGCCGTAATAGACCTCACCTTGAATGGCTGCTCCTTTATCTGACGCTTTTGCAGCTGCATCAGCATTACCACCAAAAGTCCAGCCATTACTGACAAAGTCATTGAGCGCTTCTGTAGTATGAAAAACCAAAATTAAACGGTAATCTTTAACACCAAGACCTAAGCCCACACCGCCTTCGGCCATATTCATATATGTGAATTGCCCTGTTTGGTTATTTTTAACAACCCCATAGCCTGTGCCAGCAGACACCAATAATAAGTTAATGTTGGCATTTGAGAACACCGCGTAACCAACAGCTGAACGTAATTGCGCTCGAGTATCTGGCTTTTCTTTATAGAGCTGCGACAAAGTGTCGTTTTTCATCTTTATTATTTGCGCACGCTTTTGGGCATTATCCCCCGACCCCATAGAGGCACAGCCCGACAGATAAGTAATTGACAGTATCAACCCCATAACAAATAACCGCTTCATATATTGTTCCTCACGACGACAGATATTTTCTAACAGCATTATCGATGCCACTTAAGCAAAGGATGCACGTTTGAAGTTTAGCGTATGATGAACAAAGACCCGTTATTATTTAAAAAAGTGCAAAACGTAGAAAGGCGCAGTCAATAAACTCACCATGCAAATAAAAAGGCCACCATATAAATGGTGGCCTTTAACACATCATGGGTAATCATGAAAGGGATAAATGTGAAAACAACTTCATTGTAGCGACTAGGTAGTAAATTAAAATCATATTATAACAGTTAATTAGTTCGTTATTATCGATGAATTAGCATCAGTATGACTAAGTGCAAAACGGGTCCTCAATAAATTTTAACTTTTTGTGCTAATCGCTCGATTTATCCCTGGTGACCTTTTACCATAGACAAAAACTCAAATCGGATACTATGCAATACCTTTCTTTTGTCACTCTACTTTGGGCCTTTTCATTTAGTTTGATTGGGGTCTATCTCGCCGGTCAAGTCGACTCTTGGTTTGCGGCTTTTAGTCGTGTGGCTATCGCCTTACTGATATTTTTGCCTTTTACAAGGCTGTCTAGCGTTACACCGCGTGTCGCGGTGCAATTGATGGTAATTGGCGCAATCCAAATTGGTTTGATGTATGGCTTTTATTATCACTCCTTTTTATATTTAAGTGTGCCAGAGGTCCTACTATTTACCGTTATGACGCCTGTTTACATCACCATCATCAATGACTTGATAGAGAAAAAACTACATCTTCACTATCTATTTGTTGCATTACTCGCAACTGCGGGCGCTATAGCCATACGCAAAGCACAAGTAAACGAAGACTTTTGGACTGGTTTACTGTTGGTACAAGGGGCAAATTTTTGCTTTGCACTAGGTCAGGTATTGTATCAAAGGCTACCCAAGGGTAACGCGCTTCCCCCTCAACACACTTGCTTTGGCTTTTTCTTTTTTGGTGCGCTTATTGTTACTGCTTTAAGTTACATGATATTAGGTAATAGTGAAAAGTTGCCAACTACTCAATTGCAATGGGGAATTCTCATTTACCTCGGGTTAATTGCATCAGGACTAGGTTATTTCTTATGGAATAAGGGCGCTACGCTTGTCTCTGTTGGCTCTCTTGCCATAATGAATAATGTGCTTATACCCATAGGCGTGTTGGTAAATCTACTCATTTGGAATCGCCAAGCCGATTTATTGTCACTCTCACTTGGCAGCGGTATTATTTGTCTCGCACTATTGATAAATTACTATTTTGAAAAGAAAATTATCACAAAGGAATCGAAAAAGCCTCAGCGCTCTAGCAATGAATTATAGCTGCTTTAAAAAATGAATTTTGCTATCCGTGCCATCTTCTAATGGGTGGCACGCGACAATTTGATAATTGTTTTTCAAAAGCATCATTAGCATATTCTTGAATCTATTCATTGATTTAACACTAATGGCTTCATAGCCTAGTGAAGTACACCATCGCTCCTGTTCATTCAACAAGGCTTGTGCGATCCCAGCTCCTCTGAACTCGGGAATAACAGCGCCTAGCCAACTATAAAAGTGTTTTTCATCCAAAGCATAACCAAGCTTATACGCGACCGGCTGGCCATCTACTTTGGCAACAAGCAGTAGTGTTTTTTTATTTTGTAAACGCGCCTCTATCAATGCTCGCGTTTTTGGCGTTACAAACTCAGGCACTTGATCTTCAATCTCAATGACCTCATCAATGCTCCCCTGTTCAATACTCCAATTCATTTTATACTCCCACTATTTTCATTTCTTTACACTCGTGAAATGACAATTAATTTCTTTCATTCAATTTTATAAATTACCTTTCTCCTTGTAAATGACTGTCTATTTTATCACCCTGAAAAATAGTGTTTTTTTATATATAGCGCATGAATAAAATAGTCAAAAAGTAAACTTTCACCCGTAAAAAACAATTCAAAAACTTCGTTTAAATTGAACAACTAACATACTAAATAGTTACAAAACCGTAAAAAACCTTTGACAAAGTTTAAAATACAACCAATTATTTAAATCGTTCCAATTATTTTTGACATGAAATGAGTTCATAAAAATAAAAAACATCACTTGAGTCAAAATTAATATGGGAACAAGCCACAATCATTTATTGGAACGATACAAGGTTGGATACACATGAAATCATTAATTACACACAATGCCTTAAATAAAACCAAACTCGCGTGTTTACTTGGCGCATTATTTTCGACCGCAGCCATTGCACAGACAGACCTCACTTCAGATAATCCAAATGTCATCCGCGCATCAGGCGAAAATGGTGACTTTGAAGGCCGAATTAAAGCATTTGATGATAACAAGTACAGCAAATGGCTGACTTTCACCTCTTCAGGATGGATAAGTTATCAATTTGCACAACCGCAAAAAATAACCTCATACACGCTAACTTCAGCCAATGATGCGCCAAATCGTGACCCACAAGATTGGCAATTACAAGGGTCTAATGATGGCGAAAACTGGACAACACTGGATACACGTTACAATCAATCTTTCAGTGCTCGCCATCAAACTAAGCAGTTTAGCGTTGCAAATCTACAGAGCTTTTCGTTTGTAAAAGTTGATATCTCATCAACCAAGGGCGCTAATATTTTGCAACTTGCTGAAATCGAGATGTTTTCAGATGACATCACCCCACCGAGCAATTTACCTATCTCGCAAAGTAATAGTTTAAACGCGGGCCAGTGGCAGCATTTTGGCCCATTTAATGTTGCAGGCAAAGTGATTGCGACAACAACGGGTAATGGAGACGCCGATTTATATATGCGACGTACAGCTCAGCCAACAACACAGTTATTTGACTGCAGCAGCACCACATCCAATGCCAATGAATCATGTACATTACAAGGTAATGATGTATATGTTTCGGTATATGGTTACTCAAATACCAGCTACACCATTAATATAAAGGAAGAAACAACCACTCCACCAACGGGTGAATGGAAAAAACCACAAGTTAACTTTGTGGATGTCGACCCTCAAACTCAAGGGGCTATTTTATTCAAACGCATCATCTCAGATCCTGCTGACCATATGGCAAATCGCTGCGTGGATGTAGCAAAAATACTTTACCGCGATCCTGTCGAGTCCAATCGTTTCAGAAACCTTCAATTCGAACTTAGAGCAAAAGATCATTGGGGTAATGAGTTTGTTGCATACAAGATGGGCCAAGATGGTTCTGGTGAAATGACCATAGTCGTGAGTACGAGCCACCTTGAGAAAATTTACCGTGACAACGGTAATTCAGACGCTGCGATCCGCAATGAGATTGATGGTATTTTATCTCATGAAGTCACCCACGGTTACAACAACTCACCGCTAACTCATGATAATTACGGCGATGGTAAAGCTTATTGGGCTTATACTGAAGGACTTGCGGATGCAGTCAGAATTGGAGAAGGTCTTCACAAAACGCGTACGCCTAATGTGAATGACCCTAAAAAATGGCTAGGTGGTTACACCACCACAGGATTCTTTTTACACTATGTCCGTGTCACACACGATCCAGACTTCCTATACAAATTTAATAAAGCGGCAAAAGATTTAGGAAATTATACCTGGTCTTTTGATGCCGCTTTCCAACAGATTTTAGGAAGAGGTGTAGAGGACCTTTGGCAAGAATACGCCACTTTCATCAATAATGGTGGCCAATTAGAATACTAAGCTTCAACTTGAGTGAGCATGAATGTGCTCACTCCCTTACACAGTCCAACCCACCGCCCACCTCTTTTTGTAAATTGTTTATATCCTCAAGCACCTTTTAACCAAAAACTCGCAGCCTTTTATATATCTAGCATAAATATTTAATCCAATAATCAATCCTGAATACTTAGCAGATTATACCGTTGTACACTATGCTGATGAGAGTTAATAAGTTTAACTATCTAGTACAATTCAGTGCAGGAGTAGGTGTACGATGACAGACAAAGCAAAGGTGCTCATAGTTGACGATGAGCAAGCAGTAAGAGACATGATAAGTGCGGCATTAAAACCTTTCTTTGTGTGTGAACAGGCAGCATCAGCCAGTGAAGCTTATGACATACTCGACAACTTTACCCCTCAAGTGGTCTTAATGGATATCAGCATGCCTGGTATAGATGGTTTAGCGGCATGCGAAAAAATTAAGACCGAACTATCACCAACTCACTGCGCGGTGTTTTTAGTCTCTGGATACAACAACTTGGATATGAGACTGCGTGCCTTTGATGTGGGTGCAGATGACTTCATTGCCAAACCTTTTCAAATGAAAGAGCTGGTCACCAAAGTCCAAAAAGTCAGTGAATTTATTCAATCTCAGACCCTGCTCAAAGCCAGTGAGCAAGAATCAATAACCCTTGCCATGTCATCAATGCAGCAGGCGTCTCACTACAGCCTAGTCATGCAGTTTTTTAAACTGCTTAATCAATGCAATGATCAACAGCAAGTCGTGAATCAGTTTTTTTCTACGATGAAGCAACTAGGCATGCTCAGCAGTATCATGATAAAGCAAGAGCAAATGCATTTTTACGGTCCAGCTGGTACACAAATTAGTCCAATTGAACAAAATATATTTGAGCTGCTATGCACAAAAGGCCGTTTACACCACTTTGGCAGACGCTTGATTGTCAATGAAAAACATGTGTCTTTTTTAATTAAAAACATGCCTGAATCACCTGAGGAAAGCGGTGCAATACAAGATATCTCCGTCGCCATTATAGAAGGCGTTGAGTCTAAACTGCTAGATTTGGGTCGACAGCAAGCGATGGAGCAAATTGTGTTAGACATCTCTAGCGGTATAAGCTCATTGCAAAACATTTCTGACGAATATAAAAGCTTAATTCTTGATGTAACGAACGATCTAAATCAGCAAATATCATCGAGCTTTCATATTCTCGACTTAACCGAAGAACAAGAACTTTTTATTGCCAACCTGATCGCCAAAGAAGCAAAAAAACTCAGTGCCCTTGAACCAAAAATGGACTTGCTTAAATCAAACCTGACGAGTGTCATTGAGCAAACTGACAAGTACTTTGCCATGGAAAAAATATCCGCGCCTGAAAGCGACACGCATATCGATTTAAACACCACAAAACCTGAGTTATTTTAAGCTCAATAATGCTACTCTATTGAGTAACTCTTGTGGGCGAAACGGTTTTCGCAGTAAGCTTTCATATAAATTTGGATTAAAATCAGTTACTTGTTCAATATCCACATAACCACTTATCATTTGAATTTTAATATCAGGATATTTTGCGGCAGCTCTTTTAGCCAGACTAAACCCATTTAACTCAGGCATGAGCACATCTGAAATAAGTAAGTCATAGTGTGTCACTTCCATGGCCTGAAGCGCTTCAGTGCCACTTTCAAAAATATCGACTTGGTGCCCAGCTTGGCGCAGCAGTTTGGCAACCACATCTGCAAGTGACAACTCATCATCAACAACCAAGATCTTACTAAGCTTATGACTTATCTGATTTGATGCAGTGTTTACTTCTTTGCTTTGCTTTATCTCGGAGTCGATTACAGGAAAATAAATTGAGAATTGCGTCCCTTGGTCGCTGGTTTTCACTTCAACTTGTCCTTTACTACGCTGGATAAATGCATAAACCTGACTCAAGCCTAAGCCAGTGCCCTTGTCCCCTTTTGTAGAAAAGAAAGGATCGAAAATACTATCTAAGTACTCTTTTGGAATGCCCACTCCCGTATCACAAACATCACACCTCACATGTAAGCTAGGGGAGGTACTAATAAAGTCATTTTGATACCAGTCTATTGACGTCGCCACCGTCACAACACCTGCTTCTTCAATCGCATGCACACTGTTTATAACTAAATTCAATATCATGTCATCAAAGTCATGCTTATCAACTCTGACATTGGGCAATTCTTCATGTAAAGAAAAATCTAATTTAACATCCGCTTTAAGTGATTTTTCTAATAACTCGCGGCTATCCAATAATGCATTATTCAAACAAAATATTTCTGTGAGCTCACTTTCTTTTCTTGAGAAGTTCAGCAGCTTTTGAGTCAAATTGGTAGCCCGCTCCCCCGCTTTAACAATCGCTTTAGCATGACTTTGAATATCCTCATCTAAAGACTCTTGCATTAAAATTATGTCGCTGTAACCAAGCATAATACCAATCAAGTTGTTAAAATCATGAGCAATTCCACCGGTCAGTTTACCGAGTGCGTCCATTTTCATTGACCGCCTCAGTTGCTCTTCTTTTTCTTTAATATTAGTAAGATCTACACAGTTGCCAATAAACCGCCTTACACCATTTGGCATGAGAGGAAGCTCGCTGATAGATAGGTGCATGGGAAAAACACTGCCGTCGGCACGCAGCCCAAAGACCTGTCGCCCAATACCAATCACTTGCTTATGCCCTGTTGTCATATAATTAGATATAAAATTATCGTGGTGCATCGCAAACTCATCGGGCATCAGCATTTTCACATTTTTTCCAATCACATGATCCGCTTGATATTGAAATGCAGCCTCAGCCGCTTTGTTAAATGTTAAAACCTGTCCTTTATCATTGATGGTGATCACAGGATCCACCATCGACTGTAGCACTTCATCTTTTTCAGCTTCTTTTAACTCCAATGATTCAATCACTTCATGCAGCATCGTGATATCAGACACCAAAGAGGCATAACGGGGCGCTTCGATTGGGCTATCAAACACCATAAAGCTTTGCCATTCAGTGACTCTTTGCTGCCCTTGTGCGTCTGTAATGGCTATAAGCTGCTTTGCTGATTGCTCATTTGAAATAGTACTTAGTAGGTAATTTTCCAGTTCAGTATTAAATTCAGATGTCACCACTTCAGATAAGTTGCTATCAATTAAGCGACTTTGCTCTACGCCAAATAACGTAGATGCGGCTTGATTACAAAATACAATGGTTAGCGATTTATCCCATTCAATAATTGCCAGTGGTGCATGCCTAACAAGCCCTGCCAATCTTTTTTGGGTTTGCTGTAGTGTATGATCCGTGCGTTTTTGATTTGTTATATCCGAGATAACGCCGGCCATGGCATATTTACTATCCGATCTTTTCACAATTGGGAAAAGCGTAATTGCACTGTAAAAAGTTTCTCCCTTGTGTTTATAGTGCACTTCTTCTCGAATATAGCTCTCACCACGCATGACAGATTCCATCCGCTGCATAATAAATTCAGCAATATTTTTAGGACAGGCCTGGAATAAGTGGGTAGCTTCTTTTATCGGTTTTTCTATTGATAAAAACTGTTTCAGTTGGCTGTTTAAGTACGCTATTTCGCCGTTTTCTTGCAGTAAAAACACACTTTCTGGGATATTTTCTATTATAGAGTAAAACTTACGCTCACTTAGCTGTAGCTGTAGGTTCAACTCGAACTCCTTTTGCTGATCGACAAAAGCAACCAAATAACAGGTCAGCACCTGCTTTTTCATATTTAGCTTAGTCACTGACAAGTTAATAGCATGCCATTTTCCCTCATATAACCAAAAGCTTTTACTACTATGTCCACGGTTTCTTTCAGCCTCAATCGACAAACTCAAGAGCTGAGATTCATCGCAAGAATGAGATAACTTAAAATACGCATTAAACTTTGCAAACTTATTGGGCTGTTCAGATAAATAGGCAAGTGCAATATGGTTAATATCTAAAATCTGCCCTTTTTCATCCACAATGACAACGGCATCAGTAATGCCTTCAAACAAAGCTTGAAAGTAGTCTTTTTGCTCTTTGGTGGCCGCATGGCTACTTGCAAGGTCTTGAAATAATTGATTGCTCCTTCTCGCTAATTCACTGATCTCATCCATACCATTTATCTCTATCAAAGTTGCCCCTTCTTTAGAGTTATAAGTATCAAAGTGACGAAATATTTTCTGTAATCGCTTTTGAATTGAGACATGAAAAATCACTGCAACCAAGAGTGCTGTGATTAACATAATAACGAACAATGGGGTAAATGCGTGCATCGTAGAATTGTGGATATACCTTGCGGCTTTTGAATAATCAGCCAATATCAACAAGTGTCTCTGAGTTTGACTGCTTTTCAGATGAGCAATCGGGCCTGCTAATACGAGCCTTTTTGATTTTTCATAGTACGCTTTAAAATCCACTTTGGACGTTAATATTTGTTGCAGATAATCATCAGAGAGCTCAAAGTCATGTACAACTTGTTCAATTGAGCTGCCTTGATAATGATTATGCGTACTGGTCTCTACAGCACCTTGTTTGTCAATGACCAAAGCAATGGCCACATCCGAGTGGGTTTTCATTAAGCTCAAGTATTCTTCAACTGCATCCTGTCTGTTTTCAGACGTCATAAATGCAATCGCTGACTTTGCTTGTACAAACAAACTGCTGACTTCATCAATACGTGTCGCTAAATGATTATCGGTCGTTTGCTTGAGCGTAAATAATTGCAGCGTAGCCGCTTGTGCGAGTAAACCAAATACCACCACGACAAAAATTTTAAGCGCGATAGGAATACGAACAAATTTGCTAAACAGATGCACTATCTATTACCAATAGAGAATTTTGACGTCGTTACAATAGTGACAGCCCACAAGGTAGAGGCTTGAATAAGCAGGAAAGTTTTAGCCAATGCACACTCCAACAAAGTTGCCAATGCATTGAGCATAGTACATAGTGTTTAAATCACCTATTTACTATATATTTGTCACTATATTTGAGAATGCAACCAAACTTGAAGAGTTAGTTGGGATACCAAGACAAGTAACCCAACGATAAGATAAATAACTTAACTACGGCACTCATCACTTCTACATGTCTTAATATTGATGAGGTGACTGTATGCAACGACCAAACTGCCTACAACAGTTAAAATAGTCTCTCCTGCATCACCGAGTAAATCATGTCCAAAAAATGCAGCAACACTCAAAACAACGAGTCCAAAAATACCACTGTAAAATATTTTCCACTTTTGATGGGATTTACACCCACTATATAAAGCGACAATACTGGTAATTAACACTCCAAATAGCAACATCTGATGAAAAGCTTCCTCTTGCAAAAAACTTGTCGCTACAAACGGCAATGCTAAAACAACAACAGGTAAAACGAGACAGTGAGCTACACACAAAAAAGCAAGCCCTATAGACACTCTATCTCCAGTTTGTTGAAAACTACCTAGCATTTAACCCTCTCAATAAAGATACAATATAACATCACTATAAAATATAGAAACAGGCTTTAATTAGCAACAGATATTCACGCCAAGATTGGCTTAAACTCGGCGTATTGGATAAATAGTCATAAAAAGTACACCGCATAATCATCAAGCTTTATCAGTCATCCGTTTTTATAGCCCTCAGCCAAACAATCAAAAAACAACAATATTAAAATTAATCATACAAACCATTAACTTTATTAAAATTTTTTCAGTACACTAGCGAAAGCAATCAACAGTTCACAAGGATAATCTATGAGTACGACCACAGCAGATATTGAGTTAGCACAACAACAAGAGTCACCGTTGCTAACTGCGCCCATTTTTAAACAGTTTTGCTTTTTGGCAATACCTACTATTTTAGGGATGTTAATAAGCGGGTTATACAGTTTTGTGGATGCACTCTTTATATCACAAGGTATCGGCACGCAAGCAATGGGTGCCGTTTCGGCAGTATTTCCAATCCAAATGCTATTAATCGCCATTAGCACCATGCTCGGCAGTGGTATGGCGTCACTGATCTCTAGATACCTAGGCGCAAAGCGTCAACAGGATGCAAACGAGGTATTCTCAGCCTCCTTTTTACTCGCTGTTGGGTCTGCATTACTGCTGTGTTCATTAACCTATTTTAATCTAGACGCCATTTTTAACTTATTGGCGGTGCCTGAAGCGTTAAAAGCACAAGCCACCAGCTACATCACACCCATTGTATTATTTTGGGTTGTTGGCTTTGTTTGCAATCAAATCACAGAAGGCTTCCGAGCTTCTGGCAATCCCAAAGCAATGATGCAAGTGCTTACAACAGCCTCTGTATTAAATATTGTGCTCGATGCTGTCTTTATATTTGTATTCGAATGGGGAGTAGCAGGCGCTGCGTGGGCGACTATCGCAGCTATCAGCATCGCTCTCATCATAGCGATTCAACTACAAATAAAAGGAGAGAGCAAAGTCCAGTTTAACAAACAGCAACTATTTAGTCCTTTGAAGGTTCACACCAAAATTTTAAGTCTTGGTTTACCTGTATTACTCTCTCATGGCGGTTTCTCAGTTATCCTCGCTGCGACGATATATTCGATCTCTACCATATTTACAAATAATTCCGAGCCGCTCATTACAGCCCATGGGATCTTAGTACGCAGCTATATGTTTCTGTTTCTGCCTATTATCGGCATGATGGTTGCCTTGCAGACACTCGCAGGCTTCAATTATGGTGCAGGCCAATATCAACGCGTATATAAAGCTTATATAGTAGCCTGTGCAGTGAGCTTTGGTTGGGGGCTTATCGTGACCTTTATACTCGCGTTTAACGCACAGTGGCTCATTACATTATTTACTCAGGATCAGCAAGTCACCGAACTTGGTAAGCAAATCGCACTCATCTCATTTTGTGCATTCGCCCTATCCGGATTTTGCATGATGTCTAGTGGGCTATTTCAAGGCATGGGCAGAGCACTTCCTGCAACTATGCTGGATGCTGCACGTACCTATATTGTACTTTTACCATTGATGGCTGTATTACCAGATGTATTTAATCCCGACGCTTTATGGTGGTCTTTCCCCATTGCAGATACAGCTGGCGGGCTATTTGCACTTGCTTTTTCACTGTACACTCTAAAAAGACTAATAAAAAATAACTAGATACATACCAAGTTATAAAAAATTCATCTTAGTTTTTACATTGCAAATAAACAAATACCGATTTACCTATTGTTTTACCACTTTAGGTAATCGGTACAAATGAAAAGCAAATTCACCGGTAAAATTCAAGCTTTCGACCACAAGTTTTAATCATACCCGTACCTGAAAAACAAACCATCGCAAGATAGCTAAACACCATCGACCTCCCTTAAAAAGAACATATATTCATATAGTTACCTAATAGTCCATTTTAGCTATTTACACTTTTTGTACCCGACGAAAACAACTCGTGTAATGCGTTGAAATTTCACCTCCACATTTCATACATATTTATCCCCAAATTGAAAACAAAAATTCATGTACCAATCATGAAACTGGCATAGTGCTTTATTCTAAAAAAATAAATTAAAGCCAATATCGCAATAAAGTAAATGCACAAATTGCAATAAACGAAACAATTTAAAAATTATTACAGACCGAAAATATCATTATTTTAATAACATTCTCGTGATCAATGTTAATTATTGCAAACGATAGTGATATCATTCTCCCCAGCAATTACAGCGAGTTTAATTAATCATAATCTATTGATTTTATGGAATACGAATTTAACACTTTCGTGTTTCAGTGAATAAACCGGCTTAACAATGATTTTTAATATTTAAATAATGTTAATTATTAATGAAGTTTCATTTAGAGCTACAAGTTTTTAGGAAAACTCAAGGAAACATGGAACATGACGGTTAGAGAAAATACAATCTCAATCATCGGGGCGGGCATTTCAGGCATCATTTGCGCGCTAACGTTAGCAAAATCAAATGAGTGTAAAAAGAAAACCATTCGGGTTTATGAACACAAAAATCGTGTCGGTGGACGCGCACATGCGATAAAAGTCAATGATCTTTATGTAGACCTCGGCGCTGGACGCTTTTCCTCGGGTCTTCATCATAATGTCAAAGAGCAAGTAAAATCCTTGAACTTGGCCTATGAAAAATTCCCTTTTACACAACTAAAGCGCCCGCAAGCATTGCATAAAAGTTTAAAGAGCATTCTGAAAAATTTGAAACCTTTATGTGACGAGCATGCGCATGACTCCTTTGAAGAGTTTTTAACCATCTATGTTGGCCGAAATCAAGCTCGAGAGATGATCAATGCACTCGGTTATGATTCGTTGTCATTACCCAATATTACGCCACATATTGCCTTCGACATTATTGAAAAGCACCCTGAAATCCAAGGTTTTTCTGAAAACGCAGGGTATGAGTGGTTTAACCTTAAAGAAGGGTTTTCGGCTTTACCAGAGAAGCTTTATGAACAAGCTCTTGCACATGGTGTCGAGTTTCACTTTGGTCATGAATTAACAAGTATCGAAGCTGATACAGAAACTCCTGTACTCAAATTAAAAAATGAAAAGCAGCAAGAAGTGATTATCAATGAAGGCGAGATGATTTTAACTTTTCCGCCAACAGCGATGAAAAAGCTCAATTGCGGTTTCCCACAAGATTGGAGCAACTATACCTATGGCTCTATCCCGCTGTTCAAAGGCTTCTTATTTTACGATACGCCTTGGTGGCAAGATATGGATTTAGCTGACCATGTGGTGATAGCCAATAACCCTATCCGAAAACTGTATTTTAAAGATAACAAGTATGTATTTTTTTATACCGACAGTGATTATGCCAACTTTTGGCGTGACGCCACATTAAAAGGTGAAGCACATTACTTACAAACAGTAAAAGAATTAATGGCCGAGGCATTAAAATGTCATATGAGCCAACTTCCAGATCCAAGCAACCATGTTCATAAACACTGGGTGCATGGCGTTGAATTTTCGCAAGAGTCTTGCCCCAACCACCCTAAAACACTCTCACATAAAAAGTCTCACATCATCTCTGCATCAGATGCTTACACATCTCATTGCGGTTGGATGGAAGGCGGTATTATGGCTGGCACCAGCGCGGCGAATACCCTTCTTGAGAGATTGAAGCAAAGACAAGTAAAAGCACAAAAAGAATGTGAGCTTGCTCACGTTTAACTGTCATTAGACACAGACATAATTAAGAGACCAGTAACTAGGAAGTTTAAATAAATGAGTATTCTCGACTTTCCCCGAGTTCATTTTAAAGGGGTTGCGCGTGTTAATGTGCCAACAGGTAATCGTAATATCAACAACACGTTAGATATATCGAATAACACGGCCATCATGGACGGTAAACCCTATGATGTGTCTAAGTCGCCACGCAACTTTCATGACTATATAAAGTCACTTGGCCCCAAGTTTAATGCTCAAGGTAAACTTGATGAAGAAGGTGAATTTAACCTCAGTGCAGGATATAACATGCGCGGGAACAATCACTTTAGCTGGGAGAATACCCTAGTTACGTCAGTGCAGTTACGTCCCGGTGAATACATCACAGATGACAAGCTTGTAGGTAATAAACTGTCTTTATGGGGGCATTACAACGAGTATTTAAGAACCTCATTTAATCGCGCACGCTGGGTTGATAACGATCCAACTAGACGAGATTCAGCCTTAATTTATGCAGGTCAACTTACAATCACTGACCCTAAATCTTCTGCCAATACGGACCATATTTTATCCGCGGATATAGACTGCACCCATGGTGTTCGCTGGCTTAATCGCGGATATATTGAAGAGCCAATCAACCACTTTCTGTATGAGGAAATGAGCGAAGCTCGGCTGTTTCAATTCACGGTTAATAAAGACAGTAAAGACTTTATACTCAACCAACTTGGTTTAGACTCTGAATTTTTAACTGAATTAAGAAATAAGCTGCAAGACCCAGCGGTAAAAGGCCTGCTTATTCAATACTGCGTAAGCAACTTGTCTCCACCTAAAGCGCCTAATATGCCTGTATTTTGTGACTTACACGGCACCATTGGTTTATGGTACGACGACGATATGGCCACTTGCCCTACTGGCAGAGTCTTAAGGCCAGATAACAGCGAACAATATGCACCAATCGCCTTATCAATAAGAGATAACTGGTTGAGCCTAAATACCGCTATTAGTTTGCCCCACCAGCGATATGAAGAAACCATGCCAGTTGAAAGTGGCATGCCACCAAAACTCAGTGAAAAAGTAGATCTTGGCGACCTATATTTAAAGTCAAATAATGGTCAAGTGGTAGCCGTCATACCCAAAGACAGTTATCTCAATAACTCGACTAACTCAGGCGTAATTGACATCCCACTCCCCGAGTTTGACAGCCAGTTTGAACAACAATCGTTGAAGTTATGTTCCGAACGTCACACTTGGTATGAAAGCGATTGGTACATCCAAGCTGAGCAACACATTATCGCCATGGAAAGCCCAAACTCAGTTACCAAAGAGCCCAGTACAATCGAGTTAGGTGTGCGCAGTTATTATCGCGGAAAGCCAGCGTCAATATCTCAGTTAGCAACACATTCACTAGCACCTGACACAGTCACCAGCTCTGCTTATCTTGATACTAACGAAGATGGCCATGGCAGTATTATTGTTGAGAGTTTATCCGCAGGCGGCGCTGAGCTATTTTTAGGTGAGTTTTACAGTCCAGTGCAAGTGAGGGTGCTCCCTGATGCTTGGGCACTTGCGGATATACCGACGGAACAAGTTGATTATGACTTCCTGTATCAGCATGTCATGGCGTACTACGAACTATTTTACCCGTTTATGACCGAAGCCGTATTTAGTATGGCGGATAAATGCAAATGTGAAACCTATGCACGTTTAATGTGGCAAATGTGCGACCCTAAAAACAGAGATAAAAGCTTTTATATGCCAAGCACACGGGAAATGCCTGAGGTGCACGCGCAACTATTTCTAAAGTACTTATGCAATGTCGAACAATCAGCTATGCCACAAATTTTACCTGCCGAGCAAGCAAAGGCAAAAATCAGTGGCAATATAAAAACCAAAGTACAGCTGATTAACGCGTTGAAAGATGCCGTCGATCTTGAGCTGTCGATTATGTTGCAATATATCTACAGTGCCTATTCGTTGCCTAACTATGCCATTGGTGAACACTTGGTATCGATGGGCCGCTGGAGCGAGCAGCAGCTTGAATTAGTTAACGGCGGCGAAGATAGACGTTTAAACAGCGGATGGCGTGGTGCTTTACTCGAAATAGCCCATGAAGAGATGATCCATTATTTGGTCGTCAATAACTTATTGATGGCACTTGGTGAGCCGTTTTATCCAGGTAAGCCCGTACTTGGGGAAGAAGCCAAAGAAAAGTTTGGTCTCGATACTGAGTTTTCTTTTGAACCCTTCTCTGAACACATCATCGCCAAGTTTGTCCGCTTTGAGTGGCCCGCGTTTTTTCCAGCTGTTGGGAAATCTATCGCAGATTTTTACGCGGATATCACCAAAGCCATTGAAGAGATCCCCGATTTGTTCAGCAAAGAGCGGGGCAACCTGGGTGGCGAACACCACTTGTTCTTAAACGAAATTATCAATCGTGAATATCCGGGTTATCAATTTGAGGTATACGACAAAGAAACGGCTCTTTTTGCCATTAATTTTGTCACCGAGCAAGGCGAAGGTGTTGCTGCTGATTCACCACAATTTGAAGTCAGTCACTTTAATCGTCTAAGAGCCATCTCAAAGGCTTTAACCAATAGCGACATTCCATTCGAGCCAGCTTATCCAGTGTTAAAGAATCCTGTTTTTGAGCCGAGAACAGGCTGTAATCTCGTTACCGACCCCGCGGCAGTAGAGCTTATGCAGTTTTATAAAGGCTGCCACGAACTGATGTTTCAGCTCATGATGCAGCACTTTGCAATAAAACCACTGGGCAGCATGCGCCGCTCTCGTTTAATGAATGGCGCGATAGATTTAATGACCGGTACTTTAAGACCACTATCCGTTTTATTAATGACTTTACCATCGGGTACGCCGGGCCGAAATGCAGGCCCCCCCGTACCAGAACCAATAAATACACACGTATTTTCAGACCTCGAGCAAGGGTGTATGGCTATATCAGAGCAGTGCAAACAGCTTGCTGATATGGGCAGAGCTATGGTCTGTGCAAAACCTCCAACAACACAAATTGAGTTATTAGAGTTTTTTCAAAATCAGATGCATGAAATCGCAACTGGCAAACTTTCAAGGGAAGCTTAATCATGAAGAAAATAATCGTCATTGGCGGCGGTCTAGCCGGTGGCCTGACAGCCATATACTTAGCAAAACGTGGATACGATGTACACATCATAGAAAAACGTGGAAACCCCCTACAAAGTCAGGCCGACTATATTGACCAAGTTAGCTCACGCGCCATTGGGGTGAGTATGACCGTAAGAGGCATTGAAGCCGTTGTCGCTGCGGGGATCCCCGTTGAGGAATTACAAGCATGTGGCGTTGAAGTATCTGGTATGTCATTTTTTATCAAAGGTGAGCCTAAGACACGTGAACTGCCACCGCTTGATAAGCTTAAACCGCTGTCATTAAGTCGCAGTGCATTTCAAGTTTTACTCAATAAATACGCAGAGCAAGCAGGCGTTCATTACCACTATGATCAACGCTGCCTTGAAGTAAACTTAGACAACAGCTCAGTCATGACCAAAGACAGTAATGACAACTTTGTCACTCATAAAGGCGACTTACTGATCGGTGCAGATGGCGCGCGCTCATGTGTACGAGAGGCTATGCAGTCAAACTGTCGACGCTTTGAGTTCCACCAGTCTTTCTTTAAGCATGGTTACAAAACTTTGGTAGTGCCTGATGCCTCAAAAGTGGGCTTACGCAAAGATCTACTTTACTTTTTTGGCATGGACTCAGGCGGTCAATTCGCAGGACGTGCAGCGACTATACCTGATGGCAGTATCAGTTTTGCTGTGTGCTTACCTTACACAGGGCAAGTGAGCTTACACAGTGATGACAGCACCGCAATGCGTGCATTTTTCGATCAGTACTACCCTATGGTGCCAGAAGATATTCGCCAAGATATGTTCGAGCAATTTATGGTGAAGCCAAGCAACGACTTAATTAATGTTCGTTCTTCTACCTTCCACTATAAAAACACTGCGCTACTGATTGGTGACTCAGCCCATGCCACTGCACCGTTTTTGGGCCAAGGTATGAATATGGCCCTTGAAGATGCATATGTATTAGATACTTTATTTGAGCAATATGGCGATGACTTTGGCAAGGTGCTGAGTGAATTCACAGAGCTTCGTAAAATAGAAGCCGACGCCATGCAAGACATGGCCAGAGCAAACTACGAGGTGCTTAGCTGCTCAGATCCAGTCTTCTTCATGCGAGCACGATTTGCCCGTTACATGAACCAAAAGTTTCCAGACCATTACCCGCCAGATATGGCAGAAAAATTATATTTCACTTCAATGCGTTACAGTGAACTTAGAGACAAGCAAGAAAAGCAAAACGTTTGGTATAAAATAGGGAGAATGAATTAATGAAGATTTTAGTCGTTGGTGCAGGCCCATCTGGCCTGATGTTCGCAAGTGAAACTAAAAAATTACAACCAGATTGGGATATTCGCATCATTGAAAAGAATCATCCAGATGCAAACGTTGTTGGCTGGGGCGTGGTATTACCAGGTCGTGCACCGCACCACCCTGCGAACCCGCTGTCGTACTTAGCAAATCATGAAACGCTTGACGCGCAATACTTAGAAGACTTTAAACTCACTCACCACAATCAAAGCGCGCTAAAAAGTACTGGTGTGACCCTGTGTGGTGCAGAGCGAAAGTCTATGGTCAGAGAGCTTAGACAACTTTGCGTCAGCCTAGGTATCACCATTGACTATGAACAGCCAGCTCTTGAAGATGCTGAGTTGCTATGCAATGACTATGATTTAGTGGTGGTCTCAAATGGTATCAACCACACCACCACATACTACCGTGATGCACTGAAGCCAAAGATTGAGTTCGGTAAAAACCGCTATATGTGGTATGGCACACCTAAAACTTTTGATGCCATGAACCTGATTTTTAAATCTCATTCTAAAGGCATTTTTGTCGCGCACTCTTACAAGTACTCAAGTACTATGAGCACATTCGTGGTTGAATGTAGCGAAGAAACCTATCAAAAGTCAGGCCTAGATGAAATGTCAGCGCAAGATGCGGAAAAGTTCATCGCATCAGTTTTTGAAGATGACTTAGACGGTAACCCTGTAATGGCGCAAGAAGGCTTAAAGTGGCGTAATTTTATGACTCTGAGCCACGAACAGGCGTTTGATGGCAATGTCGCGCTGCTTGGCGACGCATTGCAATCAGGCCACTTCTCAATCGGTCACGGTACCACCATGGCTGTGGTTGGGGCACAGATCTTAGTAAAGGCCGTGTATGATAACCCAGATAGTGTGCAAGCAGCATTGACTGACTTTAACCAGCATGTCATGCCTATCATGCGTTTATTTGACCAACACGCCACTATCAGCCGCTTGTGGTTTGAAACTGTCGAAGACAGAATGCATTTATCTCCTCCAGAAATTGCACAGAGCTTTGCAGAGCGCCGCAGCGAATTACCGCCATTGCCAGCAGCACTTGGCCAAGCACTAGAAAGAGCACTGGCTCGTGGAGAGAAGTAATATGGACCTGCAAAAGCAAAAGCAGCGACCCAAGCTACCTGCGCAGTGGAGCACCAGTTATATTTCTTATTGGCAGCCGATGCAGCCGGAAGAGCACATTACATCAGGTTATTGCTGGTTTGACTATACCCGCAACGTGTGCAGAATCGACGGCCTTTTCAATCCATGGTCTGAAGAAAAAACAGGTCATAGATTGTGGATGTCTGAAATCATGTACCCTGCAACCCATGAGTCTTTCAAATCAAAAGTTGCGTATAGCCGTGAGCACATTGATAAACAGAGCTCCTTTAAAGAGCAAGTCTTAAATGACGAAGTTGACCCGTGCCACGAGCTCATTTTGATGCAAGATGTATTGGAATTGTGTGATGCTCAGTTCCAAGGAACATGCGAGGTTCTGGGATTTGAGGCTGATATTTGGCATTTCCAACGCCCGAATGGCAAAGGCCCCGCCACATATTACTTCAAAGCAGATACCAATCAGCTTTTGAGAATGGTCACAGGTGACCCTCAAAAAATGGCTTCCGTTCGAGATTTCCCTAATTTCAACACCCGTGAAATTGACCCAGAAATCTTCCAACACGTGCCATTAAAACAACCTGAGTAATGACCCAAGTGCATTGGGAATGAGGCGTGCCGACCACATTTAACATGTGGTCGGTCACATCATCACCCTTCAAAGAATATTCAAACCAAACGCCTGTTTCACTCTCCCAAGTACTTGTTGTGACTTTTGATTTGCCTGCTCTGTGCCAGCCAATAATACAGCTCTCAGCTGCGCAGGATCCGAAATGTATTGTGCTCTTCTAGCCCTAATTGGGGTGATTAAATTCACTAAACAATCTGCCAATACACCTTTGAGTTTACTGTCTCCCAAGCCGCCTCGACGATAATGCTCTTTGAGTGATGCAACATAGCTCTTATCGTCATGAAAAGCGTCCAAGTAAGTAAATACAACATTCCCTTCAACCTGACCTGGGTCATCAACACGAATATGATTTGGATCTGTATACATAGCACGCACGGCTTTGACTATGTCATCATCAGTACTACCAAAGGTGATCACATTGCCAAGAGATTTCGACATTTTGGATTTACCATCAACTCCTGGTAATCGGGATACCTCACTCAATAACGGCTTAGCCTCGATTAAAACTTGCTTACCAGCAACATGGTTAAGCTTGCGCACAATTTCGTTGGTCAATTCAATCATAGGCAATTGATCCTCACCTACAGGCACCAATGTCGCGTCAAATGCAGTGATGTCAGCGGCTTGGCTTATAGGGTAATTTAAGAAGCCCGCCGGAATGGAAGCGCCAAAGTCTTTGCTAGCGATTTCTGCTTTAACTGTGGGGTTACGCTCTAATCGCGCAACACTGACGAGGTTAGCATAATACATGGCCAGTTCAGCCAATGCAGGTAATGCCGATTGCAAACAAATCGTCGTTTTAGTCGGGCAGATCCCCACAGCCAAATAATCAGCCATGACGTTGAAGATGTTGTCTGCAACTTTTTTAGGGTTGTGGCCATTGTCAGTCAATCCCTGCATGTCAGCGATTAATATGGTTTGATTGTGCTGCTCTTGCAAAGATACACGATGCTGTAAGGAACCCACAAAGTGGCCTAAATGCAGTGGTCCGGTTGGTCTGTCACCAGTAAGAATGGTATGTGTCATGGCTGTCTCCTTGTTTATTTACTACCGAAAGAGACAGAGTTTGTGTATCAACCTTCACCTTTCGGCAGCAGTTGAACACACGTATTCAAGCGCCGCTCTATTAAGAGCGCCACCAAGATAAATTGATAAGTAATTCAAAATTATAAGTATTCATAACGGGTTTAAGCTAACACAGGGACAGTAATTCAGCAAGACTATTTTTTAAACTCAAATGCTCCCCTTCGTTACCTTTGCTGCGATTCAAAAAGCTTCAAGCCAAACTGACTAACACAATAAAAATTCACAAGCGTGAAAAATATTCAACTCATTTTAAAATCATGGGTAGAAACACAAAAAATATCAATTATTTAGCCACTTACACATAAAACCCCTTATAAATGCCGTGCAAAAAAAACAAAAAAAACCACCAACAAGAGAATACAAATATTTATCATTTGCATATAAATTCACAAAGAAGTAGCTTGGAAAGCCTGCTTAAAAAATGTGTAGCTCGTTTTCAAAGTTAATGACCAAGATGAGCACACCCGTTTTACTGAATTGGGTACACTATGAAACGATATTTATTTGATAAAGACCTCGATAAGTCTAGTTGTGGTGTCGGCTTTATTACTCACAAGCAGAGCTTAAAAACACATCAACTTATCCAACACGCACATCAGGCACTATGTATGATCCCACATAGAGGTGGTATGAATGCCGAAGGAATTGGCGATGGCGCTGGTGTAAATATTGATTTATCTCTCACATTTTTTAGAAAAGTGACCAAACAACCACATCTAGAATTAGGTGCGTTTGGTGTCGCTAACTTTTTTCTGCCCAATGACAGTACCAATCGTGAAGATGCACTGTCATTGATCAGCCGTGTTCTAACTGAACATAATCTAGAGGTTATAACAACACGAGATGTTGCAACAGACAGCTCTGTACTCAACCCTGAAAGCCAAAAAGCACAGTTAGCTATAAAGCAATTTGTTTTTTCAAGACCCGTTCATATCAACAGCGAGTCCGTCTTTGAGTCGCTAATACATCAAGCACTGGAAGAGATTGAGCTGCATGCATTTACTTCAGAGCACCTTCGTGGTTTATATCCACTCTCAATGAGCTCACAAACGCAAGTATTAAAGGGTCGATTAAATAGCTGGGAAGTGATCCCCTATTTCAAAGACCTCAGTGATCCGGAACAGCAAGTTCACACTTTATTCTTCCATACTCGATTTTCAACCAATACAGCGCCTAACCCCATGTTTGCTCAGCCATTTAGACGTATGGCACACAATGGAGAGTTAAATACAGACAGGAAAAATAGACTCAGTGAAAACGCCATTGCTAAATATAAAAACAAGCGTTTGATATTCCCTGCTGGTCAATCTGATTCAGCAAGGCTTGACCAAACCCTTGCAAGACGCGTTATCGAAGATGATATGCCGATTGATGTGGCAGCGCTGGCTATGATGCCACCAGCTTGGGAAAACGATGAGAGCTTATCTAAGCCCGTGCGCGCAATGCTTGAGTACTTTTCATTATATGAAGAGAAAAACGACGGCCCCGCGGCCTTTATTTTTGGAGACGGCGTTAAAGTTGGGGCACGATTGGATAGACTCGGGTTGAGACCACTTCGCAGCGTTGAAACCCATGACTATCTTGCAGTAATGAGTGAAGCTGGGCAAATTGACTTTCCCGATGAAGAGGTTATTCGCAGAGGCCGTATTGAAGCTGGCGGTATGATTGTCTTTGACCATCAAAAAAAAGAGATAAAACTCACCGCACAAATCATGGAAGAACTCGCAGCTGAACACGATTACGCGGCGATGTTAAATAAAGCAAGGCTCACACTGGCAGAACTTCCCACCGTTAATCAAAGCGATGTCACTCATAATACTCAGCTCAATATAGCAGCACAACATGTTGCGTATAGCATGAACCAAGAAAGCTTTAAGTTTATGCTTGACCCAATGTTGCAAGATGGCTCGGAAAAAATATCAGCAATGGGTTATGGCCTCGCGCCTAACGTACTTACTCGTGAGGAGGGGGGAGTATCACGTTACTTCAGTCAGCGTTTTGCACAAGTGACTAACCCCCCGCTAGACAGCATTCGCGAAGTCGATGGCATGACTTTACGTGTAGCACTGGGAGCAAAGCCCAATATTAGCCCAACAAGTCACCGCCAAATTGTGCTCAATTCACCACTCTTAAAACCTCAAGATTTGGCGAAAATCAGTGCCCAAACGGCACTCAAGGTGAGCACTTTGCCCATGTTGTTTAATGTTGACCCAGAGCAGGCAGACCATCAACAGCAATTACTTGATGCACTCAAAACTCTGGCTTGTCGCGCCGAGCAATTAGCCCAGGACGGCTGCGATATTATCATCTTGAGTGACCAGGCGGTTACCCATCAGCAGGCAGCGATCCCGGCACTGTTAGCCGTTGCGACCATTAACCAAAAGCTAATCGCTGAGGGGCTACGTTTTAATACCAGTTTAGTCTGCCATACAGGTCAAGCCGCCAGCACCCATGACCTTGCTTGCCTACTTGGGTTTGGTGCATCCGCGGTGTGCCCTATTACTGTCTACAATCGCGCCGTTGAGCTATTCGAAAATGAACAAGCGGTACTCGATGCACTCGCTCGATATCAAAAAGCCGCAGAAAAAGCCTTGATGAAAACCATGGGTAAATTCGGTTTATGTACTGTTGAGAGCTACATTGGCGGTGAATTTTTTGAAGCCAACTTCATAGATACTCATGACCCATTGCTCAAAGCCATTTTCCCGAATATTCACTCACCAGTTGGCGGAGCGCGCTTTAAAGACCTCGTAGAAAGTGCCGTAAGCTGGCATAAAAAAGTATTCGAAGTGCAAGCTGAAGATCAAATACCTGTGCTCGGTTTATTCAAAGAGCGTGCACAAGGAGCCGGTCACAGTTTTGGTACAACTGCCGTACGTGAATACATCAATATGACGGAAGAGAAAATTCAATATATTGATGAATCACAGCTGGAGTCCACAGACACTGGCGTGATCTTGCCTGAGGACGATGGTTATAAAGACTTAGGCTTCGAAGCCAGGACGCCTGAGCAAATCGCTCAATTTAAGATAACGCAAGCTTACAGGGAGTTTAGCCACAACTTACTGGTTGAACGTCATCATCGGCCAGCTGCGCTACGAGACGTGCTCGCCTTGCCCTTAGACTTTACCCAACTCAACAGCACGCAAGCCTTCATTGATACGCTCAAGCTGATTGAGATTTCAGGCTCCTTCCAAGTACATGTGAGAGGATTAAATGTTGAACCTATCGCACAGCACAAATGGCTATTGAGCCACAGCGCCAATAATGTAGATACCAACAACTATCTGGCTGAGGCACTCAATCAACTATTCAAAGCAGAAGTGTATGAAATTCTGCCAGCCAATGACAAAATTCTCATTGAAACGCGGACTAACTCTACGCTTGATAAGTTGTGTAGCAAATTAGTGAACGGCGCAGATGAAATTTTTCTCTCTGATGTGCAACCCGCTCATGAAATCACGGCGACATTCGCCTCTGGCGCAATGAGTCATGGCGCCTTGGTCGAAAAGGCCCACGAGGCTGTTGCGCAAGGTACTAATATCGCAGGAGCGATGAGTAACTCAGGTGAAGGCGGTGAAAACTCACGCCGCTACAATACGGTCAAAGCCAGTAAAATTAAGCAGTTTGCCTCAGGACGCTTTGGTGTTTGGACTGGCTACCTTGCCGATCCTGCATTACAGGAAATCGAAATCAAAATTGGTCAAGGTGCAAAACCAGGCGAAGGCGGACAATTACCCGCGCCAAAAGTGAACGTAGTTATCGCCGCAGCAAGAGGGGGTACGCCAGGGGTCGAACTCGTCTCTCCTCCACCGCATCATGATACCTATTCAATCGAAGACTTAGGCCAGTTAATTCATGATGCAAAAGCCGCGCGCGTACGCGTGATTGTTAAGCTAGTGTCTTCTGAAGGCATTGGTACTATTGCTGTGGGTGTCGCCAAGGCTGGCGCAGATGTTATCAATGTTGCAGGGAATACAGGTGGCACGGGGGCTGCGCAAGTAACCAGTTTAAAACACACGGGGCGCGCTGCCGACATCGGCATTGCAGAAGTGCACCAAGCACTGGCCGAAAATGGCCTGCGCGACAAAATAACGCTTCGCTGCTCTAATGCACACCAAACTGGTAGTGACGTGGTGAAATCAGCGATGCTTGGAGGGGATTCCTTTGAATTTGGTACCACCGCCTTGATGATGCTCAAATGTGTGATGGCCAAAAACTGTAATTTAAAATGTCCTGCGGGATTGACCACAAACCCTGAGGTGTATCGAGGCGACCCAAGAGCGCTTGCACAGTATTTTATGAATGTGGCCCACGAAGTCCGTGAGATTTTAGCCAGCATTGGTTATCGCTCTCTAGCTGAAGTTCGAGGACGTTCAGACCTTTTGCATTTGATATCTCACCCAGCCATGGTCGGTAAGCTGGATATGACAGCAATGTTGAAGCCAGCCCAAGAAATAAAGATTACTACCCCAATTTATTTAGAAGCTAACTTTGATATCGACAGTGCTTGGTTGCAGCAATTAGAAAGTAATTTTCTTACCACTAAGCTCACCCAGTTTGAAAGCGATCCTGTCAAGCTTAACAACTGCAACAAAACCGTAGGTGGTCAATTGGCTATTGATATTGAGCGTATTTTGAATTATCGCTTATCGGATGCTGACATTGAAAACCACCCCGCCATAATGCGCCTTGAAAATGGTCGTAAAACGCTCAAACCCAATAGCATTAAACTGCATACAACTGGTTCTGCGGGCCAAAGCTACGGTGCTTTTAATAACTCAGGTATGTTTCTGCAACATATAGGGACTTGTAATGACGGTGTCGGAAAAGGCGCAAGTGGCGGACAAATCGTCGTTACCAGTGGTAATAACTCTATAGAAGAAAATGTCCTCATAGGAAACTTTGCTTTATTTGGTGCGACGGGCGGACAGCTTTACGTTAACGGACAAGCGGGTGATCGATTTGGCGTTAGGAACTCAGGTGCTGTTGCTGTGATTGAAGGCGTTGGCGATTTTTGCTGCGAGTATATGACCAATGGTGCCATTGTAAATATTGGCACGTATGGCAAAGGCTTTGGTAACGGCATGAGCGGTGGCACCGCTTATCAATACGACCCGTCAGGACGAATAAGTGAACTCTGCTCCCAAGATTCAGTCACAGCTTTGCACCTAGGAGAAGATGATGCACTTTGCAAAGGGCAAGAACAAGCACTATTGCAACATTTAACTGATCATGTCACAGCAACACGCTCCTTAAAAGTTCAAGCACTTCTAGATGACTGGCAAACAGCCAAACAGCACTTTTATGTGCTTATCCCGAATGCGTTGTTCCAGTATCACTGTGCAGATCGCATTGAGCAAACGCTTAATAGACGTGCCATGTTGGAAGAGTTATCACAAGGCTGGGCTGAAAAGTCGGTTAAAACGATAAAGCATGCATATCAGGACTATCACGACACCAATATCAGCTTATTTGATGGTGAACTCCCCGCCTATGGGGACTGTGATACCGATCTTGTGTATCGCTACATCAGCAGCGCAGGGATTTTGCATAGGGCAGACCAGCTTGTGCAAAAACAACATGCGCAAGGCTATACAGAGGTCAATGCACACTACTTGTTTGACACTTTAGATCACAAGCTTATCGATGCATTAGCTAAAGACGCCAAAGAAGCGCTTGCCAGTTATGACGACCAAGCTCTTAGTTGCTTACTGGCGCAAAAACGTGTGCAAGATTACAAAGATGCCCTCTCACTTAGAGAGGTATGTGACTCACCAGCGATTGGAACAAGTGTGTGGATCATTCACAGAGACAAAGCGGTGCAACAAGCCTTGCTTGAATATCGCAGTTTAAATGAATTACTCGCCACGCATTATTGCCATGTACTTTCAGAAGCCGTCAGGCACGCTGCGTAAGTAGGAGAAGATTATGGAACACATTAAAAGCAACAAAAAAGTCCCGTTTTTACCACAGGATATCCCATTTAACGACGATCAAAGACAGTGGCTAGGCGGATTTTTAGCAGGTCTGCATACTCGCTTATTGGTCAAAGAAGAGCATGTATCAACCACCAGCGCGCCGCAACAGCAAGTTAAACCCATCACTATTATTTATGGCTCTCAAACAGGGAACGCCGAGGGCGTTGCCGAAGAAGCAGCTGAAATTGCTAAAAACCACGGTCTTTCCCCTGTGGTGCTTGATATGGATGATGCTGAATTGACTCAGCTCAGCCAAGCTGAACGACTACTGGTTATTACCAGTACGTATGGCGAAGGCGAGATGCCTGATAACGCGCAGGCACTATGGGATGATATCACGAGTGACACAGCCCCTCGCTTCGATAAAACCTATTTCTCTGTACTGGCTCTTGGTGATACTAATTACGATGATTTTTGCCTTGCTGGTATTCAATGGGATGAGCGTCTTGAAGCGCTTGGCGCAACGCGCATCGCAGACAGAGTCGATTGCGATGTGGCCTTTGAGTCGCCCGCGCAAGAGTGGATTGCTGAAACCTTGCCGACCATTGCACAAAAAGGCAGTAACGGGCAAAGTGAAGTTATTCCTACTAGTGCGCCTGTAGCCACTAAAAAAGCCAAACCCAAATTCACGCGCGAAAACCCATTTGAAGCCGAACTGATCAACGCCTATACACTGAATAAACCAGGCTCTGGTAAGGAAACATGCCACTACGAGTTTTCGTTACTTGATTCAAAGGAAGTGTATGACGCAGGGGATGCCATTAATTTGATCCCTGTTAATCGTGCAGATTTGGTTGAAGAGTTAATCGCATTACTTGGGGCGCGCCCTGAGCAGCAAGAGCAGCACGATGGCCATACGCTGGAACTGCAAACTATTTTTAGTGAACATTTAGAGATCAGAATACCTAGCAAAGAGTTTGTCGCTGAAGTGGCTGCTCGTAGTGGTGATGCTCAATTTATCGCTAAACTAGAGGAAGACGCTCAAGCCTTAAATGATTTTATCTGGGGTCTCGATTGTGTTGACCTATTGAGAAAATATGCGCCCAATGCATTCACCGCAAGCGACTTTATCCGTTTATCTAAACCACTTGCACCAAGAGCTTATTCAATCTCATCGAGTATCAAAAAACATGACAATCAAGTGCATTTAACCATTGCCAGCGTCCGTTATGAGCAAGAAAACCGCGCCCACAATGGGGTCTGCTCAACCTTTTTAGCCGACGTCTGTAAGCCCGGAGATAAAGTGAAATGCTACTTTGCACCAAACAAACACTTTTCGGTACCCGAAGACCAATCAGCACCAATTATTATGGTCGGCCCGGGAACCGGTATTGCGCCATTTAGGGGCTTTTTAGAAGAACGCGCGGCCACTGAAGCCTCTGGTGACAACTGGTTGTTTTTTGGCGATAGACAAAAGTCATGTGACTTTTTATACCAAGAAGAGCTCGAGCAAATGCAGCAAAGCGGCTTGCTTACTCGTTTAGATTTAGCATTCTCTCGAGACCAAGCACAAAAAGTCTATGTACAAGACAAAATGCAAGAACAAGGCGCAGAGCTCTTTAGCTGGTTAGAACGTGGTGCTTATTTTTATGTGTGTGGTGACGCGTTCAGAATGGCCAAAGACGTTGATAAGGCCTTGCATGATGTCATTGCCAAGCACGGTAGTTTTGATGAAGCAGAGGCTCAGGCCTATGTCGCAAGCCTTAAAAAGCAAAAACGTTATGTGCGAGACGTCTATTAAAGATGAAAAAAGGCTGCACACGCAGCCTTTTCTTTATTCAAACACGCTGAGTTAGTTGCTTTTCGCGCCTTCAGTTAAGCCAAACATATCAGCAGTAAACAGACCGATGCCCTGCTCTCTTAAATCACTGCTTGATGAGTAAGGCTGCTTAGTTTGATAAAGGTACACTTCACTGCCGTTTTGCTGAGCTCGGGCTGCAAATTGCTCAGGCCATCCCCACAAAATCTTACCAAACTGCTCTGGAATAACGAGGGTTGTATTACTACAAGAACCCGGGTAATAGCGCGACCAGCCGATAAAGATATACTTTACAAGGCAGCGTTTGCCGACCTCTTTTGAGTACGTCATTTGCTCAGGAAATTGCTCAATAATTTCCTCTGATACACTTTGAATACCCATAAAGCTAATACGGCTGCGCTGTTCAACAGTCAGCTTATTTAAATGACTCGTCAAGACTTCCATTGACTCTGGACCTGCTGTTTTCACATTAAGTAAAAACGATTTTTCTGGGAATTTCGTCAGTACTTCAGTTAATGACGGAATGAGGCCAACCCCTTTGCCTCTAAGTGGGTATATTTCCTCTTCACCGACACTATAGCCGTATCCTGTATCTAAAGTTTTTAAATATTCCATGGTTTGCTTTGAGGTCACCCCTTCGCCATTGGTTCGGCAACCTAGGGTCCAATCATGAAAAATAGCCAGCTCTTTATCTGCTGTCGCATGTACGTTCAGGTGCACAGTATCTGCCCCTAATTCAAATGCTTTCTCAATTGCGGGGAGTGTATTTTCGATAAATGGATGTTCAATAGACGTCAACCTGTTTGCTGTACACGTTTCGTTAGTTACCCCCCTGTAGTCAGTAGGTTGTACTAATCCTTTGTAAGAAATAACCTTTCCGGGATTTTGTAGCTCAAGATCAGGTTGTCTTGCAGCTAAAATAATGAGTATTAAAACGGATAAACGTACAGCCCAGTGTTTCATGAATTCCTCAATAGTAAACCTTTAAGTCTCGCATTTTAGCAAAGTTAGTAGGCTTAAGGAATTGTCTAACCCCTAATCACAGCGCTATGGTCGCTGGTTACTACTTAAATATATCGTCATTTGCTTTATTTTTATTCATCTTAATGATATTACTGAAGCTGACTTAAAAGCATGTCCGCCGCGCTTGTTATTTAGACTGTTTCCTATAAAAATGACAATACAAAGAAACACGATTTACAGCACCTTAGTTATATTAATTTTGCTGTTACTAATGATTACTAACTTATTTAGTAATCAAACCAACAAAGACGTCTCTAATGTGTTAAAAATTTCCGATGCGCTCACTATTTATCACACCAAACCAGGCAACAACTTGGCTGATTTAAACGCTTTAAAAACACTGACTGAACTTCATCCAGAGCTACTCAGTAGCGTACCATTGGACAAACGGGGATCGCCATTTGAATACCGCTATTTAACACACTCTCCGCTGACGTTTATGATTTATAGCTCAGGGTCAATCAAGCAAAATAATACGTTCACTTTCTACTTATTTCGTGAAGAAGATAATCAGTTCATCATGTCCAAAGTTGAAAGTTAATACATAATAATGAGCATATTTACATGCTTTTGAATCGCTAAAAGTGATGCTTATGTTCAAAACAGGAGCATGTAGTGATGGCTTACCCACCCTTTTGCAAGATAAGCCTGAAAGCAACAATACGATAGAAGCTATTTGGCGAAACTCGATTTTGACTTGTCGGCAGCGGCTAAGAAGATTAATAGCCAATTGTGCTCAATATTACTTCACTTGAGGCAACAAGGGGATAATATTGCTGCCATAGTATGAAAACACGACTTTTAAGTGCTTATCTAAGCGCTGAAGTTCTGCACGGCAAATATGTTTAAACTTTAAATTTGCTGAGCCCCTGCTTGAATTTAACACCAGATTACGTCTAAACCACATACGTAATTGTGCAGTATGTAACGGATCGTGGCCACTTAAACACACTGAGATAAATTTGTGTCCAGCCTCAATGTAATCTGTGAGGTTATCAATATTGGCAGGGCTATGCTTGAGTATCATTGCCTTTACTGCAAATTCAGCACTGGCAGACTGATATGCTTGCTCATACGCATCTTTGGCAATCACCTGATGAAAGTCCATAACCCAACGTATCTTGGTTTTTGATATTGATAATAATAATCAATATCAAAAACTATGTAAACGCTACAGACTATCTAAATCATTAACCCATAAATGTCACTTTGCAAATAAGACCATCTTGCACTTCGTAAGCTGCGATCACTTTAATACTGTTGTCTACCTCTTTGCTTGGTAATGTCGAAGACTCAGCCAACTCATGATCAATCAAGAAGTACTCATGGACAATGCGCTTTAATGAAGTTGCGTGCAAATAGCTTAGGCTAGCGAATTTTTTGCCATAGCGTTCAATCAAAGCATCTTTACCTTTGAACACCAAGGTTTGTGATTGGTAAATTTCTACGTCATCGCTGTACGTCGCTGCAAAGGCGTCAATGTCTTGATTGTTATAGGCTTCAAGTTGACGGTCGACGATGGCAATGGTGGCTTGTTCTATTTCTGTATGCATAAAGCAGGTCCAAATTATTATTAACTTGGACCGGTATACTATACAAACAAATGTCGAGTGTTAACCGTTAGACATGAAAGATTTCCACCAAAAGGCATTATTATGCGACTCTCCAGCAGTAAGTACCTCACCGACAATGGGGGTGTTGATTGTCACTTGATGCTGTTGCGCGGCTTTAGATACACGCTCTAACGGCTCATACCAAGCGTGGAATGCCAAGTCGAATGTGCCATTATGAATCGGCAGCATGACCTCTGCATTCAAATCAATATGTGCTTGAACACTTTGTTCGGGCGTCATATGGATATCAGCCCAATCTTTGTCATAAGCACCGGTTTCAATGAAAGTATAATTAAATGGCCCGTAGCGTCGTCCTATGTCTTTAAAGCCATCGAAATACCCAGAATCACCACTAAAATAAAGACTTTGCTCGCCCGCTTTTATTACCCATGAGCCCCACAGCGTTTTGTTGCCATCTCCCAATCCCCTGCCAGAAAAATGCTGTGTTGGTACGAATGCGACCAAGCTCTCACTATCAACATACTCCTGCCACCAGTCAAATACTTTAACCTTGGCTTTATCTACTCCCCACTGAGCAAGATCCCCTTCCACACCAAGTGGAACAAAAATTTCCTGCGTTTTATCCATCAAAGCCAACACGCTGTCTTTGTCTAAATGATCGTAGTGATTGTGAGAAATTAAAATGCGCTCAATTGGCGGTAAGTCTTCAAGAGAAATAGGCGTTTCTTGAAAGCGCTCAGGCCCAGCAAAACTAAATGGCGATGCGCGTTTAGAGAACACCGGATCTAACAACCAATATTTACCATACACTTTAAACAAAATAGATGAGTGACCTAATTTGATCATATGTACTTGTGTGTCCGACAGCTGTGCCAACATAGATGGCGTCTGTTGCACCATGGGTAATGGCTTGCTCGGCACAGGTGAGACTTTTGATTCCGTTATAAAGCGCCAAAAAATGCCCAGCGTTTTACTTAAACTTGGCGGTTGGGTTTCGCTGGTGTTGTGAAACTTCCCCTCTTTAAATTGAGTTGAGTGATAACCCGCTTCATTCACTTGCGCGTCTAAATTTGACACCATAGAACATCCTCCAACCGTTAATCCAAATAATACTGCTGCTACAAAAGACACTTTATATTTAGCTTTCATACGCCACCACCAAAAGTAAACTACACGGTGCAGTTTTTCACAGGAATGAATAAAAGTAAACTACACAGTGCAAGTTTTTTTGATTTCAGCTACACTATCCCCATCAAAGTGAGGAGTTAGTTGATGAAGCTATCAGAGAAAAAACGCTTGCAAATCATTCATGCAGCAGAACATTTATTTGCTGAACACGGTGCACAACAAACCAGCATGGATTTGGTTGCCCAAACCGCAGAAGTATCTAAACGCACTGTATATAACCACTTTGATAGCAAAGAAGCACTACTTTACGCCGTGATTGAAAACATGCTCAGCCAAGTAACCCAAGACCAAGAGCTTGTTTATACGAATGACAAACCTATGCGCGATCAGCTTATTGACATCGCAAAATCAGAAGCAGACATGTTGACCTCTGCTCCCTTTTTGCGCATCGCGCGGGTGGCATTTTTAGAGCTGTTGCAAAATCCAGATATGGCTGCACACTTGAATAACACCAAAGTGGGCTGTATGCGCTATTTCGAAACCTTTATTGACCAGGCAATCACCGCAAAGCAACTGGAAGTCGATGATATTACTTTCGCAGCCAAGCAATTTGTCTTTCAGTTAAAGTCCTTTATTTTTTACCCTCGCTTGTATGGTTTTGAGCTTGATGCTCACATCACCCAAGACAAGGTTATAGAAGAAACCGTCGATATGTTTTTAGCCCGCTATCAAGTGAAAAGTGAGCGATAAATGAAGTTAGGTAAACGACTTGCAGAAATTAGTCAGCTTGTAGACAACCAGTACGCCCATATTTGGGACTGCTGTTGTGATCATGGCCTACTGGGCGCCAATCTACTTGATAAAAACCTTGATGCCACCGTGCATTTTGTTGATATTGTCCCCCATTTAATGGAAGCCTTAGACGCGAAACTGGCACAGTTTTACGCCGATAAGCAAACTCAATGGCAAACCCACTGTATGGATGTTGCAAAACTCCCACTTGAGGGAAAACCAGGGAAGCACCTTGTGATTATTGCCGGTGTTGGCGGTGACCTATGTGGTCGATTTATCAAACAAATACTCGCCAATAATCCAAGTTCTGACATCGAGTTTTTACTCTGCCCTGTGCATCATCTTTATACCTTGAGACAAGCGCTTAACCACCTCAATTTGAATCTGATTGATGAGACATTAATTAGTGAAAATAAGCGTTATTACGAAATACTGAAAGTCACTAATGACCTTTCAGCTACAACACAACCAATCTCATCTGTAGGTGAAGCAATTTGGCAATATAGTGATGAGCAATCTTCTGCCAATGCAAAAGCCTATTTAAGTAAAACCATCGCTCACTACCAACGTATTAATCGCAGTGACAATGACGTGTCAGATATTATTACGGCGTATGAAGGTGTGAAAGTCACGCCTAAAAACTAGTGCAGAGCTTGCAGCACTGGCGAAATAGCCGATGGTTTTATTGCAACCACCGGCGTTTCTCAAAAGTGGAATATTTCTATTATTTTTTAATCGTAAAAATATCGCGATGTAAGCCATCGGGAAAACATTGTCTGTCCGTTTTAACGCCTCCTAAACGCTCAACCAGTGCCCGAGCGGCTGTGTTATCATCATTCATGTAGGTTTGAACCTGTGTAAACTTCAATACATCATAAGCATACTCAATCACCGCTTTAGACGCTTCAAGGGCATAGCCTTTGCCACGCCCCGCAGGCAGTAGCCACCAAGTGAGCTCCGTTGGCCAATTGTATCCGCGCCAAAAACCACACGTGCCAATATAGTGCCCAGTTTCTCTCTCTTGTACAGCCCACACCCCAAAACCATATAAAACCCAACACCCCAGATCGGCTTTAAGTCTAGCGAGCACTTTTGCAGGCTCAATCGGCCCGCCGTACATTTTTGATGCACTACCATCGGTATAAAACTGCAAATAGGCATCTAAGCACGCTTCATTTGGCGCAACTAGCCTGAGCCGTTCAGTGTCCAAGGTTTCAATTGTTGTCATTGCATATCCCGTTGTGATGTTATTTTGACAGCGCTAACCTTGCTGCCAGCGCCAAAAACAGCGCACCTAAAATGCCATCAAAATGTTGGCTGAACTTAATTTTTCTAGCAAATACCTTTGCTACCTTACTGAATATAAATGAAAAAACAAAGTTAACCAGCAATACAATCGTACATAACAACACGCCTAAAATGATGATCTGCATACTCATTGGCTGTGCATCATTGGTAAATTGCACTAAGAACACACTAAAAAATAAGATGGCTTTTGGATTCATCAAATTGTTTAAAAACCCTTTTAAAACCAGATTACTAGACGATAGGCTCGGGGTTTGTGCTGCGTTTTTATGCTGTTGATTATTCGCCCACCATGTGCGTAGCATAGTCACACCGAGCCATGCCAAATACAGCGCACCCAGCATTTTTATAATCATGATCAAAGGAGGAAACTGCTGCATTAACTGACCCAGCCCCAAAGCGACAGCAAGCGTTTGTACAATGCCTGCGACAAAAATACCCATGGATATTCTAACTCCTGCTAATACACCTTGCCCAGACGAATAAGCAGAAATAAGGACCAGATCGGGCCCCGGTGACACCGCGAGTATTAAACAGGTCATCACAAAAAGTGGCAAAATCGAAAGTTCCAGCATCAATACAATCTCCATCGTTATTACTGCAAAAAACCGACAAGTTTGCCACACGTATTCCCTTTAGATAAATACGTCTTAATGATTGATTTTTATATTTTATGTGTAGAGTTAAGTCTTAGAACCCTGCGCATGATCGGTTTCACATGCAGTCTTACTGACCGATTGCTGAGCCGAACCATACCAGTTCACTTTGCGAGTTAAAATCATCACCAAAGACAAGACTATAAAGCACATTAAACTGCCCATAAGGAGTGCATAGTCCTCTGCCCCTAACATGCCATACAGAAGGCTGTATAACATCGTCAAGCCAAGACCAAAGTACACACCTAATTTGGCACTGTTTAATACTCCAGCTACATACCAGCCAAGCAAACCTGTTGCACTCAATGTAGAGATTACATACGCAAAGCCAAAACCTAGATGCTCACTCAGTGAGATCAGTAACAAGTAAAAAATGGCCAAGGTGAACCCCACAAAGCCGTATTGCACAGGGTGGATAGGCTCTGAGCGCACCAATTCGAGTAAAAAGAAGCTTGCCATTACAAGTAAAATAACCAAAAGTGCATAATTAATAGCACGATGACTTTTTAAATAATGATCAACCGGGTCAACAAGGGCAACGCCCATGGTACGATTCATAAGCTCTGTACATTCATTACGCATCACGCAACTAGTAAATATGCTTTGCATGTTGGTAGAAAAATAACTAGCTTGCCAACGCGCAGTAAAAGCTTCGTCACTGATGTCTGAACTCAGTGGTAAATACTCTCCTTCAAAACTAGGGTGAGGCCAGTTTGCTGACATGCTTACGTGTGTTTCACTACCAAGCGGCGATACAGCAAGACGCATCATGCCTTGCAAATGTAAATCAGCAGAGAAAGCCAATGTTTCTTGTGATAACGCAGAGACAGAGATTGGCGCATGAACTCCCTCTTTTATGCTGGTCAACAAGGTGCCTGGTAACATGTCTACTTCTTTGTTCGCTACTTTAAGCACTGAATCAAGGCCTATACCGCGAATATCTTGAATACCAAACACCAAATTTACTGACAGTACCTTGTCTGCCTCAAGCTCATTGAGATGCGCCACTGAAAACTCACCGGAGATGGTATTGATAGAGCGGTATAAAGTGGCTTTATAAATGCTACGATACTTCTCAAACGTATCTAGCTTTGCATGAACTTTCAGTGTGTCAGGCAGAACAAACGCTTTGTTCTTAATCGTTTTGGTTTCCTGATTACGTGTTACTTCCCGCTCGTATTCTATGTATAAAAATGGACCAATCAGACGTTGCTCGTCACTGCTGCTTTTGGCAATTTCTTGTTGAACTTGTTGCTGTATTGAACTTCGTTCATCAATTAAATCGGCAATGAACATGATGGGGATCATCAGAAAAATTATCACCCCAATCAGCGTGACAAATTTAATTCCGATTTTTTCTTTATTTTGATTATTCATAATTAACTCCTCAGGTTTACCAACACTGTATCAATCTCGTTTGGTGTCTCTGTGGAGTTAATATGGAGTCTTTATGGAGATTTAATCGCGAGAGTGACTTCAACGCCCTCTGGCTGATTACAAACATTTAGATAGCCAAAATGCAATTTGGCCACTTGCTCAACAAAATTCAGCCCAAGCCCTGTGCTTTTATTGCCATTGGCTCTTGGCAGTGAATAAAACCGCTCTGTTAAACGAGGTAATGCATACTCGGGTATTTGTTCGCCTTGGTTAAAAATCACAAAGCAGCAATGCTTGTCTCGCTGCTCAATGCGCACGCTGAGTTCACCGCCCTCGACAATAAAATCTAACGCATTATCAAACAGATTCAATAAGGCTTGGCGTAGTAAAAACTCATCGCCCACAAGGGCAACATTTTGACTGTCATCAAATTGATATTGCACTGATTTTTGTTCAAATTTGATGCTCAATATATCTGCAACATAATTGATTAAATCACGACTTTGAATATTACTGGTTTGCTCAAGCTCCGGTTGCTTTTCAAGCTTTGCCAACACCAATAATTTATCAATTAAAGATTGCATGCGCGCGGACTCGCGCTCAATGTTGCTCGCAAATCTTTGTCGCTTGTCCTCTTCAAGCGGCATTTGGAGTAATTCACTGGCTCCCTTAATCCCAGAGAGCGGGCTTTTGAGCTCGTGAGTCAATGTTTCAACATACGTGGCGACGTAATCTTTGCCATCTAACTGATTTCGCATGTCCGAGAGGGCATCACTGAGCTGGGCATATTCGTAAAATACTCTAAATGTCGGCTTGCTCGCCTTTTCGCCCTGTCCCATTTTATACGCGTAGACAGACAGTTTTTTCAGTGCTGAATTGATCCGCCAAGCCACTATAGCGCCAACCAGCAACACCATCACACTCATTATGCCCAACCAATTAAAAACCCGTTGTTTAGACAAGTCTATAAAAGGCTGAACAGAACGGTTCGCCTTAGCAACCGTCAGGCTGCCAATGGTTTTTCCCTGATGGATAACCGGGGCAGCCACATGCATCACCGTTGAAAGTGGGTCATTGGGGTCGGTGGCAGTTGAGCGCGCCCCGTATTCACCTCGCAAAGTCAGGTACACATCATTCCACCGAGAAAAGTCGCTACCAATATCTTGTTGCCATGAGTCCGCAACGACTATTCCATTACTGTCAGTAACATAAATACGATGGGTCATCGACTTTTTATCAACTCCCCAAATCGCCGCATCTACACTACGATTGCCAAACTGCTGGAGTAAATCGGCTATTTTACTGTTTTGCAGTGTGTCATTTGCCAAATCATCCGCAACCAATACCGCGAGCAAATTCGCCATATCTACCAAGGTTTCTTCTGTGGTCTGTCTAACTGTTGGCTTAATTTCTTTGATAAGTGTCGAGCTAACAAAGTAAGTCGTCATGATCACAATGACGAAATAAAGCACAAATAATCTGATCCCAAGTGGGATTTTAGGCCATCGCTGCATCATGACCCCGAGTATTCGAAGTAATACCCAAACCCACGTTTGGTTTTGAGATGTTCGCTCATATCAACTGTTTTAAGCTTATTGCGAATGGCTTTAATATGAGAATCTACATTACGCTCATAAGCCTCTTCTGCTGGCATCTGGGCAAAATCCATCAATTGTTGACGGCTCAATATACGCGGTGACGACTGCACCAATGCGTCCAACACCCTAAACTCCAGCGCAGTTAAACCAAGTCCAACACCATCTTTATAAAAGTCGAAGTTTTCAGATACTAAGCCGCTGGATAATGTCTTTGCCGCCGCAGGCAATGATGTTTGTCGAGGCTTGAGTCTGAGCTTTACTCGAGCGAGCATCTCTCTTGGACTAAATGGCTTAGTGACATAATCATCGGCCCCAATCTCTAACCCGACAACCCGATCAATTTCGTCAGCGCGAGCCGTTAAGAATATAATGGGCAGTGCCGAAAACTCACGGATCTGTTTACATAATTCAAAGCCATTACCATCTGGCAAGCCTACATCTAGAATTAATAGGTCAGATTGGTTAGTTTGTAGGTGAGCAAGGCCTGCCCCCGCAGTATTGAACCAGACGACATTAAAACCATCCATTTCAAGTACATGTGTTAATGTATCTGCAATAGCAGGCTCATCTTCTATGATGACAATATTCAAAAGGCCTCCGCTGTAACAGGCTATCAATATGCTTAGAGTTTAAAGCGCACAGTATAGGTGAGAGTAAAGCGATAAACTACAAAAAACATATTAAAAACTGGACGTTATGCCTGTGACCCAAATCAAGTTTCGGTAAATTTCACCAGCTTCACTGCAACGGAACTATCTAACTGCTCTAGTGTATTCATAATGCATTGATACGACCATCGTGTAGAGCGATTACCAGATCCGGCGCCAATCAAAGGCATCGCAATGTGCTTGTAACCTTGTTGCTCTGCAAGCGCGATTGCATTTTTCACAGACTGTGTCACTGAGTACTGCGTCGCAAACCAACATAAATTAATGCCTGCAACGTGAATAATGCCTTTATAATCCAAGCAACCCGCAGAGGTCAGCCTCGCTTCACCAAGGGGGATAGCGCCAAATTTTGCAACCTCTTTGAAAGGCACAGTCCCCGCTTTTCGCTTAATCGCCCCAGATACGCCTTGCGGAATCAATAACCACCAAGGAATGATATTGCGATTCCAGCTATTTACTATGGCATCCACTTTTTTCTCCAACAAATCGCCATGTACCACGATGACATCAATACTCATAATAGCTGCTGCTCCAATTGCGTAACTACTTCAACAATCACAGGCACCACCGATAATACTAGCAACCCTGCCATGGCATAATTAAACGTTTGCCTTGCTTTACCTTGGGTGAACACGCGCTTTAGCGCTGTGCCACATAATAGCCAACTGCCAACACAGGGAAATGCAGCCACCAAAAAAACCAATGCTATGGTGATATTTTGCAATAAATACCCTTCTCCCACCGTTGTAAAAGCGGCAATGGCACCTGTTGCAACGACCCACGCCTTAGCGTTGATCCATTGAAATAAAGCGCCATTGATAAATGTCATGGGTCTTTGCGCTTTGTGTTCCATTTCACCCGCCGCGGTGCGGGCAATTAGCCATGCCAAATACAACAAATAAAGCACACCAACGCACTTGATGATAAAGTGCAGACTCGGGAAGAGCGTAAAGATCTGACCGAATCCAAGCCCTACCACCATCAGCATGACGCTAAATCCCACACAAATACCGGCTAGCAGAGGCAAGGTCCTTTTAACACCAAAATTTACCCCACTGGTCATCACCATAATATTATTTGGTCCTGGTGTGATTGAGGTAGAAATCGCAAATAATGCCACTGCGATGATGTATTCCATCTTCTTTAATTCCCTTGGTTAATGCCAACTTTGCCTATTTACCTAATATTCATACACATTAGTTCAAGGTTTGTATATAAAAAAAACAACCTTTCGCGAATAGTGTCCCCAAAAACCATTTTTAAGGAATTTTTTATTCCAAACATTTTACACAGCCCTACTATTCTTCAGGCCTTAGACTAGAGTTAAGAGTGAGTATAGTAATTAATACTGATTTGTATTTGGTTAAGGACTGAACAGGGAAAAGATATTTATGACTTATACTAAGCTACTTGTCGTCGATGATGACGCCATTGATAGAAAAACCGTCATTAAGACGCTCTCTGGCGAGCAACAGCATTACGATATCGTAGAGGCAACTAGCCTAGTAGAAGCCTATCAATTAATCCAAGACATGCAGTTTGATGTCATTTTGCTCGATTTTAATATGCCTTTGGTCAATGGTGTTGAAGCCATCATTGAACTGCGCGGTGACAACCACCTCAAGCATACCGCCATTGTGATGATCAGTAACCTTTATGATCAACAGCTTGTACTGGATTGTATCAATGCCGGTGCGCAAGACTTTTTACTCAAACATGAGATCACCAGCTCACAACTTGCACGTTCTATCTTGCAAGCAAGAAAACGACATGAGCTTGAGCAGCAACTCCATGATAGCTATCAACATATTAAAGATTTAGCCGAAAAAGATACCCTCACAGGGCTGCACAACCGCTTTCACTTTGAAGAGGTGCTCAATCGCCTGCTAGTGTCCCGTACAAGAAGAAATGAAGAAATCGTCGCGGTGATGATGCTGGACTTAGATAAATTCAAACACATTAATGACCATTTTGGCCATGATGCTGGCGACCGACTGCTGATAGCCGTTGCGGGCAGAATTAAAGAGATTCTGCGAGAGAACGAATTATTGGCACGCTTAGGTGGTGACGAATTTGCTTTTGCCTGTGGTGAGCTCACCAGTATTTCACAAGCCAAAGTCATTGCTAAGCGAATTTTAAGTACGTTTGAAATCCCTTTCGAATTAGATGGACATGCCATTCACTGTACCGCAAGCATTGGCATTGCTTTAGCTCCCATTAACGCAGAACATGCACTGGATTTAATCAAACTTGCTGATATCGCCATGTATCGCGCCAAACGTCAAAATAGCGAGCATATTGAGATTTTTCAAGATAATGTACAAGAGACGTTTTTACTCAAATACAAGGTAGAATCTGAGCTCAGGCAAGCTGCATTTAATCAAGACTTTCAACTCAACTACCAACCCATCATCAACAGTAAAACAGAAAAAATTGAGATCATAGAAGCTTTGATCCGCTGGCCTTTTGCACATACGACGCAACTGCCTAATGAGTTCATTCCTATCGCTGAAGAAACCGATCTGATCCAATCAATCGGTAAATGGGTACTGGAATCAGCCCTTGGACAATTTGCCGATATGCTAAAAGCAGGCCGCTACGACTTTAAACTGGCGATAAATGTCTCTGCAAATCAACTGGCTACCGGAGGCTTTTCGTATATGGTGATTGACGCGCTCAGCCAGTTGAATATTCCAGCAAATAAATTGGTCCTAGAGCTGACAGAGTCAGCCTTATTACAAGATTGCTCCATCATCAATGAAACTTTAACCACACTGTCGGAGCATGGGGTGAATCTAGCACTAGACGATTTTGGCACAGGCTTTTCATCACTTCCCCATTTACTGAAATCACCCATCAAAATGGTGAAAATTGACCGCTCAATCATTCAAAGTATCTCACATCCGGACTCAACCAATCATGATATGCTCAAAGGGTTGGCTTACATGCTCTCCAAACTTAATTTTAAAATGGTTGCCGAAGGCGTAGAGACAGCACCACAAACCTCAGCCTGTAATGAGCTGAATATCCATTATTTACAAGGGTATTTATTTTATCAGCCCATGACGGAGCAAAAAGTAAAGCAGTTACTTGAAGATGAGCAAAGCAGCTCAGGGCATTTATCTGTGGTAAACAGTGAATTACCACTTAAGCAGCCAAGTGATAAGAATAACAACTTATAAACTGTGTAAAGAGCGCGAAACTGCGCTCTTTAATAATGTATTTAGGCTTTTTTCACAAACTTTGCGGTAACCATCATTTCGCCGACACCATCTACTTTGCAATCAAGCTCGTGGTCTTTTTTATCTAGAACACGTCTTACCAAAGCCTTGGTACCAATCTTAATCACTTGTGAGCTACCTTTAATTTTCAGGTCTTTTACTACAGTGACTTTATCACCATCCACAAGCAAGGTACCGTTGGCATCTTTAACTTGCGGTGTATCATCTTCTTCTACCTCAGACGGGTCCCACTCATATGCACATTCAGGACAGATCAATTGACTTTGATCTTGATATACATACTCAGAATTACACTTTGGACATGGAGGGCACGACATATTTTACTGCCTATATAACTTTCTTTGTGGGCATGATAATCCCTAGACGCCGACATCGCGAGGAAAAATCCCCGCAATATGCAATTTTTTAGGCTAAAACACGCATTTTAATGATATTGGTCAAACTAAAAGGCGAGCTGAATTGCTGCACATATTCATTAATACCCGACCAGCTCACCATACCCTGCACCACTATAACCACCTGAGCTCGTTACGCGACCTTCCCAATAAGGTATGCTGAGTTTATTTCTCGAATCTGCATTTACTGCTTTTATTTCAATAGGTTCAAAACCATCTACGGAGAGTTGCCAAGCAATTGGGTAAGTCACGCCTTCCAACTCTATGCGCTTGGTTGCAACAAGCTCAACTTGCTCGTTGCCAAATGCACGCGTCTTGCCATCGGGGTCAATAGAGGTTGCACTACAGTATTCATACCCTTTACCAGCAGCATGAATACAAAATGCCATCAAGCCGCCATCTTCAGGATCCTCGCCCTGCAAACTAAACCAATCCCACCCAGTTTGATTCGGGTTAATAAAGGCAGCCGACCACTCCCTATCTAACCAAGCTCGACCCGACACAGTATGCACTTTTTGGTCAAACACGAGCTCGCCACTGACCTCTAAAAATGGATAGCTGTAATACATGGACGCATGGCCATCTTGCGTTTTTTGGCTAAAACCTTGCTCGCCATGCAGTACTCTGGGGCTATTGTCCATTTTAAGCGCAATACGATAACCATCTTGACTGGCATGTAAACTCAACGGCAAAAAGGCGTCCTCAGTACTTTGCATCGACCAATTTTTTAGCCTTGCCTCAAAAGGCGATGCTTGAATAACCACATCTGATGCACGACCTGATTTTTCAAAAGCGACATGCTGTGTATCGGTTTGCACTGCAAAATGCGCAAAATAAAATTGCCCATCCCACCAAGGGCCTGTCGGATCGGCAGACAGTTCTGGTCGGGTTACGCGAAATAAGGTCCATTGCACCCCAAAACTCTGTCCGTTGTCACTTTTAAGGTTTGCAGTGACGTACCACCACTCGATCCCCTGAGCAGGATGTGCACCATGATCTTCTGGGAAAGTTAATACAGTGCCTGCACTCACCGGGTCGCCACTTTGCATTGAAAATGGATGTGTTGATGCTGGCTTTTGGGCAGGTTCGCTACATCCTTGCAGTAAGCTGGTGATACAAAGCCACACGCATAATTGAACTATCGTTTGTATTTTCATTCGCCTCTCTACAACTGAGCCACACTGTCTGCAATATTTCGCTTTAATAGCCGTAACATTGGCAATGTTCCTACTATCATGGCAAGTACCAGCACTACTAAGCTAAAAGCCAATATCCCCCACCAATCAAGTACCATTGCCATACTCCAACCAAATGCCAGTGGCATCACGTATGTCAACAACACCCCCCCTAGAAGAATACCCAATGGGATCGCCAAGGCGAAGGTGACAAGCAATATAATTAAGGTTTGGCCTAGTTTGGCTGCCAATAACTGCGCTCGCGTTACACCTAAAGTCTGTAATGTCGCCATTTGCTGAAGCTGCTGCCTACCCAGTGTTAAAAAGCTCACCCATACGCCAAATAATGCAATTAACATGATGAACAGGTTTAAGGCGTGAGTCACACTAAAAGTATTCTCAAACAGCTGTTTTGCGTACTGTTTAAATACTTTATTTATGCTTATTTGGGTGCTATCTATGGACAGCTTTTCTACCAAGTACTTGGTCATATCGTTGATATCTACATCAGGCGCTAAGGTCAAAGAAAAACCAAACGCTTGATAATTAAAACCACTACTTTCAATCACACCTGTTGTGGTAAGTAGTGTTGCCTCTTGCTCTCCGTAATCGTAAAAAATTCCCGTAATTTGACAACTAAACTGCTTATTGCCCTGCTGCACTTGCACAACCTGAGCGACATCTAAACCATATATTCGCCACCCCGGTTCATTCACCAAGCACTGGTCGATAGCGCCAGTTTTACTGGACAAGTGATCACTTGTGACTGCTTTCCCGCCCAGTAATTTCACCTGCTGGTGCAAGTGTGCATCGCGTCCAAAACTAAGCAGTTTTATGGGTACTGCATCTTGTTCACGAATAACCTCACTACGGGCTTGCCAATAAACCCCGACGCGTTCAATTTCTGTCATTTGCTCAAGAGTATAATGCATGCTGCTCGACACGACTGCAGGGCGCACATAAAGGTCGGCACTGAGACGATTTTCTAAATGGCCATCCAATGTCTGGCTAAAGCTTTTCACCATCACCAACATACCGATGGCTGCGCCCATGGCCATTAATGTGGCAAGCACGGCGCTCAACAGCGATTTAATCTGACCCTGACTATCTGCTTTGAGCCATAAAACCAGTGCAGAGTTCGTTGGCCACTGACAAGAAAATACCTTAGAGATAATGCCTGGTGTGATACAAAAGAAAATCAGCAAAATAACCGCACAAAGTAGTAAGGCCACCAGCTTACTTTGCGCCAGCAAGGCAAGTAATACTGCGCCAATGCAAAGCGCAGCTAAGCACAACCAAACAACCAACTTATGCTTTATCACCTCAGATAAACGATTCGATAAGAAAAAGATCGACAAAACAACCGTATTAAGCGCAAATCCTAATGCCACCATGGTCCAGTCTAGCTCAACAGTCAAACTTCTATCCAATTGATAGAAACTGCGCAGAACTTGAGTCACATCAACCACGAGAATATTGGCAAGCGTCACGCCAAGCAGTGCACCAAAATAGGCACATAACAACCCTAAAGTGCCAAGTTCGATGAACATGCTTTGCTTTAACCTAATTGGCTGGCAACCTAATAAATATAACTGTTTGAGTTGGGCGGCCCGAGAGGCAAAGGCTAATTTAATGGCATTAAAGCTTAAAAATGCCCCGACTATATAACCGAGTAGCGCCAAGGCCTGTAAGTTAAAGAAAAACGGCCCTGAGAGTGTATCGAATGCTTGAGCATCCGCCCGCTCAACTCGGGCTTGCCCTGTTAATAATTCAGTCAAAACAAGCTCAGCAGCATCATCTAAATCAAATACTTCTAGATAGCTCACTTCACCTTGTGCATTGAGTAATTTATCTGCCAAACTGATGTCCATCAACGCTTGAAAGCCCAGACCTTCAATAGGTGAAACAGCATAACTGACGTGATTTAATTTGAGTGTGTTGCTATCCAGCCGTGCAATTAACTTTGGGTCCAAATAAATCGTGTCGAATAGTGGGCTTGCTTGGCTTCCTACCTCATTATAATTAGCCTCTTTTTTGCCCGCCCCTGATTGCGAAATCCAGTGTAATAAATTCACCCCTTTAATATTGAGCCATTTGCTATTCTCAAGCTGTACTCTGCCTTCAAGCACCACTTCAAATTGCGTCTCGGTTTGCCGCGATAGCTGCCGCCTAACAGTAACTGGTAAGCGCTCGGTGCCAAGGTTCGGTTTGATAAAGTGGGTAACTGGCACTGCCAATAATGCACTGCTATTAGAATAACGTTTTGAGGCCTCTAAGTTCAGGCCAAAAATAGCACTGATCAAAGCGGTTCCTAGACTAAAGCCGAGCACAAATAATATCAGCAGGCCTTTATGCCTCAAATAAAACTGGCCAAAAGCAAAAAAGATTAACTTAAATTCAGTCATATAACTGTCCGCTTTTCAGCCTTATTTGTCTCTCAAATTGCACAGCCAATCTTTCGCTATGTGTGACCATAATTAAGTTAATTTCGTGCTCTTTACATAAGGCTTGCAGCAGTTCGAGTACCTCCTGACTTCGTTCACTATCAAGATTACCAGTTGGTTCATCAGCTAAAATAACCTTTGGCTGATTGATTATGGCTCTGGCGATACCTACCCGCTGCTGCTCCCCGCCACTGAGTTCACTGGGAAAAGCAGACAACTTATGTGCAATGCCTAGCCGAGTTGCAAGTGCCGTTAGTACAGGTTTTGCCACTTGAATACCATTGAGACGCGCTTGAAAAGTGATGTTATCAGCGATATTAAGTGCTTCTAATAATTGATAATGCTGGAATATGACACCTATTTGGCGTCGATAGCGCGCCAATTGGTTTTCATCAAATTCGGATATGACGGTGCCATTGACATTAATTTCACCACTGTCTGGTACCAATAGTCCTGCGAGTAAATTTAGTAACGTGGTTTTACCTGAACCACTGTCCCCCACTAATGCGACCTGTTGTGCATCGTGGATAGTCACAGACACGTTATCAATAATGCGCCTTTGAGCCTCACCATCGGCTCTGGAAAATACGACATCTTTTAATTGGATCATATCAGCCTCTAGATAATAACGTACTCATTATGCTTCCAAAGGCATGCTTGATCTAGTCAGACTCACTGCTTAATTTGTAACATGATATAGATAACTTTTTGAAAAATTTCACGATTACGATTGCTAATCATATCCATCGATAGAGGGCAATAATGCAACTTTAAACCAATAGTCTTTGAGGACTTTAAACGCGTTTGCTAAATCATCAAATTCAACGGGTTTTTGAATATAAGACGCCGCGCCCAAGGCATAACAAGATTCAATATCCTGAGGATCACTCGACGTTGTTAATACCACAATTGGGATTGAGCACATTTGGGGGTCTGCTTTGAGATCTCTTAAAAGTTGCCTACCATCCAAGCCCGGCATATTTAAATCAACCAATGCCAATACCGGTCGTTTTAAATGCTCATGCGTGCTGTACTTACCACTTTTATATAAATAATCTTTTGCATCTTGGCCTGATTGACACCATTGAATTGGATTCATAAAGTGGCTTTTTCGCAAACTTCTCAGTATCGCCTCAAAATCATCAGGGTTATCATCAACCAGTAAAATCAGGCCTAAATCTTTATCCATCATTCAGTCTCCTAGCTTTAAGGTAAAGTTAAAACAACTGCCTTGGCCAAGTTCCGATTCGACCCAAATATGTCCACTGTGCCTTTCAATAATCTTTTTAACAAACGTCAGGCCTACGCCTGTACCACGTACGGCATCATCTTCTTCGTTAAGCCGTTTAAAAATTCTAAAAATATCTTCAAAAAAACAGGTGTCTATCCCAATACCATTGTCTTTGACATAAAAAACTTGCGGCTCTAGCACCTGAGTATGCGGATTCATACTCGCTTTAACACCGATTTCTATTTTTTTACGTGCAGACTGGTTATATTTAACCGCGTTAGAAATGAGATTACGAAATAACTCAGATACGCGTGGCTTGTCGCAGGTAATATTTGGCAGTGGTGCGGGGATCACTAAGTCAACGCTTTGTGTTGTTTCCTCAGGTAAAGTCAATTCAGCAACATTGTCTATCAATGCATTTAAATCCACTTCTTCAACCGCTAAATCTTGGCGCCCCAGTCGAGAGTAATACAGCAAACTGTCCACCAACTTTTCCATTCGCGTACACAAAAAGCGAATTCTTGAAATTCTCCTCAACCCTTCACTCTCTAACGTATCCGCATGATCTTCTTCTAAAAAAAGCGCATTGTTTGCAAGCCCTCTTAGGGGCTCTTTTAAATCGTGAGAAGCAATATAAGCAAATTGATCAAGCTCTGAGTTACTGATCTGGAGTTTTCTAATGTAAGAATCGATGGCTGATTCTGCTGCTTTTCGCTCAGATATGTCTCGCACTGTCCCCACAAACATGGTTTTACCTTGCACAGTCATCTCATTGACACCAAGCTCTAATGGAAATAAATGACCACTTTTACGCCGCCCGGTTATTTCTCGCCCAATACCAATAATTTTTTTATCTCCAGTGGCATGATAATTATCTAAATAGGAGTCATGTTCAGATTTATAAGGCTCAGGCATGAGCATTTTAACGTTTCGCCCAATCACATCTCTGGCACTGTAACCAAAAATATTTTCAGCCGCGCTATTAAAACCATGGATCACGCCTTTCATATCTATGGTGATGAGGCCATCTAAAACCGTATCCATAATGGTTTCTATGTGTTCTACATAGGACTTTATCGACATGTCTGCCTGCTTGCGCTCTGAAACATCTCGCACAGTGCAAAGCACAATATCATCGCAAGGTAATACACTCAGAGATAGCTCCAAGGGAAACTCAGTGGCGTCTTTTTTGAGGGCAATCAGCTCTATGCCAGTACGACATGGCTTTCTGTATAAAACCGCAATTTTTTCGTCCGTGATATTATGTAAATATTTAAAATACTTTTCCTGCTCAGATTGAAGAATAAGAAAAGTGATGCCCTTTCCTAGTACTTCTTCTTTACTGTAGCCAAATATTTGTGTCGCAGCGGCATTAAAGCTTAGAATTTCTCCCTGCCTGTTGGTCATAAAAATTCCATCTATGACCCCATCCATTACAGTGTCTAACTGTAACTCACCTAATTTTGTCACGCTTTAAACGTTTCCTGACGTTGAGCCTGTCAATAAAGTGTAGTCAACTAAGTGCTCACGCGCTGATTATTCTTTAATTATCAGTCCCTAGGATGAGACTAGTCTAGCAACCGCCATTTACGAACAATCTCATCATAACGACCCGACGCTTTAATCGCATTCAGAGACGCTTGTAACTTTTTAGCCTGTGATTTAGAAAACTGTAAATTGGCTGCAAGGTGCAGCTCTGAGGGGAAATCATCTAATCTCAGTTTGCTCTCTAACAATGTAGGGTCGAGCCCGAGCTCGTCTAACTCTCGTTGCAAAGTTCTGGTGTTTGTTAATATAAAGTCCGTGCGACCCTTATACAGCATGTGCCACATACTTTTATAGTGCGAGGCCAAGACAAGATCATGCTCTTCAGAAAAGCCCGCTTTTTTGAGATATTGCTCACTGTAGTAACCCCGGATGGTGCTCACTCGATACCGCTTTGCTTGCTCAAGTGAAGACAAAGGTATTTGGTTGCTAGTTAGACCCATTAATGACGCAGAAGTCTGACACATAACCCCTAAAAATTGGTAGTTTTTGGCCCTGCTTGGTGTTTTCAACCAAGCTAGCATCACTACGTCTGGTTTAGTTTGCAATTCATGATATGCCCTTGCCATTGGCAATATATCAATCTTCGCTTCTAACCCACTATGTGCCTGAAGCTCTTTTGCGATTTCAACCAAAACACCATCAGCTTGTCCTTGTGCATTTAAGTAGTGATACGGAGGTAAGTCTTCTGCTACAAACCTAATGGAATTAGCATATGCATATGAGCAGGCCAAACTAAAGATCAAAATATTTAAATAGATAAAAAAGCGAAATAACATTTTTTTTATTCTTGCCATAGACGTGCCGAGTGTGACGGTTTTTGCATAAAAGATCAACACACATATGACTACATTATTACTGCAAATTCACACGTATTATCAAAGGCAATCTATATGATTTATATTACAAAAATAAAATAAAACGCTAAACTAAACTATCTGCTTTTTTCTTGCTGGTCTTATGAGTAACACGTTAACACCCACAACGCTTTTAGATATTGAAGTCAACAATCAAAAGGGGCAAGTCATCGAAAACGAGACTCTGCGTTGGTTTAGCATTGATGGCATTATGCAATCTGCAATGTCTCTATCAGAGCCAAACAGTCTAGTGTTTCCCCATATGTTATTTATGGCCATTCCAGCCTATGAACTCTCAGAGACCAACCGGATACTCGAACTCGGACTGGGTGGTGGTGGGTTGCTGCGCTTTCTCAATGACAAATTCCCTAAAGCACATATAGAAACGGTAGAAAAAAGCCAGCAAATAATAGACCTATATAAGCAGTTTTTTAACCCTGATTATAATGACAACCCGATACACTGCACAGATGCTTATGAGTTTGTTAAACAACAAGATCTCACGCCTTTTGACTTAATACAGGTTGATTTATTCGATTCAACAACGCTACTACCATTTATTTTCGAACCCGATTTTTACCAAAACCTAAAGCGCCTACTTACCAACCAAGGGTGGCTAGCACTTAACACGGTACTCACCGAGCGCGCACAGATAAGTAAGCTGGCAGATGTATTAACCGAGACTTTTCCTGAAACAACCATTTATGGCTTTAAGGCTGCACAATTTGCCAATATTGTTTGGGTCATAGGCGGGACAAACCAAATTCTTAATCCAATTTGGCAGCAGCAAGCATTTTTTACCACCAGTAAAATCGATGGACTAAAATACTTGCTTGATGACTAACTAGCACAGCCTAATTACAACTGGTGTGCCTGCTTGTCTATCACTGCAATTTTATAAGCGGCTTTAAGCATCACGCCAATTGCGACTATGTTCAATACAATGCTGAACCATGCTTCAAACATGAGTAACTCCACCTGAAAGTTACGCATATAACTTGCTAGCTGGTCAACAATCTCAATCGAAATACCAATCACAATGAGCATAAACCCGTAATACTCAGAGGTTTCATTCAATAGTTTATGCTGCTCCAAACTTGGATCTTGCTTACTGTCCCAAGCTCGTTTTGAAAGGATTTTACGGCCATCCATCACTGCGCCAAAACCAATCAGTAAAATCGTGATCGTCGCTTCGTTATCAATGATATTTTGATAGCCATGTTCATCCATATGGCCAAATAAAAAGCGTAAATCTTCTACGGTAATATTGGTCACTAGCAAACAAATCAAAACTAATGGGAATAATAAAAAAGCTCTATTTAATGCGACAGAGTAGATAAACTGACTGGTTCTCGATTTTGGCATCTTGTGCTCAGCGGTTAGGTTTAAAGGCAATTCAAACGCAGGATCTTAGCCATTTATAAAAGATTGACAAGCCTAACAGAGAAAATTATACATTTGTTTTACCCCAGAGCTGTAACAGCAGCTAAGGCGTTAAAATCGACAGAGCTTCAGGTTCTTCTTTTCCTAGCATTTTTCGGATCTCATGAAGCTTATCAGCATTTTCATTCTCTTTATGATAAGCGACAAACAATGCTTCCAAAACACAGTCAAAAGCTGAGGCTTAAGTTGGTAAACATCCATTGATGTGAGAGTGGTAAAAGCGCAGAGGCTAAGTATGTCTTTGCGCTTTTGGTTTTGCTAAATTAATTACCATAGTAATAATCACGATATCTAATCTCGCAGCTGCGAAGGGAGCTATTTTAAATTAAATATAATGTTGTTTAAATTTGTTATGTACTCTCACTAGGTAGGTGCCAACAACTTTGTTTGCAATAATATGCGGAAACATTGCAACTGCTCCAGTGTTATCCATGGTAAACAAATCCACTATTTTTGCCGCAATTTGCGAAACAGATATTGCAGCAGCGAGTTCAGGTATGTCATCAGCAAAATTTGCAGCATCAAGGTCATCAACAAAATAGGAAGCATTAACCCCTTTTAATTGATCAACGTCATCCCCTTTACCGCTTGAGACAAATATCCCTCGTATCCTACCTGTCCTACTGTCAAAATCCATTTTTACAGATGCATGAACATCTCTTCCAGTCACAACGACATCGACTTTGGAAATTAAAGAATATATGTAACATGGTCCAGACAAATCAACTGTTGTAGGTTCCCAAACTCGATATTCTGCACCCGCGTAGGTGACTTTACTCGCTTTTCCATCCTTCTCTGTAAATCTGAGAAGCTCATCATCACCTTGAACTGCTAGTCTGAACTGTTCAAATGTTAAGCTCATTTTTATATCTCCAACTTTGCATATTTATTCCATCATTACCAATGCCGTATAATTTGTTGTGTAAACTGCAAACACACACTCACCGTGCTTACCTAGTTCTCGTGTAAACTGAGAGTGCTTCAAGGACTAAAGTCGCCTATATAAATTAACTCAAAACGCCAATCTAAAACGGATAACTGCACAGCTAAATTACACCAGTAACTTTTACCCGAACTTACATAGGCTTATTCTCATTGGGTGGAAATTACTTGGTATAGCAATAAAAGACATGAATTCATCCTTTTTTGCTTAAGAATGTTCAGTATAGGAGAGCTTCTCTTTGTAACTATTACAAGACATTACATGTCTAAAATAAATGGCCAATACGCGAGTTCAGTCACCGAGAAAATGAAGTGTAATGCCTTGCTCTTAATTACCTTTTTTCCCTAGCATCAACTTCACAAACGCACTAAACGGCAAAATTTGCATCAAAATTGCAATTAATCGCCAGCGTTTTGTAATGTAAACCACCCGCTTTTTTTGCTCAATCGCTGCTAAGATTTGCACAGCGGCTTTGTCCGCTGGCGCGAGCCAAAAAATACCATCACCTTTAGCCATCTGCGTATCAACAAAGCCTGGGCGAATATCTGTGACACTGATATCCAACCCCGCCTTATGAGCACGGCAATATAAGCCTTCTAAGTAATTCGATATATATGCTTTGGATGCATTGTATGATGGGCAAGGTCCGCCGCGAAGCGCCATTATCGAAGAGGTTGCAACGATATGTCCGTGGCCTTGTTTTAGAAAATAGTGATAGGCTGCATTTGCTATCGCGGTAAACCCTGATACATTCACCGCTATCGTATTTAGCTCACCTTCCAGAGGGAAATCGGGTTCACAGCTCCCAGTTCCTGCATTAATAAGTACAAAATCAACTCCCTGCATGTTTTTTATCAGTTGCTCGAACTTTTCAACTGCATTATGTGGTGTAGAAATATCCATCACACATGTATATGTCTTACTCCCTATGGATTGCTGTAACGAAGCCAACAGCGCTTCCCGTCGACCAGTAAGCCCTAATATATAACCTTGTTGTGCCATGTTAAACGCCAATGCTTTACCAATCCCTGATGTCGCACCGATAATAATTGCTTTTTTCACCACGTTAGTTTCTCTTTTTTGTTATTTTGGTGAGCTTTGAGCAATTCCTTTAGCAAAGAACAAAGTCATTTTTATAAAAAAATACTAAGCGCCATCAATGCTTTGTGTAGGCATGTACTCAAAACATGTCCTTATTCTCAAACATATTGACATAACAATCATAAATAAAGAAGAAAAAGGCGATAACATGGTAATCAAAAGAGTTAAAGTCAGAGGTAAAAGCACAAGTATTTACCTGTGCTTTTTAATAATGTTCAGTTTAGTTTACTCTAATAGTTACGGTCGCGGGTGCACTGGTAATATCATATAAGTTATTACCTTTAATTCGATATTTAAACGAATCTTGGCCGACAAAACCAGCCTTGGGTGTATACGTAATAGTGTGATCATCATTAACCGTTACACGACCATTTTCAGCCCAAGCATAGACCTCGACACCAAAATAGTATGGCACGTTTGCATCATTGTCTTTCACATTGATTGTGATAGCCTGATCGGCTGAGGTCTGTGCGCTATCATCGCTCGGATAGTAGTCATAATCAATATTGAATGCTTCATCTAGACTGACGCGGATCACACCCCATTCAGATGTTTCGCCTGCGGGGTTAATAACGCGAAACGGGATAGTTTCTATCTTGTTTGTACCGTCTGTAACCGCCGCATAATATAAGAGCTTGCCTTTAAACTCTATCCAACGTCTATCTATAATATTATATGCAACCGCTTGACCATAAGCGGTACGTACTTGATCGTAAAAACCAATCTGACTGTATGACTTATCAGCATTCAATTGGATTCTAAGCTCGTTATTTGAATAGTTTGGATCAGTAACATTACCACTGCCAAATATATTGAACTCTTCTTGTATTTGCAGGCCAGAATTGAACTCATAGGTTGTTTTATTCAGTACTGGCGCAGCTTGTACAAAATGAGATAGCAGGCCTGTGCTCAGCGCAATAGCCAATGCCTTATGCGTTGTTTTACCCATTTAAAAATTTCCTTTTATTTATCTATCATTGTTATCTACACAATATTCATATTAAAAAGTATCAAAAACACCCTCACAATGAATAAATTCATATGAAAATATATTATTACACACGGAAAATCTATACTTAAACACTCCATATTGCTTATCAAGAAAGACCAGTCACATCAGAAACCGGGTTGTTATTATAAATTTGATAAAGCCACTTTAAAGACGATGAAAAACAGTTTAATTTAAGGTGATATATTATTTGCAATGATAAACAAACAAGTACACATAAAGAATAGTAAGTAAGTAAAATAAACAACCTTGATAAGTTGAAAATCCGACATGCGCAGGCAATAATCAGTCAGCTATGTGCTTTCAAAAGGAATGAATATGCCTCATATAAAAACAAGAATCGCCTACAAGTTAAAGTCACAAAGCACATCCATGTCTCATCAAACAACGTAGGGTTCAAATATGCTGCAAAATACACATAGCCTTGTTATCTATGCTCTCATTATGTTTATAGCTGGTCTTGGGATCCCTATCATGGCGGCCTTAAATAGCGGCTTAGGTAGTAAGTTACAAAATACAGCGCTTGCAGCGGCGATTCTATTATTTGTTGGGCTGTGCATAGCCCTTATCTATTTATTTGCAAGCAGCGGTGTTCCAAAAACATTGTTTGTACCAGACACTCCTTGGTATTTTTACTTTGGAGGATGCTTTGTGATGTTTTATATTTTAACCATAACTTGGGTTGCTCCAAAATTTGGCATTGCCAATGCCATAACTTTTGTATTGCTTGGCCAATTAGTTGCAATGGCGGTCATTGACCATTTTGGCTTTTTTGGCTTTTTTGGCGTGAAGCAGTTTGACTTAGATTTAAAAAGGATTACTGGATTAGTTTTAATGATTACTGGCGTTCTTCTCATACTGAGCAAACCACAACATAGTTAATTATGTTGCAAATCGCCCACTAAATAGCCTGCCTAATCATTTTATTGAGCACGTATAACAGGAGTATAATGTGCAGACGAGAACACTGATCACACTTGCTGGATGGCCATTAATCATTGCCAGACTTGGCAATGAAACTGGTATGATGATTTGGTCAACGTTGGTTGAATGCATGCAAAGTGACACCCAAGTGACCCTATTTGAACACAGCTTTACCAAAGCAGAATTTTGCTTTGAAAGCCACCAATTTGCCAGTAATGAAGATGCTGCACAATATATAAATCAGCGTTTATGTAAAGAGTTAAGTAAACGGTTAGATTCTTCTTTAGTGCGCTGCTCAGATATTCAAGTAAGTGCACAGATTGTATCGCCCCAAACCTCTCACAATCAATCCGTGCGCTCAGATGCCAGTGCTGCGCTCTTGGAAGTTGAACCTGATTTTAAAACTCAACTTAATGACATATTAGTCAACAAACAACTAGAGCCATACTGGCAAAGCATTCAACACGTTCAGTCAAGTGGCGTGTTTGGTTATGAAGCACTGATCCGAGGCCCTAAAAACTCTCAGTTACACAGTCCTGACCAGCTTTTCGCTGCAGCACTAGCAAGTGGCAAGCAAAATGAGCTTGAGATACAGGCATTACTCACCCACTTCGTAACACATGAAAAAATTTGCAGACTTCAACAACCCTGTATGCTAACAGTCAACATTGCACCTAAAATGCTCTTTAGTAACCAGGTTAATTACGTACTTTTAAATCACCCTTATCCAGAGTTCATTTGCTTAGAGTTAACAGAACATGTTCCAGTTGAAGATTGGGCACCCTTAAAAACAAAAATGGGCACTTTACGTCAACTTGGCTATCAAATTTGGCTGGATGACGTCGGTTGTGGTTTTTTTGAACTAAAGACCATTAAAATTGCACAGCCTGACGTTGCAAAGCTCTGTATTACAATTATCAATCAACTACCTGAAAACCAGCAAATTATTAGTGAATTAAAACAAGTGATCCAGGCTGTGCATCAATATGGTGGTAAAATTCTTGCTGAAGGGGTGGAGAATAAGGCCCAACTCGCAGCAGCCAAGGGGATTGGTATCGACTTGGCACAAGGCTATTTATTCGATAAGCCAAGTGCAGTGAAAATACCTGAGTAATTAGCTTACGACACCAACCGTCAAAAAATGTAATAATAAATATCAGTAAAAACCCTCAAATTTCTTATACGGTATTCAGCATGAATAAATATATGCTGTTATAAACTAATTATGAACATTACAAAAATAAAAACAGGCTTACACAGTGTTTTATAGAATCATATTTTTTATTTTATCTTTTATCTCACCCATATTATACGCATCAGAAATAGCCACCATTATTGAAAAAAATCAAGAAAGCACTTGGCGTGTTACTTATAAAATAAACAAGCCAATTAAAAAACTGGTGTTTAAAAGAACCCCAGATAACTCCAGAGTAAAAAGGTGGAAACCAGATAACCCACACTATGTAATAAACTTTGATAAACACAACTCACAAGAAAGCATAACCAGAAAAGATGGCCGCCCATTCACTGAGGTCAAAATAAAACTCACCCCAACCTATACGCCATTACCAAAGGAATATGCCCCATTCTCACCATTTTCAGATGGTGGTATGTTGCTTCATTCAGGGCGCTTTTTTGCTTGCGCATCAACTTGTGCCGACAATACCAACGCATGGCCAATCGCGATAAAAGCGCCTTTCAATCATATTATTGTTGATGGCAAAGTGTATAAAAACAACGTGCAGTGGATAGGCAAAGACAGTGGTCAAAAGGTCTATGTTGGTCATGAAGCCCCCATTGAAGATGCGCACTTTGTCAGTTTAATTGATGGCCGCTTACCTCCAACCTTAAAGAAGCACATTGAAAAAGATTTACCTAAATTGATGGACTTCTTTGCTGATAAAATGGGCACATTAGATTATCGACCTGCTTTATTCGCTTCATTTAGTGAAACCAATGACGGTCGATATGGTCATCAAGGTGGCACCTTATCTGATCAAATTTTCCTGCATTGGTATGGAGAAAAAGCCATCGAAAAAGTGAATAGTGAGTCTATTTTTTGGTTTTTTTCCCATGAAGTAGCACATCTTTATCAAAAGCAGGGATCTGACATTGAAAACCCATCAGAAGCATGGCTACATGAAGGCGCTGCTGAATTTTTAGCGGGGGTCGCGTCTGCAAACGTGGCAAACAATACCAGCTTGTTATCTGAAAAAATAGTGACTGCACAGCGTCATTGTCTTGAAGGGTTAAAACAAGAGCCCAGCTACATCCGCGCTGTAAAATCTAACTCGCGATTGCATTATAATTGCGGACTTGTGCTTATAAACGAAATCAATCACGCCCTTGTAAAAGAAAACAAGCAACTCGATATATTCGATACATGGCAGAGTTTTAATCAACAAATAGAATCAGGTAAACCCGCGTCTGTGGCAACGTTTTTAAATGGCATACAACCACACTTATCGAGCGAGCTGGTAAATTCAATGACTCAGTTATCTCAAAGCACAGAGTTTGACGCTTATGCATTTTTTCAAACACTCAATGTGGCAAGCAAAGATAAAACGCTTTAGTTTCTAAAACTTATTTGTAG
>NZ_JAKFZS010000089.1 GCF_021654285.1 Pseudoalteromonas luteoviolacea | reverse complement strand
TGCGGCCTTCATTAATTTGGCCAAGTGCGCCATCTAAGACAGAAATAGCCTGTTGAGCATTCTCTTGGCTTAATATATCGGTGTCAGAGACGGCGATTTCAGGTACTTCTTCATAAGTTGTGGTGTAAGTGTTATTGAAAAGCTCCCTTGGCCGATCTTTGCCCCAGTCACTTACTGGAATTGGCTCGCCAGTTTCGGTATCAAAATAATTAATAGTGCCCGTTGTGAGTATATTTTTATGATTAATTTCAGTGGTCAGCCCAGGTGTTTTTAAATAGCTGTAAAACTCTGTAGTACGACCTTTGCCAACGAAATTTGGAGTAAATGCGCGCCCTGCATAGACTCTGAGTTCTAACCTGTTCTCTCCTGCGTTATCTACATCGATATTTGCAAACCCAATATTGTGTCCATCATCATCGATTAGATAGACACCATGGTTTGAACCATGCAAAAAATTAAATTCTTCGAATGCAACGGCCCTGATCCCTGTCGTTGCTGTGTGTTGATTAACCTGATCAACCATAGCTTGTACCTGTGCACCATCTTGAAAGTCCGTGAATGAAGCTGAAATAGGCACGGTGCCGCCACCGCCGACCAGATCAAAATTCAATATGACGGGTTCATCATAAGGGACTTTTTCGTGAGGTGCTCTAGGTGACTCTTCGAATGAGAGCGGGGTGTAGGTTGTTGCCGATGCTCTAATGCCATAGTTGGCAGCTGTGACGGCTTGTGCGATGTCATGGGTGGAATTATATGCCCCAGTCATTACTACTGCTTCAGTGCCTGTTGATGTAGTTGCTGTGATAACAGGCCGATCTCCTTTCCATTCATCTACGTCGAGGCGCTCTGGTAATTTATCAGGGTATATGTGAAGTTCGTTGAATATATTTTGTACATTTATCGAATCAAAAATATTGATAGCACCTATCTCATAATTAGGTGTTTGGATAGCAGCCTGTTTAGTTGCGTCTGTGCCGATGTGTGTAATATCAAATTTAGGTAATAGCAAATCAATCGTTTGCATCGCATCTGCACCAACCTGTAAAGTCTCATTAAATTGCCCGTTAAGCAGGCTTTTACCTGCAAAATTAGAGTCTTGAGCTACGGTAGAAAGATGCTGCTTGAGCTGTTGGTACTCAGCATTTAATGCTTGGCGATCTTCTTGATTGTAATTACCATTTGCGGCTTGAATCGCTAATGTTCGCATTCTTTGGATAGCTGATGACATTGATTCAAGCGCTGCG
>NZ_JAKFZS010000088.1 GCF_021654285.1 Pseudoalteromonas luteoviolacea | reverse complement strand
TGCAGCGCTTGAATCAATGTCATCAGCTATCCAAAGAATGCGAACATTAGCGATTCAGGCTGCAAATGGTAATTACAATCAAGAAGATCGCCAAGCATTAAATGCTGAGTACCAACAGCTCAAGCAGCATCTTTCTACCGTGGCTCAAGACTCTAATTTTGCAGGTAAAAGCCTGCTCAACGGGCAATTTAATGAGACTTTACAGGTTGGTGCAGATGCGATGCAAACGATTGATTTGCAATTGCCTAAATTTGATATTACACACATCGGCACAGACGCAACCAAGCAGGCTGCTATTCAAACACCTAATTATGAGATAGGTGCTATCAATATTTTTGATACGATGAATGTGACATATATCTTCAACGAACTTGGCATATACCCTGATAAGTTACCTGAACGCTCCGACGTAGATGAATGGCATGGAGATAGTCCAGTTATCACAGCAACTACATCAACAGGCACTGAAGCAGTAGTAATGACTGGGGCATATAATTCCACCCATGACATCGCACAAGCCGTCACAGCTGCCAACTTAGGCATTAGAGCATCGGCAACAACCTATACCCCGATTTCATTCCGCGAGACGCCTAGAGCACCTCACGAAAAAGTCCCTTATGATGAACCCGTCATATTGAATTTTGATCTGGTCGGCGGTGGTGGCACCGTGCCCATTTCAGCTTCATTCACGGACTTTCAAGATGGTGCGCAGGTACAAGCAATGGCTGATCAGATTAATCAACACACAGCAACGACAGGGATCAGGGCCGTTGCATTCGAAGAGTTTCATTTCTTGCATGGTTCAAACCATGGTGTCTATTTAATCGATGATGATGGACACAATATTGGATTTGCAAATATCGATGTAGATAACGCAGGAGAGAACAGTTTAGAGCTCAGAGTCTATGCAGGGCGCGCATTTACTCCAAATTTCGTTGGCGCAGCTGGTCGTACTACAGAGTTTTACCGCTATTTAAAAACACCTGTGCAAACCACTGAAATTAATCATAAAAATATACTCACAACGGGCACCATTAGTTATTTTGATACCGAAACTGGCGAGCCAATTCCTGTAAGTGACTGGGGCAAAGATCGACCAAGAGAGCTTTTCAATAACACTTACACCACAACTTATGAAGAAGTACCTGAAATCGCCGTATCTGACACCGATATATTAAGCCAAGACAGTGCTCAACAGGCCATCTCTGTTTTAGATGGCGCACTTGGCCAAATTAATGAAGGCCGCG
>NZ_JAKFZS010000087.1 GCF_021654285.1 Pseudoalteromonas luteoviolacea | reverse complement strand
TGTTAGCGTGATCGCAATACCTGTAAGTACAAAGTCATTGCCGTTATTTGTGCCATCTTGATTGATGTCCACAAATACACGACCTGAGATAGATTTGTCACCAGCCTTTGGTTTCTCTGTGAAGGTGATTTCTGGCGTTGCCTCTGTGCCGACAATGACTTTTGCGATATTGCTGACAACGCCTGTGCCTGAACCAATGTAGCGATTACCTGTTTGGTGATCTCCACTCGCTATTTGCGTGATGGTATAGCCATCGGCATTTGATTCAATTAAGCCTGTAAAGCTGAATTCACCGTTGGCATTGGTCGTCGTTGTGGTGTCCACCACCTGACCAAATTTATCCGTGCCTGTGATGGTGACGGTGATCCCATTGAGAAGCCCATCGTTTTGATCAACCGTGCCATCTTGGTTGATATCCAAGAACACCTTACCTGAAACCGACTTATCACCCGCTTTTGGTTTCTCTGTGAAGGTGATTTCTGGTGTTGCGTCTGTGCCGACCACCACTTTGGCGATATTGCTCACAACGCCAGCATCTGAGCCGATATAACGGTTACCCGTTTGGTAAGTGCCACTTACTGTCTGCGTAATGGTGTAACCATCGGCATTTGATTCAATCAGACCTGTGAAAATGAACGCACCGCTCGCATTCGTCACTACACTTTGATTTACCGTTTGGCCATATTTATCAGTACCCGTGATCGTGACCGTCATGTCTTTTAGCAGCGCATCATTTTGATCAACTGTGCCATCTTGGTTCACATCCAAGAACACGGTACCTGATACTGACTTATCACCCGCTTTTGGTTTTTCTGTAAATTTGATCTCTGGTGTTGCGTCTGTGCTGATTACCACTTTTGCGATATTGCTGACCACGCCTGCGCCTGAGCCAATGTAACGATTACCGGTTTGGTAAGTGCCACTCGCTATTTGCGTGATGGTGTAGCCATCTGCATTGGATTCAATCAGACCTGTGAAGTTGAATTGACCGCTCGCATTCGTTACTACACTTTGATTTACCGTTTGGCCATATTTATCAGTACCCGTGATCGTGACCGTCATGTCTTTTAGCAACGCATCATTTTGATCAACTGTGCCATCTTGGTTCACATCCAAGAACACGGTACCTGATACTGACTTATCACCCGCTTTTGGTTTTTCTGTAAATTTAAGCTCTGGCGTTGCGTCTGTGCCGACCACCACTTTGGCGACATTGCTGACTACGCCTGCTTCAGTACCAATGTAGCGATTACCGGTTTGGTGATCGCCACTCGCTGTTTGCGTGATGGTATAGCCATCGGCATTTGATTCAATTAAGCCTGTAAAGCTGAATTCACCGCTCGCATTCGTCACTACACTTTGAGTTACCGCC
>NZ_JAKFZS010000086.1 GCF_021654285.1 Pseudoalteromonas luteoviolacea | reverse complement strand
GGCCGTTTTAAGTTAGAAAATTGACTGTTTTTTTAAGTTAAATAAACTTTATTTTAGAATGGTGAGAAAATCTGGTTTATAACTTTAAATTCAAAAAATAACTTTAATTATCAGAGGGTTTTGTTTAATTATTCTAAATTCTCGTATGGTTTTTGTGTTTTCTAACACTTATTTATTCGCTTTTAAGAATTAATCACGGAGTCTATTGGACAGTTATTTTTGATGTGGGTTAAAAATGTGTTGATATAATTTTTTTGCTGTGTAAATGTGTTTTTAATTTAAATGGTTGTAATAAATATGGTCATAGTTATGAATATCAAACTGAACAAAAAGAAAATAAAAACGCTATCTGCGGATAAAAAAGTCATACCTCAAGAACAAACTAATGGTATAGGCGGGGGTGGTACAATATCACTATTTAGTATATGTATTAATTACACTCGTGATTGTGCCACAGTCTCCCACTGAAGCTAATTGCACAAAATACTGCCCTTTATAATAGTTGTATTTTACTCATTGAAAACTAATGCATTGAAGGTTTAAGGTGTTTTTTTTGGGGTTTATTTAATTTTATAGAATTTAAAATAATTTACATTATGTGGTTGGAAATTATTAACTAATTTTAATAAGTTTTTTGAAGTGATGAATTAGGCTTGGTTTGATTTTTGAAATCTAGGGCCGTTTATTAATTAAAATATGTAAAAAAGGAAATTGTTATGAATATCAAGTTGAACAAAAAAAAGATAAAAACACTATCTGCGGATAAAAAAGTCATACCACAAGAGCAAACAGCTGATGTAGGTGGTGGTGCTATGTCACATGTTATTGTATGCTTCACATATAGTTTTGGTGGTTGTTGCGGTACAGTTGTACCAACAGGAATTGGATGCACACAAGGCTGCGAGCACTAATGACTTGGGGAGCTGAGGAGTTTGTGTTCTTCAGCTCATATTACCAATCTAATTGAAAACTGAATAATTAACACATTGCCATATAAACACTTTTTACTTCGAAAGAGTCTTCATTTATTAATGTATAAATTGTTAGGTGAGCGCATATGTCGTTTCCGACATCGAACTTGTAATAATAATCAGTTTTGTCTCGCTCCACACCAATTGATATTATTGGCTGTTTCTTAAAGCTGAGAATTTTATCTTTTTTCAAATTGGTTTCAACATTACTTTTGGTCGCTGCATCTAATAGTGAGTATATATTGGATAATATTTTATATAATGTAGGGTCAACGATTGGAGAAGATAAAAATGGCACGTCACTCCATTTCTTTTGTGAGCAATTTTTGCCACTTTCTAACCACACTAATTCACCAATATACTCACTGTTTACAACGGGCTCGATATAAGTAATATCTGAAGGGGGTGTTCCTGAAAAGGTGGCG
>NZ_JAKFZS010000085.1 GCF_021654285.1 Pseudoalteromonas luteoviolacea | reverse complement strand
GTGAAGTTGTTGATGCCCTACTTCCAGGAAAAGCCTCTAAGCTTCAGTTTATATCGAATCGTACCCTAAACCGACACAGGTGGTCAGGTAGAGAATACTAAGGCGCTTGAGAGAACTCGGGTGAAGGAACTAGGCAAAATTGTACCGTAACTTCGGGAGAAGGTACGCTCTTGTTTGTGAAGGACTTGCTCCATAAGCAGACGAGAGCCGCAGTGACCAGGTGGCTGGGACTGTTTATTAAAAACACAGCACTGTGCAAAATCGTAAGATGACGTATACGGTGTGACACCTGCCCGGTGCCGGAAGGTTAATTGATGGGGTTAGCTTAGGCGAAGCTCTTGATCGAAGCCCCGGTAAACGGCGGCCGTAACTATAACGGTCCTAAGGTAGCGAAATTCCTTGTCGGGTAAGTTCCGACCTGCACGAATGGTGTAACCATGGCCACGCTGTCTCCACCCGAGACTCAGTGAAATTGAAATCGCAGTGAAGATGCTGTGTACCCGCGGCTAGACGGAAAGACCCCGTGAACCTTTACTACAGCTTGGCACTGAACATTGACCCTACATGTGTAGGATAGGTGGGAGGCTTTGAAGCACAGTCGCTAGATTGTGTGGAGCCGTCCTTGAAATACCACCCTTGTAGTGTTGATGTTCTAACTTAGGTCCCTAATCGGGATTGAGGACAGTGCCTGGTGGGTAGTTTGACTGGGGCGGTCTCCTCCCAAAGAGTAACGGAGGAGCACGAAGGTTGGCTAAGTACGGTCGGACATCGTACGGTTAGTGTAATGGTAGAAGCCAGCTTAACTGCGAGACAGACACGTCGAGCAGGTACGAAAGTAGGTCATAGTGATCCGGTGGTTCTGAATGGAAGGGCCATCGCTCAACGGATAAAAGGTACTCCGGGGATAACAGGCTGATACCGCCCAAGAGTTCATATCGACGGCGGTGTTTGGCACCTCGATGTCGGCTCATCACATCCTGGGGCTGAAGTCGGTCCCAAGGGTATGGCTGTTCGCCATTTAAAGTGGTACGCGAGCTGGGTTTAGAACGTCGTGAGACAGTTCGGTCCCTATCTGCCGTGGGCGTTTGAGAATTGAGAGGGGCTGCTCCTAGTACGAGAGGACCGGAGTGGACGAACCGCTGGTGTTCGGGTTGTTATGCCAATAGCATTGCCCGGTAGCTACGTTCGGAATCGATAACCGCTGAAAGCATCTAAGCGGGAAGCGAGCCTCGAGATGAGTTCTCACTTTAACTTAGAGTTAACTGAAGGGCCGTTGAAGACTACAACGTTGATAGGCGAGATGTGGAAGTGCTGTGAGGCATTGAGCTAACTCGTACTAATTACCCGTGAGGCTTAACCATACAACGCCAAAGTGGTTTAAACTTGTTAGAAGTTAAGAATAGAAAGTAGACGA
>NZ_JAKFZS010000084.1 GCF_021654285.1 Pseudoalteromonas luteoviolacea | reverse complement strand
AACATGGTTAGTGGAGAGAGTAAAGTTGCTAAGCAGTGTATTTGCGATTGAAATAGCCGCATATGCAATCATGAGTAATCACTATCATTTGGTGGTGAAAGTGAATAGACAGCAAGCACTTAATTGGTCAGATAACAAACTTATGGGACAGACACAAATCTTTTGCTTAATTCGAGTTATTTGACTACTGTTTAAATATCCAGTTTTAAGTTGAGTTGAATGGGAATGACAAGAGCAAGGAAAGCACTGATAGATTTGTCGTCGACGTCTTATTATCACTTAATAGCACGATGTGTACGTCGTGCTTTTTTGTGTGGAGAAGATGAATATACAGGTAAAAACTTTGACCATAGACGAACATGGTTAGTCGAAAGAGTAAAGCTGCTAAGTCGTGTATTTGCCATTGAAATAGCCGCATATGCCATTATGAGTAATCACTATCATTTGGTTGTTAAAGTGAATAGACAGCAAGCACTTAATTGGTCAGATAATGAAGTGATATCAAGGTGGTATAGGTTATACAAGGGTAGCCCAATTATTGATAGATACCTTCACGGTGATACGCTCAGTGAGGCAGAGCAGTTGCTCGTATCTGAGCTAATTGAAAAATGGCGAGCCAGACTGTATGACATTAGCTGGTTTATGAAAAACCTTAATGAATTCATTGCTAAGAAGGCAAATAAGGAAGACAACTGCACGGGTAAATATTGGGAAGGACGATATAAATCCCAAGCTTTGTTAGATGAAACCGCATTGCTCAGCTGCATGGCCTATGTAGATTTAAACCCGATTCGAGCCAACATGGCAAATAATCTAGAGGATAGTGATTTTACCTCAATTCAAGAGCGCATTAGGCACTTTAAAAACGTCAAACCAAACGCACAAAAATCTAATAAAAATAATGAAGCTGCATACCAAATAAAACAGCCCAAATCATTAAAACGGTTTGGTAAAAGAGAGCATGAAAACACAATACCTTTCTCATTAATTGATTATCTTGAACTAGTTGATTGGACGGGTCGCCATGTTCACCCTAAAAAGAAAGGGTTCATACCGAAGAATGTGCCCGATATACTTGTATCACTGAGAATTGAAGAAGCAACTTGGCTGGATAGAGTACAAAATTACGGTACTCACTATGGTAATTTTGCAGGCTCGAAAACGGTATTAAGAGCGCATGCTGCTAAAAATGATGTAAGTTGGTATAAGGGGGTTGGGTAGTAAAGCTTATTTAAATCACCTCTTTAAACTATTTATCTCTCATTCATTGAAATTAAATTATACATAAATGAGTTATTTTTACTGTGTTCTCAATTTAAGCCATCTTTATCTTCTCTATTTATTACTTTTTAAATTTTATAGTTGTTTATTTTTAAAGAGTGAACTTGTGATATTATTCGACATTTAAAATTTGCCTGTCCTTTTGTTTGTTTTTAAACTG
>NZ_JAKFZS010000083.1 GCF_021654285.1 Pseudoalteromonas luteoviolacea | reverse complement strand
AGTTGGGTGATGAGATGGACACTCCCAAATCGGCGTCAATGCGCCAAACTGAAGGTGTTAATAACGACAGTTAACAGGAGCATCCATCATGAATAACGTTAGTATATTGAGCATCGATTTGGCAAAAAATGTATTCCAATTGCTAGGCATTGATCAATCAGGTAAACCTTGTTTGTCAAAGCGGCTATCTCGAGTAAAACTTCATGAAGCGCTAGTCAACTTGCCCACCTGCGAAGTTGTTATGGAGGCTTGCTGTTCTTCTCATTATTGGGGTCGCGTATGTTTGTCCGCTGGACATCAAGTTCATCTCATTCCCGCGCAACATGTAACTCCGTTTGTCCGTGGTAATAAAAATGATAAAAACGACTGCATGGCAATATACGAGGCAAGTAGAAGGCCCAACATACGATTCGTTCCAGTGAAAACTGAGCAGCAGCAAGCTATCCTTATATTACATCGAATGCGAGAAAGAGTATTAGCTTCGCGCACAGCTTGTATTAACCAAACTAGAAGTCTACTGCTGGAGTTTGGTATCCATATTCCAAAAGCATACTCGATATTTAAACGATATATCCATGAGCTATTATCCGAAGCCATTCAACCAGTTCTTAGACTTATGCTACTAGAGGTGCACGAAGAATTAGATGGTTATGACAAAAGGGTTAGGCTACTGGACTCCCTGTTCCGACAGACTAATGCTCAAAATAGTAGCGCAGAGATTATGCAATCAATACCAGGGATAGGTCCCACAATCGCTTCTGCTTTCAGTGCCAGTATCGACAGGGGCCAAGCTTTTAAATGTGCCAAAGACTTTAGTGTATGGCTCGGCCTCACTCCCAAACAATATGCATCAGGTGAGACTAATCGCCTAAGCGGCATAACTAAACGCGGTGATTGTTACCTTAGGAAGCAACTTATTCATGGCGCTCGCACTGTTGTGAACCATGCCCATAAAAAAGATGACGATTTAAATCGCTGGATAACAGCTTTAAAGCAACGAAGAGGTGTCAATAAAGCCATTGTTGCAACTGCACACCGCCTAGCAAGGTTGATGTGGATATTACTTCAAAAGAATGAATTCTACCGACCAATGTTTAACAATGCGGTGACACAAAATGTATAAAGTTATTCAATTTGGTTGTTGGGAAGCTCGGTCATGACAAGGGTAACATAACCCGAGTGGGTGTTGTGAGCACCTAACAACCTCCCAACTTATAGTTGCTAAAAGTAGATGAAAAAAGGCCTAGCCTGCCTACATAAAACCCGACAAAGGCACGGTATTTAAACCGATTGGGTGTTTTCAATTTAGGGTGTGTAGACTCGTAGCTCATTAGGGGCGCTGAATAACAGTTAAGCCCGGATATATGTCAGAGCAACGCTTTATTGCACGTGGTTAATCATCGAAATGCGGCTGGTAGGGAATAAAATAATGATAACGAGGCAGTAAAAACTGCCCCGATAGACTTACTTAACTTGACATAAATGGAGTGTCCATATATGTCA
>NZ_JAKFZS010000082.1 GCF_021654285.1 Pseudoalteromonas luteoviolacea | reverse complement strand
TAATTTGGGAATAGTCTAAGAAGCCGTCTATGCTTTACTGAATGTTAAAGTATGGATGGCTTTTTTTATGGCAATAGCAAGGAAGAGACAAGTTAGCTTGGTGGATACCAAGTACTATCACTGTATATCACGATGCGTAAGGCGTGCTTATTTGTGCGGAGAAGACAAAGTAACAGGTAAGTCATATGAGCATCGAAGAGGCTGGCTTGAAGAGAAGCTGTTACAACTATCCAAGGTATTTTGTATCGATGTATGTGCGTATGCGGTGATGAGTAATCATACCCATATTGTTTTGTATGTAGATGATAAAAAAGCAAAACGACTAAACGATAAAGCCATTTTAATCCGTTGGCACAAGCAGTTTAAAGGCACTTGGTTGACTCATAAGTTTGTCAGCGGAGAGTCACTGAGCAATTCAGAGCGCTGTATGCTGTCAGAGTTGATAGACGAATATAGAAAACGTCTAGCGGATATCAGCTGGTTTATGCGAACGCTCAACGAAGATATCGCGCGTAAAGCCAATAAGGAGGACGGTTGTACAGGCCGTTTTTGGGAGGGGCGATTTAAATCACAAGCCTTATTAGATGAAGCCGCGTTGGCAGCGTGCTTAGCATATGTTGATTTGAATCCAGTCAGAGCCAAAATGGCAGAGACGCCAGAAGAGTCAGACCATACCAGTATCAAAAAGCGTATTGAGGCAGTAAAAGTAGGCAAGCAGCCTAAATCACTCATGCGTTTTGCAGGTAATCCAAGAAAAAACATGCCAAAGGGCTTACCATTTGAATTTAAATATTACATAGAGCTTGTTGACTTAACAGGTCGGTGTATGCGCGAAGACAAACGCGGATATATCACAGATTCGCAACCAATCTTAGCCAGACTTAATATCCAATCAGAGAATTGGTTAAAGCTCACTACTCAGTTTACCAAGGTGTTCAAAGGTTCAGTGGGTAGGCCCGATGCTAAGCAAAAGTATTGCGAGCACTTAAAGTTAAAACGGCGAGGTAATTTGACGCAGTGCAGTGAATTATTCGCTTAACTTTTAATACGTACTGACACATCAATTTCAACGTAGCTGTTCAAAGTTACGCGATTAGCTATGTCTGAAAATCATAAAATATATGAAGCTTACATAATATATCCAATAAGAAAAAAGGGAATTGAGTACATTTAAGAGATTTGTTTCTGTTTGACAGCTTTTTGAGGTGTAGCTGTTATATAAATAAATGGATGTCATTTATCTTTTTATCTTTCTTGTCTCATTCCCTAAAAAACGCTTAATTAGAATATTCCAACTCGAGAAACCGAAGGCTTATCACTTGCATGATCAGAAGACCCACACTGAGTACCTGAAATAGCGATTTTAACATCTGTGTTGGACATTTTTGCAGCCAATAAAGTAGATAGCACTGACTCAGCATCTATTTTCGATGGTTCCACAGAATACAGTGCTGGGTTCTTACAAAGAGCTGGGTTAATGTGAGCTCCTGATGTTTTGAACAAAAAG
>NZ_JAKFZS010000081.1 GCF_021654285.1 Pseudoalteromonas luteoviolacea | reverse complement strand
GCTCGTCTCGACTCTCAGCCTTAGCGACCCGGATTTTCCTAAGTCACCAGCCTACAGCCTTTCACATGGACAACCAACGCCATGCTTGCCTAGCCTGCTCCGTCCCCCCATCGCATTTATACCAAGTACGGGAATATTAACCCGTTTCCCATCGACTACGCTCTTCAGCCTCGCCTTAGGGGTCGACTCACCCTACCCTGATTAACATGGGATAGGAACCCTTGGTCTTCCGGCGTGCGGGTTTTTCACCCGCATTATCGTTACTCATGTCAGCATTCGCACTTCTGATATGTCCAGCATGCCTCCCGGCACACCTTCAGCCACTTACAGAACGCTCCCCTACCCCGCATACTAAGTATGCAGCCGTAGCTTCGGTGGTATGTTTAGCCCCGTTACATCTTCCGCGCAGGCCGACTCGACTAGTGAGCTATTACGCTTTCTTTAAAGGATGGCTGCTTCTAAGCCAACCTCCTAGCTGTTTTAGCCTTCCCACATCGTTTCCCACTTAACATACACTTTGGGACCTTAGCTGACGGTCTGGGTTGTTTCCCTCTCCACGATGGACGTTAGCACCCACCGTGTGTCTCCCGGATATTACTTTACGGTATTCGGAGTTTGCAAAGGGTTGGTAAGTCGGGATGACCCCCTAGCCTTAACAGTGCTCTACCCCCGTAAGTATTCGTCCGAGGCTCTACCTAAATAGATTTCGGGGAGAACCAGCTATCTCCCGGTTTGATTAGCCTTTCACTCCTAGCCACAGGTCATCCCCTAACTTTTCAACGTTAGTGGGTTCGGTCCTCCAGTCAGTGTTACCTGACCTTCAACCTGCCCATGGCTAGATCACCGGGTTTCGGGTCTATACCCTGCAACTTAAGCGCCCAGTTAAGACTCGCTTTCGCTACGGCTCCCCTAAATGGTTAACCTCGCTACAGAATATAAGTCGCTGACCCATTATACAAAAGGTACGCAGTCACCCTCGAAGGGCTCCTACTGCTTGTACGTACACGGTTTCAGGTTCTATTTCACTCCCCTCACAGGGGTTCTTTTCGCCTTTCCCTCACGGTACTGGTTCACTATCGGTCAGTTGGGAGTATTTAGCCTTGGAGGATGGTCCCCCCATATTCAGTCAAAGTTTCACGTGCTCCGACCTACTCGATTTCACTTCAGATAAATTTTCGTGTACGGGACTGTCACCCTGTGTCGTCCAACTTTCCAGAAGGTTCCACTAATTACACTGAAGCTTAAGGGCTAATCCGATTTCGCTCGCCGCTACTTTCGGAATCTCGGTTGATTTCTTTTCCTCGGGGTACTTAGATGTTTCAGTTCTCCCGGTTTGCCTCTTACAGCTATGTATTCACTGCAAGATACCGCTAAGCGGTGGGTTTCCCCATTCGGAAATCTAAGTCTCAAGTGCCTCTTACTGGCTTGACTTAGCTTATCGCAAGTTAGTACGTCCTTCATCGCCTCCAACTGCCAAGGCATCCACCGTGTACGCTTAGTCACTTAACCATACAACCCAAAATGGTTT
>NZ_JAKFZS010000080.1 GCF_021654285.1 Pseudoalteromonas luteoviolacea | reverse complement strand
GCCCATGTTGCCCATGTGAAAGTAGGACATTGCCAGCAAAGGTTGCCCCGGGCAATTAAATAACCCCGCTGCTGTTAAAATAGCTCATTTCACCTTGCGCAAATTGACCGTACTCGCTCCGCTCCCTGTCGTTGCATTTTGCACGTTAATCACCTTGTGCGAAAAGAATGTCAGCGCTTCGAGTACAGTCGTTAATACTTTGCACTATAGACTCTGATATCAGTATCAAGGTCGCTTATTTAAGTTTATATAATACGTCTTTAGTGATTTAACTCAGTGTTAATATTGAATGGCTTATTTAGGAACCTTGATTGATGCAGAGAGGGCGGTCAATAACACCTCCTCTGGTTAATTGATGATATAAGCTTTCGTATTGAATATAGGCTAGGAGGGTGTTGGCGCACAGCAAAGTGAATATATGCCTTAACCTTTCTGGTTTGATGGATACTTATATTTTGACAGATAGATGTAAGCGATACTGTGTACTGCTAAAGGCCTATCAAATACTGAGCAAATGGTGCGAAGTAAAGTGATTGGCGATTGTGTCAGAACGACGCAATATTCGAAAGAGAGTATCATTGAACTTTACCATGAGTGGTTGTTTATGACTGAAGATCAATGCCCACAAAAATTCGACAAATACACTTACCAAAAGAGCAAAGACTTAATAGTCACTGTGAAAAAGGTTGCCTTAGGAAATCTGATAACCCCCCCATTTGGAGTTAAGGCAGCATTTCTAGTTCAGAGGGGTAAGCGACTAGGGTGGCCATCGGCCATCAATGAGTTGTATTGGAATCTAGGTTTTGTGCTGTTGTTAGGGAGTTGGATCTATTTTCTCAACACTTATAAAAACCCTGGTTTCCCTCGGATAAAGTCAACTAACAATGTAAACCTCGGGTATTGAAATTACGCGGTTTGTACAGATTTTAAGGCTGCTTCAAGTATGAAGAAGGTTTCTACTCTTTGGTGTCTACGAAATAGTTTCATCATCAATTAAATGGTAGCAAGGATCTTTGCAAATTTTCTGTTGTGTAGCTTTCTGTCAAAAATACTTTAAGCACAGTTCCCAAATTGGTCCATGTAAGTGAGTAGTAATAAACTAGGTGACTATAAGAAGTGAATGAAATAGTGATGTTTTTTTGTGATGACTTCAAGACAGTCTAGGTGTCACTTTATACTAATTAGCTTACAATGATTAAAGTTGGCAGTTTTAATGACTCTGCATAGTATTGTTATGCTTTTAAAAAGTTTCAATCTCTGCGTTCTCCATAGATCTTACAATATGGTTTAGAGTTGTGATGTCCCTCAGTATATTTAATTTATCACATGTACTACTTTCACATATAAGCCCGTGAAATAGATTTCTTATTGCAGTATGTTCTGATTTACAGTGTTCCAGTAAAAAAGTAATGCAGCTTAAAAAACTACTCATATTTAATATAAAAACCTTTTCAGTAATTATTTTGAAGAGCTATGCTTTTTTTGATAGTCAGATAGTCAGATAGTCAGATAGTCAGATAGTCAGATAGTCAGATAGTC
>NZ_JAKFZS010000008.1 GCF_021654285.1 Pseudoalteromonas luteoviolacea | reverse complement strand
CCTATATTATTTCTATAAAGCTTTCTATGAAAGCTCTAAAGAATTTTTCATCAAATACTTGCTCAATAGGCATCACTCTACCATCTCGCAACACCCGATAATTCAATGAGTGTTGTACTGTTAAACAGTAGTCTTCCGCCAAGTCAAAATCACTAATTTTCCGCCATACCTTTGCAAGGCAACCATCATAAATACCGTACTGAATTTGTGGTACACTCCCTACTTTATGATTAGATATTATTACCCCAATAGAGTATCGTTCATCGATACCATAAAAATATATAAGAGAGCTATCAACCGACGGGCCTTTATTAAACCCATAACTTTCAACAATTTTTTTCAGTTCTGTCTTTTTCATAAAATAAATCTTGATTTTGATAACGGATTCGGAACAGCTCGACATTTTCCCCCTCTATTGATGCTAATTGCTTTGTTTTACCATCAAGAAGAGTTAAATGTATATAGCACTCCACTTGGACCACAAAGCCGATAGATGCGACCACACAGGTCAAATAGGCGCGACCAAAAAATCGGCGAAGCGCGACCAGAAACAGAAAAGCCCCAGCAGTTGCTGGGGCTCTCGGGTAATTGTAAAAATGACCTTCTATAAATAATTTAGGAACAAAAATGTGTATGTCCTATGTAATTACTTTATTTGATTTTTAGTTAGATTCGCTTTAATGCCGCGTACTAACTCTGAGAGATTGCCATAATACATTTTACAATTAGATACCCCTTTTTTCATGGATAAAAGTTTTTCAAATATTACTGGCTTAGAAAAGCAAGCTTTCGTATTAACCTTTTCTACTTTGGTCGAGTCACTTGCTATTTCATAAACACCTATCGAATAGCCAGTTGTTATAAAAAAATTATTAGTGCCAAATTTTCCAATACTACAACTTGAGCCCATGGATTTAGGGGGGTTATCCAAGAATATAAGCTGCTTTTGCCCTGCTTTAGCGTTTATTGAATAAACATTTAGACCTATAGTGACTACTTTGTCTTTTATTAAGGTTCCTTTTAAAGATTCTTCCACTTTGAGCTTGTATACAAAGCTAAAGCAACTACCTTCGCTAGGCTTCTGCAAAACTTCAAGAACCGTACCTATTACAATATTCTCCACTTCAGTTACCGACATTCTGTCTGTCAAACTAAAGTTGTTATAACTGTCTGCAAATGAACAAACGGGGAACAAGGTTAAAATTAATAATATAATTTGCTGCTTCATTTACTAGTCTCCACACATACTAAAAGATTTACAACGTTTAATGCCTTCTAGATTAGCATTTACGTGGGCCCTAAGGTTATTCCCAGTGTCAATACCATGGCGATGAGCAATTTCATGACCCAACAATACATGGCCATTTTCTAGAGGGGTAAAATTTCGCGTAAAGCTTTCCCCATTCGGCAAGTATCGTGAACCAGAGAAACCCATAACAGCTGTACGGTATAATATAATTTTATCTGTAATAAAGTAATTTATATGTTCCGCATTTAGATACCCCCTTTTGGATCCAGCTGGTGAACTCCTGAGCCATGTCTTGAACTTTGTCGCATTCTCAAATTCAGTCAATACAATTTTACCTTTTTCAGTAACCTCCCTTCCAACATAAATATCCTTGAACACAACGCGTTTCTCATCTCCTTTTATTTCTTTAAACCTTTGCAGCCTCTCTTCTTCGGTGCCCTCAGTCTCAAAATCTAGATTACCTTTACCTGAAGCATGGCTATGCTCACCCCAATCAGCCCTCAACACCGTAGCAAAAGCAGCTGTCATAGCGCCATTCGCAAACTTGCCACCTGTAATCGTAGACACTGTACCGCCAACAATAGCAGATCCAATAATTCGATTCAGAGGGCCTTTCCCAAACATGCCACCAGTGGCCGAGCCTATACCTGCACTGATAAAACCATGACCAAATTTACCATCCTGCATCACAGACATCATTCCTCCAGCGAGACCACTAATTGCAAAGCCTTCAAAACCACCAAGGCCAGCGCCACCAATTGCGCCAAATATGGCTCCACTAGCCGCCCCTGTCAGCGCGCCTTTAAGTGTTCCCGTTGAGATAGCACCATTAACAGCACCAGCAGCAGCTCCACCTAGCACCAATTCTGTCGCAGCCAGTTTAGCCATCTCCCCAAATGTCCAAGCTCCAGTCGTCAGTCCAAATGTCACATATGCGCCGCCTATCGCCGCTATCGTCCGCCAGTTTTTCTTCAAGAACTTCCCAAGCTTCTTAAACAAATACCCACTCGGATCTGTATAACTCAGTGGATTATTCAGCACATAACTATACGCGTTATAGTTCTGCAAATTACTCGGCGCCTGAACAAACGGATCCGCCTGCATAAATCGGCCAGTATCTGCATCAAAGATCCGACCATTCATATGAGCGAATGTGATCTTGGGATACAAATTAAATTAGTTGTATGGGGAGCAACATACATTGAAGCTCCCTTTACCCCCATTAAAAAATGTGGAGATCAGTTGCCAGATATAAAATCTTGGCCATATTGGTGGAAGAGAAAAATAGGGAATGCGCTGAGAACAAAAACAATATTCCTCTGTTCAAGTGCTTGGCATTGAGAAACGGCAATATCTAATTGCTCTGGAAGGGCTAACTGCTCTAGATCATTTTCAAGTAGATCACTCACTACTCTGCAAGCTTTTTTAACATTAAGCTCGACCAATGTGAACCACATATTCTTAGAAACTTTACGGGGATCGCTTAATTCTTTGACTCCTCGAGCTGAGAGTTTTTTGTAATTCACACATTCTTGAAGAGTCACTACCTTGTCCATAAACTCGTCAATACTCTCTAGGTCTCTTATAGCTTCAATCATAGGGTAACTAATGAATAGCTTCCCCATATCTGTTTCATCTGAGAAGTAGTCAACCATATCTGTAAGTTTTTGCTCAGAGTATTGCCCGTCATGACAGTCCATATCGAAAAACAAATAGATTTGGTTAATGTCATCTACTTCGTAACCGGCAAGCAGCTCTCTATTTTTTGGAACATCTTTTGACTCCTTAATAACTTCTAATGTATCTACAGCATACTCCTCTTTTACTAACGCTTTATAAAGTTCGTAAATGTCATTGCCAAAGCTACATTTAACAATATTACTCCCATCAAGAAAGTGTTTTTGTAAATTGTTAAAATATTGATGTTCTCGCTTTTCACCTTCAAAAACGCATAGAATGACACTTTGCATTTTAAGACAGCCCTTTATAAATCTTTTCTAGGTTGTGCGCTTTACGTAGCTCTTTATCAACCAGTGAGTAGAAAGGTTTCTGCACATCATCAAGTAAAAAATAACAGTCTGGTCGCAATAGTTCATTAGACATCAGGCTAATATTATGCGTAGTTAACACTGTTTGACACTGAAGCTCTGACAACTTCCGAACAATGTTTTTTGATAGTGAAAAATGATAGTAAGCGTCAAACTCGTCTATGAAAGCAAAGCTAATTTCATTGCTTAATAACTTAAGATACCAATAGTAGAAAACCCCCAAAGACATAGTTCCTGTTGAAGCAACAAGTGAGAATTCAATATTTTTACTACCGAAAACAAACTCAATAACTTCATCATACTTTGGGCCATTAATTTGGAGCTTACATTCAACTCCAGACGCATTTAAAAACTCTTCAAAGTCTTTTACTTTGCCTTTTTCAATAATTGCTTGTGACAACCTTTTTGAGTCAATCACCTGCCCATGAAATTCTTTGTTTCTATTAAGTGTTCTGAAAAATACCATTCCAGCAACAAACTCAATAAATTTAAAGAATGTACTGTTAACTGTATTGTCGGCCAACAGTGCAGAAGAGCTTATAAATTTTACAGCAGAAATTGCACGTGAGGAAAAGTCATTTCGGAGTGATTCAGCTCCAATAAATCCAAACTTTGCAATATCACTATCTCGCCTATCTAGCTGAAGAACAAGCTCAGAATCAATTGTTAGCTTTTCATAAACCGTAGTTTTGAAATCGGATTTCCCATACTCATAAACAACCTCTATACCATCGAAATCGAACTGATATTTGAATTCAGCTAATTCACTTTCTGAATCAGCATTTAAATAATTAGAACTCAATGAAGGTAGGACGTTTACATCATTAAGGTGACAAGTAATATCTAGGATCGCTAGCCCTAGATTAGACTTACCCTTACCATTTTTACCGTAAACCATCGAGTGCTTGATTAGGTCACCACGCAAAACATTGCTGTTAAACTCATATGCTTTACGAGATCTAAAATCAAACTCAAACCAATTGTTAAAGTTTCTAAAACCTTTAACTGCTACTTTTACCAACATAGTAGGTCTTCCGAACAAAACGTTTTAGTAACTCTAACATAAGAACGATATTTGCCGTAAAAAAATTACGGCAAATATCGTCAAGAATGCATCGTTTCTTGCTTTAACCTAAATTAGAACTTTAAAATACTCCTTCAGCTTGCATCAATGTGATTAAAAAAGTCGACTGCATTGCTGCAGTCGGCTATGTATTTGCCTAAAGTTAGCGCAATCAATTCAAATAACCTTTTACTGCAAGCCCTTTAGGTGCCTCACTCAGTGCTGCGGGGTGACACCTACTTAACGTCTTCCTTAATTGCAGTTGCGTCACTGTCAAATATACTTGCGTTGTAGAGATATCTGAGTGTCCTAGGTATTCCTGTATGTCTCTTACATTTGCGCCATGTTCCATCAGGTGTGTTGCCGCAGAGTGGCGCAGTGCATTGCATGCTGCACCAACATCCAAGCCAGCCATTAACAGGTACTTACGTACAAGCCTGCTTAATTGTGCGCCGTTAAACTTTTTTCCTCTGCTGTCTAAAAACACATGTAAACTCGAGCAAAGTGATGCTAACTTGGGTCGAACATGCTTTAAGTACTGACTCAACCAAAATGCAGTCCTAGGATAAAGTGGAATATATCGACCTTTTCCACCTTTACCTTTTTCAACAAGCACAAAACACTTTTCACCTTCAAGTTGTATATCTTTCAAAGTGAGCTCTGCCAGCTCCATTCTTCGCGCCGCCACACCATAGTAGCACTCTAAAATAGCTCTATCCCTAAGCCCATACATGCCAAAATCCACTGTTTGGCTCATCAACCACTCAACCTGCTCTTGAGTGAGTAAAGCCCTTACAACCGGCTTGGGGGCCTTCGGGCTTTTGGCATTCTGTAAAGGGTTACTCTTTAAAATGCCCATAAACATGAGCTCTTTATAAAATGTTCGAACATCCGTGGCCCGTTTACGGCAAGTCGTAGGGTTAAGCTTTGCATGAGTTTTAGGGCTTACATAGCGGCAAAGATAAACCTTATATTGGTCGAAGTGCTTTTGGTTTACACCTGTTAGGCACTGTTGTGTTTGCGTATGCAACCAGATCAAAAAAAACTGTAAATTATTACTTTGCTTTTCAACAGTATTAACTGAGTAGCCATCTGCAAGGCGGCGCTCTCCGTAGCTCTCTAGTATAGATTGCTCAAACACAGTAATAGACTTATGCATGATTAGCCTCCTCATACTTAGATTGAAGGGTGATAGCCATCAGATAGGCTGTTTTTAAGTCCGAAGGTGGCTTATATATCTCTAATTCACTTTGAAATACAAGCCACTGCTGCCTGCTACAGTGACCAGAGCATCGACCTATGCGCTCACCGTAAATAGCGTGAAGTGCTGAGCCGCAATGCAATAAAACGAGCGCTGAGCCACTAAGCCTTTCATGACCACTTGGCTTCAATATTCCTAAACGCTTAAGCGCACCGCGTAAGAGCTGCCCTTCTTTACTGCGCGGTGACAAAAGCTGGTTTCCCAACGTCCTATTTGCATATCCAAGTAAAGGCAGACAGAGCTTTTTGGTCTCCAGCCGCTCGTTGAACCACTGAATAGTTTCACTCGACGATAAAAGTGACTGACGATAATAATGGCTGATCTGTGGTAATGTCTGCTCAAAAACGTTCTGGTCAAACTGTGCCACATTCGAGGGTTTTGACTTATTCATTGTCTTCTCCCTCGCGTGCAATACACCTAGCTGAGTCGCCTTCCAATTTTATGACATGTGCATAAGATACAATTCTATCAAGAACTGAATCAGCTAAAGTATGATCTTGAAACGCACCATACCAATCTTTAGTATCATACTGTGATGTGATGATCAGTGATGCTTTACACTCTCGTGACTCTATGAACTCAAACAGTAAATGACGCTCTCTATCACACAAGGGGGCAAGGCCCCAATCATCCAATATCACTATATTCGTACGATTCAATTTGTTTCTAAAGCGCTTTAGATTCATTTCATTTTCCGCAGCGACTAACTCCAACAAAAGATTGTAAAAACGTTTAAATAGTACTGTGATACCCTTATTCATCGCCGCATTGGCAATTGCACAAGCTAGATGAGTTTTACCGACCCCCGTTTTACCTGTGATCACAATGTTTTCGTTTCTGCCTACCCAATCGAATTCCATTAAAATGTCCGCGAGAAGTCGTCGATGCTCGATATGGCGTTTAAAACAGTCTTCAATGGTCGCATCTGGCCACCTGAGGTGCGCTTGTTGCCCCATTCTAGCTCTGCGCTTTACATTGTCAGCATCATATTGAACTTGAAGTAACTCACGTAAACGGTCCTCAAAAACCATGTTTTTGTATGCACTTTCTCGATACTGTTCTTCAAATGCAATTGACAGCTCACTTAAACGTAAATTGGCACACAACTGCTTAATTGTTAGTTTATCCATGAGAAGAGCCTCCATAGTATTCAGGTCCACGAATGTTATCGTGTTTGAACCCAGGTTTTGTTTCGGCTAAAAACTCCCATGGTCTCGCCCTTGCGACCATATCGACGTAAGTAGGATGATATTGTTGCTTTTTCAGTGCGTAAGCGCAGGCCATTTCAAAAACAGCTGCACCAACTTTGTTACAGCATTTCTGAAGCGCTATGCACCGCTTACCAATATGTCGAGAGCGCGTGTTTCTGGTAAAGTCATATTGCTTTAGCGTCATCTGTTGAGCAGCAACACCTATCTCATGCCCCCAAGCGACAAAAAACTCTTTTGTTTTTTCAGCATCCTTTTGATGGGCAATAGGCATATGTTCTCGAACAATCGTCGCGCCACTTGTGCGCTTGCTAACATGATGTTGAGTAACGAGTTCATGTCGGTTGAGTATATCCATTACACCATTTTCATACACGCGTATTTCCACCCGCTTTCCAATATATTTATGGGGTACAGAATAAAGATGCCCTTCATATGAAATCAGGTATGTTTTTGGAACCGTTAATAACTTCTGATAAATGATGTGCTGATATTCATGTTTAGGTAAATCGGCCAGTGTGCCTTTTTCACTTTTGTAAAATAAGTCATCCCGACTGAATGATTCAGATTGAAACTTAGCAGCATTTATCTTGTTCACTTCACGAAGAATATATGCATTCGCATCATCCACACTGGTAAACATCATGTCTTGCATATAATTGAGAATGCGATACGTCACTATACTGACACCATTTTCGGCCAAAGCATTATCCTGCGATTTTGCTACACGCGATGTATCTGCTAAACAGTTATAAAATCTAAAAAAATGTTTTGCTTCATCCGTATATAAAGGGAGTAACCCCGACTTTTTAACCAACGCTACTGTATTATCACTATGGACCACTTCAGTAACGCCGGCAAAAAAATTAAATGCCTTTTTAAGCGCTAAAAGCCAATCCCTGGTGGTCATACCCCGAGTAGCAAAAGCAAACAACCTTTTTGAAAACCCCAACACAGCGACAAATACAAATAAGCGAGTTACTCGGCCATTTTCTTTCACTGAAACAGTTAGCCCTGCATAGTCGATAAATAGGCACTCTCCAGGCTCATAAAACTGTTTCATTGACGCTTGATATTCTAATATCATTTGTCTGGCTAGAAATTTAAACTGTGTTAGCCGATAAGCCGTTTTTTCATCTACTGATTCGTATTCTAAGAACAGTTTTGCCCAAGTAAGCCTTCTTTTCCCCTTCCTTTTTACTCTGGTTTCGATGATCCGTTCTTTGCTGGGCAAGCGTTTACCTTTGCGTACTCGCTTAATTAAATTAGGATAAAAAATCTTAGCGATAGCGTCATCGCTAATAGAGTCAACATACGCAAAAGACAGCTGCGATTTTTGGACGATTTTCTTCATTTTCCCAAATACTTGATGGGAACAATTAGTAAGTTTTCCTCCCTCTCGGTTACTACAATCAGGCCTAAGTTCACAGACCCGTGTGATTTCTCTGAGTTTATCGAAAGTTAGCATAAATACCTCCAAAAAAGGCACACACCCACTGACCAGTCACATTGTATGAGTTGACAGGTTATCGATTTCAAGCTTTACTCAAATAGTCGGACGCAAGAAATTCGACTATTTTAGAGAGAGCCAAAGCTACAACTTTGGCTTTTTCGCTTTATGTGCCGTAACAATATTTAGGTTCATGTGTTTTTTGTCACTTTTTCCTCCCATATGCGATTCATCCAATTAGCCACGTCTATAGAAAACGCAAACCTGCCTTTTCTATTATTAATCTGGAATACTGGAATACTGGAATAGGTAACTCTTTCTTTTGAATTGCTTTCCTGTATGCATTGTGACTTGGGTAGCCCAACACTCGCCATACTTCTGCCGGAGGGATCAATACACCGTATTTGGCTACCAAGACCTTTTCAAAGTCAGGCTTACCTGAATCTGAGTGTGTGGACCCACTTGGCAAATTGCCTGAAACCGCTGACATAGACCCTCCCATTCACCTCATTGACACAATCAATATTGCAAAAATAGCACTAAACTTAAAAAGTGCTACCGTCACTTTTTTTAAAAAAGTGACAGAAATAAACTCAGAATTCGTGAGGTAACTCAATGATAGATATAGACCCACTCACGACTCCTTGGCCACAACATGTAATTTTTGCGTTTAAATTAAGCCCAAATACAGCATATTTACGTGGACAATGTTGGCGTGACCTAGTCGCATATAAGAGAGGCGCAATCCCCAGTGCACAATATTTTGATCAACTGCTAAAAAAGAAATGGATAAATAAGCAGTCAGATAAACCGTCGAGTACAGCAAACAGGATCCAATCCGGGAAATATGGTGTTAGCTTGCGTACTAGAAAAACCGTGTGTAAAGAGTCTTCTTTTTATCTGTGTGAAGAATTTTACCAAAGCCCTTTATGGCGCCTTTTAGATCCTTTGAAATTTAGCCGCGAAAACATCAAAAAATTATTAACCGGGCTTCCTATACACATACCTTACAAACTCCTACTTCCATACTCATCAACTGATATGCCGTATTTTAAGCCTATAAAGAAACGTCTTTTACAGCCCGGCCGTGACTTATTTCTGATACACCGCTTAATATATCTACTTATATTGTTCAGATTTCACAAAATCAGTTCAAAAATAAAAGTACACATGGCACTCATGGAAAAAATAAAATTACAATTAGCTGTGTTAGCATTTGAACCCTATGTTTTCCCACATATTGAAAAGATTTTATATGCAACTTCTCAACTTAAAAATGACGTGTTATTTTTCAATTCAGATGGTGAAGATTATTTTAGAGGAATAGAACTTTATCACTTCATTACAAAGCTAAAATTTTTATATCACCTTTATTACAAGGCATTTAGCTTAGGGCGAGATAGGAGCTTTTTCAAATTTATAGAATTGTATATAGAAGCTGATGAGGACCAAATCATCGGCGAGCTAGAAAATGTTCACGCTAATATTGAATACAGCATACCAACAACAGGAAGAGGATTATATTGGCTAACAAAGAATCTGAACCAGATCAGACATAAATCATACAGAGAACCACTTCCTTTAAGTCATAGATTTAAAACTGACTTGGCAGAATACTTACAACTTTTTCCAAACCGTCAGTTGTACCCTAAATTATCACTTCCTCACAACTGACCAACCCGTTTTGGTTAAATTTGATTGACCAAAGTGGTCACGGACAATCGACCATGTGGCAACAGTAAAGTGACACCGCTGGTCACATACACCGCTATATACAATTGTATATAGCACTCCACTTGGACCAGAAAGTCGATAGATGCGACCACACAGGTCAGATAGGCGTGACCAAAAAATCGGCGAAACGCGACCAAACATGAAAAAGCCCCAGCTAATTCTGGGGCCTTAGATTGCGTATCTTGTATAATTAATTTGAAGTTCAGTAATTATCCAAAGGCAACTCAATTACATTCGATCTAAAATAATTTCCATAGCTAGAACCTATTATTTCAGCGCATAAAGTATCTTGCACCTTAATTTGTTTTTTTAAAACAGCGTAGTTTATATAAAGTTGATATTTAAAGTCAGCTTTGCCTTCGACGCTAGGTTCATGGTCATTAATCAAATAGTATTCTATTGTTTTCCCATCTAAAAAAACCGAATTGAAAGCTAACTCCGGCATGTCCTTTCCATCTTCACACAAACCAATACTCGCTCTCAAAGTTGTTGACTTGTTTAAACTTAATGCAAAAAGTTCAACATCAGATGAAATCGTTAGCTCTATTAGCTCTCTGACTTCTGACTTTTTCTTGTAATCTGGAAAAAGTTTAACCATTTTTCGCTTTACTTTTTCATATTTTTGAAACTCAATTTTTGGGCTGCTACCAACTCCATGCGTAGTGCATGAAGCCAGTAACGATAGGTAAATTATCATCAAGTATCTTTTCATAATCTTACTCTTAATATTTACAGAAAACCTGGCATATTTGGACATGATCTAGTTGTTTGTACCTTTGGTGAGATGTTGCATAATTTGCTGGTGCCGAATTCCAAGCTCCACCTACAGTTGCAACAACATTGTTAAAGCTCTTCAAAGAATCTCCAGCGTCGTAGTTTTGCCACACTCCTGAATTTGCTGCAACCTTAGAAAAGTTAGGCTTCGACCAACCTACGGGATCTACCGTAACCAATCTAGCTACAGAGTGACCATCAGCAATAACTTGAGCGGCCATATCTGCACCATAACTATGAGCAATAACAGTTCCATTACCATTCCTTTGGTCTATCCATAACGCCAGTTCTTTATGTTGAGTATTCTCAAAATACACTGCTGAATCTTTTCCATATTTGTCGATGTGTTCATCGTATGCACTTCTCACAACTTTGTTAAATGGATTTGTGTCGTCTGTAGCACCGCCAACAAATGCCACGTTAGAGTTTTCAGGAATTGGATCCGATTTCCAATCAGCTCTCATAGCAGCAGCAAAGGCCGCAGAAATTGCTCCATTTGAAAATTTACCGCCTGTCAATTTAGATATCGTTCCACCGACTACTGCAGAACCGATTACTTGGGTGTAGGGATTTTTACCAAACCTTCCTCCCATAGCTGCCCCAATGCCAGCGCTGAAAAACCCTGAACTAAACTTTCCACCTTCCAAGTCAGTAATGATGCCGCCAGCCAAACCGCTAGCCACAAATGCTTCAACACCACTCAATGAACCTCCAATGCCTCCCATTATAGCGCCACTTAAAGCCCCTCTAAGTGCTCCTTTAAGCGAGCCTGATGTAATTGCTCCGCCAACTAAACCCGCAGCGGCGCCACCAGCAGTATATCCAATAGCAGCCGCCGCTGTTGCACTAAACCCTCCAGTCCCAGCTGCCCATGCAGAAGCCCATCCAGACGCAGCGCCAAACGTGTAATACGAAGCTACAGCCGCCACAGCTACTTTCCAATACTTCTTAATTCCTTTCAACAACTTCTTAAACAAATACCCACTCGGATCCGTATAAGACAGCGGATTATTAAGCACGTATGTGTAAGCATTATAATTCTGCAAATTATTCGGCGCTTGCACAAACGGATCCGCTTGCATAAACCGCCCTGTATCTGCATCGTAGATCCGACCATTCATATGAATGATGCGGTTCTCTCCGCCCAGCGACACAGGCTCATGCCCTGTATATGCTTTAAAGTTACTCGAAACACTATCAAATATCGGTAACTTGGCTTCCAATGCAAAGTGAGCTTGCACGTCCGACTCATCTAGCTTAACCTCAATTTGCTTGCCAAAGATGTCATAAGCAAAGCGCTTCAGTAACTTATATTCACTGTTTGTTATGGCAATGGTAGAGCCTTGATGGTCGGTAAACATCCATTTGGTCCTACTTTGGCCCGTTCCATAGTAAGTTTGTTGTGCATCATTACCAATATAACGATTAATGAATGACTCTTGCTCTGCACTACGCGGGATAGTCAGCTGTAATGCACCCACATAATATATCGTCTGGTTGGCTTCACTCCGCTTAAAGCGTCGGTTATTCACATCATAGCTAAACGTAACAAGCTCACCTTTGCTTTGAATTTCAACGGCTTTGTTACGTGCACTATATTTGATGCTCCGAATTGACACCGAGCCCTCTTTCACACTCGTTTCATTGCCGTTCGCATCGTATGAAAAGGTTTCACTATTTACAGTGCTCATTGCAGCGCTGCTCTGTGCACATGCGTTACCCACTTCTTTTGTTCGGCTAGTAATCGCATGCAGTGGCTTTGCGTCTTCGCCGTAGTTTTGCGTCCACTTTGCAATGATTTCAACGTTCGAGCCATCACACTTTGGCGTATCATGTACCCGATACTCTGCTTTAGTTTCCAAGTTACCAGATGCGGAGTACGCAAATAAGTCAACGCCATTCACGCCAAGAACACGGTTTAAATCATCATAATGATAATCCCTTTTTTCCATACCCAACTGTGCGCGTGACACCAAATTGCCTATGCTATCAAACTGGTAGCTATCTGATTGAATGGCAGCGTGACTCGTACTGACAATAGAGCTCAACATGCCCTTGGCATCATAGCCCACAGACATAGTTACGTTACCTTTTTGGTAGCTGATCACCTGTCCACGTTCGTTGGTATCTAGGATGCGGTAATAATTTTGACCTTGGCTACCCTCACGCGCTTCTGTTTTTGCACGCACTTGATTGTATGCATATTCAAACGCCACACCACGCGCCTCAATATACTCCTGACTCCCCCTGTGTAAGCGGCGGTAATCATCAAACTGCAGTGCAACACGACTGTATTCGTCATAGGCCGTTTGTTGGATCACACATTTACTGGTTAACGGATCTTTAAGCGCCGGATCAAGAATCTGTAAGTCATTACTGGCTGTATTAAAGGCCACTTTTGATGCGCAATGGCTTACCCCATCAAGGCTTGTTAATACTGCCGCAGTTCGACCAAAGGTGTCGTAATAATAATTTTGCTGCCAATCATCGCTTTGATTTGCAGACAACAACAGGTGCACATCTTCCGTGCTTGTACCATAGTGCCATTCACTGCTGCCTTCATTGATTACTTCTCCCTCTGGCGTCGTTTGTGTTTGCTTAATCTTACGACCAAAGCCATCGTAACTCATTGTTAGCACCACACCTCGGGGATCTGTCTGAGTCACTAGCTCTCCAAAGGCATTATAGGTGTACGACCAATCTCCACGATCTGCATCTGTTTGAGTCAGTTTACGACCCAGCGCATCATAAGACAGCGACATCAGCAACTGCTTGCCAACGGCTTCAGCATCAGAACGCGTGTCTTTCTTACTGCCGTCATCATAATAAGTGAAGTTAACCGCAGCCCCCCTGTTTTGACTTGAAGACACCACCTGACCCAGTATATTGGTGGTTGACGTCTTCACTTGATCAACCATGTCCGAGCCTGAAATTGTCGTACTCGAGACAAGGCCTGTCACTGTGTGGGTCGTGAGCGTATTCGTATTCGGGTCATCGACTGACGTCACTCTGTCTAACACGTCATATTTCGATGACACCGCATCAGAGCCTGCCGATTTAACCGTGATATTTCGACCATACTCATCAAACTTGGCGGTACTGATCAGCCACTGCCCTGTGGCATCGACTTTACTCGAATGATAGGGTCGGCCCATTTTATCGATGAACTCAACAGCAACCAATTCGCCGTTCACCTCTGTATTCAATTGCGCACCGCAATCTGCACCATCAGAACAATAAGTCATATATTTATATGACTGAGCACCTGTGCTGGTATATTGCCCGACTTTGCCTCCAAATTGGTCATACTGCGTGTCTGTTTCCACGTCATGCACATCTTGGACTTTAACCGCAGAGCCAAATGCATTACGGCTTAACACTTTAGGGCTGGTCATGACGAGCCCTGTATTGTCACTACTCCATTGCTCGGTGTAATTTATATAACGGCCCTCATTATCAAATATATACTTGGTGAAGCGCGTTTCTTGCTCACCTTCAGGGCAGCCCGAGTTGCTGGTTGCCGTTTGCGTTTTATTGCCAAGGTGGTCGTAACTATATTCTGTTGTCAGCTCCATGTTACAACCTAGGCCTAACCCAACAATTTCCTTTTGCAGCATATAGCTGTGTGCATGCCCGCCTGGGTAATAAGTGAAGTCACTGCTTCTGACAATGTTGCTACCGGTGTCACTCGCTGGCACAGACGTCGTCACCTTCGTGTTAGTCAACCTGCCGTATTTTTTCTCAACGGGGCTTGACCCATAGGTATTTTCTGTGAGTACTGTCTTCGCTAACGCCGCCAAGTTGCCATTTTCCCCAGCTGCGCCACCATCAATAAAGGCAGACACTCCGCCAACATCCACCTGGTATGTGGCTGTATCTAATTCAGTTACATTGGCATAACTGTCTTGCACTGTGCGCGTGTCCGTACAGGTATGTAAACCAATCGTAAAATCAGAATCAACAACAGCACTACATTCGCGAGATCGTGAGTTATACACTTGATAAGAAAGCGCGCCACCTTGTTGTGTCGTCGACACCTTTTCATACCCGTTTTTGGCAATGCTTAATAAGGTACCTTCTCCCATACGCTTTTCTGTTGAATAAGGCATACCAGTTAACGGAAAGGCTTGATGATAGCGTGTCGTGGTCGTAAATACTGTACCTTGCGCATCACCTGTGCCTTTCTTTAATACTTTGGTTGTCAAGGCTTTAAAGCCCAGCATACCGCGGCCACCAAATTGCACCCTTGCGCCTTGGTAATGGTACTCAACTTTGCTGCGTGTGATCGCACTATCAGTACTTGGGCTATCTGTTAGAACGCGACGAACCAGCGTGCTTGGCCCAATGACTTTTCTTACCTTTAGGCCATCTTGAGCAAACTGTGCCGTATCGGTTGCTAACTCTTCATCCAGATCACTATATACTTCTGGGTCAGTCATTAGCCCATAATGTACGGTGGTGTTAATACCAAACCCCTGTGTAATACCAGTGAGCAGCCCTTCGGTTGGTGATTGGGCGATATTATATTTAACTGTAATTCCCCACTCATCCTTAATGAGCATATCCGACACACCATCATTATTGTAATCAGCAAAAAACGCATAGTGGCCATTTTCATGGTTTATTGGAGCGTTAAAGGCCGAGTGAGTGACTTCTTCAAAGGTCTGTTGCTCTGGTGACCACTCATATTGCGTCCATGCGCTACCCGATCCGTTTTTGAAGTACAGCTCCACTTTGCCATCTTTATCCAGATCACTCAGCATCGGGGGGATATGTTCGGACACAGTGCCTGAGCGGTGCGTATCTGAATATGCAGTTAAATACATGGCCTGCCTAAATGCTGTTTCACTACTCGATTTATTCAGCAGCACTTTCCAGCGTTTAATATCATTATTTATAAAGTCAGACCCTAGATAGATAATATCAACAAGCCCATCGCCATTGACATCCGCAGGCGTGAGCTGCTCAATTTTGCCTTCGTATGCGATATTTAACCCACTAAAACGATTAAAGGTACCGTCTTTATCTCCCCCTTGGTTATAATGAACCGAAATACGTTTAGCCTCATAATCATCACATTTTTGGTGGTTATCACAACGTAAAGAGACAATATCCGCTAATCCATCAAAGTTGAGATCCATCACCTGCCAATCTGTGCCTTTTTGGGTAAAGCTGCCACGCGAATCAAACCCAACTTCTGAGTTCGTTGTTGTCAATCTGATTGAATCAGCGTAGCTGTTATCACTAGGCTGCCAAATTTTGACATAGAGGTTTGCATCATCTTTCTTTTGCTTGAAGAATAGATCAGCATAGCCATCGCCGTTCATATCAGCTGGCTTTATTTCTCTCATGTATTGCTTTGGATCCCAGCCTTTCGGTAAAGCATGGCTTCGTAAGGCACCCGACCCATCTAAACTGTACATCTCCCAGTATTGATCGTGGGCATTATCAGAGTGCTCCGCACGCAAATTAACAACCAAGGCGTGCTTGCCATCTTGATCTGGGTCCATCGCAAACAACACGACACTCTCATGGTCATCACCGCGTCCGATCAATTTGCAAGATAGTTCTTCTGGACGTTGATAAGTGTTCCCTTGATACACACATAGTCGATAAAACTTGCGGCCTTGATCGACGCGTACCAAGGTCACCAGCTCTGGTTTGCCATCACCTTGTAAGTCCGCCAGCGTGACAGCAGCCATTTTCTGCGGTTCATGATCCCAATCGACGGAACTCGCTATCATGACTTGGCTTTCAGCCTCAAAATTGAGTGCTGTCGCAAACGCGTCATAGTCAAATTTGATGGGCTTGCGGCAAACGCTATTGCGACACTGCTGCACTTGCTCTAACAGACGGACACCGTTATTTGCTGTCTTAAAGCTTAATGCGTACGTGCTGAGCTCGTCACCTAAGTGGTTTTTAACCACAATTTCTGATAAGCGCGCGCGCTGCTGCACCTCAGCTTGATCGACATAGCTGGTGCTACGAATTTCCCCCACGGAGTAATTAAATTCGACGCGATGACCGCTGTATTCGATGTAGCTCAGTACTCTTTCTGAGGCCCCGAGTGCACTAGAGCCCACAGCATCGGTATAGTGATATTTAATGGTTGTGGCATCTTGTCGTTTATTGTCTTGAACCTCACTTATCAGCCATGAAAGCGTCGACTCATTACCCTCACTATTGGTGATACTCACGCGACTGAGCGCCGTTTCACCATACTGTGAAGTCGACCCATCTTTGCCTTTTACCACAAACCAGGTGTTACCACCGCGCGACACACGCAATACAGACACTTGGCTGTCAATCTCTGTGACGTACTCCTGTTCAATCGTTGCACCATCAACAGAGCTCCCCGCAGAGCCCTCCGTGCTGATCAATCGCTGACCATTCAAACAGTAGCGGTCTTCGTCTGTGAGCGTCAGGCCTTTAAACTGACCGTCTTGTGCTTTTGTTTGACGACAGCGACTAATGCTTGACCCTGCAGCGAGGCTCCACCCCAACGCGACGGTGCTATCAGGGCTTTGAGAGTGATAATTGAGGCTGACCTCGGGTTGCACCCCCGTTATCCCCGCTGGCAGTGCAATGGGAATGCTATATGCCGCGGCACCTGACTCAGTGACTCTAAAATGACCAGTCGTTGGCTGTAACTCTGCGTGGTTACTCAACGCACTGTGGCTCAAGGTATGCTGACTGGCTTGGGTATTCGGTAAGACAACACTGATCGGAGACTCAATCGCACTGCTTTCAATTTTAAGCTGTACTTGATTAGAATAATCATTACTACACTGTAACCGCGTGCCATTATATTCAGTAGACACCTCAATACAGGCTTTGGCTTTAAAGTGATAAAGACCATTACCAAATTGCTTATACAAGGTTGTTAAGTTATCTTGGGCCCCCTTATCCGCGGAAAACTGTTGACCTAATTTATACGCTTCAGGGTCATGCTCCTCAAATAACTGGTATTCACTGACATGGCCGGTCGTTGAGACTTCAATACGTACATTGCCATTGCCGTTATGAGTCACTTTCAGCGTAGGTGCCACCAGTCCATCTCCAGGGTCGACAGGGTTAGAGCCCAGCTCATCTTCCGCGCGGTCGCTTAGCCCGTCACCATCAGTATCAAAGTCATAGTCGCAGTACAGCGTTTCCAAGCAATGACTGTATAAGTAGTAAAGTAGGCTCTTTACAGCACTTTCATATTGCGTGCGTGCATGCCCTAACAGTGCCATTGTCACATCTGCGCGGGTGACCCCCTGATTCAAGTACAGATACCCAATATGCTTGATTGCCCGACCCTAACTCGCCACCACTGAGCACAACTGTCGATGAGGCTTCGCCCAGTAAATAGTAAAATAGACGCTCAATAAATTGTGCATTACTTGCATTGGCCAAGTCAGGATTAGCGTTTATCAGCACGCTAATGATTTCGTTATAAGGGTGTTCATTGGCCAGCAAATAGGCCAAAAAACTTAATTCATTTTTTGTTGGTGCGCGCTGTAGCAACACATACATGGCTTTGGCAAGACCGATTACATCCGTATGGGATTGGTCCGGTTGCCACTGTGCGAGTTCCCAGGCTTTTAATTCCTGTGCATAGGCACTGGCCAAGCTACTCACATCTTGCCATTTAATTGCATTGGCACCAATCATACGATTATCAATCACATGTAACTCACCGTCTTGGGTTGTTACATAGATATGCCCTGACCCCGAAACGGTGGGTTGTAAAACTATCCCGCCACTTTTAGGGAACGCATAATGCCACTGAACATGGCCAGTTTCAGTACTGACTGAATAAAGTGCTTCATCCATGGAGCCCACATACAGGTTTTGCTGTGTATCTATGCCAGCCTGTGCTCTGATAGGGCCTTGGGTTTGTAAAACCCAGTTTAAAACCTTCCGCTTATTTAGCTCAGCTTGTAACGGATCATGGGTTAGTTTATAAAAGCGATGATTTAAACTGCCCACATAAATTTCATCGACCGCGTTGTTACTCATCACTAAAGGTTTGGCGACAATGGCATTAGATAAAGCGGCTTCAAATTGATGCTTCCAAACATCAACCAAACCGGTCGATGTATTTAATTTATATGCTCGCAAACCGTCAGTTTCACCAACATACAAATAATGATTTTCACTGACTGTGAACGCTTCACTCGACAGTTCTGGCCGTACTTCAGACCCCGTATTGTCAATGACTAAGGTGTCTTTTAATCCTTTTGACGCATTCTTTACGCCATTAAATAAGGTTAACGCCAACCCGCCATTTAAATAACCACGACAAGCACGCTCATTGACTTCTGCTGATATCGTATTGCCCAGCACTGTCGCGGGAAAACTGAATGTTTCGCCCGTTTTTCTCACTCGAACATACAACGTCTTATTCGGCGTAAAGCCAACGCCTTGTGCAGTTAACTGAAACGAGGTTTGGCCACTATCTAGCGCGTCTATTGTACAGGGTTGTATTTCACCCGCACTAAAAAAGGGCGCGATATGCTCTATCGTCACCTGCTGCCCGATTGTGCACTTATTTTGGCTGTTACAGGCTGTAATTTGATATGTATAACGACCTAAACTCGGGGCATTAACCTGAAATGATGTGGACAACAGAGCGGGTAATGCATGCTGTGTAAGCTCAGAATTAGGCTTGTCACTCGGTAATCCCGGCCATGAATGCAGCTTGTATTGCGTGGTAACACCGTCTGTATTTGCCTGCCACTGCACAGCATATGCCCCGCCAACTTGACTTGGCAAATCATCAAATACGGGCGAATGCGGTGCCATTTCAAAGTTTTCGATGTTGACGCTATTAGAATATTTTGTCTGGCTAGAGACAACATCATTGGGATTAGAGTTATTGTAATTCTCAGCAAAGGCTTCAACAAATAACGCTTTACCATGGTGTGGTACTTGGGTATGAATTGAGAAAGAATAGCTTGTCTGAGTCACATTAACATTGGTCTGATTTGTCACTACTTGGCCGTCAATAAACACCTTATAATGAATGCGCCTAGTATTACTCAACCCTGAAATAGTCGCGAGGTATTGACCATTGTCTGCCGACTCTTTTGTTACTGAGATCTGCGCAATACTCGGGGTATTTGGCACCGGGCTCTCAATACTCACTCCGGTCAACGATGTACGCGCTTTATTATTTTTGTTATCTGTGGCAACCAATGTATAGGTTTTGTTATAGCCCACATCAGCTGAAGTGGTCGTCCACTGCACAATGATGTTTTTTGCCTTAGACTCCCCTTTTTCAAGGGCAATGGGTAACGCAGGGCTAACGCTGACACCACTGAGCTTTCTGCCTGTCGCGTCACTGCCTTCAAATAACTCTAGCTTTGTGATGTGCGTGGACTGAGCACCCAGTGAAGATGCTTTGGCACGAAACACGACTTTATCACCAACATCATAATTTTTCTGTCGTGGATTGGTAAACACAACGCCATAATGGTTTTGAAAGTTAACCGTAACAGCATGCCCCTTGGGGTCACCGAGTATTTTTTTCGCATACACAGTGTAGATACGAGTACCCGCACTTGTACTACTCACGCTTTTAGTGCAGGGCTTATCTGAATGCGCACATTGTGCAAGGGCCGATGAACACCCGTTATCAGCATTTATACCGGTTACATTAAACGCACACAGGTGATAATCAGCTAAATCTGCCGCGCTATCAACTGTTGCGGTGAGTGTGATTACATCCCCTACAAATGGCGCAGTATTACTCGCGCTAATATGCGGCACAGGCGGTACCACACCATTGACTTTCACCGCTTTAATTGTAGATACAGCATCAGCTTTATCCCGCGCACGCGCTTGTATTGTCGTATCTGAGTATATGGTCAACGGGATTGTGCAATTAGCAGAATTTCCTCCGATTTGGCACGCATTGTTGTATGCATGTGTATTATTGCCAAAGAAGGTTTTTGCGCTCTCCCAGCCATTGCCGGCATTCAGCTCAAGGTCGGATAACTGATTGCCTGAAGCATCATTGATATCTGATGCGGTTATCACCGCCGCCACCTGGTCACCATACTTTACATTCACAGTGGGTGCTGAGCTGACCGATAACGCTCCTTTCGTATTGTTTACGCTCAAGGTAACGGTTGGGGGGGTATTCGCCTCCTGCATAGTGACTTTAAAGGACCCGGACACTTCATCACCCAGATTATCAATCGCTTTTACTGAAAACGTATACTGCTTGGCGGTCATGTCACTTTTTGACAGCGTATATGAGCAGGTATTGACCTTTGAGCTATTTGAAATAGCACAGGTTTTAGCACTTGTGCCGTTATATATTTTAAAAGACGTTAAATCTTTACCTGAGTCCGTAATTTCAAAGGTCGTTGTAAAGTCATGGTCCATCGAATGGGTATTGGAGTTACCCGAGTGAGTGCGAGAGCTAATGCTCGGTTTAGTGCGATTAACTACATTGATTGTTCTACGGCAATAAACCTGTGACACACAAAAATGAGGTTCAGAGTAGCAATATTCATGCTCATAAGTTGCTAGGTATGTACCTGCCTCACTAAATTTATAGTCAAATGGAGCTTCATGACCGTCATGTACTGTTTTATTTATTAAATATAAATTACCTTTTATTAACCTTACCTGACCGTCCTTCCAGCCGCTCCAAGGGTAAATATATGGTAAAACGTCACTCCCCTTGAGAAACTTTATATGGTTGTCTTTGCCAACTACTGTATTAATATCCGAACGCTCACAATGATCTTCAATGAAAATATTTGCGTAAATGTTTGCACTAAAACATACGGAAGTTACAAATAATAGCTTGATGAATGACTTCATATCCCTTCCCTCCAAACAACTTTAAGCTCCTCTGGAGTTGACTGTGTTTGCTGCCCAGCCATTTCACTCCTCACGACTGGCTCTGAACTTGAACTAAACCACTGGCTAAAGGACTCCATCACTGATGGCTGAGGGGCTTCTATAACCGCTGGTACATTGACCCCCATTAATTCGTTTGCTTGCTGGATAATGAACTGAGGCTGATATACATCAACATCTTGGTCCATCACCAATGCTGGCGTATTCACTATGCCTTTTGCTTGACTGATGCTCTCACGTAAGGACAACTTACGTATAAGCGTCAAATTATTATCTGGGTCTAGCACATCAATGGTGCCGTCTCGATGAAAGATATAAAGCCCTGTTTGCACCTGGGCTGGCTGTGGGTTACTTTGAGAAAATGACATGGCAAAGCGCTTCGCACTTGCAAAAAAGCCTAAATTTTCTTCTGGCGCCTGTCGAACTAAAACTGGGCTAGCCAGTAAATTGCTCTGTGTTGTATTTGTGCACACTTTGGCTGAACCATCTAACCAGCGCACATGGCACACTCGACCGGTATTATCAAAATGACTTTCGGTAAAGTATAAAAAGTCATTCTCTACTATCGGTGCGTTGTTAACCACACCGTCTAACTGTATATTCCAACCGTGACGCCATTGCACTTCCCCGTCACTGCTTCTAAGCCCTTGGTAAAAAAATAACAAACCGTCATGGGTTGCAAAAAAGAGGTTATCATCGTGCTCTACGATGCTGTTCTCAACAATATCAAGAGATGACTCATACAGCGGCTGCCTGTAGTGACCTTTATGTCCTTGCAGCTGAATTGGGAATTTGGGTTTAGAGGTTGCTAAAAGACTTTTACGTATTACCTCTCCATCAAAGCCGTAAACATTCAATGTAAACTCCGTCAGGCCATGAATCGGGGTTGTGGTCATGCCTTGAACCGGATGAAGCCCTGATTTACTTGACACCACTGAGCCGGCCACTTTTTGAGTGAGCGTGACACTTGACGCGCCTTTTACGGACCACCCTATGGATAATTGACCGCTTTCATTTGAGCGCGCACTGTTACTGAAAAATGCTTGAATATTAAGCGGCTCTTGAACACTTCTAATTTGAGACTGCCAATCTCCACAATCATATTGATGGCATGCCCTGACTCTAAATTGACCGGATGAAGCCCCAGCTAAATAATGCGTTTTAGTATAATTTTCACTGATAAACACCCACTGACCATTTATGGAGTGTTGAATTTGGTAATACTGTGCATCATCTACTTTCGACCAAGCTAAACTAACATCATTAGAACGATGATTAACTGACAGATAAGCAACCTTATCGGGCACTAATTCTATTGGTACAAATATAGTTATATTGCCAACACGAATAGGCGTATATGCTTGTTCAAATGAAGCGTTAACTGATATTGACAGTAACGCTAAAAAGGCTCCCAAAATACTTTTCACTTTTTCTCCTTAAAAGCGCAAAATAAACAAAATAACAAAAAAGATAATTATAATAAAATAACAAAACAAAAATCAAACATATATAACAATAAATAAACAATAAATAAACAATAAATTGGAGGGTGGAATTCGAAATATTAAGAGGGATATCAAGTCCAAGCTAAAGATGAGGCGTTTAGATTAATAAAAAAGACAAAGTGTGGGCTTTCATTGGTTAAATGTATTCGTCTCAATGTGTAATTTGAGGAGTAAATCCGCCACGCTCATTTATAAATAAATTACTATTTTAATATTAAGTTATGAATTTAACCTTTTACCTTATTAAAAAATTGCAATATCTAGTTTTTTTGATTAAACCCACACTTCTCAGAAATACATAAACAAGGATCCCCAGAAAGTACCCATGTTTTCTTGAAATTGATGACGCTGAAAAATTGGAAAGGTACACAGTTATCTACTGTACTATTATTTGGGGCATGTCATTTTATTTATTTTTAATCTCATCGTTGTACTCAATACAGCAAACAATAAAGACGAACAAAATACAAGCAATGGATATATCACTTTTTGAGTGACAGTTTAAGAAGGGATAAAAGCTGCCCTAGCAGCCTTTGAGGAATAACTTTAAATCGAACGCAGATGCTTCAGTCAAATTGCAAAAAAGATTTACTATACAAAAGTGACTTAGACATCCGCTTCTATTACCTATCAATTATTTATTATACCGTTCAAACCATTCTAGTATATGTTCAATTCGCGCTACTAAATTTGTAGGCTTTCCTGAACGAGATAAAGAATGTGTTTCGCCCTTGAACACAACCATTTCAACTGGTACTTCGTTCACTTTAAGCGCGTAAAACCACTCTTGTGCTTGGCCTATGGGTGTGATCATGTCTGCATCACTATGGATAATAAGCGTGGGCGTAGAGACTTTATCAGCATACTTTAATGGCGACCTATCCCAGTATGCATCAAAATTATTCCACAAGTGACCACCAAACTCTTTCGTCATTTGGCTAGGCGTATACTCTTGCGTACCCGCTTCTGATATCCAAGAGCTCACGCTGCGCTGAGTGACTGCGGCTTTGAACCTATCTGTTTTTGTCGTTATCCAATTCGTTAAAAAACCACCATGACTTCCACCGGTAATGAATAGCTTGTCTTTATCCATCCAAGTATTTTTAGCTAATACATTATCTAAAAACTGAATATTATCTTGATAGTCAGCACCGCCATAGTCTTTACGTACTGCTTGACTGTGTTTAATGCCATAGCCGCTACTACCGCGATAGTTCACATACACTACTGCATACCCTTGTGCCACATACATTTGATTTTCAAAGAACCATTGATGACCCCACATACCACCAGGACCGCCTTTGATATTTAAAATCACTGGATATGACTTATTTTTATCAAAATTAAGTGGTTTATGAACAAAACCCTGAACCTTCATGCCTTTATCATTTATAAACCACACTGCTTGTGCAGCAGACAGAGCTTTCTCAGAGCGCAACTTATCATTAAATGTAGTTAGCTGGTTTAACTTGTTATTATTTAAGTCTAAGCGGTATAACTCGGGTAATTCAGTTGAGCTCTCCGCGGTAAATACCAAATATCGACCGTCTTGTGACACAGCTAAATTATCAATTTTTTGGTTTTTATCTAGCAACTTGGTGACTTTACCGCTGTTAACTGACACAGAAAACAGTCGCTTTGCGCCATGATCATTTGCTGTAAAATAAAGTTGCGTGTTATCTGGCGACCAAATTGCAGATGTGGCGTTTCTGTCAAAGTTTTTAGTCAGATTGAATGGCTTTTTACCTTTACCGGCCAACAACAAGAGATCAGTTTGCTCGTAGGTGTCTTCAGAATGTAAATAAACTAGTGCCTCACTATTTGGCGCCAACGCCGCACTATATTGCGAATGAGGATGGTGAGTTATTTGCGTAGTGTTTTTAGACGCCAGCTCTAAACGATAAACATCACTGTTTTCATTGCCTTCATAAGCTTGCCCGGTTTTATTTGCATGATAGTAAATGTGCGCACCATCATTGGAGATCACTGGGCCTTGTGCATTCCAGCTAATGCCAGATGTTAGCTGACTAAGCGCTTGAGTTTTTATGTCATATTCGAATAAATGCGTTCGTTTATCACTTAAATAGCCCGAACCGTTCGAAATATACTTGGCATTTTTAATGATAACAGTGTCTGGCTCAGCACGCTTTTTAGCTGACTTGTCTTCAGCCTCTTTATCTTCATCTGCATCTTGTGAGTCCTCAACGCGCAGTGATAAGAGTAGCTTGTCACCAGATGGAAACCATTCAAAAGATGAAAGGCTTTGCGTCAATGAAGTAACTTGTTTAGCTTCACCACCATTAGCTGGCATAACAAATACTTGTGACTTACCATCCACTGAGCGTATAAAAGCAACTTGGCTGCCATCTTTTGACCATTTAGGAGACCAATCGTCCTTGCCTTGGGTAAACTCTGAGACTACACCCTGCTTATTTATTTTATAAATTTGATTATCTCTGCCACTGGCATCATCGTTAACCGTTTGCTTTACAAACAAAATGACATCGTTATTTGGCGATATTTGCGGACTGTTCATGTACACAAAATCAAAGTAATCTTCTGGTACTAATCCTGTTTTGAGTTCTTCTTGTGCTGCGCTATGCCATGAGCCAAGCGCAGTTGAAAGTAATAGTAAGCTAGGTAAGCTAACAGACTTTAATTTTCGTATCATAATATTGTTCCGAATTACGTATTTCATTATGTTACTAAATATAATGTTTCCTTAACATTTATTAGAGATAGGACGCAATTTTGTGCTTTGAATTGACTAGTAACGGCCTAAAGTTGCTTAGCCTGATAAACATGTATGGTTAGAAAGCGCAATCATTGGGACAATGATGTACTGATGGGGTCATAAAGTTAGAGTGTATGCAAAAGATAAGCTCAAACCTAACTGGGAATTCGATAAGGCATGATAGCTTGTTATACGCTCACAACTCTTATTTAAGATACTGGCCAGGTGTGATGCCAATAATCTCTTTAAAGTCACGGATCAAATGAGCTTGGTCAGTATAACCGAGTAATTCAACAACACCTAAAATGTCTATACTGCCTATTTCTAGCTGCTTTAATACTTGGTGCAAACGATATTTGCGAATAAGCCACTTCGGTTTTAATCCAACATGCTTATTAAATACTCGCTGGATAGCCCTTTTTGAAAGGTTGGTTTTTAAAGAGAGAGCCTCAACGGAAAAAATATTAGTATCATTCTTTATCAGTGTACAAAGCGCCAAGGCTTGGCGCTGGGTTACACAAGAGTCCGCTGTGTAATTTAATAAAAATGCACTGAGTGTATTAAATATATCTTTGTCTGATTCAACATCGAGCAAAGGTAACAGTCTGCTTTCAACTTGGTCGGAAAATATTTCTCTCGCAAAAAACTCCTTATCCACATATTGACTGAGCGGTTTGTCTAATAAATGTGATAACGCTCCGATATTAAACTTAACGCCAAGTATTCTACCTTTGTCCTTCATAGTATAAGTATATAATTTACTCACTGGACCTATCAGTTTAACTTGATGTGCTTCTACCACTAAGTGAAAGTTCGGATCAGGTAAATTGTTTTGAATATGGGGTTTATCTCCACTCAATTGCCAGTCTACAAACCAAAATTGCTCAATTAAACCCTCAAGTTGAACTTGTGGAAAATATCTACGTAAATCATAATTTTTGTTGCCTGCTTTATGATGCAAGACACCCGCCACACTCGTATTATTCTCTTGCAAAACTTCCAATCCATTTGTTTGTCGCGTTTTTACAATACCAGATGTCAATTCAAATGCTAAGCTGCAAAAAAACACTCACACGAGAGAAACTAACAATGAAACTTACAGGTATATTTCAAGTAAACGATTGGCAAGAATCAGATGTCGCTTTGCTCGCCGATGGCAAAAAAATAAGCAATGCCACTGTACAACAGGCATATGAAGGCGACCTCATTGGCACTAGTACGGTGCATTATCAGCTGTACTATGACCGTAAAGGCAACGCTGTATTTAATGGCTTTGAAGTATTTAAATACGCTAACAACGAAGAAAACATGCTGGTTATTCGTCATAAAGGACAATTTATCAATGGTATAGCATCAAGCGCTTTTACCATCATAGACTGTAAATATGATCAGGGTATGATAGGAAAAACAGGTAACTTCAAGTCAATAGGAGACCAAAAATCCGTCTACTCATTTGAGTAGTGCAGTATCCAGTATGTACTGAATACGTCCATCTAAAATCATATTTTATGAGCTGTGTATCTAATCGCATAAATATACAGCCCACTAACAAATAACACACATTTTATATGAGTATAATTATTTATATAAAACAAACAATTAAGTTGTTATTTCCTATTCAAAAAAACGCCTTTATTCGATACTATTCGCACTACAATAATAGAAAATATCTCAAGACAAACAATAAGGATGACTATGTTTAAACTTCTTGGTATTTGCTCTTTGGCTTTTGCCGCCGCCGCTAGTGCTCAACCATTTACCCTCATCGAAGACGTCAAAATATCAGACCAAAAAATCACTATACCGATCAATGGATTTAACGATCCGGTTGTATTTGCTTCCATACCCACTTTTAATGATCCGCAAGCGGGTGTTGTGTCAATTTCAAACGTGACCGATTCAAGTTTTGATGTTCAATTTAAAGAATGGCCGTATTTAGATGGCCAACATGGCGAAGAGCGTGTTGCCTTTTTAGTTGCAGAAAAAGGACGCCACCAGCTTCAAGATGGGAGTTTTTGGGAAATTGGTGAATTCACCATGAATGGTGGTTCCACGCATCAATTTTTTAACGAAAGCTTTGCCCATACACCGCATATTTTACTCAGTGGTCAAACACAAAATGACCCCGATGCCTATTCATTGCGTGTATCAAGCGCATCAGCACTAACCTTCGGTGTTGCACTCGATGAGCAAGAGGCGGGAAATAATCATGCTGAAGAGTCGATTGGTTACCTTGCCGTTTATAGTCCTACCAATGCAGGGATCACACACAATAATGAAGCTTATGAGTTGACGCACCAAGCCATTAACCAAGAAGGGTTTCAAACCGTCAATGGAAAGCTGCTCGTACAAGAGGAGCAATCACGTGACACCGAAACCGACCATTTACTTGAAATCATAAATATCCTAACCGTTAAGAATAAGCTGTTTGCTCAGGATATTACTCACTATGGCAAAGATACGATGGCCCTTCGTCTAGATACTGGTAGTCAATTTGCCATTGACCCTGGTGAAGCAACTGGACAATATGGCAACATTGCACTGCTAGGCAGCAATGGGCTAACTGAGGCCTCTTACACCGCTAGTAACACTTATTCAAAAGATAGCCCTTCAGGCGCATTTGATGGCTTTAACAACGGTCTACGAGTAAACATTGACTCTCCAAAGCGCATCAGGCGTGGGATATGGGTCTCTCTACTCGAGCAAGAACACTGGCTACAAGTCGCGTTTGAGCGCAATGCGCACATCACTTCTTTTAGAGTCATGCTTTATAAAGAAGCTGAAGCCATGGGGCCAAAAGAAGTTACCCTGCAAGTTTCGCAAGATAATGTGCACTTTAGAGACCACGAGACTTTCACAGTGCCAATGGGCCTTAACCAGCTTGTTACTTTAACAGAGCCTGCTATCGGGAAGTACATCAGGCTAAAAATTCACTCTACACATAATAGTGCTAGCTCCATGCGTGTAATAGGCGAATTAGAGTATTATGGCGGCTTCGTCACACATGATACCGTCATAGAACCTGAAGACCCAACACCGATTGAAGGCACCACATGCGCTTCAATAAAACAGCAAACACCAAATGCAACCACCGGGATTTATCAGATAGACCCAGATGGAAATGGCGGTGAGCCTGCATTCTATGCGCATTGTGAAATGACTCTTAATGGAGGTGGCTGGACACTGGTAGCAAACCACTCGGATGGGCTAAATGAATTGGTTGTTACTTCACCGGTCACGGAGGTGACTAACGGCGTATTACCAGCAGCACAATGGCAGAATATTCAAAAGCAGATGACTTCAGGTATGATGTTTGTAGATGAGTACAATCAGGTTTCACAAATCAGTAAAGCTAAATTAACCAACGCTAACTGTGTTTCCGTGCAACAAAATGCCGATTTAAGCCAGCCCAAAGTCCCGTATGATACAGCTGTCCTATGGCAACACGAAGGAACTGGATGTAGCCTATCCGGTCTTGATTACTCATTTATCAGTTTAAGTACAAAGCCAACAAGCCGTGGTGATGGTTACACGCGCAATGGCGCTTCGCTATATCAGCATAATGTTAAGTTTGACCTCTGGCCATATAACAACGGCGTATACAGTGGTGCGGAACAAAACACTTTACTGTACTACGTTAAATAAATATTGCGCCGACTCGCTAATGGAGTCGGCCTTCTATTTCTGTATCAATAGGCGATGGGTAAGATTGTGCAATCTTGTATATAAGTGCAGGCCTCGGCTCGCTATTCAAATACATATTATGTAAAAAGCAAGATTGGGTATAAAACACTGGAAGACAAACCTGATTATCATGCACATTAGCTAGCTGAAACTGGCGTTTATCGTTTCAAATAACCTACGAAAAGATAATTAGTTAAAAAGTCATGATAAAAACTAAAGGAATTAATACGATAAACAAACTAAGTATGCTTGTATATCAGTAAAAACAAACTCATTATTTTTTATTAGTTCCCAAATAAACCTTTGCTTCGACTTTACCCGCCTCTTTAACAACAAGTTTTAGGTTTGTATCTTTTCTAAGTCCCTCATCTTTCGGGTAGAGGTTGTAATCATTCCAATGCAGCGCGGTATTTACTCTCGAAGCATCGAAAGCATCTCTTTTTTGCAATCTCAATAGTGTTTTTTCTAGCGCTTCAAGCTTTTTCTGCCCACTCCCAACCATTAATTCAAAGCCAATGTAAGTTTCAACCTGCTCATTGATCTCAATCTGGATCCCTATTAAAGGCCATTCATCTCCAGCAAGTGTGAAGAGAGTTTCTACATCTGACATAGCGCCGCTCCAACCGACTTTTCGAAGCCATGGAATAATCTTTGGTGGGGGTAAATATAATGTCAACCTAATACCACTCTCCCCTCTTGGAGCAAGAGGTGCTATATGGCTAATGTTGTACCCAAATGGAAGAGCATCAGCACACCGTTTAAAACTAGACTCTAGATTTGCCGTAATTGGCATATCACTAATAAGATCCATTGTTTTCACAAAGTCTTGCCAAGCCTGTTGAGTACTGACATTCTTTTTTAAAAAGTTATTCCTTAGATTGGGATCTATTGACGCTGTAACCAAAGTAGTTTGCGTCACATCATCAATCATGTCACATTCAAACCAAATAACAGCATCTTCAATGCAGTCTTTCTTGGTATATAACCGCTCAGAGATCTTTTTAATATCTTTTATAGTCGTATTATCAGAGTTTTTATACTTTAAACATTGCGCATAAAACTTTTCTATATCACTACTATGTATCTCTACCAAAAAATCTGTTCTTGTATCGTTTTCTGCCAAACGAACTTCAAAAATAGTCGATAACCATACCGCTTCAAAAAGTGATGTAATCTCAGTTGTCATCTCATATATACGAGATGACAACTGTACTGTAGATTCTTGTTCAACTATATCTGCAACGGCTTCTTGTAAGCTATAGTCCACGCGAATAGCCTGCTTAGTTCACTACATAAATGGCAGTATCTGCAACCTGACCATCTTCTGACATTATCTGAAGAGAAGCTTGTTTTACCCCCTCGGTAAGATTTGCATCTGTAGGAATACACATAGTTACTACGACATTACACTCATCATTATTCAGAATAGCTTTACTCTCTTTCTTCTGCACTTTAATGGGTGAAGGCGCGAGATTGTGAATATAAATAGTACTTTCTTCTATTTCCAACGCATTGATATTATCCACTTCTTTTTGCTCAATGGGACTACCACTCACTTTTTCAAGCGGCAATGTAAGCGTCACTTCCTCTCCCAGGATCACTGGATTATTTTCACTCCCACCTAAACCCGTTGGATTTTGCAGTACTATTTGGTCAAAGTGCCAGCCCATAAAGATTCTCCTTTGTTATTAATTTAGATAAATATCGCGTCTTTCATTTTAGCTTGATAAAAGCAATTTGCTTATCTATAGACTACAGATAAAACTATATTTATCAGATGAATAGACGACTTTTTTGAAGCTTTTTAATTTTATACACAGCATTAGTGCCAATCAATAAAAAACGAAAGATAAGCAATTTAATCAATGATTTATCATTACTCACTTGACATACTCAAGTCATTAAAACCTAGTTCTTTTGCAACCAAATACTTAATTACACAAGCCACAGTTTAGCGAGTCCATGTCAACCATTATGAATAATGACTAAAAGACAGGATTATATTATTCATATCATTATTTCTACTCTCTATTAGTTGTGTAAATAGTACTTAGTTGTAATTCGTAGCATTTAGGTTGCTGTTAAATACGCATTGCCATACTATTTTAGGCCCTTACTAACAATAAATACTCGATCTTTTAGGTAAGCTAATTCAATGCAGACCTTTAAGGTCTATATAAGCAAATAAACGGTAGGACCATTATGCACAAGTTTTTTGGACTATTTGGGGCCGTACTAGGCCTGAGCACATCATTGTCTGCACAAGAATTTACACAAGGGCGCGAAGTAACAGAGCTGCCCGATATCCTCAGTTTTAAAGAGCGTGTAGAGCCGATAAATCAAATGGTCACAGATAGGCTCGACAATCTATTACCAAAGCTCATGGATGAAGCCGATTTAGACATGTGGCTCGTCATTAATCGTGAATATGGTGAAGATAAATTGTTTTATACACTTGTGCCACAGCCCACTTTTGCAGCAAGACGCACAACCTTATTAGTGTTCTCTAAAAAGCCGGATGGCAGCGTAGAGCGATTCAGTGTTAGCCGCTATCCAATTGGGGATCTATACCCTACTGTCTGGAAAGGCGGCAGCAATGAAGAGCAATGGCAGCGTTTAGCTGAAGTGATTGCTGAGAAAGACCCAAAACGCATTGGTATAAACATCAGTGAAGATTGGGCATTAGCTGATGGCTTAAGTGTTGGCCTGCATAATCAACTGAAAAAGTATTTACCTAGAAAATATGAAAAACGCTTGGTCAGTGCAGAAAACTTGGTAATTAGATGGCTAGAAACAAGAAGTGAAAAAGAGCTTAACGTCTATCCACAAGCTGTTACTATTGCAAGACGCGTGATAGCGGAAGCATTCTCAAACAAAGTGATCACTCCGGGCGTCACCACAACAACAGATGTTGAGTGGTATCTTCGTGAACGTTTTGAAGAGTTGCAGTTACGACCTTGGTTCCAACCTTATGTGAATATTCAGCGCCGTGGTGATAATCCGCCAAAAGATGAAGTGTTTATGGGCAAATACAATCGCGTTATTTTACCTGGAGACATTATTCATACTGATGTTGGCATATGCTACTTAAACCAATGTACTGATACACAAGAGATGGGTTACGTTTTAAAGCTCAATGAAACAGATGTGCCAAAAGGACTGAAAAATGCGATGTCAGTAGGCAATCGCTGGCAAGATATTCTCACAGAGAACTTTAAAACTGGACTAACGGGCAATCAAATTTTAGCCGAGACCATCAAAGATAGCCAAGCTGCTAATATTATCAGTAGTACCTACACGCACCCTCTCGGTTTTGTAGGCCATGCTCCGGGCCCAACGATAGGCATGTGGGATAACCAAGGCCCGACACCTATCCAAGGTGACTGGAAACTATATCCAAATACAGTTTACGCAATTGAAGGCAACATTAAGGTGCAATTGCCAGAATGGGATAACCAATGGATCCAAGTCAAACTAGAACAAGACGCAGTGTTTGATGGTAAACAAGTTTGGTATTTGGCTGGTAGACAAACCAAGTGGCATTTAATTAGATAAAGGCTTAACTCAGTCTTTTTAACGAAAAACATAGAGCCACTTTGAGTGGCTTTATGTTTTATTCATAAACCTCAACGAGATAAACTTTCTAACCGCGCTAATAATTGATGCTGTTGAGACAAGGCACGTTCGTGCGGCGCAAATTGACTTCCCACTTTTTTTAAACAGCTTACTGCTCGCGACAAAAGCGCTTGCTCTGTGACAGATAAAGATGTTTTATCCAGTAAAGTACGGATGGTTGTCACCGCCAGTTCTTTACTTAAAATATCAAACGGTGAGCCCCTTTTCGTACACACACCATAGGTGCCTGCTAAAAAGTGCGGCCACTGCTGCGCAATAAATTCATCAAATGCAGTCATTATTTTAGTATCATCCAACCAAAACACATTTTCTGATAGTCTGTCTTTTGCTTGATAGAATAACCGAGCAAATTCAGTCAATGCTTCTTGCGGTGTATCATATCTAACGCACTTTTTTAGCCAGCCTGCGTATGCTTTGGGGTAAAAATACACCAGCTGTTGGCTAGCATGGCTACCAAAATAAGAATGACACGTGAGTGACATATCAAGCTTGTAAGACGCTTTTGGCATGATAGAACGCATTTGTAGTTGAATGAACTCAGACTCTGACACATTACTGCGATTCAATAATTCTGAGCCTGTATAAAAATACTCCGTTAAATACTTAATCAGTGCCAAATTGCAGGCTGTGCTCTGCATTTTAGACCTCATTTGGAGCCTGCGTCTTACTCATATCATAATCTCTGATGATATTGGCAACACGTAATCTAAAATCCAAAAACAGCTCAGATTTGCCGATATATTGAGCTCGTCTGTGCTCAAATTGGTCTCGCCAGCCCAAAACCGACGCTTTGTCATCCCAAAACGATAGAGATAAATAGCGGTCTGAATCAGAAACATTGACAAAACGCTCAATTAAAATAAAACCAGGTTGCTTAACAAGCACGTTTTTAAGCTCAGCCGCAATATCAAAATAGGCCTCTTTTCCTTCTGGTTTGAGATTGACTTCAAATATAACTGCAATCATCTTACATGGCTCCAATTTGCTTTAATGTGCTCTCTACGCCTCTGAGAAAGTAGCGCCTTTCGTGCAAAATAAAACTTTCTCGTAGCGCAAATTCAAAGTTTGCTTGAGCGTGTTCATCAGCGCTTAATCTGAGGCGGTATGCCTCGTATTCTGCAAGGCTGGAAAATGCAATCAGACCATAAGCTCGCTTATGGTCCCCTTCGTAAGGCATAAAGTAGCCAATCAACTCGCCCCCCAATCTAGGAATAATTTCACCCCAATTTTTCGAGTATTGGTTAAACTGCGCTAATTTACTTGGGTCAATTTCGTATTCTATAAAACAGGTCATATACATTGGATTTGCTTCCTTTATTGTTTTGAGGCAGTCTAACGCTTTGAAAATGTTATGCTTCGATGCACATCGAACTATTAAGAAGTTATGGAACCAAATATATCTCTCGTCGCTGGGTTAATTGCAGATCCTGCTCGTTCAAAAATGTTAATGGCCCTAATGGGTGGGAAAGCCTTAACTGCAACCGAGCTATCAATTGAAGCAGAGATCACTGCGCAAACAGCCAGTAGTCACCTCGGGAAATTAGTCGACGGCGAGCTATTGCAAGTTCGAAAGCAAGGTCGTCACAAGTATTTTCAATTAAAAGGGCAACACATTGCTGTGATGCTAGAGCAGCTATTGGTTATTACCTCCCTATCCAAGCCACAAACAGCCACAGGTCCAAGTGATCCAAGGCTGCAATTTGCAAGAGTATGTTACGACCACTTAGCTGGTGAGTTAGGCGTTAAGCTTTATGACGCATTAGTATCTGAGGATATGCTTCAAGATATGGGAGAGCAGTCTGTACTCACTGAAAAAGGTAAAAAGCATTTTACTAGCTTAGGCGTTGATGTCGCAGCCCTTGAAAAAGCGAAACGACCTATGTGTAAATCCTGCCTAGATTGGAGTGAAAGAAGAAACCACTTAGCTGGCAGTTTAGGAAAGTGGATATTGGATTTCACATTTGAAAAGAAATGGGCAGAAAGAGACTTAGATAGTCGTGCTATTGCATTTTCGGCCAAAGGGCTGAAATCTTTCCGTGAAACATTTTTAATAAATCCTGATGTCCAGAATTAACCCGTGTTTACTCAGCAACGTGTAAATAGATAGATACATATACAAACTGCCTACGCTTTGCCCTGAGCCACATGAAAAAATACTTAATCGCCATAAAAAGTTTAAATTAACTAATTTTTTATTCGTTTTGTGATGCAAACTTAACGTTACCCGCGTATATTCCTCGGTTCTATTTCATTTGTTGATAAAACATTATGCGCAATTATTTATTCTTGGCCTTGTTCGCCCCCTTTTTTACTTACTCAAACACGATTGAACTTTCCTATTTAGATGAGTTCATTGTACCTGCTGACTTAAAGGTCGATGGAGACTCTGTAGGTGGCTTATCAAGTATCGAATACGCCAATGGCAAATATCTGATGATAGCGGATGATGCTGACAAACCAAGGTACTTCACTGCAAGTATTCAAATCAAAGACAACAAATTTAAAAGTGTAAAGGTTGAAAAGTCTGTCCAACTCATTGATAAAAATAATCCATCCGTTGTTGCAGATCCCGAAAGCCTGAGAGCACTGCCAAATAAAGGCGGTATCGCTTGGAGTAGTGAGGGCAGTATAAAATACAACAAAGCACCGGCTGTGTTTTTGCAAACAAGCACTGGTTTGACTCAGTTTGAGCTACCAAGCATGTTTGATATCAATAAATCATCGGGCCCTAGACATAACGCCGTATTCGAAGGGCTAACAATTGCACCTTCAGGAAAAGGGATGTGGGTATCAATGGAAGGCCCGCTTAAACAAGATGGTAAAAAAGCAACAATCAAGCATGGCAGTATGATCCGTATTTCTTATTTTGATTTTGCTTCAAAGCAAATGCAAAAACAATTTGCTTACTTCCTAGAGCCTATGGTTAATCGACCTGAAGCAAAACCTGATGCATTTCGCACAACTGGCCTTGTCGAAATTTTACAAATCAATGAGTATCAATTCCTGACTATGGAGCGCTCTTACACCGCAGGTATTCCAGATGGCGGAAATAGCGTCAGTATTTTCCTCATTGATATCAAAGGCGTAACCGATACATCGCAGCTAGCATCATTAAAAACAGGTCAATATCAAGCTGCTAAAAAAACCTTGGTATTGGATATGGAGTCAATCAAACATCAACTGGGCTCAAAACATATCGATAATATAGAAGGCATGACATTTGGCCCTCAGCTTTCAAATGGAAATCCAAGCTTATTAATGGTGTCTGACAATAATTTCAATATCCACGGTAAGCAGCTTAGTCAGATTTTATTGTTTGATGTGAATATTAAATAAACCGAATGAACAAATGATTTGTCAGGCAAGAATGAGCAACATAACTTTTCTGGCAAATCATAAGCTCTCTGACAAAACGATTATGTCTTTAGGCTATGCTATTACCTTACTCTTTATCGCTGCTATTAAGTAACCTCTTTTGACTTAAAAAGTCATAGAGTATGCTCAACCCGAGCAACACAAAGCCAGCTATAAAGCACACTCCGCCAAAATCTAAATATCTAAAGTTGCCATGCATTTCATACTGTTGATTAAAGTCAGCACCTTTAAGTGTCGGAATTAGAATATCAATTATCCACAGCCCAAAGAACAGACTTGCACCAGCAAATGCCAAGAGCCATGCGTATTTACATATAAATCTAAAAGTAGTGTTTTCGACTCGATTTGAGGCCTGAAGTGCGACCGGTGAAACCCCAAAAACAGACGCCAGTGCTTTTGTGGTTTCTAACGATGAAGCACCCGTTTTTTCCACTCGCTGAATCGTCCTTACACTCAACCCGCTCGCAGCAGCGAGTTCATCTTGACTCCAACATTTGGCCATACGCAACTTATAGATTTTTTCTTTACTCAGCTTCACATCCTGACTCATTTTTGACCATCCTTTTAACATGATAATAAAAGGTTATGATACTAACTGTAAGCAAAATTTGTTCTGACAGAAGCCTGTCGCCATCATGACATTGCCCTGACACAAAAGCGACAACCCAGTGGAATAGAATGTTTTAAATGACAATACCAATTAGTGGCTCTTAAGAAGAACCACTAGAGATTTTCAATCATTTTTGGAGCAGTAAAAGCTGAGCATTTAAGCTTACAAAGTACTGTTCGCTTCAGTGGACTCCCCGTCAATAAACTTCAAATTGACCGTTTGTTCGGATGTAAAAAATGGCATCTTCGTTACCACGGTTCTTGATAACATGCTTAAACTCAGTAGTAGACCCAACGTAACTCCCTTTGCTAAGCGTAACTTTCATTTGTTCGTCAGACTGATATACAACTCTGCCAGCAATCAATACAGCCCTAAACTCATTGGCTTTACTCGCTATCACGCCACTAAATTTTGCAGGTAGCTTAATCATTACCCCTCTCGTGGCTGAATAACTGCCCCACAGGAAAGTCTGCTCCACCCCTGTCGCTTTAATGTGCTTTAACGTTTGTTTTTCCGACCAAACAATATTGTTTTTATGCAGGTTCAGAGGCAGTTCACCACTATTAAACGCTTGTTTAGACGGTTTTACCAAGTAAGGACCTGAATCAATTTCAAGATAAATCATATTGGTTTGACCGTTTGCAGCGGTTATGTGTGACTCGCCTGCTGGCTGAGTCCAAAACGACCCTTTGGGCATCCACATTTTTTCAGCACTCGGATCATCATTGTGCAATAACCCATCAATGACCACGCCACGATACAGGATATTGTGAATATGCGGCGGGGACTGAAACCCTTTGTTAAAACGCACCAACATACCTGTCGCAGTATCTTGTGTTCTATCCCCCCATAAATTCACTGCACCAGGACTCAACTTACCCCGAAGCGGATTAAGATACCCCCACTCTAAGTTGTATGTAGTAACAACCTCTGACACGTGCGCACTCGCTGAAAGTCCAAGAGGCAGCAATATAAATGAAAAACTGAATAAAACTGAAAAAACTGATCGCATAAAAGTATCTGACATTGACTTTAGTGCCGCTATCTTATGGTAAACCCCAGTCTAGGATAAGCGCATAAACACTATAAACACTTTCAAAAAAAGTTAGATAATAACCACACGCATAGCAAATCAATGCTGAGCGCCATGCTAGCGAATATTTAACTAGCTCTATTTTGTGTTTTTAATTTTGATTGAAGCCAAACTGAAGGAATTAATAAGTTAAGCTGCACAAGAGCTGATGAACAAGATAACTGTCTAATGCCTGTATGAAACAGATATTAGACAGTACTAATCAGCTGTTTATAGCTTGAAAGGAAGTGAAGAGTGGTGAAGGTTAATCTTTACATTACCCTCTTTATCTTTGATATAACCAAATGAATATTCTACTTTGATTTCTTCACCATTTTTCTTTGTAAAGTAATAATTACCCATCGACATAGCGGAATCACCATCTGTGATGATCCCTTCATTTTCCCAACGAACTTTAACATAAGGGGCCAATGCAAAGCCTTTATCTTCCGCCAAATCTTGACCTACAAAGTAAGACAATGCCTCTTTTTGAGTGCCTCTAAATTGATCAACTGACGCCAAAGTTGGCTTAAATAATACCTGACCGTCATTAAATGCATAAAACTGCTCTAAATGCTTAACTGCCGCTTTTTTCGGGTTTTTCGCTTGGCCAATTTTTACGATCCCTTCACCCCAGCCTTTTTGCGCAGCTTCTACTTCTACGGTTGTAATTGGCGCGGCTTGCGCACCCACAGACACCAATGACGCAATTGCTAGAGATAATGCAGCTAACTTAATCATGAAACTCTCCTTTTGAATGTTCTTTATTTTTTATCGCTAGTTAAACCTGATCACAATATGTGCAATCAATTTTAAGGGCTCGTTAAACCTATTACCCTAATGCGAGTACCAGTTCCTCGCTCAAAAGGACTACAGTAAAAGGCCCACCCATTGTCGTTAAAAATAAGTTATATAACAATTAACTTTGTGTAATATTACAAAGTTTCACGATTAGTGGATTCGAATAAAGAAATGGAGAAAAAACTCTACAAAATTATATAAAAAAGATTCATCTTGGTTGATCCGTTATGGCAGGTAGCGGCAAGTAAGCTCATTACAGATTAACACCTTAGGCTATTAAGCTATGAGGTTAACCACCTATCATAAAAACAATGGAGCAAGAGTTGGACAACTAATAATACGCTTACTTGCTTTAGCTCCATCTATTGGAAATCATAAAGCCCAAATTCATTCAATGCGGTAGCTGGTTAAGTATCTTTACGAAAGAATTGTGCGACTTTACAATCTTGTGGGACTCGCTCAACTCGCTGCGCAATATTATTAGACACAGTCACTAACTCAGCGCGTACAGGTAACTGCTTAGGTAATTTGATGTTTTTTACGACGCCAAGGTTATGCAAAGCGTTTAGCACCCACCAACCGGGATCCGGCTCATCCTTGTAAAGTCCTAACATGGCAGATCCTGGGTAAGCATGGTGATTGTTATGCCACGCTTCCCCCATCGACAAAAGCCCTGCCATTCTGATGTTATGCCCTTGCACTGCGGCTCCCTTAACTTCCCAAGTTTTGTCACCTTGGTTGTGCGCAAAATACCCAATCAACCAATGGCCTCCAACAGATATGACAATCCTTACTGATACACCCCATACCAGCCAAGCTAATCCACCATAAATATATAAAGGCACAGCTAAAATTAACTGCTGAAACATCCAAGTTTTTTCGAGCAATTGATAAAACCGACTTTGAGATACGCGCTCTTCTATTTCAAATGTAGGCGGGTTATTTAAGACAAGGTCACAATTAAGTTGCCACCAAGCGTCTTTTATTAACGTTGCACCATGCAATAAGTAATCATGGCATGCCTTTTGTCTTTGCGCCCAATCTCTAAGATCATGTTGGATCATCATACCTATGGGACCTGCCATACCGACTAACACCCCCAAATAGACAAATAGATACTCCATCCATTTAGGGCATTCGTATGCACGATGAATAAGCAATCGATGCATGCCTAGAGAATGTCCAAAGCATAAAGTGATCGCTGTAAGAATTATAAAGATAAGTACTGAAGAAAATGAGATAACAAAAGGAGCAATAAACAGGGTTAATACTAAGTGCGTTAAAAACCAAATAGACTTTGCAGGCTTCCACTTTACAGAGCCAGCATATGCACTTGTGACATTTTGGGAGCTAACCCTTTGCGTATTCAACATAACACCCTGTAATTTCATCATTGTAATACTGCCCTAGCTTTATTTATAACAGCATCTTAAATTTAAGCTCAATGCAAAATTAAACAGTTCGCTACTCCTCTACAGGCTCGCCTTTATCTTTTGCTGTATTGTCGGTGTCGACTGAGTCACCTTTGGTCATATACAAATAAATGGCTTCTTCCACTGGCATGGCTTTGAAGTATAAAAATCCCTGCACACACTCAATATGAGACTGCTTTACAACCTTTTCTTCATCAGTAGTTTCGACCCCTTCGGCCACCAGCTTAAAGCCTAACTTAGAGATCATCTCAGACAAGTTGGTATATAGCGAAATCGATTTACTGTTTAATTGTTCAGGTAACAAGCTACGATCTAGTTTGATGGTTTCAATATTTAACTTAGACAAAACGGACAGACAAGAATATCCGGTGCCGAAATCATCCATCGCACAATCAATTTTATTCTTTTTCAAAGCATCAACTATGGTCACAGTTTTATTAAAGTCTTCAATATAGCTGGACTCGAGCAACTCCACTTCAACCTGACCTGGAAACTTAGCAAACGCCTTAATAATGCGACGATATCCTCCAGTTAATAGGTTTTGTGGTGAGATATTAAAACTGATTTTTGGTTTTAGTCCATGCTTTGCAAACTGCTCTAAGTCTATTTCTAATTGGTCAATGACGTAGTTATCAATGATGTGTAGTAGGTTATGCTGATCTAGAGTTTCTAAAAACCATGGGCCTGATACAGTTCCATCTTTATTGGTTAGTCTTAAAAGCGCCTCAAAGCCAACAACTTGCTTGTTATAAGGGTTAATTTTAGGTTGATAAAATAACGTTAAAGCGCCTTGATTTAGTGCCTCGGTCACTTCTTTTAGACTATGTGCGTTAATTTGCTCTTTTCTTTGTGTTGCGCTGAATGAGCCTTCCGCGCCTTCTTCAATCAAGCGCCCCGCCGTGTAACGCTTCATCAAAACATCAAGCGCTTTACCCGATAAGTTATTATCTCTATTGGCTTTTAAAAATGGAAAATAGATCAATGCATTAATTAACACTAAGCCCACTTGCAACACAATACCTTTCACGCTTTCAGTGAGCAGCCAACCATTGACAAAGATAGGTGTAAACCATGGGATTTCATCAGCATATTCCACCGTTACAAAACCACTGTAAAATGCAAAGTATGCAATAGAAGCATTCACCAATGGGCATAGTAAGAAGGGTAATAAAATATAGGGGTTAAATACAATCGGCAATGCGTAGATCATGACCTCACTGATGTTAAATAACGCGAGTGGGGAAGAAATAGCAGCAATGCGCTTTTCATGTTGGCCATTTTTTAAAAACATGGCAGCAACAATCAATCCCCAAAGACACCCAGTACCACCTAAAATCACAAAGCCGGTAAAAAAGTTATAACTGATCAAGTCCGGTAAGACGAAGTAGCCCGTAAGCTCACTCGATACAAGTAGCTGGTACGTGTTATCACCATGAACACCAATAAACCACAACAAATGAGAAATAATAAGTTGCATCGACAGCTTTTCAAATACATTCCAATGCGGGTTAAGGGTTTTCAGTACTTCTACAATGGCTTCGGCGGCTAAATCAATGTAAGGAAAAAGCAGTAACACCACGCTTGTGACAATTAGATAAGGTAAGATTAAATTTAAATGCTTACGTAAAAATAAACTGATTGAACTCACACCAACTAGGCGAAAAACCCGTAAGCTTTCCAAATAGGACAGAAAATAACAACAAACAACAGGCATCAGTAAGGAATATAAAGCCCCCATGCGGTGGTTGATGGCCAAATCTCCATCAGAAATGGTGATGTAACCCGTTGTCGCTGTGAAACAAGTAAAAACTAATATTGGACTAGCGATTGAGTGGACTTTTAAGTTTTTAGATAAGTAGTAGCTAAAGGACATCAAGGTCAATACAGGGAATATCCCCCATACCAATACATTAAAATCTTCTAAAAACTGATGCTCAACCCCCTTCATGGAAATGTTAAGCCATTGATTGATGAGTGTTATAAGTGAAGCAACGATGAAAAATGGAATTAACGCAATATAGCCTTCACGCAGTGAAAGTATCACTGTGTTTGAAGAGATTTTAAATGCATATTGGTTAAATTTATTAAGCAACGTTCTTGTCACAACTATGTTTTTCTTTTTACATTACCCCAATAAATTTAGATTACAATCGGTTCTTGCATTTTTTTACTGAAAATAATTCAACCTGATCAAGCGTATATATCAACACCAATGAGAGATTGAATTTCGGACCGTCTATTTTCGTTTTGTACGGAGGAATAAGCTTGAACAGCTTTGTTTGAATTGAAGGTAGGTTGGTCATAGATGACCGAGCGCTTATCTTGTTGAAACTGCTCGGCCAACTTGATGCCTTGAGGGCTGAATTTTATATCGCTAACTGGACTAGCAATATCATTAGAGCGCGCATTCTCCTGAGTTTTAACTACTTTGGAGTTAAATTGATAAGTGTCCTGATTTTGAACAACTTGATTAATCCGCATTACACGCGCCTATATTTGTGCCTAATATAAGGATAGTGCTTTATTCTCTACCTGGCAACTTCTTCCAAGTAACGGTATCCCTCACATAGTGCGGCTGTGCATCCTGCGCCGCAACTGTATCACCATTGGTGAACCCAATATCACCAATTGCAAGCATAAATTGCGCATTAGGCAGCGAAACTGAATCAATGACAGAGACATTTAAGCGCTTTGCATCGTCAGCATAAGTCTGCCATCCAGTACCAACACCTTTTACCCCATTAAAATCATCATTGATGATTTCAGGCTTAATCACAATTTCGTCTTGTTTAGCAACCGCATTACCATGCTCGTCAGCCCCAAAGTGACCAAGGTAAATCTCCCCCATACGCGCATCTATGGCACTGACGACTTCTTTACAATCTTGTGTTTGCAGGGCTTCTTGCGCCATAGCTTGTAAAGTAGACACACCATGTAATTTCAACCCTGCAGAATACGCAAGGCCTTGTGCTACTGCCACACCTATTCGAACACCAGTAAAACTACCCGGACCTCGGCCATAAACAATGCCGTCTAAGTCTTTTAATGAGCAATTTGCTTCAGATAATAACGCATCTACAAGTGGCAGAATTTTCTGACTGTGTTGCTGTGGACACACTTCAAAGTGAGTAAAAGTTTTACCTTTAAAGTGAAGGGCGAGGCTCAAAGCTTCAGTAGAAGCATCTATTGCTAGCAAATTATGTTTCATGTTTATCGATGTTCTCTAAAAAATTCAATGCCTTCTCCAAATCTCGCGTACGCGTCATAGGAGGAAGACTTTTAATAAACGTTTCGCCGTATTTTCTCGTAACTAAACGATTATCGCAAATAATAAGCACCCCTTTATCAGATCTATCTCGGATCAAGCGACCTACACCTTGCTTGAGTGCAATGACGGCCTGAGGTAATTGAATGTCCTCAAAAGGCTCTTTACCACTCAGCTCAGCGTCTTTCATTTTAGCTTGTAATAGTGGATCATCAGGAGAAGTGAAAGGCAGCTTATCGATGACAACACAACTTAATGCATCTCCACGTACATCCACCCCTTCCCAAAACGAGGCGGTACCAAGCAAAACCGCGTTACCATGACGAATAAACTGCTCAAGTATAATGCGCTTTGACGACTGGCCTTGCATAAAGACGGGGTACTCAGTCGCAGTACTGATCCCCTCGTATACCAGATGCATAACACGATAACTAGTAAAGAGTAAAAATGTACGCCCCTCAGCTGCATTAATAACCGACTTTGCTATTTTAACCAAGGAGTGCGGCATGAGTTCATCTTTGGTCTCAGGTAAATACCTAGGTAAACACAATAATGCTTGCTTTTGATAATCAAACGGACTGTCTACAATTTTGTGAAAATCCGGTTTTAAACCAAGACTTGCATTAAAATGGTCAAGCTTATTGTCAACCGACAGCGTCGCTGAGGTAAAGACAAAACCAGCCTCTGTTTTTTTAACTAATTCCTGAAAACGGTTTGATACATCCAGTGGGGTAATGTGAATGGTTACAAATCGACGCGTGGTTTCAAACCAGTAACTGTACCCAGTTTGAGCAACATCAAACGCCCGTTCCATTTGGCCTTTAAACGCCAATACGCGCTCAAATGGGTGCTCAATTTTGTCACTGCGGTCAAGGCACAGTTTGAGCACTTTATACAAAAAATCTAAATTACCAATGACTCGGTGCAGCGCTTCACAAATTACTTTATCTTTAAGCGCCTCCCGCCAATCTCCACGGGCGCCATCACCGCCAAATACCAGTCTTAAATCAGCAATACTGGTGGTTAACTTATTGAGCGTTTTACCCAATTGCAGCATATCTGGCATATCACTCAGATAAATAACACGAATATCATTGACTAAATCATTGAGCTGCTTAGTACTGATTGACTCACCGAAATAATCGCTCGCAATCTCATTGACCTGATGCGCTTCATCAAAAACATAGGTATCGGCAGTTGGCATCAACTCGGCAAAGCCAGAATCCTTAACCGCCATATCAGCAAAGAATAAATGATGATTTATCACCACTAAGTCGGCTTCCATGGCTTTTAGGCGAGCTTTACGTATATAGCACTCAGCAAAATCTGGGCACTCTTTCCCTAGACAGTTATCTGCGGTGGAACTGACATAAGGTAAGACTTTGGCATCTTCCTCTATACCAACGCAATCAGCCAGATCACCACTTTGCGTTTCTGTTGCAAACTTGGCAACCATTGCAAGTTGATGCATGACGTCAGGATCGTCTGTTGGGACATGAGCAACATGCTGATTTAAACGGTATGTACACAAATAGTTTGCACGACCTTTAAGCAGTGCCGTTTTTCGCCCTTTGCCCAGCGCCTTTAAGAGATTTGGTAAATCTCTGTGATAGAGCTGCTCTTGAAGGGCCTTAGATCCAGTTGAAATGACAATTTTTTTGGTATTTATTAGTGCAGGAACAAGGTACGCGAATGTTTTACCAGTACCGGTACCAGCTTCTACCACGCATTGACCACCGTTTTTGACTATATCGTCAATCGCAATAGCCATTTCGATTTGAGGTTGTCTTGGTTGGTACCCACTAAAATGATTAGCAAGTGGACCGGTCTTTGAGAAGTACTGTTCTATGGACAAAGAGAAATATTACCTGACTAAATAACTCAGGCAATTCTAATTTTAAATCAAAGCGAGAGCAAGGCGCCCTTTCAACTCAGCCCTTGTTTTTATGCTAGATTAATAGATTAACGCACGCTTTTTTTGCTTAAACTAGGCCCAAGTATCCAGATGTTTTTCATCATCTGAGCTGTTAGTATTTTCATCATCGTCATCAGGAGGCAACTCCCGCTGGTGTTTTAATTCACTGTCTACACTATTAGCTTGAGATTTCCCTTTGATCTTTTCAGCTTTGTTATCAAGCACACCGACTATTTTAAACGGCCCATTATGTGCAACTTTTAATCGAACAATAGGTGCCATGTAAGGCTTAAAAACATCCATAAGCTTATCCTCCAACGAAATAAACTATTGACCTACATACTTATTATCGGCAGATATAACGTATTCTTTATTTATTTTTAAAAAGTACTTGCATGCTTTGGTAATTTCATGATTATCTATAAAAAGTTAATCGAATTACAGAAATTTTTACAAACAGGTAAGAACATGCTTTTAAATCTGACAGCAGTACATCATCACCATCATACATCGGGATAGCCTGTCAGGTATTTCGCTGGTGGGTTATTCCTAAAAGGAACCTCCGGCGAATCATTCAACGTATTTAAAATTTATTTCGCCCTGAGGTTCCCTCGGGGTTTTTCGTTTTTGAATATTAGGAAATAAATTATGAATACATCTAATCGCTTACGTATCGCAATCCAAAAGTCAGGCAGATTATCCAAAGACTGCCAATCCTTGTTAAAACAACTCGGCGTTAAGTTGAACTTACGTGAACAACGCTTAATCGCACACTCGACCAATATGCCAATCGATGTACTTCGTGTTCGTGATGACGACATTCCTGGCTTGGTCATGGACGGCGTTTGTGACTTAGGCATTGTTGGTGAAAACGTACTGGTAGAAACGCAAGCAGAGCGAGCGCGCGCAGGCCAATCTAACGCGGTTAAAAAACTATCGAAACTTGATTTTGGTTATTGCAGACTGGCACTTGCTTGGCCACAAGAGCTAGGTGCGCAGTCAAGAGATTGGTTTAACGGCAAACGCATTGCCACCACCTACCCTGAAATTCTTAAGCAATATCTTGTTAAAGAAAATATCGATGCCAGCGTGGTCATGCTGACGGGTTCAGTTGAAGTTGCGCCTCGTGCAGGCCTTGCAGATGCAATTTGCGACCTCGTCTCAACAGGTGCAACGCTCGAAGCAAACGGCTTAATGCAAGGTGATACCATTTTAGAATCAAACGCATGCTTAATCCAAAATGCAAACCTGAATGACGACAGTAAGCTTTCCCTAATCAACAAGTTACTACCGCGTTTAAAAGGCGTGCGCCAAGCCAAGGAAAGCAAATACATCATGCTACACGCACCAAAAGCAAAGCTTGAAGAAGTGTGCGAATTGCTACCAGGCACAGGTCAACCAACGCTGTTATCACTTGCGGGCAGTGACGACTATGTTGCCCTACACATGGTAAGTAGTGAAACATTATTTTGGGAAACCATGGAAGAGCTAAAAGCACTTGGTGCGAACTCTATCCTCGTCATGCCAATCGAAAAAATGATGGAGTAACTTATGCTAGTTTGGGATCAACTTGACCAACAAGCACAGCAAGCAATACTCACTCGCCCTGCCGTTAGTGCAGGAGCGGGAGTGCAAGCAGCAGTCGAAGACATCATTGACTGCGTGCGTCAAAAAGGCGATCAGGCATTATTGGAAATGGCCAAACAGTTTGATAACCGCCAATCAGATAGACTAAGAGTACCTGAAGATGAAATCACACAAAGTGAATTTCAACTCAGCAATGAGCTAAAAAGCGCCATCGATCAAGCTTACAACAATGTACGCGCATTTCACGAGCTGCAGCTACCAGAGCCTAAACAGCTTGAAACGCAGCCCGGCGTGGTATGCGAGCTAAAATATCAGGCCATTGAAGCTGTCGGGATTTACGTACCGGGCGGGAGCGCACCTTTGCCCTCTTCCGTATTAATGCAAGGTGTCTGCGCACAACTAAGCGGTGCAAAAACTGTGGTGCTCGCGACCCCAGTAAAAGGTGAAGAGCCGATCCACCCTGCTATTTTATATGCAGCAAAAAAATGCGGTATAAACATCATCATAGAAAGCGGTGGTGCAGGTGTGATAGCAGCCATGGCGCTGGGTACTGAGACGGTACCAAAAGTAGATAAGGTGTTTGGCCCAGGCAATGCATATGTCACCATGGCAAAGCAACTGTTATCCCAGTCTGTCCCTGGCTTTGCTATCGACATGCCTGCAGGTCCATCAGAAGTACTGGTCATCGCAGATGAACACGCTAACCCTGCTTTTGCGGCAGCTGATTTACTATCACAAGCTGAGCACGGCGCTGACTCTCAAGTATTACTACTCAGTGATAGTGAAGCCTTTATCACTGAAGTAGAAGCTGAAATCACAAGGCAACTGACTGAGCTATCTAGAGCTGAAATCGCAAAACAAGCCATGAACAACAGTGCGCTGGTCTTAGTTGAATCAATAGATAAGGCCTTTGAATTGTCAGCTGAATATGGTCCAGAGCACTTAATACTGCAATTAAGAGATGCGCAGTCTCGTGTTGATTTGGTGAAAAACGCAGGCTCTGTTTTTGTCGGCGACTACACACCAGAGTCAGCTGGCGACTATGCATCAGGAACCAATCATGTACTACCAACGTATGGTTACTCTAAAACTTATTCCAGTTTAAATTTAATGGACTTTTTTAGAACCTATACCGTTCAGTCAATTACTAAACAGGGCTTGTCTAATTTAAGTAAGGCTATCTTGCCATTAGCAGAAGCCGAAGGACTTGATGCACACGCCAATGCCGTTGCAATTAGATTAAATGGTGGAACACAATAATGGCTACTTCATTGCTACCAAAAAATATCGAGAGCTTGAAAGCATATAGCTCAGCAAAGAGTGAAAAGATCACAGGAAATACATGGCTAAATGCCAACGAAAGTCCATTTAGTAAAAGCATTGAGGTTTCTATTGATGATTTAAATCGCTACCCGGAGCCTCAACCAGAATCCGTAATTAATGCATATAGTGAGTATGCACAATTGTCGGCAAATCAGGTATTGATGACCCGAGGTGCCGATGAAGGCATTGAGCTATTAATGCGCACATTTTGTGAACCAGCCAGAGACAGTATCGCCATTTTCACACCGACTTACGGTATGTACAAAGTCTCAGCTGATACGCAAAACATTGCCATTAACGCCCTTTCACAAGATCAATTGAAAGAAGAACAAATCAGCGAACTAAGCGCACTTATCGGCGACGCTAAACTGGTGTTTATTTGTAATCCAAATAACCCAACTGGCAGCCTGACACCAATTGACAAGATTGCAGCGCTCGCCAAAGCACTTGAGAACTCTGCACTTGTCGTCGTAGACGAAGCATATATTGAGTTTGCCCCAGAGCAAAGTGCGGTATCTTTGCTGCAAGATTTCAATAATGTCGTGGTGCTGAGAACCCTTTCTAAAGCTTTTGCGTTAGCAGGGCTTAGAACAGGCTTCTTGTTGGCCAATGATGCGGTATTAAACCCTATACGCAAAGTCATCGCGCCCTACCCGGTATCTACCGCGGTAGCAAAAATAGCAGAGCAGGCGCTGTCTGTAGATGCAATCACGCAAATGCGCAGACAAGTTAACATTTTAAATAGTAATAAAGCCAAACTAAAAATATGGCTGAGTAACTCACCTAAAGTCACTCAGGTTCTTTGCGGTGAGGGCAATTTCGTGACGCTGCAATTAAGCGACAAAGCACTTATAGAACAAGCAATGAAAGCCGGCACCATTATGCGCCCGTTTACACTATTTGGTGAAGACAACTGGCTAAGAATATCTATTGGTAGCGAGCAAGAACTAGAACAAGTCAAACTTTGGCTAGAGCAAAGTAAGTAAGGAAGTAAAATGAGTACGCCATATCTATTCATCGACCGTGATGGCACATTAATCGAAGAACCTGTAACAGACAAGCAGGTAGATAGCCTAGAAAAATTAGCGCTTCTACCTAATGTAATTCCAGCCATGCTGGCTTTGCAAAGCGCAGGATACCGTCTTGTCATGGTGTCTAACCAAGACGGGTTGGGCACTGACAGTTTTCCTGAAGAAGACTTTGCCGCACCACACAACAAAATGATGGAAATCTTCTCATCACAAGGCATTAAATTTGACGAAGTGCTGATTTGTCCGCACTTTGACGAAGACAACTGTGATTGCCGCAAACCAAAAACCGGTCTACTCACTTCTATTATGCGCTCAGGTAAAGTCGACCTCGCTCGCTCTTATGTGATTGGAGATCGCCAAACAGATATCCAACTTGCTCAAAACCTATGTATTCAAGGTATTTTGTACGACGGGGATTGGAACAAAATTGTTACCGAACTGACTACGCAAAACCGTCAAGCCAGTGTGATCAGAAATACTAAAGAGACGCAGATCTCCGTTGCAGCAAACCTAGACCAAACCGCCAATGGCGAAATAAATACAGGCCTTGGCTTTTTCGACCACATGCTTGATCAGATCCGTACCCACGCCAATATTGGTCTTGAAATAAAGGCAAAGGGCGATCTACACATAGATGAGCACCACTTAGTCGAAGATGTCGGTATCGCGCTTGGTCAGGTATTACGAGAAGCACTTGGTACTAAATCACAAATCGCACGATACGGTTTTGCCTTGCCGATGGATGAATGTAAAGCCGAGTGCCAATTAGATTTATCAGGCCGCGCATCATTTGTACTTAATGCCAACTTTAGTCGTGAAAATGTTGGTGACTTAGATGTGCAAATGGTGGAGCACTTTTTTAAATCGCTATCGGATAATGCCCAAGTAAGCCTGATATTAAGTGTTTCAGACGGTAACTGCCACCACCAAGTTGAAGGCTTATTCAAGGCATTTTCCCGCGCTTTAAGAATGGCCATAGCCAAAGATGTGTCTCAACTTACTGCTAGCTCAAAGGGGTGTTTATGATAGCCATAATTAATACCGGGTGCGCCAATATCAACTCTGTACGCTTTGCTTTCGAGCGTTTGGGCGTGATACCTGAAGTGTTATCTGATCCAAACCAGTTAGCTAAGTTTGACCGCGCTGTCCTCCCAGGTGTTGGCCATGCCAATGTGGCCATCAAACGCTTGAACGAACAAGGTTGGAAAGAAGCCATTAACGCTTACCAAAAGCCCCTCATGGGCATTTGTTTAGGTATGCAAATGCTTTGTGATTACAGCGAAGAAGGTGATGTCACGGGGCTTGGGATCATTGATGGCAGCATTAAGGCTCTGCAAACCGGTGATTTAACGAGTCCACACATGGGTTGGAACAATATCAACGTCACTAAGCCACACCCTTTAACACAAGGGATCAGTAATGATGACCAGGTTTATTTTGTGCACAGTTTTGCCCATGAGCTCAATGACACAACCCTAGCAAGCTGCGAGTACGGGCAAGCATTTTCTGCCATCATCGCCAAAGATAACTACGCAGGCATGCAATTTCACCCGGAAAAAAGCGCCAAAGTGGGCGCACAGCTTTTAACTAATTTTATGCAATGGCAAGTTTAATAAGGAACGAACATGATAATTCCAGCACTCGATGTTTTAGATAGCCAAATTGTTCGCCTCTATCAGGGCAAATACGATACAGCGCAATTTTACCCGTTTGACTTGCAAACTCGCCTACATGAATACCAAGATGCAGGGGCAATCAAATTACACCTTGTTGATTTAGAGGGCGCGCGTGACCCGAGTAAAAAGCAGTGGCAACAAATTCAAGCTGCTACGAGCAAACTTGATACACCATACCAAGTAGGTGGTGGGATCCGCGCTTATGAAGATATAAAACAATGGCTTAAAGCAGGTGCAAACCAAGTGGTTATTGGGTCATTAGCCGTCGACCAAAAAGAGCAGCTGGCTCAGTGGATCCAAGAGTTTGGCGCTGAACGTTTTGTCATTGCATTAGATGTAAATAAAACCACAGATGGCTGGTCTGTGGCTACGCACGGCTGGCAAAGCGACTCTAGCGTGTCATTATTTGAGTTAATCGACTTTTATTTGGCATTAGGCGTGTACGACTTCTTGTGTACGGATATAAGTAAAGACGGCACAATGACAGGTCCTTCATTTGAACTATATCAGCAAATTGTGCAATACAGTCCTGCAGCAAAAGTACAAGCATCTGGTGGTGTAAGCTCATTAGACGACATCAAACAGCTAATTGAAATTGGCGTCACAGGCATCATCTTAGGTAAATCCTTATTAGATGGCGCATTTACTGTTGAGGAGGCAATTGCATGTTATCGAAACGCATAATCCCCTGCCTTGATGTGAAGAATGGCCAAGTCGTTAAAGGGGTCAAATTTAAACAGCACGAAGTAGTTGGCGATATCATTGAACTTGCCAAACTATACAGTGAGCAAGGTGCTGACGAGCTGGTTTTTTATGAGATCAGTGCCAGTGTAGAAAAGCGTTTGCTTGATTTAAATTGGGTCAGAGACATCGCCAAAAATATCGACATTCCTTTTTGTGTTGCCGGTGGTATTAAATCCGTGGCAGATGCCGCAAAAGTGTTAGAGCAAGGGGCTGACAAAATTTCAATCAATAGCCCTGCTATTGCCAGGCCTGAACTTATCAAAGAGCTACATGACGAGTTCGGCAAACAATGCGTGGTTGTGGGCGTTGATAGTTTTTACGATGATAAAAGTGGCGAGTATTTAGTGTATCAGCTGACTGGTGATCCAAACGCAGCCAGTCAAACACGCTATAAAACCCAAGAATGGATCCAGCGAGTGCAGGATTTAGGCGCTGGTGAAATTGTACTAAATTGTATGAACCAAGATGGTGTACGCAAAGGCTATGATTTATCTCAACTAAGCGAGATGAGAGCACTTTGTGACATTCCTCTTATTGCATCAGGTGGTGCAGGTAAAGAACAAGATTTTGTGGACGTATTTAAACAAGCCAATGTGGATGGTGCATTGGCAGCCAGTGTTTTCCACAAACAAGTTATTGAAATACCAAAGTTAAAACAATATTTAAAAGAGAATAAGGTAGCAACAAGATTATGAGATTATCGCCGGACAACATCAGCAAAGTTGACTTTGGTAAATCAGAGTTAATTCCTGCCATCGTACAAGATTACGCAACTGGCGTTATCTTGATGCAGGGCTTCATGAACTTGGAAGCGCTACAAGTGACTTTTGAGAAAAAGCTTGTCACTTTTTACTCACGATCTAAATCTCGATTGTGGACTAAAGGTGAGTCATCAAATAATGTGCTTAAACTTGTTGAAGCGCACACTGACTGCGACAAAGACAGCATTTTAATTCTTGCAAATCCAGCCGGGCCAACTTGCCATTTAGGTACTGAAAGCTGCTTTGAAGATGCCAAACCAGATCTTGCCTTTTTAGGTACTTTAGAAAAAGTCATCAAAGAGCGCAAAAACGCCGACCCTGAATCGAGCTACACAGCATCACTCTTCGCAAAAGACTTAAGTCGTAGCTGTCAAAAAGTTGGGGAAGAAGGTGTAGAAGTGGCCCTCGCTGCCATGAAGCAAGATAAAGAAGAATTGCTTAACGAATCTGCAGATTTAATTTACCACTTGTTAGTACTTTTACAACGAACTGATCTCAACTTTTCTCAAGTTGTCGAGACATTAGCCAAAAGGCACCAATAACCTACCTCATCCTAAATGACCATGGTATGCTTAGGGAAAATTTGAAAAGGAAGCTGCCATGGTTTTTCGCAACCTATTTTACTCTATTGGTTTTATCACGTTAGTTGGCTGTAATACATTGCCAAATGACGTAGAAAAAAAAGTTGAAAACATGACTGACTGTGAAAAAGTCAATGCACTTATCACAGGTGCTGGTGATGGCTTTTCTATATTGAAAGGCAGCGAAATAAACGGCAAATTAATGAAGAGCTGGCGACCTAAAGCGCACTTAATTGAAGATAGTTGCCAAATTAACTTGTATACAAGCGGCAATACTGCCTATGAATGTAATAAAGCGTTTGTGGGTAAAACGCAAGCGTTAGTTAGATTTGAACAAGTGAACGAAAAGCTTAAAACCTGCTTAAGTCCAGACTGGGAAGAGAAGCAGCACTTTGGTAAAGAAAGTAGCCGCTCGACATTTACCAGTGAGCTATCAGAGACAAAAGTCGCTGTCAATTTTGGTACTACTTTAGACAAGCAAAAGCCTTGGGCTGTTAGCTTAGAAATTGTCAAATAATCTGTTGGGTAATCATCTTTATGGTTGATAACATTTACCATTGAACGCTCAAACAGCCAAACACATTTCAACCAGTTAGCTGGCGTATTCAAAACGCCCGCTAACTCAAGCATATTAAATTTGGTAAAGAAGTAGACGCATATTTAAAGTCAAAAACCTATACCGCTTTCATAGGCATAGTTCCAACATCCTACCGCTTTTCACTATTGATTGCTTTCACACTAAACCGACTGATTTCAAAGCGCTCAACATGTCAACGCAAAGTATAAAAACCATTCAACATTTTTCTGCTTATACGAATTAAATCATAAAGATAGGAATACAGTTCGCTTATTGATCGATAGCGACCTTTCGAACTAATAATTTACAACTAATAACGTTTAATGACGCTCGATTATGGTATCATCCGATTTTGCTATCTTCGAAATAAATAAAGCGAGGCTAATTCGAATGAAAGACACTCAATACGACTATCTTATAGTCGGTGCTGGTTTGTTTGGTGCAGTGTTTGCCCGAGAAGCTACGGATCAAGGAAAAAAAGTATTGGTGATTGACAAGCGCAATCATACTGGTGGCAATATTTATTGCGAGAATATAGAAGGCGTCAACGTACATAAGTACGGCGCGCATATTTTTCACACTAGTAATCAAGAGGTTTGGGATTACGTAAACCGCTTTGTTTCATTCAACCACTATGTAAACTCTCCTGTCGCACGTTATGAAGATAAGCTATATAACTTGCCTTTTAACATGAATACTTTCTATCAATTGTGGGGAGTAACAACACCGCAAGAAGCAAAAGATAAAATTGCCGAAGAGCGCGCGCCTTATGCAGACTTAGATCCTCAAAACCTTGAGGAACAAGCTTTATTCTTAGGCGGTAAAGACTTATATGAAAAACTAATTAAAGGCTATACAGAAAAGCAATGGGGACGCCCTGCCACTCAGATCCCTTCGTTCATCATTAAGCGTTTGCCTTTTAGGTTTACTTTCGACAATAACTACTTTAATGACTTATACCAGGGCATTCCTATCGGGGGCTACAATGCACTCACTGACGCACTACTTGAAGGTGTCGAAGTGAGAACTGGCGTAAACTATTTTGAAAACGCTGAACAATACAATGAATTAGCTGACAAAGTACTCTACACAGGTAAGATCGATGAGTTTTTTGATTGTCAATTCGGTCAGCTAGAATATCGAAGTCTACACTTTGAAACTGAAGTGTTAGATCAAGAAAATTATCAAGGTAATGCCGTGATTAACTACACCGAGCGTGATGTACCTTATACTCGTATTCTTGAACATAAGCATTTTGAATTTGGCACACAAGAAAAAACGGTAGTGACTAAAGAATACCCGCATGAATTTAGTAAAGACAACGAGCCTTACTACCCAATCAATGACGAAACAAATAATGCACTTTTAGCACGCTATCAAGAGCTAGCTAAGACCGAACCGTACGTCAATAAGTTTATCTTTGGTGGAAGACTAGCAAATTACAAATACTATGACATGGATGACACAATTGAAGCAGCATTAGCACTTACTGCTCAGGAGCTTGTGTAAATTATGACTAAGAAGGTATACATAGCTCGAAACTACCGCTCTAAGTTTGATGCAGCAGGCAAAGCCAAAATGGACTGTGAAACCATCTTGGAGAATAACGGCTGGCAGAATATTGGATTTAAGCAAACTTGGATAGCTAACTCTATTTTAGGCACATTAATTAGTGCTTTGGGTGTGACTTGGGCTATCTTAAGGCTCAAGTCTGGCAGTACCGTCTGTTTACAGTATCCATTCAATAAGTTTTACGGATATTGCTTATGGGGCGCAAAACTTAAAAAGAGTAAAGTCATTACCTTAGTCCACGACCTTAAAAGTTTAAAAGGTAAATACGGACACTCAGACAAAGAAGTTAATTTACTAAAGCAATCAGATCAGCTGATTGTTCATAATGACAAAATGGCTGCTTGGTTTGCAGAGCAAAACTTTAATGCTGAAATAGCGAATATCGAAGCATTTGATTATTTGCACACTGACAATCCAAACGCAAAAAGAACTGAGACTGACTACAATGCAATACGCATTGTGTTTGCTGGTAATATGGGGCCGTTTATATACGAACTCGATGGCTTAGATCGCGGTAATTTCAAATTCGATTTATACGGTGTTGGTTATGATGAGAAAAAAATTAAAAACATCAACGATACCGTACTGGACTACAAAGGTTGCTTCCCTTCAAATGAAGTTATCGACCATATTGATGGCGATTTTGGCCTTGTTTGGTATGGCAACACGCTAGATTCATGCGATGGTGTTACAGGTAAATATTTAATGTACAACAATCCGCATAAGCTCTCATTATATTTATTATGTGATATGCCAATCATCATTTGGGACAAAGCTGCAATGGCTGACTTTGTTGAAAAAGAAGGTATTGGTTTTAGCATAAGCTCGTTACGTGATATCAAGCAACGCCTTGCAGAGCTCACTCCTGAACAAATTGAACAGATGAAACAAAATGTTCAGCGCGTAAAAGCCGATGTTCAATCAGGTCAGTACCTTTCTCGAGCATTAAACAAACTGTCGTAAATTTTTACATAAAAGCTCTTAATGACTCTTTCTAAGCTGAAAGAGTCATTAATAATAAATGACAAACATACTCTACAGCTCCCTTTATATTAAAGCCACTCAGCTGTAACTTTCCGTATCACAAAAATAACACCATGAGATAGCCCCGCAATATTGCTGATCAAATATATGTTTATTTTATTCCTAAGCATATACCCAACTAGAATAAACAAAATATTGATTAACCAAACAATCATGTTAACTTTAAATTTACACTGATGTAGTAGTTGTTTCACTGTGAGGCTTGTTTGTATTCGCTGTAGCTCACGCTAACTTCGTTGCAGGTGTGCAGATAACTCTATCAATACTGTACTGCAAGCCTATACGTGCATACTTTTAAGTGTATTTTTTATTTATTAAATTAGGAAAGGAAATAATCATGTTAAAACTAAATAAAAGAAAACTAAAAAATTTGTCGGATGATAAGCAATTAGTAGATAAAAAAATGACACCATTCATTGCCGGTGGTGTTACGACTAGTCGTTCTTGGTGTTGGACAACAGGGCTATGTACTGACACTAAATTGTGCTAAACCGAAGCTCCTAATATATAGATAATTATATCTAAATAATTCCCCAATGCTGAGGAGGCAAAGCCTCCTCATTTAAAAAGGTTTCCCTTGATTTATGTCACGCCACGACAAGCTACCACCTGCAGTCCAATACATCACACTGGCTTGCACCGCATGTGTTAAACATGAATCCGACGACCAAGTTAATTTGGCAGTACCCCAATGCGTCTGACCACCCCTTGAAATAGTAATTTGACCTGTGTTGCCAGCTGGCAATATAGCGGCACCATCAACTGGGCTGCTTCGAAATTGCGAGGCAACTAATATTTGCTGCCCAGGCTCTCTCGATTCAGTATACTGCCTACCCACAGAATCAAATAAATGTATTAGGATACTAATATCCGAAGTCGATACATTACTGACATAAAACCGATAACTTTCATTATCACTCTTAGTCCATTGTGGCAATTGAAAAGTTTTCTGCGTCGAGCTCTCTACTGCCTGCACATTAGTCGAGGCAGCAAAACCAATGAGTAAAAATAACGTGTGAATGTTCATTTTTCTATCCTTAATTCAATAATTAACATTTATTTCTTCCCCTAGATACATGGTTCAATTCACCGGAGAAACTATGCTAATACACCAAGACCGGACTATTAAATTTTACATTTCACTCAATCCAGGATTAAAAAACACGACTTTTTCTCCCAAATTGGTTTTTATTTACTAAGATATTTATATAGTTGCACACTACTCAACCATCTTTTGACTTTTTTTCAATTATTGTTAATTTGAGCTTAAATTAGTGATGATTTAATGGCATAGTGTCGTTACTAAAGTAGGTAATTACATACCTTGTAATACCTGACGGATATAAAAATAATTTTAAAGTGCGTAAGGGAGAAATAATGTCCATCCAAGTAAATTTTGAACTCACAGATATCGATTTAGAACATTTTCGTTCAATGATGCAATCAGCAATCGAGCGCAGTACTCACCTCAGTGAAGAAGAAATTATCACCAAAGCACGCGAACTTGTTGAACAAATGGAAGGCACTAACGTACCTGAGTTCGTTAGAACAAGAATGATGTCTTTATCAGCTCTTATAGACGCAGTTCAAGATGAAGAATGGCAGATGCCTGAAGATGAGAAGAAAGAAATCATGCTATCTTTAGCGTACTTTGGCGAACCAGAAGATATCGTACCAGATAATGTGCCTGTGCTAGGTTACATCGATGACGCAATTATGATTGAGCTTGTTCTTCAAGATTTATCTTTAGACCTTAAAGCCTACCGTGAATTCTGTGGCTTTAGAGCAACGGAAGAAGCAAGACGAGGCGACCACGCAAAAGTGAACCGTGAAAGCTGGTTGGCGAGCACTCGTGCACAAATACGCTCTTCAATGAGAAGAAACCGCTCAGGTTCAAAAGGCTCACGCTTTTTCTCTCGTATCATGTAAAACATAGAGCTAACAGCATAAAGGGGAACAAATTTGTTCCCCTATTTTTTATCTAGCATTGGGATGGGTCACGCCTAACCAAGCTTTGTAAAGTTTAGCCTGTCTCGGTGTTGGAGAATATAAGGCCCTCACAACTTTACTCCTACTCCCCTGTTCACCTAGCTTGAGCTTTGTAGTCATTAACTTATCTCGACGAATAAAGTCAACTTCAACTGTTTGGTTAGGTTCAAACAGTGCGAGTGTATGCGGTAAGTCTTTTCGAACATGATGTTTATTCACTGCAACAATCTTATCACCAGATGTTAAGCCGGCCTGCCACGCACTTCCGCCACGCGCTACATGTGTCAACTCTAACAGTTGCCCAGTATTTTTTGCTGTACCATCAAAACTTGCAACAATCACTGTATCAGCTGGATAAACATGCTCTAGTCCCACTTTTGAAAACAACGCATCAAAATCAATAAGTGCAGGACTATCTATATGTACACTCCACCACTGGCTGTAGTCATGTCCACTAATCTCTTTTAAGATCCGCTTAACATCGCCACTATTATACGAGTTAGGCAGCTTGTGTTGCTTATATAGCTCACTATGTACATCTCTATAGCTCACTTTACCATCGGTTTTATCAATTAAATCAATATCCAGCGCCATAGAGACTAAAGCACCCTCAAGATAAATATTGGTGCTAAAGTTCTTGCCATGGTCGCCAGATTGATTAATCCATTTATCATAACTGGTGTGTGCTACCGACTGCACCTCTCTACCAGGTGTTTTAAGGTGCCGATTAAGCGTGCTCGTAAGTGATTTATAAAACTCTTGGTTGGTTGTGATGCCCGCACTAAGCAGTAAGTAGTTCTCTAAATAACTGGTTGAGCCTTCGACTAACCATAATAAATCACTGTAATTAATATCTACATAGTCGTACGGTACTAGTCCATCTGGTCGATAATTTTTAACATTCCAAATATGGATAAACTCATGCGCAGCCGTAGAGATGAAGCCAATATAATCATCTCTAGACGCAAATTTATCTCTGTGCCGCTGAATAATCGTCGAGTTTAAATGTTCTGTTGCCCCCCTTGCACCGCTAGTTGCGTGAACCATAAATACATATCGCTCATAAGGGTAATCATGCCAAATTAAGCTTCCTGTTTTAACGAGCTTTTTTAAGTCCCTGATCATTAGTTCTACGTCGTAATTCCCTTCCCCCCAAATGACCAATTCATAATCACGACCATCAACCGTATACTTATAAAGTTGATTTATCCCTGTTTCAATTGGCGAGTCGAGTAATACATCATAATTACTCGCTTTGAAACTATGTTTAGAGTCCGCAAAATCCATTCCGGATACTGAGCGCCATTCGCTAGGAACTTCTAGGTTTACTTTTATAGGCTCTTGCCTAAATGAATCACTGAACATAAAAAATCCCGATGCATCAATGAATGCATGCGTGTCATCTATGTGCCGAGACCTGAGCCCTAATTCATTCGCATATACCTGATAAGACACAACCACCTCCGTTGGCTTGTTGAGGTGTATACGCCAAGTGTTTTTGTCAATTTTATGCCAGTTTAATACTTGACCGGATAGATTATTTGCTGAAAAAAAGCGAATTCCATTGGCCATATTCAATATTTCGTACCGTCCAGTTCGCCAATCGGGTAATTGAACGTCGATATAAGACTGTGCCGTTTTGGGAAAACTTACTTCTACCTGCCCAAGGTGGTGTTCAGGCTCAGTAATCGATAATGTGTATTCCACATTTGCATGTGATAGGTGGCTGGCTAAAGCCAAAGTTATCAGGGATAGGTTTCTTATCATATTAGAAAAAAATAAATAGTTTTCTTAAAATTAGCAAAAATCTTTATACTTGAGTTAATAAATTCGTTGAAGTGACAAGATAAAAAACCAAGTTGCGCCTCAAATTCTCCCACATTTTTCAGTAATTTGATGTAAACTTGCAATTGATATAGTAAATAAAGACGTTGGATTTTTGTGACTGATAAAACTGTACTATTGGAAAAAAAACTTTCTCAGGCTATCTCTGCAAGAAAAGCGCTTGAAGAAGCGAAAAAGACGCAGGTTTCGATGTTATCGGACTTTGCGACGCGTTTATCTTTCAGTTGTAGAGGCCAAGATGTCGCACTAGATAATCAACTCGCCAAGTTCAGAAGTGCGTTGAACAAGGGCATGGAAATTGAGCAGATCACCCCACTCATTGAAACAGCCATAGTACAACTAAAACAACAAGAAGCTGTTTACGAAACCAATGAGCGCGCGCTCACAACACACATTCAGTCCGCAGGTAAACAATTACAAAAACTCAAAGGTCTACCTGATGACACCCGCCGCAAACTTCGTCATGTTCTCGACCATGAGCTTGCTGATGTTAAATCTGTTGCGGAATTTGTACCATTACTTGAAAAGATTTTGCAATTTTATATGCAAACCCTTCAAGCAAAAGCAGCCCCAGAATTTAATGCTTCACAAAGCAATCCCGAACTAGCGATTGAACTTCTCTCTTTGACCAATGAGTTGGTATTCGAAGAAGATGTCTCTGAGCAAATCAAACAAATAAAGCAAAGCCTCTCATCCGATGATACGGTGGACTCTTTGTTAGAGAACGCCGTCAGTATTATTCGCATATTTGCCAAGTCAATTGCTCGTGAGCGGCAATCTGCACAAGGCTTTTTAGTTTCTTTAAACCAAACTCTCGAAGAGCTCCACAAGTCTATTGTTGAGACAACGAGTCAATCAAAGTCAGTAAACCAAGAAGTCTCTGCATTAAATAAACGTATCGAAGAGAAAATCGCTACGTTAAATACTCAAACTCAGCAAGCAACATCAATCACAGAGCTAAAACAACTTGTTGATAACGAGCTTAAGGAACTAAGTAAAGACTTAATTGAGCGAGAGAGTATCGAGCGCCGTGACAAAGAAGTACTACTGCAAAGCTTTGATAAGATTAATGACCGCATAAACTTGCTTGAAACCAAGGTCACTAATTATAAAAAGCGTCTCAACGAGCAGAAGTTTAAAAGTTTACTCGATGGGCTTACTAAGTTACCTAATCGCACCGCATTTGATGATAGATATAATCAAGAATTTCATTTGTTCGAAGTTCACAGTAGTGACGTGACGCTCGTCGTCATAGATGTAGATCATTTCAAGTCAATTAATGACAAATATGGTCATAGCGCCGGTGATAAAACCTTGCAAGTAATTGCAAGGGCACTTAAAAAGTCTATTAGAAAAGCTGACTTTATTGCCCGCTACGGTGGCGAAGAGTTTGTTCTATTGATGCCGGGTATGCCGTTGAGCTCGGCACAAAGTCCACTGGAGAAAATACGTAACACAGTGAAAGCTATTCCCTTTAAATTTAAAGAAAAGGAAGTACAGATCACAATTTCACTAGGTGCAACACAGCTTAAAAAAGGTGATACAACGCTATCGGCATTTGACCGTGCAGACAACGCCTTGTATGACGCTAAAAACTCAGGTAGAGATAAACTTTGCATTAGAGAATAACATGGAGAATGCCTATGCATGTACAGCTAAACCCCACTGGAGTTCTTAATTTACTATCACAACTAGAAGTCGACTTATTACAACAGTCATCCACTTTTGAAAGGTATCAATTATTTAGAAACTGCGTTTTAGCTGTTCTCAACGTAGGAAGCCACACAGACTCAAGCTATGAAATATATCGCAAGTTTGAGGATTTTAATGTCAAATTGGTTGCGCGCGAGCGCGGCATAAAAATAGAGTTAACAAACCCGCCTGAATCTGCTTTTGTTGATGGCAAAATTATCAACGGGATCCACGAACACATATTCTCTGTAATTCGCGACATCTTATTCATTTGTCAACGACACCAAGATAGCCTGATTGACCCCAAAGAAATTACCCACATGGTATTTGACATGTTGCGAAATGCAGATGCCTTAGAGGTCAATACAGATCCTAATATGGTGGTATGCTGGGGTGGTCACTCAATAAACGAACAAGAATATAAATACACCAAAGAAGTTGGCTACCAACTAGGTCTGAGAGGATTAAATATCTGCACAGGTTGCGGGCCAGGCGCAATGAAAGGGCCGATGAAAGGCGCTACAATTGGGCATGCAAAACAACGTATCACCAACAACCGATATTTGGGTCTGACAGAACCCAGTATCATCGCAGCTGAACCACCAAACCCAATCGTCAATGAGTTGGTCATATTGCCAGATATTGAAAAACGACTTGAAGCGTTTGTTAGAACTGCACATGCCATTATTATTTTCCCTGGTGGCGCGGGTACATCAGAAGAGCTGCTGTATTTACTTGGGATCTTGCTCCACCCAGAAAATAAAAAGCAAGTGTTGCCAGTGATCTTAACAGGCCCCTCCTCTAGCGCGGCTTATTTTGACGAAATTGCAAAATTTGTTGAAAAAACTCTGGGTAAAGAAGCACTCGATAAATTTGAAATCATCATTGATAACCCTGAACGTGTAGCAAAATACATCAAATCAGAAATGCCCAATGTGAGAGAGTACAGAAAGTCGGAAGGTGATGCTTACTATTTTAACTGGACACTTAAAATTGAAGAGCCTTTTCAAATGCCTTTCGAACCAACGCATGAGAACATGGCTTCACTCAACTTACACCTAAAACAGCCCAAGGAAATACTTGCAGCAAATCTAAGACGCGCTTTTTCAGGGATCGTTGCGGGGAATGTTAAGGACAACGGTGTAAAAGCCATTAAACAACATGGTCCTTATATTCTGTCTGGTGATAAATCACTTATGACAGATATGGATAGGCTGCTACAAGCTTTTGTTAGTCAAGGCCGAATGAAATTGCCTGGTAGCAAATACGAACCCTGTTATAAAATTCAGGCTTAGTTACAACACACCTGTCAACTCAGTAAACAAAACCAATATGGGGCGATGAACTCTCATTTCCCCTCTGTTATAATCCCCACACCAGCAACTTATTGTTAATTAAATTATAATTATGGCTCACTTACTTCTGATTGACGCACTGAACCTAATTCGTCGTATTTATGCTGTTGATTGCGAACAATCTGGGCTGACAGATGAGCAAATCATTAAAAGTTCTACCCAACGGGTAAAAAATGCGACCCGAAAATTACTAAAAGCATCTCAAGCAAGCCACGCCATTGCCGTGTTTGATGGTGACAGAAGCTGGCGATATCATCTTTACCCACAGTACAAAGCAACTAGAAAGCCCATGCCTAGCGAACTAAAAACAAGTTTAGAAACGGTTGCAACAGGGTTTACCGAACACAATGTCAAAGCTTACTTTCCTTTGCAGGATGAAGCAGATGATATTCTTGCTACTTTGGCATTTAAAGCGGCAAGCCATGGCGTTAGCTCTACCATAGTGTCGACTGATAAAGGATTTTTACCTTTAATCAGTGAACATATCAGTGTTTACGACTATTTTAAGCAGCAAACCATCAATGCAGACGATGTACAGAAAAAGTTTTCTATAGATAAAAATAAACTTCATGATTTTTGGGGCCTAATGGGTGATAAGACCAATGATATTCCTGGCGTCAAAGGGGTTGGAAAAAAGACAGCTATCGATGTATTGAGTGAATTTGGTTCCGTTGAAAACGCGCTTGAAAGCCAAAACCTTAATGCCACTGCGAGAAAGAAAATTGAGTCTGATATCGATAACTTTATATTAAGCAAATCACTTGTGGCACTTAGAACGGATATTGAGGTTGGCTTTACTTTAAAAGAACTTAGACTGTAGTTGTTGCGTTAAACTCAAATTACTTGTTATAGATACATGCTTCAGATAACCTTAGCGTGCTGTATTCAGGTGACGTAAATGATAAAAAAAGTTCTACAATATATATTTCTCGGCCTCGCCGTGTACGCGGGTATTGTCTATCTTGTTATCAACTTTTATAAAGATGACCCAAGAGCCATGCTTTGGAAAGATAGAGAAGCATTCAATAAAAGGTTTATCAGTAAACTTAGGCCTGACACAAAAATGAATTTAGAGGCCGTGTTAGATAATTTAGGAAGCCCAGATCTTACCTATGTAAAGTCTGATGACGATACCGTATTTCAAATTGTGTATTACAGAACACAACTAATGAAGCCTGATGGCATTACCACTCAAGATGAGTGCACCGGTTTGCTGTTTAAAAATGGTCAACTTATTTTATGGGGTGCAGGTGCCATAGTAGCTTACGAGAAAGCGCTCACCAATGACGAATAATAAAGACGTATCTAAACAACTGTTTGAACTGGTAAATAAAACTGAGCAAATACTGAGGCTATACTATAACAAGCAAAAATGGCCAAGTATTTTCCCAACCCTTGCAGAGTTAGCACAGCTATATACCGAAACATATCAGCACAGCCCAAATGCACTTCATAGCTACCTATCGTTACACTTTAAGCAATTATCTCCAACTACTAATCTTGTCGTTAAGAAATGCATACTAGTTTGTATGATTGCGCAAGGGCATGGCTACTCCCATAAAATCCGCCAAGAGCTTCTTGTTGCCTGCTTGGCCAGTTTCTTATGTGTCAAGAATGAGAGTGATAAGCTACTTAGTGGTCAATCATTAACAGAACAGGGAAAGAAGATATGGAAAGTCAGGTATCAACTTGCTGTAAAAGTGCTGGAGCATGGCGGTTCCATCAATAAGCAAGCGGCAAGAATAATGTCTAGGTTACATCCGTACTGTGAAACATTAAAGAGCAAACTCAATACACCTTTGTATGACAACATCACCTTAATTGTGGCCATAGCGCAAATTATTGCAACGTCACTAATAAAAAAATCCACGCCCAACGTATTGGCTCAAGCGGTTAAAAAGCTGTATTTGGCAAGCCAAGATGAGTTCACTCGCGATACATTAAACAAATTAGCCACTCAGTTTAGTTACTTCCCAGTCGGCTGCTCAACTCAGTATCGTGGGCAAACAGCGCTTTTATTGCAAGTTAATGGCAAGAATCAAATAATTTGCACCTTTAAAGATAAAAAAATAGATCGACTAGTTAAAACACAGCACCCTCTAAGACTAGAGTTCAGACCGTTTAGCACCGCAGATAAACACCTGCTATTTAAAGTGTGGGGTCACGTGGAGCCACAGATACTAGAAGCTGATAATGATGCATTTGAACCTACATATTCAGTAATCGATAAGCTCGGTAAAAACAGTTTTAGTAGCTTTAGAGCGATAGAAAAAACCATTGCGCCCTTTCCATATATTGAACAAGCACTGCAGCAAGCAGCCAAACAATATAATCGCGAATCACAAAAAGGCGCAAACACACGACATTGCTTAACGATGGTTGGGCTAGATACTGCCAGCTTACTATGCCAACGCGTGCTTATAGAACAGGTTATTTCTCAATTGAAGCACCCTTTTGCTTTGGATATTTGGCATAAATACCAACAACTCGCTCTGATCCTCGCGACATTGACAAAGCAAGCCTATGGACAAGGCTATGAAAGTGTTCTTTCTCCAATCAGTGCTGTTATTGCATTTATGCTCAAACACCATGATATAGACATTAAACGCTTTACCTGTGTTAGTGAACAAAGTGACGATAACACGCCATATTCTCTAGCAAGATTATTTGGCTTCTTAGAATTCAACTCCGCCAAATTAGGCGAATATTTTGCTCACCATTTTGATAACAGTGCCCCCCATAACGCATTTATGCAATCAGAAAAAGAAAAGCATAATGCATTAAGTGAAGAAGCTAAGACATTTGTCGCTATAAAGGTACTGGCTATGCAATGGAGCAGCGCATTTTTTGAGCCTACTAGCTGGCAACGCCTTGTTTTAGAAAATCAAATAAGTATGTTTGGTTGGCGTGATGAGGCAGAGTTGAACGACGCGATACTCGAGCTATCTTTATACAGTGTGATTGAATAATATTTATTCTATAAATATAGAATATAACAGACATAACTAGAATTTATGCCTTTTTATCATTCCTTGCTGGAATATCTATGAATAAATTGCTATAAAACGCGCTTAATTTTTCAAGCGAACACACACTTTTTATTTGATTGACTACAATAAACAAGTCCTTCTTTTATGTGTGTACAATTTATTTTGATAAAGGAAAACTAAATGGCTAAGCAAACAGTTACCGTTATTCGTGGTGATGGTATCGGTCCAAGCATCATCGACTCAGCAATTGAAATTTTAAACGCAGCAGGCTGTAACTTCGAATACGAATATGTTGACGCGGGTCTTGCAGCGCTAGAAAAAACAGGTGAACTTCTTCCACCTGAAACACTAGAAGCAATTGAGCGCAACAAGCTTACATTAAAAGGTCCTTTAACAACGCCTGTAGGTGAAGGTTTTACATCTATCAATGTAACTTTACGTAAGCAGTTTGGTCTATATGCAAACGTACGCCCAGTAAAGTCTTTCGAAGGTACACAAGCGCGTTATGACAACATTGACATCATTACAGTACGTGAAAACACGCAAGGTATGTATTCTGGCCTAGGCCAAGTAACATCTGAAGATGGTACTGAAGCTGAAGCAATGTCTAAAATTACACGCGAAGGTGCTGAAAAGATTGTTACTTTCGCATACGAGCTTGCACAGCGCGAGGGTCGTAAAAAGGTAACTGCTGTTCATAAAGCAAACATCTTAAAATCAACGTCAGGCCTATTCCTAAAAGTTGCACGTGAAGTGGGTGAGCGTTTCCCTGACATCGAGTCTGCAGAAATGATCGTTGATGCAACTTGTATGAAACTAGTTATGAATCCAGATGAGTTTGACGTTGTAGTGACAACTAACCTATTTGGTGACATTATCTCTGACCTATGTGCAGGTCTAGTTGGTGGTTTAGGTATGGCTCCGGGCGCAAACATTGGTGAAAATGCTGCGATCTTCGAAGCGGTACACGGTAGTGCACCTGACATCGCGGGTAAAAACCTTGCTAATCCAACGTCAGTTATCCTAGCGTCTATTCAGATGCTAGAGTACTTGGATATGGGTGAAACAGCTGAGCGTATTCGTAGCGCTGTTGCAGATGTGATCAAATCAGGCGATCGCACCACTCGTGACCTTGGTGGTAACCACGGCACAACAGACTTTACACAAGCTGTAATTGAGCGTCTATAATAACGTACCTCAATAAGATAGCGCACTTTGCGCTATCTTTTAAACATCTACCCGCTTTTGCTTCTTCCTATCCCCTTATTCCAATTAATACGATTAACACATATTCCTAACTCGTTGTGAGATAATCTATTTTCCTATAAATACATGTTGCACTGTTGCGTTTTCAGAACTAGAAAACACAATAAATTATGCGCATTTATTGGCTTTTACAAACTGAAATACTACCTTTCAAATTTATCAACACGAAAAAGGGCTATATTATGCAAACAGAAGCCTCATCCCCTTGACAGAAACATCGATTGCCCTTTAAATAAACAGAGTTTAAATAATTTAGTAGATTTGAAATGAATTTAGTTAAGCTTGTACAAATGGTTCTCGTGGTGGTCTTAGTGTTAAGTCCATAGGGGCCTGTGTGAGTATATGCTTTCATCGACCCCGCAAAATGCGGGGTTTTTTTATGCCAAGATTTAGCTTGGCTGAGGAATGAGGTAATGAATGAGCAATTTAATGGCTCCGAGTTAGTTGTAAAGGCGCTAAAAGATTTAGAGGTAGAATTCATATTTGGCTATCCAGGCGGATCTGTACTGGACTTATATGATGCATTATTCGAGCAAAGCGATGTTGAACATATTTTGGTACGCCACGAACAAGCTGCCACACATATGGCTGACGGATACTCACGTGCTACCGGAAAAACAGGCGTAGTTTTAGCAACCTCAGGGCCAGGTGCGACAAACTGCATAACAGGTATTGCAACAGCTTACATGGACTCCATCCCTATGGTTGTTTTATCAGGCCAAGTTCCCTCTAGTTTAATCGGTGATGATGCATTTCAAGAAACAGACATTGTTGGCTGCTCAAGACCAATCGTAAAGCACAGTTTTAACTGTCGAAACGCAGAAGAAATTCCCGCGATCTTATCTAAAGCATTTTACTTAGCCAGTACTGGTCGACCTGGACCTGTCGTCGTTGAGCTGCCAAAAGATGTACTAAATCCTCAAATAAAATTCAACTATGTAATGCCTCAACAGCTAGATATGAGGACTTATAATCCGAGTAAAAAAGGCCATACGAAACAAATTAAGAAGGCCGTTGAAGCAATTTTACAGGCCAAAAAGCTAGTCATTTATTCTGGTGGAGGGATCATCTTATCAGATACGTCCGATAAGCTGACTGAGCTTGTTGAAAAGCTTAACGCGCCTATTACAAATACGCTAATGGGTTTGGGCGGAATAAGCGGAAATCATCCAAACTTTATCGGTATGTTAGGCATGCATGGCTCTTTAGAAGCTAACAAAGCAATGGCCAATGCAGACACGATTTTAGCTTTAGGAGCCAGATTTGATGACCGAGTAACAAATAATGTTGAAAAGTTTTGTCCCAATGCCAAAATTGTGCACGTGGACGTAGATCCAACATCTATCTCAAAAACTATTCAGGCACATATTCCAGTTGTGGGTTGTTTGGACACGGTTTTGACTCAGCTGCTAGAAGGCATAGATCAAAGTAGCATGACCATAGACCGAAGCGCTCAAGAAGCATGGTGGCAAGATATTACATCATGGCGTGAAATGAAGTGCTTAGACTTTGAAACCGAGAAAGATAAAATTAAGCCACAAACCGTTATCCAAAAACTACATACGATCACAAATGGCGATGCATACATCACTTCAGATGTTGGGCAACACCAAATGTTCGCAGCGCAATACTACCCGTTTAAAAATCCTCGTCAGTGGATCAATTCTGGTGGTCTCGGCACCATGGGCTTTGGGCTACCTGCTGCAATGGGCGTCAAAGTAGCTTTCCCTCAAGATGAAGTGGTATGCGTCACGGGTGACGGCTCTATCCAAATGAACATCCAAGAGCTATCAACTTGCTTGCAATATGGTTTAAACGTAAAAGTTGTCTCGCTCAATAATCGCTCTTTAGGCATGGTAAGACAGTGGCAAGATATGCTTTACGATGGCCGCCATTCTAGTTCTTATATGGAGTCCTTACCGGACTTTGTGACTTTAGCTCAAAGCTATGGCCATATTGGGATCCGCGTTGATCATCCGGATGAGCTCGATGGTGCATTAGAAAAAGCATTCTCGATTAAAGATCGCTTGGTATTTTTAGACATTCGTGTGGATGAAAGTGAACATGTATATCCAATGCAAATTAAGCATGGTGCAGTTGATGAAATGTGGTTGAAAAAAGGGGTGAAAGCATAATGCGTCGTATATTAGCAATCTTACTAGAAAACGAGCCAGGCGCCCTATCGAGAATAGTTGGCCTTTTCTCTCAAAGAGCATACAACATAGATAGCTTGACCGTTGGCACAACTGATGACAAAACGCTCTCTCGAATCACTATCACAACACATGGAGATGATAGAGTGGTCGAACAAATCACAAAACAAGTTAATAAACTGGTGGATGTTCTGAAAGTGTTCGACTTAACAGAAATCAATCACATCGAACGTGAACTTTTAATGGTTAAGGTATTCACTAGGAACGAAGCAATGAGAGCCGCTGTAACACGCGTTAGTGACGTTTTCGGTGCAACTATTGTAGATATGGGAAAGCAAAGCTATACGCTCCAGTTAGCCAGCAGTACGGATAAAATAGAGAGCTTTTTAGATATGTTACGCCACGAAAGCGACTTAATTGAGCTTGTCAGATCTGGTGCCGTTGGTATTGGCAGAGGCGACAAAGCGCTTAAGAGCTAAAGAAATACAGCTGCGTTTTAGCACGGGCCTCAGCGCCCGTCACAACGGCGCAAATTTTGGTTGGAATTTATACTAGCTTTACACGCCAAATATACGTGGTATTTAAACTAAAAAAAGAGCCCTTGGGCTCTTTTTTAATGATGGCTTCAAGTAAGACCCAAAGCCGAATGATTCAGTGGTTTACTAAAGGTTAACCTGATCTTTTAAGCCTTTACCCGCTTTAAAGCTTGGGATATTTGCTGCTGGGATTTGGATCTCAGCGCCAGTTTGTGGGTTACGACCAGTACGTGCAGCACGCTCTTTTACAGAGAAAGTACCAAAACCAACTAGTGCTACTGAGTCGCCTTCTTTTAGAGCTTCAGTTACAGCACTAGTTAAAGCATCTAATGCACGGCCAGCTGCCGTCTTAGAGATATCAGCGTCGTTCGCGATCTTTTCAACTAGTTGAGCTTTGTTCATTTTAAAAATTCCTATATTTTTTTATTTTCTGCCGGAGCAAATTCTATGTTTATTCATTTTAACCATGAGTGCAAGCCAAAATTCAACTATATTCGAAATTAATCAAACAAATTGTGCTTGTACCATATATATTTAGCTAAAAAGGGAACTATTTAGCTCAATACCTCACCATTGCGTCTGATATAGGATTGAGCGTCTAGCCAGCGTAGACATTCGAAACCGACAAACCATATTGCCCCATACACAATCCAGAAAACCCACAGAGGCTCTAAAGTAGACAAAATACCGGCCTTAGAGCCCGCGTAATAACTGCCAGGCGTGCATAACCAAACTATGGGTACCCTATATTTTAATGGCAAATGAAAAAGCCTATTTAGAGATTCTCTAAATGAAAACAATAACGCCAGCCATAACAAAAAAAGCCACAATGGAATTAAAGCGGGGCCATAATCGATCACTCCGAGAGTGACCGCAACCACCTCAATGGCCATCCCGAAGGACAACCCTACTAACACAAACTTTACATCTCTAGCCTTAGCAGGACTGAGTGCAAACATTAATGCTATTGTCATGAGCACGACAGGTATAGACTCTTCTTTTAAGAAAAAAACGCCAAACCAAGCCAGCTGAAATAAAACAAAATTAGTAACGACAGAATACTTTTTCATCATTACTCACAAACCTTGGTTTTCTTGCTACTAAATGCACGGCACTCGTTGCTCTTTGCTTAAAACCGCCCTCGCAATAACACAAGTAAAACTCCCAAAGTCTGTAAAAACGCTGGTCAAACTTTTGATTGTCTAAAGACGGCCACGCCTTATCAAAACGCTCCCGCCAATCAAACAACGTTTTTGCGTAATGTAAGCCGATATCTTTTATAGAATGAACGACCAAATCAGTACTATTGCACATTTGTTTGCTCATTTCAGTGATCGAAGGTAAACACCCGCCTGGGAAAATATATTGCTGAATAAAATCAGAGTTCTTCAAATAATGATGATAACGCTGACACGCAATCGTGATAGCCTGTATCAACATAATGCCATCTGGTTTAAGTAAACTACTGCATTTTTCAAAAAAGCCTGATAAGTATTCATGGCCTACAGCTTCAATCATTTCGATTGATACAAGTTTGTCAAATTTGCCATTTAGCTCTCTGTAGTCATCTTTTAATAGCGTAATTTGCCCCTCTAACCCTAACACAGCAATTTTCTCACTGACATAGGCATGCTGTTCTTCAGAAATTGTCGTCGTCGTCACCTTACAACCATAATGTTGCGCAGCATAAATCGCAAAAGCGCCCCACCCAGTTCCAATTTCAATTACATGATCACTTTTTTGTAAGTCGACTTGCTCGCATATTTCTTTAAGTTTGTGCTGCTGAGCCTGCTCTAACGACGCATCATGAGTGGGATATACAGCGCTTGAATACAGCATTTCTTCACTCAAAAATGAGCTATATAAATCATTACCCAAATCATAATGAGCAACTATATTTTTCTTTGAACCTGATTTTGTATTACGATTTTTAAAGTGTGTGACTTTATTAAACAAGCCAGAGATTAGTGCGAATTTTTTTTCAAATGCATCTAGCACGTCCTGATTGACTACAAAAATCTCTATTAGCTTAGTTAAATCAGAACAGCTCCAATGACCGAGTATATAAGATTCGCCAGCACCAACGCTGCCACCCAGTGCAAACTTATTATACATTTGGTTTGACTGTACATGTATAACTGTACTGTCGTCGCTACTTTGGTCGCCAAAAGAGAATTCTTGTCCACCATCGATTAATTTTATGTGTCCCCAAGTGATTTGATCAAACGCTTTTAAAACCAACGTTCTACACATCTTTGTTAAAAAGCTGTCACTGCTCTCACTACTCTCACTACTCTCACTACTCTCACTACTCTCACTACTCTCACTACTATAGGATTGTGTCGTTTTTTCCATCTTACAAACTTCCAGGATGACTGATAAAAGGAACTCGCTTCAAAAAAAGCTTTAACGCTTGCCAATAAATGCCCTTAAGTATTGAAAAGGTCATCGCCGGGAACTGCTTTAATAAATTACTAATAGAGTGCTTTTCTAACGGCACTCTACGCAGTCTTAAAGTCGCGTCAAATAAGAGTTCACGCTCTTTTTTATTCTCGATATGGACAAAGGCATGTTGCGCTGGTGCTTTGATATGCCAATGATATTCCATATCTAAATTCATGAAAGGTGATACGTGAAAGGTCTTTTCAAAGTTCACTTTTTTTCCAAGAGGCACGAGGTAATAATGTCTCTCATTCCATGGAGTGTTACTGACTTCGGCCAACATGTGAGTATATTCGCCATCTTCCTTGGAAAAAAAATAAAAGTTCACTGGGCTAAAATAATACCCAAAACATCGGCACTGCCCCATTAAATAAACTTTACTATCAGATGCATCCACACCTAACGCCAAACTTTTATCTAATGCACGTTGCTTTAAACTACCAGCAGACCCATCTAAATAATCAGCCTGTTCAAAACGTAGTAGCTTTTTCCCCTTGGTGCCAAATAATGGATGAATATCATCGAGTTGATTTAATTCATCCAAATCGATACACATCATATACATAGGATATCTGAAGTTATGTTCAGAAACGGCAAAGCGACGATGCCTAACATCTCCTAAATAGATGGCGCTATTCAAAATGCCACTCCCAGCTTTTTGGCAACGTCAACTGCGCTACGAACACCATCTTCATGGAAGCCATTAAACCAATAAGCACCGCAAAAATAAGTGCGATTGACACCATCTACTTCAGACTTTCTTTTTTGCGCACGAATACTCTGTGTATTAAATACAGGGTGATAATAAGTAAACTTTTGAATTACTTTCTCTTGATCAATCTGACTGTCATTGTTCAGCGTTACGCAGTACTGCTGTGAGGATGATAGCCCTTGGAGAATATTCATATGATAAGTCACACTAGCAGGGCGAGTTTGGCTTTCGTCTAACGCATAATTCCAGCTCGCCCAAGCTGCTCTTCGTTTAGGTAGAAGTGACACGTCAGTGTGCAAAACGACGCTATTTGGCGTATACGGGATTGCACCGAGCACATCACGTTCAATCTCACTGGCATCTCCAAGTAGCTTCAACGCTTGATCTGAGTGGCACGCAAATACGACTTCGTCGAATTGCTCTGTATGGCCATCTTGAAAAGTGATTTCAACATAGTCATCATGCCGAACAACTGACTTTATGTCCGTATTTAACTTTATTTTATCTTTGTAAGATTGCGTTAACGGACCAATATATTGCTTCGACCCGCCCGGAATAACATACCATTGAGGGCGACCTGCAACATCTAAAAGCCCGTGGTTATAAAAAAACTGGATAAAGAACTGTATTTCAAAATCCAACATACCTTTTAAGCTGGTAGACCAAATTGCAGCGCCCATGGGCAAGATATAATGCTTTTTGAAAAAATCATCGAACCCGTGTGCGTTTAAAAAGTCGCCCAGATTTGTGTAGTTAGAGTAATCACCGCTGTGATATAAGTCTTTTGATAGCCGATTAAACTTAACAATGCTATACAAAAACCGCCAAAATTTGAGTGACAAAATATTGCGTTTTTGCGCGAATAACGAAAAAAAAGTGTGACCGTTATATTCAAAATCTTTATCTGCCGTTTTCACACTAAAACTCATTTGTGTTGGTTTGCGCCCAACACCTATTTGATCAAGCAGCTTTTCAAATAAAGGATAAGTACGGTCATTAAATACGATAAAGCCGGTATCAATGCCTTTTGTGCCTTCGGGGGTGTCAACATCAATAGTCGCGGTGTGACCGCCTAACCTATCTTCTTTTTCAAATACGGTAATATTGTGTTTTTTATTTAGTAAGTAGGCTGCACTAAGTCCAGAGATCCCAGTTCCTATTATTGCAATATTTTTCAACGTTTTATCCTTTTTGCTAACGGCAGCCACCAGTTAAATGGTAGTAATGAAAATAACTTTAAAAACAAGGTAAAGCGCCTTGGAAAATGCACTTCCTTTTTACGTTTTAATACACCTTGATATATTCTCTCAGATGCCTGCTCTACGGTGACTAAACAAGGCATAGGGAAATCGTTTTTGTTGGTTAATGGTGTTTCTACAAAACCAGGATGCACCAAAGTCACATCAATACCTTGGAGCTCAACCTGCATAACACGCGTTAAATAGCTTAATGCCGCTTTTGACGCACCGTAAGCTTGCGCACGGGGCAGCGGCAAAAAGCTCGCGCTAGAACTGACTATAACGAGTTGTCCACCTGACTTGATTTTCGGAATGAAAGCTTCTAAGCAATATCCTGTCGCTATCAAGTTGGCGTGAATAACTCGTTCAAACAATGCAGAATCAAATTTATTCGCATCATCTATATATTCGCAAACCCCTGCATTTAAAATGATTATATCTTGCGCTTCTATTTTGCTGGCAGCATCGAAAACTTGTTCTTTATCTGTCATGTCAAACCTTGAAGTGCAGACGCCACTTGATTCAAATTTCGACAGTTTCTCTTGGTTTCTTCCGCACGCGATTACTTGGGCAGACTGCGCGTAACGATTAACTAAAGCCTCTCCAATTCCAGACGTAGCGCCGGTTATTAGTACACTTTTTGCTTCCATACCTAAGACACCGCCCTTTTTTCTAGCGTTTTGATCACGCTACCTAGTACAGGTATGTTTCGGTAAAGCAAAGCGCCAACATCAAAGTAATCTCTATGATTTATTACTTTAGAGCCTTTAAAAGTAAGATGGCTATGGCCGGCGACTGTGATATTTTTCTTATTATTAAGTTTGCTGTGGGAGAAGTGCATCTCCCAATATAAAAAACCTTTGTTATCTACAACATAGTGTTCTTTTATGTCAAAAGAAATTGAACTTACATTTGCATACAAGTTTTCAAAATATTTTGTCAGTGCTTCAATTCCTTCGACTTTGTGTAACGGATCTGAAAATACCACACTGTCATCGTAAATGTTTTTTAATAAGTTTAGGTTTTTGTCTGAAAGCTGATTATATATATCTACGAAATTGTTAAGGTGCTGTTCCATTTCTATACCTTAAATGCATCAAGCGCCCTGGCTCTTGCTTCTTTATGTTCAACAATTGGTGCCGTATAACACTGTCTACCAACAGCGTTAATATAATCATGTGGAAAGTGAATATACTTCGCTGGCACCCATTCTAATTCATGGACATATTTACGAATAAAAGTGCCGTCAGGATCAAACTTTTCGCTTTGGGTTATTGGATTAAATATTCTGAAATATGGTTGGGCATCACAACCTGTACTTGCAGCCCACTGCCAGCCGCCATTATTTGCTGCCAAATCACCATCTATCAACTTGCTCATGAAATATGCTTCACCCCTGCGCCAATCAATAAGCAAGTGTTTAGTTAAGAAACTAGCTACAATCATTCGAAGTCGATTATGCATCCAACCGGTTTGGTTGAGCTGGCGCATAGCTGCATCTACAATTGGATAACCAGTATTGCCCTCACACCAAGCCGCAAACGCATTTTCATCATCTAACCATTGTACGGCATTATATTTTTCATTGAAGTTTTTACTTTTACAAAGTTTAGGGAATATAAACATCAAGTGTCTATAAAACTCTCTCCAAAGTAATTCGTTGATATAAGTAAAAGCTGATATTTTTGTTCTATATAAGACATCGGGTATTCTTTGCTGAATCCTGGCAATTAAGTCAGTAGCAGATATAATCCCTAAAGCCAAATAAGGGCTTAATCCAGATGTACCTTTAATGCTAGGTATATCTCTATATTCACTATATTCACTTATTTTATCTTCTAAAAACTGTTCAATAACCTGCGAAAGTACTGCATCATCTACAGGCCATTTATCAGATAGTCCATTTGAAGTTAATAAAGTAGGCGTTTGCCAAGGAATAGACTCGCCAACTGGGCGAATAAATTCGCTTATTTTAAATATATATTGCGAGTACTGAGCCAACCATGCTTTTTTAAATGGTGTAAAAACCTTAAACATTTCGCCGCCTTTGGTCACAATACTACCTGGGGAGCAAAGTACATCCCCATCATATAAGTGCAACTGTGCACCCAATGATGCGCATCTTGTGTCACGGTTTAGCTCATTAATTTCATACTCTCTATTGGCAAAAATTTGAGTAAAGCTATGCTCATTTATAAACGCTTCAAGCTTACTCGGTAAAACGTCAAAAGACTCTCCATTAATAACATGAAGCTTAATACCCAGCTTTGCTAACTCGTTACCAAGGTAATCTACTCGCCTTTTTACCAAATCAATTTGTATCTCACTGGTATTGTGTAATTGCCATTGTTTTTCACAAACAAAAAACAGCGCCTCAGTGGCGCCGTTGTTAATTGCGTCTTCAAGCGCTTGGTTACCTGATAACCGTAAATCGCGCCTGAACCAAAAAAGTGCCTTACTCAAATTGCGAACCTTAATTTTAAATCATGTGGATACGGGTCGAAGTATACCTGCTGTTCCAAATACGACTTTGGGTGCACTCGTAAATGGTGTTTAAGTAACGTCAAAGGTACATTTAGTGGCACTAGCCCCATTCTGTACTCCTCAATTGCTTCCACCATCTCAGATTTTTCAATACCTGATAACTCGTTTTTAAAGTACCCTTGCAAGTGTGCAAGTGTATTTGCTTGCGCTTTTCGACTAGCAGGCTTTTTAAGTGCTGCCATCAGACCAGCTATATATTCATCAGCTACAAGCATCGGTTCTTTTGGATCGCCTTGCGCAAGCAAACGCCCCAGTGTTCTATATGCTGCATAATTGTGGCTCATCAAAAGGTATTTGTGCTTAGCGTGAAACTCAGTCAGCCTATGTTTATTAACGTCACCTTCCATCAGTTCTTGCCATGATTTATAAACAAACACACGCATTACAAAATTTTCGCGTAAATGAATGTCGTTTAGCCTACCGTTTTCTTCGCATGGTAATAATGGATTGTGGCGCATAATTTCGGCAGCAAACGCACCTATGCCTTCTGCAGTGGCACCTGTTCCAGTGTCATTGTAGACTTTGACTCTTTCCATGCCACAACTTGGACTTTTGGCACAAAAAACAAAGCCTGACAGTTCTTTTGCTTTTGTTTGAGCAATTTTTTTACCATACTCAGTTAGCTTTGAACCAACATCATTAGACCCGTCAGGGCGACACACCTTAATCGTGTCGCCAAATCGTACTTGTCTTATGGTTTCGCGGGGAATAGGCATACCTATCGCAACTTCAGGACAAAATTTTACAAATTCCACATGGTTACTGAACTCGTCCATACAAAAATTAGAACGCTTATGACCTTTGTCGAAACGTACCCTATCTCCACCAAGACAGGCACTTAATCCAATCTGTATAGGTGTCTTAAATTTCATATTCTTCACACTCCCTAATAAATCAGCTTACCAATAGGATTTAGGAGTTTGCTTAAGCCTTTATTAAAGTGCAACGCGTTGTCAACCAAAGTAAAACACAGGCATCCACCTTTTGTTTTAGGCGTATGATTGTGGCGACCATCGAGCATGATAAAATCACCCGGTACGTACTTACCACTTTCATCTTCAAACGTCCCATCTAACAATAATGTTAGCTCAAAACCAGTATGTGTGTGTTCTGGTATTTCCCCACCTGGCTTAATATGTAATAAGCTACTGCGCATGGGGCCTTCATCAAGTTCAAAGCGGGCTCGAGAGACTTTTCCGGCGTTCATAAAGCTGCCCAGTTTTAGCGCGGCTATTGCTCTTGGCAATTGAACAGACCTATCCTGATAGTCGAACATGGTTACTTCATGAGGCACTACCTCAGTTTCGACTTCAAGTGATGTAATATCACTGAGCATTGCATCAAATAACAGATCATCTTCTACCAATGACACATCTTTTGTATCACTGTCGACATCCATCTCACTGGTGAAAAACATATCGGCTTGCTTTGCTTCAATTGCTTCAACTTCAGCTCTACATTTATCACAAAGCTCAACGTGTGCGGCTATAGCAACACTTAACCCGACTGGCAGCTCACCAGCTACGTGCTTATGCATTAACTGTTTAGAGGGATGATACCTAATCATGCTGCTCTCCCAACTCTACTTTTAACTTCTTCAACGCTAAGCGCAACCTAGATTTCACCGTACCAACAGGAATACCCAAATGCTGAGCTAACTGCTCTTGAGTCATATCATCAAAATAGACACCAACAACCACATCTCTTTGTGCCGCTGGTAGGTTTTTAATTTTTTCTTTAAGCTGATTGGTTTGTAAGTGGTCTTTAAAACTTTTTTCACACACTTGTTCATCATGGAACAGCGGCCAAATCTCTTCGCTTAAGTTATCTTCTCTGTTGCTTTTAACTTTTCTAAGCGCATCGAATGAGGCGTTTCTCATTATCGTATACACCCAGGTCGTTGCTGCGCCTTTGTCTTGGTGATAAAGCTTCGCTTTTCTCCAAACGGACGTCATGGTGTCTTGCACCAATTCCATCGCCATAGCTTCTGAACCGAATTGTTTTATTCCAAAGCGCTTTATTTTTGGGGCAAAATAAGAAAACAAATAAGCGTAAGCTTTCTTGTCCGCGTTATTAGCGACATTGACTAATGCTTGAGTTAACTGTTCTGAAGGGGTTTCTTGCATCCCTTGGTTTATACCTTTTTTTGTGCGGCAATCACGCGATTGCTCTAAACTAACCATAATTTAACGCTCTCAGCCAGTAACATAGTAGACTATACGTTAGGCTTTAACATCCAGATCACTCTTGATCGTCAAAAACTTCAAACAAAACGCCAGCCACCGCTTGATAAGTTTGGCAGCTTTGTATTTTTTGCTTTTGAGTCAGTGTTAAGGGCAACAACTCTAACCATCTGGCCGCAACCCAAATCGGATCTGCATAATTCTTTTTCTTATATAAATCATTAAGCTCTGCATTAACAACAAACAGATCTCTGAGCAAATCAGCTAAGCGTTCGTGATAGGCAAAGTTTTCACTATCTAGTTCCCATAAAGGCTCATCAATTGTATGACACCACCCATGCTTTAAGTTCATCTCATCTATCGTTACATCTGTTATCACTACTCTGTGTTTGGCATAAACATCAATCAACAGTTGTCCGCCATTGTCTTGAGAGAAATCAACAATTTCCACAAATACACCTTCTCTGGACACTGCTGTGTCTGAGGCTTTATCACCGTGGCATAACACAAAGCCGCTTTGCTCTTTCATAGCCACTTTGACCATGTGCAAATAGCGAGGCTCAAAAATACGTAACCGTGTGTATCCCTGCGGTAAAATGTAAACTGGTAAAGGAAAAAGTGCTCGTTTCATATTGACTTAGTAATGATAATCTCTAAGTCTATTTACGCCAATGTAAAACAAACCGATCAACCCTAATTCTGAATTTATCTTCTATAATTGCCAGTTCGTTTGAATCTTAATACCAAAGATACTTTTTAAGAGAAATCCTGCCGTTGAGTGACTCCACCCCCTCAGCCTTTAATTTCAACGCTTGAGAATTAAACTTGTCGCTCTCTACAGGAAATGAAATTTTCCCCTGACTATTGATGACTCTATGCCAAGGCAATGAACTGTCATTCGGGAGATGTTTTAATAAATAGCCCACCGCACGTGCATGTCTAGGCGCTCCTGCTAGCTTAGCTATTTGGCCATATGTAGCAACATTCCCTTCAGGGATCGCACCTATTAGCGTGTATACTTTTTGCTTGAATTCATCATTCACGATATTGCTTACCTAATTCTTTAAATCCTTCCCACAAATATTGCGCGACAGAACCATGATGCGGTAACTGCCTCCTAAATGCATGAATATCTACTGTAAACTGATCTTGTCTATCAGATACCCTAATTTGCTCAAGTAACCCTTGCTCAAGTTCTTGCTCACAATGATTTAAAGTCACAATCGCAAAACCCATGCCTTGCAGTAAAAACATTTTTATTGTCGCGATATCATCTAGCTTCATCACACTGCGACTTTTTGAATACTCTAAACGGTCACTATCAAATTCAAAACCACTTTCGGTCATTGCCAGACAAGGATATTGGTTGAGCTCTTCAAATGTAAGCCTATTCGGTATCAACCCTTTTTTAGCAACTAACCCTAGCTTTACTTCACCGATGGCCACAGATTCCAAATCACCAGTCGCGTGAAACAAATTAAACCAAGGCCCGACACCAATATCCGACAAGCCTTGATTTACTCTGTCTAGTGCTACAAAGCGTTTACCGCTGGTTATTTCAAATGCTGTAGAGGGAAATTGCCTGAATGTACGTTTGATAAGTTCATTACAGCCATAGTCGTAACTCATCGCTTCATAGCAAATATTGAATTTAGGCTCATTTCCTTGCGCAAAATCCGCAGCCATAGACTTTAGGTTCTCGTGATGTTCTATCAGCTTTACTGCTTCTTTGTAAAATCGTTGCCCTTGCTCGGTGAGCTTAATTCTATACTCCTCCCTTGTTACCAAAGGAAAACCCAACTCTGTACTGAGCCTTTTGAGCGCTTGGGTCACTGCGGGCTGAGTTTTAAATAAGCGCTTGGCAGCATCATTGAGACTTTGGGAATGTGCCACAACATGAAGGACTTCTAAATCCGATAACTTCATAAATTTTATTTATTAAAACCCTAATTATTTATAATTTTTATTTTAGTACTATTTTATATATCCTGCACTACATTATCTTAGGAGTCATATATTTCGGAGTAACTTAAGTGTTTAAACGCGTACTCGTATTATCTTCCGCACTTTTACTTGGCGCATGCCAAGATGAAGTTATCCAATCACCAAAACAGGACTTGGTCAGACCCGTAAAACTACATACGGTCAGTGATCCTGCTGCTGCCACAATTAGGCACTTTCCCGCTGAAGTCGTCGCAAACCAAGGCTCATATCTTGCCTTTAGAGTTAATGGCGAGCTTATCAATTTTCCTATTTTGGCGGGCCAAGAAGTAAAGAAAGGTCAATTACTCGCAAAATTAGACCCTGAAGACTTTGAGCTGCAATTCCAACAACGCAAAGCGCAGTATGAGCTAGCCGCCTTGCAACTTAACCGCATTGAGTCACTTTTTAATAAGTCGACTGCAAGTAAAGCTGAATACGATCAAGCGCTCGCTAATAAGCAAGTTACAGAGTCTGCTTATCGTATCGCACAAACTAATTTACAAAATAGCGAGTTGCGAGCGCCTTTTGATGGCACGGTCGCTAAGGTCTTCGTCAAAAACTTTGAAAATATTGTTGCGAAACAAAATATCCTTCGATTAGAAACACGCGACAGAATGGACGTTGTCATTCAGGTACCTGAAAAACTCGTTGCACGAGTCAACAAAGATTTAGACTACCATCCAACGGTTGTTTTTGATGGCTTTCCCGATAAGTCATATTCTTTAACGATTAAAGAGTGGGACACTCAGGCAGATCCTGTCACTTTGACGTATAAAGTGGTTTTCTCACTACCGATCCCTGAAGACTTCAATTTGTTTGCGGGTATGACTGGCCACGTATACATTGACCCAAGCAAGGTCATGAATTTAAAAAAGGAAACCTTATTAATCCCGAACGAAGCGGTATTCTCAGCTCAAGATGAAAAAATAGATAACAACCACTATGTGTGGGTTTATAACGCGCAAACGAATACGGTTAATAAACGTCATATCACTTTAGGTGAGATGAGAGAATCTAGCATTGAAGTACTTGAAGGGCTTAAGGCAGGTGAAATCGTTGTCGCCGCAGGCGTACACCATCTAAAAGAAAACTTAAGAGTTAGACCTTGGACAAAAGAGCGAGGCTTATAATTATGAGCTTAGCAAGTTGGTCCATTGAAAATAAAGTCATTAGTGCGATGTTTGCCGTACTGCTATTTGCAGCAGGTGGCGTATCCTACTTTGGCCTTGGGCAGTTAGAAGATCCAGAATTTACTCTAAAAAAAGCCATGGTGATAACCGCTTACCCTGGCGCCTCTCCTCAACAGGTTGAAGAGGAAGTGACCTACCCTATTGAAAACGCTATTCAAAGCCTGCCATACGTTGATTATGTCACTTCTATTTCTTCGCCAGGCAAATCTCAAATTTCAGTTGAGATGAAAAGCACCTATCGTAAAGAAGATTTAAAACAAATATGGGATGAGTTAAGGCGTAAAATTAATGATCTTACTCCACAATTACCATCGGGCGTGCAACCGCCAACCATTATGGATGATTTTGCTGACGTATACGGGATGTTATATGGCGTTACTGGTGCAGGGTACACTTATGATGAGCTCAAAGATTATGTCGACTTTTTGCGCCGCGAACTGGTGTTAGTGGACGGCGTGAGCAAAGTGAGCGTTGCAGGTGAGCAACAAGCGCAAGTCATTGTTGAAATCTCGACACAAAAAATGTCTCAATTGGGTATCTCTCCAAATCATATTTTCTCTTTGCTACAAACTCAAAACACCGTGTCAAATGCTGGCAAAATTCGCGTGGGTAGAGAGTCTATTCGCTTGCACCCTACTGGTGAGTTTTCTGACGTGTCTGAGCTTGAAAATTTACTGATCTCCCAACCGGGGGCCAGAGAGCTTATCTATCTTGGCGATGTGGCAACCGTATCGAGAGAATATCAAGAAGTACCTAACCATATTACCCGCTTTAATAATAACAGAGCATTGCTAGTTGGCATTTCGTTCACATCGGGTGTTAATGTCGTTGATGTGGGCGTGGCTATTAAGAAGCGCTTAGCAGAATTAGAATATCAAAAACCTTATGGTATTGAAGTAAACACCGTATACAACCAGCCTGCTGAAGTTAAAAAATCCGTAGATGGCTTCATTGTTAGTCTATTGGAAGCAGTCGCTATCGTTATCATCGTTCTGCTCATTTTTATGGGCGTAAAAAGCGGTATTTTAATCGGCGGTATACTGCTTTTGACCGTGCTAGGCACTTTCATTTTCATGAAATTGTTTGCCATCGATTTACAAAGAATTTCACTAGGTGCTTTGATCATCGCATTAGGTATGTTGGTTGATAACGCCATCGTCATTACAGAAGGTATTTTGATCAACTTAAAGCGCGGTCAAACAAAAGTGAAAGCGGCAGTGAATATTGTCGAGCAAACTAAATGGCCACTATTGGGTGCAACCATTATTGGTATCACAGCATTTGCACCTATTGGCTTAAGCTCTGATGCCAGCGGCGAATTCGCAGGTTCATTATTCTGGGTATTATTTATTTCACTCCTACTAAGCTGGGTGACTGCAATTACACTGACGCCTTTCTTTGCGAACATGCTGTTTAAAGAAGAAATTAAAGCCGGTGAGAATGAGCAAGAAAGTGACCCATATCAAGGTATCATCTTTACAGCGTACAAAGCATTACTCAGCTTTAGCTTGCGCAATAGGTGGAGCACTGTGGTCTTTATGGTCGTGTTACTTGGCAGTGCTGTTGTCGGCTTTAAATCGGTGAAGCAATCATTTTTCCCAGCATCTAACACACCAATGTTCTATGTAGATTATTGGAACTATCAAGGTTCAGATATCCGCACAACCTCAGAGAATGTAAAAAAATTAGAGGCTTTCCTTAAACAACATGATGCGGTAACGGACGTGACAGCAACGATTGGTCAAGGCGCACCAAGGTTCATGTTGACGTATAGCCCTGAAAAGCAATATGACGCATATGGACAGCTCATTATTCGAGTAAAAACACGTGAAGATGTGACAGATATGATTGCAAAAGTTCGTGCCTTCGCCGCAGAAAATGAGCTTGATGGACAGCTGAAAATTAAGCGAATGGAAATTGGCCCATCAACGGATGCAAAAATTGAAGCAAGGTTCTCTGGTCCCGATCCAGTAGTTTTGCGCCAGCTTGCCGCAGAAGCTAAAGCCATTTTGGCAAATGACCCAGGAGCACACAGTATTAAAGATGACTGGCGTCAACGCAGCAAGGTACTGCAACCTGTATTCAATGAGCAAAAAGCACGTCGCCTAGGAATAAGTAAGAGCGATCTTGACCAGCTTCTGCTGACGAGTGTATCGGGTAAGCAGGTCGGCCTATACCGTGATGGCACTCAGATGCTGCCTATCGTCGCTCGCTCTCCGGAGACAGAGAGATACAGTGTTGAAAACTTACAAGACTTACAAGTGTTTAGCCCAGTATTAAATGTCTACGTACCAGTTAGCCAAATCGTAGATAAGTTTGAAGTGGTCTGGGAAGACAGTTTGATCATGCGTCGTGATAGAAAGCGCACTATTACTGTCATGGCCGATCATGATGTCATTGGCAACGAAACCCCTGCTAAGTTATTTGGTCGTATAAAAGCAGATATCGAGGCCATTAAGCTACCGGTTGGTTATAAGATGGAATGGGGCGGTGAATATGAGTCCTCCTCTAAAGCGAAAACAGCCATCTTTGGCTCGCTACCTCTTGGCTATTTAAGCATGTTCATGATCACGGTATTACTGTTCAACTCGATTAAGAAGCCTCTAGTCATTTGGAGTACTGTGCCACTGGCAATTATTGGTGTAACGGCCGGATTGGTTGCCTTCCAAGCCCCCTTTAGCTTTATGGCTTTACTTGGATTGCTGAGCCTCTCTGGCATGCTCATTAAAAACGGTATTGTACTGATGGACCAAATAAATCTTGAAGTCGACAGTGGTAAGTCACCTTACCAAGCAGTATTTGACTCTGGCGTGAGTCGTGTAAGACCCGTTTCGATGGCAGCAATCACAACCATACTTGGGATGATCCCTCTGCTATTTGACGTGTTTTTTAAATCGATGGCTGTAACAATTATGTTTGGGCTGGGCTTTGCAACCATCCTCACATTAATCGTGATACCTGTTGTGTACTGCTTAGTATTTAAGATCAAAGCACCCAACGCACAATAACTGCAAAAAAATGGCCGCAATTGCGGCCATTTTTTATCTCTTGAGTGATAACGTCCCTTTCACACGTTCAGGCTTTTTACCTGATTTTCTGTTTGGTTTATCTGGGCGAGCATGATTGCTCTTATTTTTACTGCGAGGTTTATCAGATACGCTTCGATTTTGATTAAACGATTCTTTTGGTTTCGCTCTTTTTTTATTATCGACCGATGCTTCCTCCGTTTTTGATGACCCCTCAATCGACGCGTTGATTTCAGCCATTTCCTTTTCACTTAGATGGCGCCACTCTCCGGCTCTAAGCCCGTTAAGATTCACATTCATGATCCTAACACGCTTTAACGTTTGCACTTCATATCCGAAGTGTTCACACATCCTTCTGATTTGTCTATTGAGGCCCTGAGTTAGAGTAATCGTAAACTTCTTTGGCCCAGTTTTTTTCACAAAACATTTTTTGGTGACAGTGCCGAGGATGGGCACGCCTGAGCGCATGCCATGAATAAACTTATCATCGATAACTTTATCAACTGTGACGATATATTCTTTTTCGTGATTGTTGCCCGCACGCAAAATTTTATTGACGATATCGCCTTCATTGGTCAAGAAAATAAGACCTTCAGAAGGTCTATCTAGGCGCCCTATAGGGAAAATTCGCTCCGGGTAATTGATTGCATTGACAATATTGCTTCTAATTTTTCGCTCAGTAGTACAGGTCACACCAACGGGCTTGTTGTAAGCAATATAAACGCGCTTTGGCTTGGATTTTAAAGGCTTGTTATCTACCAAAATAGCGTCTGCATCAGTGACCTTTAAGCCCATCTCTGCAATTTGGCCATTAACGGAAACTCTTCCGTCACTGATCATCGTATCTGCTTCTCTACGGCTGCAGAATCCAGTCTCACTGATATACTTATTTAGTCTCTTTGGTGTATCCACGCCATTCTCAATGTTCTAAAAAACGCTAATTGTATAATGATTCCAACATAAAATGAATTGGATAGCACAAGTTCAAGCTAGTTTCCGTACTGATAATTAAGGTTTTCAAAGAGTCGGGTCTAGTTTTTCTTTTGTCGCAACTGGTCAGGCGAAAAAGCATACGACTTTAATGTAGTGTCTAAGATACTTAGGCTTTTGTAATTTACCTTTGACCAATCCGGTGAAGAAGAAATCCAAAGGTACTCATCGACATTCTCAAGTGTAATAGCGGATAAGTTAAAGGTAATTGCGCTGTTTTCTTGCCAGTATTTTACGCCGTTGTGAAAGTCAAAGATAGAAACCAACGCCCATCCACCCATCATAAAATGCCCGCCAACTGACGCTGATAATGCGCCTTTATCAATTAAAGCTAAACTATCAGGTAACCAATCAAACCCGCCAATAGCAACCTTGCCCGCATCGTTCTTTACTAATTGTCGGACTGCAGTTTGTGCCCCCATCGCCATCAAATCTGACGCACTCCATATAATGTGTGTTTGCGGATATCGTTTAAATAAACGCTTAGTTTTTGAGTAAGCTTGTTCTTTAGACCAACTGGCATGCACTGTCTGTTGTAAATTTATATTATGTTGTTTGAAATAATCTGCCGCCCCTTGATTTCGCTTATCGGACTCGCTACCGTAGTGCCCATTAATGGCTAACCCATTTACCTGCCCTTTGTGACCACCAGCAAGTACGCTTTGATGCAATGATTTTGCTAAATCATAACCCGCTTGGTAATTATCAAAAAAAACCTCTCCTAGCCAATGCTCAAAGCGCTCTTTTGGAATGCCTATTTCTTCTTTTTCGAGCCCAGTAATTGTCTGCTCTAACGTAATAAACTTAATACCATAGTTGTTTAACATGGTCAGCGTTTGCTCTGCGCCGCCGGGATAAAGCATCAAAATCACATAGTCTGGGCTTGCGCGATAATCTAGATATTTTTTCAGCTCAGCAAGCTGAATATGGCGATTGCCATCACCGTAAATCACATCAATATTGATATCGAGTTGTGCAGCTGCCTCTTGCGTTATTTTTTGTACTTTTCCCCAAAAGGGCTCCCCCTCTAAAGATGGATTTACAAACAGCACAGAAAAATTGTTTTTAGCATAAGACGTAAACGAAACCGTCAGCGCAAACAGTAGCAACAACACTTTTAACGAAGACATTTAATACTCTCTTCTATTCAAATAGTTCTGACAGTGAGCAAACACAACTTCCACGGGCCCTCTTAAAGATTTGCATTTAAACCACCACACTACTGCCAATTGTAGAATAGTAAAGCCAATAAATAGTAAAAAATAGTCTGTTTGCGTGAAATAAATTTTCCACGTTGGGAAAGCAAATTGAAAAAGCACTACACCCACCAAAGATTGCAACAGGTACAGTGATAATGAGTTACGGCCAACATAAGACAAAAGTGACATGCTGGTATCAAAAGGTGGTTTGTATTTAAGTACTAAACAAATTAAAGCAATGCTAAAGGGTATAGCACATAGCCAATTCAGTAGTTCATAAACAAGGCGATACTGCTCTGCAAAGCTCAATCGCGCTATAAGCGAGCCAAAAATTGAGAGAGGGATCAGAATGAATATACAAACAAATTTTGATAGATGGACTTTACTCATCCAATACACACGATAAATCAGAACGCCAATAAGCATCAAGCCAAATATGTACCAAAGCGTGATGGTGGGGAGTAAAGCCACCATAGCAAAAAAGTTTTCAATATTAAATTGCAGTAACCCAAGGGCAGTAAACCCGATTTCGTTTAAGTTGATAAGCCCCTGCTCTGTACTTGTATCGCCACTTTGCAATATCAGTAAGATAAGGGTGAAAATAGGAATGAATATCGCGCAAATAGCCAACTTAATAAGTGTTGAAGACTTTAACTTAATAACAGCAAGAACCAGCAAACCTGATACAGCGTAGTTTAACAAAATATCACCAGGCCATACTAAAAAGCCATGTATACAACCCAAAAATCCAAGTACTAATAGTCTATTTTTTATAATTTTAGTGCTCTTTGCTCCGTACTTCTCGTACAGCAGACAAATCGACACGCCAAATAGGATACTAAAAATAGTCCTAAACTTTCCATGTGCAAATACATCAACAAGATAAGTTAGTAGATTATCAGACCATGTGCTGCTTGGAGCCATAGCGCCCGACGTGAAATTGGCCATGTACATCAGATTAGTAAGGGGCAAGCCGAGCAAGGCGATGCCCCTTAAAAAATCAATAGAGTTTACTCTTTGCATTAATAAACATGATCACGATACATATCAGCCCAGTTTACAGCCTGGGCATGAAAATCAGGAAGGTTTTCGTCCGAAATATTCAGCATAGTGCATGCCTCCTGCATAGCCCACCAGCTGCCACTTTCGTAAGCTTTTACTGTATTTAATATATAATACAGAGTGTTAGGCTCTCCAATCAAGGCATCCCTAAGCACTTCAGGAAAGGGTAAACGCTCCACAACGACATCCATCGGCTTATCCAAAATAGCGTCTAAAAGAGAAAATAGCCCTGTTAGAAAGCTCATGCCTGCTAAAGAAGGAGCAACTTGTCGACTTAGTAATTCACAAAAGCGCGAACGTACAATGCTTAATCGTGTTAACTCCGTTGGCTTTGTTTCAGCAACATGCGCAGTCATAATAAGGTTAACAAACTTAATAATTCGCTCATGTCCCAAATAAACTAAGGCCTGCTTTAATGACTCTATGCGATTTTTGATAGGGAATACACCTGAATTGATCAACCTAAGTAATTTATAAGCCAGCGCAGTATCCTGAGCAAACAGCTCTGCGATCCGTGGAATATTCATATTTGGCTTCAATGCTTCCGCATAAATAAGCATCACAATGGCGTAATTAATTTCGATATCATTTTGCGCGATCATTGTCGGCTTTGCGAAAAAATAGCCCTGGAAGAAGCTAAACCCCATTTTTTTAGCGTTTAAGAATTCTTCTTCAGTTTCTACTTTTTCAGCTAAAAGCTTCAAGTTTTTACGCGTTTTAAGTTGGTTTACTAATGGCTCGATTTCTTCAAGCGGGGTTTCAACTAGGTCGAACTTAATTAACCTTACCAATTTTAAAAACGGTTCCCACTCTTTTGAGTAAGTAAAGTCATCAAGCGCCAAACGATAATTACTGTGAAAAAGCTGTCGTACCTTTTCATAATTTTTAGTAGTCGGTGGAATAGTTTCCAATAGCTCTAAAATCACATCATCAGCGGGCAAAAACTGTGCAAGCTCTTGATTTAATGAATCTTCTCCTATGTTTATTAGTGCTTTTTTCCCTGAAGTTAAATAACGAGTGCCCAGATTAAGCTGGTTATCCATAATTAACTTTGCTGTAGCAGCATTTTCAGCGACATTAGGAAAGCTGTTTTTTGTGCCATCACGAAACAATAGCTCATAAGCTACCACGTGCTTTTTGCGATTAAAAATGGCCTGCCGAGCCACAAACACTTTCAAATCATCGCTCCTAGCTATACTGTTCCAATAACAATACTTTAGTTTTATTCTTTTTTATTATTTTAACCCGAATTTCTGATAAATAAAATCCAACAAAAACATTAAAGTACTAGTTTTGTGACTCTAGGATGAGTAGTTTTACCTACTCATATAAATGTTCCTTGTACTGCTGTGCGCTTTTTCCCCATGTGAACCGGCTTTGAGAAGCCCTCAAAGCAATATCATTATACTCTTCTTTGCAACTATTAAATACCTTTACACATGCCTTAAACTGCCCAATTAAATTGGTCCCTTGTTCTTGTACGTTGTCCCCATTAAATGTAAAGCCATTTGCATTGTGTTGTACCGTATCTGCCAGTCCCCCAACAGCATTGACTAAACATGGCTGCCCCGCCCTCATAGCAAGCATTTGACTAATTCCACAAGGTTCAAATGAGCTTGGCATGAGAAACAGATCCCCAAGGACGTACATCAAGTCACCAACATCTTGTCCATACCCGTTTAAGTAAAGCACATTTTCATGGCGAGCCATAACTTGTGCAAACAAATATTCTAGCTCGTGATCACCACTACCGAGAATAATCAGTCTTCCGTGCTGCTCACGCAAATAAAGAGCAAGTTGATCAATGACCATATTGGTATCGACTCTTTGCGTCAACAAGAATACTTTCTGGTTTGTTAAACGACCAACACTCGTTACCAGTGGCCCTGTGATTGATGACTTTTGCCATGCTAGCAATCTTTGATGAGCAATATAGTGCACACTCTTTAGCTCAGAAGATTTTGACATCCAGTTAAAAATATTCGCTTCAGCACAACGATAAAAATCGTCCATACTCTTCTCTGGCATCGCTTTTGCGTATTCACATCCATTTAAAATTCCAACGAGCTTACCTTTAACCGCCGCTATTTGCATATCATGCTCTAGCCCCTCACCACCGAAAAATCCAGCCTGATGATCACTACTTCTTTGCACCTCGTGGCAGTATGTAGGGGACACTAAATGTACCTTATCAGATAGACCTATCGCAGCCCTCATAGGATTAAAGCAATGAGGGTAAATATGGTCGCAAATTTTTTGACCATCATAACTCAAGGTGGGAAACCAAGCTTCTAGACTAGATTCATCACCATTAAATGGCCTGATGCCTTGTAGAGCCAAATTATGCACAGTAAAAACAGTTTTAACCTGTTTAAGCGCTGTAAACCTTGGGCTAAACTCTCGTAAAACAGAGACACAAGCGGCATGCCAATCATGTAAGTGAAGCACGTCAACATTGCCAATCAAACCGTGCTCGATAACTTCGCATACAGCAGCGCTAAAAAATGCAAACTTATTTGCATCGGTGTAAAATGGCCGTCCATCATCATTGCAATATACCGCACCGCCATGTTGAGAAAATAATGAATGAGAAATCACATATTGTGACACACCATCTTCCGATTCTACTAACCACAATACGGCCGTTTCCAAATGTTGCTTAAACGGTACCGCTATATCAGCCACAAACTCTCTATTTATACGAGCTTCACCATAGTCAGGTACAATCACCGATGTATTGATATCCAAACGAGACAAGGCATAAGGGATGTCACGGATAACATCCGCAACACCACCAACCTTGCAATTTGGCAGCCTATCATTCTCTGCTGCCACCATTACTACATGCATACTTTACCCTTAGGCGCTTTCTAATTTCGACACGGTCGGTTTCTGACTTGCTTGCAAAGCTGTAAGCATATCTCGGGTTACTAGAACAATGCCCTTATTTGAAACTCTAAACCCGTTACTGCGGTCTTCCTCTGGATCGAAGCCTATTCGCATTCCGGTTGGGATCTCACAACTTCTATCAATAATTGCATTTCGAATCTTACAATGTCGATTGATTTTAACACCAGGCAGTACGACTGCACCTTCTATTTCGCAATAAGAATGTACATGAACATTTGAAAATAATAGAGATTTCCGAACAATTGAACCCGATATGATACACCCACCTGAGACAGTAGAGTCCACCGCCATACCCCGTCTATTTTCATCATCAAAAATAAACTTCGCTGGTGGGAGCTGCTCCTGATAGGTCCAAATAGGCCAAGATGGATCATACAAATCTAACTGTGGCTGAACTGACACCAGCTCCATATTGGCTTCCCAAAATGAGTCGATTGTTCCCACATCACGCCAATAAGGTTGACCAGGGTGGCTAGGGTCTCTAAATGGGAAAGCAAACACGTTATGTTCTTCAATGATGGATGGAATAATATCGTGGCCAAAATCACGGCCAGAGCCTTCTCTTTGCGCATCGCGTTTTAACTGCTCAAATAAAAACTCTGTATTAAAAACATAGTTACCCATTGAAGCTAAACATGTACCCGGTTTGCCAGGAATAGATGTTGGCTCTGCGGGCTTTTCATCAAACCGTCTAACACGCTTACCTTCATCAACAGTCATAACACCAAATGTGTTTGCCGCCTCTTCACAGTCTACTTCGATACAACACACCGTCATGTCAGCACCAGTTTCAACGTGCTTAGCGATTAATGCTCCATAATCCATTCGATAAACATGGTCACCAGATAAAATCATCACATATTTAGGCAATTCATGGCGAATTATATCCATATTCTGAAATACAGCATCCGCAGTACCACAATACCATTCATCTCCGTAACGTTGTGATGCAGGCAAAATCTCTACAGATTCTCCAAGTTCTTTTTTAAAATGCCCCCAAGCGCGATTAACATGTCTGATCAGCGAGTGAGATTTGTACTGTGTTGCAATTCCAACTCGGCGTATTCCAGAGTTAATACAATTAGACAATGGAAAATCAATTATTCTGTGCTTACCACCAAAATACACCGCTGGCTTTGCACGCCAATCGGTTAACTCGTGCAACCGACTGCCACGTCCACCCGCAAGGATCAATGCATAAGTGTCTCTTGTCAGGTTACTTATATAACGGTTTGCATAACTCGGCATTTCTTATCTCCATATTATTGTTCGTGGCGGTTACTGCATTGGTTTTAATCGCCAAATCTCTTCGCTGTATTGGGAAATCGTACGATCGCTAGAAAAAGTGCCACTAGCTGCTGTATTTAAAATACTCATACGATTCCACAGTGTCTTATTCGTATAACTTTGCGCAGCCCGCTTTTGGGCATCAAAGTAACTTTCAAAATCCTGTGCAACTAACCAAGGGTCATTCGGGCTAGTAATAGATGCAATAATGTCGTTGAATAGGTTAGGTTCAAAAAGGTTAAAGTGACCACTTTCAAGTAATTTCATGGCATTTTTTAAAGGTGCAAATCCATTGATAATGCTTTTTGGATCATAATGCTGCCTCACTTGACAGGCCTGTTCAGCAGTAACACCAAATAAGAAAAAGTTGTCATCCCCAACCTGCTCTCTAATTTCTATATTTGCACCATCTAAAGTCCCGATTGTCACAGCACCATTCATCATGAACTTCATGTTGCCAGTACCGCTGGCCTCTTTACCAGCGGTTGATATCTGCTGTGAAAGGTCCGTAGCAGCGCAAATCGTTTCCATCGCAGTGACATTATAATTTGGTAAAAAAGCAACTCTTAAATATGGTTTAGCTGCATTGTCTTTATTGACGACATTTGCAACATTATTAATTAGCTTGATAATCAATTTGGCCATGTAATATCCAGGAGCCGCCTTACCACCAAACAATACGCATCTAGGTACCATATCTTTTACGTCACCTCTGCGGATCTGATCGTATAACGCAATGACATGTAAAATATTTAATAGTTGCCTTTTGTACTCATGAATACGCTTTACTTGCACATCAAATATCATGCTTGTATCAAACTCTACATTACATCGCGTTTTAACCAGCTCGGCTAACTTAGCTTTATTGCTTTCCTTAACTTTTTGCCACTGTGTGTGAAATGCAGGCTTGTCATAGTACCTTCTGATGGCACTGATCTCTGAAAAATCCGCTTGCCACCCCTCGCCTATTTTATCTGTGATAAGATCAGCTAAATCAGGATTGCAATGGGCAAGCCACCTTCTTGGTGTCACACCGTTAGTCTTATTGTTAAACTTGTTAGGCCACAGATTATAAAAGGTGTTAAACAGTCCTGATTTAAGCAGCTCTGTGTGCAAAGCTGCCACGCCATTGACTGAGAAACTGCCTACAATTGCTAGATAAGCCATTCTGATTTGAGGTTCAGGACCCTCTTCGATTAAAGAAAGTTGCCTTTGCTTTTCTACATCTCCTGGCCACATGAGTGCAACCTCAGCTAAGAAACGCGCATTAATCTCAAAAATGATTTCCATCACTCTTGGCAACAAACGACTAAACAAAGGTACCGACCATTTTTCTAACGCTTCAGGTAGCAAGGTATGATTGGTATATGCCATTGTTGATGTGGTGATTTTCCAAGCATCATCCCACTCCATTTCATGCTCATCCAGTAACAAACGCATAAGTTCAGCAACCGCAACACTTGGGTGTGTATCGTTAAGTTGAAAAACGTGATACTGAGCAAAGTCGCTAAAATCGCTACCATGCTGTTGTGTCCACTGGTGGAGAATATCTTGTAAACTGGCACTAGATAAAAAGTATTGTTGGCGAAGCCTCAATTCTTTCCCGTTTTCACTCGCATCATTAGGGTAAAGCACCATGGTAATTTGTTCAGCAAGATTTTTCTTAGCAACGGCTTCTGAGTAACTGCCGGCATTGAATTCTTTGAGATTAAATTCATCTGTTGCTTCTGACTTCCATAATCTAAGCGTATTTACAACACCATTACGATAGCCTGGAATAGGAACATCAAAAGGAACAGCTAACACATCCTGAGAATTCACCCACTGATGATGGATCCGGCCGTGCTTGTCGGTATGAGTTTCGACATTACCAAAAAACTTAACAGTCTTCGCTTGCTCTGGCGCGCTTAACTCCCAAGGGTGGCCTTCACGTAACCATTTATCAGGCTGCTCTATTTGCACACCATGTTCAATTGATTGATTGAACATCCCATACTCATAACGAATACCGTAACCAACCACAGGTAAAGCTAACGATGCACAACTATCTAAAAAACAGGCCGCCAGTCTGCCTAAACCGCCATTACCCAAACCAGCATCATGCTCAGCAGATTCAAGCTCCTCGAGGTTTGTTCCATATTCTTTAAGTGCAGACTTCACTTGTTCTTCAAGGTCTAAATTCAAAATCGCATTGCCAAGGGCACGCCCCATTAAAAACTCTAGGGACAAATACGCTGCTTTTTTAGTCTTTTGCTGTGATAAATGCTGGTTTGTTGCACGGCAACGGGCTACTAACCTGTCTCTGATTGTCAATGCTAGCGCTTGAAATAAATAATGCTTTGATTCCCCAACCCGATCACGACCAAGGGTATAATAGAAATGTCGATTTAAATCATCTGCCAATGCGCTCTCATTGAGTTTTGGCGCATCTTGCCAGTGCTTAACAACACACACATTAGACTTTTTATCAGCCATTCGTGTTTTCCTCTAAGTTTGACATAAGTACCCAAGCACTTTGTCCTGTAAGACAAAAAGAGATAGGAAGTACGTCTCTGTCATTTACTTGCTCTGACGTAAACACACATTCCCAGTTACTAGAAAATGGTGGAGTTGGCAGCGTAATAGATAGACGCTCGGTGTCCGCATTTAAAATCACCATGACAGCTTTTGAAATAAGCTTGTCTGCGAGAATATACATGAGCGTTTTATTCCCTTCATCGTGCCAATCATGTTCGCTCATCGGGCGTGTTTCTTTATTTAACCACTCGACCGAAAACCGCTCATCGTCAGCATGAACAAAAAAAGGATGTTGAAAAACACTTAATTGATTCCTCAGCTTCATCAGCTCAGAAATAGAACTAATGAGTGTTTGGCTCCCCTCGTATTCGGACCAATTTAACCAACTTACTTCGTTATCTTGGCAATAAGCGTTATTGTTCCCGGCTTGGCTATGCTTCAACTCTGTACCCGCAGTTATCATCGGCACTCCCTTTGACATGAACAAAGTTATCAGCGCATTAGTTTGCATCTTGTGGCGTAACTGGACGACTTCTGAGTTATTTACATCACCTTCAAAGCCACAGTTAAATGAATAGTTTTCACTATGGCCATCTCGGTTATTCTCACCATTAGCCTCATTATGCTTTTGCTCATAGCTCACCCAGTCCGCCAAGCTATATCCATCGTGACTGGTCAAAAAGTTAATTGAATTGAGGGGACCGCGTTGATTATGCTCAAACAAGTCATTGGAGCCATGGATGCGTTTAGCAAGCTCTGGCAATGTACCACTGTCCCCTCGCCAAAACCGCCTTACAATATCTCTATATTTATCGTTCCACTCTCGCCAAGGTGAAGGGAAAGCACCGAGTTGATACCCGCCAGGCCCTACATCCCAAGGCTCTGCAATTAATTTTACAGAGGACAAAACAGGATCTTGCAACACTGCTTGAAAAAATGCGTGACGGCAAGAGAAACCCTCTACCGTGCGACCAAGTATGGTCGCTAAATCAAACCTAAACCCATCTACTCCCATCACTTCTACCCAATATCTCAGGCTATCCATAATGAGTTTTAACGTGATCGGGTCGTCAATATTCACCGTGTTACCACAACCTGTATCATTGATGTAAACTGATTCTGGTGAATTTATCGTTCTATAATAACCGTTATTATTCAAGCCCTTAAAAGACAACATTGGGCCATCAATACCGCCTTCTGCAGTGTGGTTGTACACAACATCTATAATCACTTCGATTTTATGTTCATGAAACTGGCGAACCATATCTACAAATTCAGTCATATCGCCGTTCACGGAATATGCTTTGTGCGGAACAAAAAAGCTTAGGGTGTTATACCCCCAATAATTTTGTAGCCCTTTCGTCGTTAAAAACTGCTCACTCACAAATGCATGCACTGGCAGCAGCTCTATGGCTGTGACACCCAAGGATTTAAGGTGCAGTAAAAATGCGGGATCAGTCAATGCCGCAAACTTTCCCGCTTTAGACTTGTCAATCTGTGGATGAAGCTGCGTTGCTCCCTTAACATGACACTCGTAAATAAACGTCTCTTGCCACGGTGTATTGGGCTTTTTCCCTGTATAAGCTTGTACTTTGGCAACTTTACATTTAGGCATATCAATGGCGTTATCTAAGCTATTAAACTCACCAACAGGCAGGTGGCAATAATGCCTCTCACTCCAAGTAAAATCCCCACTAAAGTCTTTCGCATACGGATCTAGCAATAATTTATTGACGTTAAAGAAGTGGCCATCCAAGTGATTGTATTTGCCATCTGCTCGATAGCCGTATAGTGCACCAGATGTGAGAGAGTCAACAAAAATACTCCAGACTCCTCCCTCATGACTATGCATCTCGAGACGATTTTTTTCGCACCGCCCAAAGCCATCAAACAAACACAAATAAACCTTCTCTGCATTAGGGGCGTAGACGGCAAAATTAACACCTGTATCTGTTACCGAGCTGCCTAATGGGTAAGTACTGCCTTGTCGGGAACTAATCATGTTTATGCCGATATATATTTTAAATAAACAGTACTTAGTGGGGGTATTGTAATTTCAATACTGTTATCTAATCCGTGACATGCCACAGCTTTACTCTGAACAAGTTGCTGCTTGTGCGCGATAACTTGAACACCACTGCCGTAAAATTGCTTGTCATCAGAATTGAAAACGACTTGATACGCGCCTTCTTTGGGTACTCCTAACCTGAAATGATGAAATACTTGTGGTGTAAAATGGCTGACAACAATCAAAAACTCAGATTGCTTTTTACCAAATCGCACAAAGCTCAGAATTGATTGCTCAGCGTTATCACAATCAATCCACCTAAAGCCAGCAGGTGAACCATCAACTTCATATAAAGAGGGAGTTGAATGGTAGACTGAATTCAGCGCCTTAACTGACTCATAAACACCTGTGTGGGCTTCACTTTCTAATAATGACCAGTCTAATTGCTTGTTATGATCCCACTCATCTCGAGGTGCTAACTCACTGCCCATAAACAGTAGTTTTTTACCTGGGTGAGCAAACATAAACCCATAATAAGCGCGCAAATTAGCAAATTGCTGCCAGTCATCACCAGGCATTTTACTTAAAAGAGACCCTTTTCCATGCACAACCTCATCATGGCTTAAAGGTAAAATATAATTTTCTGAAAAGGCGTAAGCCATGGAAAACGTCATTTCATGATGATGAAACTTTCTATGAATTGGGTCTCGTTGCATAAAGCCCAAGCTGTCATTCATCCAGCCCATGTTCCATTTATAGCCAAACCCTAATCCACCATGGTCTACACTTTGTGTCACCCCAGGCCAAGCTGTAGATTCTTCTGCAATCATCATGGCATGCGGTGCATTTTTATAGCAAACAGCATTACTTCTCTGTAAACAATCTATGGCGCCAATATTTTCCCTACCACCGTACTTATTAGCTATCCATTCCCCGTCTTTTCTCGAGTAATCGAGATAAAGCATAGAAGCGACAGCATCCACTCTTAGGCCATCTAATTGGAACTCCGACACCCAGTAATTCGCATTAGAAAGTAAATAACTCTTCACCTCTGGCCTATCATAGTTAAAAACGCAAGTGTTCCAGTCTGGATGAAATCCTTGGCGCTTGTCTGCATGTTCATATAAATGTGTACCATCAAACCGATTCAAACCGTGAGGGTCCGTCGGGAAATGACCTGGCACCCAATCTAGCAACAAACCAATCTCGTGTTGATGACACACTTCGCTGAAATATAAAAAGTCGTCTACAGAACCAAAGCGACTGGATGGGGCAAAAAGGCCTACAGGTTGATACCCCCAAGAACCATCAAAGGGGAATTCGCTAATTGGCATTAATTGAATATGCGAAAAGCCTAAATCTTTTACGTAAGGTACAAGATCATCTGCTAGCTCTCGATAAGTTAAATATCGATTTTGCTCACCGACTCTTCGTTTCCAAGAGCCCAAATGAACTTCGTATATAGAAATAGGCGACTCTACATGATTTCGCTTCATTCGCCTTTCGTACATTTCCTCCTCATAAATTGGCGCTTGAAATGTCTGCTGCAAAACACTTGCAGTGCCGGGCGATTGTTGCATTTTTTTCGCATAAGGGTCTGCTTTTTCAAGCCTTTCGCCACTTACTGTCGTAATCGCAAACTTATAACTTGTGTCCGCTGTTAATCCGGGAATAAATAAATCCCAAACACCACTTGCGGGGTGAAAACGCATATAATGTTGATTAGCTTGCCAAAAGTTAAACTCACCAATAACAGAGACGCTTTTTGCGTTTGGTGCCCAAACACTAAATTGTACGCCTTGAACACCTTCGTGATTTATAAAGCGAGCGCCAAAGTGATCATAGCCATGCTCGAGTGTGCCCTCATTAAACAAGTACATAGCCTGTTCATCCAACGCGCTAGCAAAACTATACACATCACGAAAGTACAAAGTGCTATCTTCAAATTGTACTTTGAGACGATAGTTTTTCGCGCTCAATTCTGCATCAAGTACCGCAGTGAACAACTGACTGTCATCAAATCGAGTCATATTCGTTACCGTTTTACCCAAAACAACTGCTATAGATAATGCGCTTGGAATGAAGACCCGTAAAACTGTATATGTTTTTGGCCCAACCTTAACTACATGCGGTCCTAAAAAGCTAAACGGATCTGAAAATGAGCCAGCTTGTAACGCAGCCACTTGGTCCGCGTAATCTTCTGTCATTTCAACATTTTTATTTACGGTATTCATTGTTGCTTCCTGATTGCATTGAGTTGTTGAATAAAGTCTTTATTAAGTTCAAATAGCTCAACAAGCTCATGATTTAATTTTCGGCGCCAATTTGGGTACTCTGTATTTGTACCTGGTATATTTACAGGGAACTCTTGAAGGTCTAAGTCATCCAGCTGAATAGCAAGCAATTGACTTGGACTGCTTGCTAATATATGCATGGCGGCCTGATATACCTCCTGACTCGAAGCGGTAATTTCTAAATCAGGGAACTCATGCTGATTAATCCAGCTAATTAAACGCGATTTTTCAATGCCTCTAGCATGTTTTTGATGGTGGTGTTGATGCTCATCAATCAATTGATAATCAAATTTAATGTCAATGTCCGCGGCATTCCACCAGCCGTGAAACGGAGGAACATCATGATTAGCGACCATAATCAGCGCATTTTTCCTTAGTTGTTCACTCGCTTTAAACTCACCATTTTGATTTTTCTCAAAATAAAATAGTGTGTTGCCAAAAATTGCTGACTCTTCTAACGCCTGAGTTACCTCTGGCGGTACAACCCCAAGATCTTCACCTATTACAATTGAACTATGTAAGTGTGACTCTATCTTTAAAATGGCCAACAAATATTCAAATGGATAATAAACATAACACCCGAGTTCCTGTCCTTCTTTTGCAAAGCACCACCACAAACGCCTTAGTGACATTACATGGTCGATACGCAATGCACCAACTTGGTTTAAATTGGACCGAACCAGAGATTTAAAGTATGCAAAGTTGTCATGTTTCACTTTTATCGGGTTTAGCGCTGGCATTCCCCAGTTTTGACCCTGTTCAGCCCAAGGATCGGGTGGCGCACCGATATTCGCAAGCTCACTAAAGCAAGCGCGATAACTTTCAAACTCAAGTCCACCGCCTGTGCATCCAACAGCCAAATCATTCACTAATCCTATTTCCATTCCTCTAGCAATACATAGTGACTGACAACGCTGCAGTTGCTCAGATGCCAACCACTGTAAAAACCACTCAAATTGACTTAGCTCTACATCCCCAAGTATTGATGTTTTTTCTTCTACAAAAGCGTTTAAAGCAGCTTCTTGACGCGCACCCTGTTGCCAACAGTTATACAAGCTTTCAAATAAAGCGTACTTCACTTTAGATGTTTGAGTGTAATCAATAAACTTGCTTGACACTGAACGTCTATGTCTTACATCTGAAACAGATGAGAACAGCTCAGCACATTCTTGGCCAACTATTTCTTGGATATCATCTAGCGCTATGTATAGGGGATTAATTAAACAACGGTGAGAAGGACTATAAGGGCTGGCTTCTTCAGGTTTTTCACTGAATAACAAATGCAATGGATTTAAAAGGACAAAATCCCCGCCATGATGGGAAAACAGCGCTATTAACTGTTTTAGATCAGCGAAATCGCCAATGCCATAATTCCTATCGCTTTTCAGAGTATAAAGCTGTAACGACACACCAAGCGGCTTTTTGCTGCTGTGAGATACATAGGGGTTATAGCATTGCTTTGGCACTGACCAAAGCTCTGTTACTACTTGACCAAATGCACCTTCTATCAATAACTCAAGGTAGCCAATTGGCAATTCACCCAAGTTGACTTTTAACGCAACATATCGATTGTCAGCATATATATAGTCCCCTACTTCCTCGCACTCAGAAAGCTTAATCGTTATATCTATATTTGCCGAAGGTACCTTTATGCTTGCTATTGAATGCTTTAAAGGCTCTGAGACTTTAATTACAAAGCTTCCGGTATCACTATCACTCAATGTCACGGGTTCGACAACTCGTGTCCATGGTGCAATGTCTAACTCAAAATTGAGACGATCAACGGCATGTTTATCATTCGGGTCTATGCCACAGCATTCAATGGCAGTCTGCCTCGTTAGCGCATCAAAAACGACATGCTCGCCGTCATATTTAACAAAGTCATAGCCAATACCATGAAGGTAATATAGCTGTTGAAGTCCTTCCATTGGCAACTAAGCCAATCTTTGAGTATCAACAATGCTATTTTCACTACCAAAACCATTGGCAGCGTATCCATCAGCACTGTTGTCATTGTCCCATTGGTTACCATTTATCAAATATCGAAAGTGGAATTGCTTATCGGTTGGTAGCCTGTGCTTGAGCTTAAATCTCTGCTCTTTTTTATTGAACCTCATACTAATGGGTTGCCAATCGTTAAATTCTGCAACGAGTTCAACTTTTTTGGCTTCAGGGTGAGAAAATTCAAATGTGATTTCGGCTTCGTTTTTCGTTTTAAAAAAACGTTTTGTTAACATTTTTGGCTCCAAAAACCTAACTTGGTTGGTGTTCCTTGCCACAAAACTATGTCGTATAATGTATGATTACGCGAACATATTTTGTGAGAATAGTTTAGTACATAAATAAAAACTTGTACGCCTCACAACAGTGCAATACAGCATACCTTTGCACCAGAAAAGTACATTTTTGGACAGAAAGTCCTCTGGTAATTAATGCCCAACACTGGTGAGCAATTATTAGGCCAATGACTTAAAAAAGTAGATAAGAATCATTATCGTGTAAAGTGAATTATATTGATAATTGATCTTGCTCAGAGAAGTGTAAATGATTGTCCCTAAATTGAATTGAAATAATTTTGATAATTGCACTTGTAAATAAAAGCGTGTAAAAGGTTGTCATCCCTGAAGTCAAATTGATGTATACTACAGGAACATGAAGGATCCGGTTTTCGGTTAATTTTGGATTGTCTCAATCATGCAGAATGTTTTTAAAAATTTAGCTTATGCTGTTGTTAGCCTTGTAGTAATCGGTATTGCTGCAAATCTAACTTTTGCTAAACATGTCCTGAATGCGCAATCCGGGTTACTTTCTTTGCAAACTCAGAACAGTGATGTTGAGCAAGTTGAAAGATCGGCTCCTTGGTATCAGTTTGTCTACTACGACCAGCAATTCGTTAGTAAGGACAATCAAACGTTCGTCATCATCGCAAATCAGCAGTCCCAATATGCCATAGCGCCGACCTCAAGAGTGTTTAAGCTCGTATGGTCTTCCCCTACTTTATTAATGCTTTGCTTAATTGCAGTGCTGTTTTTTATTTCTCAATTCAAAGGGAATAAAAGAGAAAAGGCACAGTTAGAAGCACTCAACGCCATAAATAAAGATCTCAATGCCTTGCTAGATGGACTTGAGATCAAACACAAAGAGCTTCACTCTGGCGGTCCTGTTGCACAAATTTGTTATGCAGTTCAATCATTAAGCGATAATCTTCAACGCATAAAAATACAATCAGATAGTCACGTTTACCAAGATAAATTGACCAAACTTATTGACCGCCATGCATACATAGAACATATTAGCGAGCAGCTGACCATTGCGGATAAAAGCAAATCCAAATGCGGATTATTATTCATTGATTTAGATGGCTTTAAACAGGTTAACGATTCCTTTGGGCACAGTTTCGGTGATGAAATACTTATTCAGGTTTCAGGACGATTGGAGCAAGTTGTCAGGCAGTTTAAGCTTAATGATGCGCATCCGGTACATGGGCTAGACCAAAACCTTTCTCGATTAGGTGGAGATGAGTTTTCGATCTTTGTGCCTAACCTGAATGACACCAGTTTCTGTACTGAGATAGCACAAACTATTCTTAGCGAAATTGAACGAGACTTTGTGCTTGGTAACAAGCTAGTAAAAATAAGCGCCAGTATCGGGATAGCTGTATTCCCTGATAGTGCCTCTACCCCTAATGCGCTGTTACAAATGTCAGATGTTGCAATGTATCGAGCTAAAACGGATGGACGCGGTATCTTCAGAGTCTATTCACCAGAGATGGGGAATAAAATCAGGCGCTACCACTACTTATTAGAAGAATTGAGACTTGCAATTGCCTCTCAAAATTTTCAACTCTCTTTTCAGCCAATTGTCCATGTTGAAGATTGCTCAATAGACTATTTTGAAGCCCTCACCCGTTGGCATCATCCCATCGAGGGCTTGATCCCACCATCTGAGTTTATTCCAATTGCCGAAGAATCAAATTTAATTTTAGAGCTTGGCGACTGGATATTGCTAGAGTCATGCCGACAAATGTCTGCTTGGCACAATGCGGGGATGAAAAAAGTTAAAATCTCGGTGAATGTATCCGGCATTCAGCTCAAACATAGGCCTATTTATGACTGGGTTTTAGAAGCGCTTAATAAATCGGGACTGCCAGCTGCCTCCCTAATGATAGAAATCACCGAGTCAACGCTCATAACAGCCAGTGATGAAATTATTGCTCAGCTTGAGCGTTGCCGCAGTGCCGGTGTTACGATTGCAATTGATGATTTTGGCACGGGTTTTAGCTCGTTGAGCACACTAGCTGATCTGCCAATCGATGTGATTAAAATAGATAAACTCTTTATTTCACAAGCCAAAGACAACCCTAAATACTTTAAGATCTTAAACTCTATCAGCGAGCTTGGCGCGCAGCTAGGCCTTAAAATCGTTGCAGAGGGTGTAGAGCAACTTGATCAGTTCGAACTGGTCAAGGATATGGGGATTTGCTGTGTCCAAGGGTACCTAGTGAGTCGCCCTGAGACCTCTCGCAATGTGGGCGACAAAGTGCTCAAAGGTAATGTTAACCACATCGCCACTACGGGAACGAGTGTGTGGCTACCTAAGGCAAATTAACGTTGAAATTTAGTTTCCAGTATAACAGCTGAATTGGTTCTTTCGACTCCGTCTAAATTGCCTATTTCATCCAGCAACTGACTTAATTGCTCTAAACTTTGCGCTTCTACAATGGCTATCATGTCGTACTCACCGCTAATCGCATATAAAGCAGAAATATGTGAGAGCTGCTTCAGAGCAATATTGGTTTTTGCCGTGAGCTTTTGCTTGACCTTAATTGAAACATGAGCAGAAACTAGGCTACCTAAATAATCTTGACCAAAATCAATCTTATAACCCTGGATAACACCGTTTTGCTCTAGCTTTTGCAATCGTGATTGCACAGTTGTTCGGGACATATCCAATAGCCTTGCTAGCTCAGAAATACTCGCCCTCGCGTTACTTCGTAGTACAGAAATCAATCTTTCATCTTGTTTACTAATCATTTTGCACAATACCAATGTCATTTTGACGAACATTCTACTCATTTTATATAAAATTACACTGCAAATTTTCATCACATCACGCAATAATGTCGGAATAAGAATAGGCACATATATTCGTGCCCAGAAGTTGAAGTTATATGAGGACGACGTCATGCAAGTGAATCGCGAATTATTCGATGAAGTAATGGTACCTAACTACAATCCATCTGCAGTTATACCAGTAAAAGGTAAAGGTGCACGAGTTTGGGACCAAAACGGTGATGAGTACATCGACTTTGCTGGCGGTATCGCAGTAAACTGTCTAGGTCATAGCCACCCAGCATTGGTAAATGCACTGAAAGAGCAAGGTGAAAAGATTTGGCATTTATCAAATGTAATGACCAATGAACCTGCACTTCGTCTAGCTAAAAAGCTGACTGATGCGACATTTGCAGACAAAGTCTATTTTGCAAACTCAGGCGCTGAAGCAAATGAAGCAGCTTTAAAACTGGCGCGTAGATTTGCTTTAGATAAATATAATGAAGAAAAAACGCAGATCATTGCATTCAATAAAGGTTTCCACGGCCGTACTTTCTTCACGGTAACCGTCGGTGGTCAAGCTGCCTACTCTGATGGCTTTGGTCCAAAGCCACAAGATATCACTCACATTGACTACAATGATTTAGAAACATTTGCAAAAGTAATCTCTGACAAAACGTGTGCAGTTATGATGGAGCCTCTACAAGGTGAAGGTGGTATCATCTCTCCTGACATCGAGTTTGTGCAAGGTGTACGAGAGTTATGTGACAAGCACAATGCCCTGCTTATTTTTGATGAAGTACAAACAGGTGTTGGCCGTACAGGTGATTTGTACGCGTACCAAGGCTTGAATGTTACGCCTGATATTTTAACAACAGCTAAAGCATTAGGCGGCGGCTTCCCAATTGGTGCGATGATCACCACAACTGATATTGCGAAGCATTTAAAAATCGGCACGCACGGTTCAACTTACGGTGGTAACCCACTCGCTTGTGCCGTTGCTGAAGCGGCTTTTGACACGGTTAATACGCCTGAAGTATTAAATGGTGTCAAAGAGCGTGAGCAAATGTTCCGTGATAGCCTAAATGCAATTAACGAAAAGTACAATGTATTTAGCGAAGTACGTGGTAAAGGACTATTGTTAGGTTGCGTACTAAAAGGCGATTACGAAGGTAAGGCGAGAGATTTCCTAGTCGCAAGTGCACAGCATGGCTTAATGACTTTAGTCGCTGGTACTAATGTAGTTCGTTTCACACCTTCTTTAGTGATTACAGAAGAAGAAATTAAAGCAGGTCTAGCACGCTTCGAGCTGGCTGTCGCGGATGTAGTAAACGCTTAACCTTTATGGGCGACTCGTCGCCCTAAATGATATTTTTATGCAAGTACTTAGACCTATTAGCAGCAAAGACTTTGCTGCTTTAAAAAACATCGCGGTAGAGTCAGGCCATGGTTTCACATCTTTGCCTGTCGACGACGAACTATTAGCGAGTAAGATACAACGCTCTCAAGAAAGCTTCAGTAAATCATTAAATGCGCCAATCGATGAGGGATATTTATTTGTCCTCGAAGATTTAGAAACAGGTGAAATTAGTGGTACTACAGCCATTGAGGCAGCTGTTGGGATGCAGGTCCCCTTGTATCATTACCATCAAGGCAAAACCGTTCACCACTCTAGCACCTTAAATGTGTACAACACCGTCGATATCCTATCAATATGTAATGACTACACTGGTAGTTCGGAAATCTGCACATTGTTCTTACGAGAGCAATTTAGACGCGGGTTGGCAGGTCGATTCTTGTCGCGTATTCGCTTTTTATTTATGGCAGAACATGCTGAGCGCTTCAGCGATAGAGTGATTGCTGAAATGCGTGGCGTCAGTGATGAAAACGGCCACAGCCCTTTTTGGCAATGGCTACAAGAACACTTTTTCAGTATTGAGTTCCCAAAGGCCGACCACCTAGTTGGCTTGGGCGATAAAGTATTTATCTCCGAGTTAATGCCAAAATATCCGATTTACGCCAACTTGCTCAGCCCAGAGGCCCAAGCAGTTATCGGTCATGTGCATGAAAAAACCAAACCTGCACTGCGCCTGCTGCAAAAAGAAGGCTTTGAACACAGAGGGTATGTCGACTTATTTGATGCCGGCCCCACTGTAGAAGCTAGGTTAGAAAATATTCGAACCGTGCGCGAAACTCAAAACGGCACATTAGAGATAGTTGAAGAGCTACCACTCAGTGAAACAACTTGGGCCCTATCCAATGGCCAACTAGCTAACTTTAGAGCCACATTTACTACCGCAGTAGTATGGAATGAACATACACAAACATTCACAATCACCTCAAAAACGGCAGAAGCATTGCAGTTAAAGCAAGGTGATAAAATCAGTGGGTTTGTTTTATAAAAACTAAATACGTCGTGCTTTGTCGTAACATTTACAACGCGGCCAAGCCGTTATATTAAGGAATTGTCATTATGCACAACAATGTAGATAGCTTATTTGAGAACCTTTGGAGCAACTATTTAGAAGTGACTCCATCTGCTGTAAAAGTACACGAGCTATTAGGTTCAACTCAAAAAGATGATGTCATCAACGACCATATCGCACTACGTACTTTCAACCATGAAAAAATTGGTTTAGAAAAGCTGGCTGCACATTTTAAAGCAGTTGGTTACAAAGAGTGTGGTGAGTATCACTTTGAAGCTAAGAAGTTGTACGCTAAACACTATGAGCATAGCGATCCAAGCAAACCAAAAGTATTCATCTCTGAACTACTTTTAGAAAAGTGCTCAGAAGACCTTCAAGAAATCGTTGGCCAAATGATTGATAGCATCGATGAAAGTGCCATCACTGCGGAAAACTTTTTGTACTCTGGTACACATTGGCAAATGAGCCATGAAACCTATAAAAAGCTACTTGCAGAAAGCGAATATGCGGCTTGGATGTCAGCTTGGGGTTACCGTGCAAATCACTTCACGGTAAACATCAATTACCTAGCTAACTTTGAGACCATAGAAGCAGTAAACCAAGCACTTAAAGATGCGGGTTTCCCTCTGAATACATCAGGTGGTGAAATCAAAGGTTCACCTGAGGTACTACTTGAGCAATCTTCTACACTTGCTGATCACCACCCTGTTGAGTTCTCTGACGGCAAGTTCGAAATCCCAAGTTGCTTCTACGAGTTCGCCCTGCGTTACAACAAACCTGACGGTGAATTGTACACGGGTTTCGTAGCTGCTTCTGCAGATAAAATCTTCGAAAGTACCAACGCAAGATAAACACCTTGTGTTGGTATGAATTGAAGTAAACTAACTTAAACACCCAAAGCAGCCAATGGCTGCTTTTTTATTGCGCTTAAATAAGTTAAACGGTAAATTAAATGAAGCAATTTAAAGTTGCTTGAGCATATTTTTGAGTAACCCACAAGGAGTGAGGTCACCATGTATACTATTTTACCCCCACCACCAACACTCACCCCCTATGTTATTAATTATTGGTATGCAAGTTCTCAAAGATTATTACCTCAAGCATTACACAGTGACGGCTGTATTTCGATTTTATTTGTTATATCAGGCAAATCAAAAATGGGCACTACAAGCCTAAATCAAAATGCCTACTTCATCGGCCCACAGACTAAAACAACCATATGGCACTTTGAAAAAGACGTGCAAAACCTCATTGGTGTTAGGCTCACACCTTTGGGCGCCAAAAACTTCACGGCTATGCCGCTAAAAGAATCGAAAAATTTGTGTATCGAGTTACTAGACGCAATCCCAATTGATCAGGCCTTACTTAATAAAATTCGCCAAGAAGGTGCCTCTATTTCAGATAAAATTGAACATATTTCTCAATGGCTTGAACAGCAATTCAAAAAGTTAAATAAACCTCTTCCTAACATTTTAGAAACCATTACCAAAGAGATACAACTATCACCGAGATCAATAAAGCTGGCTGATATTTATGACACCCTACATGTTAATAGCCGACGTGTAGAAAGGGCATTTGACCAAGCTTTAGGCATGACGGCTAAAGAGTATGCAACCCTTGTGGAAGTATCAAAGGCGAGAAACTTGCTCAAACAAAAAACGACATACTCTTTGACTGATATTGCCTATGAACTTGAATATACTGATCAATCTCACTTCACACGGCAATTTAAAAAAGTGATGAACATAACGCCAAAGCAATATAAACAGAGGATATCAATGTGAGCCAAATTGATATAGATAATCAACAAACAACACAATCCCCCTCTTTAAAACTCATCAATGAATATCCAGCTATTGATAATAAAAAAGCGTATAAACAGGCGCTTAAATATTGGCAAAATGAGTTACTTCATGTTCAGCAAGCCTATTACCATCAAGGGCAAAGAGCTGTTATCGTTTTTGAAGGCTGGGATGCGGCAGGAAAAGGCGGCGCAATCCGCCGCCTTACTGAAAAACTTGATCCCCGAGGATACCAAGTTTACCCGATTGCCGCGCCCACAGACGATGAGCAAGGCAGGCATTATTTATATCGATTCTTCAACAAACTTCCTAAGCAAGGCACTCTAACTATATTTGATCGCTCATATTACGGCAGAGTGTTAGTAGAACGAATTGAAGGTTATGCGTCAGATGCACAGTGGCGACGCGCTTATCGTGAAATCAATGAATTTGAGCAGCTTTTGCTCGACGATAACATTAAAGTCATAAAACTGTTTTTACATATAAGTAGTGACGAGCAACTGCAACGATTCTCTGAACGGTTAAATAACCCTTACAAGCGTTGGAAATTAACCGAAGAAGATATCAGAAATAGAAACAAACGCACTGAGTATGAAGCCGCCATCGATGATATGTTTATAAAAACACATACCTCTGGCGCACCATGGTCGGTGATTGTTGGCGATCATAAATGGTTTGCTCGTGTGGAAGTACTTAAAGCGCTTACCAAAGCATTGAGCAAAGGTATGCAGATTGAACCACCTCCAATAGACGCAAATATTGTAGCGCTTGCAGAGCAACAACTCGGAATAAAGCACAAGAGGACGTAAAATGAATCGTGAAAACCTACTTACATCTTACTTTGAACGCCATGACGGTATGGTACCATCAGTAGAGTTAAACAAGCATGAAAAAATGGCAGGTAGCGCGTTTCATTTTTTTCGTGGTACCGCGCCACTGATGTACAGTGATCTATTTGATGGGGTTATAGATTTGCCTCCATCAGTCTATGAGCTCCCAGTTACCACGATTATGGGAGATTGTCATACCAGTAACTTCGGTTTTTTGAGTGAAGAAGGCTCGCACGGTGAAACCTTAGTTTTTACACCTAATGACTTTGATGATGCTTGCATAGGCCATGCAATCTGGGACATATTCCGCTTTCTAGTTAGTCTCAATTTAGCACAGCAAAGTGGCGTTGCTTATAGAGAATCAAGCAACTCAATGAACATAAAGCAAAAACCAGTTGTCCATATCGAGCATGTACCCCAAGCGCAAATGGCTTTTTTACAGCACTATGTTGAAACCTGCCAAGCTTCTATCCGCGGAGAAAATAACAGCCAAAGTGCGCTAACACATTTTGATAAAGACCACATACTTCACAAACGTTGGCAAAAAGGCTTGCAAAGACTCGTAGGAGGATCTGCATTCAATGTAAAAAGTACATTAGCAAAAGATGTAGAACTCACAGCTTATCCCCTTAAGTTTAAATCAGATCCACTAAAGTTCGAAGCCATTCATAGCGATATTAAAGCCAACCTCATTGAGCAGTTCAGGCCTTATGTCGATGACGACATTATAGACTGTGTGGAACGATTGGATGCAGGCACTGGCAGCAACCACTTGAAGCGTTACTATCTATTGGTCGGGCCCAAAGAGCAAAAGGAACCTGAGCTTTATCACATCGTAGAAATTAAACAGCAAGCTTTAGCAGCACCATTGCACTACTTTAAAGATTTAAGTCCAGTAAACCGCCTCAATCATGCCCACTTAACGGTCAACTGCCAACGGCAGATGCAGCGTAGACCAGACCTGATAATTGATGATGCGCTTTGGCAGGGGTTACATTGGTTAGTTCGCTCACGCCATCACGCTCGAGTTGGTATTGATCCCGAGCATATTACCCTTGGCAAACGAGCAGCACAAAAAAATGGTTTTGAGCAATATGCACAAAGCTGCGCACAAGTGCTCGCTTATGCACATATGAGAGGCGACCGGCGTTCAATGAACTATCAAGAACAATGTATAACCGCCCTGCCTCCGCTGTTTTCAGCACTTATAGAAAAAGCAAATCAATATGCACAGCAAGTAAATGAAGACTGGGAATTATTCAAGGCACTCAGAAAGTAGCTTTTTTGGAATATCGACAACAAGACCATCATTGGCCAGAATAAGCTCTCCACAAAAATGTGTGTGAGCTTCCTCTTGTAAATTATCCAACAACCCAGGGCCATGATAGCGGACACTAAAGTGCGTTAAGATTAATAGAGGTAGATTAGATTTGTTAGCAAACTCCGCAATACGTTTAGCATCACTGTGTCCAGTGTGATGACCAACTTTTTTTAAATCTTTATGAGTAAATGTTGCCTCATGCACCAGTGCGTCGACATCACCTATAAATTCTTTTAACAGACTCGGCCTTTCGTTATCACCGCAAACAATCACTTTGCGTGGCAGCCAGCTATCAAAAGCATATTTTTGGGACTCCAGTTTTTTCCCCTGATAATCAGCATCTACGCCTTTTTGCAACTGATTGTAGTGAGGTCCTGTCGCAATTCCATCTTTTTTTAATAAATTAATCTTAAGCTTTTTAGGAATTTGCGTCTCAGTGACTTTAAAACCAAAACTAGGTACTCGGTGTTTTAATCTAATAACCTCTAGGTGACAAAACCCAATATTTAGAGATGTGCTGTTAAGGTGTTCAATAGCACAGGTTTTAAGATCAAAAGGCAGCGTTAAGTCAGTCAATGAAAAAGTGGCATGCAAAAACTCAATCACTTTTTTGGGGGCGACTAAATAGACAGGCTGCTTTCTACCAGACATCGCCATAGAAGCCAATAAACCGGGTAACCCATAACAATGATCGCCATGAACATGGCTAATGCAAATTAAACTCAGTTGATACAAGGTTAATTTCGATTTTAGTATTTGATGCTGAGTGCCCTCACCACAATCAACCAACACCCACTCTTTTGTCTTTTCAAACTTAACGGCCGTTGCTGATACATTGCGAAAAGTTGACGGGCTTCCAGACGAAGTCCCTAAAAACTCCAATTGCATAACTGACTAAAATCCATAATGATAATACAACAGCATCCAGTTTAAGTGATATCGCCCGGTAGCTAAAGGATTAATCTATGCATCACACTTCAGAGTATCAAATTCTTGTCGTCGACATACAAACACGTTTTCAGCCACATATTCAAATATATCCTGAACTTGTGAATACAACGGCAAAACTTTTAACGGCGGCTGAGCTATTATCAATACCAGCGTTGATATTTGAACAATATCCAAAAGGACTTGGGCATACAGATCCTGCGCTGACACAATTCCAAATCGAGTGTCACGAAAAGACCACTTTTAGTGCTCTAAATGATGCTTCAGCAAAAGAAGCAATCAGCCTAGACCCTGCTGTTACTAAAATTGTCGTTGGCATTGAAGCCCATGTTTGTGTTTATCAAACAGTAAGGGATTTATTAACATTGCAGCAACCAGTCATTGTCGTGGCTGATGCAATAGGGTCAAGGGACACTCAGCACAAAACATGGGCAATTGAACAACTAAGACATGATGGTGCCGTGATCATGAGCTTAGAAAGCTTACTCTTTGACATCGTTAAGGATGCAAAACATCCGCAGTTTAAGTCCGTATCAAAACTGATCCGTTAGTTAATACAGCCAGTAAAAATAAACATAAATAAGCAACTTGCACTGAGATATGAAAAACGAGCTCAATAGTAACCTCATTTTGAAGGTGTATGAACACATAAGGCAAAAAGGTCAAGAGTATGAAGAGGGAAAGCAATTCGAGGGGATAACTGCCTTCTCAGATCCTGATGGTTACACGATTTACTTGAAAGGCAGCGGTGTTTTTTTACGCTTCGGTTTTCACAATACATATCAATTTAATTACGACAAAGAATCGCAAAAAGCTGACTTCATGAAAAAGGTTCATTACATAGCGAGTATGCTGGATGACTAGAAATAGGACCAGAATTAGAAGCAGATCAAGCTCGAGATCATCACACACTTACATGGAACAAGTTGTCTCAGCTCTAAGACAAAACCCAGAAGCAATTGAAATTATAAAAACGAATTGCCAACACTATCAGTCACAGGCATATCTAAAAAAAGGACTCAAACGGACCATCGAACACCTAGAGTGGGTACTTGCTGCGGATAACGATATTGAGCGCATTTGCACTCAAATTATGGCTGATGATCATATCGGTGGAAAATTCAGACAATACCCCTTGTTATTCAAAGGAGTAAATTCAGCACAGAAAGAATAAAAAATTAACAATAAAAACCAACCAACCGAATAGGCTAATAATTACCCACCTAAAACCAAGTACTTACTTACATCAAAAGCATAAGCTGCTCTTTATCACTGATACTTGTAATTTTATCTCATTTTCACCTCGAGTTAACTTTTATAAATGACCGCTGAATGAAAAAGTGATATGGTATGCCGCATTTTTTGGAACCGAGAAAACTTGCTATGTCGAATGCAGTAGAGACGAAAGCGAATAAAAACTCTCAATCGCCAGAACAACAAAGCGGCTTATTCAATCGCTTTTTGGCAACCGTTGAGTTTTTAGGGAATATGCTCCCACACCCAATCACCCTTTTTGCAATGTTATGTGTTGCAATTGTGGTCTTCAGTGGCATTGCCGACTGGATGGGCTTGAGTGCAATTGACCCTCGCCCAGAGGGAGCTAAAGGACGTGATGCTGACGGTGTCATTGAAGTTGTAAGCTTAATGAGCGCAGAAGGCTTACAAAAAATTATGACTGGCCTTGTCACTAATTTCACTGGATTCGCACCACTTGGTACTGTGTTAGTTGCATTACTAGGCGTGAGTGTTGCTGAACACTCTGGCATGCTATCAGCTGCTATGCGCGGCATGGTTATGGGCGCTTCTAAACGTCTTGTAACCTTTATGGTGGTGTTTGCAGCAATTTTATCAAACACAGCATCAGAGCTCGGTTATGTCGTACTTATCCCACTCGCTGCGATGATATTCCATAGCTTAGGTAGACATCCACTGGCTGGTCTTGCAGCAGCTTTTGCAGGTGTATCTGGTGGCTATAGTGCAAACCTATTACTTGGTACAATCGACCCATTATTGGCAGGTATCACAACCCCTGCAGCTCAAATGATAGATCCGACTTACCATGTAGGACCTGAAGCAAACTGGTACTTCATGATGATTTCAGTATTCTTAATTGCCATTGTCGGCACTTTGGTAACTGAAAAAATCGTTGAACCACGCCTTGGCAAATACAACCCAGATGATGCAAGCGTTGACCTATCTGAAAACAACATTGAGCATTTAACAGATAAAGAAAAAAGTGGCTTAAAGTGGGCCGGTGTTTCTCTACTGATCGTATGTAGCATTTTAGCACTCACCATCGTACCTGAAGATGGCATTTTGCGTCACCCTGAGACTGGCGCTGTAGCTGGCTCTCCATTCTTGAAAGGGATTGTTGTTCTGATCTTTGTTACTTTTGCTATTCCGGGTTTCGTATATGGCCGTGTTGTAGGCACGATGAAAACAGACCGAGATGTGATTGATGCCATGAGTAAGAGCATGAGCTCTATGGGCATGTATATCGTTCTTGTCTTCTTCGCTGCACAATTTGTTGCATTCTTTAAATGGACAAACCTTGGCACTATCCTAGCGATCAACGGTGCAGCATTACTTCAAGCTCTAAACCTAACAGGCCCAGAAGTATTCATCTTATTCATCATGATGTGTGCAATGGTTAACTTATGTTTAGGTTCATCTTCAGCGCAGTGGGCTGTTACAGCACCTATCTTTGTACCAATGTTGATGCTTGTTGGCTATGCACCAGAAACCATTCAAGCTGCATACCGTATCGGTGATTCAGTGACTAACCTGATCACACCTATGATGAGTTACTTCGGGCTTATCTTAGCCGTTGCAACAAAATACAAAAAAGACATGGGTATTGGTACATTAGTCGCGACTATGTTGCCTTACAGCATGTTCTTCTTCGTTGGCTGGGTTGCACTATTTTATATTTGGGTCTTCGGTTTCGGTCTACCAGTAGGACCAAACTCACCGATATATTACACCCCTTAATTAATAAAAAGAGCATTTTTGCAGCTGCAAAAATGCTCTTTTTATCTTCAAAATTTCTTCAAAAAGCCCCTTAATTATATTTTTCATTATTTTTATCCCCTATCACTAAATTTATACACAACATTCCTATTTAAGGTAAAATCATTAACGGCAGAGAAACTCAAGGTTAATCTTGTTAACTCACTTTGGGCAATTTAAATTTTTGAATAAAAATACGTCATTGTATTTGTTATTATTCCAATGCTGTCCTAAAGTCCTAAAGGAATAATCTTAAAAGGAGCTTTCTCACCAATAAAAACTTGATGATAAGGCCAGTTATGTACACTTTGTTTTATTACCCTCGTAATGCCAGTCTCGCACCACACTTTGTATTAGAAGCACTAAAAGTACCATATCAACTAGAACTCGTTGACCGTAAGAAACATGCACAAAAATCAGCACAATATCTAAGACTCAACCCAACAGGTAGGATCCCGACACTAGTTGATGATGAATTTGTGCTATTTGAAAGCGGAGCAATTTGTTTATACCTCGCAGAAAAGCACCCCGAAAGCCAATTGATACCCGCAGATCCAGTTCAAAAAGGTGTTTTTTATCAATGGCTAATGTATTTCACAACCACAATCCAAGCAGAGTTGATGATTTACTTTTACCCTGAGCGACATACTCAAAGCGCATTGATGTATGACGACATCATTAAAACCCAGCAAACTCGCCTAACCGAAATGTTTACTATCGTAAATAGGCATTTAGCGGGTAAAAGCTATGTGGTTAATGAACAATTCACGATCTGCGACTGCTATTTGTTTATGTTATGTATATGGGCTGATGAGTTAAATAGCCCTCCTCTACAATTTGAACATTTAGCAAAATACTTACGTGAGATGGCAAAGCACCCTGTCATTAAAAAAGTATGTGAAACAGAGCAGACAGATTTAAGTCCATATAAATAGGGCTACGATTCTCACTCTCAGCTCATATCTTTAAAATTGAACTAAAAGCCAATTTTACATAATATATTTATTATGGAGATCGGCTTTTTTGCATTCTAGTAAAGTAATATCGGACTTTACTGATTTTAAATCAACTTACTTCTATTCTATCTAAGTAAACCGTATCATTATTAAAAATCCCAAATACTACTTTTTATGCATCGCCTTTTAAATAAATATGAACAATTAATTGCAACCAATCATATATCACTCGATCCAGCTCAATTAGATGCCATCAATATATTAGACAAACTGTGTCTTGACGTTGAAGCTGGGAGGCAGTCAATGGGGGTGTATTTATATGGACCTGTCGGGCGAGGCAAATCCATGCTGATGGACATGTTTTTCGACACTATTTTGGTAGAGAAAAAGCAACGGCTACACTTTCACCATTTTATGCAAACAATCCACCAGCAATTAAGGCAAGTCCAAGGAAAAAAAGATCCTCTAAAGGCGATTGCTAAACAGTGGGCAAAACATACCAAAGTGCTTTGCTTTGACGAATTTTTTGTCAAAGACATTGGCGATGCCATGATACTCGCAGGATTACTGGATGCCTTTTTTAAAGCAGGTATAGTTTTCATAACAACTTCCAACAGCCATCCAACAGAGCTATATAAAAATGGATTACAAAGAGCGCGATTTGAGCCGACTATCGACTTAATCATGGCGCATTGCAGTCTTGTTAATGTCAGCGGTGAACTTGATCATCGATTCAGCAACGGCACCCCCACCGACTTTTACTTCGAAAATAACCTCAGTGCGTTTTCTTCAATGTTTGAGACACTTGAAGGTTCTTACCAAGATTTAGATATACAGATCCACAACCGCCCCATCGTTATTTTAGGAAAATGTAAGCATGGTCTATTAATTGAGTTTATGTCTCTATGCTCTTCCCCAAGGGCGACACTAGACTACATTCAATTGGCACTAGACTATGATGTTATTTTCATAAGGAACGTCCCTGCTATGGGCGCTTCACCAAACCGCCACTGCGTGACTCAAGGTATCGAAGATAATTATATGCGAGAAAAACCTACACTATCAGCACGCACCTTGGACGACGAAGCTAGACGTTTTATCGCATTAGTAGATGAATTTTATGATCGAAAAAAGTTGATTGTGATTGAATCAAAATTTTCGTTGCAGACACTTTATGCTGGTGAGTTATTAGCTTTTGAATTTGAACGGACAAAAAGCCGCTTAGTTGAGATGCAATCTTGGCGCATGCCCGTATAGATTTATCTCTTTGCTCTAATTCTAAATTACACATTAAAAAACGGGCTAATGAGCCCGCTTTTACATGTGAAAAATTTTGTCTATTTATCTAGCTTTAATTTCACGCCTTTTAAGCGACTTCTTACTGAGCTAATTTTATTTCGGTTTTTAACTCGCGCTTCACCACTTGCTTGATTGCTTGGCCTGTTAGTACGTACCTTACGTCTTTGGTGACTTGGCTTTTTACTCAAATTATCGATTAAGTTTTCGCGGCTTGCGACTTCATAACCTGGTAAATAATAGCGCTTAATTTTTTGACCGATCAAAGTTTCAATGTGAAGTAAAAATTGCTCTTCTTCTCTACTTACAAAGGAAATTGCTTGACCGCTGTTACCAGCCCTACCAGTACGACCAATACGGTGAACATAGTCCTCAGGAAGATATGGTAGATCGTAGTTAACAACGCGTGGTAACCCCTCGATATCAATACCTCTTGCAGCTACTTCAGTTGCGACTAATACGCGAACTTTGCCCTCTTTAAACTCTCTCAAAGCACGACGCCTTGCGCCTTGCTTTTTGTCACCATGACAAACCGTGGCTGCAATCCCATCCAGCTCCAGCTCTTTTACGATAGTATCAGCATCGTCTTTCATGTTGACAAAGACAAGTACTTGTTGCCAGTTTTTCTTACCAATCAGCTCTGATAACAGCTCTTTTTTACGCTGCTGTTCAACTGGGTAGACCACGTGACGTACGGTTTCAGCAGTCGTATTTTCCGGTGCTGTTTGCACAAGTTTTGGCTCTTTCAGTACCTGTTTAGCAAACTGCTTTACTGCTGAAGGAAAAGTCGCTGAAAATAATAGCAATTGCTTTTCTTCTTTAGCCAGTGAAATAACACGCTGCATTTCATCGATAAAGCCCATATCTAACATACGGTCAGCTTCATCAAGCACTAAATGTTCAATGTTAGCTAAGTCAACACTACCTAAGCGCACCAAATCAAGTAACCTGCCTGGTGTGGCAGCAACAATGTCTGCACCTTGTGCTAATCGCTGAGTTTGACCATCGACATTTACGCCGCCGAATACTGCAACTGTGCGAAGAGAAGTATGCTTTGTAAACGCCTCACAGTTATTTGCGATTTGTTCCGCAAGCTCTCTGGTAGGTGCGAGAAATAAAGCACGAGGTGACTTTGTTGAAGTACCCTTTAATAGGTTATGGATAACTGGTAATGCAAAGGCCGCGGTTTTGCCCGTGCCCGTTTGTGCAGTTGCTAGCACATCATGACCCTTTCTGATCACAGGGATGGCCGCCTGTTGGATCGGAGTGAGCTCTGTAAAGCCAATTTCATCTAAGGCTTTTAATAACGGTTCTGGAAAACTAAACGATTTAAAATTCATAACGGCAAACCTGCGACCAATACTGAAGGGTCGCAGATTATACGTCAATTCTTTGCATTAACAAAGCTTAAGAAGCGTTTCATCCACTAAATTAGCTTTTCCACCAACAATATACTGCTCTTCTAGTGCATTGATGAGCGTCTGCCCTTCAATTTGCTGCTCACGCGTAAGCGGTACATAGGGTAATCTAAATACTGGGTTAACAGCGCCAGTCATGATTAACGCTGTGTTTATCGCGATTGGATTGGGTTCACAGAATAGCCAGCTCATCAAAGGCTGTAAGTCTCTATTTAGCGCATCATCAGGCTTGTCCATAAGCTGTCTAAATAATCTTGGCACCAAGTTTGAGGTAACCGAAATAACGCCGTGAGATTGGTATTTATGACGGCCATCATGTGCTTCATCATCATTGCCAGACCAACAAGCAATACCCTGTGACTCATAATGTGCAATGCGCTCATTACCCGCACACTCTTTCACGCCAATGAAATTTTTATGCTTGGCAATTGGTTCGATAATATCAGGCGTTAAATCTTGTCCAGTTCTGCCAGGGACGTTATATACAAAAGCAGGGCCAATTTCTAAAACACGTTCGAAGTGTTCAACTACCCCTGCAGTTGATGTGCGGCCATAGTATGGGTTAATTTGTAGTGCTGCATCCATACCAGATGCAAAACCATACTCAGTGGCTTTAATCGCTTCTCGGGTATTGTTACTGCCAGTATTACCAACAATCACCAGCTTATCTGCGAATTTATTAACGCTATGGGCTATCAACATCAGATGCTCTTCCCAGTTCATCAACTGACCTTCACCTGTTGTACCACCAACAATTATACCGTCTACTCCGGCTGCAATTTGCGCTTCGACAAGTGCGTCATACGCCTGCAAGTCGATTTCGCCTGACATAAGATAAGGAGTTTTGATTGCCGTAATTAAGCTGGCTTTTTTTATCGATTGTATACTTCGCATGCAATTTCTAGCTAGTTGTTTATATACGATATGTTTTATCACAATTGCTCCGGTATGCCGAGGCCAAATATACAGAATTATAAAATTTCTTGCTTATGTGCTAAAAATCATACAAACTAAAAACAACTGTATAAATAACCAGTGTCACTATGAGATTATCTGACTACTTAAAATCTAATTTTTATGATGCCAATGAACTGTGTAGTTTAATTAAAGTTGAGCCAGAACAACTACAGCAATGGCAAGAGAACAGTATTTTTCCGAACGCGAGCTACAGTATTGATAATCTCATTAAATGTAGCTCATATCTTGGCTTGTATGAATGTGTTGAGGTGACCGACTACTATCCTAGAGGCGCTCTAGATTGGGGTCATATGCTACTTAGGCATGAAGTCGAACACTCAAGTCATGCTTATGAGTTGTTTCAGAATAAATACATTACTACACTAAAAGCTTGTGCCGACAAGGGCATAGTAAGTGAAGATGATAAGTTTGGTGATGACTTAATTGAGCATATACAACAAGTTTGGCAGCAATTTTTGTGTAGTAAATACGGTGTGATCAGCCAAAATGGTACCGTAGAGGAAGTTGTATTTATAGACCTTGGCCGTGCTTTAGTAGACAGAATAACTGAAGATAGAACCTGTATAACTGTGCCAGCAGAGCAACGAGCTCTGTTACATGAAGCACTTAAGCTGCTCAATAGATCCTTAAGCCATAACGCCGCGCACGAGCGCCAAGATTCTCTCAGATATAAATATATAGATAGTGTCATGCAAAAATATGATTTATCGACTTGCTAGTATACAAAACATATCGTCAGTACTTCGGTGTGCTAATTAGAAACTAAAAAACTAAAAGCCATTTAGATTATTCTAAATGGCTTTTACTATTTGGGTAAACGAGGTTTAGTTAAGGCTTATTCACAGTCTCTAGCTGTTCATAATGCGCTCTATAAATCTCAAACCCTTTTAAGACTTTCATTTTGTCTTCACACAAGTTGTCGTACCATGTATCAAATTTTTCGTCATCATCTTGCTCACTCAAAACCTGATATTGTGCCAGTAGCTCTATAATGTCACTGTGTTCGCAAGTTAACTCATCCAATTGCTGAGCTAGCGACGAATGATCCCTATTTTGCAGTTCCGCAATGACACTGTTGTCTAATTGTTGTGATTCTTCGCTCACAGTGTAGTCCTCTTTCTCAATCTCGGTTCTAGTTATAACAGTCTGATATTGAAGATCCAGTAACAATTGCTTTATTCGTATAATCAATAGACAAAAAGTGTAAAAAAAATTTCAGATAAGCAATTGAAAACTATTCTCAAATAGAATACTATTTGTGACGTTATCACATTTCGTAAGGTTAAAATTTATTATGAAAGCAAATATCCACCCGGATTATCAAGCTGTTGCATTTCATGACACGGCAGTAGACAAGTACTTCATCGTTGGTTCAACACTTAAATCTGACAGAACTGTTGAAATTGATGGTGTTGAGTATCCATACGTGCCAATTGATGTTTCAAGCGCATCTCACCCGTTCTACACAGGTAAGCAGAAAATCGTTGCAAGCGATGGCCGTGTTGCTAAGTTCAACCGCCGTTTCAAAAACCTTTCTGCTACAACTAAGTAAGCAATGGTTTTTAGTTTACATCGCTGCTCTATGCAGCGATGTAAACTTCAACAAGCGCGTTGAAGCGTAAAGTTGTAAAAACATATTAAGGAGCATAAGTTGAAAGTTTTAAGTTCATTAAAGAGCGCAAAAAACAGACCAGGTTGTCAAGTAGTTAAGCGCCGCGGACGTGTTTACGTGATTTGTAAAACAAATCCAAGATTTAAAGCGGTTCAGGGTAAGAAGAAGAAACGCTAATTACCTGGTAGCTGTATGAGCGCTTTGCTGCGAAAGTGCTCAAAATTACACTTTTCAAAGCACTCTCCTCTTATCACTACCTAGATATAAAATAAAAAAAGCGACTTTCGCCGCTTTCTAGTTAATTTTAATTAACGTCTACGTCTTCTTAGCAACGCCAATGGCAAGCTTAGTAGTGCTAGTATGCCAAATGAACCCGAATCTCCATCTTGGTCATCATCATCATCGCCCCTCACATCGATAATATTAACTGTTACCTCTGTGTACTCTGATACATTACCAAACGAATCTTGTGCTCTCACACCAAACCGGATCACACTTTGAAACTCAAAATCCAATTCGCCTTGAACAACAACATCGCCGTTGCTGGCAATACTGAAAGGTGCGTTACCTATCACCATAAACGATTCAACAGGAGAAACGTCTGAGTCTGGATCAGAGAACTCTAACTGACCTATAATTGTTCCCAACGCAGTGTTCTCTCGAGCTTCAAAAGTCTGTCCACTTGGAATCATTGGTGATCTATCCGGTACCTGATCATCTTCTGGGTCATCAATTACATCAATCTTAACCTCAACGAAATCAGATTCGTTACCCTTTGTATCTACCGCTTTTACACCAAATAAAAATGATTGGCTCACTTCAAAGTCAATTTCACCAGTAACTTTAATCTCACCATTCGATGCAATTTCAAACGGCACATCGCCGAGGATAACAAAAGAGTCAACCGGCGACTCATCAGCATCTGGATCTTCAAATTCAATCGTACCCAAAACAGCACCTATTGGCGAATTTTCCATCACCTCAAAGTGCTGTTCTTCTTTAATTACGGGCTCAACATCATCGTCACCCACTTCATCCAACACTTCAACTGTCACTTCGGTGTATTCTGAATAATTACCCAGCGAGTCCATTGCACGAACAAAAAAGCTATATTCGCTTTGCATTTCATAGTCTAATTCTGTCGTAACAAACAGCTCACCTGTAGGCTCAATTATAAATGGCACTTCATCAAGGATCATAAAACTTTCAACTGGTGAAATATCCGGATCAGGGTCACTGAACATCAACATACCTATTGACATTCCAGATTCATTATTCTCCATTACTTCAAATGACTGACCAGACTCGATAACAGGCCCTCTGTCAGGTGCTACCGAAATACTAATATTGAACTCCTGCTGTGTTTGTAGTTTCCCGTCACTGACAATTAATGTCATCGAACTATCAAACTCAGTAAAAGGTCTGCCTGCAAGAACACCATCTATGAAAGACATACCCGGCACAGAAGGCTCAAGCTGCAGCATTAGGTCATTATTGTCTACATCTTCAACTTTTTCGTTAAAGTCTAACTCTGTCAACTCCCCAATATAGAGCACGACATCTTCCAGTGGTTCTATGACAGGCGCATCATTTACGGGGTTAACGGATATTGTTACAGCATATTGCCCTTCAGGAAGGGTATTATTTTCTGGCACTGGTTGATTGTTTGCTGTCATGTCCTCGAAGATAAACGAATCTTCGCCAGAAAAGTCCTCACTTGGCATATAAACTAGATTTGCATAATCTTGTGCCATTACCTGAGCACCTTGTTCGAGCATCTGGTCCCCAAGTTTTAAAGCACCATTGTTAGGTAACTGAATAATTTCCACAGAATCAAAAGCATTGTTTAAGTTGTCGACAAAGGCAGAACCAACAGCAATCTCAGTGTCTTCATCAGTCGTAAACTTTCTGTCCATTGTGCCCGTATTCATGGCCACTTTATAAGTGCTTCGACCATGAGTGAATGCAAATAGCTCTCTTCCTTTAATCGCAAGCTTTGCAATATTGGTATTGGCGAGGCCAGATCCATCAGCCATCCAATTTTGCCCACCGTCGACTGACACAAATACACCTAAATCAGTACCAACAAATAATTTCTGCGGGCTTTCAGGGTCGACAGCAATTGTCATGACTGGTACATCTGGTAGTCCGTTGTCACTTGCTTGCCAAGTCTGACCGCCATCCATTGTTTTCCAAACATGGGTTGCGCCAAAATTAGATACTGTCGCGTAAATTGTTTGATTGTTGTCTGGGTCAAATGCAATTGAGCTGATGGTTACTCCTTGCGCAAGCGTAGAGCTTACCCAAGTCGAAGATGCTGAAGCTTGATCTGCCTGATAAGAAACATAGACAGTACCATTATCTGTACCCGCCGCGACGGCAGTTTCTGTATTAGGCGCTATTCCAATAGAATATACTGAGCCATCGAGCGTACCAGAAGCAGCTGACCAACTACCAGCTTGATCGCTTGTCCTCCAAAGCTGATTGCCCCCAATCCACAACACCTGAGGGTTAGATGGCGCCATTTCAAAACGCGTGATGAACGGGAATCCATTATCTCCAGAAATTCCGCTGACCGCACTCGAAAAGCTTTGCCCTCCATCAGTCGACTTTCTCAACGACAAACGGGTAGTCTCTGCAAACATGATATTAGGATTAGTTGGATCTATTGCAGTCCATCCGCCGTCACCACCAAGTATCTCGACCCAGCCATTAAATGATCCATCTTCACCCACTAACGTCCCATTATCTTGTGTGCCGCCAAAGTAGCTCGTTCCACTTGGCTTAACAGTACCATGATAAAACTGTGTGACGGCATAGCCATTATTCAGTGTCGACCAACTAACACGCTGATTAGGATCTGCTTCCGCATTACCGCACACTTCATCAATTGTTAAACGTCCACCAAGAGAGTTATCTGTTCTTTGGATACCACCATCATTGGCTACATATAAAGTTGTATTATTTACCCCATCATAGTCAGGGTGGAAAACAAATTCATGATGATCCGCATGAGCATATTGAGGATTTGTTGGGTTAAGCCACCAAATACTCGCAGGTACGAATGTCTGACCACCATCATCTGAACGAAATGTATCTATCCCCCCGGTCCAAACCACATCAGGATTTACTGGGTCAACCGCTATGATATTGTCATACCATCCTTGATTAAAGGATTGAGCAGTCCCTCCTGTACACAAGTCCAATAGTCCGAAATACGGGTTACTGAGTAGCACACTTGTAAATCTGTCAGCTGTGGCCCTTGTCACTGTGGTTGTCCAATTCACTCCCATATCTGTCGATTTATAAACAGCATCCATGCCATGATCATTTCGATTAGCTGCCAAAGCATAAATAATATTGTTATCTGACGGTGCCACTGCAATGGTCGTTCTGCCCTGCTCTGTCCCCGCGATCACTTGCGTCCAGTTCTCTGCGGCATCGGCACTTCTGTGAACGCCACCAGTATTAAATGAGCCACATGCAGTAAGTAAAATATCTGTATTGGACTGAGATATCAGTTTCAAGTCAGTACAACCTGCAGAAGACCCTTGTGGTACAAACTTAGTTTCCCAGCTCGCGCCACCATCTGAAGATTTAAGCACACCAGAGCGTGTCGCCACATAAAGTGTATTGGCATTATTTGGACTAAAAACAATTTTGTTTACGTAATGAAAATCTGTATTGCTCGAGGTGCTTGAAATTTGCGTCCAAGTAGTACCTGCATCCTCAGATTTGAAAATACCATCACCGCGCAGTGCATCAAAGTTGAATAGACCCTCCCCTGTTCCCGCATAGATTGTGTTCGCATTATTGGGATCAAAAGTAAGCGTGGTTACAGCAAGGTTTGTCGCTAAATCACTCAGTGGTGTCCATGATGCACCAGCATCTGTCGTTTTCCACACCCCACCAGCTACCCCTGCTGTATACATAATGTTATGGTCAGTTGGGTGAATAATTAAAGTCCGAGTACGTCCACCAATATTACCAGGTCCAAGCTCCTGCCACTGACCTAGCTCCTGATTTTGCCCATCAGGTGCATTCAATTGGGGTGAGAAGTCTGCAAGCACACTATTTGAAGATATAGAAAAATGCGTCATTTGCCTGATCTGCTTCAGTGCCGCAGAATACTTTTCGACAGGTAATGATTGTGCCCCTACTGGGAGCCTTTGCTTTACAAAAAACTTCTGCGCTTCTTTAGGTTTGTCATAACGCTTGGGCGACTGTGACTTGGATTGAGCTTTCTTTTCTAGGAATTCAGCTTTACGTTCGTACGGCGTTGAAGTTTGAGATTGTAGTGCTAAGTATGTTGCTCCGCCAAGCGCAATAGCGACAGCAATACTAACGGGGTGAAGAAGTCTCATTCATTTTTCCCTTTTATTTAATATTTCAAGAGCCTACCTAGGCTTGGAATCGAGACTTCTTAACTATAACTGCATTAATAAGGTAGATTGAGCCGAAGTGAACTCACTCTAGGTATATACAGGCAATACCGGGCCCCTTAAAAAATATACTTAACATCGTTCTTAGATAGGTTTCCGATATGAGTGTAGTAACAAACCACAATTTGACAATAAACTTTTTAAAGGCTCATTTATAAAAAAGACTTTGAACATTTGCTCCGAATCGTTCGTTTTTTATTGTCCAAACAGAAGCTGCCAGAAGCTAGGTGGTTCATGAAGTTTGTGATACTCAGACCTTAAAGAATCGACTTTTAGTAACACATTGCGAGCGTCATCAAGTTGGCCCTTCTCTACTAACGCCATCGCTTTATGAGCCTCAGCAATAGTCAGGTTAAGACCCTCTATAGATTTTTTCTTCTTACCTTGTTGGAATTGATGCCCTTTAGCTTGCTCAACCAATATAACAAACTGCCCCAAGTGCTTGTGCATAACATCCGCAGATTGAGCTTTAATGGCGAGCTTATATTCAAGGCCCATTTTTTTCATCAGCTGATTTAGCTCGCTCGGCTGTGTGAAGGCTGAAAAGCTAAAAAATATCAAAATAACAAAAACAAACTTCATAACATCCCCTCGAAAGTTTGAGCTAGTATATATAAATAAACGTTGTAAACAAGGCACAATACAAGCAATGAAAACAGCCAATTTAATCTTACAAATACTTCTACTTTTCATTGCATTAATAAGTAGCTTTATCACTCCACCTAGTGACGCGTCACAAAGGCCAAGCGACCACCCCTTGAGAGTGACATTCGTCAATCCAGGTTTTAGCGGTGTAAATCCAACTGGGAATTTTTGGTTAAATGTATCAAAAGTCATGAATGCAGTTGCTCAAGATACCAATATAGATCTCACCGTGTTGTACGCTGAGCGCAATCACATTTTAATGAAAGAGTTGACTAAACAAGCACTTGAATCGGACGCCGATTACCTTATTTTAGTCGACGAAAAACGGGCGATAACAGAGGTGCTCCTCAACTCGGTAAAGCCTCATCCCAATATTCTATTTCTTTTAAACAGCCCAAACCAGCTTGAAATAAACAGACTCAATGCCAAGGGTTTTGGTATTAAAGCTGCCATACTTCCTGACAATTATCAGGCAGGAAAAGAGCTTGCTCGTGAACTTGTGCACACGGTGCAAAAAGAGGCTCAAAACCCTGAATCATATTCAATGCTGGCTTTTCTGGGTGATGTTGTAACAACCGCCGCATTAGAGCGAGAGCAAGGGCTACTGAGCTACACTAATCGTTTATCGAATGTCCAAGTCATTGATAAAGTTGACGCACATTGGTCTCAAAACCGTGCTCATGAACTAGCAAGAGGTTTGTTAAGACGATATAGGGATGTTGAATTGATCTGGTGTGCAAATGATGCAATTGCTTTTGGTGTCAATCAAGCCGCTATTGAGCTTGGCATTAGAGACAAAGTCAAAATAGGTGGCATTAATTGGGACAATGGACATGTAGATAAGCTGGACGTCTCTATTGGAGGCCACGTATTACTCGGTGGTTACCTATTGGTTGAACTTGCAAAATATCAGCAAGGGTTAATCAAATATATTGGCACGCAAAAAGTCGCAATTTTTAGACCATACAGCCCCACTTTCGAACCAATTTACAAAGCCACACATGAAAACAACCTAAATCAAATAGATTTTTCACAATTTGTCAACCAAAAGAAAAATTACAATATTATGACTCTGAACAAAGAATTAAATTTTTAACCTGATTAAAATAAAATAAAACAACATTTATCTATCATAAATACATTAAATGAATATGTATTTCATGTTAAATTTTTTGTGTGAAAATATTTTCCCCCAAGTTTTTAAGTGCATTTTTTGTACTGTTGACAGATTTCGAAATACCTGTTTTAGTTAAATTGGTTAACAACATGTAACTTGGACAAACAAAATGAAACACACTATTCTAACAAGCAAAAAACATACTTTACTTGCCCTTGGCGTTGCGTCTGCGCTTGGTGCTGCGTCTGCAACAGCAGCAACATCAGAACGTATGATCGTTACTCTAAAAGAACAATCTACGACTAACACATTCCCTGTGGCCTTATCAGAAGCAGAGTTAACAGACTATAAAGCGCAATCGCTAAGTTTGTTTGCAAGCAATATAAACGCTCAAGCGATTAAAACATTACCAAGCATCAATGCAGTAGTAATGGAACTGACACCTGAGCAATTATCTTCACTTGAAAAAGATGGTAACGTCGTAACTGTCGAAGTAGATCCGAAGCGATACGTGCCAGAACTTATTGATGGCGAAATTGCGCCTTTTGCTGAATCAACGCCTTATGGAATTAACATGGTTCAAGCGAAACTAGTAAGTGATGCGGCAGCAGCAAATCGCAAAGTTTGTATCATGGATACAGGTTATATGCGTAGCCACGAAGATTTAGTTAGCGCAGGCGTTACTGGTGATGATGGTTACGGGTCAAACGATACTGGCCTTTGGCACAATGATGGTCATGGACATGGCACGCACGTGGCGGGAACAATCGCTGCACTTGGCGGTAACGGTACCGGTGTTGTTGGTGTGAATGCATCTGGTAACCTTAAACTACATATTGTAAAAGTATTCAATGATTCAGGTCGTTGGGCTTATGGTTCAGATCTAATTGAAGCTATTAACCAATGTGAGACAGCTGGCGCGCACATCACAAGTATGAGCTTAGGTGGAAGCGGTAGCTCTACAGCAGAGCGAAATGCTTTCGACCAAAGTTATCAGCGCGGTATGCTGCACATTGCAGCAGCTGGTAATGGTGGCAACAGTGCACTTAGCTACCCAGCGTCTTATGACAATGTTGTTTCTGTCGCGGCTGTAGATAGCTCTGAAAACAAAGCATCATTCTCACAATACAACAGCCAAGTTGAAATTGCAGGCCCAGGTGTTGGCGTTAACTCAACATGGAACAACGGTGGTTACAGAAGCCTAAGTGGTACATCGATGGCAACGCCACACGTGTCTGGTGTGGCTGCGCTGGTATGGAGTAACTACCCTACTTGTTCAAATGCAGAAATCCGTGCGGCACTTAATGCCAGTGCAAAAGACAAAGGCGCAGCAGGTCGTGATACTTCATACGGGCACGGTATTGTTCAAGCAAAAGCGGCATATGATTATCTAGCTCAAAGCTGTGGTGGCGGTGGTGACCCAGTTCCAGTGGCTAACTTCTCGTTCTCAACAAGTGGTTTAACAGCAACATTCACAAACACTTCAACTGCTGGTACTTATAATTGGACGTTTGGCGATGGTAACGGTAGCTCGCAAAGCGCACCAACGCACACATATGCTCAAGCAGGTACATATGATGTGACACTTAAAGTAACCAACTCAGCAGGTGATTTTGATTCGATTGTTAAGCAGGTCACGGTAGAAGATGCGGTAACGCCTCCTGGTTGTACTGGCCTTAGCGAGTGGAGCGCGTCTACATTCTATCGTGTCGGTGACCGCGTTTCTTATAAAGGTTATGAGTACAGATCAACTTGGTGGTCACGTGGCGCAGAGCCAACAGTATTCACTAACGTGTGGAGCAAAGTTGGTAAATGTAACTAACCTGCCAGCTGAATAGAAGATATTGCACTTGTGCATAAAATAACCCCGACACAGCACCATTGTGTTGGGGTTAATTTTTCCTTAAATAAGTAAACCCCTATCAAACCCGCTCCAATAATGCCAATAGCACGCTTAAGCGCCTCTAGCATGCCCGGTTGGATTGACTCTAACGCGATAAATTGAAAAGTCACTGCCATCGAGAAGCACAGCGCAGCAGAAAACCAAACTGATAAGTGCTGTTTTATTTCATCAAAAACTATCATTGGTCTGTACAAAGTAGCGTTCAGTGCCAGTACAATAAAAGTGACATATACAATATGAAAGTCGACAGGGCTATACATTAAAGCTTGTTTATCAAATACAATGCAAAGACCCCAGCAGATTGAAGTGATAACAATATAGCCACTTCCAGGCTCCTGAATTGTAAAGCGTCCTCCCTGTAGTAAAAATGATGCGACAACAAGAATAGAGATGGCTACAAGCTCTAACTGAGAAAGTGCATCGCCAAACCATAACCAAGCTGCTGCACCTGAAATTACCGGGGTTAAACATAACATTGGGAGCATCACGGCTACTTTGCCAAGCGCTAAAGCACGAATGAAACACACACTGCCAACTCCTGCAAGTAAACCACTTACAGTTGCTGGCACATAGTAACTTGAAAGTGGTAATTCCCTACTCACCGCAAGCCAATATACTAGATAAACAGGTAAAACAATGGCACTAAAAATCACGGACATTAAGGGCGCGGAAAAATGCGCTGACAATCGTTTACGAGTGTAATCAAACCCAACCCAACTCAGTGCGCTCAATAATGCAAAATCCATATTTATTTCTCAGTTTGCCTTAAAGCAATTGCCGTTTGCTTTTTCATATAATCATTAATTTTCGGGTGTTCTGGGCGCCAACCTAGCAAAAAACGATGAAAATCAGCCCAAATAAGACACCAACTTTCCCGCCATTGTTGCTGCAAATCACAGAAACTAATGGCAGAGCGTTTATGCACGAGAGCTTTTTGTAGTCGAGAAAAATAATGCTCTAACAAATCGCTACATTCTGTTTCTAGCTGTGCATTATCCAACACAGTCGTAAAAAGTAGCATCACATCAGAAAGGCCGTTACCTAAGCCAACATGCTGAAAGTCATAGCCCATAACTTGGGTATCATTAAAAGCAAAATTTGCCAATTTAGCATCACCATGAATAAGGGTTTGGTATCGAATACGCTTCAATGTTTTGTCAATTCTATGTGCCGACTCTTTCAAAGTTGAATTAGGCATTTTTTGATATTCATCTGGGCGTGTATCTAAATGCCAATAATTTCCATAGCCAAAAGTTTCAAACTCATCATTGCAAGTATCTTCAATCAGCCAATTAGCATGAAATATCGCTAGCCAATCCAAAACCCTTTTAATCTGCACAGTAGACACTGAATCCATATTTTGAAAGCCCAGCGGCTCAAAGTCCTCAAGCAAAGTAATAAATTTACCATTAATTTCATGGAGCTCAATCATGTGTGGTAACAAGCATAAGTCTCGTAAACACGATGCATAATGCCTGTAAAAATGCTGCTCTTTTACATAACTTCGGATCTTTCTTTGCAGAGAAAATGACGTTTGTTGAATATTGATATGCTGTAAGTCATCTGGCACTTGGCTAATCTTGATCGCATATTTAAGACTACCTATTTGGCATTTTTCTAACGTACCACAACCATTCCAGAGCGTTTGAGATGTTTTATTTTGTTGTTGTGATAAATGAAGATATTGACTGTAAAGAGATGACTGCATAAAAAAATACTCGCTTTTTTGTGCAGTTTATATGAAACGCCCAATTATAGAAATAATTGGACGTTTGCTTTTTCAGATTGAGACTTTATAGATTTACTGCCGCTTTGAGTTCCTCGGTGGTATTTTTATCCTCAACCAAATTCAAGTCAAAATCAAACTCATCAACACGAATTGCCTTTTCACGCTTACGGTTATAATCAACTAGCTGTACATATTCTTGCTCATTTACGATACTGGCAACAAAAGCATTATTTAATGTATCACTAAATGTAACGCCAGCTTTGACCTCTCTCTTTTTAAGCGCTTTCTTCACTTTTGCCAGCGAGTCTAAACATGCCATTTTCGCTTTATAGGCCTGCTCATTGATATCATGACCATCACCCGGTGTTGGCTTCACTAAATGTGTCAGCTGCTGCTTAAACAAAGTATCTAGCTGTGCTGCTTTAGCAAGCTCTCTGATCATATCATCATTAATTTGTGGCATACGATGTGAAAAATTCATGGTCGCGACACGCATAAAGCGTCTTGCAGCGGTATTTGGGAAGTTATCCAAAAACTTGTGTAATGCTTTTTCCGCTTCAACAAGTGCATAACGCGTCGCGTAATGGAAATATGGAGCTGCTTGCGCTCTATCTTGCTCTGACACTTTTTGCTCGTAATACCTAATTGATGCCATAGCTGCGTATACAAAGCTCATTACATCACCGAGTCTCGCAGATAATAACTCTGCTTGCTTAAGCTTACCACCCAGTACAAGTAGCGAAAAATCAGCGTATACAGCGAGCTTTGACGCTAATTGCTGTGCCGCTTTCTCATACTGCACTACTTCAGGTAAGCGTGACGAACCAGAAGCTAAAAATGGAAATACACCTAGCTTGAATGCACGTAAACCATTGCCAATACTGTATCCAACCGTTTTTCTAAGAATCTTATTAAATTCTTTGTCAGCATTTGGCTGCTCGCTGTGAATCGACTCAACCATAGATTGCAGGTAAGGATGACAACGCATCACACCTTGACCAAATATCATCAGGTTACGTGTTAGAATATTTGCACCTTCTACGGTGATAGCTATCGGTTGTGCTACATAACCGCTCGCTAAGGTGTTTTGTGGTCCAGTTTGAATTGCTTTACCAGCTAATATGTCCATTGCCGAATCAAGTACATCTCGACCAAGCTCGGTCATATGATACTTTGCAATCGCTGTCACAACTGACGGCTTTAACCCCATGCCAAGACCTTCAGTTGTTAACACTCGCATAGATTCTTGCAAATATGCCTTACCTGCGATATCTGCAAGCTTTTCTTGAATGCCTTCAAATTGACCGATTGCTAGACCAAATTGCTCGCGCACCGCTGCGTATTCCGACGCAGATTTCAGTGCAACTTGACTCGTTGAAACACCTAAAGCTGGTAGTGAAATACCTCGGCCAGCGCCTAAACAACTCACGAGCATTTGCCAACCGCGACCAATATTTTTTTGACCGCCGATAATAAAGTCCATTGGGATAAATACCTTATTACCACGAGTTGTACCATTGTAAAAGCGAATACCCATTGGATCGTGGCGATTGCCCAGCTCAACACCTGGGTGAGATTTAGGAATAAGCGCGCATGTGATCCCTAGGGATTCTTTACCACCTAGCAACCCTTTTGGATCGAATACTTTAAATGCCAAGCCAAGTACAGTCGCAATCGGTGCAAGCGTGATATAACGCTTATCCCATGTTACTTCTAAGCCAAGTACTTCTTTGCCTTCAAACATACCCTTAGTGACAATACCCTGATCTGGAATACCGCCAGCATCAGAACCCGCTTCAGGGCTTGTCAGCGCAAAACAAGGGATATCACGTCCATTAGCAAGTCGAGGTAAGTAATGTGCCTGCTGCTCAGCAGTACCATAGTGCAGCAATAACTCGCCCGGACCCAATGAATTTGGCACCATTACAGTTACTGCCACTGCCGACGATTTTGTAGCAATCGTGCCAACAATCGTTGAGTTTGCGTACGGGCTAAATTCTAAACCGCCATACTGCTTAGGAATGATAAGTGAAAAGAATCGCTCTTTTTTCAAAAATTCTAAAATGTGCTCAGGTAAGTGTTTTGAGTTTTGAATATGATTTTCATCGATCATTGCCATCAACTCATTCACCGGGCCATCTAAAAATGCCTGTTCTTCTGCCGATAGCTTTGCTTCTGTTACTGAGCGTAAAGCTGAAAAATCTGGCTTTCCTTGATAGATAGAGCCTTCTAACCAAACATCTCCTGCGTCTAGGGCTTCTTGTTCGGTAACAGAAATGCTAGGTAAAATTTTTCTTAGTTGTGTTCTTAAACTCATAATAAACTCATCCGACCAGATAGATATACCTACATTACGGCATAAAAATCAATTTAGATCAATTGCTCAAATGAAATAATTAACTAATTTTTTACTGTAAATTGCGTTTTCGAGGAAAAACTTTCTGATAATTAATAGCTTACACGTGTACGCTGAATTTATATTATTTTTGCATGAATAGGCATAAAAATGATTTTAACAATTATATATGTCAAAAAACGGCATAATTTGCGCGCGTAATAGCCATAAGTGATTGCGGACAAATCGAAATTTCTAATCCTCGCCTTCCACCACTGACGTAAATTTCATCATAATCTTGTGCAGTTTTATGCACAATCACGGGAATATTTTTTTTGTGCGCAAAAGGGCTTATCCCACCAAGTAAGTATCCTGTTGCACTTTGCGCACGATCCTTTTCAGCCATATGCGCTTTTTTTCCAGATACCGACTTTGCAAATAACTTTAAATCTACCTGCTGGGAAGCTGGGGTGACTCCGATAAACAATATCCCATCTACATCAATCACTAGGGTTTTAAATACTTTTTTCTCATCCAGTTTCAGTTTAGTCGCAGCTTCTTGAGCATAGTTGGGTGTATTGGGGTCATGTTTAAATTTCAATACATCGAACTTCACTTTATTTTTTTTGAGTAGATTTATAGCAGGTGTCATTATAAGTCCATATTTATTAATGAGTTAAATGATTAAACCGTATCGAGATGCGAACAGCTTTTCGATTATTCACGACACAGAATATCCTTAAGTATTTTACATTGGTAAGTACTTTAAAAATTATACTAAATTACGCTCGACATTATGATAATGTCGACTAAAGTATTATGTATCAGCTTACTGAGTTGTGATTGCACATTTTTGGCAATCTCTGTTAAGCCCTAGTTATTTGACCTAGTGTAGATAGTTGTATGTATGCAAGCTTTTCAAGCATGATCGGTATCACTTTAACTGCCTTAACCGCAGTAGTGTTTTTAAGTAACGAATATAGTGCGTGGGCAGATAAACTAGCTTGTGATCAAAAGTGTGAAGTATTAGGGTGCAATTCTGGGACACTGATTTCAGGAGAAAACCGACCAGATTTAGTGTGTCGGTGCAACGATGATATGGATTATCTCGTAATATTAGACTGAGAGTAAAACGGCGCCAAAGGCGCCGTTTTGATTTGATTCATTACCAATTACTTGGTTAAGTCATCAAAAAACTTTTTCACACCATCAAAGAAGCCCTGTGCTTTAGGACGATTTTTACTGGTGTCACCACTCATGCTCTCTTCTAGCTCTTTAAGTAGCTCTTTTTGACGCTCGTTTAAGTTAACGGGTGTTTCGATCACAACTTTGCAAATCAAGTCACCTACTGAACCACTGCGAACAGACTTAACGCCTTTACCACGCATACGGAACATCTTTCCAGTTTGGCTTTCTGAAGGGATCTTCAGATTAGCTCTACCGTCAAGTGTTGGTACTTCAATTTCACCACCAAGCGCTGCAGTTGTGAAGCTAATTGGGACTTCGCAGTACAAATTATTGCCGTCACGAACAAAAATAGGATGTTCACGAACACTAACCTGAACGTATAGGTCACCAGCAGGTGCGCCGTGCATGCCGGCTTCACCTTCACCAGAAAGTCGAATACGGTCACCAGTATCAACCCCAGCCGGGATTTTAACTGATAGTGTCTTAGTCTTCTCTACGCGACCTTGGCCATGACAGCTATCACACGGATCTGAGATAACTTGGCCTGTGCCTTGACACGTTGGACAAGTCTGTTGAACCGCAAAGAACCCCTGGCGCATCTGAACTTGACCTGCACCATGACAGGTAGAACACGTTTTTGGCTTTGATCCAGCTTTTGCACCACTACCATCACATGGCTTACAACTTACCCATGTAGGCACTTTTATTTCAACATCTTTGCCTTTTACAGCTTCTTCCAAGCTTAAGTCTAAGCTGTAACGAAGATCGGCACCACGTTGCTGTCTTGATTGACGACGACCACCGCCGCCACCAAAAATATCACCGAATACGTCCCCGAAGATATCGCCAAAGTCGGCTCCGCCACCGAACCCGCCATGGCCTCCACCACCGTTTTGTTCAAACGCTGCATGGCCGTATTGATCATACATCTGGCGTTTCTGACTATCCGTTAGGACCTCGTACGCTTCTTTTACTTCTTTGAACTTAGCTTCTAAAGCTTCATCACCCGCAGTACGATCTGGGTGATACTTCATTGCTAGGCGCTTATAGGCCTTTTTTATATCACGTTCACCGGCGTCTTTTGAAACACCTAATACTTCGTAATAATCACGTTTGGACATAGTTATCACACTACTCTTACAAGACAACTCTCCGATACATATGATCGGTAGTGAGCCAAAATTTAAAAACACGAAGGGCGCGTCTAGCGAAGTCGCCGCGCGCCCTTAACAGTCAACAATTACTTGTTGTCTTTAACTTCTTCAAACTCAGCATCAACAACATCGTCGTCTGCTTTCGCAGAACCTTGTTGTGCGCCTGCATCAGCACCAGGACCTGCTTGCTGTGCTTGTGCATTTGCTTGAGCGATTTCCATTAGCTTTTGAGATTTCTCTGCAAGTGCCTGAGTTTTTGCATCGATGTCTTCTTTGCTGTCGCCTTTGATAGCTGCTTCAAGCTCAGTTAAAGCACCTTCAATTGCTGTTTTATCTTCAGCTGGAAGTGCGTCACCTGCTTCTTCAACTTGCTTGCGAGTCGCGTGAACTAATGCGTCAGCTTGGTTACGTGCACCAACTAACTCTTCGAACTTTTTATCTTCTTCAGCATTTGCTTCAGCATCACGTACCATTTTCTCTACTTCATCATCGCTTAGACCTGAAGAAGCTTGGATAGTGATCTTTTGCTCTTTACCAGTATCTTTATCTTTAGCAGATACGTGCAAGATACCGTCAGCATCAACGTCAAAAGTAACTTCGATTTGCGGTGCACCACGTTGCGCTGGGCGAATACCTTCAAGGTTAAACTGACCAAGAGACTTGTTATCAGTTGAACGCTTACGCTCACCTTGTAAAACGTGAATTGTTACTGCTGACTGGTTATCTTCTGCTGTCGAGAATACCTGTGACTTCTTCGTTGGAATCGTCGTGTTTTTCTCGATTAGCGCAGTCATTACTTGACCCATAGTCTCGATACCTAGAGATAGTGGGATAACGTCAAGTAAAAGAACGTCTTTTACGTCACCAGAAAGAACGCCACCTTGAACCGCCGCACCAAGTGCAACTGCTTCATCAGGGTTTACATCTTTACGCGCTTCTTTACCGAAGAACTCAGCAACTTTTGACTGAACTAGTGGCATACGTGTTTGACCGCCAACAAGGATGATGTCATTAACGTCGCTTACAGAAAGATCTGCATCTGCTAGTGCACGCTTAAGCGGCTCGATAGACTGAGTTACTAAGTCTTCAACTAGTGATTCAAGCTTCGCACGCGTTAGTTTAACGTTCATGTGCTTAGGACCCGTTGCGTCTGCAGTCACATAAGGAAGGTTAACTTCAGTTTGCTGTGCAGATGAAAGCTCAATCTTAGCCTTTTCAGCAGCTTCTTTAACACGCTGCATTGCAAGAGGGTCAACTTTAAGATCGATACCCTGCTCTTTCTTAAACTCTTCAACAAGATAGTTGATAACACGGTTATCAAAATCTTCACCACCAAGGTGCGTGTCACCGTTTGTTGCAAGTACTTCAAACGTATGCTCACCGTCTACTTCGTCAATCTCAATGATTGAGATATCGAAAGTACCACCACCAAGGTCGTATACAGCAACAACATTGTCGCCTTGCTTTTTATCCATACCGTAAGCTAGTGCTGCAGCTGTTGGCTCATTGATGATACGCTTAACATCAAGACCCGCAATACGACCAGCATCTTTAGTTGCTTGACGCTGTGAATCGTTGAAGTATGCAGGAACTGTGATAACAGCTTCTGTTACTTCTTCACCTAAATAGTCTTCTGCAGTCTTTTTCATTTTCTTTAGGACTTCAGCAGAAATCTGTGGCGCTGCGCGCTTTTCACCGCGAACTTCAACCCATGCGTCGCCATTGTCAGCTTTAACAATGTTGAAAGGCATGATGCTGATGTCACGTTGTACTTCTTCATCTTCAAAGCGACGACCAATTAATCGCTTGATTGCATATAGCGTATTTGTAGGGTTAGTAACTGCCTGACGCTTTGCCGGTTGACCTACTAGCGTTTCACCCTCTTCTGTAAATGCAATAATTGACGGGGTTGTGCGATCGCCTTCAGCGTTTTCGATAACGCGCGTGTTCTCACCATCCAATACTGCTACACAAGAGTTAGTAGTACCTAAATCGATTCCAATAATTTTACCCATGTGAATCTTCTCCGACCTCAAAAAATTCGTTGTTCTGTTAGATGACTTGATAAATAGGGGCGGCAAATTCTAATTCAACCTTAAACACGAAAAAAATTTCATTTTTTTTCAATTTTTTTTATTTTTAGGATGAACAGAGCAAAAAGCAGACAAAAAATCTGTATTTTCTTGTTTAGAGTTTATATTCTAAACAAAAATAACGAGACATGGATTTACTATGAATTTCGAAGCTATCATTTCATCTACCGAGCTCAGTGAGCAACCCTGTCGCCTCAGTGTGCCAAACACATGGAGCCAGGGTCGAACCGTTTTTGGTGGGCTAAGTGCCGCGCTAATGCTTAAACATATGTATATTCAGCTTAATGACCAAGACCGACAACTACTTTCGTTCAGCTGTAATTTCGTCGCCCCTTTAATCGCCTCTGAACCTTTCACTATCAATACATCTATACTGAGGCAGGGGAAAAACGTTACCCAGCTAGAATCACGGATAGAACAACGAGATTCTGTATGCCTAGTGTCTTTGGCAAGTTTCGCAAAGCAACGCCCGTCAAATATCAAAGTTAAATCACAAATCAAACCTGCCATTCTTAATACAGACATAAATGAAGAAAACACAATACAATATGTAGAAGGGATATTTCCGGCTTTCATCCAACATGTAGATTTAAATATTCAAGCGGGTGCTATGCCTTTTAGTGGTGCTGATTCTAGCGAACTTCATGGCTGGATGAAGTTCAAACAAATGCCTCAAAAAACTGCACAGGAATTATATATCCTAGCATTAGCAGACGCATGGCCGCCGACACTTCTTCAATTATGTAATAAGCCCTCACCTGCTAGCACAGTATCTTGGTATATTGAGTTTCTCCAACCTTTGGAACTTAGTACACATGATTGGGTGGGCTATGAGGCCATTACGCATCAAGCTAGCAACGGCTATGGCATTGAAGACGCCAAGGTTTTCTCAAAAGCTGGCGACCTAATCGCATTAAGCCGACAAACAGTTGCTGTATTTGATGGTTGATATTATTGAGTTGCTGGAACACAATAGAGTATAGATATATTTTATTGTGTTTCTGATTGTGATAACTGCTTGCCAACATTGTGATTATTTAGTGTCTATCGCACATATGGACGAGCACCAAAGAGCCATATGTCCGCACTGTGGTAACACTTTGGCCAACTGTAAGATTGACTATAACCAAAGCATTAATGCATTTGGCTTATCTTCAATATTATTTCTTTTAGTTAGCTTACATCCTCACTTTATTTCGTATGCTCAGCATGGTTTAAAACAATCAATTAGCTTAATTGAAGCAATATCATTGCTAGCAACTAATTTTAGCGCACTACTTGCTGGCTTACTTGCATTCACCATATTATTAATGCCCCTAGCTGCACTCATACTTATTATGTTGGCACACTCCCCATTTTGGCGTCACCTTAACCCGGGCAATGCCCGTATAATAGTCAGAGCTCTGATGCTGCTCAAACCACTAAACTTAGCTGATATATTTCTGGTTGCAGTGCTTATAAGCGCATTCAAACTGACTGAATTTGCAGAAATAGAAGTTGGTCTCGGGTTTTGGTCATATATTTTATTTGTTTTGTGCTTCATAGAAACCCTCTCGTTACTCAGTAAAGAGCAATTATGGGAAAGAGAGCAAATCACTTACTGCCCAGATGAAAAAACCTGTGCACCTCGGGCACTTCAGCAATCATTAAAAAAATGCCACGTCTGCGGTCAACTTAGTAAAGAAACTCGCTGCCCAAGATGTACTACTAAGCTTAAATTTAGAAAGTCGAATTCGTTAGAAAAAAGCGCCGCGTGGATGGTCACAGCTATGGTACTATTAATCCCCGCACTGGCCTTGCCGATTATGGATACTATTAATTTGGGACTACACACCAAAGCTACTATTTATAGCGGTGTGGAGGTTATGTGGCATGCTGGCTCCTACCCTGTAGCCATACTCATTTTTGTTGCCAGTATATGCATCCCAATTATAAAAGGCATTGCACTTTTCTATTTAATTTACCAGGTAAAAAAATGCACTAAACCAAAGCTCGCGAGCAAACTGTATCGAGCCCTTGAGTTTATGGGCAAATGGTCGATGATTGACGTTTTTGTTGTAATATTGTTGGTCTCACTTGTGCAACTTGGCACGGTTTTAAGTGTTGAACCTCAATCAGGTATTGTGTTTTTCACAGCTATGGTATTATGCCAAATTATATCCGTGAACCATTTCGACCCTCGACTACTTTGGGATAATTTAAATAAAAATGAATGAACAAGCTTATATCGAGTCAAAACCAAAGTTTTCTGTTATTTGGATAGTGCCTATCATCGCAATTGTGATCACTGGCTGGATGTTATATCAACATCAATCAAATAAAGGGCACACCATTTTCTTAAAAATGGATAACGCTGATGGCATTATCGCGGGTAAAACCGAAATTAAAGTCAGAAGCGTTCAAGTTGGGCTAGTCGAATCCCTAAAACTACAAATAGAGCAAAACGCTGTCATTGCCACAATACGCATTTTCAAAGACTACGACACACTTTTAACCAAAGATGCGAAGTTTTGGACAGTTAAGCCTCGTGTCGATGAATCGGGTATTTCTGGGCTCAATACGCTTCTCTCTGGTGCATACATTGAACTTTTGCCGGGTGAAAGTAACGAACAAGCCTCTTTGTTTACCATGCAAAATCAACCGGCCTTGATTGCACCTGATATTGAGGGACTAAGGTATAGCCTAAAGGCAGCTAATGCAGAAGTTTTGGACGTTGGAACAGGTATATTCTTCAGAAATTATAAAATCGGTCAAGTTGAGACCGCCAGTTTTAACGAGAAAACCTTAGAAATGGATTATGGTATTTTCATCAATTCTCCATACAACGAACTGATATCAAAGAATGCTATATTTTGGGTTAACTCTGGCGTCGAGGTTGATTTGTCAACTGAAGGCATAAGAGTTTCTACAGGCTCGCTATCAAAGTTAATTAAAGGTGGGATTTCTGTTGATTATCCGCCTAATACCACAGCTGATGAAATTGCAGAGCAAAACACACAATATAAGCTTCATAAAAACTTTGCTGTGGCGCTAGAGAGACGATTTGACTTGTTTGATTTATATCTCGTTGAGTTTGAGCAATCAATAAAAGGGCTTAAGCCCGGTGCCCCTGTGGAGTATCGAGGTATGAGAATAGGTACCGTTGAACAGGTACCTGCACAACTAGTTAGAAATGGCAAACCCTTGTACTTTCAACAAGATAATACATCCATTCCAGTATTAATTAAGGTGGAGTATGGAAGAATATACGATGTTGACGAGCAGGCTAAACAATACTGGCTGAATAATATTGAAAAATGGATTAGAAATGGACTTAGAGCCTCATTAAAAAGTGGTAATTTGTTAACTGGTGCGGTATACATAGAATTAGACTTCTATAGCGCAGCAAAACCAGAAACCATTGCAAAACATTCTGTGTACCCTGTTTTACCAAGTGTACCCAGCGGGTTTACGGCACTTTCAGAACAAGTTATCGCGCTGCTTAATAAACTAAATAAATTACCGTTAGACGATACGTTAAGCGAAGCTAACAAAACACTGGTTGCTTACAAAGAGCTTGGCAGTGAAACAAAGCAACTAATTGAAAATTTAAACAACAAAAAAGTACCGGAAAAAGTGGATAAAAACCTAACCCAATTACAAGGCACGTTAACCCAACTGACTTCAAGCTTGAAGCAATTTGAAAAAACACTATCAACTTACCAACAAGGTTCTGGCGTTATGGAGCAACTGACAGATACGCTCAGTGAGCTTGAAAGCTTGTCAAACACACTAAAACCTGTCACTAAGGGCCTCAATGAGCAGCCAAACATGCTTATTTTTGACAAAGACGCATCTGAAGACCCAACGCCAAGGAAACGATGATGAAACTCCCAATTTATCTTGGTTTAATCTCGTTATTATTGATAGGTTGCAGCAGCAATCAAAATACGCATAAGTACTACAAATTTTCAGATCAAAATTTGCAAGTATCTGCGACGCAGAAAATAGCAGGTCACCTTTACTTAGAAGATGTGTCCATTATTGGCGTGTCAAACCAGCAGGCCTTTGTCCAATATACTAAACCAAATACTGTTAATATCGCACGCTTTCACTTTTGGGCAGAACACCCTGAAAACATGCTGACACAGTTAACACAAAGCTATTTTCACACATTAGGGCTTACTGTCGTGCCCAGAGCACTCGCAGGAGATGTTGAAAAACCTTTATTCTCACTTAAATTAGTGTTGAATGAATTCGCGGGCCACTATAATAAAGGCGCTTTATTAAGTGGGAATTGGTATTTATATAAGCAGGAACAAGGCGAACTTAAGCTCATTCAAACTCAAAGGTTTTCATTAAATAGTCAACTGAATAAAGATGGGTTTGAAGCTTTAGTATCAGCTCATCAAGAAAACTGGATAAAACTTCTTGATACGGTTCATCAAGAAGCCTTATCAACCCATCTTAAATAAACTTATAGGTGAAAAGGCTGTCTATTTTGTCAGCCTGACATATTATTTTCCCATTAAACTCAAAACCTAAGCTTCGTAACAATCTTTGACTTTTCATATTATCCATATCAGTTACTGCGTATAACTTAGATAATTGCATATCGCTTTTAGCCAGGCTAATAAGGCCAATGCAAGCCTCAGATGCAAGACCCTGCCCAGTATATTCATCTAAAAACGCATAGCCCAAATCTGGCCCTTGTAAATATGATCTTTGATAAAACCCTGCTATACCTATTTTCTGACCTGTCTTTAAGCATACAATATAAGGGGCAAAACTTTGGGCTTGATACTGCACTTGAAAAGAGCGCTTAATATAATCATACGCACTTTTACGGTCTCTAACCTGCTTATCACCTATATTATCTATAAAGCTCTTTTGATTAAGGAGTTTTATAATAAAATCAGCGTCATCAAGGTCTGCATGCCTGATTTCACACCTATGCGTTTGCACGACTAACTTATTAAACATATCTACCAGCTACTATTATATTAAAAAGGCAATGAGTTTAGACATTGCCTTAAGGTGATATAAATACAATATATATTGTAAATTTACTTATATTTTACCTTTTTGTATAGCTCTTTCATCGAACTTATCTTTGTTTGGTTAGGCAAATCAGCGAATGCATGTTCCTTGAATTTACTGCCTCTCAACTGAACATTTAAGCGCGGTGCACTTTCATTCATAATCGTCTTTTCAAAATATTGCTTAATGTCATCTTTAGTTATTTCTTCAGCTGCCTGAATCAAGCGCGCTTGTGAATCGAAAGATAGCGTATTTTTGTACCAATCAGTAAAGAAAGGTTCTGCTTCATCCGCAAGGTTTTTAGGCTCTTCTTTCAAGTTCGCCAATGTAGACGCTTTAATTTGCGCAAACTCTTCGTCAGTTAACTTTTGTAACTCTTCTGAATACTCAAGCTTGAAAGCATCAAAGCGGGATTGCATTTCTTGCGGACCTTTAACTGGTGTTTGAATAAACAAACCGATTGCAGAATATTCATCAATGCTGGTTGAAAAAGCGCCCACAGCATATGCAAGTTGTTCCTCTGTACGCAGAGTATTAAACGCTTTTTGCCTTAAGTGATTCTTCAAGATCAAAGCAGTCGCCTTTTGCTTATATCCTTTAACTGGGTGGACAGACACATCAACTACCGCAACATCTGCTACATCGACATCTTTTTGTAATACGACATACTCATTTAACTTAGGTTGCCAAAAGCCGGCTCTAACGTACTGAGTTTGTTCAGCCTGTTTACCAAAACTATGTTCAAGACGCGAAACAATCTTTTCAATATCGGCCTTATTGTAATTACCATAGCCAAACACACGCACTAAATTGTTTTCAAACAAATCTAATTGAGCCTGTTTAAAACTCTCTATCGTTAGCCCTTGGGCTGCTTTAATAAGTTCTTCAGCGTCAAAACTGCCCTCACGGGTTAATTGCCTATAAGCATCAAAAGCTTGATAGTAAGGTATCTGCTTGCCCTTATTTTTAACTGCTCTTACGTATCTATCAATCGCTTGATCTAGCTGCTTTTGAGTTGGTGTGACCGCAAAACCCTTAAGAGCCTCATCAAGTAGCTTCAGCTGTTTATCAGTAAAGCCAGATAAAGATAAAACAAGGCCATTTGAGTTTCTCAGATTGAGCCCCATACCAGCTACTTGTGCTTCGGTTATTAATTTCGCTTTTTCAATTTCATAAAGGTCTACCCAAACACTGGCAGATACACGCGCTTCGATGTTATTAATTGGCAGTTCACTATTTAAGAATATCTCAATATTGCCTTTAGGTTGCTCTGCAAACCGCTCACTTGATTTAAGCCAAGCTTGAACTCTTTCGCCTTCATACACTTGTTCAACATTGTTTGAGGCGGCCGTTTTTAAATCAAAATTTTCAGGCAATAGGCGATTTATGCTCGGTAAACTGAGAGCAAACTCACTTTGCTTAGACCATGATGCAACTTCACTTTCAGAAATTGCTTCAACTTTGTATTCACCATCATAAAAATGTAATTTACTATCTACAGGTTCATTTTTACTGATGTACCATACTCGCATAGATTGAGGAGTAAGCTGGTCCAGAACCTGTTTTATCGCTTGGCGATCAAACTTGGCAAAATGATAGTTCGCATTAACAGCATGCGTGAGCGGGTAATCCTGCATATTCGCGGCGAGTGTGCTGACATAAGAGAATTCATCTCTTTTTTCTAAAAACCTAAACTGATTGTCGAGAGATGTTTTGATTTCTTCGAAATATTTACTATCAATGCCCTGCTCTTTAATCAAGTTTATATACTGCATTACTGTCGCAACAATAACCTCACGTTGCTCCATGCCTTGATCTGTCAGTTCAATTTCAACATTGAGTACGCCATAGTTTCCGTAGTGATTGGCTGAAGCATTTGCAGTCAAAGAAGCTATCAAACCTTTATCTTTAAGAACCTGCGCTGGGCTACCTTGCATTTCATTACTCAGTAAATAACTCACAAAGTAATTTGGTTTAACTGCAAAGTCAGACATATTATTTTCAATAATAAATTCTACGTTAAGTGACTTAACATCTTTATTAGGCCTGTAATGAATGCGCTTTGATCCGATTTGGTCAAAGTCTAATTTGGTTGTTATAACAGGCTCAGAGATCTGCTTGTTTTGTATCGCACTAAAATGCGCTCTTGCTTTTTGTTCCATCTCAGCGAGAGGCTTATTTGATACCATGGCTAATTTCATGATATTTGATGAGTAGTACTTGTTATAAAAGGCAACAGTTTCTTCGTGTAAATTGCTGTTTTCTTTATCACCTAAGGTTTCCAAATTCCCGATTAAGAAACGGTTTGCAGGGTGCTCGCCCAATAAATCCCTCGCAAGCTTAAACTGACCAAAAAAGTCCATTTCTCGGCGCATTGACCACTCGGCATTTACCGCATTCTTTTCTTTCTCAGTATATTCCGGGTAGAGTTTTGCTGATTTAAAAAAATCAGAGAATCTATCCAGCGCTTCGTCAAAAGCATCATTGTTTATTTTAACCATATAATTGGTTACATCTAACCAAGTGTACGCATTGTGAGAACCGCCATTTTTTTGCACAAATGCAGCATACTCCTCAGGATCTGGGTATTTCTCAGTCCCTAAAAACAACATATGTTCCAAATAGTGCGCCATGCCCTGTTGTGCCATGGGGTCATGTAATAAACCAACGCCAACGCTCAATGCGGCGGCAGACTTTTCAGCACTGGGATCTGAAACAAGTACCACATCAATCCCATTATCGAGAGTAAGTATTTTATACGCCCTGTCATCATTAGGACTCACAATTAAATTATCTGCAATAAGTTGACTACCAGAATTGCTAGGAGTCGTAGAGGAGCAAGCAGCTAAAATACCAAGAGATATAGCACCCAAAGCCAATAATTTTTTCATATACTTTCCATTTCAAGTATGCATTGAGTCCTAAGCGACACTGCATACTGCATTAAACAATTATTCATATACTGATATTAAAGTTGCATACGCACAAGTACAAGCTCAGAAAAAGTGTAACTGTTTGTTAAACATAAATAAGGTCTAATAAATAACACGCACATGCTAAATATTTAAGCCTAGATCCCGTTCATTTAGTTTTAAAAACACACAAAAAGGTTAAATTTTATGATGAAAAGTGTTTTTTTTGATTCAAAAACGCTCTAAACTGCCTAGATTCGCACAGTAAGTAAGCTGATGATACAAGGCAAGTAGTATAAAAATAACAGGGGCTAAATTATGATTGATGAGCAAATTTGCGACTTTGGTATACATGCAGGGGAGCCATACAGTAAATTACCAGCGTGCTTTTTAAACTGGATGATAGAAACCAAGCATAAAAAGCAAGAGTACGCCAAGTGTGAATTGAATAGACGAGAAGAGGCTGTGATGAGCTCCCGTAATCACTCCAATTCACCAACTTTGTAATGTCATTTTCGTGTAATTGCTTTAAACTACGCGCATAAATAAGTTCAGATTTTAAAATAATTTATGCGCATAATTATTTCTTTGTTTTTACTCTCTTTTTTGACTGCTTGTCAGTTAATTACAACCAAAACAAATACTCAGTACCTCACCGTTTTACACACCAACGATAATCATGGACGCTTTTGGCACAATGAAAATGGTGAATATGGCATGGCAGCACGTAAAACACTTATTGATAAGCTTCGTAATGATGCAGAATCAAAAGGCCATAGTGTGATACTTTTGTCAGGTGGTGACATTAACACTGGTGTACCAGAGTCGGACCTTCAAATTGCAGAGCCTGATTTTAAAGGCATGAGCAAGATTGGTTACGATGCCATGGCGATCGGTAACCACGAATTTGATAATCCATTAAGCGTTCTAGATAAGCAAATTGCTTGGTCTAATTTTCCAATATTGTCAGCAAATATTATCGATAAAAACACCAATCAACCCGCTTATCAAAGCTACGCCATCATCGAGAAGGATGGGCTAAAAATAGCTGTTATCGGGTTAACAACTGTAGACACAGCAAAAATTGCAAACCCAGAATACATTGGTCACCTAAACTTTATTACTCCTGCAGCTGCAACACAGCCTTTAGCATATAAAATTAAAGATAAATATAAGCCAGATGTCGTCGTTGCTGTTACTCATATGGGCCACTATCATGACGCAAAACATGGCATCAATGCCCCAGGAGATGTCACACTTGCCAGAAACCTTAAACCGAATACGCTCGACATGATCATTGGCGGACACTCTCAAGAGCCTATATGTGTTGATAAAGATGGTAACCCAGATGCTACTTTTTACCCAGGTAAGGCTTGCTGGCCAGATCAACAAAATGGTACTTGGATCATGCAGGCACATGAGTGGGGAAAATACGTTGGTAAAGCCGTTTTCAAGATAGAAAAAGGTAACAAAGAACTAGTAAGCTACGAGCTTGTTCCTGTAAATTTAAAAGACGCTAAAGGCAACTTCATCACGACTGAAATAGCAAAAGATCAAGCGCTCTACGAATTCCTGCTACCATATCAGCAAAAAGGGGCTGAAAAGCTCTCTGGCGCAGTAGGCAACATCGATGCTTTCTTAGATGGTCGCAGAGACATTGTAAGATTTGAACAAAGTAAACTTGCTGATTTGATAATCAACGCTCAAGCAGAAGCGGTTGGCGCCGATTTCGGCATTATCAGTGGCGGCGGAATTCGCGCAAGTATTAAAGCAGGTGACATCAATTATAAAGATATTTTAAAGGTTCACCCATTTAAAAACCGTGTCGCCTACATAGATTGGCAAGGCCCTGAGTTAGTAGAATACCTAACCACAGTGGGTAGCTTCCCTCCTGATGCAGGTGCATATCTGCAATACCACAAAATTGACTTTGAAATTAATAATGCTAAAGCTGTAATACGCTCAATCAATGGTAAAAAGTTTGATATTAATGCAACATATAGAATGAGTATCAATACCTATAATGCAGCCGGTGGCGACGGGTACCCTATTTTAACGGAAAAGAAAAACTTTCAAATTACTGACAGTACAGATGCACAAGTACTACGTGCATATATTGAAAAACACTCACCAATAAAAGTCGAAAGCCTTTAAAGCTATATCAAAATAATTTAAGCATGTAGCACAAAGCTACATGCTTAAACTTTGTTACTTACCAATAATTTCAATATCGCCCTCTTGTATCTGCGTCAAAGCGTAGCTGTGCAGCTTCGAACGCGATCCCTCACCATGTGCTTTTGGTGGATAGTACTTTAATTTTAAGTCTGGTGTGCTTAGTAATAACTCGTCTAAAGCAGCACGAATTTCACTTAATGTTTTTTCTAAGCTGTTTGAAAAGTTAGGGCGTTTTCTAATTGTGTGTCCCAATGCAACTAAACGATGAAAATATTTATCAGCCATGTCGAGTAACTCATCAGGCAATTCTTTATTTTGATTTAATGAAGCATCTGGATACAATTTGCAGTATTCAAGCAAGGCTAAATAAAAGCATAATGGTTTATTTGCTAACTGTACTTTTGCTTCCTTGTCAGAGCTTAATTGCAAAGTTTTAGAGTATAAATCAATTTGCAATGCGGTTTTCTTTGGTGGTGTAACCTTTTTCTCTGGGCGCGCCTGTGCTTTGTACTTTGTTCTCGTTATATTCTTTAGCAATGCAAAATTTAAGATTGCAAATACCAAAGGAAAAATAAGTAAGAAGCTATTATGCTCTTCATTGATTTTTAATAATATGTATGTTCGATTTCCAGGAGAGTTCAATTGCTCAACACTCTCCCCTTCAGAAGGTAAAATAGGCGAATTTGAAATCGCCAATAATTTAATTCGGCTATTTTGTTCCTGCAAGCTGACGTTTATACCTTCAATGTAGCTTTTAAGCGCATCAGGATCGCCAGAATAATTCAGCATTGGATCTGCTAGTGGCAATCTGTATTTATCTAGTGAGACCCTCAATTTTACTTCTTGCTGTTCATGATAAATCACATCTTCAATCGTCGATTTTGACATCAAAACAAAAATAGCTGAAAAGAATATTAAATATGACGTAAACGTGGCCAACTTCTTTAGCTTTTTCATGGTCGTTCTCCTAAAAACTCATAAGGAAAAACGCGACATTGCCAATACTGTTTGACACTATCAAAATAGCTTGAACCCGAATCTTGAACGATTTGATTCAACAGGCGCTGCAATGAACACGCAAGCTCTGTGTTGTCATTCAGCATTTTTAAATACCATTTACTGCCACTAATATTGCTGCCCGTTGGAGTAATATAATTCTTAGAAAAATATGCTTCATCATCTTCATTCCAATAAGTTGCTATGATATCCAGCTCTCCAGAGGAAAGCTTTTCTCTTAGCGTTTTATGGGAAGTCACATATTGAATATCGAGTGCATCAATATCTATGTCGAGCAGCTTAAAGGTTTGTTTAGGCAAAATATGACCTGATCTACTTGTGGGGTAATCGAGTAAACCAATTTTTTTGTCTAAGAAATAAGCTTTTTCAAGTTTTGGTTTTTCCCTATTCGAAATAAAAAACGCGGTATATTCAGGGTAGCCAATCACGGCACGGTAACTGTATGTTGATTCAGCCATCAGTGCCTTCATCACGTTATCTTTTGACAGAGTCAAATCAGCAAGCCCTTTGGCAATAAAGTCAATTTGCTCAGCTAAATTACCACTCCAATATACATTGACTAACCCATACTGTTTAGCAAGGACAGGATCAGCACACAGTTTTAGAGCAAGTTCATCAGCTAACTTTTTAACTGGTACATGCACATTAAACGATTGAGTGTTCGATACTGAGCGTGTTTTACATTGCACGTGCTTCTCTAACAGGTTAGGTAATACGACTGAACTCGCACTATTTAACTGCTTTGCAAGAAAAAAGCAGGCCAAAACGGATAGAAACAAAACTGTAACAATGGTTGTATTATTGCTTAATTTGAAATTGTAATTCACATCAATTAGATTCTTTTATTTCCTACATGCTTATTAGATCAACTTTAATTACTTATTGCAACAGGTAAATTTACCAATGAAAAGTAAGCCTCTGATTTATATACTTTATTAATAAGAAATTATGAATTCTCTTGACTCCTTTTTTTTTCCTAAAAAAACCGGACAATTGACCGCATTGGAATTCACAGTAATTTTTTGATTTACATTTAGTCGAGTGAGTGATGTTTAGAAGTTCAATTCAAGTTTTAGTACTGGGAACATGCCTAGTAAGCAGCTCTGCCATTGCTTGGGGCCAAAACGGGCACAGGGTAATAGGTGAGCTCGCTCAAATTAACCTCACTCCGACTGCAAACTCTCATGTGCAAATGCTACTAGGTGATGATTCACTAGCAGAAGTATCAACATGGCCAGACGAAATGCGTTCAAGCCCTGACGCTTTTTGGCGTAAACAGTCTGGGAAGTGGCATTACATAAACATTGATGATGCTTCGAAAATGCACCGTCACAACAATCCATCTATTGAACATAAACACGAAGTAAAGCACATACTTGATGGTATCAACTACTCAATTAATGTACTCAAAAACGCCTCTTCTAATACAGAAGACAAGCAATTTGCTTTAAAGTTCCTTGTCCACTTAGTTGGGGATGCACATCAGCCATTTCATGCCGGTAGAGCTGCTGATCTTGGTGGCAATAAAATCGAAGTAGAATTTTTTGGAAAGTCTACTAACCTTCATAAAGTTTTCGACACGGAGTTAGTGGAGCACCAAAAGTTATCATACACAGAATTTACTCGCTCAGTAACAACCTCGAATAAACAACTTATTGCTGATTATCTAAACAGCGCCCCTTCTGATTGGTTATTAGAATCAAACGAAATTGCAGAGAAAATATATAAAAGCAATGAAACTGAAATAAGTTGGGGTTATATATATAAGCATACGCCTACTATTAAACTGCGCCTACAACAAGGTGGTTATAGATTGGCAGGAATACTAAACCAAATTTTTGACACTAACTCAAAGCCTTTAATTAATGCGCTTGCTATAAATAAAAGTTTTGAAAAATGATATTTAAACTAACTGATAAACCTAATAACACGGGAAACAACATAATGAAAAACGTTCGCTTAACTAAAGTAGCTGGTGCTTTAGTCTTAGCCCTAGGCGTGTCTGCTTCAGCTTTTGCTTCTGAAACATCTTCATCGATGCGAGGTAAAATCACTACTCCTGAAGGCAGTGCTGCCACAAACGTTAAAGTAACAGTCATTCACGAACCAACTGGTACCGTAAGCCAGTTTGTGACAAACGATTCTGGTGCGTTCATCGCCAAGGGTCTTCGTGTAGGCGGTCCATACAAGGTTATCCTTGATTCTGACACATACAGTGATTCTGAGCTAAATAATATTTACTTAGACTTAGGTCAAACACGTCGTGTTACTTCTCAGTTAGAACCAAAGAAAATTGAGACAATTTCAGTTTCAGGTTACAAAATCGTTCAACAAGCAGGTGGTTCATCAAGCGTATTTGGTGAAGAAACACTTAAGAATATGCCTAGCTTTAACAACGACCTTAAAGACGTAGCCCGTTTAAACCCACTTGCTTCAGTAAATGGCGCAGGTGAATTGACAATTGCTGGTAACAACCCAAAAACAAACAGCTTTACTGTTGATGGTATTGGTCAAAATGACGACTTCGGCCTGAGCTCTGGTGGTTACCCAACTCAACAGCCGCCTGTAGCACTAGATGCCATTGAGCAGGTGTCTGTAGATGCAGCACCATTTTCTGCTAAAAAAGGTAACTTCGGTGGTGGCCAAATTAATGCTGTTACTAAGTCAGGATCAAACGAATATACATTTACCGGTTTCTACGAGTTTTCTAACCCAAGTCTTGCAGGCAAGTTAGACTCAATAAATGAAATCTCTGGTGAACAAGACAAAGACGGTCATCGCACATATGAAACGGTATCTGATGACTCTATCCTAAACGAAAACCGTTATGGATTTAGTACTGGTGGTGCAATTTTAAAAGATGAGCTTTTCTACTTTGTAAACTATAACTCGTGGACTCAAACTAAAGAGCTTTCTTATGGCTGGGAAGGTGCTGGCACCACTCACGAACACGACATTGCGCAAGCAGATTTCGACCGTTTTAACAACATCTTGCAAAACACTTATGGCTTAACAGATGAGCTTGGTGGAGATCCGGAAAGCACTAATGACACATTATTGGTAAAGTTGAGCTGGAACATCAATGATGCTCACCGTGCTGATTTCACTTACCAGTGGCAAGATGACAATCAGGACCGTGAATACTCTGAAGGCGGAGATGAGGTTTTATTAGCATCGCGTCGCTTCACAGAAGAAAAATCATTCAATAACTTCTCAACGAAGATTTATTCAGATTGGACTGATAGTTTCTCAACTGAGATTGGTTTTGCTTACAAAGATGTTGCAAGTGAAAGTATCAACAACTCAGATTTAGGAACTGTTGAAGTTCATGTTGATGGTAGCCGTACTCCAAGCTTTAACTTTGGTCGCGATGAATTCCGTCACACCAATATCTCTGAAACAGAAACATCAACATTCACGTTTGACGGTACATACTTCTACGGTGACCACGAAATCAACTTCGGTACACATGTAGAAAGCATCCGCCTTTATAATTTATTTGCTGCAAACACAAAAGGCTCATGGACATTTGACTCTTTGGATGACTTTGCTGCTGGTAACTTAGATGAGTTCTCTTATCGTAATGCATATACAAATGAAGCGAACGACCTAGCATATGATGCAACACGTACGCAATTAGCTGTATACATCGAGGACAAATTCTATCCTACTGATGATTTAGAGCTAAATGTTGGCCTACGTTATGAGCGTTTATCTTCAAGCGACAAACCAACTCTTAACGCAGCGTTTGCAAAAACTTATGGCTTCTCAAACCAAGAGAACCTAGATGGTGTCGATATCATCCTGCCACGCATTGGCTTCAAGTACTATGCGACAGATGCACTAACAATAAATGGTGGTGTAGGTCGCTTCCAAGGCGGTATTCCAAATGTTTGGTATAACAACCCATACCAAAATGATGGCCTAACCTATGTCACAGCAAGTAACGCTGTTGTTGATCAGTATGTTGAAGATAACAATAACCGTGCTCAAACTGACCCGCTAAAAGTTAACAATGCAGGTTTCGCATCTGTACCTGGAGTTGTAAAAGGCTCATTGGCACCGGGCGCTGGTAGCACAAACTACACGGACCCTGATTTTGAATTACCTTCAAGTATCAGAGCTCAAGTTGGTTTTGATTATGAATTTGATTCAGAGCTTCTTGGCGATGGATTTAAGTGGTCAGCAGAATTATCTTATCACATAAAAGAGAACGAAGCCGTTTGGAAAAATACTGCGCTAGAGGCTGTTGGTACTTCTAAAGATGGGCGCGTTAAGTACGAATCAATCTACAATGACGCAGCGGCTGAAAACTTTGATATTAAGATGACAAACGCATCTGAAGATGTACGCTCTATCATTTTCACGACATCACTAGCCAAAGAATTTGATAACGGTTTATATGTGTCTGCTAGTTATACACATCAAGACATTGAAGATGTAGCTCCAGGTTCTTCATCTCGTGCGCAAAGTAACTATAAGCACGCTGTTACACAGAGCCGTAACGTCGACCACGTCGCTGCTGGTTACTATGAGATTGAACACAGCTTAAAACTAAATGTTAGTTACACAACTCAATTTGTTGATGGATACGACTCTAAGTTTAACCTATTCTTCGAGCGACGCTCAGGACGTCCATATAGTTATGTTATGGGCTTCTATAGAGATGGTGCCTACGGCGATACTCGTGATTTCTACTCTAATAGTGCATACCTAGCATACATCCCATCAGGTGCTGATGATCAGAATGTTTCTTATAAAGATCCTGAGAACTTTGGCTGGGCACAATTAGAGCAACTATTAAATCGAGCGGGTATCAGCGAGCGAGGTCAAATCCTTGATCGCAACACATACAGACAGCCGTGGGTTACAACTATGGATGTTAGCTTCAAGCAAGAGATACCAGGTTTCTACAGTGACCACAAAGCTGAATTTTATGTCATGATCGAAAACTTTGCGAACATGTTAAATAGTGACTGGGGCCAAGAAGAGCGCTTGAAATTCCCTAACCAAAGCATTTATGACTTTGGTGGACTGACTGAAGACGACAAAATCATTATCGAAAACAAATTCGGTGGTGCAGACGTTCGTAACTTTAACGAGATAGACGATAACAAGTCAGCTTGGCGAGCTAAACTTGGTGTCCGTTACACATTCTAATATCTAACTTAAACAAGTAATTAGATATCAAAGGCCAGAATTATTCTGGCCTTTTTATTTACTTCCATTTATGACGTAATTACATCCCTTTCAAAGCCATCTAATTTTTAACTCAATTCATAAGATAGAAACACTCGACTGAATATAATATTCGAGCAATGAAAATTGCATAATTGGAAAACAGCGACATATTTTGAAAAGGATAAATTCAAATGAAATTAAAAACATTACTACTAAGTGTAACCATATTTGGCAGTATCGCTGCCACACCAACCTATGCGACTCAGCAAGAAGCTGACGCAGCCAGCGCAGGCGAACAAATTTTAGACCTAGCCAAAGATCAATTGCTATCAGGCGTCGGTTCTTTACTTTTCAACCGCTTTTTTGGCTCAAGTGGGCCTAATTATGTCATGCTCAGTGAAGCTAGTTTACAAGCAATTCAAGAGCGCGTTAGAGCTGAGATAATCAAAGATGCTGAGTTTGAATTCATCTCAGAATTTAGGTCTTTAGAGTCATCAATGGAACATTATTCTGACACTGCTAGATATGGTGCACCAGATCTAGCTTTGCTAAGTAGCTTACTGGTTAAGTCAGAAGACGTTATTAATCATAGAGCGCTAAATGTTCGTTACAACAACGACTTCTACTATATGGCAGATACCTATGCACTTGCAGCATCAGTGGTAGTTGCAATTTATACTGAGCGCTATTTGCAGGGCTATGTTTCTAAAAGTGTCGTCTCTACCAAAGCACAAAACCTAGCGAATATATTAGATACGATGCTGCGAAAGAAAAAAAGTGTCGATTTGCCTTTGCGTGAACGCTGTGAAGAGCCAGATCCCCACGATCAAGTCGTAGAGTACAAATGCTCACTAAGAGACCCTCATGGTAATACAATCACTTCATATGTTATTGAGCCTCAGTATCCAGGCGATGAAGCCTATTGGGAAAACCTAAAAAGAGTCAAAGAGGCTCAGTATAGAAAAACTAAGTTTGATGGTATTCAAGCGGTTATAAACAAGCTGCGTAGCCTATAAGGCGATAAGCTTTGGCGCATACAAGTATATCGTGATGCGCCATTTCTAGCCTACTCTTTATCAACGCTTTGTGATAATTTTGAGATAAGCTTTTTCAGAGTATCTTTTTCGCCTTCAGAGAAATTTTCTAACAAAGCTTGCTCCCACTCTAACGCTTTCGGCGTCAGCTGTTTATACAAATCGAATCCCATATCAGTGCATTCTATAACTGTTGCACGCTTATCGTTCGGGTGCTGATTAAGACGAAGGAATTGCTTCTGCTCTAATTGCTTTATTGCACGTGACACAGTCGATTTATCCATATTAGCTAACTCACAAATCTGCTTCGCCGTTGCAAATTGAATATTTATCACATGCGAGAGCACACGCCACTGAGCCTGAGTTAACCCGGCTTCTTGGCTATAAACGTGTGCAAAATCGTCACTTACCTTGGTAGACAAGGCGACAAGTTGATAAGGCAAAAATTGGCTAATATCTAAAATCTTTGATTCACTCACAGTGCAAAGCACCTCTCATTTTTGTAATTATTAATTTACAGTACATCTTTATCAGGATGTTTGCAATTACTCTCACATGAGAGTATCTTACAGAAAACATCAATGGAGTCTACGCAAAATGAGTACAGAATTCGACTATTTGACAGGATTTGGTAACGAATTTGAAACTGAAGCCCTACCAGGCGCGTTACCAGTTGGACAGTTTTCACCGCAAAAAGTGAAATACGACCTATACGCAGAGCAATATAATACAACTGCATTTACAGCACCTCGCGCTGAAAACCGCAGAAATTGGTTTTATCGTATTCGCCCATCTGTTTTACAAGGTGAGTACCAACCAATGGGCAATGGCTTAGTGAGAACAGGTCCTATTACAGAAGTACCAACGCCACCGTCAATGCTACGTTGGAACCCAGTTGAAGTGCCTACTGAGAAAACAGACTTTATTGATGGTCTAATTACAATGGCTGCCAATGGCAGTGCAAATGGCCAAGTAGGTATTGGCATTCATGTATACGTTGCCAATGCCTCAATGGAAGGTCGATACTTTTATAATGCTGATGGTGAGTTATTATTTGTACCTCAACAAGGTGAGCTCGTATTACATACAGAGTGCGGTAAGCTAGCAATTAAACCGGGGGAAATTGCAGTTATCCCACGCGGTCTTAAGTTCCGCGTTGAGCTAATTAGTGAACATGTACGTGGTTATATTTGCGAAAACTATGGTCACCCTTATGTTTTACCTGAACGTGGACCAGTTGGCGCAAATGGTTACACCAATGAGCGTGATTTCCAATACCCTGTCGCAGCATTTGAAGACTTAGAAGGTGACTTTGAACTTGTCGCTAAATTCAATGGCAACCTATTCCGTTGTGATATCGGACATTCTCCACTGGATGTGGTTGCATGGACAGGTAACAGCGCACCATATAAATATGACCTCTCGCGTTTCAACGTGATGAATACAGTGAGCTTTGACCATCCAGATCCTTCAATTTTCACAGTCTTGACGTCTCCTTCAAGCGAAGAAGGCGTTGCTAATGTTGATTTTGTTATCTTCCCACCACGTTGGATGGTTGCAGAGAACACGTTCCGCCCACCATATTATCACCGTAACATCATGAGTGAATTTATGGGCCTTATCGAAGGTGTATATGACGCAAAAGAGCATGGTTTTGTGCCTGGTGGCATGAGCTTGCATAACTGCATGTCTCCACATGGTCCTGAAGCTGATGTATTTGAAAAAGCCTCAAACGCAGAACTTGAACCGCAGCGCTACGAGAATACCTTGGCGTTTATGTTTGAATCTCGTTATGTGATTTCTCCAACTAAATATGCGCTGGAAGGCAAAGAACGCCAACCAAACTATTCAGATTGTTGGAAAGGCATCAAAAAGTACTTCAAAGGTGCATAATAGATAAATCTGCTTAAAAAACTATATGTATATTGGCCACTGCAATGTGGCCTTTGTCGTGAATAAGGATTTAAAATGAAACTATATACTTACTTTCGTTCGTCGGCGGCCTATCGCGTTCGCATTGCGCTCAACCTGAAAGGTATTGAGCATCAGCTTGAAGCTGTTAACCTCTTAAAATCTGAACAACAACAAGTACCTTATACAGATAAAAACCCACAAGGCCTGTTGCCAGCAATGGAAACTGAGCAAGGTACTTTAGCGCAATCTTTAGCAATATTAGAGTGGCTAGAAGAAACACACCCTAACACACCTCTTTTGCCATCAGATCCATGGCAAAAAGCACAGGTACGTAATTTCAGTTATGCCATTGCATGTGATATTCACCCTATTGATAATTTGCGTGTTCTTAAATATTTAAGTGGTGAATTAAACGTAACTGATGAGCAAAAAACGACTTGGTATAAACACTGGATCATTGAGGGCTTCAAAAAGCTAGAACCTACATTAGGTGAAGGACCTTTCTGCTTTGGCGAGCAACCGACGTTGGCAGACCTTTGCCTGGTACCACAGGTATTTAATGCACTGCGTTTTAAAGTCGATATGACGCAGTTTCCAAAAATTGCAGCCATTTACGCACACTGCAACACGTTGGAAGCATTTATTAAAGCAGCACCCGAAAATCAACCGGATGCAGCTTAATTAAATCAAGTATTGGGGCGTTATTTTAATGCCCCATGGACTTGGTCAATATGAGACAGTAGGTCGTGACCCAAGTCAGTCAAATAACCCCCATCAGGTCTATCTATTACGCCTTTCGCAAATAGCCGCTCCGCTGCTGCCAAAATGCTTTGATCCGCACTGCTATGTATTTTGAGGCCTTGGTGCAAACTACTCCTTGGAAATTTTGCCAATAGTTCTAGCTCCGCCATTAACTGAGTGTCAAATGCCATACTTCCCCCTATTACAATCAAGCTACCATTCGGGCATGACTTGTGCTTACATTTTAATATAATCGTTCAGACGGTTTTGCCGCTGACAATCCTTTTGAACAGCCGTTTTCAGTACTAGGTTGTTACAGTAACATTAGTGCCGATAAACGTACTTCGACCTAATAAACATTAGCCCAGACTATGAGTAATGCCATGTATAAGATCAATTTTTTATCATTTTTAATACTTTTTTTATCTTGTTTGCCATTAAATGCAAAAGAAAATTCGCCAAGAGTATTTATTGACTCGCCGCAGCGCGTTTGCTGGTTCAATTCATCTCAATACAGCGAAGGGTCATTAATCAAACAGTTTAATGAACTGTATGTGTGCAGTCACAAATATACAAACCAACCAGATAGCCAGCTAGTATGGTTAAAACTCGATGAAAATGGGCAGCCTAAAAGGCTGGATCTCAGAGGTAAGATAAGAGTACACTAGCGCGTCACGAATTTTAGGTTTAAACATGAGTACACAGCAACCAAATAACCCACTCCATGGTGTAAAACTACAAGACATAGTTGAAAAGCTTGAAGCTGAGCTAGGCTGGGAGGAAATGGCGCAGCATGTTGACATCAACTGCTTTAAAAAAGACCCCTCAGTTAAGTCTAGTTTAAAGTTTTTGCGCAAAACGCCTTGGGCTAGAGACAAAGTTGAACAGCTATATTTAGACACTTTTCACGGCTTTGCATGGCCAACCAGTCCTCAAAAAAAGTAACTACTGACAGTGAGAGGTGAACGCCTCTTGCTGATAAAATCAATTCAATTTAAGCTTTTCATAACTACTGGTAATTCTCCTCATCACATGAGGTGAAAGACCTTTATTACAGGCAAAATATAGTTCAGTATCCAAATTGCGCAGGGTTAACACCGGCTCTAATAACGCGCTATTGGGCTCATTCTGCCTCTTAAATTCAAACTGGTTGTCGCTTAAAATAACCAAGTCGACAAACTTTCGCCTCGTTGCAAGTAACTCAAATACTCGGTCAAATGAGTTTATTAATACTAAATTGTACCCTTCAATAAACCCATTCTTAATTAAAAACTGGTGACTGTAGTTATCTTTGATCACTGCAACTTTATACTGCTTTGTGTCTTCTATTGTTTCTAGAGAAATTTGCGACGACTTGAGCGCATAAAAGGAAGTTGTAAACTTACTAATGGGGAAAATCCAATTAAACTTTTCACTGCGGACTTCATTTTTAGCCATCGAGAAGATACACGTATTCTCATCTCGTGCTGCTGTATTGTATGCCGTCGTCCAACTCTGCACAGAAATTCTATAGTTTATTTTTGACTCATCTAATACCGCTTTAACTTTGTCTACCGCACTGCCAACTAATTCGCCTTCACCATTAAGATATTGAAACTTAGGAAAGTTTTCAGTCACTATATTGAGCGTATAATTAGCTTGAGCGAATGTCGCAAACAAAAAGAAATAGCATCCAAGCACCCACAAATACAACACTTCTCTCCAATCAGACTAGGTATATTTATACAAACTATAGGTAAGAATCGATACTCTGTGAAATGTGTAGGAAAAGATATTTGAATTGGGTATTCACAGGGGAGTTAAAGGTGATGAAAGGAGCAAATACCCCTCTCATCATATCTGAGCTTATGCTTTGTTCATTGCATCAATCAAAAATGCTGAGATCTTAGCCCCTTCTCGTAAAGTCGTTTCTGAGCTAGATTGCCCAGCTAAAGAACTATCTGTAAACGGTGCAATTTCCATCATATCAGCACCTGTAATTGGGAACTCTTTAGCAAGTGCTTTCAAAATCGTAAGCGCTTCTTCAGGTGTTAAACCGCCTGTTTCAGGTGTACCTGTCGCCGCAGCAAACTCTTCATCAAGGGCATCGATGTCAAAGCTAACGTACAGCTCATCAACATTATCAGCTTTAAGCTGCTCAATAACACCAGCAACAATTGCGTCTGCACCTTTTTCGCGAATTTCATGTGCCCAATGCTGCTTAACGCCAAAAGTACCTTCCCAGTGCTCTTTCGCTTTTCCGCTTGAACGAATGCCAAACTGGATAAGATGATGTGGAGCCGGTAAAAATTCAAGAATGTGAGTACACCAAGAGCCAAAGCACAGATCGATGCCTAATCTTTCTACTAACAAGTCAGTGTGCGCATCAAAATGAATGATAGCCGTACGCTTGCCCTGCTCTCTTTTTGCTTTTAAGTAGGCTTTTGTAAGTGGGTAACTGATAGAGTGGTCACCGCCAATACCAAATACACCTTTATCTGGATAATGCTTATAAAAACCGTCACAGACGTCTTCAGTGATTGAAAGCGGTGCCACAAAGTACTCACTGTTTTCGTCTTGATAAAGCGCTTTTTGACAGTTTGAGATCGTACCTTCATTTAAATACTTGTCATGAAGTAAGTGAGGAATAACACGAACATCACCTAAATCAAATGCTGATGTTTGCGGCTGTTGCTCTATTAAAGTACTTCTTAAAAACAGTGGACCCCAGTTTGCACCACGTAAAATACCACCACCACAGTCAGAGCTAATACCTAAAATCGCGGCTTTATGCTCACTCGCATCAATTGCTTGTAGCGAGTCTTTCCAAAGCGCTTCAACACCTTCTGTTTGACCATATAACTTTTGTCTAAGTGCGTCCTTACGCTCCTTAGCTGTATTTACAGTGAAAACACCGTCACCTGGTGGACACAAACAATTTTCTAGTTTTTCAAGGTATTGTGATTTGCTGTTGCTCATAGCGTGCTCCTCAATAATTTGCATAATCATGCTAAATTAACTCTACTTCAAAAACGTATTCCGCTATTGAATTTAACCCATTTCCAATCGTATTCCCCATTAGGTTTATCAAAACGAAATTGAAAAAACGCTTTAAATTCAAGGGGGTTATTATTATAAATAATGAGCTAAGAGAAAATTACAATTAGAATAACGCTGATATAACATGGTGGAAATATAAGTCAACCGCTAAGAGGAAATTGCGTTTTACTCTAAGCGGTTGAATATTCACAGATGATGTCTAGTTATTCGTATCCTCTGGGTTTTTTCGTTTTTATAATGGCTATATAGCCATGCCAACTTGCGTAAGATAACAACGGCATGATGATGATAAAGCCTGCTGCGCCAGTTAAGAACCCGATAACAACAAGCGTGGCGATCGATAAGCCCCACACAATCATCGCGGGGACATTGGTCCCCACAGCATGAATGGAGGACACTACCGCAGTCATTATGTCAACACGGCGTTCCATCATAATTTGAGGTGTAAACGCCGAAATGGCAAACACTGCCATCATAAGAATGCCACCAACGATGGAGCCCAATGCTAAAAAGGCAGACAGCTGCTCGAAATTAGGGTTTGGTACATTTGGGTAAAGCGCATGTATTAGTGCCGCCAAGCGCATCCAGACTATCATGATCACCATTAATAAGATTGCAAAACCCCACTCACCAGCTGGGTTTCTAAACATAGACTTTAAGCTGTGCATCAGTGTTGGCTTGTGGCCTTTTTCTAGCTCCCAAGCAACATCATACAACCCAGCGGCAAATGCCGGACCAATCAATGCGAATGCGACTGAAGCAGGTAAAATCACTAAATGCGTACCTGACTGAAAAACAAGCCACATGATAAATGCAGGAATAATACTAAAAACCAAACCGTATACTAAGCTAAGAATTGGCGCCCTAACAATATCCTTACAACCTAATGATAACCAGTGAAGCGGGGCTAGTGCAGCTATTTGATTACTCTCTAAACACCGAGCAAACTCTGGATTTTTATCTACTGAGTGAGATGTTGGCATAAAATTGTCCTCTCTACATTGCTATATTAAGGTTTAGATTAGCGAAGCCCAACATGCAAGCATGGCAATAGTTCACTTATATTTTTATTGATCAAATCGATATTATGAGTTAACTAGTAACAAGTTTACCTGTATTGCAACCAAGCTCGTTTTTAAAGTAACCAGTTGACCAACTTGCACCGACACAGCGGACATGTGTCCTGTACTTAAATCTCGCTAACTTTAACCATTACGTTTTAGAACACAGAAAGGTTTTTTATGGAAAAGGTATTTCACTTAGGGTTGACCAAAGCAGATCTTCAAGGGGCAACACTTGCTATCGTACCTGGCGACCCTGAACGCTCAAAGCGTATTGCACAGCAATTAGATAATGCTATTTGCCTTGCACAAACACGTGAATTTCACATTTACCTTGCGACAATCAAAGAACACCCTGTGGTTGTCTGCTCAACGGGAATAGGCGGACCATCGACTTCAATTGCTGTTGAAGAGCTTGCTCAGCTTGGTATCAAAACTTTCCTACGCATCGGAACAACAGGTGCAATTCAACCGCAAATTGATGAAGGTGACATTCTTGTCAGTACTGCCTCTGTAAGATTGGATGGTGCGAGTCAACACTTTGCGCCGTTGGCTTACCCTGCGGTATCTGATTTCCATAGCACGCAAGCAATGGTACAAGCTTGTGAGTTTGAAGGCGTGCCATACCACACGGGCATTACAGCATCTAGCGACACTTTCTACCCTGGACAAGAGCGCTATGACACCTTCTCTGGTTATGTTTCTAAAGCATTCCAAGGCTCATGTGAAGAGTGGCAAAAGCTTAACGTTATGAATTATGAGATGGAATCGGCAACGCTATTTACTATGTGTGCGGCGCTTGGGCTTAAAGCAGCTTGTGTTGCTGGCGTATTAGTTAACCGTACGAGACAAGAAATTCCTGATGTTGACCACCAGTTAGTTGAAAAACGCGCTGTGTCAGTGGTTATCAAAGCTGCAGAGATACTGCTTACACAAGCAAAGTAGGCTGGCGCCTACTTTTTACTAAAATACGTGGTGTATCAGCGGTAAGTTACCCTTTAAGCTCGTTAATACAGCTTGCGCCACGGATTTTTGATTTTCATTTCCCGCTTTTTCTACTAGTGTAATACGTTCTACATCCGCTTCATTTAAAGCTTCGCCTGCTAAAGCTAATTGGCTTAAAACGCTATTCATTGGCGATAGGCTTGGGCTATACGCTGCATTTTCTGCATATCGACCATAAAATGCTCGGCCATCTTTTAACACAAGCTCAGCAGCAGACAGATTTTGTGTATAGGGCACATATGCATAACGAAGGTGTTGCTTGAGTGCTTCAGAAATAGGTAAATCAATATCAATATCTGATACATCGCTTGCCATCAAAGAAGATGCGTTGCCCAAATCACCTGGTCCAAAGTCACAGGGAAGCAGTTCACTTAAAGTATATTTTCCAGTTGGTAGTAGTATGCTTAAGTTACCAGCTGAGCTTAACTCATTCATAAATTGACGGCAAAACCCACATGGCGCCGCATTAATCGCTATTGACGTGATCTCATTTGCACCGTTAACCCATGCATTATTAATCGCCGCTTGCTCTGCGTGCACTACTAAGGACAATGCTTGATGTTTAAATTCAAGGTTTGCACCTAAATAGAGGTTCCCAGTGATTTTGTCGAAGGCGACTGCACCAACAAAAAATAAGGAAATAGGCGCTTGAGAAAATTTTGCTGCAACAACAAGCAAAGCTTGCTGTAATTGCTCACGATCGCAATTGAGCTTTTTGGTCAGTTCCGATACCACATCTGATGCAATAACACCGTTTGATTGCTTTGCAATATCGTAAATATATTCTTCTGTTTTGCTGTCTATTATTACCATAATTTAATTATTATAGAATATGGCATGTCAGTTTACGCAGGTTTTATGCGTTACTCAACCATTCCTTTGCAGATTTAAAACATTCAAAGTTTTCTGCATGGATACCGAACCTTTTAACTTTTTGTAAAAATAAATCGTGCATATAACCTTCAAAACCGACTACCCGAGCAATTTGCATATTTGTTAAATAGTGAGCCACTTTTGGCATCACATTAACGATGTCAATTGCCGCAAACTTATGTTCCAGCTCAGATACATCCACAAGTACTTTTTTACTACCATGCTGCTCCGAGTAGACTTTTGCTGCTTTATAGGCATTCACTACATCTTCTGCTCCGGCTTTACCACGCACCGTCATCAGAATTAGAGAGGTTGTTTGATCAAAGGTAATACTGGTTGATAGTGCTGACATAGAGAACTCTGCAAAGGAACTAATTAAAAAATTTATAAACTAGGCTGAGGATTTTAATTTAATGGGCGCTGCTGTCAATAAAATAAGATTTAAAAATGAGTGAAAAACAAAAAACCAACCCTTTGGGATTGGTTTTTTATTTCTATAGGTTATATAAATGTGTTACTACGCTGCAATTAGCACATAAGTATTAACCTGTATTGCGTAAACCAGCCGCGATCCCCATCATGGTGATCATCAGTGCACTATCTAAGCTTTGATTATCTGTATTACGGGTTCGCTTGAGTAGTTCAACCTGTAATAAATTGAGTGGATCAGTATAGGGGTTTCGTAATGAAATTGATTCCTTTATCCATGGCTGTGCCGATAGCAAGCTTCCTTTTGGTGCAAGGCGTAAAACCTCATCTGTTGTCTCTTTTAACTCAGCTCTAAGCTGCTCACCTATTGGTTGAAGTGCTTCCGGTACGAGCCTTTCATCATAATATTCGGTAAGCCAAAGATCTGCTTTGCAAAAAACCATTTCAAGCATTTCTAACCGGGTTCTAAAAAATGGCCACAACTCGCTCATTTCTTCAATTAGCGCTTCCCCACCCAAATCAAGCACAGCCTTAATCCCCTCATTGGCTCCCAACCAAGCGGGTAACATTAAGCGATTTTGACTCCATGCAAAAATCCATGGGATTGCCCTCAAACTTTCTATTCCGCCTTTAGGGTTTCGTTTAGCGGGACGTGAGCCTAAGGGTAATTTTGCAAGCTCAATTTCTGGTGTTGCACTTCTAAAATACGAGACAAAATCGTGGGTGTTTCTCACGTATTTTCTATACCTCTCACATGATGCTTCACTCAGCACATCCATAGCTTCACGCCATTGTGACTTGGGCTTTGGTGGCGGAAACAAGTTATTGTCTATAATAGCACTGGCGTACAAAGACAAGCTTTGAATAGCAACGGGCGTGAGGCCAAATTTAAAGCGGATCATTTCTCCTTGCTCTGTAACACGTAAACCATGTTTAAGTGAGCCTGGGGGCTGGGAGCGCAACGCTTGACGCGCAGGCGCGCCACCACGACCGATTGTTCCGCCACGGCCATGGAATAACTTCATTTTAATACCATGCTTTTCTCCAAGCTCAATAAGAGACTCCATAGCACGGTATTGTGCCCAACCAGCAGCCATCATACCTGCATCTTTGGCCGAGTCAGAGTAACCAATCATCACATACTGTTGATGAGATAAATGCCCCTTGTACCAACTTGAGCTAAATAACTCTGTCATAACTTTATCTGCACGATTCAAGTCATCGAGCGTTTCAAATAACGGAGCTACTGGTAAGTTAAACCTGACACCACTCTCTTTTAATAGCAATTGAACAGCCAATACATCTGATGCATATTGCGCCATAGAAATGATATAAATCCCCAAGGCTGCTCGGTCTTGCTGAGCGATCACATCAAATGTATCGAGTACCTCTTTAACAGAATCATTCGGGCGCCAATGCTTTGGAATAATGGGCCGCCTAGAGCTCAATTCAGACAATAAGAACGCTTGCTTGTCTTCTTCTGACCACTGCGCATAATCACCAACTCCCAAGTACCTCGTTAACTCTGAAAGCACCTCGGTATGACGGGCTGAGTCCTGACGAATATCGAGTTGACATAAGTTAACGCCAAAGCAATTTAATCGTCTAAGCACATCAAGTAGTAAGCCGTTGGCAACAACTTCCATCCCCATATCATTTAAAGAATTAAAACAGATCAATAGAGGGTCTTGTAACTGCTCTGTGTGTTTAACCCTATCTCTGCAAGATGTCGGGACACCTTTGATCTTGCTCTCTAGAAAATCTATTGTTTCTCGAACGTCTGCTTTAACATTTTTAAGTAAGTCTCGATATGGTTCACTGGTATTGCCAGTATGGGATAACAGGGTATCATTTGCGCCACTCATTGAGAGCTCAGCACTGAGCTTATCCAGATCTCGGTAATACAGGTCCAGTGCCATCCAACGACCATGATCAAGCACACTTTGAGTCACCTTTGCGGTCACATTTGGGTTGCCGTCCCTGTCTCCCCCCATCCAAGAAGCAAGCTTTACAGGCGAAAAACTCTGTGGTAACACGACACCTAAGTGCACTTTCGCCATTTTTCTCAATTCGCTCACAAACCTTGGTATTGCATGCCACAAGCTATTTTCAACTACCGCAAACCCCCATTTGGCTTCCTCTAAAGGGGTAGGTCGTTTATCTCTAATTTCATTAGTATGCCAAGCTTGGCAGATCAGCTGCGCTATTCGAGAAAGCACAGTGTCGCGCTCAACGCCTGAGCACTCGATATTCTCTAGCTCTTTTAAACAATCACTTAACTCAACATGTTTGCTGATGATGGTTCTACGAGTGACTTCTGTCGGGTGCGCTGTTAATACCAGCTCTATTTGCAAAGATGAAAGCGCTTGAAGTGCATGTTCTTGAGTACAATCACCTTTTGCAATTTTTTCTGCCAGTTCTTTAATCGTGCCTTCAATGGCTTCAAATGCACCATCCGGTGATGCAGCCTTAGACGTGGTGTGATACTGCTCTGCAACATTTGCCAAATTAAGAAAATGATTAAAAGCTCTGCAAACAGGTAGTAATTCTTCATTGCTGAGCGCTTTGAGCGTATCGATTAGCAAGTCTCTAGCTTGGTGGTCACCACTTCTGGAGGCTTTGGCAAGATGTCTTATTTGTTCAACTTTTTCGAGTAACTCTGAACCTTGAGCGTGTTCGATGGTTGCTCCTAAACACTCACCCAACAGACTGACATTACGGCGAAGATTTGTATATTGCTGATCCATATACTTTCCTTTGAATACATTTTATTCAAACCAATATACTGTTAAAACGGCTTAATTGAAAAGACCATTTGATTACACTTTTTTCAATCATATCCAAGGTAACCAAGAATAAGTTTCCTTAGCACCTGCAAGTCAGTGATCTAAATTCAGACACTATTCGTAACAATTAAGATACATATTTATCCGTGCAGAACCCATTTTATGTCTCAAAAAACTGTTGTCATCATCGGAGCAAGTGGTGCAATTGGCAAGGCGCTAGCCAATTTGAATTTGCGTTTAAATAACCAAGTCGTTGCTGTGAGCCGAGAAACACTCAACATCTCACACCCATTGTTGAAAAAATACCAAACTGACTATTCGCAAAAAAGTATCAGCGATATCGCTAGCCTAATTTCAAGAGTCTATCCGATGTTGTCATCCATCACTGTATGCAACGGAGTATTGCATACACAAACAAACATGCCTGAAAAGCGCATTGAAGCGTTTGACATAGATTATTTCAGCACTTTATTGCACGTGAACACGATGACGCCTTTTATGTGGCTTCAAGCATTTATGCCACACCTCCAATCGACCCAAACGCCTTGCGTCTTCTCAGCGCTAAGCGCACGAATAGGGAGTATTTCTGACAACCAATTAGGTGGTTGGTACAGCTACAGAGCATCAAAGGCAGCACTGAATATGTTATTCAAAACAGCCAGTATTGAATTGCAAAGACGAAAATGTAACGTAAAGCTCATGCTGTTTCACCCTGGCACAACAGATTCCGAATTATCTAAACCTTTTCAAAATAATGTACCTGAAGGAAAGTTATTTAAACCAGATTTTGTTGCCCAGCAACTGCATTCATTTCAACATAACCGAGAATTCAACGGAGCTATCGACTTTATCGATTGGCAAGGCCACAATATACAATGGTAAGTTCATGATTTTAAACAACCAAGACATACTCAATTTATCTGAAAGATACCGCGCGCACTTCATCAATAGTTTGTCTGGGTACAAAAGCGCTAATCTAATTGGAACCAAAGACTTAAACGGCAGAGAAAACCTGTCAATTGTAAGCTCTGTCTTTCACTTAGGCGCAAATCCTCCACTAATGGGCGTTATATTTAGACCTCACAGTGTAAGACGTGACACATTAGAAAATATCTTAGAAACAGAAACCTATACGATTAATCACGTAAACTCTCTGATTTGGAAAGAAGCACACCAAACTTCTGCCCGCTATGATGAGAGGCAGTCTGAATTTGACGAAACAGGCTTAACTCCCTATTACCATGCAGACTTTGAGGCGCCATTTGTAACGCAAAGTCAAGTAAAAATAGGCTTAAAACTTAGGCAACATCAAACTATCGAGTTAAACAAAACAGTCCTTGTCATTGGTGAAATTGTGCATGTTGAAGTGGATGATAACGCTGTGAAAGAAGACGGTTTTGTTAACTTAGAGCAATTAGACACAGTTGCAGTCTCGGGCTTGGACTGCTACCACACCGCGAATAAAATTGACAGGTTAGAATATGCGAAGCCTGACATGCCGACGACTTGCAAAACATAATTTATTCTGGTGATTAGATAAACTGCAGCCACTTTAAAGGCTGGCTGCAGTTTCTACTACTAACATTAAAGCTCAGTCGATTGAATTACCCTGAGGATATCGCCTATCTCTATTAATTGTTCTTCAAATTCTTGTTTCTGTTTAGCTGTAAGTGTATCTCGTAAAGTGATTAAAAAATCGATTTGAGACAACACACGCTTTTCTCTTTGCTTTAGGTGATACTCTTTCCTGCTGTTTGGATTATTCACGATGAGTGCACCAAGGCGCTTCACGTCATCGTCTGAAGGTTTGTTTTTCAACAGAATAGTTTCGATTTCTGAGAGTCTTTTTTGATTCTTGAGATTTCTGATCTGTCGGTAATACGACATCGACTCGCTGTGCTTCTTAATTATTTTTAGCTGCTTACCACTCAGGCGACCAAGTGACTTTTCAAACCGTTCCTTTGTTCTCTCTTCTCTTTCTTTTGTGCTTAGCTGTTCAGCCATTTTTTCCTTGATACTTTCAATAAACTGAACTCGCTGCACCGAATCCAAAGACAATAAAAATTCCACAATTACTGGCTCTAAATCTTGTAAAAGCCCGAACCAATGCCTACGTACTTCTTTGCTTAGCGAATAAATTTCTGATCGTCCTGCGTTTTGCCAATCCGTTTGCAATTGCGAGTGCCACTGCAAGTAGGTTGGAAAGTAACGTGTTTGGTGCCAACTTTGCACTTTTTGAACTTCATCAAGCACCCACGCCCTTTGAGCTTTATTTAAATCAACATACTCCTCAAGTCTATTTAGTACCAGCTTATCTGAATTTTTATATACGGTTTGATAAAAACACCCTGTCAGCGTCAGCAAAGCCAAAATAACAATCGATATTCTAAACATCACACCCTCAAATACAATTAATTATCATTTGCAGTTGACAAGCAAACTAAAGTAACTGATAATCATTCTCAATGAAGCGCAAGATTTGATAATACGCACAAAGCTTGTTTCATTAAGTGGATTACTATTCTACCCAGTATATTCACAAACTCATTTACTTGCTACATTGCTCATATCGGTGACGGTAGATATGAAAATTAAAAAGCCCGAAAGGGCTTTTTTTATTCCCCTTCATAAACTTATAGTCTAAACTGCAATAATATATACAGTGTTTAAAACTCAATACACTTCCCCTGCTCTACAAGGAGAAATTAGATGCGAAAAATAACTCAAACACTTTTATTCTCAGGGTTTCTGCTCAGTTCAACACCAACACTTGCAGGGTTAGAAGAGGGTATCGCTGCTGCAAATGCTGGAAAGTTTGAAATTGCTATTCAAGAATTTCAGTATTTAGTCGATATGGGCTTTGCACCAGGTATGTATGAACTTGCTAAACTGTATGATGGTGGACATGGCGTACCGAGAAACCCAAGAAAAGCCGCAGAGCTTTTACAACGAGCAGTTAAACTTGGCAGTGCAGATGCTATGTTTGCACTGGCTGTCATGCATCAAGAGGGCCGAGGCGTAAAACTAGACAAGCAAAAAGCCGTCGATTTGTTTACTCAAGCCGCCAAGAAAAGCCTACCAGCTGCACAATTCAACTTAGGTGTCATGCATGCAAACGGCGATGGCGTGGTCCAAGACTACATTAAAGCACGCTTTTGGTATGAACGAGCGGCAGCAAATAACTATACACTAGCTATGTACAACCTCGCTCTACTTTATTATCAAGGTTTAGGTGTGCAAAAAAATGTAGAGCGTTCATACATATGGAATTTACTTGCAGAATTCAACGGTTACAAACAAGCCGCAGAAAGCAGGGAATTAGATGAACAAAGCTTGTCTCGCTCTCAGTTAGAACGAGGGCAACGAATAGCTAATGAGATATACCATAAAATCCAAGCCAATACCTACATTGCTGGCAGTGGTTTTGCTGAGTAACTCGCTGAGACTACCTTAAATATAGTCGTGTCAGTAAACCTTTAATGACATGGCTATATTTACTAAATAATTTGCTTCGCCATATATTATCACTTGACTGAAATACAGACTTACAGTGACTAAATGTAATAAACCCCTCTTTACCGTGATAGCTCCCCATTCCTGAACTGCCAATACCACCAAATGGTAAATCAGACACTGCAACTTGAAAAAGCATATCATTAATAGATAAAGAGCCACTTTGCAGATTCTGCCGAATATCGACCTGAGCAGCATTAGTGCTCGTGTAAAGATAACAGGCAAGAGGCGCTTCTAAGCTTTGAACAACTGCTTTAGCTTCTGCAAGGCTTTTTACTTTAATGATACTCATCACAGGCCCAAATACTTCCTCAAGCATAATGCGAGAATCAAGAGGTGGCTCAATAACCATATGAGTGCCAAAATCTCTGGAGTTTAAAGACTCTAATTCTGCTGAGTGATAAACCTTTGCCCCCCTTTCTTGAGCATCAACCATCAAATTTTTAAGCCTTTTAGTATGTGCTTCATTCAATATGCCTGTCTTTGGTGCTCTTGTATTAGATGTCAAGAATTGCTGCTTTAACTTTTTAATAAATGCATCATAAATTGCCTCATGAACAAGCGCATAGTCAGGCGCCACACACACCTGCCCTGCATTCATATTTTTTGCAAACACAATATCTAAAATCACTTTGTCGATGTTTGCATCTTCTAACACGATCAAGGGAGACTTACCGCCAAGCTCTAATGTCACAGGTACTAAGTTTTGTGCCGCAGCTGCGTATACTCTTTTACCAACCCCCGTTGAACCAGTAAAAAACAAATGGTCAAAAGCTTGATGACTAAACTCAGTAGCAACATCGGCATCACCTTCTATAACAATGCAATCATCGCTCAAAACACTCAGTATACGTTTGATAATGACATTTACAGAAGGTGTATATTCACTAAGTTTAATCATAACCTTGTTACCCGCCGCAATCGACGTAGCTAAAGGTACCAATGCTAACTGAATTGGGTAATTCCACGGGGCAATAATACCGACAACTCCTTTTGGCACATATTCAGTCCACACTTTTGAAGGTAAAAACTCCAAACCTGCTGACCTCTTATCGGGCCCCATCCATTTTTTAAGGTGCTTTGATAGATAATTAATGTGACTTAGCGTTGGTATTATATCTGCTAACAGTGAATCATACTCAGAGCGAGTACTGAAGTCTGCCTTAGCAGCATCAATTAGGCGAGCCTTATTCTCAATAATAGCCTTACTCAATCTTTTTAGACGCTGTTTTCTCGCTCGATAAGAAGGATATTGTTCAGTCAAAAAGGCTGTTTTAAGGACAATGAGCTTATCTTTAATTGAATTATTAAGTGCTTCTGTCACAACATTTCCCTAAACCTATCTTAAGGCACAAAATTGATTATATACGCTTCATAAACGCCAATTAATAATGTAAATAAAGTATAAATCAGAAGTCATTAAATTGGCTAACTAATAATAACTAAAAGGCCAAATCAAAAACTTGATTTTTAGAACTAACAAATGATTTTAATTAGATCAGCTGCATGCCAATTATTTATGACACACAGCTTAAACTAGCACCCAATCTGCACTAGGTTAGATTACACGTGACATAATATTTCTTAGAACGCAAACACCCAACGTGCAACTGTTAACGTCAACAAGCTTATCACTGCGATTGCAATAATATTTAACACAAACCCAGCCTTGATCATATCCTTAATTTTAATTTCGCCTGAGCCAAACACAATCGCATTTGGCGGCGTTGCCACAGGCATCATGAATGCGCAGCTAGCGGCCATTGCAGCTGGGATGATCCATACTAGGGGTGTACCTGTTACTTGCTCGGCAACAGGCCCGAGCAGCGGCAAAAACCCTGCAGCTGTAGCAGTATTACTGGTTAACTCAGTTAAGAAAGTAATGAGTGCAGCAACGGCAACAACGCTCAACACGAGAGGGATTGCACTGGCACCTGCTAACAAATTAGCGATGTACTCAGCTAGGCCCGATCCTTTTATTTGGCTGGCTAGTGTTAGGCCACCACCAAATAACAATAGTATGCCCCATGGCACTTCTTTAGCAGCAGGCCAATCCATCACTTTTTTCTCACCTGAGCTATCTGCAGGTAAGATAAACAACATGATTGATGCTGCAACAGCAATGCCCGTATCCGTAATGTTTAATCCAGTCCACGTCTGCAAGTAAGGCCTTAAAAGCCAACCAAAAACCGCAAACAAAAAGACATACATCACGTTCTTTTCGGCTATCGTCATCTTCCCCTGCTCTTTAAGTTGAGCAGAGAAAACCTCGGTCATTTGAGTATCATTTTGCTGAGCTGTAAGCTTGAATGCGAACTTAGTCAACCATAGCCAACACAAAACAATCATACCAAATGTAAAAGGCACAGCGACCATCATCCACTGTCCAAAGCCAATTTCTATCTGATGATTATCCCACAAGTAAGCAACCATCAAAGCATTTGGCGCAGTACCGATAATTGTACCTACCCCACCTAAACTGGCACTATAAGCGATGGCCAGTAGCAAAGCTTTAGCGTAGTTATCACAATGGGCACCATTTTTCTGCAAAACGTGGATCACAGATAAAGCGATTGGCAGTAACATCAGCGTCGTTGCTGTGTTATTAATCCACATTGACAGAAAACCACTCACAAGCATCATCGCCAATACTTGATATTTTGGGTTCGTGCCGCTTTTTAACATGGTTTTTAGAGCAATACGTTTATGTAATTGCGACTTTTCCATCGCAATAGAAATAAGAAAGCCCCCTAAAAATAGGAATATCAATGGGTGCGCATAGGCAGACGAGGTACTCCTAATATCGTTAATATCCGCTAAAGGTACAGCCAACAAAGGGACTAAAGAAGTCACTGGAATTGGAACTGCTTCACTCACCCACCAAACAGCCAACCACATTGCTAATCCTGCCGTGCGCCACCCCTGCTCAGATAGCCCCTCTGGACTTTGCGTTAAACATGTAAGTAAAAAAAGAAAAGGGCCTAAAAATAGCCAAAACTTGTTGTATAAGGAACTGCCTTTAACCATTGTATCCGTCATTTATCTATTTTTTATAATTATGTCTTTAAAATAAGGAGGCAGTATGAATGAGAGTATAACTTTCTACAAGCGAACAAAGCGCTTATGAAACATAAAAAACACCTCTTAGTTACCTTTATGTAAAGTGGGTAATTTGTGATGCTGCCAAATAAAGACAGCATCACTCTCCACTATTTTGCACTCACCGTTAAATTAACACCCGAAGCTTGCGTATAACCTCTCAAATCAAAATACCACTGGCCAGACTCTGGTATTGTAATTTCACACCTTTCCTCATTACCATATCGATAAGGTCGGCATCGATATTGAGAAGTCGTAGACTGATCACCAAAATTAACATAGAGGTCGGCATCACCCGTACCACCTGAGATGGTCACAATAAGTGAGCTGTATCCACTGCCTAAAGTCAAACTTGTACGCCACCATTGCCCTTGTTCCACAGCTATGTCGGTGTAACGCTTGTGAATTGGCGTTGGGTCAGTGGGCGGCGGAGCAGAGCCAGCCGTTTTAGCAAGCTCCGCCACATACGCACTGGCTAGCTTGGCAAAGTTTATTGAGTGATTGGCATCAAACTCAGTATCATTTGACGTATGGATCAATCGATTGGACTCTCTCATTCGGGATTCGAAAGGAAAAGAAGCGGGATAACTTTGCTGATACCATGACGCGTGATCTGAACACCCATAACCACACCTATCAAAGCCATAATTAACATTGCTTAGATAAGTATCTAGCAATTGGCTCATAAATGTGTTTTGACTGCTGTTTGTGTAGTCTGTAATAAAAACAATGTCATACTGCCCGCCTTTATGCCCAGACATGTCAAACTGCGCCATCCCCGCCACGTTTTTACCTAAGCTCTTATAATCTTGAGCAATTGCTTTTGATCCCCTCAGCCCTACCTCTTCCGCTGCAAAGCCCATTATTTGAACTGTTCTTTTGGGTTTATAATTACTCTCCACAATGGCTTTAAGAACCTCGCTGAGCACCGCTATACCTGAGGCGTTGTCATCTGCCCCAGGCGCTTTTCCACTGCTAGGATTAGAACCATTAATAGAATCTAAGTGCCCACCAATAATCACTATTTCATCTTTAAGTTCGTTGCCAGGAATAGTGACAACCACAGATGACTGTGGCCATGAGTGATTATATGATTCCACTTTTATATCCGTGCGACTTCGCGCCAAATCTATCCAGTGCTGCTTCACCCAATCAGCTGCATCTACTCCCGATTGTTGTGTATAGTATCTGTTGTAGAATGCCGTCATAGCGCTAACCGTACTCTCCAAACCTGTTGTCGACACCTTACTCATTAGGGCTCGTGCAGTATCAGCGTTGTCTATGGAGTACATCAGTTCTGGCTGGTTGTTGTGCGCATAGTCTAATGTGCGCAGATAGTCTAATGCCTCCTCTTCACTTTCATGTAATACAAACCCACCACAGCGATGATAGTTATCATGCATAAAGTGACTAACATGAACATGCTCCGCTTCATTCATCAATAATAAATCAACAGATGAATTATCACTTTTTGATTGAACGTAAGAGCGGCCTTTAACTGAGTTTTCTAACTGGTAATGATGACTTGCTGTTGCGCCTAATGTGATCCATTTTTTTTCAGATACTTCATTTGATAAACAAGGGAAAGTCAGACACGTCAACAAACATAGGTGAGTGTTTGTACGCATAGTTGTTCCTTTGGACAGTTTAAGTAAAAGGCGACGCAATGCCGCCTTTGTCTGGTGTGTGTTAGTTGGCTTTAATATTTAAGGTAACGCCACTTGCATTGCTGTAACCGCGCAAGTCTATGTGCCATGTGCCTGATTGTGGGTTGGTAAATGTACAGGTCTCACTGTTACCATTTTTGTATGGGCGGCATTGATAAGTTGTAGTAGAAGAAGCAGAACCAAAATTCACGTAAAGATCAGCATCGCCAGAGCCACCTGAAATCGTCACCGTCAAATTCGAGTAGCCTGCACCGAGTGATTGAGTGTATCTCGCCCACTGACCTGTAGATACTGAAATATTGCTCTCAGCTCTATCAATAGGCGGGGTCGAGTTCCCTCCATCTGAATAGCTTCCAGTTAGTGAAACTCCAGAGATTTGGTTCCAAGCTTCTACCATCACAAAATAAGTACCTGGTTGTACAGCAGCTATTGAACATGACTCAGCACTCGTAGACGTTGTACTCTTGCAATCATATGACTGCAAAGTTGGTCGACTACCAAATTTAACATATAAATCTGCGTCACCTGTGCCACCCGTTGTTACAAACTTAAGGTTGCTTGCATTTGCAGGTACATCCAAGGTGAAAAATTGTTGAGATTTGGCACTGCCACTTATACCCGTTCTTGCAACGCCATTGGTCAACGCTTCATCTGTTGGCGGTGTGCCACAGCTACTTCCAGAACTTAACTGTGAGTTTACGCCGACCAGCGCAAGCGCTGCTTTCACATCATCTGGGTTATAGCCTAAATCACATGCTGCATCCATCACGCCGTTACCAGCTAAATCCCAATCAGTGCTTGCTGTCCAGTACATCTGATTTGCCTTGGCCATCACAACAAACGCCTTTTTAGTATCCCACCCTGTTGTCGTTGCGAGGTGATAGAAAGCTTTGTTAAATACACCCGATGAGTGGTGCACATCCATACCTGAGGTGAAGTTTGACTGATGATCAATAGAGCGACCATCTTTTGTCGGGTCGTTCATATATCGCAACGCACCACTGCCTTTAAAGATGTCTTGCCCTACCAGCCAATCATTGCTGCCTTTCATATAATACTCTGCAGCTTCACCAGCCATATCTGAAAATGCCTCGTTCAAACCACCAGATTTGTTACGATAAATCAATCCTGAGTTTTGCTCTGTAAAGCCATGACTTACTTCATGTGCAGACACGTCTAAACTTACCAAAGGATAAAAACGGTCTTTACCATCACCAAATGTCATCGACCGACCGTCCCAAAAAGCATTTTCATAATTATTGCTATAGTGGACGCGCATTTGTAATTGGAAGCTCAGTGGTGCTGTGCCAAGCCAATCACTGTACATGTTAAATACCACATTACCAAAATAGTGCGCATCATTGAGCGGAGAGTATGCACCATTTATTTCTTTAACCGTATTCTCTGGACAAGTAAAACTGTGCGCACTTGAACCGCTGCTTCCGTGATTTAAGTGAATAGTCTTTACATTGGCATTGTTCATAGTGCATGTATTGCCAGACTGGCTGACATCTAAATGGCCATAATCTGTACCATATTGATACTTGCCTGTTTTTTGGTTGCCACCTGGACCCGTTGCATTTGCATGTTGAATATTGTCATAGCTGACTAAAACCTCACCTGTATTCGCATCAACAATTTGGTAAGGCCTTGAGGGAAGTTCACCATATGTCACATGCGACAGCTCATACACTAGGCGCGCTTGGTTGTTGCTATCAATCCAAATAGCCAGCCTATCCGTCTCATGAAACTTCTCTTTTCCCTTTTGCAAAGACGTAATCGACGCAGGTGACATCGTTTTTGCCTGCTCCACTGCCAAGGATGGTTTTGTTGACAAAACATCTCCCGCAATGCCATAAACGGCCGCCCCGTGTGCGTGTTTCAAAAGCCCCTGTTTGTCAAATGTTAGGCTGACCGTATCGCCTATCACCGGCAACCCTTGGTGCAACTGCTGATAGCGATAGGTTGTAGCACCGTTTTTGTGTTTAAACGTTTTTAATATTTTGAGTGAGTCAGCTGATGAAAGACCAATTATTTGCTCTGCTGGGGCCGATAAAACGCTCATTGAGCCTGATACCAACATCATATTTAAATTATTTTGTTGGTTTAAATACTGCTTTTGTGCGGCATTCGCAGCGCAACTTAATATCGCGAGTGTGGCGAGAGATAATTTCGTTATTTTATGTAGTTTCACTTTATGCTCCTTGATTGTGTGTTTTTACATTCAGGTTCTGAATGTGCACCGATGTTGGATGCATAGTTGAGACTAGCCAAATAAAACAAAAAATAAACCTTTAATTTACATAAATTACACTCTTGCAATCTGCATTTTTTTAATCAAAGTAATCATATGGTTATACAAAAGTTTTGATAAACTTCATATTATACAATAAATAAATGTAAACAAAGCACTACATACATAGTTACTAAGTTAGAATAATCACGTGTTTGAAAATCTAATTTAAGGAGTTCCGAAGAGGTGTATTAAGGCTGATGTACCTGAACTGCGCTGGAGTTTTAAGTTAACTGTTCTGAGAAAACAATTTACCGACTTGAATACTTTACTCCACCAAACATTAAAAGTCGTAGGTGTAGCGTAGCCTAATTTGACGCCCTTTTTGAGGCACTCTTCCATCGTACCTTCTAGGGTCAAACGCATCAGTTGATTTATCAAATAAGTTTTGAACTTGTAATGCAATACCTTGCTTTTCATCGACTTTCCAGCTCACGGTTGTACCAAAAAACCAATGGCTAGGCTGATGATAAGGTGAGAATTCTGGGTCATCTGGCAGCACCGCTGGAATAACAGTAATACTATCTCGCCAAATGCCGTTGAAAGAGTATTGTATATCACCATGACGGTAGTTAAACACTAAAGAACCAAACTTTTTATAACTCGGATTAAAAGGTAAGTCTATATACTGTGTAAACGTACTAGAAAGCCAAGTATTATCGCTGATATGCAAAGTACCGCTAAACTCCAAGCCTTGCATGCTTGTTTCAAATACATTATCAAACGTAAAACGAGATTGCGCTTCATCAACGGGAATTAAATTAATAAAGTCTTCAAGTTCATTATCAAACAAAACTAAATCAATTTGCCAATTATTATCTTTAGCATGCCAAACCAATTCCGTCGTTTTTAAATATTCAGCTTTCAAGCTTGGATTTCCTGACGTCACCTCATCGTTGGAATATAGCTCATTGCTTACTGGCACCCTAAATGCCTCGCCATATTGTAACTTGAATGTGTGCACCGGATTAAACTGATATATCAGCGCCAACCTTGGCGAAAGCTTTCGATCTATATCTACCACATCGTCATAACGCAGACCTGTAAACATGGTAATCGATTCACTCAGTACATACTTTAATTGCGAATACACCGCATACGAATCAAAACTCGCTTCAAGCGGCTTAAATGGTTCGTGATTGCTGATCACTTGAAGGCCGCCTAAAAAGTAAGGTTCATCGACAAAGATTTGTCCTGTATCTGCATTATAATAATTAGTATATACATCTGCTCGAGACTGCTCTTCCCACGAATATTCAGCCCCAAAAATCACATTTAGTGACTCATCGTATGTATATACAGTTTCGCTGTTTAAAGTTAGGTCTCTTGATTGCCAACGAGGCCCGACAAAAAAACCGTTTTCTAACTGGAGAAGCTCTGCACTGGCAATGAGGCCCGCACTTTTAATATCGTGTTTAATAAAATCCAACCGAGTGGTGTTGGTGATCGAGCCATGCCATGAAGAATTGACTTCAAGTTGCATACCTAGATTGCGGCTGGTGTGACGGTTATCTTTTGATTCTCCTGATAAGTTAATAAACTCATCTAACCGAGTCTCCGTATTATGAACTGCAAATCGCCAATTATGCCAACTGAATTCGAGCTCAATAAACCGACCATCTACAGGATCTCTCACTTGGGCATCAAAATATTTATCTCCGTCATCTCGATATAAAGAGGTATTTGCTTGAACTGTTAAGCCATTATCAAAGGCTTTATGTAAGCTCACAGCACCTTGATACATCCCATTATCACCAACTGCAGCCATGATCTGATTAACGCCCTTTTTGGTTACTATGTTCATCACACCTAAAAAGGCATTACTTCCGTAAAGTGCAGAACCAGGGCCTCTTATAAACTCAACTCTTTCAACGATTTCAACTGGGATAAATGGTGCATAAACAGACGCTTTACCAAATGATGCATCATTGAGTCGCTGTCCATTGAGCATAACAAGCACATTACCGCTATCGAGATAAATGCCGCGAGCATGCTCTTTTGGCACCGCGCCGACCCAATCGCCGCGGGTTGACTGCATACCAGGCACAAAATTCATCAGCTCATATACATTAGCAACCCCTAATAATTGAATATGTTGACGATTAAAGACGGTGGTACTAGATGGAACTGATGTGGGGGTTTCAACGGTTTTGGTCGCTAAGGTGATATTAACATCAAGTAGCTCTTCAAAGCTCAATTCGAACAACTCATCTTGAGAGGCGGCTGCACTTAAGCAAAAAGAAAATAAAAATATCAGCGGGGTTGTTTTTTTCATATTAAGCCTGGCTACTGATACCGTAACAAGCTCAATTTAAGCGATTAAAATCACTCAATTTTGCTTACACAGTTACCGTTCATACATCTAAATAATACGCATGAAATGTAACTGTGCAAGTTTTTACTGAAGTTTTATGCCGCTTGTAATCTCTTTGCCTTGAAATACTTATACAAACCTATGAGTGAAGCAACTATCCAGAATAGCTCAATCACAAAGCTTGCAAGGTTGAAGTTGTAGCACAAACTGATAAGTAGCAATATTGCACCAGAAAGGTTCATGAGGTTATATTTGAGGCCATCTGGCGTGACTTTTTCAAGTTGTAACAAAAAGAACGCGCCAACTACAAGAAAAGTACCAGCCATACCAATTACATCAAATAAAATATCAATCATGTTTTTGTCCATATATTTTTGTGGATACTCACCCAAACACGCTGGCCCTTTTCCATGGGTAGGGTGACTTTCAATCGTTGAAACAGCACAAACTTTGTGAGTATCTAAAAAATAGAGATGAGAAAACAGGATAATTGTCCTTATCGATAAAGGTGTTATTTAAAAGTCACCTTATTACCAACAATTTTCAGTGCGGGTGCACCTCTAATCAAAGTTTTACGTGAAAACTCCTGCTCACACTGGGGGCAATGAGTCTGATTGTTAGTGTGATCTACACTAATTCGCTCAATAAAACACTTTATTAAGCTGCCCTTTCCGCCTTTACGGTATTTGAAAAGCTTTGCTTTACAATTTGAGCAGAAGATATCGACTGTTCTAACAGGGCCTTTTTTGTTCGGTTTTGCCAATTAATTTAAACTCCCTATCACAAACCCAATTAACGTGAATTGTAACGTGTGATAGCCGGCATTCACCAGAAATAATTTAAGTGGTCTTTGTTCAAACAGGTAACTCACACCAAAAGAGCTTGCAACAAACAAAATCCCAATGAATAGCCCAAATGACATCGTATCGATTACGGAGGAGCCTTTACCTACCAAGGTTGCTACTGCCACTGATGCAACAATACTCAACAAAAATGATCCCAAGAAAATGACTTTATGATTGGCGGCTTTCAGGTCAAGTTCAGTTAACCCTGCGCCCTCAAGCCATGTGCGTTGAAAGAGTAGAGGCGAATACCATATCCCGCCTAGTAAAAAAGAGCTTAATGCAGCAAGTAGTACCGCAATGATATTGATATCGAATACATACATGAGCTCTGCCCCATTGTTTCATTATTTTCAATTTAGTTAAAATCTATCAATAGGGCAATATATGTGTATCAGTAGGTTATTTAGATACAGGTTTTTTTTGTAGTTTTCGCTGTAATGTTCTTCTGTGCATATTTAGCTGGCGAGCTGTTTCTGAGACATTCCCGTCATTTGCCTGCAACGTTTGTTGTATATGCTCCCACTCTAGCCGCTCTGGTGACATGGTAGATTCAAATGCGTCTTCTATCACCACCTCTTCACCCAATAGCTTTTTCGCAATGAGTTTGGTATCAGCGGGCTTTGTTAGATAATCATCAGCGCCAAGCTTAATGGCCTCTACTGCGGTCGCAATACTTGCAAAGCCTGTGAGTAAAACTATTTTTGCGCTGGATAACACTTGTCTAATTGCACCAATGTGCTGTAGCCCAGACGAGTGCTCTAACTTCATGTCTAACAGCACATACTCGGGAAGAAAAGTTTCGCAATGAGAAACTATCTCTTCCTCTCGATTAACAATTTGACACTCAAAACCCATTTTGGCCATTCGCCTTGCAAGCGTATTAGAAAACGCAATATCGTCTTCAATGATCAATAACTTCATAACTCACCCACAATTGGTAATACTGCTGTAGATAACACACCGCCCTCACTTAGGTTTTCAAGGTGCAACTCACCATTCACCCTTTCTAGGGTCGCATGGGTTAATAATAAAGCCATGCCAAAACCGGTATCACTTTCAACAACTGACTTTCCGATATCATCTAACTTTTTCTGTGCGATCCCTTTACCTTGATCTTTGATAGTTAAATGCCATTTACCCGCTTCAGAAAACGCGTTCAGCTCAATTTGGTTTTTACCCGCCCGCTCATTAGCCTTCGCGGCGTTCACGATTAAATTGAGTAAAGAAGGCACTAACATTGGGTCACCATTAATATCCACACTGGAGGTCTTCTCTAATACCGTCAAAGACTGCCCCGGATATTGTAACGTCATTAGTTCTTCAAGTTGCTCTAAAACGAATTGAGTGGATTGCGACTTGTCTTGGCGCTTAAGTTTGAGTAGCTCAGTCTGTTCACGAAAGCTATCTAATTGTGTTCTACACTGTAATATTGGCCCATTCATCTCAGCGACTGCAGGATGCGCTGGAAAGTCTTCTTGTAACTCTTCTAACAAGAGGTTTAGATGTGCGATTGGCGTGGCCAATTGGTGAGTAACTTGCGCGGCAGCGCTCCCTAAAGCCAAAAGTTGCTCTTGTTGTAATTGCTTCTCTCTGGTTTTTGCAAGTAATGCTTCCCTTTCTCTGATCCTTTTAACCAATATGGCAACAACACCGACTGTCACAACCACCATAAAGACAAAGTTAACAAACATTCCAAGTAAATGCTCTCCCATGTGCATTCCATGGTGATGCATTGGCATGGTCACAGCAACATACAAATAACCATATGCGGCTAAGGCACTTGCTGACACGAATAAGACATACCCAATTGAAACGGTTACAGCCGCAATAATACAAGGCAATAACAAAAGAGAGACAAAGGCGTTGCTCGCACCACCTAAAAAAGACAGCAGAACAGATAAAAATACAATGTCAGCCATGAGCTGAAGAGTCATTGCCCTTTCTGATATTTCTCGGCTGCGGCGATACATAACAATACTTATCAACTGAAACAGTGACTCTAACGCAATGACCGAAAACACAGGTTGATGTGGAATGCTTTTATCCAATAGTAAAATTGAAATCAACACTAAAACAAGTTGCAACACGATGGCTATGGAACGAAGTAATAACAACTGACCAAGCGCGGACTGGGGAGAAAAAGCGATAACCATAAGTCGAGCCAAAGATTGAAGATGCGCGTACTTTACCCGAACAACAAACTAACTTAAAGAGAACAGCCTCGCTTTTGCAAACTCAATCATATCTCAAAGCAAACTCTGGACAGGGTGTCCCCTGATGAAAGAGCAATCGCCAACCTAAGCCTATGTCGCGCCATAATGACATTCTTAATGAAAACTGCAAATTGCTGTATGCGTTTCTTCTATACGCTGCATGATAAGTTAACTGCGCGATTGTTTCAGATAACATCTGCCCTCTGAAATCTTGATTGTAAAATTGAGGCACTTTTTCACAAGGTAACCGTGCCAAAACATGTCTTTTGTCGAAGAGTAAGCCGTTCGCAGATATTTCGTAAAAGTCATCATCCAACAACATAGACAAGCGTTCTTTGGATTCTCTTACATGAGGTTCAAGTAAAAGCCGCTCTAAAGATACAAGTTCATCAAGTAATTCTTGAGTGATTTTCTGAGTCATAAACAACTGATATCTGACCTGTTTCTCATTTTATTTTAGTCAAATGTGCTAATTCAACAAGGTATTCTTTGAGTAAAAATCAATAGTTTGTTATAAATACGCAATTAACCAAGTGGTCGGATTTGATAAAGAGACACTATGATATATGCCAAAATTACCGGCTGGGGGAAAGCAGTACCACCAGCGTCAATCAGTAATGATGAAATAAGTACGATTGTTGATACCACAGACGAGTGGATCACAACGCGTACAGGGATCCGTTCACGACGTGTAAGTCATGTTAGCACAGCAGAGCTGGCCACCATCGCTAGTAAGCATGCGCTTGCATGTGCAGGCATTAACGGTGAAGACATTGACCTTGTTTTACTTGCAACGTGTACGCCTTCAACCATGGTTGCCAACACCGCCTCCCTTGTGCAAAAAAATATTGGCGCAACAGGTGCCGCTGCATGTGATACAAATGCAGCATGTTCTGGCTTTTTATACGCATTACAAAATGCAACTGCTCAGATCCAAGCTGGCATGATTAAAAAGGCGGTTGTCGTCGCAGCGGAACGTATGACCTGGTATGTCAACTGGGCCAAAAGAGACAGTGCTGTTTTATTTGGAGATGGCGCAGGCGCCGTTGTTCTTGAAGCGAGTTCTGAACCGAACGGTTTAATGGGGACCAAAACTGGGTGTGATACTGAAGACAGAGATATATTGCACATTACCAACTATGGTACTGATTTAAATAAGTATGAAGCAGTTGGTCCATCAGACTTACTGTTTGAAGGCAGAGAGATCTTTAAACGTGCTGTTACTGGGATGAGTTTAGCTTGTGACGATGTGCTACAAACAACAAACCTGCAACTTACAGATATAGATGTACTGATCCCTCATCAGGCTAACCTGAGAATAATACAAGCCATTCAGAAAAAATTAGATATTGACGACAATAAAGTCATGGTCAACATTGACAAGTATGGAAACACATCGGCAGCAACAATTGCAATAGCCCTTTGTGAAGCTGTTGAGCAAGGCATGATCAAGCCACACGCAAATATCATGTCTGCGGCATTTGGGGCAGGATTAACTTGGGCAGCAAGTTACATCAAATGGGGTGAACGTGTAACGCCTATCTCAACGTCTGATTATACATTCCCAACTTGTGAAAAGTCAGGTTTAGAACTTGTCAGCGATTCTGTTGCTGCTTGTCAAAAAGCGGATTAATCTACGCCGAGCAGTGGTAGACGCTGCTGCTCGATATAGACGTGAATAACTGATAATATACCTCTCACAGCGCGTCTAGACTATATGCCCTTGGCATCTCATCGTCTTATGTAAATAACCTGAAGTGACGCCTTTATACTTATTTTAACGACATTCAAACGTCTTAACTTAATATGAGGTTGCTTTTGCATACCGCACAACGAACGCTGTTATAAAGCAACCAATGTTTGCTATTAAATCAAATTACTGACAACAAGCTAGTTATTAGGGGAATATGGTGTTTAAACCTCATTCAGAGATAAGCCAACTCGAACCACAAATCGTGTGGCAATTTTTCGACCAAATCTGTTCAATCCCACACCCATCAAAGCATGAAGAAGCACTTGCACAGTTTATTGTTGACTGGGCAACGTCACAAAATTTAGCTACACGCCGAGATAAAACCGGTAATGTCTTCATCAAAAAACCTGCAACTGAAGGCATGGAAACTAGAAAGCCGGTCGTATTGCAGGCGCATATCGACATGGTGCCGCAAAAAAATGACGATACAAATCATAATTTTGTGACAGATCCAATTAGACCCTTTGTCGATGGCGATTGGGTAACAGCTGATGGCACAACGCTCGGTGCTGATAACGGCATCGGCATGGCATCTTGTTTAGCTGTTTTAGCCTCAAATGACGTTGCACACGGACCACTAGAAGTGATTTTAACCGTGGATGAAGAAGCTGGGATGACCGGCGCGTTTGGTCTAGAAGCTGGTTGGTTGGAAGGTGAAATTTTACTAAACACCGACTCTGAGCAAGAAGGCGAGATCTATATGGGCTGTGCCGGTGGTATTGATGCTAGCCTGACGCTCGATATCGAAAGACAGACTGTAGCAACCGGACAAGTGTATGTTGAAATCGCACTGAAAGGTCTCAAAGGCGGCCATTCAGGTGTCGACATTCATACCGGACGTGCCAACGCGAACAAACTATTAGCTCGTACATTAAAGCATCACCTCAGTGGTATTGATTTTCAAATTGTTGAGTTCAAAGGCGGCTCGCTAAGAAATGCAATTCCTCGAGAAGCTTACACTACGATTGCAATTCATGATGCCGATATTAATCAATTAGCAGAGCGTATTGAGGAAGTACAGGCGCTAATGCGTAAAGAGCTTGCTGCGATTGAAACTGGCCTCACTTTTATCACTACGCAAGTCGAAGCGTCACAAACACCGATGACATCAAAAAGCACACAACAATTGCTGTCATTGTTGAATGCTTGCCCTAATGGTGTGGTAAGAATGAGTGACGACATACAAGGCGTAGTTGAAACCTCATTAAATCTTGGTGTGATCACCACAGAGCAAGACTGCGTAGAAATTTTATGTCTGATCCGTTCTTTGATTGACTCGGGTAGAACAGACGTTGAAGGTACGCTTGCTTCATTGGCCGAGCTTGCTGGCGTAAAAGTTGAATTCTCCGGTGCATACCCTGGTTGGAAACCTGAACCAGAATCAGAGCTCATTCATATTTTCAGAGATATGTATGAAGGTATCTACGGTAAAAAACCTGACATCATGGTGATTCATGCAGGATTAGAGTGTGGCCTTTTCAAAGAACCTTATCCAGACATGGATATGATTTCGTTTGGCCCAACCATCAAATTCCCTCACTCTCCAGATGAAAAAGTACATATTGGCTCTGTGGGGTTATACTGGGAGCAAATGAAAGCATTGCTTTCAAATATCCCTGTAAAATCTGTATAATTCTGCATAATAAAAAACGGCTCAATTGAGCCGTTTTTTTAATTTTTCCTAAGCAAAACGCTTTTGCAAATATGAGAAGGTAGCTCTTAAGCCTAAGCCTTCACCGCCTACTGGGCGACCCGGTAAATGACGAACATTCCACGCCATAACATCAAAGTGAAGCCAAGGTGTATTTTCTGGTTCAACAAACTCTTTGAGATATAACGCAGCAGTAATTGAACCACCAAAAGGCGTTGAACCGCAGTTCGCAATATCCGCAATATCGCTTTTAAACAAACCTTTATACTGGTCAAATAAAGGTAATTGCCATACTGGGTCATTTAACTCAATTCCCTCAGCAATGATGTCATTAGCAATCTTTTGATCTGTACTATAAAAGCCAGGCAATTCAGTACCTAAAGCGATTCGACAAGCACCTGTCAATGTTGCAAAATCAATCAGCAGGTCAGGCTTTTCAGTCTGTGCTTCAGCCAAAGCATCACACAATACTAAGCGCCCTTCAGCATCTGTGTTGTCAATTTCAACTGTGATCCCTTTACGTGTAACAATCACATCACCCGGTCTAAACGCATTTTTTGACACTGCATTCTCAACCGCAGGGACTAGCACGCGTAATCTTACAGGCAGGTTTGCCGCCATAATCATATGTGCCAAGCCCAATACATGCGCTGCACCGCCCATGTCTTTTTTCATGTTTCTCATGCCTGCGGCAGGTTTGAGGTCCAAACCACCTGAGTCAAAACATACGCCTTTGCCCACTAAAGTTAGCTTAGGTGCATTTTCATCACCCCAAGTTAAATCTAATAAGCGAGGCTTGTTATCACTTGCGCGACCAACCATATGAATAGTCGGATAATTGTGCTCTAAAAGTTCATCACCAATAAGCTGTTTAAATTCACCGCCAAATTGCTCGCTGAGTTCAATGAATGTTTCTGCCAAATGCTGAGGCATCATATCGGCAGCTGGTGTGTTAACTAAATCACGAACCAAGTATATACCTGCTGTAATATCCGACACCTTCTTAAACAGGTTCTCTTGTGAGATGGCTAGCTTTGCTTGAATAGGGGCAGTTTTTTTGTACGCACTATATTTATATGCGCCAAGGACATAACTCGTGGCAGCTCTCTCAATTAACTCTTCACCACCAACAAACTGATACATGCCTTTTGGTAGTTGCTTGGCTAGATCACCTGCTAGCCATTGATCATCAAGCGATTCAACTATGCATACAACACTTGATAATGCTCCACTTTCCAAATCTGGGACTAGCAATACATTTTGTCCCTCTTGACGCGTTGACAACACAAAGCTTTTGGCAGTTTGTGCATTTTCTGACAACCAGCTTTCCAGCTGTGACTCTGTGGTTAAATGGACTGGTGTTCCTTCCTGGGAATGAACGAGTAAAGTACTCATACGTGCCTCTTATTCTAAGTTGTATTGACTCAAGGATATCAATAACTGAGACACAATTCACCGTCATAAGGGTAAGTTTTTTCTATAATTATGCTGGCTTGATGTAAAGCACTGAATAAGCGTGGCATTGAGTAATGCTCACTCACTTTTATTTCTTTTTTCTTCTTTTTTTATTGCAAATGAACTGGGGAGTACTTCTACTCCAAATTTATTACCCAATGCGATGATTAAAGGTATCGTAATGGGCGCAAATGGCAAAATAGCAAAAACACCTAACCCCAAACCTTTTAAGACATCTACAAACTGTTTGTTGGCAACTCTTAGCTCTGACTTAGATGCATTGCCGAGTGTGTAGCGCTTGTAAATATCAAGCATCTCTTCCGTTTCTTGCTTTTCTTGGGCAAGCGCCCCTTTCAACGCAATCAGCGTACGTTTTATCCTTAACCTTTGCCTTTTTCTACTTATCCGTGCCACCCGTATAGGTGCTTTATGCACGACTTTAATTAACCGCATTGATGTCCAAAATCAGCTTATTTACCGTCATTCTAGCAAAGTTCTCTGTAAAAATCGTGTAGATATTTGGTCCAACTAAAACAACTTTCCTTGCATGACTGTGGGGCCTCCTCATAACCTCGTTTACAAATATCGAACATTCTTTCTTACCTTGTTAATTCACAGACGATACAAAACACACTAAGTGAGATGGAATTACCCATTTGAAATACAAATTCATTCCACTCTAGTGAAAAATTCGGTCTAGGCACGCTTAATTTATAAATAAATGCAATTAAATCAATCAAAAAATTGAACTTGGCGAATTGGCTGCTACTTTTATTATTGTGTTAACGAATTGAATACATTCAAGTGATAACACGTTATTGCATATTGCAATTTGGTTTATAAAAAGAAGTTTAGAAAAACTGGGGAAACAGGATGAAACTACAGAGATGCAAACTAAGAAAAGCAATACAATTTGCTATTTCTACAACTGCAGCGACCACAGCCTTACTTGCATTTGGCGTTCAAGCAGATGCAAGAGAAGGAGGAGCAAACAAAGATATTGAGAAAATTGCCGTCGTTGGTTCAAGGGCAGCGCCTAGGTCAATTGGTGAGTCGCCTGTACCAATCGATATCATAGGCGGCGATGAACTAAGCAAAGCTGGTGGCGATGATATGCTTGAGCTTTTAAAAGGGTCTGTGCCCTCACTCAATGTCCATGCCAACCCAATCAGTGACGCGGCGAGCTTAGTTCGTCCAGCAAACCTTCGTGGCCTTCCTGCGGACTCCACTCTAATTTTACTCAACGGTAAACGCAGACACCGTTCTTCTGTCATCGCATTTTTAGGTGGTGGTATTAATGATGGTGCACAAGGCCCTGATATTTCTGTGATACCCAGTGTCGCACTTAAACAAGTTGAAGTACTGCGTGATGGCGCTGCTGCACAATATGGTTCCGATGCAATAGCAGGTGTTTTGAACTTTGTACTTAAAGACGCTTCCGAAGGGGGTAGCTTTTCTGTTAAGCAAGGCGAATATTACGAGGGTGACGGTGATACAACGACATTTGAAGGTAATATTGGCTTACCATTTACTGATCAAGGGTTTGCAAACCTAAGTTTTCAATATAAAGAAGCCGACGCAACAAGCAGAAGTGTGCAAAGACCTGATGCTCAGGCATATATTGACGCAAATGTTGAAGGCGTAAGAGATCCAGCGCAAATTTGGGGTGCACCAGAGATCAAAGACGATATTACCCTGTTTGGTAATGTTGGACTTGAATTAAGTAATAGTTCTGAATTTTATATGTTCGGTAACTATTCAGAGCGTGATGTAAAAGGTGGATTCTATTATCGTAACCCACAAACCCGTCCACAAGTATACTCTAATGACGGAGGAGATACGTTACTAGTTGCCGATCTCGATGGCTTGAACACTGGAATTGGTTGTCCCACCGTAAATCTAAAAGATGCTGACGGCAATCGTATATATAATGTGGCGACCATTGCTGCTTATCAACAAATTGCAGCCGATACAGAAGTTGGTAGAAACTGTTTTGCTTTTAATGAAATTCTACCTGGTGGCTTTACACCCAATTTTGGCGGTAATATTACCGATACATCCCTAACAATCGGCACAAAAGGTGAGTTCACTGAAGGTTTTATGGAAGGCGGCTACTACGATATTAGCGGCTCCGTTGGTCGAAATGAATCACGTTATTTTATTACCAATACGGTCAATGCCTCGCTAGGCGCTGAAACGCCGATGGAATTCAGCCCGGGTAAATATATCCAACTAGAGAAAAACTTTAACTTTGATGTATCTAAAGAGTTCGACTTTGGTTTGGCCTATGAAGTGAATGTGGCAACAGGCTTAGAATGGCACGAAGAAACTTTTGAGGTCATTGCTGGTGATGAAGCTTCATTTATTGCAGGGCCGTTAACTCAACAAGGGTTTGGTATAGGCTCGAACGGTTTCCCTGGTTTCCAACCTGCAGCAGCAGGCGAGTTTTCCCGCCGCAACTATGCCGCATATGTGGACGTAGAAACCCCATTCACAGAAGAGTTTTTAATGGGATGGGCACTCAGGTTTGAAGACTATGATTCATTCGGCTCTACAACCAACTTTAAAATCATGGGTCAATACCAACTGACAGATGATTTATCAGTTCGAGGCTCTGTGAGCACAGGCTTTAGAGCGCCAACCGTTGGTCAAGCCAACGTAAGTAATGTGCAAACAAATCTGAGCAGCGGTGTACTTGTAGACTCAGCGCTTCTGCCACCTACAAACCCTGTATCAGAGATATTAGGCGGTACGGAATTACAACCTGAAGAGTCTGAGAGTTATACACTTGGTTTCGTGTACCAGACAGGCGACTTATTCTTAACCATCGACTACTACAATATTCAGGTAGAAGATAGACTCAGTCAGTCTGAAAAAATTAATCTAACGCCGACTCAAAAAGAAGCGCTTAAAGCCGATGGCGTCCCGAATGTAGATAGCATCGCGCAAGTGTCGTTCTTTACAAATGACTTCGATACCACAACACAAGGTGTTGATGTTGTAGCTAACTACTCAATGGACTTATTAGGTGGCTTTGCAACTTTCAGCATGGCATATAACTGGAATGAAACTGAGGTTGACAAGTTCTCCGATATTACAGGTGCTTTTAAAGTAAAACGTTTGGAGAATGACTTACCTCAGCATAGAGCCACTTATACTTGGACTCAGCAGTGGGAAGACTTCTCAGGCTTTATTCGTTACAACTACTTTGGCGAATATCAAGGCGTTCATGTGGACTATGACGCGACTGCAATCATGGCAGATCCAAACTTTACATTTGATGCTGAGCTGACGTATTACGCGACAGAAAACATTAGCCTTACAGTTGGTGCAAATAATATCTTTGACCAAGATGCTGAAAAAGTCATTAATTTCGCTGAAGAAGGCGCTAGTGAACTTACACCATCCAACACATGGGGCGGTATTTATTATGAAACGTCACCATTTGGCATTAATGGCGGATTCTACTACGTCAAAGCAACTTATACGTTCTAAACTTTATCTGTAACCCAGAGCAAAAGAGGAATTAGCGATAGCTATTTCCTCTTTTTATTTTTATTATTAAAATAAACTGCTGATTAACATGTTACTTTTAGATCGCGCAACAGAACTGTTGTTAGAAAACAGGCTCCGAGAAGCCGAGTTTATGTTTAAACAAGTGCTTAAACAAAACCCCACTAATGGCAAAGCCCTATTTGGCCTAGGCCGTATATGTATGCGTTTAGAGCAATATGATAACGCAATTTACTACCTCAAAAGAGCATGCGAACATCTACCTAAAATGCTCGACCCTTTATATGCTTTGGCTGATGCATTTATTGCAGTTGGATCGCCCGTTGACGCAAAAACTGTTCTTGAATACGCCTTAAGTGTTGCGAGGCATAACGCCCAGATTCACTATCATCTTGGTCAGTTCTATTTAGATCATGGCTTCATAGATAACGCTTTTCAAGTTTTCAAAAAAGGACTAGAGTGTCCAGAATCTGGTGTTTCTGTATTTATGATTTTTGAGCTCATGCAGTTGGCTCCCCCCTCTGAAATACCTGAGTTAATGGCACGTTTAGAGGAATTGGATGGTAAGTTTGAGCACCCAAAATTTCAAATTGTTGCCTATCACGCCTTTGCAACTGCGCATCAAGCTCTGGGCGACAATAAAGAAGCCTTTGAATACTATAAAAAAGCCAATGAGCTACAGCTTAAACAATGCGAATTTAGAACAGTAGATATGCTGCCATTCTATAACCGTTTATTAGCGACTTGTGATGAAGACTTTTTCTCAAAGCCGATAGATAAAGTGAAATCAACGTTTACACCTGTGTTTATCGTTGGGCTGCCAAGAACTGGTTCTACACTGCTTGAGCAAATTCTGACACAACATAGCCAAGTCGGCACAATTGGCGAAAGCATAGTGCTCAGTGACAAAATAGTGCCATACCTTGAAATGCGAACTGAACGCCCTTTTCCAGATTGTATTTATGAACCATCCACATCCATGCTTGATTACTGTCGCAGTGTTTACGTAGATGAAATCAAGAAAAACAGGGTTCAAGAAGAAGCTGTTATCAATAAGCTTCCGGCAAACTTTCAGAACATAGGACTAATTTACAGGATATTCCCAAACGCCAGAATCATCCATTTAACCCGTGATTTTATGGCTAACGCTTGGTCAGTGTACAGTAACCATTTTGCCGAAAATGAACCCTACTTTTGTTCGCTCCCCGAGTTCAAACTTTACTCTGAAATTGAACAACAAGTGATGTCCCACTTTTCATCACATCTAAAAAGAAATGTATTCAATATCAGCTATGAGAAGCTAATTGATGAGCCAGAACGAACCATTCAGAAAATTCTTAACTTTATGTATCTAAAGTATGAGCCCGAATGTATGGAGTTTTATAAAAGTCGCAGCAAGGTCTCAACACTAAGTAAAACTCAAGTGCGTCAACCAATCCATAACCGCTCATTAAACCGCTGGCAAATCTTTGAAAAAGAGATAGAAAAGGAGCTTACGCAGCCGAAATAGAATATGGGCTGCTATAAACTTCAGCCGTCATAACGATGAAACCAATTGAGAACATCTTTAAATTGATCTTGCAATGCGCTTGGATGAGTGAGCATATCGATATGGCCATAGTTATGAGAGTGACCATATTTTTTTCCATAAATATTTAATTTTTGAACGCCCTGTCCTGATTCTTTCATAAACATTTCAATATCGATTGGCTGAGCCAAAGCCTTGTCACTTACTCCCGCTATATGCTGCGTAGGTGGCAGGGATAGACCACTCAAAGCTTGGCCATAATCAAAGTTATCATCGCTATCTACCCAAGGGCTAATTTTTGCCCATTGCGCACTTTGTGCGTGTGACTTTATTGTCTCGCTATCAGCGCCCCAACGAAGCTTTTTCGCCGGTAAAAAGCCATGTTTTTTTACGTAATAATGTGCAAGCCAAAACCACATCAGATTTGCTTTGAGCAACTTTTCAGGGTGATTATTGTATAAGCTTCGCTTAGAGCCAAAATAGGCGCAAGCTCGTACATGGTTGATTTCTTCTGGATAGCGGGCAAACACACTATTCAAGATGACTCCGCCCCAAGAGTGCGCAACCCAATAGTGCGGACGCTCACCGACCTTTTTTGTTATGTACTCAAGTACCGCTGGTACTTCTTCTGTGATTGATTCAGTTTGACCATAGTCATGTCCTGACGAAATGGCAGGTACGCTTTCACCTCTTCCACGTAAATCCAACACAAAGCACCTGTACCCTTGTGCAGCGAGATAAGGTGCAAAGCCTTTATTTGAATTTGTATAAAAAATTTTGCCATTTTCTATTGCACCATGCAGACATAACACCACAGGCCCTTGTTTATCTGGGTTATGAATATATCTAAGGTGCAATGAAGCATTTTTATCAGGTATTGGTACTTGTATCGACTCTTGCTTTATCATGATATGCACATGCTCTTTTTTAACTCATCGTACCAGCTGAATTACTTAAAAGTAAACCCATTAGTGAAGGCATTGAAATTAAGGTATAATTCTGCAATGTAATTTTGTGATATATATTCCAAGCATGCACCCTAGAAATAAACACGCCAACGGCTACGATTTAGCAGGGCTCTCGGCCATAGTCCCTGAGCTAGCCAATTATCTTGTGAAAAAACCAAATGACCAAACTACGATTGACTTCTCTGACGCTCAAGCCGTTTTATTATTAAATAAAGCGCTGTTACTCAAGCACTACGGGATCACATATTGGGACCTACCACCGCAATTCTTATGCCCGCCAGTGCCAGGAAGAGCAGACTATATTCATGCCCTTGCTGATTTACTCGCAGATGAAAATGAAGGCGTGATCCCCACAGGAAAAAAGATAAAATGCTTAGATATTGGAACGGGTGCAAATTTAATTTATCCGATCCTAGGGCATGCAGAATATAAATGGCAATTTGTTGGTAGTGATATTAACCCAATCGCAGTCAAAGTAGCTGAGAATATCGCCAAGGCAAACAAGCTGGCTGTCAAAATAAAGCATCAAGCTGACAGCAATTCCATGTTTCAAAGTATTATCACAAAAGATAGCTATTTTGATATCACTATGTGTAACCCACCATTCCATGCAAGTGAACAGGCAGCGCAGCAAGGTACCCAAAGGAAGTGGAAAAACCTTGGAATCACAAAAACAGCTAAACAACTAAATTTTGGTGGCCATGCACCAGAGCTTTGGTGTGACGGGGGCGAGCTTGCCTTTATTACAAATATGATAAAAGAAAGTACTCAGTTTAAAGAGCAAGTAGGATGGTTCACGACCTTGGTATCAAAAAAAGATAACCTGCCAGCTTTAACAAAGTGCTTGAAACAGCAAAACGTTAAAAACCATAAAGTCGTTAATATGTTGCAAGGAAATAAGCAAAGTCGATTTATCGCATGGCAGTTTTAATGAACTGCTTATGCCCCCACTATCGCCCTACTTGTCATTGAGAATATGTTGCAGCACACCAAACAGCGCTCTCATGTCGATGGGCTTTCCTACATGAGATACAAAGCCCTGTGCAAGATACCTTTGCACATCACTCTTCATCACGTTCGCCGTTAAGGCAACTATAGGTAAGTTTGGCTGCTGCGTATTGATGACTGTTTGCGCTTCGATACCGTCCATTTCTGGCATGTGAATATCCATTAAAACCAAATCAAACTCACCTTTTTGGCAAGCGTCAATTGCTAATTTTCCATTTTCTACAATGACTAACTCTGCTTGTGTTTCTTTGAGCATCACTTTAACCAGCATCTGGTTAATTTTATTATCCTCTGCAATTAACACTTTTCTTCCTTTTAAATCTGGAGGTGATAGCGATTTACAGGGTAATGAGCTAGGTATTTGACTCGTTTTTTCAAGTGGCAGTACAACTCGGATATTGGTGCCTTTAGCTTGTTCACTCTTTAATTTTATTTCTCCTCCCATCAGTCGCACTAAGCTTGTGGTGATAGACATACCTAAACCAGTCCCACCGTATTTTCTTGTTGTCGATGTATCCGCTTGTGAAAACCGGTCAAATATACTGCTTTGCACCTCCTTACTCATGCCAATCCCTGTATCATCTATATTCAGGACAACAGCTGGATTGTGTTCATACTTTCCGTTCATCACGCTTATTTTTACTGACCCTTCATCCGTGAACTTAACAGCATTGGACGCCAAGTTTAGAATTATCTGCTTAACCCTCACCAAATCCCCGAGCCACCTGTCATCAAACTCCTCATCGATTGCGACATTAAAATCAATACCTTTTTTGCTGATCAACCCATCCAAGTCATACTTGACCGACTCGACAATATCTGCGAATGAAATAGGTGCGTTTTCTAGTTCCAGCTTATTCGACTCAATTTTTGAATAATCCAGGATATCATTGATAATTGTCAGCAAGCTTTGCGCTGAAAATGACGCATTCGCCAGTGTTTTTCTATAGTCAGAATTTAAATCTGCACCTTGAAGTAACTGCAAACCGCCTAAAATCGCATTCATGGGTGTACGTATTTCATGGCTCATATTGGCAAGAAAATCACTCTTGGCCTTAACTGAGTTTTCTGCAGCTAGCTTTGCTGCTGCGAGTTTTTCTATCACAGCTACCTTATCCGTGACATCATAGTTTACTCCAATGACTTTGACTGGTTTGCCAGACTCGTCTTTGAGCACTTCCGCACTCGCTTTCATGGTCCTTATATTGCCATTTGGATGCACAACTCTAAACTCAGGCTCATAAACACCTTCACCTTTCACTGCCGCCTCTAATTTTGAGCGCGCATATTCAAGGTCTTGTGGGTGAACACTATTTTCCCAAGCTTCATAAACGCCTGAGAACTGCCCTTGGGAAACGCCATACAGCTTAAACATCCAATCATCCCAAATTAACTCATTGGAAATAAGATCCCACTCCCAAACCCCAATCTCTGCAGAGTCGTTAGCAAGCTGCATTCGAATAGCGAATGAATCCGCCTCTTCTTTTGCCCTTTGCATTTGCGCCTCAACCTTCTTTTGCTGCGTCGTGTCTTGAACAACAGACCAGATAAAATCCTCATCATCACTGTCGGTAATTTTTATCCCTGACAATAGCACCGGAAATACATTTCCTGATTTATGAATATACTCTTTAGCATAAGGACCGTAGCGCCCTTTCATCTTTAAATCATCGAGCTGTTTATATTCTTGTTGTTCATACTTTTTCGGCGTCAGTTGCCAGTAATCCATTTGATTTAGTTCCTCCACGGAGTAACCCGTAATGTTACTGAATTCCTGATTTACATAGTCAAAACTGCCATCTTTCATAAAGTTTATGGCAATGCCTACTGGCGCCAAATTTACAAAATGCTCAAATTTTTCTTTTTCCCTTTGATATGCTTTTTTGTACCGTTTGATATCAGAATGGGCAGCATCAAGCTTTTGTTGGACCTGCACAATTTCACTAATATCTCGACCAATCGCCAGAATAAGGTCCTCACCATTGAACTTCACTGCCGTGAGAGATACTAAGCATGGGAATGTTGAGCCATCTGGGCGAGAATGGGTCCATTGAAATAATTGCGCGCCTTCATTTTGAGTTTTACCGATATAGTGGTTAGCTAAGTGTTCAGATGATTGGCCGCAGGGCTGGTGTATGGGTGAAATATCAGCTGGTGTCAGTTGTAAAAACGCGTGTTGGCTTCTAATGCCATGCATTTCGATCGCCGCGTCGTTACACTCTACGAATTTTCCTGAATTTAAATTGATAATTGAAAGTGCATCGCCAGATACATCAAACAGCTTTTTATATTTGTCGCGCTCAAACTTAACTTGCTCTAGCTCATATCTCAAGCTTTCAAGTTCACTTTCCAAATCTGTATAAGTTTTTCCAGACATATCAGCTCCAGATATGCAGCGGCCATGTAAGTTTCCATCCACCTGCTATAAATATAGAAAGAAATAAGATTAAATACACCCGAAAACCAAAGCTTCAAAGTGTATTGTAAGAAGGAAAAACTTAACTGCTTGTATTATGAGGCAGTCGAACTTCAAAACAGCTACCAACACCTAACTGCGATGTCGCGATAAGCTCAGCACCTTGATTTTGTACCATCATTAACGCGATGGTTAAACCCAGCCCCACATTTGCTCCAACGGGTTTAGTTGTGTAAAAAGGATCAAAAATTTGGTTCAGCTTTTGCTCAGGGATCCCTGCACCCTTATCCTCAAAGTAGACACTCATTGACTGCTCATGATTTCGTATGCTTATTTTTATGTCACAAAGTGCAGAGCCTGATTCCTTCGCATTTAAATATAAACTTTTGAACACTTGTAATAATTGCTCACGACAGCAACTTAATTTGGGTAGCGGCTCATGCTTATTTTCAAATACGACTTGGCTATGTATTTCAGCACTGAAGCTCGTAACAATTTCATGTAAGTCATAAAGGTTAGCCTGCTCATCTGAAATACCATTAAAAACCGACAAGGCAGCCACAATGCGCTCAATTCTATTTAAATCAACCGCATTGTCTTCAAGTAATTCAAAAATGTCTTTAAAGTCATTGTCCAAATCTTCATCATGAGTCACATCTACTTTATTCAATACCGCATTAATGTAATCTTGCAGCACTGAAAAATTACACTTTAACGCCCCAAGCGGATTATTAATCTCATGGGCCATTCCTGCGGCTAAGTAGCCTATTGAGGCCATTTTCTCTGATTGAAGCAAAGATGCCTGCTGAGCTAAGATTTGATCTTTTGCTGCTTGTAGTGAGGTATTTACACTTAGTAACTCCGCAGTTCGCTCAGCGACCTTAACTTCTAAATTCTCATTTAGGTCTTTTAAAGCACTCGCCAATTCTGACTGCTTCTTAATATCTTGAAAAGCTCTCAGCGCACTGGTCATCGTTATGTATAAACGGGACTTTGTTAGGTCAACTTTGTTTTTATAGTCGTTAATATCATATTTAAGCATCACCTCATGTTCAGGTATGGTGCTAGGCTGGCCAGTTCTTAATATTATCCTTACATCATGATCGTTCAATTCATTTCGGATGTGATGAACACATTCAAGCCCAGCCTGATCCGTCTCCATAATTACATCTAGCAAGATCACGCTGATATCTTGCTCTGACTGCATACATTCTATCGCTTGTGCTTTTGAGTAGGCATGTAAAAAGGACAAGCCTCGATCTTGATAACTGAACTTTGATAAGGCCATTTTTGTCACTTCGTGCACTTCAGGCTCATCATCAACGACGAGTACTTTCCACGGAGGACATTGTGGTTTTTGTTGTGCTTGCGAAGACTCGCTGGCTAGAAAAGAAAATGTAGAGTTTGGCATGGCTACCAATTATAAGTATTGATAGCCTTAAGCATGGCAAAAAACGTTAAATTTACAACCTATTAAGCTCAGTTTTGTAGTGTTTTCTACAAACAGATACATACCGATCGTTCCCACCAATTTCTACTTGATCACCATCGGCAATGGCATTGCCCTGTTCGTCCAAGCGCAGCACATGATTCGCTTTACGGCCACAGTGACATACCGTTTTAAGTTCTATCAATTTGTCAGCCCATGCCAATAAATATTGCGCACCTTCAAATAGTTCACCTCTAAAATCAGTTCTGAGCCCATAGCACAGCACTGGGACACCCAACATATCGACGACATCCGTTAATTCAGAGACTTGTTCTTTAGATAGAAATTGACTTTCATCCACTAAAATACAGTCGAGTTTATTCTTTTCATGCTCAAGCTTAACTAATTCAAACACATTTGTAGCCGGCTCGAAGGTACTAGCATCGGCCTCAAGACCAATGCGAGAGGCAACTTTGCCAACACCTGAACGGTTGTCTATGGCGGCTGTTAAAATAAATGGCGTCATACCGCGTTCACGGTAGTTAAAGGCTGATTGCAATAACGTAGTAGATTTACCCGCGTTCATTGCTGAATAATAAAAATATAGTTGTGCCATAGTTGCAAGTGTCTGATTTAAAGTGCACGTAAGTTTACAGAAACTTGACTGAGCTGACCACAATCAATATCTAGGAATCTTATGATTCACTGGGTTATTTACATAGTCTAAGTAATATTCATGCAAGGGCATGGCGCCTAGCCCCTCCCATAAAGCACGGGACACCTCAGGGTTTTGCTTTAAGAAATTTTTTGACAGGGCTAAATACCCATAACTAATGTCTACTGGTGGAAATACTGGCTCTAGTAAATCACTGTATGGGAAGCCTGAGATCTGTTCATCGTATATTTGGCATAACCCCAATGCACCATCTACCAACCCCTTCAAAACAAGTTGATAAGCATCGTCTTGTGAGTCTGTTTGAATCACACGATACAAATCTTGTTGGAGTGCTCTTAAAACCGCATAACCACGTGGTACTGCTAGACTAATTGGAAAGTTGTTGTTTGCGACATCTTGCCCTAAACCTTGCTTACCTACTAAGCAGGTACCTAACATGCTAATCGCCAATGTTTCATCAACCTTGCCCTGCTCATTGATAGGAAAGTTCAAAAAATTCGCTCGCTCAGCACGATAAGAGGCAACTACGGCATCCACTTTATTTTTTTGAACTTCTTTCAAACATCGCTGCCAGGGCTTACGAACAAATTTAAACCGTACATTACGTACTTTGCTCTCTAATCCTCGTAAAATCTCAATAGTCGCACCTGGGCGGTAGTTAGGCACTTCAAAGCCGCTACCAAGAAAAAACGGGGGTATGTTTTTATCTTCATAACACAGGGTCATGAAAGTGGTTGCATACGCTAATGAAGACCATGATATGAGAAGAAAAAATGCTAAAAAACGCATATGGCTCGCAACTAGTTGAAGGATTAAGTAATGCACAGACATGCCTGACGCTCTTTATACTATAGCCTACTCGTAGCGCTCTGCCTTTGGAGCAGGAAGTTCGTTTTGTATTTATGAGTATATAAACAAGTGCCTTGAGTAAAACGCTCAAGGCACAGCAAACTGAAACTTAATTACTTCGCGTCTAAATAACGCTTTTCAACTTCTGCCCAGTTAATAACATTGTAAAACGCCGCGATGTATTCAGGACGGCGATTTTGATACTTAAGGTAATATGCATGTTCCCACACATCCAAACCTAAAATTGGTGTCTGATTGCTCATAAGCGGGCTATCTTGGTTTAGTGAGCTTGTCACTTTCAACGCACCATCAGCGTCAACAACTAACCACGCCCAGCCGCTACCAAAACGGCTGACTGCCGCAGCTGTAAATAGTTCCTTGAATGCATCAAAACTACCGAACGTGTCTGCAATTGCTTTAGACAACTCACCTTCGTGTAATTCACCACCATCTGGAGACATAATAGTCCAGAATAGGCTGTGGTTATGGTGGCCACCAACATGATCTCTCACCGCACCTTTAAGGTTTTCAGGTAGTGATTCAATGTTTACAAGTAAGTCTTCAACACCACGATCGGCAAACTCTGTGCCTTCTAAAGCCGCATTCGCTTTATTGACATAAGTCTGGTGGTGAAGTGTATGGTGAATTTCCATTGTTCTTGTATCAATATGCGGCTCTAGCGCATCATACGCGTACGGTAGTTGTGGCAATGTAAAAGCCATGATTTTTCCTCATTTACTTTAGTGGACGATATGTGGACGGTTAAAGCCACCTTCCATTGCCATATTAACTTGTTCAATTAACTCAGGAAGGTGGGGGTGACAGGACGCAAAGTTAATTAACTCCTGCCGTGTTTTATGTAAGTGGTGGCAAGCAATCTCAACGATTTCAATTGACGCATTTTCGACTAAATGAAGAATCGCAGTATGTACTTCTATCAACTGCTGGCACGCTCGCTCAGGCTTAGAAAGTGCTAAAAAGCAGTCAGCTAAATTATGAGCCGCAACGACTAGAGCTGGGCAGCAATGCTCTATTGCCGTCAATTGCTCATCACTCGCTTCGCTTTTTACAAAGCGTTCAAGTAAATGACCAGCCAGATTTAAAGCGCTTTGATATTTGTCTCTGGCTGAATCAAATTGACCATGCTGAAAAGCGTGGTTGCCCGTTTTTATCGCATATTGCCATGGTGCTAAGGCGTACTCCAAAGGAGTATCAACTGAAGATTCTGGTTGCTCAATTAGGGCCATTACGCTCCCCTTAGATTGCTTTACACCTGACAACTATAAACAAAACCAACACCTTAATGCAAATTGTTTTTATTTGCATTATTACCATGATTTAATCGTGGTTATTACTTTATTTACAGCGCCTACCACACCCCACCGATAAGACTGTATAAATTAAAACCAGAGTTAAAAGCATAAAAGACAACGATAATGAGAATAAGAATCAATTGTTAAACCTATGATTTTAAAGGATTTTTATTGACAAGTAAGAACATGTAGATAGAATACACTCCATAGTCAGAGTTTGAGGAACATCCTATGAAGGGTAAACAAAAAATCATCGATGCATTTAATGCACTACTGGCAAATGAATTAGCTGCAATTGACCAGTATTTCATTCACTCTCGCATGTATGAAGACATGGGTCTTGATAAATTGTATGAGCGTTTGAACCACGAAATGGAAGAAGAAACAACGCATGCAGATTGGCTAATTAAACGCATTTTATTCCTTGAAGGCGTGCCAAACATGACCAAGCGTCGCGATTTATTAATTGGTCAAGACGTGAAATCGATGATGGAAAACGACCTGACACTTGAGCTTGAAGTGGTTGCATGTGTTAAAGACGCAATCAAAGCCTGCGAAGAAGAGCAGGATTATCAATCTCGTGCAGTACTAGAAAAACTACTGTTCGACACTGAAGAAGACCACGTTTACTGGCTTGAGCAGCAGATTGGTTTAATTGATAAGATCGGTATTCAAAACTACCTACAGTCTCAACTTGCATAGGAAGGCTAAAATATGAAAGGTAATAGAGAAGTAATTGTCGCGCTAAATAAAGTACTTGCAAACGAGCTGGTTGGTATTAACCAGTATTTTCTTCACGCGCGTATGTTTAAAGACTTTGGCTTTATGAAATTAGATAAAGCAGATTACAAAGTATCTATCCAAAAAATGAAAAATGCTGACAGACTTATTGAGCGTATTTTATTTTTGGAAGGCCTACCAAACTTACAAGATTTAGGTCGATTAAATATTGGCGAGAATGTGCCAGAAATGATTGCTGCCAACCATGCTTTTGAAGAAGTCTCTTTAAAAGACTTACAAGCAGCTATCGCTTTGTGTGAAGAAAAGCAAGACTATATCAGCCGTGAAGCTTTGGACAACATCCAAAGCGAGCAAGAAGAGCAAATAGACTGGCTAGAGACACAACAGCAACTACTTAAAACAATGGGCCAAGAAAACTACTTACAATCACAAATGTAAGCCACCCCCATTAAAAAAGGGCGCTTGATTAAGCGCCCTTTTTCGTATTCAATTCTTTATGCAACTTGCTCTGTCACATCAACAATGTCGATAAGCTTTTCATTCAAAATCTTTTTTGTGCAGTTACAGCATTTGCCGCATTGTGTGCCAACACCTAGCTCTTTGCTTAGGTCTCTCATAGAGCGAGCACCGTCATCTATCGTCTGCGCTATTTTTTTGTCTGTTATTCCGTGGCAGATACAAATATACATGAATGAAAACCAATCTCAATTACATCAAATGAAGTTAGTTTAATCTAAACAAAAATAGTTATCAACTCACTTACGTATAAAAATGAGAATAGTTACTAATAGCATTGATCAATAAAGAGTTTTATTTCACTATTTGGTACATGCATCTATGCATCATTGGCATTACCGCCTAAATTTAGAACAGAAAATACCATATTTATTCTTTCACCACTTAGATAAAGTTACTTTTTTAATGCTTAAATTACGGCTTTCTCAACAAATTGAATATCCAAAAAGCCTCAGTTTCCATTCACTTTGGCAAAAAGCACGCAAAAAAAAGCCTGCTATTAAGCAGGCTTTTCGTTTACAAGTGATTTAAAAGCGCACTTCAACGCCAGCAGCAACCTCTGAAATACGGTTCGCGCTTAAGCGGTAATAACTATAAGTTAACACCGCAGACACGTTATCCGTGAGTTCATAGCCAATTGCACTGCCAATATAAGCACTGGTGCCTTTTTGCTTATATTCGGTGTAACTACGAGTATTGGTTTTACTTTCAATACTGTAATCCCACCCATAAGCGCCTAAGAACAGCTCTGCGTGCAACTTGTTATGCTTAAATACCTCTAAGCCAGTTTGCAAAGCAAAGCCCTCAGGTAGCACAGGTGCAACACGAGAAACCGTTTTTTGCCAGCTATCTGGGTTCACTGTGCTATCACTGAAGTTGACTCTGCCCTGCCCTAAATCGATGTAACGCATACCAATATTCCAGCTTGGCATAAGTTGGAAAAACGCGCCTACTGAGAGCGATTGACTGCTGTTATCGATATTAGTGATTTGTGTGCTTGTAGGTAACGCACTGAAATCAGCACTGACTTCAGCTTGTCCTAGTGTGCCTTGAACACGCCATTGCTGTGCAGCTGCACTCGAGCTCATAACACATGCCGTTGTGATAAGCGCATAAGCAGGCAACTTGCTTGAGCGACGACGTATAACCAGAGCCGAAATCATCACAACTAACAAACCGCCTAAGCTACCAGATGATGTATTCTGCGCCGATACACTCTGGTGCGCCGTTACCGACACTTTAACAATCCCTTCGCTTGTAGCGCCTTTACTGTCTTTCACCACGTATGTCACCACATCTTCACCTGTAAACCCTAGTTGTGGCTCATAACTGAGCGTACCGTCACTATTGACAGTGGCTTTACCCTGGTTTGCTTGTGCACTGACTAATGTCAACACATCTCCATCTGGATCCGTATCATTTGATAAAACATCGATGATAAGGCTAGATTTATCCGTTGTGTTTGCTGAATCAGGCGTAGTTACTGGCGCATTGTTAACAACCAATTCTACGGTTACTGTGCTACTTGCCGTGCCGCCTTTTCCATCCGCAATACTATATGTAATGCTAGCTGTACCTACAAAGTTCATTGGCGGTGTATATTTTAGCTGGTTATCGATAACTTCAACCTCACCAAAATCAACACTTACACCAGTAATTGTCAGTACATCGCCGTCTGCATCAGTGTCGTTACTCAATACATCGATAAAGACAGATTCAGACACTCCAATTGTCAGTGAATCAGCTTGCGCTAGAGGTAGTGTATTGTCGCTCGCTAGAACAGCAATACCGCCTGGGTCCACAATGCTACGGTTGGCAATACCATCGTCATCATTCGGGCCGCCATCGACAATCTTCAACTGAACACACCAATCGCCTTCATTTAGACCATCTCGCCACTCACTGCTACCTGGAGGTGGACAGTAGCCTGGCTCTCCTGCCGCTGATAAGATTTTATCTTGATCAGTAACTGCAAAGTTTATCCACTCGCCATTGCGATATTTACGATAAATCGCATTCACAGGGATTGGTTTACGCTGCGGGATTACAATCCCATAAACGTCTCCCTCTTTTGGCAAACCAGTCGCAATAAAGTCAAATAGGCCGCCAATGTTTGTTGCTTCAGCATCAGCAGGTAGTTCACTTTCTAAAAGTTGTGCGCCACCTGTACTATTTTGAGCAACCGTTACCCCTTTACGCAAGCAGACACCCGGCTCACCCTCAACGAGGAATTGATTTGGATCTTTGATTTGTCCAGGAATAACATTACAGTCACTGTTCGCATCTAAATAATCAGGAATACCATCGTTATCAGTGTCAGCAAAACCCTCTTGCGAGTCAGGGATCAAGTCACCATCACTGTCTTCAATACCTAACTCAGGCAAGCTTTCAACCACTTCAAGATACACATCTACAGTCGAAGATAAACTTGGCACTCCATCATCACTTGCTGTGACGCTTAACTTATAAATGCCCGCATTTAACCCCTTAGGATCAAGCTCAAACACATCTGCCGCCGTACTCAAATTGCCAAGCTGCTGATCTTCCGCCACCCAGCTAAATGTCACTGTATCTAGCGGGTTTGCATCAGTCGCACTTGCTTTGACTTGCACTAAGCCACCACTTTGAACAACCAAAGAGCGAGACTCGCCACTTTGTACTGTTTCAAACGCCAATGCTGGTGCAACATTCTCTTCAACAATCGTCACCGTACTGGCAAATTTTGCACCTCGGTTTAGTGTATCAGCAAGGGTAATCACTATGGTTTCATTACCCTCTACTACACCATCACCAAACACATTAAAGCGAATTACTCCTTCATTGCCCTCGTTAATAATGACTTCACCATCAATTAAATCATGGTCGTTGCCATCAGCCGTACCTGAAATGGTATAAGGTACAGTCACCGGATAAGAAGGGGCTTCACCATTCAAGAATACCTTAACCGTATGTGTGTGCTCTTCAGCAATTTGGCTGTCTTTGCTCAAAGAAATAAGCGGATTAACTGTTAGAGTTTGCTTTTTAACGATTGACTGTGCATTACTGTCAGTGGCTTTCCAATAAACATGGTGTAAACCTGGTGCAAATACAGTTATGCCGTCCACCAGCGAAACCGCAATAGGATTGCCATTGCCATCTGTTGCTGTCGCACTACCTAAGTCAACCTTAGTAAATAACCCTGTTGCATCAACGGCCTTGTCCTGCGGCGTAGTCAAGGTTAATTGGCCTACAGAACCAGCAGCATTATTAACAATATCTACCGTTGCAGTTGCGCTTGACTGTTCACCTTGCGGATCAGCAATCATATAAGTGATCACGGCTGTATCTTGAACTGTGGCCTGAGGTTGATAAACCAATTGGCCATTTTCAATCGTCACACTACCAATTGATGCACTTGCACCAACTAAGCTCAGTACATCGCCTGCATCAACATCTGTGTCATTTGTCAGTACATCTAGCGTGTATGAAGATGATACTGTGTTAAATGTAAACGCGTCATTTTGTGCAACTGGCGCATCATTAAGTGGATTAACCGAGATAGCCACTTGTGCAGCGACCGAGTCTTCAGCACCGTCATTTACGACATAGCTAAAGCCATCAGAACCATTAAAGTTTACACCCGGAATATAAGTAAATAACTGCCCTTGAACGGTTAACGACCCGAAACTAGGCTGCTCAGTAATACTAATACTTAAGCTATCTTGATCTGCATCTGATACCGGGGCACTGAAGCTGACCGAAGAGTCTTCATTTACAAAGACATCCATACCCTGTGCAATAGGCTTCGCGTTTACATAGCCAACTTCAATGGCAAATGGGCTTAGAGAAGCTGTCAACTCTCCGTCTGATACTGTGATCACAATATCTCTATACGAGCCCACATCATCTCGGCCCGGTGTACCACTGAGAGTACCTGATTGCACGTCAAAGCTTGCCCAAACAGGCAGATTAGACACACGGAAAGTAAGCGAGTCTTCATCTAAATCGGTTGCTTGTGGTGTAAATGAATAAGCAACGTCTTGATCAACACTAGTAGCTGGGGCTCCCGATATTTCAGGGACATCGTTCGCTGCATCTACCGCTATAGTAACCTGCGCTGGCTCCGACTCAACTTGACCATCAAAGGCAATAAACTGCAGACTATCTTGGCCATTGAAGTTCGCATTTGGCGCATAAGTCCATGTATTTACACTTTGTTGTGTCAATGAACCAGATACGGTACTGCTAACAATTTGATAGCTCAGTTCATCACCATCAATATCAGTGGCAGCAAGTGTGATCAATAATGACCCATCTTCTGCTAAAGACACGCTTTGACTTTGTGCAACTGGTGCATCATTCAGCGGCTTCACTGTCATCGTGACAGTTGCTTCATTAGAAAGTGCACCTGCCGCATCTCTTACTGTATAGGTAAATGCATCATCACCATTAAAGTTGGTATTTGGTACATACACAATGGCGCCCGTACCTGTCACACTCACTTGACCATTTAGAGGTTGCTTAACAACGCTAACACTTGACAGATCTAAGGTATCGCCTTTATCAACATCACTGTCGTTACCTAATACATTAACTTCATGTGAGCCTTCTTCAAACAACTCAGCCGTATTATTTAGCGCAACTGGTGCGTCATTAACAGGCGTAATATCAACTGTCACTGTTGCCGACTCAGAACTCAACTGTTCGCTGTCTACCAATGTATAAGTAAAGCTAAAGCGACCATTGGCATCTTGCTTTGGTGTTAACTCTAATGTGCCATCCGCAAGTACTGCAACATCAGCCATATCGTATACACCTGCGCCCGTGCCTTTATCCTCTAGCATGACATTTGCAGCGTTAAAACCTTGATCTTCAACATCAGAGTCATTAGCAAGAATATTAAGCGTCGCCACTTCATCCTCTGTCATGGCCAAAGTATCGTTACCCACGACAGGACGATCGTTCACTGCACCAATATTCACAGTCACGTTTGCAGGCTCTGAGATCAGGCCATCACTATCCGCTATTGTATAGCTAAATGAATCGCTGCCGATGGCATCTGCATTTGGTGTGTAGACTAAGCTTCCAGTCTGTTGGTCTAGGGTGACAAAACCTTTCGTCGGGGTAGCAGTTAATGCAATAGCACCTGTTGGGTTAGTGTCTTCAACGTCTTCAGACTTGCTACGAAGGTCTATACTGTCACTCGCCGTATCTTCTGTAACCAATAAATCAAATGCTTTGGCAACTGGTTTATCGTTTACAGGCGTAATATCTATGATCAGCGTGGCTTGTGTAGATGTGTTACCCGCTAAGTCCTTCACCGTGTAAGTTAAGCTATCTTGACCTGTGGCATTGAGGTTTGGCGTATAAGTAACAATGCCATTTTCAATGCTATAACTACCCAGCTTAGGCTCAACAACAACCGCCGCAGACGAAGCAACCATGTCATTTTCAGCATCACTGTCATTAGTTAATAACTTGACTATGATTTGTGTGTCTTCAAGTGTTTGAGCAAAGTCATCCACTGCTACCGGCGCATCAGCTTGCGCGTTCATATTTAAAGACACAGTGCGCAATTCAGAGCGTGCTCCACTAGCATCTTCAATTTGATAAGCAAAGCTATCGCTATGGTTTTCACTACCATCATGACTGTACGTAAAGCTACCATCGTCATTCAGTACAAGCGCACCAAACTGCGGCTCATTGACAATAATGGCTTTTAACACATCGCCACTATCAATATCGTCATCCGTAGCGGTATCAATCAAACCTTGCGCTTTAGCAACAATGAGTTGTTCTGCTTCATTTAGGTCGAATGCCAAGTTCTGTGCCACTGGCGCATCGTTAGTGTTAACAACTTCAACGCTAAATGCAGGCAACGTAAACGTTTCGCGGCCATCATTCACTGTGATTTGAATGTTATCGTATGTACCGACATGCTCATCTGTTGGCTTACCACTCAATTTACCTGTTTGAGCATCAAATGTTGCCCACGGTAGGGTTTGGTTAATGGTAAATACATGCTCATTGTCTGTATCTGGGTCATTAAGAAGTGGTTCAAACACAAACTCTGAATCTTCATTAATTGTCGATGCTGGCGTGCCTGTTAATGTTGGCGCAACGTTATATGCTTTGATAACGCTTGCAGTAATGGCCTCTGCGGCATTGTATGCATCATCTAAAACAACAACATTTAAGAACAACTTGCCTTCAGCCAAGCTAGATACATCAATACCCGAAATCACCTGCGTTGTACCAGTAATTGCAATTGGCGAAGTACTGCCTATTGAATTACTGCCGTCGCTAATGTGATAAGTGATCAAGCCAGAGCCTTCCAAGCCTCTTAAAGTAAAGCTCAAGGCCGTGTCATTGTCTTCATTGATCTCTGCTTGATCAATAGTAACGCTTTGACCTGTCGGTACGCTTGTATCAGTCGAAATAGACAGTGACTTAGCTTCTGAGTTGGTATTACCCGCAGCGTCTTTTATGCTGCCTGCGGTGATAAATAGTTGTACTTCACCATCTACATTCTCACTTGGAGTCAGTTTAACCTGATAAGTGGTTGAGCTTAGGGCTTTAAAATCAGACAATTTACCGTTCGTTACACCAAATTGTGACTTAGATAATGCTTCGACCGCTTCACTTAGCGTGACTGTAATAAGCGCTTCGTCACCTTGCTTCAGTGCCATATCATTAGACGTTAAGCTCAGTATTTCTGGCGATACTGTGTCTAGCGTTGCTGCATTTGACGCAACTGATGTATTACCAGCAATATCGGTCAAAGTAACATTCAGTGTTAAATCACCATCTTTTAAGCTGGCAAAGTCTGTAAATGTCACTTTTTGATTTGCTTGCTCAATGGTGCCTGACTCAGAGATTGTGCCGCCACCTGAGCTAATTAACGTGTAGCGATAAGTCGCGCCGACTTCTGCACCCACAAAGCTAAAACTCGCTTGCGCTTGGTTTTGAATATTATAAGTGCCACTGCTTAAATTCACAGATTGCATGCTTGGCGCGGTAGTATCAATGTCGAGTTTAAATGATGCTGATTGGCCTTGGTTGCCAGCAATATCAAAATAATGACCAGCACTAATCTTGAATTCTTCTTGGCCAGTATGCCCAGCTGCTGGGGTATATATCGCAGAGTAGCTGGTGCTACTGTGCTTAACAACAGGCCCCAATGTCCCTTTATTGTCTTGTAAGCTGATCATATCGCGTGTAAATGACGCAACAGGCTCACTAAATGAGAACAACAATCTAACAGGCTCATTGACACCTGCCAACGACTGAGGTGCCTCAATTACAACAGACGGGCTCACAACATCTAGTTTAGCAATGCGCACTACAGGCTCAGATGTATTACCATGTATATCCGCAGCTTGTAACGTCAGCTTAAACTCTGTCTCGTTTGTAAATTGAGCACTATTTATTCCAAATTGGCCAATTGACCAGGTTGGATTATTAAACATGCCTGACTGTTCGATACTTTTCTGCCCAATTTGCACAGTTGCAAGTAAACTATCTTCTGAGCTAAAGGTATGCGTACTTGACCCTGATATTTGATATGTATTCAGCTCACTCGCGTTGATATAACCGTCTTCACCTAGCCAATTGAATATCGTAGGCGTGTCATTCGCATCAGTGTCAACATAAAGCACCCTACTCGATAATGAGGTTTGGTTACCTGCATGATCAAGTCCGTTGAAAGTGATTGTATAGCTTCCATCTGGTAATTCTTCAGGGCACGTAAATGTCCACGAACCGTTTTCACTAACACTAATTTCATTAAATGATTTAGCAGAGCCGTCTTCTGCAGTTATGTATACACTTACAAAATCGAATCCTTGTGCTACCCCTATATAAGTTGGTTTGCTGACTCGAGAAACATGATTTGTATTGGCAAGAGACTGGCTGCCTTTTGACATCTGTGTAAAATTGCCGTCCGAATATGGCGGAACGATGTTATCAAAAATAAGTACTAACGGCACAGAAGCAAGACTGGTGATATTTCCTTTTTTAGCCACAGCCGTGATCTCATGAGAGCCATTTGTTTCTACTGCATTTGTTGCAATAACCCATTTACCATCCGCACCTACATAAATGCTGCCTAATTCACCGTCTATATCACTTATTAGAGTGACACGAGTATTTGGCTCTGCACTGCCTGTGAATTGAAGGAAATGACTATTAGTAATATTGTCATAATCACTGACGCCTTTATCCCAAGTTGAACTTAAATCCGGCATCGAAGGTGCCTCTACAGGCAAGTTATCTTCAAGGTTAAGGGTAAAGACTTGCTTCACTTCCCAGATATCGTCTTTGGCTACAACACAGATTTCAAGGGCACCGGCATTAAACAAGTCATCAGCTTTCAGTGCATTACCATCAAGGTAAATACCAGCGAATACATCTGTCTTACATATGCCATCAATCACCTCATATAGTTCAAAAGTAACGCTTTGTTCATCAAACTCAAGGGCCTCAATAGTGGTAAAGGCATTTTCATACAGTAATGCAGAAAGATTGATGTCTGTTTGGCTCAATGACACAGTTGGCTTGGTATCCACCAAGGATACAATGAACGGTTCACTTGGTTGAACACCATCCTCACCACCATCGATCAGCTGTAGTTTAAACGCCCCTGCTCTAATGCCATTTTCGACAATATACTCAAGTTTACTACCCGCCTCGTTGTCCATCAGGTCAAGCTGGCTAAAACTGCCACCTACTTGTAACTCAGTTTCCACTAAACCTGAACCGCCATCTGAGTGAGTAAGGCGCAATAAGCCACTTTCAGGCAACTCTACAATTTCGTAAAAAATACCCGCATCGTTGTCATCTGGATCAGTCGCTTTGAGGCGTTCTATTGTGATCTGTGTATGGCCTTCGCGCTCAGGCAAAACATATATCGGCTTATTAACCACACGCGTTGGCGCAGTATTGACGTCCGTGATATTTAAATCAAAGTTGCTCGTAAGCGGCTCATCATCGGTGTTACTTTGTAAAGAGTAGCTATATTGAGGCTTGCCTTCATAGCCATCTTTTGGTGTAAAGGTCAGCGCGGCAATTAAGCGATTTACATCTTCAACAGTACCCGTGATGGTAACTTCTTTACCGTATTCAGCACTGTCAGGGTCGCCAAAGTCAATGCTTGCAGTGCCAGGGTCAAAATCTTCTGGTAGGCTAAACACACCTGGTAAGCCGTCTACATTTGTATTTACACTAAAGGTAACTTCATCTGCATCGTCGTCTTTTAGGGCAAAGTCTTTAAAAAACTGTGCAGGTTTGGTCGCATTAATCGGCGTCACCGCCCAATTTGTTGGCTCGTCTTTTGTGATAGCGACATGAGTTTCACCCGCATTATCACCTTCAACGCTTACAATTAACTGGTTAGTGCCTGATATTTCTAGTTCAGGTGTTTTATTGACTGCGAATGGGACTTCATATTGCTGATATACTTCCCACTGGCCGTCAACCACGTGCTGAATAACTACCTTTGAGCCACCATTATCAGTCGGGGTTACCTCAACAATATATGGCGTTTCTTTACCTAAAACAAAGTTACTGGTATCTCGAGAAAGGGTGATAGGATCAAGTTTTATCGGATCTGAACCATCAGCAGGCTGATAATTGTAACCTACAGTACGTGTATTCTCGTTACCCGTACTAACTGTATCCACAACAGAATGCAGACCAACAATGTTACCTAAAGCGTCTTTCTTTTGCTCAACATGGATAGAAGTAATAGAGTCAGACATATTTTGCCCGACATTCCAAGTAGATGTTCCTAACTCATTAAAGGTATTTAAGCTAACGCCATTATCTTTAAAAACAATCGCTCTATTCCACTGAAGCGAGTTTGCTTCGCCTTGTGTCAAAGCTTGATCCGTATAATATTTATCTCCGGACATGTTAGCTGCATAATAAGCAACATCACTCTGGGCATCAATCACAAGTGAGAGACTTTGTATCGGTAAATAATAAGTATCTATAGAATTTACCGGCTCATAAATATAATGAAGGTCACCTTCAATATCACGATACTCAGCCCAGCCTAATTCATCACCATTTTGTTGGAACTTATAAATAACATGATTACTCCACTCGAGATTGTCTCGGTGGAACATCACGTACGGAGTGCCATTTTCATCTAATGTCAGGGCATATGTTTGACTTGCAAGAAGATCACCCTGCTGCACGCCTTCACCAGCACCTACGGAGAGCGGATATGTCTTTGAAGTGCCTGACTTAGCATCATAATGGATCATCGACAAGCTCTTTTCATCGCTTGAATGATGCTGTATGTGTACTAGGTATGCACTGCCATCATCTGAAAATTGCAATTGTGGAGATATTGATTGGAATTCTCCCGAAGACTTACCAAGAAATTGATCATCAGCTACATTCTGCCACTCACCATCAATAAGCTTACGCCAGGATAGCTTTGTGGCGGTTTGTACACCTTCAGTATATATAACATGTACCTCACCAGATGGACTTGTCTTAATCAATAGCTGATCAGCGTTTAGCATCTCGTCTGTCAGTGGGATCTCTGAGGTCGTAATATTACTGCCTTGCGCACCAAACTCAATTTTGTCATCCACAAGTTCGACTTTTACCGGCAAAGTGAACGTCGCAGAGCTTGAGTATCGCTGGCTATGTACTGAGCCTTCTCGCAAGCTCACGTCAACCAAGATTGAAAAATCAATCAGAGATTCAGAACCATCATGTACAAAATAGAATTTCTTGGTGGCAATATCATTGATAACGCGTTGTGTAGCCAGCTGCTGCTCAGTTAACCTCTCACTGTCACTTAACTTTCCATCTCCATTGGCATCAAGGTAAATATCACCAGAGTGGACAGATTGCGCATTAAATGAAAACGTTAAGTCGTCTAAAACAGGCGCATTAGGATCTGTAAACTGAACTAGTGTCGGGTCTAGTAATGCTTTGTCGCCTTCAATTACATTCAGCGTTGATAACGAAAACAGTGACTCTAGGTCAGTATACGAAATAATATTTAAGTCAAATTCGCCGTTGGTCTCAGTGTCACCTGACGAGCCTTGCACTGTGTACGTGTATTTAGGTGTGCCTTCATATTGACTGCTAGGCGTGAATATCAGCGCCGCAAGTACACGATTAATATCTTCAATCGGACCGCTGAGCCTGATCCCTTTACCATTTTGAGTAAATTCAACAATGGCCGCACCTTTATCAAAATCAGTAGGTAAACTAAACGTGCCCGGTAGATTTGCGTCGTCAGTGGTTAGGGTAAATACCGCTTCTTCAGAGTCTGGATCTTGAATTTGTAAGCCAGCAAGAATATTCGACGGTGTGTTGGCGCTTATCTCTGAAGCACTCCAATCAATGGCAGTTTTAATACCAACTGAATACAGATATGAAACAATATCTCGAGAGTTTTTCAAAGTAATAAGCAGTTCGTTACTGTCAGAAAACTTCAGTTCAGGTGCGCTGTCTATTTGGTATGGTACTTCAAACTCAAAATAAGGTTGCCATTGCTCTTCCGCCACATGTTTAATTTTGATTTTTGAACCATTAGAAGAGTCAACTACCTCGACAATATAAGCAGTTTCGTTATTAAGCAATACCTTGCTCATAATCGGTTCAAGTGGTTCAAACTCTAAGTTAATGTCAATTGGAGACGGAAAAATTGAAGCATATTTAACGTCATTAAATTGAGTTTCAAAACCAACTGCAAGGAACGCGTGAATACCAGTCTGTTCTTCAGTGCTTCCTAGCGTTGCAACTTGTCCTGTTATATTTGTACCCTGTGGGTAATAATATTCTGCGCGGTCGAATTGAGTTGGCCCTATAGAAAAGACACCATTTTGTTCAACTAGTCTGCCAATCAAAACGTGAACTGTAGAGTCGTCACCCTCACCATATGCGTAAAAGTGTAATCCTGTACTATTAGCTACAGCTAACGAAAATTTACTTTTCTGTATTGAAGAATTATTTACCTTACCGGAAATGCCGTAAAACAAGTTTTCATCTGAAGAATATATCTCCCTCAAAGAGTAATTTCCACTTTGCTCATTTACCTTAACAAAAGTAACATAACGTTTTGATTCATCTATGTCCTTTGACGTCATAGCCATGACATAAGGTATACCCTGAGCATCTAGTGCTAAGGCAAAAGCCTCATTATGCGTTTTTAACGTTTCAGCATCAGCAAGATTATAAACAACTTCATTACGCTCAGGGGCGTATTTAATAAGGGTCACCGTTTCGCTCATACTAACAGTATCAGTGTCAGAGCTTTTACTGATAAAAGCCAGATGCATTGCACCAGTCTCATCGAAGAGCATTTGCAAAGACGTATCAGCAACTTTATCACCCTCGGTGACTGAGCCCAGCAGCATGTCACCTTCATACGCTGAACTCGGCAAGGTATTAAATGTTGCTCTTTGCTGCCAATCTCCGTCTACAAACTGCTGTAAATATACCTTTTGTTCCCAAGCGTTAAAAAAAGCAGCAAAGGCAGTCCCATCTTGCGATTTATCGATAACAAGATCAGCAGCAAGTTCCATATCATATGATAGAGGGATTTCTGTTGCACTAAGTTGCTCTTTTTGGCCAATCACCGGTGCATCATCGACAAGCTCGACTTTCACAGGCAGCTTCAAGGTGCCAGTTGGCCTATGTGACTCACTGAAGCCGGAGCCTTCAACCAATGACATATTGATCGTCACAGATAAATCTAGTAACGACTCAGACCCATCATGAACAAAGTAATAACGATTACTTTTAATGTCTTCATACGACCAAGCTTGACTTATAAGCTCCTCTGTTAACTTTTCGTCTTCCGATAACTCTCCATTCATATCTACGTCGTAATAGACAACTAAAGGACCTAAAGTGTCTTTATCCAGGGTAAAGCGCACATCATTAACGACACCTTCATTGCCTGCTTCATACTCAAATAAATCCGTCGTAATACGCGACGTCTCACCTTCGATGATATTGAGTGGTGGTGAGGTGAATAAAGACTCTAGGTCTGTTGCTGAGGTAATATTTAAATCAAGCGTGCCGGATGTTGCCTCACCGTCTGGCAGGCCCTGAGCAGTATAAGTGTATTGAGGCGTACCTTGATAATCCGCATTTGGGGTAAAAATAAACTTAGTAAGAAGATAGTTAATTTGTTCTTTTGAGCCTTTCATAGACAAACCTTTGTCTGTCATTTCTAGCTCATCAACAAGATCTCTCTCAATTCCCCCGGGCAAACTGAAAAATCCTGGTACGTTCTCATCATTTGTACTCAAAACAAAAGATAATTGGTCTGAATCAGGGTCTTGGATTTGTATGCTCGCAAGGATATTAGAAGGCCTATTCGCTGAAATTTGCGTCGAACTCCAATCAATTGGGGCTGGCTTTCCCACTATATAAGAGTAGGCTTCCCCATCTTGTGCATCTTTAACAATTATTGTCAGCTTCCCATCATCAAACACACTGAGTGTTGGCTCTGCTTCAACTTTAAAGGGCACATCAAATGCATAAAAAGGACTAAAACTGTCCCCTTCTGATTTCAGTACATATACTGGTGACATGCCCTGATCATTTAACGCTCCTATATATGTGACATAAGCAGCGTCACCAGCTAAAGTCGCAGAAGCGGCAACAGCATTATAAAGATTCTTAGATGCAAAGGCCCTACTTCCGTTTTCCTGACAGTAACTGTATTGATATTTGAAGACATTCGAAGATTTATCTTCAATTAATGCATGCGTTGCTAGCGGGTCGCTCGAACAATTTTCCTGCGATGCAATCTCTAACGTATATGCAGAGTGCTTCCCGATTGAACCTTTATCTAGCCCCATTTCCAATAGACGGTCAGATAGAAATTGCCCATTTTCCTTGAAGACTTTATGAACGTTAGAATGACTGATGGAGTGACTTTCACCTGTTGCTGCATACTTAAAGTTCTCAGAGTCCACCTTAACCAAAGATAAGCTAGTCAAAAGTTGAGCTGTATTATTTGCAAAAACGGCCTCAGTGGTTTTAAGCACTTCATTCAAAATATAAACACCCTGATTAAGTTCAAGTTTGTTTATCTTGGTGTATTGCATTGGATATGAAGTATTATCAACGGTAACCACATAGGGTATGCCATCACTTCCTAACGTAAAACCGAAAACGCCATCTTTCACGTTAAGATTTTCTATGTTGGCATACTCATATGCAACTTGTGCAGTTTGAGGTAAATACTTAACCAACTTAACTGTATATTTTTCTTCACCTTGAACAGAGCTATCAAAGTTAAATGCCAGATGTACGCTTGCTGCATCATCAAAGTCCATTTGTAAGCCTGTTTCATCCGTAAGTTGTGTGACAGACTCATCAGCGGTGCTAAAGGAAGTTAAATATTTCCAGTGACCATCTACAAATTGCTCTAAGTATACTGAACGGGCACCACTTACAAAGTAAGCCGCAAATATATTCCCATCAGGCGATTGTTTGATGACTAGTTCATTAGCATCCTGCATGGCTGGTGTTAAAGAAAGTTTGGTATCCGTAATATCAGGCTCACGAACGCTAAACGCAGGCGCATCATCGACGTTTAGTACTTCAACAGGAACTCGAATAATAGTACGGTTACTGTTCATTTGAACTGTTTGATATTTGTCAGTCAACAACCCTAGTGCAAGATACACAGCTTGGCCCTGAATGGGCTCAGAGCCATCGTGGGTAAAGTACACATTGTGTGTGTCAGCATCAGTTAACTTGACTGCATAGTAATCGTCATCAATTAACTCATAACCCTTGACCACTTGATCATTTTCGTTTTTATCAACGATAAATGAACCATTTAAGAACCTGTCACGCTGTGTAAAATCTCTATGAGTTTGTGAAGCGACAGTTATCTCTAAATCGTCAATTATGCCCATATCGCCATTTTTTGGTTGAATCAAATCTGACGTAATGGCAAATTTACCTCCTTCCTCAACCTGAATAGTCCCGATGTTAACCAGTGAGTCAACAGAGAGCATGTCATCTATTTCAAAAATGGCGTCAGCTTCACCTGATTGGTAAGCACTATCGTAAAGTTTGACTTTTATTTTTCTATCTATTTCTAAAGGTGTAAAAGATTTATTCTCATACTTTATAGACTTAAGCAATGACTCCACTTGCTGTGTAGAAGCCCATGCACCAGATATTTCAATCGTATGCTGCAAATCAATATCTTCAGCATTGTCCACACCATTCAGTGCGTTTTGCGAAGCAGCAGTCAAAGACAACCCTTCACTTATGCCTTCTTGTGGGTTATCGAGTGTAACGACGATTTTACTTATTGTACTTTTATCGGATACGGACACCTCTTTTAAAATTGCGACTGCTCCTTCTCCCTCTAAATACAGATAGTTATTCCCATCGTTGTCTGTGCTGAGCTCTATAACAGGTCCACTGTAGTCACACAGTGATGTATCTCCCCCGGGCATACACGCACTAACCCCAAAACTTGCAACCCCCGCATTCAGAGCAACGCCACCAAACAGTGCGGCTTGAATATGCCGACTGAGCTTACTTTTTTTATTAATTGATTTACTACTAATAGACATCAAACTACCTATTTTAAAATTACAATTCATTATCTGTTGACATGTGTAGGGCAAATTAAAAACCGGAAAAACCAGTCACTAATTATCGCTTTACTTTAATGAGGTTAAAGAAAGTGTGATTACTAAAGAAGCGGTATAAATAAAGACGACACACTTAATGAAGTACATTTATTAAACAAGACATTTAATAAATAGACACCAAGAAAAATTCAAAACTTGATTTATACTGCTTATAGAACTTATCAGATCACTCTTTTTATAAAGTTTTTAGCAATGGTATACCCGCACATAAAGTTAACTAGATTATATACTCAAATGGAGGCTCTTTTAAATTTAATTACATTTAAATCAATAATATGAAAAACACCTGAATACATATAAATTTACATAAAAATCACTTTTAGAAACAAATAAGAAACTACTCTACTGCCAATTTATGAAATAAAATTGGTGCAATGTACCGATATTAATATGTAAGTTCTATTACACTTTATTACACAGTAGTAAATCAGATAAAAGCTTATGAACAACACTAAAAAACCGAACAAAGAAGAAAAAAATAACACTTTATATAAAATAAAAACCCATTTTTTAACTAAATTTAACTTTAATGGTAATGAAAGAATAAATAGCAGTACTGAGCAGGGTGTAATAAAGATGGCATTAGTTGAGTGATAGAAAACGTAATATTGCGCCTCTATATTTAGGGGGAATAGGCTGGAAATAGACCAAGTATTAGCATGCCTAAAAGTAATCTATTCAAACATGCTACATTTGGAAAGTCAGTTCAGGGATCCTAACGTATTCTATAAATCCTGTGCTTGCCATTTAATCAAGCAATGATACAGCTCAGACGACTCTATAGGCTTAGCAACGAAGTCATCCATGCCAACTTGCAGGCACTTGGCTTTGTCTTCACTGAATGCATTAGCGGTAATCGCAATAATGTAAGGTGCGCCGTATTGTTCAGGCGTTGATCGAATGGCGCGTGTACACTCAAACCCGTCCATATTCGGCATTTGGCAATCCATGAGCACAATGTCATACTTTTGCGCTTTTAACGCTTCCAGTGCCTCTACACCATCCTGTGCTTTTATGATTTCGCCACCTGTTTTAGCCAGCATTTGCATCGCGACAATCTGGTTGATCGGATTATCTTCTACTAATAAAAGTCGAATGCCTTCTAAATTGGGGATACCCACATTTTCTTGCACCGAGCGCTCTATTCGACCGCCTTGTTTAGCTGGGATCACAACAGAAAACTCACTGCCCTTTTGTTCTTGAGAAGTAAAAGTCAGCTCACCTTCCATCAGTAAGACCAAACGCTTACAAATCGTCAAACCAAGTCCTGTTCCTCCGTATTTGCGTGTTGTAGACAAGTCAGCTTGCGTAAACTCATCAAATAAGTCTTTTTGTGCTGCTTCTGAAATGCCGACACCAGTATCCTTGATACTGCAAGTTAATTGCTCGCTGTGATAATTAAGCTCAAAGCGAATAAAGCCTTCCTCGGTAAATTTACCAGCATTACTCAATAAGTTATTGATAACCTGCCCAACACGCAAATCATCAATGACAAGTACGTCAGGGACTGTATCCGAAATCACATAAGTAAATTCAACTTTAGGATTTTTTATGGACTGTTCAAACGATGCCGAAAGATCCTTAACAAACTTATTAATGTCAGTATCTTGCTTAGAGAGATGCAATGCCCCTGCTTCAATTTTCGAGTAATCTAAAATGTCATTCAGTATCAGTAACAGTTTGTGAGCTGATTGATAAATAATGTCTAACTGCTCTTTTGCTTTGGTATCTTGCTCTGACTGTATGAGTGCCTCTGACATGCCAATAATGCCATTGAGCGGTGTTCTTATTTCATGGCTCATATTGGCCAGAAATTGGCTTTTTGCCGAGCTTGCTCTGTTAGCGCTTTCTAGTGCGCTGATAAGCTCCTCCGTTTTTTGGCGCACTTCCAGCTCTAAAGTTTTATTAAAGTCTTGTAGTTTTCTATTGAGCTGCGCATTTTCATCGTTTGCTGTATTTAATTTGGTAAAACTCATCGATAACTTAAATGCCAACTGCGAAAACTGCTGCTGTAAAATAATGACCTCTAAGCAACTGCCATCGGTACTGTTGTTCACTTCAGACATTTTTTTGCTAGGATCAAATGAGTTAATACTATGACTTAAATCTACAATGGGTTTAGTGAACACTCGGGTCATTCTATTCACTAAAAAGCTACTAATCGCTATGATGAATAAAGCCAAAATAAACGACTGTATCCAAGCAGACGCAACGGCTAAATTCACGTGCTTGCGCTCAATTAAGCTAATTACCCGCCACTGGAAGATATCCGATTGCATACTTTGTTTGTAATACACATCTCGATTGTTGCTAATGAATATTTGGTCTGTTGTCTCAGTCAGTTCTTGCAACTGCTGATCTGCAATATTATCCAAAATATTAAAGTCAGATTTTAAAGAGCTATAAACAATGTTGTTTTCATGATCAACAATCAGTAAATGCCCTTTTTGCGCAAGCACTCTGGGAATAAACTGCTCAAAAGACTCAAAATAAAGGGAACTCTCAACGATCCCTTGAAACTCACCTTCCTCGTACAAGGGAGCAGATACAGCCACTACAGGGTCATTGCCAAACCCTCGACCTTGGAAAATCCCAGATACATAACCATTGGGGTAGTAAGGCGCTTGAAGGAAGTATTCACGGTCAGCAACTGATGGGACTTCGCCTATCAAACTGACTTGCAACGCTTTAGGGTAGAAGTGTGTCACCATCGCGCTGTGATCAGCCACAATAGCCGTTCTAAAATTAGGATAAGTCTCTACCAGTCGCCTGATCACCTGCTGTTTATCCACACCCGATTGAATATCCTGAGCCGCGACCATAATCGCGCGCCGATAACTCTCAAGATAATCATCAATTTGCTTTAATGCACTGCCAGAAGCATCTTGCAGTTGAGCTGTGACTTCATACTCAATGCGTTTGTAATGACTGTTGGTAAGCACGATGGTGGTGATCAGTACCACTAATATAATCAACTGGCTGATCATGTAGTTAAGAATTTGATAGAGAGACTTAGCTTGCCATACACGTTTGAATAAAAACAGCGATATTAAGTCAACAATCGCAAGGTAAACCGCAGCATTTATCAGATACTTAGCAAGTGCGGTGAAAATCACTAATAACGTTAGCCCTAAAACAAATTTGCCGACAATAAACAAAATGGGCACACCAAATAGCACCCAGTAACCTAGTCCTCGAATGAACAAGGGCTTGTTGGCACGAATACAAAATATTTGTAACCAGGCTATTTCGAACAGGAATACAAGAGAAGCCCAGCAATGTCCCCACCGATACAGCAAAAAAAGTGCACCGATGGCAACAGCGACCACAGCATAGCGCCAGCCTAAAGCAAGTAAGCACAAGATAACAAACAGCTGTCCAAACAAAAACTCTGAGCTATCTAGAAACCAAATAGGAAGCAGGTTAGCAACACCGCCAACTATTCCTAAAAAAAGTGCAATAATTACTTTGGGTAATTTAACGAATTGATTTAGCAATACCAGCTCCTCTTTATATTCTATTAAAAAATAAAGGAAAGCTGGTTATTTGCCAAGTTTAATGGTGGGGACAATCGTGACTTTCTATTTGCAGCACACATTTTTCAACAGAAAATAGCTGCTTTAAGCGCGCTTCAACTTGGAAACGACATGCATCATCATGCATTTCTATGGTGCAATGATGTTTTAAAACAATATGTGCTCCCACTATCAGCGCATCGTCAGTGTTGGATACAGTCACATTATGTACACTTTCAACATGTTCAGTATCAACAATCGCCTTTTCAAGTTTGTCTACATTAGGCAGTGTACTCTCTTTGTTAAGGAGTCCAGTTAAGCATGTCTTAATCACCTTAAAGCCTGTAAATAACACAAAACTTGAAATCAACATACTTGAAAGCACATCAATAATGTTCAACCCCGTCAAATGGATGAGTATGCCAGCGACAAACGTTGAAACTGTTGATAATAAATCAAAAAAGGAGTGTAAAAATACCGCGTAAACATTAATGCTGTCTTTTCTGCCTTTATACAAAACCCAAGCAGCCACACCATGAAACAAGAAACCCACTCCTGCAATGGTCGACATCAAAAATGTATTCACTTCGTGAACATGGCCTTGGCTATGTAATTCGATCCGCTCAGTCGCTTCAAGCAGTATAATCACAGCAATAGAAACATACAAAATACCATTGATGAGTCCACCAGTGTATTCTGCTTTTTTGTAACCTTCATTAAAGTTTTTAGCGAGTTTTACCGCAATGCTCGATGCGATTAATGCGATAAGCAATGAGCTGTTGTGGACAAATAGGTGTCCTGCGTCTGCGAGCACGGCTAGAGAATTGGCAAAATATGCACCAATTAGTTGGATAACCATAAACGTGCAAGTTAATGCAAGCGCAATAAGTAAGCGCTTCCGAGAAGCCTCATGAGTTGTAAGATCGGTCATTCGAAACTTGAGAAACCTTTGTAACTATAAATTAGAGGGTGCCTTATGATAAAGGCCGATAATTGTAACTCTATTTCATTTCAGACGCATCAAAAATAACAATATTTAGCAAATAAATAGACTATTTCTTTCATCTAAAAGCATGAGCTAACTAATCACTTCCGGCCCATCAACCAGTATATGGCTCGCCGAATACAAACGCTGCTCAAAATAACGAAGCTGCTCATAATTATATAAAAATTGCGTATAGCGCATGACTTCAAGTGCGACTTGCGAATTTTCAAAGCAATTAGCAGGACGTCCAGGGTAAAAACGGCAACCATTATTAAAGGCGACCATATGCCTCACACCACTTTTAGCGCCAATACAATCCGCGAGTTTGCCTGCACGTACTTTTGATGAGTTGAGCGGATTTAAGAAAAACTGAGCACTTCCCTCTTTCGTCGAATGCCACATTTCACTATGTAAGTTTGCTTCAATATCACCAACATGCTGAGTGCAAATAAATACAAAAACACCAAATGGTGACAGCACCACAGCATCAATATCTAACTCTTCGAGCAATGGACTCATACTTCGGTGCACTATGATGTATTTCTTTTTATCCAACTTACTACTCAGTACATCATAAGTCTTTTTAAAGCTTCTCTTTTTTGATGAGTAGCTGGTGCGATAGCCCTTACTGATAAACCGTTTTGCGAGTTCTATTAAAATATAACCACACAATACGATACTTAACCAAAAACCAAAACGGGTAAAATGGTCTGGCTGTTCTTCAATTTCGTCGTTAAGCGGATTGGGAAATGCCTGTGAGGTAGGGTCGATAGAATTCAAAGAAGCGACAGATTCACTGATGACAGGCGGTTTTACTAATATCTGTGCGCGTTCAGCTTGTTCACTTAACTCATTTTGCTGCGCCAACTGTGCTTCAAAAGCCTGCTTTTGTTTTGCAACTAGCTCAGCACACCTTACTGCACTTTGGAAGGTTTGCTCCCCATCATGGCAGATCATCGGTTTTTCATAAAAAGCTTGCCACTTTGAATACACTTGAGGGTCACGAAATTGACTCGCACCAAATACAGAAAGGTTGATGTGGTTTTCAGTCACATTGACAATTTGAGTTGGAGACTGACAATACTGCTCGATTCGATCTTTGAGGCGAAAAATGCGCGCCTGCTCTGTATCTGACATCTTCGTTGAGCTTTGCAACAACGCCAGTTCTGTGGCGTAACGCTCACATTGACTGACATCGAGCTGTGCTGGCAGGCCAGTCACCCACCGTGAAAATAAGAGTAAAAACAAAATCCATCTGTTCATTTAACTGTACCTAATTTAAATCTATTTCAACTGACCAACCTCAAAGCTGTACTATTTTCGGTTTGCCAACATATTTAGCGCCCACTCTTCCAATAAGCCGTCACTACTCAAAGTCACCAGTTTTTCTTTATTTGGCGCATACATATCAACAATGGTTGCCCCCGAATTAACCGTATCGATCTGCCATGTACCAAGCTCATTGCCGCTTTTAGTATCCCAAATCGTCAGTTGAGATTTGGAAGAAGACGTTGCCAACAAGCCACTTTTATCGATAAATAACGCTTTTCTAAATACTTTGAAGCGAGCCATATACTTGAGTTCACTTTTATCCGCACCATCTATCAAAGACGCAATTACTTGATTATCCAAAGCGTCAGATACAAAGAATTCAGAAAAATCTTTTCTAACAGCTAAGCTGGTTACCCTATGATTGAATTCCTTCGTGAACACCGGGTCTGGCGACCCAAAGCGCCAAAGCGCCAATTTGCCATCTTGCGCCGCAGTCATAAATAACTCGCCTTTATCATCCCATTCCACATGCATGACAGGGCGGGTGTGCGGCGCAAATTGGTTATTAACTTGAGTATGTAGGTGCGCCATATTGACGGTACCGTCCGACATAGCAACAATAATTTTGTCCATCGAGGGCGATAATGCGACTGATGTGATATGTGCGTACCCACTCACCCCGGTAAAATTCACTTTAGTGACTAGTTTTTTTGTTGCTAAAGACCAAAATTTAAGTTGATTATCCCCTACGACGATCAGCATATTGTTATCTTTAGATAGGACGACCTCTCTAGAGAGCTCTGGCATTTTGTCTTGTGGCACCGTAAACAAAGCTTCCATGGAGCGACTGTCCCATACGGTCAGCGCATTCGCACTATCTATAGTGACTAGTTTGCTGCCATCTTGTGAAAAGTGTCCAATAAGTACCCCTTTATCTCCAAGCTGGCTGATTGTTCCTTGACTGAGCTCTACTTGATCATCACACCCAACTAACAACAGCACAAAAAGCAACGGGATTAGTCTTAACAACATGGCTCTGGTTCTCTAAATTCAAGGGCAATAATTAATCTGTGCAAATAGTATAGCCTTTGTTTTATTTGTACAGTTTATTGTCACCTATTGTTGATACAGCATCCTGTGATGCGCAAATTCTAGGCAAAATAAGCAAAGTTTACGCCATCAATCAGGCGAGTTAATTAAGGTATTGATTTCCCAATATTCAACAATTCCATCACTACTGAGAGTCATAAGTTTGTTTGCTCTATCTATGTGCATATCTAAGACCATTGCCGTTGACGTTACCGCTTGTATGGCAGAAGCGTCAATTTCTTGCCCAGTTTTTACATCCCACAATGTCCACCAAAACTTACTTGATCCGGTAGCCAAATACCGGCCATCTGGGGATATCGCAGAGGCCCTAAACCAGCGAAACCTTTCACGGTAGGAAAGCTTTATTGAATTACCCTGTGATGAAAATGGCTTAAGCACCCATTGCTCATTCAGTGCATCTGAAATAAACAGCAAATTTTGCTCTAAGTTATAAGCAAGGCTGGTCACACGCTTTGACAATTTATGCTCAAATTTAGGCTGCAATGTTCTTGCATCAGAGATGTTAACCAAGCCATCATGTCCAGCACTTAACAAGAGTTGGCGCTGTGGCCCTAGTGCCACAAAGCTGATCTTCGCATCATGGTGCTTCACGCGCTTGGCCAGCTTATTTTCAAAATCAATAATATTAACACTGCCGTCAGTCATACCTATTAGTAAAAACATTGGGTTATTATAAATGGCCACTTTTGATGTTTTCGCATACTCTGACTCGCCGACAACGGTAAATTGACCGAGTTTTTCTTGTTTAACCAAATCCCAAACGACCACATACGTCATAAAGCTGGCTGCCAATAACCTGTTATCTGCTGAAATAGCAATATCTGTGACTTTTGTATCACTCAGTGCAAACTGCACCACAACAACACCGTCATTGGCATCTGCAACGATTATTTGATCTTGAGATACAAAAGCAAGAAATTCCCCCCGAGCCGAGAAGACGCCATGATCTATTGGCGCTTGACTCACTCGATAAAAAACCTGCTGTGGGTTTTTATCTACCTGGTCACACCCTACAAATACAGCAATCAATGCATAGACAACAAACATGTTGATAATATTCTTAAACATAGGCGCCCCCTCATACTGCTTATTCCTTTTTTCGCCCAAGCTCACATCCTTTCTAGACATTAAGTTTTACCCTATTACTATATTATCGGACATAAATATTATTTATTTAGAAAAATTAAACGACATTACAAGATGAAAGTACTATAATGTAAAAGTAGTAGTGAGTAGTTCAACCAAAGTGAGATGCAGTTGTCATGGTTGTATTTATGGCTTTCAATCCGAGGTAGTCATGTGCAGTGCACCTAAAGCAAGGGTCGCAAAAGGAAAGGTTGTTGATTATCAAGACTCAATGAATCAAAGTCTAAGCCCAAAGAAACGAGCTGAATTTGCCAAAAAAGCGAATGCAGCCTACGAAAAGCGCCACCCCAACGAGGATTTAAAAGTGACTTCTAAAGAGCAAAAGAAAAGTAGAAAAACAAAATCAATAGTGCATAAAATTGAAGTTATTCTTGTGATCGTCGTTTTTGTCGCTATTGCAATTAGAGTCCTATTTTTATCTGAATAATTACTTTATTTGGCACATTCGTGCTTTTCTCAACCTCGCACCACCTTAGCACATCCACTTTCAAAAAATTTGAACACATAGCCCCCCTTTTTTCACTAATTTCCTCCGTAACTCAGAGGCCCATGCTTTAGTACCTTTTAAGGTACTAATTTAAGATTAATGCAAATTCTTCCTTGCACACAAATGACGTTATAGTATAACATAATCACAAATTGTTATTTTATAACATTCCATTTGCAGGCGTCTCTCTTAACATTTCCTGCTAATTTACTACTCTAATAATTGAAAGAAATATGAAACACACACACAAATTACTCTCAGTTGCGGTCGCAACAGCATTGCTAGCAGCTTGTGGTGACACAAAAACAACTATCGTAGAACATACTCCTGTTGAAGAAGTAGTTGAGCAAGACAAGGGGCATGATGATCACGGCCATGAAGGACACGATCATGATCATGGTTCAGTAAGTGAAGCAGGACGTTTATTAGTAACCTCTCCTGATTCAAACTCAGTACATGTTTTAGATATTGAGCACAAAGAAGTTGCTGGTGAACTTACATCAAGTGATTATGCAAATAGAGTTTACGCAACAGAAAACAGCCGTTACGCAGTACTTGTTCAGTCTGAACAAGGCCGTGTTGAATTCATCGATGGTGGCATTTGGCAAGAAGACCATGGCGACCACATGCACCCCTATGAGGAAGAACCAAAGCTTAGCGATGTTTCTTTTGATCATGTAAAACCTGCGCATGTAACAAATGGCGAAAGCAGCACTGCAATTTTCTTCGATGGTAGTGGTGAAGACGCGGTCAACGCAGAAGTGGTTGTCTTCTCTGAGGCCTACATCGGTGGTGACAAAGACAAAGTAGCTGAAATTCACTACGACACAAACATGCACGGTGCAGCGCAATCACGCGGTGAATATACTTTTAGTACAATTCGTGACCCGCAAACAGAGTCAACTTTACCAACGCAAATTGGCCTTTATCATAAACATGGTGACCATTTTGATCAGGAAAAAGTATTTGATGTAACTTGTCCTGCACTTCACGGTAGTGCGCAAAACCACGAGCATGTGTCTTTTGCATGTGGTGATGGTGTTGTCGTTATTGCAGAAGAAAACGGTGAATTTGTTGCCACTAAAATTGTTAACCCTGACAGCTTCGCTGAAAACCAACGTATTGGTTTACTAATTGGTCACGAAAACAGTCATCAATTTATTGGTGTTGCAGGCACTGAGCTAGTTGTTATTGACGCAGAGCATGGCGAGATTGAAAAGATCGATTGGTCAGCGACAGAAAACTACAGATTTGCAGGTGGTAGCTTCAACTATGACGGCTCTCATGCTGCAGTATTAGACACTGCTGGTGTACTCACTATTTTTGAACAACACGCAGAAGGTGATGAGCATCATTGGGAAGTTGCACATTCAGTAAAAGTGCATGAGCATGAGCTGACAGCTATCCCTGAAGGTGCCGTTTTTAGCATTGCATTCTCAGGTGCTGAAAACATTGCTTATGTGACTGACTCAAATGCACAGCACGTCTTAGGTTATGACCTTGAAACGGCAGAAGTAAAAGTTGAAATAGAACTAGATTTCACGCCAGAAAGACTAGTTTGGTTAGGTATTGAAAAAGGAGGCGAACACACACACTAATACTCCCGGGTATAATGTGTATGTCTCTTGATTGTGAGCCAAAGCGCCTTTTTTAAGGCGCTTTTTTCCTTTTTGACATCCAATAAATTGGTAAAAACACCATGCCTTTTTTCATTCCATACATATCCTAGCACTTAGTTTATCTATGCATTTATTTTAGCGATATGAAGTGATGACGAAGCTGGCAGGATTTTCGAAATACAATCAGGTAAGCCCACAAAAGGTACTTACCTGCAAAAGGATAAAAACTACTTATTTCCAAACAACTTATATAATCTACGAGCAACGCCATTAGTCCAGCCAAAGCCTTGCTGAACTATATATTCTCCGCCTTGCGCTGTTTTATTTAAATCAATGACATTGTATTTTTCTAACAAGCACTTATTGATAGCAAAGTTAGCCTCTAGTGTATTCAACCAGCTTTTCCCAACCTGCTTTGCTTCGCAATCAAAGCCATAGTTCAATAAACCTTTTACACCAAACCACTGAAGCGGTGCCCATCCGTTTGGGCTATCCCATTGCTGGGATGTTTCGTTAAGTGTGGTAACAAGCCCGCCAACCTTGTAAAAATCAGACATGACTTTCTTAGACATGCGCTGCGCATGACTTGCATCTTTAACTAAGTTAAAAAATAGTGCCGTAGCGCCAGCCATCGTTTGCACATCTCGCTGAATATTGTTAGCAATATCATAATCAACAAACCAGCTGGCTTGCTCATTCCACATATACTGAGCAATCAGCTCTGCACGTGATTTCGCCTTTTTGTCCATTTTTCTGTATTCAGTATGGCGATTTAAAGCTAGATAACAATGGGCCAATTGCGACTCTAAAAAATAGACTAAAGCATTTAGGTCGATCGGTACCATATCTGTTGTGGCGATGGTTTTTAAGTCACTTGGTTCTCTTAACCAACGACTACTGAAATCCCATCCAGACTCACAAGCAGCACGTATATTTCGATAAAACGCGAGTTTTTGCTCTGCAGTAAGGTGTTTGGCATCTTCCAAATCTTCTCTATAGGATTCAGGTCTAGGCAGGGCTTCATTATCCCAATAGCGATTAAGTAAACCGCCACAAGGCATCATCACAACACGGGCATAGGCATTCTCTTTAGACGATAACTTCTCTTGTCCTCTCATCCAAAATTCATACTCACGACTCAAAGATGACGTCACTCTCTTTAACCACTGCGGATCTGTGTGCTTTGTATCCCAAAGTAGGTCAACCATTAATGCAGTCACAGGTGGCTGGGAGCGGGTTGCGTAGTAGCTGCGATTGCCATTCGGTACATGCCCAAGTGAATTAATTAGACTACAAAAATTATCCAGCATATTCTCAACAAGCGCTTCTCGACCAGAGTCCATCAGTCCAAGTGCTGTAAAATAGCTATCCCAATAATAAATTTCGTTAAATCGTCCACCAGGCACAACATATGGCTTAGGCAATGCAAGAAGCGAGCTTGCGTCTTTCTCACCAGCTTCCCTCGTTAACCTACTCCAAAGCTGTTCAATGTAATCAGGGACAGACTCAACCGTGTCGAGTGTTTCTAGCTCTGGCGCTGGTGCGAACTCGAAATGAACATTAACAAAAGCCTTTAGATCTTTGGGTTGCAACTCTTCATAAAAGTCACATACGGCCTGCCAAGATGGCTTTGGAATAGCATCAGCAAACGTTTTACTATCAGCAAAAATGCCTGACAATTGTACCTCTTTAAACAAGCGACTATGCTCAAACTTCATTATTAATCCTCGACTTAAACTGCTGACGAGCACGCTACTTGTTGAGCACGCTTTTTAAATAGAAATAAGGTAACTGTGATAATTGCCATTGGAATTAATGACATATAAAAGGCATGCTGACCGCTCATATATTCAAATACAAAGCCTGTAATTAATGAGCCTGTCGTTCCACCAAGGGCGGAGAAAACCACAATAAGCCCTGTCATCGCGGCATGACGGTGTTTCTCAAGGCTACTTAGCATAATTGAATTGATCACCGGGTAAATAGGCGCCATAAGCAATCCTATTAATGGCATTAAATACGCAGCGGTAGGCGCATCAAATACGCTCGTGACTTGGTTTTGTGGCAAGCCTTTGGTCATCGGTAAAGTCAATAAAACCAATACGGCCATACCTGCAAGGCAGATATTTAAAAAGAGATACCAATCTATTTTTTTCAGAATTTGACCCGCAGCCAAACGGCCAATAGCTAAGCTCGCAGCAAAAATACTGCTTAGCTGAACGCTCACATCAACGGGTAAATTGAGTACTTGGTTATTAAAGGTTGGTAGCCATGTGCCCACACCTTGTTCAATCAACACATACAAAAACGCGCTGATCACAAATACCAAGACAAGTGGCTGATAAGTCAAACGCAACATATCAAAAAAGTCGCTTTTCGCACTGCCTTGATTGAGTTTCTGATTTATCGGTTTATCAATTTTGGCAAACCATACAAAGCACATAGTGATAATTGATAGCGCACCCAATAAGTAGTAAACGTTCAACCAATTATTCGAGGCAATATCCTCACTCAAAAATGCAGCAAATACCCAATAGCCACTAAGTACGCCCACCATGAATACACCTTCAATGGTGTTTAATAAACTTGAGTGTGACTTAGTAGAGTCGGTGACTTGGCCAATTAAGGCATATACGGAAACTTTGACAATCGCGAATGCGCAGCCAACAGCTGCAAATAATGCTTTGAGCGCCCAGAAGCTACCAGCGATAGGCGTTATCAAGCACATTATGGTGACCAAAGATAAGCCACCTAACAGTGCAAACTTATAGCCTATTCGAGGAATGAATGAAGCAACCAAAAAGGAGACAATTGCAATGGGTAAATCTTTAAACCCTTCTAAAGACGCCGCTTGCGCTTTAGACACACCAAACGTGTTGATTGCTTGCAAAATAACGGTACCAACGCTATTGAGCAATATTGCAAATAAGAAGTAGCAGGCTCCCATAGCCAAAATAGTTCGCATATTGTGCATTGAAAGACTCGTAAATACTGTAAGTTTAAATCAGTCTAGCGCTCATATGCGAACAATGCAATCGTTTGCATTTTAAAATTTAATAACGGCTGTTAATCACCATGACTACTCTTTATCTAGGTTTTCACACTTAATTGACACCAATACACTAGCTAGATTGGCGTTCAATCAATGTGATTTCTAATTGACTAGAAGCAACCTGCTCACCTTCTAACTGAGCAAGTAACTTACTTACCAAGAGCTCACCGGCTTGCTTCGTATCCTGCCTAACCGTTGTCAGCGATGGAAAACTAATATCAGCCATTGCAATATCATCAAACCCAACGACGTGGACATCATTGGGAATACTCACATACCGTTCTTTTAGTGCTTTCATCGCACCTAATGCGACCATATCACTACAAGCAAAAATACCATCAAAATCAAGGCCATCATTACGTAACTTGTGATTTATCGCCTCATAAGCAGCTTGGCTGGTAATATCTATTTTCAACAGCTGGCATCGCTCTGTTAGACCCGAACTCTTGATTGCAGTACAAAAGCCGTTATATCGCTCACCCAACTCAGCATGCTCAGGCTCACCTAAAAACAAAGGCGCTTTGCATCCTTTTGACATCAAATGCTCCGCAGCAATCTTTCCACCAAGGAAATTATCACTGCCCACAATGACATAATCCGCCTTGGTTTTTGGGTCGCCCCACACGACCAGTGGCATACCCGCTCTAGATGCGGCTTCTATTAACGCCTGCTGCTTGCCTTGACCTACGACAATGACTCCGTCCGCTCGACGTCCATCAATAAAGTATCCGTGCCAATCTTCTCCGGCCATAAATGAGTTAGATAACAACAGCTCATACCCTTGACGATTAACCGCCAAATTAATATCACTCACCACTTTGAGTAAAAATGGGTCATCAATGGACTGCTCTGTTTCTGAATCAAGATTAATCAACACCGCGATGACTTTGGTTTTTTGCAATCTAAGTCGGCTCGCTGCGGCATTCAAACTAAAGTTATGCTCTTTTGCGAGCTGTTGAATTCGCTCACGTGTTTCTAACTTAATTAAAGGGTTATCATTCAGTGCACGTGACGCTGTCGACGTTGAAACACCTGCCAACTTTGCCAGATCTGCCAGTTTTAGTTTTTTTTGTTGCATAGCCCATCCACTACATCAAAGCACATTTACATGCTTTGGCATGACTTTATGGGCTGTTACCCACAATACTGTTCATGCCATTAGATTAAACTAACCAAGCGCATTCATCCACAGAGAAAGGCTGGTCACCTCAGTTATTTTCGTTTAAAGGTGTGCCTTTATTAACCCTTTGTTTTTGTTATCCCCATCTAGAGCGCCTAAGTTATAAAAAAGCATGCACATGCGGCATAAGGTAAACCCAAGGTAAAAAAATATCGCAACACCCTATTGCAAACGTTTGCATAAAGTTCTATTTTAAAATAACGCCCAGTGCAAACCAATTAAAAATACGCTGAATTACAAAATAACTTAGTTCAGTTTTGTGGCGAAAAGCGATGCCGGCGCGCAAGTCGGCCATTATGACAACACATATGACACAACCAAGGGAGCAGCTCCTGTGAACTTAGGCAAGAAGTATTCTGCACTTGCAGCAGCGGTTATGGCCGCAATTACATATTCAAATGTAGCCAACGCTGAGCAACAAAATAAAGCCAAAGACAAGGTCGAGACCATTGTTATTTCTGGTACACCAGGTGGTATGGGGATCCGTAAAGTAGATGCCGCATACGCCGTTACTAATGTTGATGAATCTCTCATTGAACGACTCGCACCAAAGAGTACAGCTGATTTATTCAAAGCCATTCCAGGTGTTTGGGTAGAAAGCTCTGGCGGTGAGTCTGGTGCTAACATCAATGTTAGAGGGTTCACTTCAAGTGGAGACGCCCCATTTTTAACAGTCAGCCTTGATGGTTCACCGGTTTATCCAGCTCCAACACTGTCATTTTTAGAAAACTCGTCTATTTTCCGCCTTGATGAAACCATCTCAATGATGGAAGGGCTTAGAGGCGGGCCAAACCCAGTATTGTCTAACGGACAACCGGGGTTAACCACTAACTTCCGACTTAAGCGTGGTCAAGCAGACACTGAAGGCACCTTCAAATACACCACTTCAGATTACGGCTTGCAACGCATAGATGGCGTCTTAAGTGGCGAAGTCAGCGAAGACTTATATTATATGGTGGGCGGCTACATCAAACGCTCATCAGGGATCCGCGACGCGGGTTTCACTTCTGAAAAAGGCCATCAATTTACCATTAAACTCACCAAAGAATTAGAGAATGGTGAAATCAACGTCTACACTCGCCAAACAGATGATACAGGTGCTTGGTATCTTCCTACGCCACTCAATGAAGCTGGAGTTGATGCTGAATATACGCAGTTAGGCACATTAAATCGTCAAGCTACTGTTTCTGCAGGAAACGGCCAAGTTGATATTGATTTAGCCGAAGGTCGAGGCTGGGACGGCCATGTCTCTGGCGGTAGTATTTCTCTTGAACTTGGTAATGACTGGCATTTTATCGACCGCTTTAGTTTAACCCAAGGTAAAGCAAATACTTATGGTCTAGTTCCTGCTGGTAATGCTATGAATTTATCAGAAGTTGCTGACAATGGCGTAAGCGCAATAGGTGTTGCAACGGGCAAAGAATATGGCGCCGACACGCGTGTTCAGGACTATGGCCGTTGGGTAGTACTCAAAGATATTGAAGCCTTTACCAATGACTTAGCACTGAGCAAAGATTTCGGCGTAATTAACAGTGCCTTTGGTATTTACACCGCAACGACCTCGGCCAAAGATTGGTGGAGCCTAGGTAATACCGCATACCATGTTTTAGAACAAGGCGGTGAAATGCTGACAGGCATTGCGTGTAACGATTCATTTGAAGGGTGTGGCTTTAACTACGACATCAACAGCAATGGCGATGCGACGACCCTTGCCTTTTATACGACCCATAGCTACGCAGCCACTGATAGTTTAACTTTTGATTTAGGACTTCGTAATGAACGCCATCAAGTAGATTATACCGTTGATGAAGGTCTTGACGGTGTGATCACTAAATCGGTTGACTACAGCGCTCGCAAAACATCATGGACAGTTGGTACTGATTACAAATTAGATGATCAAAGTGGCGTTTTTGTACGTTTCAACAAAGGCTTTAAAATGCCTTACTTTGACGATTTCAGAGACAACTTTGATGATTATTCCGCAGGTGATGAGCTGATCAAAGAAGTGGCACAAAGTGAAGTTGGCTACAAGTTCATGGGTGAAAATATGGACTTCTTCGCAACCCTTTTTGCAAATGAAGTGAAGGGCGAGTCGTTCTCGATTCGTCCAGATTTGCCTGCACAGCGCTTTACCACTGAAGCACACGGTATTGAAATAGATTTTAACTACAATCATGAGTCAGGTTTCAGCGTTAACTTAAATGGTACCTTGCAAAACAGTGAAGTCGCACAAAGCCCAGATGCGACACTGACGGGCAACAAGTCACAACGTATCCCTGATTGGCAATTGCGTATTACACCAAGTTATGAATTTGAACTTGGTGATATGTTCGCAACAGTTTACGGCACTATCTCAGCAGTTGACTCACGTTACAGCGACATTCAAAACACGCCAAGTGCTGTGTTAGATGGCTATGAAAAGATCGATATAGGTTTAACACTTGAGCCAATGGAACAAGTCCAGGTGCAAGTTGCCATCGATAACTTAACTGATGAACAAGGCCTAACTGAAGGTGATCCGCGTAACCCAGCTGCAGCCAATGGACGTTATATTTTGCCTCGCAGCATAAAGCTCAGCGTTGCCTATAACTTCTAATCCCAAATTAAGTCCATGTTGAGTGGACACACAGTAAACTAACGACCAAAGCCCAACGAGGATCACCTTTATGTTGGGCTTTTTTCCCTCTACTAACTACACTTAAAAGTACTTAATGCGCTTTTTTACATAATGCATTCATTCATCTTGTAACAAAGTGGTAAGTAATACTCTTTGCAAATTTTAATGATGTTCACTTGTTAGCAATATTATAAAGATGCTCAATACTATGCTTCGCAAGTGCTGGAGTGAAATTAATGAATATTGAAGACATACAAAAAGGTGAATGGTTAGAATATCAAGACCACCCTGTTGAAGTTTTAATTGTCGATAGACGTAATCAAGTCGTGACGGTTTGGGATGAGCGAAGTCAAAGGAAGATAGATTTACATGCTGATTTACTCAAAGAAGATCCACAGTGCCACTGTGATTCATTTCTCTACTATTAATTAAATGCCCAAAGCTTAATCACTGCTTTGGGCTTACTCAAATTATTGCTTAACTAACAACCACTGCGCATTTTCATTGCTTGCATTTCCCTTACGAGATAAATGCACTTGACCAGACTCAATATCAGCCCAGACATATTGCTGCCAAAAATCATTCTTCAAATTTACGCGGGTGCCATACTTTTCAATATTAAAAGAGGCTTTGTCAGGGGATGTCCAAAGCTTAGCATCACCTGTAAAGTTGTTTTTATAACTTAAAAACAACTCTGCATTTTGCCTTGTCCTAAAATAAGACTCATCTCCTTCACCTTTGACCAAAATAAAGTCGATTGGCGTTGCCTGCTCAATGTATAAAAGCGCATTTTTCACTTCACCGCTTTGAGAACCGATGGCTTTACCATTACTGGCATTATGAATATGAACAACCTCACCAGTATCTGCATCAAGCTGATTTGGGTGCCAATCCGCTGGTGGCGTTTTCCATGTTAAAGATTTCCACTTCCAATTATATGGCATATTAATCAATGGATCGTTGACATCACTGTAACCCGCTTCAGCTTCTATATTATACAAACATTGCCTACGTTCTTCTTCGAGTTGTGCGACGCGGGCCAGCTGATCTGTGGTGCCTACTTTAAGCTCAGTCATACAGTCGACTAAAGATTTTCCACTGCCCTGCTCGCCAGGTGCCAATACATAAGTATGGTCGCGCTTTGCTTCATCATCATACCAATTAAGCATGGCTTGCTCATTAAATGATAACCAATTATCCACCAGCTGCTGCGCCTCCAACTGAGCCTTTGCTTTGCGCTCTTCATGCGGTAAGGCCATAGTGCGGATAAAAGCCGCCCATAGATCTTTACTGGCTTCTAAAGACACCAAGGCAACCGGCTTTATATTGCTTGGTTTATAGGCTTGCCAGCCGCTCTGCCCTCTTGACTCAGGCTTCCAGATTACATCACCGCTTTGGTAGTTAATTGCTTCTTTTGTATCATGAGTATGCTGTTCAGCCCCTTCAGAGCAGAGGTATGCTTTGACTTGCCAAATTTTTTCATAATTATCAACCGCTAAACGTACCGTATGCTCAGGACTGAATGAGTCTTGAAACAAATGAACAGCCCGACCGAATAAAAAGTAATTGTGGTCAACTTCAACCGCTTTGGCATAACCGCCGCCATCCCATACCTTGATATTTTTAGACTCGGCAGTAGCAGCATTAACAAAATGATTGATAAACCGTATTTGCGCGCGCTTAGCTGCGTTCACTCCGCCAATCCCACCAATGTCGTCATAACGACGCATAAAATGGTCTTGCTGCAAATCTGCAGGCTCTTGCGCGACGGCATTAAAGCAGTTTGGTCCTGTCGGGTCAGCGCTGGCATTCGTGACATTAAAACCGGCAATATCAACCCACCTTTCTCCCACAATGGCAGCGAAGATAGCATCATAACCAGACCAATAAGTCCCGTCATCGTTTGTGTTAGATAAGATCCTTTCAACTTCGTGTTGTGCTACGTTTAGCTCAATAGATTTCGCTAAGCCATTATGCCAGTTTAACCTTGGGTCTTGACTATCGCTGACTCGCGTCTCTTGCCCCATCAGCTCTAATGCCGAGGTGCGTGTTAGCCATTCATGACCAATTGGCATCACGCCAGCACCACCCAATTGAGTAAATGCCAACGCTGAAGAACTCGTGACCATAGCTGCCACAACACATGAAAGATATTTTAATTTCATAATTACTCCTTTTAAAACGAGTAAATTTTTACACAAAATTAAAATAAAAGCTCTAAATTTTGAATTTTATATTAATTAAAATCAATAGAGGAATATAAAACATTCCATATCGCACGGTGAATTTATATAAAGCAAATATATTCATGATGTTAGTGAAGCAGAGACGGCACTACTTGCATGCAATATAGCCGTATCATAGAGTGGGATCTCTGTATCATTTTCGTTAACAAGCAAGGCAATTTCTGTACATCCCAAGATGATTGCCTCAGCCCCTTGTGACTGAAGTTTTGCAATAACCTCTAAATACACTCGTTTAGATTCTGGCTTAATGTCACCTAAGCACAGTTCGTTATAAATTATATCGTGAACCACTTGTTGGTCATCCTTGCCAGGCACAATTACATCAATATCAAATATATTTTTAAGCCTGTCCTTATAAAATGGCTCAGACATAGTAAATTGCGTGCCGAGCAGCCCAACCTTGCGCTTTCCATCTTGTTTTAATTGTTCTCCAGTTGGGTCCGCAATATGGATGAGAGGAATGCAGAGCCCAGACTGTACTTCATCAAAAATTAAATGCATTGTGTTTGTGCAGATGAGGATGAAATCAGCCCCTGCACGTTCAATGTCTTGGGCATCTTGGGTGAGCGTGTCAGCCATCACGCTCCACTCATTAGCTTGTTGCAGCTCTGCGATAGGGGCAAAGTCAATGCTTTTCATCACAATCTTAGCCGAGTGCAAACCTCCCAAACTTGATTTAATACCTTGATTAATATACTTATAATAGTTAGCTGTTGACTCCCAGCTCATACCACCCAGTAAACCAATTGTTTTCATGTTTTATCCTTCTGCATATGGCATATTGCGTACTTAGAAAAGCACATTAAAAATACTAGTGCCATATGTATACATTGGATGACAAACATTTCAACTATGAATAAAAAAACGTCACTCTATGTTCAAAGTTTTATAGCGACCTTAGTCATACCAAAAAGCCGCATTCATTAATCACGGCTTCAGCGCTGAAAAGCTTTACTAAAAAGAGTAGCGATATGTAACACCCAGTTGATCAATATCCGCACTATCAAAATAGCTCAGCACAACACTTGAATCGCCATAATGTGCTTGCACACCAAGTTCAGCCCATGCACCGTCATTATTTTTTGCACCTTTAGGGTCGAAGTACTCATATCCTAAACGGGCGTATCCAGAAATATGTTGATTAAAGCGGTGCTCATACTCAGTAAAAAGGCGATAAAAATCACCTTCTAATTTCCTATGGCGCATATCCCAATCCATTTCTCCGATCCCTGCACCGAACGAGAACCTACCCTTGTTTGTTTCATAGGCAATATAGCCAAGCTCAAATAAGTTTTCGTCTAGGTCAAGATCAAACTTACTGACGTCCCCTTCTAAAGTATCTCCTTGGCGTTTTACTGTGAGACTTGTGTATATACCATTCTCAAATTCATAGCCAAAACCCAACTGGATCCCATCAGGTTCTACTTTCGATTTATCTCCAAAGTCACTTTGTGTGTAGCCAAACTCTATGAATGTCTTGTTTAATTCAGCCGCTTGTACATTTAATCCAACAACTGACAATACAATTATAAATAGCCTACTTTTCATTGCTTTACTCCTTCATTTAACGCTTGCAAAAATGGTATAGGAGATAAAGCAACGGGTCTGTATCAAAATGTCTCAATCATTATCAAGCTATAAAATTGAACGCCTTCACGGATTGACGACGAGTATCGAAGTGGTTAGAACAGGAAATGGACCAGCTTTTTACACCAGTCCCAGAGAGAATCATTTTATTAATTAGAAAGAATAACGGTAGACAAAAGCGACTTGCTCAACAACTTCACCCTGAGAAAACTCCCATGAGAAGCTTGATGACCCCCAGTGTGCTCTAATACCTACTTCTGTCCAAAGGACACTTTCACTGCTTGCGCCTTCACCATCGACAGACTCATAACCAAGCTTGGCAAAAGCAGAAAAATACTGGTTAAAACAGTGGTCATACTCAGTATAAACACGATACAGATCGGCATCATTGCTGTTGTCTTCAACACTCAAGTCTAAAGCACCAATAAAAGCACCTATAGAGAAGCGACCGCTTTGAGCTTTGTGCGCTACGTAACCCAGTTCAACTAGGTTTTCATCAAGCTCTACGTCTTGGTCAAACAAGTCGACTAGAAATGTTTCTCGGTGTCTTTTAGTATGTAGTCCTGCATATATACCGTTTTCAAACTCATAGCTTAAACTCAGCTGATGGCCCACTAAGTCGTAGTCAGTTTTATCAAAGTATTTTTCTTCTTTAAAATCTGACTTTGAGTATCCGATTTCTAGGTACGTTTTACTTAAATCTGTCGCGTGAACATTAAAACTCAAAGCCGCCAGTGCTGACAAAATAAATGCCTTTTTCATTATGTATGCCTCCATAAAACAATATGGAAATTTTAATTAAGCGCATACCGAAAAGCCGTTTTAAACTGTTGTAAAGCACATCAATATTCAGACAAAGATTGGTATTTTTCAGACAGTACATTTACATTCATTTACATAGAAGTGGGAAGATAAAAATCTAACAATACACAGAGTTTTAAAACTTAATCATAAATATCAGTTGGTTAGCTATTTTTAAGAATAAAAAGCCTTATCAATTTACTTGATAAGGCTATGGAAGATACTTGAATATACGCAGCCTCACAGCCTTTAGCACTGTTGATTAGTTTGCCTTTAGGTAGGTTTTTGCTGCATCAATAAAAACGTCTATTTTATCTTTACTTATACCAGAGTGAGTCACAAAGCGCATTCCTTGATAGCCCGGGGTAATATTAATTCCTTTACTGAACATCATCTCAGCAAACGCCTGCATATCCACACTGCTGTCTACGTCTAAAAATACGAGGTTAGTTTGGACCTCATATCCAGAGCTATTAAAGCCTGGGAGTTCGTTAATACGCTGTGCTAAATATCGTGCGTTTTCATGGTCTTCAGCTAATCTAGCTACATTATTCTTAAGTGCATAGATCCCCGCAGCAGCCAATATACCCGCTTGGCGCATCCCTCCACCTAGCATTTTTCGCAAACGCCTCGCTTTTTCAATAAACGCTCTATCACCTAATAATAATGATCCAACAGGCGCCCCCAGTCCTTTTGATAAGCACACCGTCATAGAGTCAAAGTGCTGACTGATCTCTTTCACATCAACATCTAATGCAACAGCAGCGTTGTACACTCTGGCACCATCCAAGTGCAGTATTAATGCGTACTTTTTCGTTAATGCTCTGGCTTCTTTTAAGTAATCAAGGCTTAATACTTTACCGCCTATGGTGTTTTCCAAGCTCAGCATTTTTGTCCGAGCAAAGTGAAAATCATTAGGTTTAATTGCAGCGACCACTTTATCTAAGCAAATACTCCCATCCGGCAAATTCTCGATAGGCTGTGGCTGCACTGAGCCAAGCACAGCCGCCCCACCAGCTTCATATTTATAGTTGTGCGCATTTTGGCCGCACACATATTCATCGCCTCTGTCACAGTGCGCCAGAATTGCCAATAAATTCGCCTGTGTCCCCGAGCTTACAAATAAAGATGCTTCGAAACCATGTTTTACAGCGCTATATTGATCCAACTCATTCACCGTGGGGTCATCACCATATACATCATCACCAACCATGGCATTACTCATTAATCGCCTCATATCTTTACAAGGCTGTGTCACTGTATCTGAGCGAAGATCAATCATGCAGCTTCCTTAATTAGGGTATTAGTTTTGTGATATATTCAATGAAGAATATACCACGCTAAGCTGACAAATAAATCGCAAAAGACCTCCCTATCTAATAAATAAAACCATGTAATATGTATCGTTTATAGCGGGCTTGGAAGCGGTTGCTTGTCTTCTACAATACCAAATTCCTGATTTAAAACTGGACAGGAAAGTGGTCCTTCTCTATTCGCCTGATAATCTTCAACCTGATTTAGCTCTTCTCCTTCCATCTTAATCATTTTTTCAATACCTGCGGGGGTGTATAAGATCAATACTTTTACTTCCTCCTCGGTATCATTCCTAAAACCCCGTGTCGTACCTGCCGGGCATAAAATAAATGTACCTGGCGTTGCCTGATAACTTTGCTCGGCATCAAATATAGTTAAAGTCCCACTGATCACTAAAAAAGATTCCTGTTCATTGGCGTGCGTATGAAATGGGCCGCCTTGTCCCGGCTGTATCAGCGACTCAATTAGAGAAAACTGTCCCTCAGTTTGCTCCCCACTAATCATTATCCGATACAAATTACCCGCAGACGCAAGATAACGTCCGCTATCAGGGTAATTAATGACAATGCCATTTTTATCTTTTTTCATTATTTAATCCTTTTTACTAAAAACGTATTTAAAACAGATAAGTACCACTAAGCAGCTTTACTACCAGCCCAATAAGCACCGCTGAATCGCTATGAATAAATCACAGTGATAAAAAATAATGAGAGGCTTAAACCAACACCAAATGACACATGTGCCATAAGGCTTTTCAGACGCACACTATTTGGCTGTGGCGTTTTACTTCCTGCGATCCCCATACCAAAGCAAGGCTGCATGATAAAATATGGAAAAATAACAGTGAGCGCGCCAAATACAATGGCACCTAAAGGGCTGAGAAGTGACACGTTTATCCACAACGAAGATAGAATGAAGGTAAACGCAAAAACAACACCAATTACATAATGTGCAGCCCACCCAATTATGCTTTCATGTTGCTTTGTCGCAGCTTTTACTATATTCACATGTACCAATTGACCGTGTAAAAAATGCCCCAGCCACCGCCCAACCAATGCATAATTTAATGGTTGTACGCTAAGAACGCGCTTTAAAAACACGCTCCAAATATCCATAAATAAAGTCGCGCCAACTCCCAAAAACAAAGACAAACCAATAAGATGAAGTGCACTTTCTCCCATGTACATATGTATCTCCAAATAAATATATAACCACAAAAATATTAATGCTTGGAAAACTATGCCACTTAAAGTCGACTTGAGGTCAAGAGGGGAAATAGAAAATAATGAGAAATAAAAATAACTGTAGGTTGTTAAGTAAATAGATTGAAAGAAGTGAAAATATAATTCAAAGTGCCTTTTCAGGAGAGAGAAACTGAGACAATGACTGAGTTAAATCTTCAAGCAGTATGGGTTTGGTAATATAATCATTCATGCCAGCCTCAATACAGGTTTCTCTGTCTCCTTTCATCGCATTTGCAGTTAATGCCAAAACTGGAATTGCTTTAAATTTATTGCCAGCCTCTCCTTCTCGGATCAGCTTTGTTGCCTCAAACCCATCCATGTATGGCATCTGACAATCCATCAAAACCAATTGATATGGGTTTTCACACTCTGATAGCTTATCAATTGCTTCCTGGCCATTATTTGCCATCGCCACTTTCAACCCCAAAGAGCTCAGCATTTTTTTGGCAACCAGCTGATTAACTGGATTATCTTCAACAAGCAACACCCATTCACCCGAAAAGGCCCCCAGTACCTCATCCGTACTTTGAACACTAGCCTGTCCCTTGTTCAAAGACTGTAAAAACTGTTCATAGTCATTTTGTGTAAAAGGTTTAGTGAAACGACGCGAAAACCCTAGTTCTTGATAGTGCTGACTACTTTGTAAGTCATTGAGCAAAGTTAAAATAATAGCGGTGATCGGTCTATCAATTTTAAGCTTTTTCAGCCAGCGCTCTGCTTTTTTACCCGCGACTAAATGGCTGATCACAACAAGATCTGTCTCATCATTTACATTCAGTTTTAGATCTTCAAAACTCGTAACCACGTCGACCGACTTTGCTTGTTTGCTCATCATGTTTTTCATAATGTTGGCAGTAGTAACACAGCTTTCAGCAATAATGACTGAATTAAATTGCACAAGCAGTGGCATCGATTCACGCGGAGTCGGCTGTAACAGGACTTCAAAATGAAAAGTGCTTCCCACCCCTAGTTTGCTCTGGACTGAAACATTTCCTCCCATTAGCTGACATAAGGTTTTAACAATGGCTAAACCAAGGCCTGTGCCGCCAAAGCGCCTGGTTGTAGTCGCATCAACCTGTGAAAAAGACTGAAATAATTTCTGTTGCTTTTCTTGTTCAATACCTACGCCGGTATCAGTCACTTCGCCTATCAACCTAACTTGCTCAGCTTTTGGCTCAGTTCTTAGCGTGACAACGACTTCTCCTTCACTTGTGAACTTTAAAGCATTACCGATCAAATTGCCCAGCACTTGTTTAAATCTAACAGGATCACCAACCAGCCAGCGATTATTGACATGCTCGGTATCGAGAACCAATTCTATGCCTTTACAATGTGCCGCATGTGCATGCGTTTGCACCAGTGTAGCACTTTGCTTCACCACATCAAATTCGACCTTTTCAATCTCTAGTCGACCAGCTTCTATCTTAGAAAAGTCTAAAATATCATTGATCACCACCATTAATGAATCTGCGCTCGACTTTGCTGTGATTACGTAGTTATGTTGAACTTCGCTAAGCCCCTCTTTTTCTATTAGGTCCAACATACCGATCACACCATTCATTGGTGTACGGATCTCATGGCTCATATTCGCTAAAAATTCAGACTTATGACGAGATGCCTCCTCAGCTCTTTTTTTCGCTATCGCCAATTCATGATTTGTATTTAACAGCGCTTGCTGCGCTTGCTTGTTTGCAAAGTTATGTAATTCACCGACCATGATCGCAAAGCCAAAATTAAATATTAATTGCGCCACCATGATCGTTATAAAAAACAACTGTATATAAACGCTAGTGTCCGTCAGAATATTCATCGCACCATCACTAATTGGCGCACTAATTCTAAATATCCCAGCGGTGTTTAAACAGCCTAACCCCAAAACAACCAGTGCACCAGATACTTCAAACCTATTCCTGCGATGCTCAAGCATCACCTTAACCATCCAAATAGATGTACATAGAATAGTGAAAACAGCCAGTTTTAAACGGTATATATAAGAATCGTGCCAAAAAGTGAAAACCGTTATCAACACAAGAAAGCCACATAAATATGCGGCTAGTCTCTTCCACGGCGGTCGTTTATCAACAGCGTAATACAAACCAACTAGCATCATTATCAGCGAGAGTTGGCCACACAAATTGGAGGCTATGTGTTTAAAAAAATAAGGCAAGGCATTTTGCGCCGCAAACAAACCAAAATTAGCAACGAGCAACCATGGGCCGACAGCCCAAAATACGGTTGCTTTGATATCTCGGTTTGCCATCCATAAAAAGGTCAGCGCAGTCGCAGAGGCAACAATCCCCACAGCACACATCAATAGAATTGTCTGGGTAGATAGCACTAGCATTGACGCCCAACCTTTATATTTAGTCGAAGTTGTTACTACTCAAAAAGTAGGAGAAAGCTTTGTTAAAGTAAAGATGGAATACTATAAACTTCAATAAATTACTGCTTTATTCCATCATGAAACTGCTAACGCATTTATCCACTTGGATCACAGTTTTCGCCAAATATACCCACTTTAAAATGAAAGCAAAAAGTTAAAATTAATTTAATGTAAAATAAATACATCCATGCTAGCCTAGCTTCTGTTTTTGGGAAAATTAATAAAATCATATTCTCTATCCAAAAACATAAAAACTAAAAGGAAATTTAATCATGAAATTTACAAAACTTATGCTGGTCATTGCTGCCTTTTCAGCAGCCTCTACTGCTTATGCAGACTCAAATTTAGGTGTTAGTGTTACCGAAAAACCTCGCCCAGGTGTACCGCAAGCAAGGTGGACATACATTAATATCACTGATAGTTATGGACAAAACCGAAACGCTAAATTTAATTACAGCATTTCAAACTACAACATCAATTTCGATTGGGTAACAAATGATGGATTAACAGGTGGCTGTCGCATTTATTATGATGTAAATAAAGATGCTTCGACTGTATGGGATGATCAAGTTGCGAAGCGCCGCTATGACACTACCAAGCTAATATTATCTAACCTAAAACCTGGTGATCAACTATTCGTTCAATCAGCATTTGGCCAAAACTCGGCACCGTGTGAAGTAACTGTATCACACAAAATAGGCCTTTAGATAAAGTTGAGGGTTCGCCCTCAATTTTTTTAAAACAATAAATCTCTGCTATTTTTAGTGCGAACTTATCCGTTTGTGACTATCTTTCAAATATCGCAACAAACTCAATCGTCACATGGAATTAATTGAGCTTATCTATATTAGTACTGTCACAACACCACTAAACGAACAAGAGTTAGAGTCACTGCGCAGACAATGCGCTGGGGCAAATCAGTTAAAAAGCATCTCAGGTATGCTCCTTTACGACACACATCATTTTATGCAGGTCATTGAAGGCGAAAAGCTAAAAGTAGAACAGCTATTTGAGCATATAAAACAAGATAAAAGACACACCAAGGTCGAAGCACTAATTTGCAACCCCATTGAAAAGCGTAACTTTAAAAAATGGGCGATGGGGCTGATAGACCTAGACAAAAGCCCATCATATCGTAAGGTGCGAGAGTCTCGCCCCCACCGCAGACTGCCATTGAGCTATAAGCTCCTAAAATCATTTCGCAACCACGAATTTGAAATAGAAGAGCACATCAAGCGCTCTTTTGGCAGCTAACGTCTCATAATATTGCAGTTTAAGCACAAATTTATCACGTTAGAACAGTTCTTGTGTAATTGACTGTAATGTAAAAAGTGACCAAACACTGACAAAACACATATTTCATCCATTTTTCTGTACTTTAATCCGTAATGCACATTTCTCAACTATTTATCTTTTATGGACAATATATATTTAAGCATCGCAATCGTCATTGCCGTACTGAGCCTTATCGCACTCACAAGAACAAATCAGCTGCGTAAGAAGGATTTAAAGGTCTTAAATGAACTCAAAAAGGCAAAAGACGCGCTGAGCAAATCTGTTTTGTATCATGGTACAAGTGACATACCCAACTACCTATTTTTTATGCAAAAGCTCATGAAGGTAGATAGAAAGTTCTCTAAGTTTCATGTGTCATTAATTAAGCTAGGTAAAACGCCTGTCTTTGACTCCATAGAAAGTAACCAAGAGACTTTGCAGCAGCTATTCAAAGAAGTTGGAAAATCTTGCCAACCTTTTGCGTTGGCACTGCATGACTCAGATTTTATGGTGATGGCGTTTGTTACCCATGATACAGGCTCAGATCAACAAGAAGCCGAAGAAAAGCAAAAAGAGATCCTAGAAAAACTACCAAAACAGGTATGGGTCAATAACACCCAAGTCCCCATTGATTACGCGATTTCTTCAATGAGCCTAACTGGGCAATCATCGCTATATGGTATCGATAAAGTGCAAAGAAGATTAACTTTTTCAATGAAGTACGCACTGGAGTCGCCAACAGGTACTTTTTTCCATAATGAGAAGCTGTATCAAGCTGAGATGTATAGAAAACATGTGTTACTGAAGCTCATGAACAGCATTTCTTTTAATCCCGATGACTTTTACCTTGTATTTCAGCCGATATTCAAGACAACAAACATAGATCAGCCTAGACGCTACGAAGCACTTGTTCGTTGGAGAAATACCAAAAATTTAGGCCCAAGAGCGTTCATGCCGATGATTGAAGACAAACCTGAGTTACACAGTGAGCTTACAAAAATTGTTATCAACCAAATCTATACCATGCTCAAAATAAAGCTGGACGCCCATGAGAAGCTCAAGCCAATCCATATGAATATTTCCGCCCAGCTTTTAGAAGATGACAGCTTACTGGATTATTTAAAAACAGTGATTAGAGATACCCCTTCAATTGCAGCGTTTATTACATTTGAGTTGATTGAGGGCAGTGAACTAAAACTCAGTCAAAACGCATTAAACACATTAAGAAAAATGTCGAACCTTGGCTTTAGTTTCGCGATTGATGACTTTGGCAAAGGGGAGAATAGCCATGAACTATTGGCAAGCCGTTATTTTAACTCTGTAAAAATTGATAAAAACTTCATTGCACATGTAAAAGATAAAACAGCTGAAGCACCTAGGCTAGATGCTATAATTAAAACAGCCCAAGAAAGTAGAAAGACGGTAATTGTTGAGGGTGTTGAAAATAGATTCCAATACGAATATATGAAACGCTTCCCTAATGTTTATATTCAAGGATACTTCGCATCAGTTCCTCTTACAATGAATGAGTTCTTATCTCAAGAACAAAAAGCAGCATAGAGTATTTAAATACTTGCATCAATATACCCTGCACATTATAAAAAACATGATGTGCAGGTTTTATTTTTCATCCGCCTTTAACCAAAATAAACTGCCATCTACAGAGCGCCAGGCTTTTAAGGCCCCCTTATTTATATACTCTTTTAGATCATCAGATTTATTTTTTAAATCAACAAAAGCGCTTCCCAATGCGATATTTATGACTTCCGGAAACAAGTTTTTTGTTTCTCTCTTTAAAAGGTCAGACTGGCTGTTATTGCCATTTTGAGCATAAAAACTCAAAAGGCGTGTAGCATTGTATGCAAGATCATTGCAGCCAAACTGCTCTAATGCCTGGTCTAGAGCTTTCCAATCTTTTTGAATTATATAGCAGTTATACAGTTGATAACGATTTAGGTAATAATCACTCGGGGCGATTTTTAACAAAACCTCCAATTCAACTTTAGCTGAGTCATAGTCTTCTAAATTATAGAGAAGTTGTGCTTTTCTAGTTTTCAAAATGAGATAAGGCTGAACTTCGTCTAAACTCTCAAGCTCATTAATATATTGCTCAATGAAATGAGGTGTAATCAACTCACGCTCTATAACTATCAAAAGTTCATTAACAAGCTTAAGTGTAGATGCACTATCACTGCTGAGGATATTATTGAGGTGGTTCTCAATTTTCCTTCGATTGAAGCTCGGCTCAGCGTTTAATTCATCAGCCTCGGATATACACTCTTCAGAAAAACGCATTTCATATGCTGTTTTGCTAATACAGGCCTCTAAATTTTGAAAAGCAAATACAGCTGACTCAGCAAAATCATCGCATTGACTATAGACATTTTGTGCGTTGAGGTAACTTTTAAAGCCAACCAGGGTGTTGGTTAGCTCTCTGAGTTGTAGGCGTTGTTTGTCACTTAATGTACTTTTTTTCATGAAGCCAAGCGCTTGCAACATACCAGAACAATAATTTGGCAATGGTTTATCAGCGCTTAGTGCATGTTCGAGCGTACCCTGTGTAAGGTTACACTCCTCAGGTAATGAGAAGTCACCGCGTAATACCCGCTCCATACAAGTATGATAAAACCTGAGTAAGCAACTATATCGATGATTGTGATCGACACTCCCTTCACCAAGAAGTTTAGTGATCCATAGGCTTGGTAATATTGTTTGTGGCGTTAGACCCAACCCAATAATATACCCTTCGATAAAAAATGGGTTTGGCTGTTTTTCTGATAAAGAAGACAGCTCATCTATAACTTTTTTAATGCTTTACAATCCTTAAAGCCACTTAACTTTATGTTTTTTTTAATATCATACATGACTGAATTTATTATTTACACAAAAAAATAACGTCGGGTTACAGGAACATCCAAAATAGGAAACGTTTGAACACAAAAAGAACACAAAACAAAGTCTTTAGTCTTAAAGCTATAGAAAATCTATAGATTTAGCCAGTTCAATAAAAAACAAAATAATTTTTATTCTTTATATTAAACCGATAACTTTTCGATAAAATATACTAATAGTGAAAGTACAGGCAAGGTAACTTAAGTTTTCTTTATATATGGATGCTTCAGTACTTCTAGTGCGCATTGCTCTCAAATACTTCTAACTCAGATGCAGCCTCGGGGTGGCCACCAGATGCGGCTGCTTTTAACCATTTTTTAGCTTCCGAAGAATATACATTACTGTTATGCTTTTTCAGTAAGATAGCCAGTTTGTACATCCCCTCAAGTGCAGATTCATGTGCCGCCCGCTTTAGCCATTTAATTCCTTGATTAACAGACTCAATATTACTCTCACGCTTCGCATAATAATCGCCAAGCAAAATATAGCTTCTGACATATTGCTTTTCTGCCGCACGGTGTAGCCAAGCTAGCCCTAACTCTTCTTGGTTTAAAAATAAGTTTAAAGCTCCTAAGTTATACATAGCCTCCGCCAAACCAAGCTTTGCGGAACGTTTGAAGTAATCTAGTGATAAACTTACATTTGCCGCAACGCCTAAGCCATCGCGATAAATCACCCCTAGAGCATTCAAAGCTATATCATCATTTTGTTTAGCTGCCAGTTCGAAGTAATGTCGAGCTCTAATAAAATCAACATCAACATATAATCCATGATAAAAGTGCTCACCCACAAATAATGAAACATTTATTTTCTTAGCTCTAGCTAACCTAGCAATTGCATCTATCGCTTTGTATTCACTTTTATCAACCCCCTTACCAAACCAATAAAACTCGGCAATTTTATTCAGTGCATTTACTTGCCCTAACAACACCGACGTATTGTACCAATCAAAAGCAAGCGCCATATTTGGTGATTGAATAATGCCACTTTCATATATCCTCGCTATTTCAAGTGCAGCTTCAGCATTTCCGTACTTAGCGGCGTTTTGTAGCAAGTTCATCGCATCTTGAGGCGTTTTATCTGGGATCTTGTTTGTTATTATCATGTCAGCCTGTTTAACGACACACAAAACGCATGCCTGACCCCTTCGCTCTTCAAGCAATTCAAAGGCGGCATTATCATCACCTTGCAACTGCGAAATGCACTGGCTATAACCTATTGCTGCGCTGTCTTCCCCATGTTCTATGGCTTTTTTATACATCTCACACGCACTTTGAATAGCACTGGGTGTGCCACGCGCAAAATATATATTTCCAAGATTTATCATTGCCGCCACGTTATTTTCATTTGCCGCTTGCTTATACAGCTGCATTGCTTTTGTCGAGTCTTTCTCAACACTCACTCCATTTAGATAAAGTGTAGCTAGATTATTTTTTCCGTCCCCAGAACCTGCCTCAGCAGCTTTAGAGTATAATAAAGCTGCCATATCAAAATCTTGCTTGGTCAACTCTCCTTCTTCATATATGGCGCCCAACTTAGCGAATGCATCTCCAAGCCCAAGCTCACCAGCTTTTAAATAGTGGAGCTTTGCTTTTTCGAAATTAACAGAAACACCAAAATCACCGTTTTGGTAAATATCACCCAGGAGTTCGCACGCCACTATATTCTCCTTAAGAACAAGTTCTTCAAGCAATTCGACTATAGGTAGGTCCCTCTCTTTATTACTGCGCATGCCACTTACCAAACTTTCAATACAGCTTTCTTGGCCATGCTTTGCACCTTCATAAAGATAGGGCTTTGCCATTGTCCAGCTTTCATTTAATGCAATATATGCCGCCTGGCAAAATGCTGGAGCAAAACCTGAGCGTGCTGATTGTAAATAGTACTTAAAGGCCAGCTCATCACTTTGTGTTTTTAAATCACCATGTAAATAGGCGTTCGCTAAATTAAATGCAGAGAATTGATTTCCCAACTTTGCAGCCTGCTCAAACAAAGACAGTGCAAGTACTCTATCTTTGTCTACACCGGTGCCAGTATTGTAAAGGTTAGCCAGGTTGTGCATGGACTGTGCATCTTGATGCTCAACACCTTGTTGATAGTACGAGATGGCTGTTAAGTAATCTTGCTCAACACCTTTACCCAATTCGTATAAGCTGCCTAAATTACCAAAGCTCAAGCTACCACCCAGCTCAATTGCACGTTCAAAATATGAACGTGCAATTGTATAGTCAACATCAACGCCATCCCCATTGTTATACATCATGCCCAAATTGTTTAACGCATCTGAAGAGCCATTCTTAGATGCGATTGCATACCAATGTAGTGCGAGCTCTTTTTGAAGTGTGATTCGATGAAATAAATAACCTAGTTCAAAAGCACACTCTTTGTAGCCTCGAGCGTAGCTTGTCTGAAAGTAGTCAGCCGCTTTTTCCAGATCTTTTAGTTGCTTTGATTCTCGGTAAACAATTCCCAGTCCACATAATGCTTTTATGTCTCCCTGATATGCAGCGTGGGCAAATAACTGCTGTGCTGTCTCATACCCCTTTTCTTCTTTCCAGTGCCGAATAAAAATATAACCTAACTCTGTCGCAGCTGATAACTCTCCCAATTCAATGGCTCTAGTGTACAATTCCATTGTCTTTTTAAGGTCTGCTTTTACTCCGTGACCACCTAATCGATACCACTTTGCTAAGAATAAAATTGCAGGTAAGTAATCTCTTGCCACAGCCCTAGTTGCCCATTCAAATGCAGTCCCTTCTACATATTTTTCGCCTCGACCTTGCAAGAGGTTTTTAGCGATAGCTAATTCAGCAGGCCCATATTGGTGATCAGCCAGCTCATTAAGTAATGCAAACTCAAACTCATGATCCTTCAACCTAGCAGCCTCATGTGACAATAAAAGATAGCTTTGAGCTTTCAGAGCATCGCTCGATATGCTATCTATTTGTGCAAATAACAAATGAGCATCGGTGCTTTTTTGCGAAGATTTACACCCAAATAAAAGTGTTAAAAAAATAAATATGGCTAATAGCTTCATAGAAAATCTGATCATGGAATAGGTATTTAAAGGCTGTTACAAGACAGCGACTACCCTTAACTCTAGCCAAAATTCATATATTTGGTACTAAATAATAACCAGTTCCTCATACCCTAACGATTTGCAAGCCTTAGCAAACTAGATACAATAAAAAAGCTGGTAAACAATAAGGTTATAAAAATGGATTTTAATAAAAGAATAAATGCCATGCGCAGATACAAAGAACAGTCAGATCTTTTGCTTAGCATAGAAAGTGACAGAGGACGTATTATCAATTGCGCCGCCTTACGGCGATTACAACAAAAAACACAGGTATTTCCACTAGAACGCAATGCAGCCGTCAGATCTCGACTTACACATTCTCTGGAAGTTCAACAGAATGGACGGTTTATTGCACAATCAATAATAAGAAAACTCAATCCCACCCCACGGTCAGATACCGTCCTCAGTGAAGATATTGCTAATGCATTGGTAAGCCTAGTAGAAATGGCGTGCCTAATGCACGACATCGGCAACCCGGCATTCGGTCACTTTGGCGAAGCAGCCATTAATGACTGGTTTAAACGCTTCTTTAACTCACATTCTAAGTGGCAACTCACAGGGTTGCGAACAAGCTTAGAATCACAACTAATCTCAGATTTATGTCACTTTGAAGGCAATGCTCAGGCCATTAGGGTTGTCACCACACTGGCTAACTTAAACCTAACCTACTCACAAATTGCATCCATTTTAAAGTATACGCGATGCGGCACTTCACCAAAAAATCCAAATGGCGCTAAAAGCTACTTAGCAAAGAAAGTAGGATATTATTATAGTGAAAAGAAAATAATACATGATCTTTATGATAAGCTTGAATTAACGGTAGGTAATCGACATTTAGCTGCATATATTATGGAGGCTGCTGATGACATTGCATACTGTTTAGCTGATATTGAAGATGCCGTTGTCAAAAGCTTGCTCAGTGTTGAACACCTTGTTCAACTTTTACAGAAAGAATACAGCCATCAACTTCAAAAAATGTCTTTAAACGGCGGTGAGACATTGATAAGCGAGGCCTGCGAAAAAGCACTTAAAAAGGCAAAACAAAACCCCACGAATCTAAGCACGGAGTTTTTTATTTATCTACGTGTGGAGCTCATTCACCCATTAGTAAAACATGCTTCAAATCGGTTTGTAGAAAATTTAGAGCATATTTTTGAGGGCTGTTTCAACCAAGCATTGTTAGAGGATCATAGCCATCAGCATGCAATAACCCTCACACTAAAACAAGTTGCGCTTAAACATGTTTTTTGTCACCCAGAAGTCGAAGAACTGGAGCTCCAAGGCTATAAAATTACGTCAGGCATATTAAATGAGTACTGCCGATTATTAGACACGTCTGAAGAAACATTTCAACATATCATTGCGCACAACCATGCATACCCAATAGAAGTAAGGCTTCTAAAACGTATTCCAGGGCAATATATTTCGGTTTATAGAAAAGCGATTAGTCAATTAAGCCCACAACAACAAAAAGATCCGATTTATGAGTTTTATTATCGCTGTCGATTACTTCAAGACTTTATCAGTGGTATGACTGACCAACTTGCTTACGATACATACCGCACTTTAATGGTAACCGACTAACGTCTAAATACAGTGCGGAATTAAATTCCCACTCACGAATTGATTATTTTAGTTAGGTTGCTTTTCACTCCGAAATTGGCACTAAAAAGCCTTTATCATTCTCTCGGTGCAATATCATTTAACTCTGCGATGATCCAATCTCGAAAAGCCTGTAATTTTGGCCATTCAAAATGGTTAGCAGGTGCAACCAAGTAGTAACTATACTCACATGAAAAAGCAAAATCGGGGAAAATCTCCAGCTGCCCCATTGCTACAGATTGCGCCACCATGCGTTTTCGCAATAAAGAAAACCCCTGCCCAGCCACTGTCGCTTGCTGCACCAATGCGGCATTATCGATTTTCAGATTGCTTAAAGTATGCCCTTCAAGCCCCAACTTATTACTTAGCTCCTGCCAAGCCAGTTTATTGTCTCGCCCTTCATCATAAATAAAATTGAGCTTAGCTAATTGCGGTTGAATAGGTTGGTTAGGGTCAATCACACCCGGACGGTACGCAATAACCAACTCATCTTGCGCGATCAATTCACTTTGTAACCCCGGATACTCACCCAGCCCAAAGCGGATCCCTATATCTATATCCTCATGTTTAAAATCAGCCAGTTGCTCCGTTGGATCAATACGCAATTGATATTCTGGTAAAGCGGCGTTAAAGCTTGTCAACCTAGGAAGTAACCAGCAAGTGGCAAATGACGGTAAGACCGATAAATTAATGGTACTCGGATTCGGATCAGACTTAAGAGTAGACAAGCCTAATTCTATTTGTCCAAAACCTTTGTGTAAAAATGGTAACAAGTCTTGCCCTTGTTGAGTTAAAAAAACTCGTCGAGTTTGTCTCTCAAATAATGTACATCCCAGCTGATGCTCTAAAATCCTGATCTGCTGACTAACAGCTGCTTGTGTCACAAATAATGCTTTCGCGGCTTGTTTAAAACTGCCTAATTGAGCCGCTGTTTTAAAATACCAAAGGCCTTTTAATGGGGGTGCTTTCATTGTCTTATATACTTAAGAAAAACTTAACCGTAGTTCACAATTTCTCATTTGTCAGTTTTATGAATGCACATAATACTTAACTCGAAAATCAGAGACAAAGGGAGTCTTTATCGTGAAATACGCAATTATACTAGCACTTTTATTGGTAACTTTTTCATCATATGCTGAGCAACTAGAAGTAGATAGGATATTTACAGATGCGGGTTACCCTTATAAAAACTTAATTATAAAAGCCGAAAGAGTTGAGCTCATTTATTCCGAAGAGCAAAATACAACGACCTGTCGAATACAGGTGTATGACAAGGGTCAACTACATCAAAGTGAGCAATTAGAAGTCAGCTCATACTCATTTTCAAAACAACCAATAAAAAGCTGTCTTGGAAGGAAGCGTGCCAGAGATATTCTAAGTTTGCTGTAAAGGTCATCAGTTAACCTACCACCTAGTAAACAAAAAGCTTTTAAATACCTATCAATATTTAAAAGCTTTTAAAGACTTTCATCCAATTGGTTCTATTAGGCCACATTCTCGACTTGTTGTTGACGACGAGACCAAAACGGCGAGTTTGGCCAACGCTGCTCTTTACTGTAAAACTGCTGTTTCAAGGTCAAGTATTGCGCAAACTGTTGCTCGAGATCTTGCTGATATATCGTGCGCCTTCGCTCGAAGTCAGTAGATGTCAACGAGTTGCCAATGATGCTCGCAGCTTGGCAACCAGATGTCATAGCAAATCCAAGCCCCATCGAAGAAATAGGGTCAAAAGCGCATGCTGCATCTCCAACTGGCAAGTAATTATTTATATCCATGAAGCGGTTAAAGTGTGTACCTGCGGGGCGCACCCACACATTATCATTTACACATGTCGCGCCCTCTACCCGTTTAGACATGTATAAGCTTTTACCTAGATAAGCTCGCCAGTCCCCAAACCTATTTAGCTTATGCTTTGAAATACGCTCAAAATCAGCAAAATATGTGACGACAATAAAGTCTCTAGATAATGCTGCACTATACCACCAGCCAAATTCATCACTCTCAATTAACTGCAACTGCTCAAACGACTGTTGTCTGGCTTTAAAAAATGCACCAACCCCAGTTAGGCGATCATATTGTGACAATGAAGCCCCTAATACTTTACTTAATGATGAGTTACGACCGGATGCATCAACAAGATAGCGGCAAGTTATGCTTAATTTGCCAAATTTGGGGTGATTCGCTTCGACAAGGTAACGGCCATCTTGTCGCTTCTTCACTTCTTTGCTTTTTGTCCTTGGAAATACACTCCCTCCCCGCCTGACGACTTGTTCTAGCAATGTAGCGTCAAACATATCTCGATTGATCTGGTAGGTTGCTCGGTCAGGTGCAAATATCGCGTGACGATTGGCTGACTTATCACTCCCCCAATATGCCGTATTTCCTTGTGTAGATACAAAGCAATTGGGTCCAAACTCTGACTCTGGAATATTCAAATAGGTCAATAAGGAGAAAATACTTTCAGAAACACTTTCGCCAACACGCAATCGTTGCAAGTCAGATTGCTCAATTATTACTACCGATAATGCTGTGTGATTAAGCAAGTTTAACGCGGTGCTGGCCCCACTGGGACCGGCACCAACAACCAGCACATCACATTCATGTGCTTGCATCATATGAATTACCGCCTTGAACGCGTACCACTACGCGGTACTTTCTTGATTGCAGGTTTGGCAGTGATCGGTTTTGCCATTTTCTCTTCCAGACCTTTAAGTAAAGATTTGGCTTTAGAGCAGCCTGCAGAAAGGTGCGTTTTCACATCATCCGGAATGTAAAATACGGGAATGTCTGTACCATCATCGCCAGGGTTGCCAGTAATATCTGACACTGGTACGTCTTTATATGCGAATAATTGGTGATTTCGCTCTGATTCTGTGAAAAATGGAAAGTGGGGCTCTTGCGTATTTTGATTACGAATAAAACCAAGTGCTGACCAATGCTCAACCATTTGCACAAAGCTATTAATACCACGCGCATAATTCACCTGTTGACCAGCTGGCAAATGTGTCACAGATTGATCGTCATATTGATTGGTCAAAACATCCCACGGGCTTTGCGGCGGCCACCAGTAACTATAATAAGTCGGAGCAAGTGGGACCATATTGGGGTCCGCCTCATTGCCTTCATTGACTTTATTGACAGTGGGTTCTGTAAAGTTGACATTTTGAATGGTGCAATTGAAAAAGTCAGCCTGCCACGGGCACGCCATACGCTTGGTTAAGTCTCCTGGTTGACAACCGCCACCTTCACACTCATCACGCTCTGGGTCCAAACCACTAGGGAAGCCATTGCCCATACTTTGATCTTTAATCACATAAGGTGCCGCATAAACCACTGGGTTTTGCATACTCCAAGTCACCTCTATCCCTGGACACATAGGTAAACCAACACAGTTCCCCACACTGCCTTGATCCGCATAAAATATCCCAAATGCATCCTGCGCAGATGTATTCGCCACAGGCTTTTCATTTGAGAATTTACCCTCAGCCCACTGACTCAACAAAAAGTATTGGGTTTGTGTCAGTGTTAAAAATTTATCGACAATATTGTCTTCGGCATTACTCACTGAGTTGCTGCCCGAGTTGAGAGGCATTAAAGGAATATGGCCCTCAATTCCATGCTCGAACAATTGTTGATTGGTTTGCTCAGATGGCGGGGTTTGCAAAACAGTTGCGGGGTCAACGGGCTTTCTAAAGTAATTGAAGTAAGCCTCTCGGTTTGCTTTGTTATCTTCAGAGTTATCCTTAAAATCAAATATATTTGAAACAAATGCCGACATAGACTGCACGTTTGAAACCCACTGATAGCGACTAATACGCTGAATAATAGGCTCTATATCCCGGTAATAACTCGCCTGATAACTTGTTTGAAATTCTCCATTGCTATACATCTCTGGGCATAAATTTTGGCTTCGTATTGCAACGTCAAACATGGTATCGCTTAAGTTAGAAATATTGACGATCTCTGGTGCAAAGTCAGGCGACCCAACAATGACCCATGCTGACAACTTTAATTCTTTTCCATCGTCAAACGTGACTGTGCAATAAACTGTGCCATCAGCGATATCATCATGCCAAGTATCAGCGCCACCATAAGACTCAAGCGGCTCATTGCCACCAGCATTACCGTAACCACCAATGACAACTAAGCGACCTTCGCTGTCTGTTAAGATATTACCAAGCGTTTCAACCTCCGTGCCCTGGCACGGTTTTGGAGGAAAACTCACTGGATAATTATCAGGGGCACTGGCTTCATCAAACGTTGCCTGTGCATTGGCACCAGAAATTGTTCTTGGGCCGGGATCAATAATTAATTGGCGACGATCATCCGCGTCTTTATTTCGCCAAGGAGTCCCTCTTTTGCGATAGCTGTTATCTTCTCCAAACAACAAATTGCCTTGGAGTTCATTAAATTCGTACCATGCCGCTTTTTTATTTGCGACATGAACTGTCCAAGTAATGGCTTTTACATTGTCACTCGAAAGTGTCAATTCGTTATTATTCTCATCGATAATTTTGAATGGCTGACCTTGCCGGCGGATCCGCCCTTCAGCATCCTTAAATTGACTCACCGGACTATCGATTTTATTTCCCGATTCATCGGCTTCAAATGGCAAGCCACCAATTTGATCTGGCGCTAAATAAAACTGACCTTTGCTATTTCCAAGCCGGGCTACGCCTACGGAAGGGTGTAGAGAATAGTTCATATTTATATCCTTTAGATACTTTACTACTGCATAAAAAAACGCACCGATAAACAAAATAAGGCCTTGGTGCGCACTTATTTCGCTGAGATACAGCTCCAGCAGAGTAAAATAAATGTAGCACTCAGGTTAATTTATGCACGTATAGATTCTATAAATAGTTAAAGTGAACAATTAAAGAACCCCTAATGTATTGATAAAAATAAATTAAAAGTAATCAAAATACGTAAAGATGTGAGACCCCATTAGTCACAATGTTGTCATCAAAAGCGATGAGGCTTGATGTCACGGTTAATAAACGAAGAGAATGCTTGGTTCAGAGTTGGATAATGATTATTAAAAATAGAACGAACCTGTGCGCTATCAAGCACACCACAAGGCTCTGACTGCTCGAGCAACATCAGCTCTTTTAAGCTCGTTTTTCCATGATTAGAAGACATTAAAAAATGCACGAATGCCCAGCTACTCCGATATAATATATCAGGTTTAAACGAGCGCCATTTCGTTTCAGCCTCCATCAGTTGATGAGGGCTCATCACTTTCCCCTGCAAAGACCCATTGCGAGATACATGATCGAAAGATGCCACTTTTCCAACCTGCATTGAGACATCTATAAATTCAAAATACTCCGCAAGCCCCTCATTCAACCAACGTGGTGAATAGCCGATAACTGCTTGGTTAATTGCATGCACAGCTTCATGGACAGCTGTACGCATGGTTGCTTCATATGACCTTTGCTCTAATAACGCGGTGTTTCTGATACCAAAGTAAATCCCAACATTGCCTGTTGGATCTCCTCCTAAGCTTCTAACAGCACGTTCATAGGCTCCTCTTGTCGGCAATACAATAATCTTGAGCTTTACTTTGCGCATCGCACTTAAACCCAAAAGACTGGTATAACCCCTAAATAATGACTTGAGTTTAGATCTGAGTTTATTTCTAAATTGATTTGATATTGCTCCACCTGAAATTTCTAGTGCAAAATAATCAAGTGCAAGACCACTTTGTGGTTGATAGGCAATCGCACCTTGACTTGGCTTTTTATCGGAATAATTTCGGACCCCTTTACTATCTACCCAAGTATAAATCCCATTTTCTACTCGGTATTTAACTGCCCTGCCAATATCAGTTTGACATGAACCAAAGCGCCTTAAATTATCCAAATGTGCCACAGGACTGTGGCGTGTAATGTGTGGTTTAGGATTAGCTGTTTGTTTTAGCTCAGCACTTGTTGTTTGCAAAGTACTGTCAACGGCAATATCTTGTTTAGCACTTGAAAGAGAGTCGGTAAGCCAAAATTGACGACCATCGAAAAATAAATATAACAGTACAGGCAAACAGACAGCACTGGCCTTCACAATAACGCCCATCCATGAATTCATCGTATTTTTTCATTCCTTTAGATTTTATGCTTACATGCTCACTCAATGTTAAGTTATTTAAACCATCAAAGCCAAGGGCCAACCTCATTCTTGAACTTGGCATTATCAAAAATTTAGAAATAACTCTCTGCTCAAAAAGACAATTAAACCCACTGAATGGTATTTTATATAAATGGACTTCAATAGCTGGAACAGGGAAGCTTTAATCCAAAGGTTATCCTTCCACACTTTTAAAAACAAAAAATTAACCTGTTGAATATTTTGTTAACCTTTGCTATTTTCACATGGCTACAATAAAAACATTAATAAAGGAGTTAAAAATGAAAGTTAAGTTAAACAAAAAGCCACTAAAACAACTATCACAAAACAAGGCAGAATTACCAGCAGAAGCAACACCTCAAGTAGCCGGTGGTACTTCCTATATTACGTTTTGGGGCACTTCATGTACCACTTGCCCTATCTTAGTATAGTTATAGGGCTCTAAATTAAGGCTAAGTCATTTATACTTGGCCTTTAAAATAAGCGTAAAGCCTTTTCTCTTGTTAAACTTTGCTATTTTCACATAGCTACAATAAAAACATTAATAAAGGAGTTAAAAATGAAAGTTAAGTTAAACAAAAAGCCACTAAAACAACTATCGCAAAATAAAGCAGCCTTACCATCAGAAGCGACGCCTAAAGTAGCAGGTGGTACTTACCTAACGTTTTGGAATACGTCATGTGACACTTGTCCCATCATAGTATAGTTTTAAGACTATGTATTTAGGCTAAGTGGTTCGCACTTGGCCTTTTTAATAAAGCCCCACTTACTTAGCTTTCCTTTTAAACTTTTTTCAATAAATACCCATAGCAGTTCCTGATTAAATTTTAAACATAAAAACAACTGGGCTACGGGTTAGTAATTTAAAGACAAATAGATAAATAGATAAATAGATAAGGCTATATCGGAATAAAACTGAACACACAATCCTGTATTGAATTTAGCAATCTCAAAACTGGAATACATTTTTAACTATAAATACTCATTTTGTTAGGACTTGCTGTTCTTGTTTTTTATGCCAAGTTCGGCATATCATTAAGCTAAACACACCGCTTGCATAGGTGATTAATAGCGGAGCCTGAGTCGCTGCATCTTCTGCATACATAAATACATTTGACAAAATCCACGCGGCAACCGCACCTAGCATCAACCACACCGTTGCAGATATCAATTTATACTTTGGCGCAGTAAAATAACCTGTAAATACGACACAGGCTGCTGCAACCGCGCCGATTATTGGCTTTTTCCATAAACCAAAAAAATCAGCAATAACTCCAACCACTGTAGCCGACACTAAAAATACACCAACTACAATCAAAATTGATAGAAAAAAACGCAGTATCAGGCTCATATTAGGTCCATTGGAGCTTAGCTAGATAATTACATTATTTATCTAAAAGTAGCTATAAATCACTCCCATGACAAATAAAGGCCTCTTTAAATTGGTTCATCCGTAGTTAACTCTCACAGAAATATAGCTGGAAAATATACATAACGTTGCTTTTACCATAAAAAGCAAACTCCAGTATAAGTACCAAAAGATATGACTTACACAACTGAAAACAGCATCAAAAACAACCATAAAGGACTATTTTGGTAGTTACTGCTTAATATTTTTATGTGAATTTAAATAAAAACTGTCATATTTATAGAAAAAGGCGTGTTATGTATAGACAACACCTCAAGAATGAGCGTGTTGAAAAGTCCAAAATAAGGAAAATTATGCTTAAAAAATCACTCGTCGCATTTGCATTCGTCACCATTTTAGCTGCATGTAACCACACTAGTCAGCAAACAAGTGCATCAACAACCAAACAAACCGTCGCAAACTTCAATACCTATTCGGCAGAAACTTTTTTTGATACAACACGTATTATGGGCAGTGCTTTTAGGGCTGATGCTCAGAAAGTACTTATCAGCTCTGATGAATCTGGCGTGCTAAACCTATATGAAGTTGATGTTAAATCAGGCGAAAAAACCCAGTTAACTCAATCTACAGAAACAACTTATCCAATTAGATACTTCCCGAACGATAATCGCATTTTGTTTACGCGTGATAATAAAGGTAACGAACGCTTTCATTTGTTTGTCAGAGAGGTCGATGGTCAAACTCAAGACCTCACCCCGGGCGATAAAGTAAAAGCTAGATTCGCTGGGTTTTCACAAGACGGTAACCAGTTTTATTTGCTCAGTAATAAACGTGACGAGCGATTTATGGATCTATACAGGTACGATTCAAAGACCTATGAAAACGAGCTCATATATAAAAATGATCAAAATTTAAACGTGCAAGCTTTGAGTAAAACCGAACGCTTTATCGCTTTATGGAAGAATCACGGTAATAAAGATACAGATCTGTTTTTACTCGACTTAACAAAGCCAGACGCCCCTTTAATTGAAATATCAAATGTATCACATGAGGCTCAGTTTTCGGCCTCAGGTTTCTCTAAAGATGATAAATACTTTTACTACGCCACCAATGCTCACGGCGAATTTTATCAACAATGGCGTTATGAGGTTGCCACAGCACAACACACCCAATATATTAAAAAGAATTGGGATGTCAGTTTTTTATACTTCTCTGACTCAAATAGATACCGTGTTATGGGAGTAAACGCAGACTCGAGCGTTAAAGTAACAGTAACCGATTTAAAAACAGATAAAGACATAAAGCTGCCTCAACTACCTGCTGGTAGTATAAAAGGCGTGAACTTCTCTGATGATGAAAAACTTATGTCTTTTCATTTAAACTCAGATATATCCCCGAACAACTTATTTGTTTGGGAGGTTGGTAGTGACTCAGTCAAACAGCTTACTTCTTCGCTAAGCAAGGATATTAACCCTGAGCACTTAGTCGAGAGCACCATTGCTAGGTTTAACAGCTTTGACGGCCTAGAAATACCAGGAATACTTTATAAACCTAAACTTGCCAGTGCTAACAATAAAGTCCCTGCTATGATTTATGTCCACGGAGGCCCTGGCGGGCAAAGTAGAACAGGTTACAGTCCACGTATTCAACATTTGGTGAACCAAGGTTATGCTGTGTTCGCCATTAACAACCGAGGCAGCTCTGGGTATGGTAAAACCTTCTTCCACTTAGATGACAAAAGGCATGGTGAAGATGATCTGCAAGATATGGTATGGGGTAAAAAGTATTTACAACAGCTTGGCTGGGTAGACCCTGAGCGCATCGGGATCATGGGAGGCAGCTACGGCGGATATATGACGGCCGCCGCACTGGCATTTGAGCCAGAAGAATTTAAAGTCGGAATTAACATTTTTGGTGTAACCAACTGGGTAAGAACACTAGAGTCTATCCCGCCTTGGTGGGAGTCTTTTAGAAAATCATTATATGACGAGCTTGGCGACCCAGCTGTTGATGGTGAAAGACTACACCGTATCTCGCCTCTATTCCACGCTAAAAACATCACTAAACCGCTTCTAGTCGTCCAAGGTGCAAACGACCCACGCGTACTGCAAGTAGAAAGTGACGAGTTAGTAGAAGCCGTGCGCAGTAACAATGTGCCTGTGGAATACATTTTATTTGAAGACGAAGGCCACGGTTTTACTAAAAAACAAAACCGTATTGAAGCATCTCAAGCCTATCTCGATTTCTTAAAGCAACACCTGTAGTTTTAATAGGCTGCTTGTAATTATTCAGGCAGCTCAGAGAGCAAAGCCCGCATAATAGTGCGTGCTTTGCTGTTTTGGATATGTCGTACTGATCACTCTTAACCAAGCTACGTCACCCTGAACTCACTTCAAGGCCCATAACCCTCTCAAACATGAATTGCGGCGCAAGCCCGCAACGACGAGGGTACGATAGTGCAACCTATAAAAACCCACAACACTACCCCCAACTCCGTCACCCTGAACTCGCTTCAGGGCCCATACCCCCCTAAAACATAGATTGCGGGTCAAGCCCGCAACGACGTGGGTGAGTAAAGCGCTGCTTGTTTAAACTCGCTAAACACAATCAACCATCAACTCACTAAAACCAACAACCCCAAACCCGTCACCCTGAACTCGCTTCAGCGTCAATTTCCCATTCAAATAGAAAGAAATTTATACACACAAACAAGTATGCTCAACATTTTCAAGGAGCGAAATATGCAACCAAGTGTATACATACTTGCATCGAAACCATATGGAACCATTTATATTGGAGTGACGAAGGATTTAAAAACGCGTGTATATCAGCATAAAAATAATTTAACCAAAAGCTTTACGAGCCAATACAATGTGCATAATTTGGTTTATTTTGAATGCTACGATTCAATCACAACAGCCATTGCACGCGAAAAGCAGCTTAAAAACTGGAAAAGAGCATGGAAAATTCAATTGATCGCGTCGTTTAACCCTAAGTGGCAAGACCTATATCACAAAATATAATCGACTATATTTCCGTTTCTACTCACGAAAACCCACAACACTATCCCAAACACGTCACCCTGAACTCGCTTCAGGGCCCATAACCCCCTCACATATGGATTGCGGGGCAAGCCCGCAACGACGAGGGTGAGCAAAACGCTGCTTGTTTAAACTCTCTAAACACAACTAAACATGTAGCCATTCCGTAAAACCAACAACACGCTCCCCAATCCCGTCACCCTGAACTCGCTTCAGGGCCCATAATCCCCTCAAACATGGATTGCGGGGCAAGCCCGCAACGACGAGGGTGAGCAAAACGCTGCTTGTTTAAACTCTCTAAACACAACTAAACATGTAGCCATTCCGTAAAACCCACAACACTAACCCAACCCCCGTCACCCTGAA
>NZ_JAKFZS010000079.1 GCF_021654285.1 Pseudoalteromonas luteoviolacea | reverse complement strand
CTAATCAACTAGCTCATTATCTACGCGAAGTTCATTTGGTGGGTCCTGATGTACTTGTAGGGCTGTGTATAGAGCGCAGTTTTGACATGTTTGTGGCCATTTTAGGCATTTTAAAAGCAGGCGGTGCTTATGTGCCACTAGACCCCAATTACCCAACGAGTCGTCTTGAGTATATGGCGTCTGATGCTAAGTTAGCGCTTGTGATGAGTTCTTCTTCAGTGGCTTCACGGTTACCAAAGGGAGACTACACGAGTGTATTGTTGGATGATGCCGACTTAATATCTGAGCTTGCGTTACAAAGTGACATTTGTATAAGTGACGATCAGACTGGAATGATGAGTGATAGTCTCGCCTATGTGATTTACACATCAGGCTCAACAGGGCAACCCAAGGGGGTCATGCTAGAGCATCGAGGGGCAGTGAATATGACGCTAGCGCAGCAGCAATTATTTGCAGTGCAGCTAGATAGTCGCGTGCTTCAATTTGCGTCAATGAGCTTCGATGCCAGCGTATCTGAGTGGATGATGGCTTTACTCAGTGGCGCAAGTCTTCATTTGGTAAGCGATGAAGTTAAAGCGTCTCCTGAATTGTTGTTAGATTATCTACAACAAGAGGGCATAACCCATGCGACCTTACCACCTGCTTATTTTCGTCATTTCGATACTAAAGCGCAGCTTCCATTACAGTGCCTCATTTTGGCAGGAGAAGATTTTGAACTCGATGTTGTGGCGCCATGGTTGGACAAAGTACATATTTTCAATGCATATGGACCGTCAGAAGGAACAGTTTGTGCGACAGTAAAAGCCCTTCATAAAGAGCACAAAGTACTAGGAATTGGTCACCCCATCGCAAATGTGCAAGTTTATGTATTAGATGAACAACAGCAGTTGTTGCCACAGGGAGTGGCTGGGGAGTTGTATATTGGAGGTGTAGGCTTAGCTAGGGGCTATCTAAACAAACCAGAACTGACTGCATCGAAATTTATAGATAATCCATTTTATGATGCATCTTCAACCAACAGCAGCCCTCGCTTATATCGCACCGGTGATATAGTCCGCTTTTTAGCCGATGGTAATCTGGCTTTTATCGGCCGTGTTGATGATCAAGTTAACATTCGCGGTTTCCGTATTGAATTGGACGAAGTAACGTGTCGCTTGAACCAATGTGATAGTGTTCATAGTGCGTTGGTTTTAGCGCATGGGCAATCCATAGAGCAGCAGTTGGTTGCTTATGTCAAACCACAAAAGACAGAGACTGGCAATAAATGGCTGCTAGATATAAAAACTTATCTCAACGAGAAACTGCCAAATTACATGGTCCCTTCGGTGGTGTTACCAGTAGATGAATGGCCTCTAACAGCAAATGGTAAAATAGACCACAATAGCTTACCAACATTAGAGTCAAGACATTTAGAGGGACATTATGTCCCACCCGAAACAGATACCCAAAAAGTGTTGGTAACAATCTGGGCTGACTTACTGAAACTCGACCCTAGCAGCATTAGTATTACGGCCAATTTCTTTGAACTTGGTGGCCATTCTCTGTTAAGCGTGCGC
>NZ_JAKFZS010000078.1 GCF_021654285.1 Pseudoalteromonas luteoviolacea | reverse complement strand
ATAGACATAATGACTCCCACACGGTGCTAGCCTCCGCATTTTTGTGGGTTAGCTTAAAGCCAGAGCCATAATTAGTTTGTCAAATAACTATATAGCAGAGGCTAGCATGACTAAACATAACATACTTTTCATTGGCTTAGATACTCATAAAGAATTCATTGAGGTTGCCTACATTGAAGATAATCGCGGCGCACACCCCATTCATTTCGGTCGTATTTCTTCTGCTAAAGTAGCTATAAAAAGGCTCATCAGGCAATTTGAATCTAAATACCCTAATGCAACTATACATTTCGTTTATGAAGCTGGCCCTTGTGGTTACTGGATTTATCGCTTAATTACTTCTCTTGGGCATTGCTGTTACGTAGTTGCCCCCTCGCTTATCCCTAAAAAGCCTGGTGAACGTGTTAAAACTGACAAGCGTGATGCACTTAAATTAGCTAAATTACTTAAGTCTGAAGACTTAACACCTATTTATGTGCCTGAGCCTGAAGATGAAGCTATTCGTGATTTATCTCGTGCTCGAGAAGTCGCGATGAAAGACTTAAAAGATGCCAAATATCAGCTGAAGGCACTGCTTCTTCGCAACAATATAAACTATGCAGGCACTGCAAACTGGTCTCTCAAACACTTACGCTGGCTCACCGAACTGGTATTGCCACACCCCGCACAGCAAATCGTTTTACAAGAGTTTATTCAAACTATAAATGAGCGAATGGCTAGATTAGAGCGACTCGACAATGAGCTCTCTCACCATGTTTATCAATGGCGTTACTACCCTGTTGTTAAAGCCATTCAGGCTATGAGAGGTGTTCGTTTACTTGTAGCCGCTGGCGTTGTCGCTGAGCTTGGCGATTTAACCCGCTTCGACCATCCTCGAAAACTAATGAGTTACCTAGGTCTTGTACCAAGCGAACACTCGAGTGGCGGTAAAAGGCACATTGGTGCAATTACTAAATGTGGCAATGGTCGTGCTAGACGTTTATTAGTCGAGGGTGCTCATAGTTACCGTCATGCAGCCAACATATCGACCGAGTTACAAAAACGACAAGAGGGTTTACCAAAGCAGATTGTTGATATCGCATGGAAAGCACAATTAAGGCTCTGTAAACGTTATAAAAAGCTCATTAATAAAGGCAAGCATTACAACCTCGTTGTCACCGCCATTGCCCGTGAAATGATCGCTTATATCTGGGCAATCGCAAAACAGATTGTGCTCTCGCCGATAAATCCTAAGTTAAGATTATCAAGAGTACCAGCTTAATATGAACGAATTAGAGTTAATGCATTGGATCAAGCATCGGGGGTGGCACAACCACCGACGGCGTTAGGATGGTAATGTTGTTACCGCAACATTGAATCACGAACATAGACTGAAGACAGGTGCCACGTCGAGTTAAGTAAAGTCTGCTCTGCTCATAAAAGTGAGTAACCAACGAATACCAGCAAGAAAACCGACGAAATTACTTGCTTCATCCTATTCATTAACTCTTTCTAATTCGAGTTAGGAAATTATGGCTTAAAGTTAGGCAAGGATCAGTGTGTATAACTTGACAGAGGGAGTCATACCAACGC
>NZ_JAKFZS010000077.1 GCF_021654285.1 Pseudoalteromonas luteoviolacea | reverse complement strand
AAAATTCTAGAGCTACATTATCCGAGTACTTTTCAACACTGTGCTCAAACAACGTATGAATACATGCTTCTCTAGGGTAGTCCGCCGCAGTTTGATTAAGTGTATTGAGTAAATAGTGATGCTCTTCACGTGAAAGCAACTCTAGATCACTGAGGCTGACACATGCCTCAGCTGAGAGCGTTGAGAGCTGAGTGAGCAAACGAGCAAAATGCTCTGTCAATTGCTCCACATGCGCTTTATCAAATAAACTACTGTCCCAGGTCCAGAGCAATTGCATGCCGTCACTGTCCTGATGTACATCAACTTCCATATCAAACCGTGACTTCACCTGCGTACTAGGAAGACGTGATAGCGAAACATCCGGCAACGACAATGTCTGTCCATGCCCTACCCCGTAATCTGATTGCATTGTCAACATGATTTGAAACAGCGGTGTATAAGCTCGACTACGAGGAACCTGTAATAACTCTACAAGCTGCTCAAATGGAATATCCTGATGAGATTGCGCGCCCAAATGGACTTCACGGACATGTGACAGATACTCGCCAAGCGATCGAGCTGTGGTATCCACTCTCAGCACCAATGTATTCACAAAAAAGCCAATCAGAGACTCTATGTCTGACTGCAATCGATTCGCCACCGGTGTACCAATAACAATATCATCACTGCTACTGTGTCGAGATAACACAAGAGACAGTGCGCCATGAACCAACATAAAAGGCGTGATCTGATATTCAGCAGCCAGAGTGGCCAAGCCCTGTGATACCGTTGCAGAAAGCGTGTGGCTATGGCTAGCGCCCTTCGAGCCTTTAATTTGTGCTCGCGGGTTATCTAGTCGAAGCCCATGCTCTAAAGGCATATCTGCCAGCTGTGTTCGCCAGTAATCAGCCTGCTCCGCTAGCACCTTTCCTTGTAACCATTGGCGCTGCCAAAGAGCATAATCGGCATATTGTGCTGGTAAAGGCGTAAGACTAACTGGTTCGTCTGTGACAATCGCTCTATAAAGAGTCGTAAATTCATTGATCAACAATTCAATCGACCAACCATCAGAGGCAATATGATGCACATTAAACAGTAAGGCACCTCGCTCCTTACCGAGTTTGATATACGTGCAACGGAGCATGACATCTTGTGTCAGGTCAAAACAATAATTCTCTTCTAGTTTATGTAGGCGGGCTAACTCGTTTTCTGAATCAGAGTTAGTTAAATGCGTTAAATCAACGCAATTTATTCTATAACTATCTAGCGCATTAACCTGCTGGAACCCTTCTCCATCTTTTTCTAAATAGGTGGTTCTGAGTACTTCGTGACGTTCAATAATCGTGGATAGACTCTGTTGTGCTGCACCAACATTAAAATGACCAGAGAGTAAAAAAGCCGCAGGCATATTATATTCGGGGCTACCCTCTTGCAATTGGTCGATGAACCACAAACGTTGCTGCGCAAAAGACAACACATCGCCTTGTTCTTTGCGGACCATGCCTTTCACTTTAGGTCTGACAACGCCAGTATCCTTAGTCACGATTTCTGCCAGAGCTTGAATTGTGGGGCTATCAAACAGTGCTTTGATGTTCACTTCCACATCCATTACTCGGCGTATTTCTGACATCAGGCGCACACTCAAAATAGAATGTCCCCCAAG
>NZ_JAKFZS010000076.1 GCF_021654285.1 Pseudoalteromonas luteoviolacea | reverse complement strand
TAGTGTGATTACCAAGGGATACTGACGGTATAAGTACCAAGCGATTTTGACGTAATCACCCTATCAATGTTGTCGAGTTTCGGCAAGTTTTGCTAACCGTAACGCAGTAGTATTCATATTTTCCCTCAGCCAGATATTGCGAACACCGCTAGCATGTATGTCGACGTTTCTTTCAGACTTGAGCATTCGTGACACTTTGGATTGTCCCATGTGTGGATTAGCCAGTGAGAACTCGATTACGACTTCCTCAATAGCTCTGTCAGTACGATTTTTGTGGTGAAGATTTGGCGTTTCTTGACGTTTTAACGACTCGATTCCACCTTGCTTTATCAGCTTTCGATGGCGGTAAATAGTATCGCGGGAGACACCACTTAGGCGGGAAGCTTCTGCCACATTTCCTAGCTTGTCAGCTAGAGCCAATACATCAAGCTTCTTCTGGATCTCTTGGTCTTCAGAGGATGGCTTATCAGGTTCCCTGACTTCGTTTACCTGCAGTTTTCGCCCAGCGAAGTACGCATCTAACCGCTTATTTTTACCCGTACGAATTTCAATTTTCTGGTTAGCGATTGAGTGCTTAAGCGGTGAGTCGATGAAGTAGAGTTTTCCCCTGAAGCTAAACGTATGGTCGTTGCGGATCTTCCGGTAGACCTTGGTGATGCAGATATCATCAAGATTGATGTCGCGTGATACAGGCGTATATTCGGTGTTTGATGCTCTAGATTTTACCACCAGGTTTTTACGCCAAAACTGCGGGATGAAGACGTGTTGGAGGTAGCTATTAGCGCCCGTCATATCAGTAATATTGTTGAGTCGTAACTCCGGTATCAACCTGTCTTGCAGAGTATCGAAGGCGCGTTCAATACGACCTTTTCCTTGAGGAGAGCTGGCAAAGATGATTTCAATTCCTAACTCCTCACAGGCCCGTTGCATCTGGGAGAAATTGCAACGTTTAGGGCCACCGAAGATGCCTGCTCTATCAACATACAGCGTTTTAAACACGCCGTATTTCTCAACAACTGAGCGCATAACTTTCATACACCCTTCAGTCGTTTCTGACGGGAAGAATTCTGCATGGATATCGCTGTTAGCATCATCAATCATAGCGATTAAGCACGACTTTTTATCACCGAACCAGCGATGTGTACTGCCGTCCATTTGCAGCATTAGCCCTGGTGCTTCCATCCGCTCTCTGCGCTTGTGGACACGGCTACGCCTACGCTTGGCTCGTTTTACATGATGGATATCATGTGCCCACTTACGCAGTGTCTCGCGCTTAACAACTATGTGCTCGTGAGCCTCAAGCATCTCGGCGAGGTGCAACAGGTTCAGATCATAATACTTCTCGCGGATCAGCGACTGAACTTGCTGCTTAAGCCTATCTGGAGTTTTATTGATTGGCTCACTGCCTGTATTCCCATGAACAACGAATTGTAGACCTTGGCTTCGGTAACGCTGCAAATAACGTTCAATAGTACGCCTGGATTTATTGAGGAGCTTAGCGGCATTAGCTATCGTAATTTTACGCTCTGCCACTTTAGCAATGATATCAACTGTTAATTGAGCTTTGGAATTCAAAACAATCACCCTTAGCGCTCCTCAAATGCTTATACAAAACATTCAAAGAACACGGTTAAAGATAACCGTCAATTTCCCTTGGTAATAAGCGACTACGACAGAATCGCGTGGTAATTAAAGTACGACAAAATCGCTTGGTGTTAACA
>NZ_JAKFZS010000074.1 GCF_021654285.1 Pseudoalteromonas luteoviolacea | reverse complement strand
TTTAGATAAAACAACCCATACAAAACTGTGGTTCGATATCTCAAGGTACTGGGATAATGCATGGGGACCTAGATGCCGTGCTGAAAACGGTTACTTGAACGTTGAAAAAGTATATTGGCAAGTAGAACGTTAACGCTAAATAAACTCAAACCCTGCTCTTAGTTAATTTCCGAAGAGAAGGGTTTGCTCAAAAAAATAACATAACCCCACTTAATTGATGTGAATTAACATACTTTTTAGGTGTTCCAAAAAGACTTTCACCTTCTCAAGCGGGTATTTCCGCCCAGAGTAAAATGCATTTAATACTAAATCTTCAGGCTCACGATCTAATTTTATCTCAATGAGTTGGCCCTGCTCAATGGCTTGTTCACACGCATGAAAAGGTAATATTGCAAACCCAAGCCCTTGAATAGCTGCCGCTCTGGCCATATTGCCGCTATTTACTTTATAACTTGATTGCACTGTTAATAAATAATCCCCCTTAAAACGCCAAGGTGCCCCTTGCATCACGCTTAGCGTGGTTATACAAGGCAGTGAGCTCAACTCTTGTAAACTTTTCGGTTTTGGGTAACGCGCCAACAGCTTTGGAGAAGCGACAATACAACTTGGCCATCGTATTATCTCTTTTGCCACCCAACCCGAGTCCGCCATGCTGCCACGATTAAAGCTCATTACAATATCAAAGCCATCAACGATGCCTTCTTTCGCCTCCAACTGCGTATCACAACTTAACGCTATTGATGGGTTTTGAGCGACAAAGCTTGCGAGTACTTCCCCCATAAACGGAAGATCTGGCGTCATTATTTTTAGATGGCCCGACACATGATTTTTTTGCAAAGACGTTTCTTGTAAAGCGCTTTGTAAGGAATCCAACAGCGAACTGGTAGCATCATAGAGCTTTTGACCAGCCTCTGTAGGGCGCATTTTTCGGGTCGTACGCTCAAATAAGCGCACATTTAGTTGCTGTTCTAATAACGCAACATGACGACTGACATTCGACGTTGGCAATGCTAACTGCTCAGATGCCAGCTTAAAACTTAAGTGAAAAAACACAGCTTCAAAGCTTTTTAGCCATTTTAATTCGATTTTATCTAACATAGAAATTTGGAAATAAAGTTTATTTTATTAACAGATCTACAACTTAGATAAAAAACAAAAATAGTCAAACATTTATTTAAATAAAAACAAATTATCTGAAAACAAAAATCACAAAACCATAATTTAACGACAAGCAACGCCAAAATAAAGAAAATAAAAATTTACAAATTCACATTTACTAACAAACACATTGGAAATTGAAACATTATCAACATAACTTTAGTGTTTAATGAATGTCAGGTGCTAACCCACACCTAAAATAAAAATACGAAAAAGGAAATAAAAATGTTCAAATTAAATAAAAAGAATATAAAGTCACTATCTTTGGATAAGAATAAAATCCCAACAAAAATGACCTTTGGAATCGCTGGTGGAGCGCCTGTAAGTTGGAACAATTGCACAGACTTCTGTACACCTAGCGTTGGTGAGGGCTGTAAATTCACTAATTTATGCTAATAAATTGGAAGCTAAAGTCTTAGAATTAAATTTTAAAAAAAAACAAAACACCCAACACATAAAGTTAAAATAGAAAAGGAAATAAAAATGATAAAATTAAATAAAAAGAGTATAAAGTCACTATCTTTGGATAAGAATAAAATTCCAACAAAAATGACCTTTGGAATCGCTGGTGGAGCGCCTGTAAGTTGGAACAATTGCACAGACTTTTGTACACCTAGCGTTGGTGAGGGCTGTAAATTCACTAACTTATGCTAATTATATAATCGATTTTATAAATCGTAGCCAATGATACTCCATTGGCTATTTTAATTATTATAAAAATAAAGACCCTGAACAAAACCAGCTTATATAAAAAACCAAAAAAACCAAAGAAACCAACTTAAAAAGGCC
>NZ_JAKFZS010000073.1 GCF_021654285.1 Pseudoalteromonas luteoviolacea | reverse complement strand
CAGTATTCCAATATACCCTGATAAATCAACGCTTGTAGTTTTCGGTGGCTGATTAATATACTATATTGGAATTGGGTGTAATTTGGGGTGTCACATGCCATTTGAAAAAGGTCATAGGCCTGTCAGGCGCAGACCAGTATCGGATGCAGTAAAGCGACTTGAAGCCAGTAAGAAAGGCGCAGGAAAAATAGAGAGTAAAGCGCAGCTCAAACACATATTAGCTAATGCAAATCGCGGTGAAACAGCCGAGAGGAATGTAGCATTAATTTGGTTTTTGTTTGGTTCGCTTACACGTATAGGTGAGACTTGCCAGCTCAAAGTTAAAGACGTTTTCACCAAAGACGGTGAGATTAAATCTATTTTTAGAATGCGAGCTGAATACACAAAAACGAATCAAAGCCGTGATTGTGTGCTGGTGTTAAAGCAGCAGCAGAAAGCGCTGTTAGCTTGGCGTGATCGTCGTATAGCTGATAATGCGATGTTATCAACAGATGGCAGTTATGGCGGCTTGTATGGTGAAAGCCCTTTATTTTTATCAAAGCGAGGTAAGCGCTGGGTTACTTTAGCTTTTAATGTTAAAAAATATCAGACAAAGGACGGGCCAAAAGAAACGTTAGTTTGCTCAAGCATGGAGAACTACGTTAGAAACTTATTTAAAGGGTGCGGCTTTTATCAAGGCTCAAGTCATTCAGGCCGCAAAAGCACTGCCAGCTTACTATCTGATGCTGGCGTTGGATATGACGTTATACAAATGGCAATCGGTCACGTAAGTGATGAAATGACCGACACATACATAATACCTGACCCTCAAAGATTAACAGACGCACTAAACAGCTTATATAGGTCAGTGCCAGCACTGGGAGTAAAAGAGTAAATGACAAATAACGAATTATTAGCGCAATGGCTAGAACGTTGGAATCTAAAGCCCTCAGACGGCGCTAAGGTGCTTAAAATACAAAAATCAAAGGTCAGTGAGTATCTATCAGAAACCAGCGATAGAACGCTACCAGACTACGTTGCCGCGCATATTGAAACGTTTAATTTGCTCGCCAAATTCAAAGCACAAAAATTAATCGAAGAAAGATTGAAATAACGCTTGCAATAGTTCCCAATGGGAACTATAGTTAAATCCAAGTTAAGGCATTCACTACCATGCAGGTAGCTTGATTTTAATTATTTTTAGTAGGGAAAGTTATGGTTAATTTAAACGATGCACTAGAACACAATGTAGAGTTAATGAAATGGATGGATCAAGCTGCGACGACAAACGCGTTCTTTAAAAAAGCATTTGAAGAAAACAGCGTTATCTCAGCTATGGAACAGCGCCTGAGCAATATCAAAAAAGCGATTAGTATTTACGGCCCTGAGTTCAATGTACCAGCGCGTGACAATGAAATACCAAATGATAACGCTGACTTATTTTTTGGCTGCTGGCACTGGATGAGCGGTGAAAAAGTCTCATGCGTAGAGAATGAAAAACTAGAAGCTCTTTGCCCTGTTATCGACTCTCTAAAAACTGAAGTTGATTTTTCAGTTTGGGATGAGGAATTACAAGTTACAGTACCGTTTACTGAATATATTTACGACACGTTTAGTATCAACATTAAAGCTGATAATGGGCTTAGGATCTTCATTAATCCGCTTTACAGTGAGCTATTAGAATTTGCTTGTATTGAAAACGATAAAGTAAATAAAGAAGTTGTACAAATTGAAGATTTGCCTGCAAAGATCACAAAACTTTTATCAAAATAAATTAACGGGCGCTCAATGCGCCCCATTGGAAACCTTTTTACTACCAAGTAGGTAGCTTTGAAAACAACTTAGGAATAGAGAAATGGAAAAATACATCAAACTTTATCAAGAAGCTGCTGAACATATTAAACATGAATTAGATGGTAATTATGACGGCTACACTGGGGCAAACGCTGTATCTAAATATATTAACGATAAGCATGGCATTAATGCTGCTAATGAAACCGTTGCTGGCAATGCACTAGCTGAGGTTATGGAATCGTTTGATTGGGGCTGGTAAGCCCCTTTAATAAGTATTGGAATAC
>NZ_JAKFZS010000072.1 GCF_021654285.1 Pseudoalteromonas luteoviolacea | reverse complement strand
CTCAACTCAAATTAAAACTGGATATTTAAACAGTAGTAAAATAACTCGAATTAAGCAAAAAATTTGTGTCTGTCCCATATGTTTGCTAGTTTCCATAAGTTAAGAACCTAGGTGATAAAGCTCCATACAATCTTTTGCGAGGCCCCCATCTCTTGGGTGCGGGCCAACCCAACCTCCGGGCATTCCTCCTAGTCTATAGCAATCTAACACCCTTGTATTAATTGTGGATTTTGAAAGTCCACCAAAGATAACTTCACTAACAATCTCATAAAAGTGTTCAAGAATAATATCTGGGATTAAGTCGACATATAAATATTCAACATTTCGGGCTGTAAGTGAATATTTCGCTCTTATTAATTGCTCATGTTCTTTGCTTCGATATTTAGCAATCCTTTGTAGTATTAGGTCGTAAAAGTCATCTAGGAAACCATATAATATACACTTGTATTCCTTCTTTAAGGCTAGAACATCATCATAATCTTTATAAAAGCCCTTATAAAACCCTTTAGTTCCTTCATTCCAACCTAAAATATCATTGAAATGTTTAAACTCCCATTTCTCAGGCTCGTCCATATAATCATCTGGCGTTTGAATTCTTGTGTCCAAGTTATAAGGATCGCTGAATATTCTAAATCCATCTAAGTCATTTGGTAAATAAGAGCCCAGGAACAACCCGCTTAAAAATGCTTCTTGCGTATAGACTCCTTGGACCATTTTTAGCTCTTTTTCTATCTGTGCAGACCCTATTTTTTGATAATCGAGTAACATTATTATTTTCTCCTATCTATGGCTGGGCGTAATACCTTAATCCACATGTCTACTGTAGTCCCATGCTTTTTCATTAATGGTGGTTCATTCATTTCAAGGTGAATTTTAGCACGTTCAATCACCTCAATCAGCATTTGCCTCTTAATATGATTATCATGTTTAGAGCCATGTATTTCATCTAATATAAATCCTATTGCCTGATTGTAACGTGGGTGAGCACCATGTAATTGATTATCCGAATTCAAATCCTCTTTATAGGCTCGATTTGCTTTGATCAAACAAAAGGACAGGCAAATTTTAAATGTCGAATAATATCACAAGTTCACTCTTTAAAAATAAACAACCATAAAATTTAAAAAGGTAATAAATAGGGAAGGTAAAGATGGCTTAAATTGAGAACACAGCAAAAACAACTCAATTATGCATAATTTAATTTCAATGGATGAGAGGTAAATAGTTTAAAGAGGCGATTTAAATAAGCTTTACTACCCAACCCCCTTATACCAACTTACATCATTTTTAGCGGCCTGTGCTCTTAATACCGTTTTCGAGCCTGCAAAATTACCATAGTGAGTACCGTAATTTTGTACTCTATCCAGCCAAGTTACTTCTTCAATTCTCAGTGATACAAGTATATCTGGCACATTCTTCGGTATGAACCCTTTCTTGTTAGGGTGAACATGGCGACCCGTCCAATCAACTAGTTCAAGGTAATCCAGCAAAGAGAAAGGTATTGTATTTTCATACTCTCTTGTACCAAACGATTTTAGTGATTTCGGCTGTTTGATTTGATGCGCATTTTCATTATTTTGATTAGATTTTTGTGCGTTTGGTTTGGCATTTTTAAAGTGCCTTATGCGCTCTTGAATTGAGGTAAAACCACTATCCTCTAGATTATCTGCCATGTTGGCTCGAATCGGGTTTAAATCTACATAGGCCATGCAGCTGAGCAATGCTGTCTCATCTAGCAAGGCTTGTGATTTGTATCGTCCTTCCCAGTATTTACCCGTGCAACCATCTTCTTTATTTGCTTCTTTTGCTATGTATTCATTAAGGTTTTTCATAAACCAGCTAATGTCATACAGTCTGGCTCGCCATTTTTCAATTAGCTCAGATACGAGCAACTGCTCTGCCTCACTAAGAGTACCACCGTTTCGCTGCTTATCCATGATAGGGCTCCCCTTGTACAACTTATACCATCTAGATATTACCTCATTATCTGACCAACTAAGTGCTTGCTGTCTATTCACTTTAACCACCAAATGATAGTGATTACTCATGATGGCATAAGCTGCTATATCAATGGCAAATACACGACTTAGCAGCTTTACTCTTTCTACTAACCATGTTCGTCTATGGTCAAAGTTTTTACCTGTGTACTTATCCTCTCCACACAAAAAAGCACGGCGTACACACCGTGCTATTAAGTGATAATAAGACGTCGACGACAAATCTATCAGTGCTTTCCTTGCTCTTGTCATTCCCACTCAACTCAACTTAAAACTGGATATTTAAACAGTAGTCAAATAACTCGAATTACGCAAAAGATTTGTGTCTGTCCCATAAATTTTAAATTT
>NZ_JAKFZS010000071.1 GCF_021654285.1 Pseudoalteromonas luteoviolacea | reverse complement strand
ACCCGTTGCAGAAATGCAGCGGGTTTTTTTCGTGCTAAATCGTCTCGAAAGTTGTAGAGGTTATGCACACTGATAAAGAGACGAATTAGCGCAAGGTGAAGGGAGCAACCTTCACAGTTTTTACCTTTTACTCCTTTTGAATACATACAGTCCCTCATCATCGGTCAAAACGGCTCATTTCACCTTGCGCGAAAAGAATGCCAGCGCTTCGCGCTGTGTCATTAACCTTTCGCACGATATTCACCTTGCGCAAAAAGAGCGCTCTCACTGCGTTCGCTGTCGCTAACCTTTTGCACGATATTCACCTTGCGCAAAAGAAGTGTGCTCACTGCGTTCGCTATCGCTAACCTTTCGCACGATATTCACCTTGCGCAAAAGAAGTGTGCTCACTGCGTTCGCTATCGCTAACCTTTCGCACGATATTCACCTTGCGCAGAAGAAGTGCACTCACTGCGTTCGATGTCGCTAGTTTTGCACGATCTTGCCTCAACTCGTTTCAGGGTCCATGTTCCGTCTGTTTTGGTTTGGTTGCTGCGTTGATAGAGATGTGTTGAGTCCCTTCGGTTTGAATACTTCGCGGTCGTCAAAGTTTTTGATTCACTATCAATGGTTTTGTTAAAAATAGAGGGACGGAGATGGCTATCAAAAGAAATCAACTCTGTTTAAATACGATGAGTTAACCACATGGAGTTACTGGGTATAGTCGCGAAAGTGAATCAAGTAGTTTCAAGGGAATAAACTCATGTAAGACGTTTTGAAAAGCAACTACTCATAGATGAAAGCAGCACTCAAGGTGCGTATAAGTGTGCGTTATTCTTCAGTAATTAGAATAAATCTACAAACTGATTATGAGATTAAATCATCGAAATATAATTTGAAATCCATCTAGTTTAGACTAGGTATAAATTTTTTGCACTATTGCTATAAATTATAAGGATATAAATTTCATATTCTCACGTCTAAAAAATATATTAACCATCTGAAAAACCTCCTTAAAGTCATAAATCACTCCGCTTTTTATAGTGCTCTAGTCGCATCAACCACTCAACTTGAATTAAGTTTGTTTAAGAATTGAAATTAATGAATAAAACTTTCTATTGTAAATTTATGCTTACAAACCATTGTGTTTTTGGTTAATTTTTAGTTAAAAATATTGTTTATTATTTCTACATTTGAGCTACATTTTGATTGGAAATTAACCAAATGACATAATAAAGGAACAAGTATGCGTAAATTAAACACACTAGCATTTGCGGTCTTGGCAGGTCTTTCAGGAAGCTGTTTAGCGCAAGCCGAGTTAATGACTGTTGACCAAACTAGTGCGATTGAAGATCAGTACATCGTAGTCTTTAAGACACCTACGGTTATGAATGCAGCAAGCAGTAATGCAATTGCCAGCTATGCAGCTGATCAAGCGAGAGCGTTGACAGCAAAGCATAATGTACAAGTATCCAAGCAATTTGAAGGTGTTTTAAATGGGGTTGTGGTTAATGCGTCAAAGCAACAAGTAAAAGAGCTGTTGAGCAATCCTAGCATCGATTACATTGAGCAAGACCAAATCGTCACAGTGACGCCTATGGTTGATGCGAGTGCAAATCAAGGTAACGCAATTTGGGGTTTAGATAGAGTTGATCAAAGAGATCTGCCGTTAAATAGTAACTATCATTATGACTTCGACGGCAGTGGTGTAACAGCTTATGTAATTGATACGGGTGTACGCATTACACATGCTGAGTTTGGTGGACGTGCAAGTCACGGTTATGACTTTGTAGATAATGACGCCGACTCAAGCGATTGTAACGGTCATGGTACGCACGTGGCGGGTACAATTGGTGGTGGTGCTTATGGTGTTGCTAAAAACGTCAACGTGGTGGGTGTTCGTGTTTTAGGATGTAATGGGTCAGGCTCATATTCAGGCGTTATTTCAGGCATCAACTGGGTTAAGAATAATGCATCAGGCCCGTCTGTTGCCAATATGAGTTTAGGTGGTGGTGTATCACAAGCAGTTGATGATGCGGTAAACGCAGCGGTTGCATCAGGTGTAACATTTGTTGTCGCGGCAGGTAATGATAACAGCAGTGCGTGTAATTACTCTCCTGCCAGAGCTGCGGATGCTGTAACTGTAGGTTCTACTACAAGTTCAGATGCGCGTTCGAGTTTCTCAAACTATGGTAATTGTCTAGATATTTACGCGCCAGGTTCAAGCATTAAGTCAGCTTGGTACAATTCAGACTCTGCGACAAATACAATCAGCGGTACATCAATGGCAGCACCTCATGTTGCTGGGGTTGTTGCACTATACCTTGATGAAAATCCGTCTCTTACTCCAAGCCAGATTGATACGTTACTAAGCTCTCGCAGCTCCAAAAACAAAGTGAGTGATGCCAAGTCTGGTTCTCCAAATGAGCTGTTATTTGCATTAGCTGATTCAACACCACCACCTCCACCACCGCCATTACCAGAATTAGAGGATGGTGTAGCTGTCAGTGCTAGCGGCGCTGCTGGTGAAGAGTCAAACTATGTATTTAAGGTACCAGCAGGTAAAACAACATTAACAGTTAAACTGTCCGGTGGCACAGGGGATGCCGACCTGTATGTTCAACAAGGTCAACAACCAACTCAAAGTAGTTATTCTTGTCGCCCATACAAAAATGGCAATGAAGAAGTCTGTACATTTAACAATCCAGTGGCGGGCGATTGGTATATCATGTTACACGGATACTCCGCTTATTCTGGCGCAAGCTTAGTGGCAAGCACGGCTGGTGACGGTGGTGGTTGTGGTAATAATTGTCTAACGAATGGTGTACCTGTCACTAATATCTCTGGCGCATCAGGTAGTGAAGTCGCTTACACAATTGATGTACCAGCTAACGCGACATTAAGTGTGCAGATATCAGGCGGCTCTGGTGACGCGGATTTATACGTTAGAAAGGGAGCTGCACCGACAACTAGCACTTACGACTGTAGACCATATCGCAGTGGTAATTCGGAGACTTGCAGCTTGACTAATTCTGGTACAGATGCGACTTATCACATCATGTTACGTGGCTATAATACGTATTCAGGTGTTACTTTAACAGGTAGCTTCTAAGTCAGAAAATAAAGGGAGCATAAGCTC
>NZ_JAKFZS010000070.1 GCF_021654285.1 Pseudoalteromonas luteoviolacea | reverse complement strand
CTGTTATTACTTCTTACTGTCAGGTTCGTTTTATTGAACAGAAAACCTCAAAACACTATAGATTTACTTAATTGTAATTGAACTACGTAAAAGAGAATCGTCGGACAATTAATTTAAGGTACATGCGCAGCCCTATTTAAATAGCTTTTAGAAGCTTTACCAACTTGCCCCCACATAAATTAAGCATTATAAAGGTCATATAACTTGCGAAAAAAGGATAACGTGTGGCAACTTTTAAATTCTTAGACTTTACTTTTTGTGATCAAAGCTATCAATTATGCCAGTCAGGTAAAACCATTCATATCCGACCTAAAACAGCGCAAGCAATAGAGATGTTTATTAATAACCCGCAAACTCTTATCACCAAAGATGAATTACATACTGCTTTATGGGGCAAATCACAACACCAAGATTACCGCCTTTTTCAAGTGATCAGTGAAATACGTAAGCTCGCGCCCGACAAAAACCTTATTCGCACTCAACCTAATCATGGCTATTATTGGCTGGCTTCTATCGACCAACTCGCAGTAAAAAAGTCAAATAAAGTGACAAACTATGCCATTGCTGCATGCCTAGCCATTTTTGGTATCACCTCAACGAGCTTTTTAATTCAAGAAGACAATGCTTTTGAGCCTATTTTACCACCAGCTTTTAGCAGCTATACAAATGCAGTTGATGCTTATCGCTCACAAGACTACGCAACAGCTCAAAAATGGCTGGAGTTCAGCCTAAAAGAAAACCCCTACTCCCAAGAAGCCAAGCTACTGTTAGCTGAAATAAAATTCAGTCAACAGCAGCTAGCCCATGCTAAGCAATTAGCACATGAACTAGTTCTAGAAAATGAATCACAAAGTTATTACCGAGGACAAGCACTTTCTTTATTGAGCAGAATAGCCACAATGCAGCATAACTTTAAAGATGCGCTAGATTTTGCAATTCAAGGAAAAGAGTCCGCTGAAGAAGGGTTTGCAATCTGCAGTGCATACATGTTCGAGCAACAAATCGCAGCCTTAGTCAGTAAACAGCAAGATAAACCATTTAACTCAAAGTTACACATGCAAATCAACAGTGAAGAGGCCCTATCAAGTAACACAGAAAACAAAATAGAAAAGATCGAATATGCGCAACTTTGTAAAGAACTTAAAGACTCTGTAACTTCAAAACTAGAGTGTGAGAACGTTGAATTTACTGCCCAGTTAATAGGCATCAGGCAATTCACCACTTATACGTAAATATATGATAATTAAGTTAATATATATAATTATAGAAACTTATAGTCATTTATACTGACATAAAATGTGCAGCTCACTTTATAAAGGTATTTATTTATCTAATATTGAGAGCAGCCAATGAAAGCATTTAATCGATTATCAATTTTAGCGTTTGCTACTTTATCTTTCACAAGCCCTAATGCAGAATCCGCAGAGGCCCCTACTAATCAATCACCTAATTACTCAAACCCAGTTCTAAGTGCAAAACTACTTCGAATGCTTGGCCCTGAGGCAAGCTTTGAAATAACATCATTTAATGACGCTTTTGAGCGCGTCACAATCGACAATCAAATCTTACTAGCCAGTAAAGATGGGCAACACTTATTTTGGGGTAAAGTGATCGACACCACTACAAACACAGATCTAATTGAACAGGCAAATCAACATCATAGACAAACACTACTCGCGTCTATTCCAAGAGCGCTACTACTCACCTACTCAGCAACAGAAGAACGACATAAAATAACTATTTTTACCGATATTGACTGTCCATATTGCAGAAAACTCCACTCTCAAATTAAAGACTTAAACCAGCTAGGCATCAGCGTCGATTATGTCATGCTACCGAGAGGAAAAGAGGGTAGTAAAGCTTTCAATAAAACCGTGAATGCACTGTGCGCCACAAACCCGCAAGCAGCGATGGACTCTGCAATGCATACGGGGCATTTTAAAACAAACCTTCAAGCAACTCCAGAATGTATTAACAACCTCAATACTCAAAAAACTTTGGCGCAAAAATTTGGCTTTAGCGCCACGCCAACCATTTTATTTGCCAATGGAGAAGCAGTACCCGGCTTTATAAGCACTGAAGATATTGCAGATATAATTAAGAAAATAAAATAAAATTAAGAAGGATATTTAGATATATAGAGACAAGGAATAGAGTGGAGATTTCTTAAAGACAAATTTGTCGCGTAAGTTTGCTAAAAATTGAAGTGTAAAATGATTAAAATTCAAAATCTTCGATGTGTATTTTAAACTGCTAACACCCAAATTTCAGACTAAATAGTTTTGCTAAAATAGCAAGCCACAAGCTAAGTAAAACTTTTTAGTCATACTTGATTTTTGTTATGTTTTTCAAGCTATCAATACAAAAGGGTTAGTCTTTAAAATATCACGAAAAATCGAGCCATTAACAACATAGCCGTGTCAAATTTACTCGATATAACATCTACAAAAACTTAGTTGATATCATCGACATTTTGTTTGCAACTATATGACTTGATGAGTCCACCTTTATGTAGAGCTTTAATCTTAGCTGTCTATTCACGCACCGCTGTTGTAGGGACGACTCCGAATGTGAGAACAATTGCAGCAAGAAATGCTCCTCACAACTTTCAAACAGCGTGTTGGACAGACACTTTTACAAGATAAATCTAACTACAGAAATTAGTAATACTCATAATCCTCTGTGTTCCTAACGCCCCAATAAACTAATCAGTGATCTCCGCCACACTTTGCGGGCTCTAGCCGACCCAGCGGCGCTTACTGGGTCAGACTCATTGGATTGTTATAACTGTGATTCAGGTTGGCTGGCAATTTGAATGTAAATAGCTTTTGGGGTGCTCTTGAAGACGCTTGAGACGACTTCGTTAGTGACTTTTTCTAGGTTCTCTACTGTTTCCCCTCGGACTTCGTCAGCCTCAAGTATTATAGTTACTTGCGTGAGGGTGCCATTATCAATGCTAAAGCCAAGCTGAGATTCCCAGCCATATTTGGACTTAATTAACTCTTGAGCGAGTTCTTGTTTCTCGAACATGCCGATCATGTCATCAGCAGCATCACAGCCTTGTAGAAGAACAAGAGCAAGAAAGATCGGGATAATACGACGCATGTTAACGATTCCTTTAGTCATAACGCCTCCGTTAAAAGACAAAGTTTGCTTGGCTATGATGTGAATCGGAGCGAAACCAGCCAACTTAATTTTGCCCGAATTTAAATTTTTTGTTAGGTATTTTTATCCCAAACTATTCTTTCACTTTCCCATCTTTTGTACTCTTTATCTGAGTTGACCCAGTTAATTTTTGGAATTTCAGCAGTATAAAAAGAAACATCAACAGTATCCGTAGCAATATTATAATAGTGTTTACCATCTATTATTTTATCTGCCACATCAATCAGAATGCACAGATATTCATCCTTCGTATCATCAGGCTCTCCGTAATACTGAACATTTAGGTCATAAACTGAATTTAAAGTAACATCACATTCTTTTTCATTTGTTTTGGGATCACAGATTAACTCTAACACCACGGAAGGAACTAAAGCATCAACCTGTAATTCTGACACCCAGTAACATTTTTGTTTAAATAAGACTTTTTTAAAAGGCACCATCTGAAGAAACTCCTAACACCTCATTCAGAGGCAATCAAATTGTTGGTTAAAGTAAACGAGGTACGAGCAAAAACCAGCTGTTTTTTGTCCTACTGAAATGACCTGTTAGGCATACAGACTGCTACACCACAGGATAATTAACATGCTGCTTAAGTAATTTAGGACATAGGAATCTATTAAACTCGTCACAGGGCAAACCTTTTGGTTGAATTGAAGGATAAATCATAGCGTAGTCTGCAAAGTATGCCGCTTGTTTCAACAATTCTTGAGTACTGATTTTTTCTTCATCTTCATTTCTGATTTTATTAATAAGGTCTGATGACTGACATTCTACCTCTTTAATCCAAATATCAATTCTTTCTTGGTCTGGTGGGTCTTCAAAACAGAAAGCAGCTCCTTCAACATGCCAATTATATTCGCTAATAGAATCCCACTTTACTTTTCCAGCGACAAATCCTTCAGCAAGCTCTATGCCTTTTCTACTTTCCTCTTGAGTTAGCAATGGCCATATATTGCGGCAGGAGGATAAATAAAATTTATAGAGCGGCATTTCAACAACAAGATAATCCATCCAGTCTTCACAAGTTGGATAGACCTCAAACTTTTTGGCAACAGAGCTATACGGTTCTTGTGTCCACATAAAGGCCTTGTTGATCAAATAGGCCTTTACTGAGGCCTTATTATTTTTACCAATATTCAGGCATACCTAGCCTGTTCATCGTGTTGATCGCCTTGGCTTTAATCATTACTTCTGTGTGTTGGCTGTTGAAGGTGCGGCTTGTTAATT
>NZ_JAKFZS010000007.1 GCF_021654285.1 Pseudoalteromonas luteoviolacea | reverse complement strand
CATGATGGCATAGCCAATATAACTACTGCTATCAAAAAGAGTGATGTGATTGTTAGCACTATTTTTTTCATCATACTCAATGCCCGAAGCATACATAACGCCTTAATAAACAGCGAAAAATAGTAGGCTAAAATAAGCGAAGAAGGAGCGCAAAACTGCTATTTTGCGTCCATAGTTTAATTAATTTGTTATATATCACATTAAAAGCCTATTACATTTTTAAATTTATAAGCCACCAAACAGACAATACCCGCAACTAGAAAATGCAACCTATAACTTATTAGAGAAAATGATTTAATAGCTTCAATTTTTAGATAGCTATCTTCTGAGCTCTGTTTTAGGAAATTAACTGGTAAGAGATCAGCAATAAACATCAGAGCACCTGCAACTACTAGAGCTATACCGATTATTAGTAAGACTTTACTCATTTCTTCGATTCCCGAGTGTTATATAACGCCCGCAGCACGGACAAAGTTAGAACGCTGCGGAAACTTTGTCCCAGTGACCGCGTTTGCTAGCTGTGCTACATTCCCAGAGTTGGGCCACTGCGTTCACGTTTTATTTCTCTCTTTATCTCAGGTTTTGGCTCTAGTTTTAAGCCATGATCCAAGCCAAACTCATATAGATTCATGCAGCTGGTAATTTTCTTGTCTTTACTGATGCCTGCAACGAAAGAATAACTACCGACGGAACCACTGCTTGATTCACTAACCTTTGACTTATGTTTAATAAGCTTCTCAAGGTAGGAAATAAATTCTTCTTTTTCTTTGCCCGCTTCAAATACCCTACCCACTTCAGGCACAAGCTTATTTGAAAAGTATGTTTTTCCTACAAGACTAAAGCTGCCATCTTCAACTTTGCCATAGATTAAGAAATGGTGATTGTCGCTATGAGATAGTTCAGCCGCTGCCGCATCATAGTTTTTATATTTTTTCTTTTCAGAAGCCAAAGACTCGAAATTTTTCTTGAATTCTAAGACAACCCATCTTTCGCTATTAGATAGAAATGCATCTCCTGCTTTCTCTTGCTCCCCATCTAGTGGAGATAGAATCATCTCATCAGTAATAAATTTCCTGATAAAGTAATACTCAACGGTTTTTTCCCACCACTTCATACATACTCCTTGTATACATAACGAATGAAATGAACTCCCCCTTTATTGGCAAATGTGCCAGATTTAAGGTGCGAAACTAAAATCAGGAGCAGTCCATCATGAATAACATTAAAACACTTAGCATCGATTTAGCAAAAAATTCATTCTCTTGTTGGAATGAATGATCATGGGAAGGTTGTTTTCAGAAAAACACTGTCACATAAAACACTTATGAACAGTGTGGTACAAATCAATCCCTGCCTAATTGCTATGGAAGCTTGCTCCGGTGCACATTACTGGGCACGGGAGTTTAAATCCCTCGGTCACTAAGTGGCTATCATCGCCGCTAAGTTTATTGAACCATTTCGTACTGGCGGCAAAAATGATAATAACGATGCCGAAGCCATTTGTGAAGCCGCTATGCAACCTAATATCTGGCATGTTCCTGTAAAAACCGCTGAACAATAGGCTGTTATGACAGGAATAAAAAAGGAAAGGCATAAATTTTCATCTAAAACTCACCTGCCAAAATACACTTTTTTTACTTTTGTGTGTCCCTAAATGTAATAATGTGCCTGTTCTATTTGGTTTTATACAAGTTCATTTCGCATAGCAGACAGGTACGCGAAATGCCTAAATTCATCTGGTATAGACTTACCCACTGATAGCTCTTGGTACGCAAATTTCAGAGCGCAAGTACCTAACGCAGCAACATTTAGACCTTGTACATATGGTTGATAATTTTCAGGGAGGTAATCTTTTGCTAGTGCTCCAGCCCCTGCAACTGCAAACCAAGGGTCTGTTGCAACAGATGTGAGTGAGCGCTTAACACGCTGAAATTTTGTCTCTTTCATAACTCTGTTAAAGTCATTCAAATCGCGATGCAGCTTATTTAGTGCTTTATTTTTTCGTTTTGGTATATCTTGCGATGACATTATTTGATCGACTATTGAGTCCATTGAGTCACGCAATGCGAGTAATTCAGCATTCCTGCGCATTTTGAACTCGACAACTTCTGAAAGAGGAACATCAGCCGTTGGAATTTGAACAGCGTTATACAGTTCAAACTCAAGACAACCTTGTTTTTTCGAGTATTCTTGAGGAACGATTAGCTTTTGCGTAGGTTGGGCAATGCTCCACTCTTTATCCTCGGCTTTATTATTCTGTTCAAAAGCAACCATTTGGGAAGCGAGAAATAACAACCCGTTTTCATGTGCTTCCATTCTTTGGAATCTAACCTCGGTAGACGTTGCAATTCCTTCTTGTATTAGGAATTCAATATCAGGCCCACCGCTGATATGAATCATATCGTTTACGGGATAATCGATCTCATCCCAAAACAAAAGATACTTGCGAAGGTTTACAGCTTCAACATCACCCGTTAGCTGAAGACCTCCACTATCCAGTACCTTATAGTTTGGTGTGATAATTATACCGCGTTTCATAATGCCTTTTCATTTGTATAACGAATGATATGGACTCGCCCGATCACTTAGCCACAATGTGCCATAGTGGTATTTGAACAAAAACGAGGAGAATCTATATGTCTTTAATTAAAGTTGTTGACAACAATTTAGTCAAATATGTTTTTAGTATCCATGGGGTTGATGAGCATGGCAAGTGCAAATTATGTAAAACTATCAAACGAAACAAACTCTTAGCTGAAATTGCTAAATTACCGCCCTGCTTAATTGGTATGGAAACATGCTAAAGTGCACATTACTGGGCTAGAGCGTTTACTAAGCTCGGTCACACAGTGCGCATCATGGCTTCTAAATTTGTCATTCCTTATCGCCAAAATGAAAAGAATGACGCCAATGACGCTGAAGCAATTTGTGAAGCTGTTGCTCGTCCCAAAATTAGTTGGCTAAACTTGTAAGCAACGAACAAAGCCAACTGGTTTTGTCCGCCCTTTTTGATTTGCTTTGTTATATGCCTATGGCCCCCAATAATCGAACTTGAAAACCACGCCCGTGGGGATAACAAATCTAATGGATGATCCACAGTGAATAATATGCTCACCAGGCTCTATTTCTGATACTTCACCTAGAGGTATCTCCCAAGCCTTACCATCTAATAGTAACGGCCAACAATTTCCACCATTATTATCAATTACACCAAAGTAAGTTTTACCGTCTTGCGATGGTTCTACTTCACCTCTAAGGTATCCATCACCCTTGCATGCAATTAGAGTAAAAATTAGTGACACTATGAATAAATACTTCATGAATTCCTTGGCATATAACGCCTTACTAATGGACGCATAAATGCTTAGCTAAAATTGGCGACATAGGAGCACAAGCCAAGTGTTTTTCGTTCTTTTTAGTAACTTGTTAGTTTGACGGTTTCTCTATCTTGTAATCTAGTTGAACAGTTAAACCAGTTTGTATAACCGCAAGTCCATTTACCATTTTAGGTTTGTACTTCCATTGTGAAAGGTCTTTCTTGGCTTGATCGCGGAAACCATCATGATTTGTTTTTAATACTTTAATATTGACTGGTTTTCCTTGTTTATCTATATCAAAAGATAACTGTACAGAAACTTTGTCAATGCCTTCCAAGCTTTCTTTTGTAATTGAACTACAAGAAGCTACAAACACGATGATAAGTAAAAGGACCACTCTGAATTTCATTTACACTCCTAGTCAAACTAACGCCTCGCTTAACCGGCGAAAAATAGCAGGCTAAAATTAGCCACAAAGGAGCGCAAGCCTGCCGTTTTGCGTCCTTTGGTTTAGGCACTTGTTATATCTACTTTACCCAATGGATGTCTGTAATTACCATATAAGTAAAACCAGTTTTATCAGTAGTTCTATATGCGCCTTTAGCATTCAAAAGTTAACTTGTGATTGAAGTCATTTCCCAACCATCTACCTCATCGGCAGACCATTTTTCATTGGTGAAAGCTTCATAATTTTTAGATACACCAAAGTTCCATTCTCTTGTTCCCAATCGAATCGTTCATGCTCTCCGATTTTATACTCAGCCATAATCGACTCTTGCTTTTCTGACAGAGAGTTATGAGCAGTTGTGACAAAATCCACCCAATCATCTGAAGCATTGGCGCCAGATGCAAATAAACTAAATATTGATGCTGTGAGCTTCTTCATACTTTTCTTGTAGGTATAAAGTCCGCTTTGACGCGTTTGTTAGGGTTGCTTTTCATCGAAACCACTAAATACAACTTCGATAAATGAGCCTATTTCGTTAAATCCGACAAACCAATGTTTATACTTTTCACCTGCCGCTATTTCACCGCATTTAATTAAGCTTGCGATAAGCTCCGAGTTTTTCACTTCATAAACTCGATCATCACTTAAACCTGAAACAATACCTTCGTCACTACTCAAAAACTTAAAATGAGGCACATCAAAAAAGTTAAGTTGAACATCTTCATTCATCCAATTTTTGAATCGAACGCATAAATCAAAGTTACTCTATTCGACTACAGGCTGTTCTTCACAATCAGCAGTTGATGATCTTAAATTTATCGATTTAACTTCCATTTATAGGTAACCCTAACGCCCTAATAACAGGTAAAAAAATGTTTGCTAAAATGTTGAGGAACGAAAACAGAGAACTGTTTTTTGTCCTTTTATATTAGCTTGTTAGGTAACTTTACCACCATTTTGCAAAACTGCATATCTGCTCAATATGTTGATGCAATATATCAGCGTCGAAGTCACGTTTAAACTCAAGATATCCCGAACCAATTTCACTATGAATACGGTGTACAGTTAATTCTATTTGTTCATTTGTGAATGTAAGAACAATTTCTCGATCTATATCATAAAACTCAGCTTTGGTTTGAGTGCCTGACTTCAAACGATTTAATTGATTTATGAATTCGTCAAAAACAGTACATTCAAACCATATATCGGAAGCTGTATATTCAAACTTTCCTCGAGGTAGTTCGAGTTTAATATCAACTTGGCAACCTAAGGATGGTAAGTTATCTTCACTTTCTATAATTTCTATTCCCAACCAAAATGGATTTGGAAATTCAATATCGTAACTCATGCTTAGTTACCTAACGCCTCGCTTAACCGGCGCAAAATAGCAGGCTAAAATTAGTGACGAAGGAACGCAAGCCTGCTGTTTTGCGCCCCTTTTGGTTAAAGCGTTTGTTAGAGTGCGAGCTTACAAAAAGAGGAGATCCAATCAATTGCCTCTTGAATACTTTCTTGAACGTCACGTCCGCCCTTTTTCCCATGATTAAACTGCTTTCCCTGTAATTCAACAAGTAAACTCGAATCCTGGCACATTTGTTCGATTGTCCACTGCCATAAATCACGCCTCGTAGCATAACTCCACCAATCAGAAAAGTGACAAAGAAGAATTGGTCGCTCCGGTGTACACGTAAACTCCCCCCGCAAATATGGCCAATATTTAAGAAGGTTTGATAATGGAAGTTCTTTACTCTCAAATTCTATAACTATTAGGTAGCCATTTAGAGTTACTGATAAATCACCCAATTCAAAACGTTCATTAGGATTAATTGGCTTATTCCGACAACTATCAAAGGGCTGCTTAAATGCAGCTACGTTATTCTTAGATTGCCCACCTTTCCAAGTGATGTTTGAACCAAAGTGAGCTTCAAATTCGTTTTTGAACTTATCTAGAAACTGTTTTTGATTACTTGCCACTTTAACTCCTTAGCACTCTAACATTTTTATCTACGACAAATGTCGCATAACAACAGCATATTTCCCGCCGCATAACAACAGCTTTTCAGATACGCATTTTAATACCTTCAACCATAACAATAAGTTAAGCAGACGCCACCAGGCCAGAAATAAACAGCTTACAACCTTGTTACATGGCGATTTCAACCTAAATGCTTTTATCCTTTCTTAAGCTTTTCGAACTTGTTAACTCTTTTATTATGTTCTTTGACACTATCAATAAGCCCAAAAAAATAAGCTCCAATCAAGATGAAAAACAATAGTACTGCAATTGTCGCAAGTAACTTATTACTATAAAAAAACCAAATGGACCAAAGAGTAACACCAATATAAATTGCTTAAAATTACTCTTTATTCCAGCAGTTTCTAATTCCATAACTTCAGAGCTAAATAACGCTTCGCTTAACCGGCGCAAAATTGCAGGCTAAAGTCAGCGACGAAGGAGCGCAAGCCTGCTGTTTTGCGTCCTTTAATTTAAGCGTTTATTAGGCTTTACCTCCTACTAGCATAGAAACAAAATCATAGCTTGATTATTTATAGATGCATCTTTAAATGTTTCACGAACTTCGTTGTAATTATCTGCGATATAATCGAGCAGCTCTTCCCCTTCATCCCAAATTTGAGGATAAATATCATTCTTTTTCAATCCTTTTGGGTTAAACTTAGACCTGAAAGATTTTTCGTCAATTTCTTCTAGCGCTACAGCCACCCCCTTTACTTGAGAAGGTGAAAGGGAACGCGCAGGACCATAGCCAATATCTTCATCACTAATGGGAGTACCACCGAGAACAACATTAAAATATGGCTCCAAACCTTCCCATTCGCTTCCGTTTAAAGTGAAATGAATAGCGTGCCATGCTTTATCTATATCGATAATATCGTCTTCTTTTGTTTCGTAAATAAACTCTGAAAGTGATTCAGGGTTCTCTTTCAGTGAATTAAGTTCTTCCTCAGAAACTGGAAGATAATTTCCAATCATTGACATTGATTTGTACTCTCCGTGAGCCTAACGCTCGATTAACGAGTTAAAAATAGTGGGCTAAAGCCGAGCGAAGCGAAACGTCCGCTGTTTTTAATCCCTGTTTAATTGCTTGTTAGCTGTACATTTACTTTTTGGTAGGGTAAAAACAAACGATAAAATAACAGAAACCATTAAACCGTGCAGAAATCCAAGCGTCTCGCTATTTAGAAATAATAATATCTGATTACCTACAGAGTGAACTCCTAAACCAACCGAAGTAAAAATTAGAAAAGCATACAATCTATATTCACTAAGAAATAATCCGAATGCTTTGTTGCCAGCAATTAGTGATTTAATCATAAGCCTCCTTGAAATATAACGCCTAAATAAACGGCGAAAAATAGCAGGCTAAAATAAGCGACGAAGGAGCACAGCCTGCTGTTTTGTGTCCTTGGTTTAACGGCCTTGTTAGCTATCGGGCTAACTTAGTCCCACCAAATAAATACTTTATTATTTCTAACGTCAGTACTAGGGTCAAATTCCATGCCTTGAGAATTTGCCTCGTTTTTAAAAATTTTAAACAAGGCGGTTCGTTCCGATTCAGAGTTTGGCAACGTTACAACGATTGCATCAGCGTATGGGCCACCCTCTTTTTCTACTCTTTCCTTTTCATCGTAAATTGAATCTTTAGAAATTACGACTTTGACAGCGCCCAACTCATAAAGCTTCTCTACAAATTTAATAGCATCCTCTGTTCCAGCAAACCTATTTCCTGCTAATGCATACTTGTTTTTATTTTCTTTAAGCCACTCTTTTGCTTCTGGGGCATTTAACTTTAAAAAGTATAAAGTGACACCCAGTAAAGCTAGAATAATTGCCACAATTTTTATCATATGCTTCCTAGCTAGCTAACGCCGCAAATAAACGGCTAAAAATAGTTGGCTATAATTTGTGAGGTACGAACAAAGCCAACTGTTTTTTGTCCGCACTTTTTAATTTGCCTTGTTAGGTGCGATTTTATTGATGCACATATTTCCCGTTACTATCAACAAACACCATACCTTTAATGGTATATCTTTGCCCTTTTAACCAAGCCCTTGTCGTAAATTGAATTAAATTACCATCTTTATTAAAACGTAACCATTTAGAAGGAAAAGTTACGACTTTGTCATAATCTGATTTAGGTGTAACACCCAACTTACCGATATTTTTATTTTCAATGGCGCTAACATCCGTTGAAACACCTTTAACCAAAACAATACAGACAGTTTCATTAATTTTATGGCAATAGGCTTTAGCACTTTTATCTGAGCGCAATAGTATTTCATTTGCGTTTACTACAAACGAGAAAAAATAAAATACCGCTGTAATAAATAACTTATCCATAGCACCTAACATTTTTATCTACGACAAATGTCGCATAACAACAGCGTAATGTCTGCCGCATAACAACAGCTTTTCAGATGCGCATTTTAATACCTTCAACCATAACAATAAGTTAAGCAGATGTCACCAAATTAGAAATGGTTAAAGTACGTCACTTGTCGTGTAACAGTGATATTTGACAAATTCCGACTACTATGCAGATGCACATGAAAATAAGTCAAAGTTGAATTTGCTATAAAACCGCCCTTTTTACCCATGCTCCAAGCGCATATAACAATGCTAAGGAATATCAATAAAACCATAGCTAAAATCAAGTTGGTGTTTATTATGTTAAAACAGTGGAAAACTCTTTTTTTGTGAGCACTTTTGCACTTTTATGTTTGTATTTTTATTGTGGTTATATCATTTGGCAAATTTCGGCTCTGCCCTTGCGCGCAGTTGATCAGTAATGTTCCCAGTCCACTCCCACTTATTTATCAGGTAGCCATAGGCCTCTCTATGTTCCTCGGAGCTCCAGCTTTGTTCAAACATTTCTTTAAAATCGATAATGTCAGCAAAGTTTTCTTCATTAACGTCATATTTCTCCCTGTACTGACTCGTACCCACGCTCCCTCTTTCTATTTGTAGCCCTTCTAAGAAATGAGATTTAAAATCTTGCGCTGCATTCACCAGTTTCTCATTACTGTTCAACGCCTCTTCTATAATCTCTTTTTGCGTTTGATTTAAGTGGCCTGTTGTAATTAGCTTCCCTGATGTGTCTATAGAAAAGCCCCAACTTAGGTGGTCAAGCTGAGGAATTTCCTCACGTAAAGACGCCAAAATAGACTCATACTGCTCCGCCATTCTGTCGGCAGCGGCTGGCGTATCATGCAAATACAGTTTACTTGTCGAGTTTGCGACCCTTTCTATCAGCTCCCGATGCTCCTCATATCTTTTGGGCAGATCTAACCGACCACTACGCGTGTAGGTCAAAGTCACAAGTTTGCCATTGTCTGATTTACCTCGTAGCGCTTCTGCCTCAGAATTAATCAGCGATGAATTCTTGAGTATAATTTGTGGGTCTTGCTCTGTAATTTTTTCTGAGCTTTGGGAAGTGTTTTGGAGCGTTTTATCGATAGCAGTATTACGTGCGTTTATTAACGCTCCAACACCTGCATTTATTTTCATGTCGTTTTCCTTACAATCATTTCTTTTATTATATCGGCTGGATTAAATAAAAGTTAAATGCATTTTAATATCGACATTTATATATCGCTATAAAATGCAAAAATGGCTGTAAATCGACGTGAAAACGATTCTAAAATACTAGCCCCAAAGCATATAAGGCTTTTCGGGCTTGCTCTACACTCTCAAATTGTATCGCTTCCATACCCACCGCCTTTGCGCCAGCAACGTTATGCGGCATATCATCGAGAAAGACCGTTTCATTTGCGACCAATTGATATTGCTCCAACAGTGCTCGATAAATCTCTGACTGTGGTTTTAAAACACCTAAATCAGCAGAGACAATTTCACCATCAAATAGGCCCCAAAAATCATAGGTACGTTTTAAAAATTCTACCGTTTCGTGCACATTATCTGTCAGCGCATATACGCCATATCCCGCTTGCTTAACCTGTAAGATAAGATCTGTTGCTTGATAGAGTAGAATTTGCGTTTGCTTGATGTAGTAAAACAGGCGCTCTGTATCTTGTGCGCTAAAGCCAAGTGCTTGTTGGTACTTTTGCTTAGTCTCGTACTCACTCAGCATGCCTTTATTGATATCTAGCCATATGTTAGAGCCAAACACGGACTGCACTAATTGCTCCTGAGATTGTGAGTCTGGAAACGTCAGTCTAATAATTTCCGCAGGAGACCAACGAACAACAACGTTGCCTATATCAAAAACCACATTTTTAATCTGACATTGTGCCATGTTTATTCCTTTATTTTACTTTTAAACCACGCGTACGCCTTGGTATTCATAAACTCTCTCATTGGACTTGTAGTGCTGGACCAAACACTGGCAGTAACAAATCTAGGTTGAAATACTAAAATTCGATTTAACAAAGACCAATTAAAATATATATGAAGTTTATATCTAAGAAATGAAAAGCGTAGTTTTAAAACTGAAAGTAGGCCAATTAAGACCTACGACAAGGGTTAAGGATATTTACAAACACAAGCAATGCTTGTTTTTTTCGTTAGCAGTCGTCTGAATAACACTGCCAAGAAACCTGGCACTTCACGGTTGGTAAACAACCGATTGTTTCAAAAGTTTGTCCACCACCAATCTGAGGTGTCTGTTGATTATTAAGCGACTTTTTAGACGCGCTTAGGTTTTTTACTTTCTTTTTGCTTAATTTAAGTAACATTATAATTTCCTTTGGTTAGTTACATTCAACACAGACACGATAACAGGTTTTTTCATCCTTAAAAACCTTATTTATGTGAAATTTTATACTTTTTTGATCAAAAACATGGATTTATATTTCATAATTATGCCATTTTTTTGAATTTACTAATTAAATAATGTCTTTATTTTGAGCGGATTTAACACATCAGCATAAAATAGGAATAAATTTTCTCATATCGTTACAAAACCAGCACGTTATTATTAGATAAAAGTCACTAGAATATTTTATTGTTTAAATACTTAATGATTAGAATTGATCGAGCAATAAGTGAGCTTTCGCACGTACCTACGTTGTCGAAAAATATGTAGCTGAACATATAGAAATGTATCTTTTATCTGGGCGAGGTATTTTTGAGTAAAAAATAGAGCCTAAGATTGCCTTAAGCTCTATATTAAAATGCGGTTATAGTGATAAATTATCTAAAATATCATCATCCACATTATTCGAAAGTGTGACTTTCAATTTTGGCGTTCTAGCCATTTCACGTTTAATTGCAAAATTAGCTTCTTCGTTACGTGCCCAGCTACGACGTGCAATACCATTGTTGACATCAAATAGCAGCATCGATTCTAGTCGACGTTCAGCATCGCTTGACCCATCTAACAACATACCAAAGCCACCATTGATAACTTCACCCCAGCCAACACCGCCGCCGTTGTGAATTGATACCCAAGTAGCCCCACGGAAACCATCACCGATAACGTTGTGGATCGCCATATCAGCTGTAAAGCGGCTACCATCATAGATGTTAGATGTTTCACGGAATGGTGAATCAGTGCCAGATACATCGTGGTGGTCACGACCAAGTACAACAGGACCAATTTCACCACGTTCAATGGCATCGTTAAATGCTTTGGCAATTTTGATACGGCCTTCAGCATCCGCGTAAAGAATACGAGCTTGCGAACCAACAACCAGCTTGTTTTCTTTTGCATCTTTGATCCAAGTAATGTTGTCTTGCATCTGCTGCTGGATTTCTTCTGGGGATTCAGCCATGATCTCTTCAAGCACTTTTGCAGCAATGGCGTCAGTCTTGTCTAAATCTTCAGGTTTACCTGATGTACACACCCAACGGAATGGACCAAAGCCATAGTCAAAACACATTGGGCCTAAAATATCCTGAACATAAGACGGATATTTAAAGTCGATACCGTTTGCGGCCATCACGTCACCACCAGCGCGTGAAGACTCAAGTAAGAACGCGTTACCGTAATCGAAGAAGTAAGTGCCTTTAGCAGTATGCTTGTTAACAGCGTCTGCGTGGCGCTTAAGTGTCGCTTGTACTTTTTCTTTGAATACTTCTGGCTCTTCACGAATTAAGCGGTTTGACTCTTCGTAACTGATCCCCACTGGGTAGTAGCCGCCCGACCACGGGTTATGAAGGGATGTTTGGTCAGAACCAAGGTGTACAAAAATATCTTCTGCAAGGAATGACTCCCATACATCAACGATGTTACCGATGAATGCAATAGACACCACCTCTTCGCCTGCTTGTGCTTTTTTAACACGTGCAACCAAATCAGGCATATTGTCGACTAATTCATCCACCCAACCTTGCTCGTGACGTTTAATCGCAGCTTTCGGGTTTACCTCTGCACATACAGTAATACAGTTAGCGATATTACCTGCTTTAGGCTGTGCACCACTCATGCCGCCAAGACCTGCGGTTAAGAAGATCTTGCCTTTTGGACTATCGCCCTTTTCAAGTACTTTGCGGAATGCATTCATTACCGTAATAGTTGTACCGTGTACAATGCCCTGAGGACCAATGTACATGAAAGACCCTGCTGTCATCTGGCCGTACTGTGTTACACCCAGTGCATTGAACTTTTCCCAATCATCCGGCTGAGAGTAGTTCGGGATCATCATACCGTTCGTTACGACAACACGTGGCGCATCTTTTGATGACGGGAATAACCCCATCGGGTGGCCAGAGTACATGTGAAGTGTTTGGTCTTCTTCCATTTCACTTAAGTACTTCATCGCAAGTAGGTATTGTGCCCAGTTTTGGAATACTGCACCGTTACCACCGTAAGTGATAAGCTCTTCTGGGTGCTGCGCCACAGCCGGATCTAAGTTGTTGTCAATCATCAACATGATTGCAGCAGCTTGCTCGCATTTAGCTGGATAATCTGAAATCGAACGCGCCTTAAGCTCATAGTTAGGCTTAAAACGATACATGTAAATACGACCAAAATCTTTCAACTCTTGCGCAAATTCAGTAGCAAGTTCATTGTGCCACTCTTTTGGGAAGTAACGCAGCGCGTTTCTTACAGCTAGCTGCTTTTCTTCTGGGCTTAAAATATCTTTACGCTTTGGCGCACGGTTTGCCCCTGCCGGATATGGCTTTGCTTCAGGCAATACGCTAGGGATACCCTGCTTTATTTGTTCTTGAAAATTCATGTCGGATTTCCTTAGTTCACTGTAACCGTAAATGCTTGTGACTTAACAAACTCAACCATGGCATCGATGTCTGGCTTAAGCAGTCTGTCTTCTTCAAGTTTCGCGACCTTTGTACGGATCAAGGCGTGATTCTGTTCAATAATATCTGAACATGTATTCGGACGTCTAAAATCGACCGCTTGCGCTGCATACATCAACTCAATTGCAAAAATCTTTTCAAGATTACCCAAGATTTGGTTGAACTTACGACCCGAAATACTGCCCATTGATACGTGGTCTTCTTGACCCATAGACGTCGGTACACTGTCAGCAGATGGTGGGAAACACAGAGATTTGTTTTCTGTTACCAAGGCCGCAGTCGTATACTGAGGGATCATCATACCTGAGTTTAGACCACCAGATGTGGTGAGCAGTCGAGGTAGCCCGTGTAAGCCTTCAAGTAGTAAATAACAACGACGATCAGAGATGTTACCAAGCTCAGCGGCTGCAATTGACGCGTAGTCAAGTACCATTGCTAAAGGCTGGCCGTGGAAGCTACCACCAGAGATGGCTTCTTCTTCACTGATAACAATTGGGTTGTCTGTCACTGAGTTCATTTCTGTCTCAGCAAGCTCTTTTAAGTGGTTAAATGCGTTGCGCGATGCGCCGTGCACCTGCGGGATACATCTAAGTGAGTATGGGTCTTGAACGCGATCACACTCTTCGTGATCAGCCATATTCTGTGAATCTTTGAATAAACGGCGCATGCGTTTTGCAACTGCAATATTCCCTTCAAATGCACGGATCGCATGTAGCTCTTCACGGAATGGCTGCTCACTGCCCTGCATGCCTTCAATACTCATCGCACCGGCTACATCAGCAAGGTCTAATAAGTAACGCATTTTAGTCAAACCAGTAATGGCATGAGATAAGATGAACTGTGTACCATTGATAAGCGCAAGTCCCTCTTTTGAATCAAGGTCCATGGCTTCTAAATTGTTATCCGCAAGTACTTTAGCTGCTGGCTGGATCTCATCACCCACCCAGAACTCGCCTTCACCTAACAAAGGTAAGAATAAATGAGAAAGCGGCGCAAGATCACCTGATGCACCGACAGAGCCTTGCTCTGGCACAACTGGGATAATGTCTAGTTCAATAAACTTAAGCATACGCTCAACCACTTCTAGACGAATGCCTGAAAAGCCTTGGCTAAGTGCGTGTACTTTAGTGATAAGCATTAGCTTTGAGATAGGTTTCGCAATTGGATTGCCTACACCAACGGCATGCGTTATTAGTAGGTTCTTTTGCAGAAGTTTGGTCTCTTCAGGGGAAACTTGCGTATCGCACAGCGGACCAAAACCAGTATTGATACCATATACTGCTTTATCAGACGCAGCCATCTTGTCTACTCGTTGACGGCTTTTATTAATTTTATCTAATGCTTCCTGACAAAGCTCTGCTTCAATACTGCCATCGGCTATGCCGTTTACAATATCAAGGTTCAGACGATCTACACCATATCTAAACGTCATCTTATTCTCCTAAATATATGCTTTTCCTAAGCAACTATGTGCTTGATGGCGCAATATTAACGCTGTAATGATGTTTTATAAATTATAGATAATCGTAATTCATTCCGGTTTTATCAAACTTAATAGTGTAACCTTGGCAAACTTTCCACTAAAATAACGCCAGTTTTAAATTCCAACCACTTTTTAGCCAGTTAGTGCGCTGCTTTTAGGAGAAAACCTATGCAAGTTCATGACGTTGACCTACGCCTATTGAGGATCTTTGTGGCCATAGTCGAATCTGGAGGCCTATCCGCCGCAGAATCTCGCTTAAACATTGGCCGCTCTACCATTAGTTCACACTTATCGGACTTAGAAGTAAGGCTTGGGATAAAACTGTGCAAACGCGGTCGAGGCGGCTTTGAACTCACAGAGCCCGGTCGTATTACATATCAAGCCTCTCTGGAGCTATTACAACAATGTGAGGCATTTGCAACGACGGTTGCCAGCTCTAAGAATGAATTATCTGGGCGTGTAACCATTGCGGTAATCGACACCATGGCCAGCGATCCCCGCTGTGGAATAGCAAACGCTATCGCGTCATTGAAAACACAAAGCGACAATATTCAATTTGATATCAATGTATGTGAAGCAAAAGAAGTTGAGACCTCAGTGATTAACGGGCGCTCTCTCGTTGGGTTAGGCGTCAGCCGGCATCATTTGCGTGGCCTTGAGTATATTCCCCTTTATGATGAAAAAAACTTTCTGTATTGCGCCAAAGATCACCCTCTATTTGACTGCAAGCCTTCACAGGTCAATAAACTGCTTAAAAGTGCAGAAGTTGTCTCGAGTAACTATATGCGAGATAAAGAGGTCAGAAATGATGGGCTAAATTATATGAATACTGCCATTGCTTATCATGATGAGGGGATTGCACATTTAATTTTATCTGGTGCATTTATTGGTTACTTGCCCGAACACTACGCCAGCTACTGGGTTGATAAAGGTATTTTAAAAGCCATATTACCGCAAAAATATGCGTATACCATTCCGGTTTCATTGATCACCGCAAAAAACAACTCGGCTTCACCCCTTGCTAATGCCATCATCAACGAATTAAAACGCAGTCACACAATTACGTAATCATTTAATGCCTCTGATCTATTACATCCGTCAATCTGCTTCAATGGCTTGCCTATTTTAAGGCAAGCCATTGACATTAATGATTAAAAACAACATCAAACCCAAACTCACCATCGACTAAAATATACATGTCGCAACGTTCATGCTGTGCGTACACCTGCTTTCAAGCTGCATGCTCCCTATACCTATCAATAAACGTCAAACTACACATGTCGCTGTAATTATAAAAATTAAATTCCGATTCCCCTGCACAGCCCGAATACCTAAAAGTGCACCATGAAAAGCAGCCGCTCCATGCTGTCATTTTATTGTAAGGATTCTGTCATTAAAAACTCAGAATTCATTCACTTTAAAGTGTTGAAAAGATAAGAGTAAAAATGAGAGTTGAATATATAGTAATCACTTCAACCATTAAATTAAGTTAATTCTGAGTCTAAATTTTTGGAACAATCAAGAATGGTTGAAGCTTGAAAGTTAAATTTTAATAAAACAAACTTATTTAAGGATAAAAAATGAAGTTAATTAAAAAGAGCATTAAAAGCCTATCTAACAATAAGGCTATTATAAATGATGCAACACCACATATAGCTGGTGGTGTAAATATAGAAAACCAAGATCCTGTGAAGTTCCGCCCTCCGTATTCAGTGTTAGAGCCGGAGTGCCTCACAAACCCGAAGTTTTGTTAGACCTAGAAACCGGCTTTGTGTAACCGCTGTTTAGTTAACTGTTATCGGCTAACACCTCGAGTTCAGTTATAAAGTTACTCAGCACCTGATGTCAGTTTTAGGTAGGCTTGGCCTATTTTTTAACTGGCATCTTCATAGAAAGGATAAATAGTCAGCGATAGTGACTATTTTTAGCATTTTTATGATTTTTTACCTCAAGTTCAAACTTGCGCCTTCGGTTTTAATTCTGTTTACACACTGATTTTATATGTACTTCTGTTTGTAAAAAGTGTTTGCAAAAAAACTATGGCCTTCAAATTATGAAGGCCAATAAGCGCCCGCTTTGTTATTGGTTATAACTTTGAATAGTGTTCGTTAAGTGTGACGTTACTCCTGGGAATAAAAAGATGTCATGTCCACCAGCAAACACTTCTAATTCATTGTCAATAAGATGCTTATCTAACGCGTTTTTATAATCAAGTGTTAATTGCGGCTTGGTAATATCATCTTGCTCTCCAACCAGCAATGTTATTTTGGTAGATTTTGGTATGTGTTTTACCAATTCAATCGGAGATGTGACATCAATATCTCCCTTAAATTGACGCCAACCACGCGTGTCAGATATGTATTTTCTCCATTCATTAATGTCACACGGACAAGACACGATATATGCATGGTCAATTAACCTAGGGAATTGGGCGACAATTTTTGCGGTAATTGCGCCGCCACCTGAATGACCAGCAACAATTAATTTATCTGCATTATGCCGAGCTTTTAATGCACTGATTGCTTGTGCAATTTGCTTTACTCGATCGTCACTATAATTCTCACCAGTTGTTTGGCCTCGCTCTCCATCAGACGTTTGGTTCATGGCATCTGTATAGCCTGGCCTTAAAAGGCCCACGGCGACCAAATTGTCTACTTTTTTAGCAAGTATTGAGGCAAAAAAGTATTGATAGCTTGGGCCAGAAAACGGTGAGTCTCCATGTAAAGAAACTAAAAGAATCGGTGATTTGGTCAATTTATCACTTTTATATGTTTGTATCTTTGTGCAAATCCCATTTACATTCACTTGCTCATGATTATTCTTGCAACTGGCAAATACCGCTCCAGAGTATAAAGCCATGAAACATATAAAGCCTTTGGCTATATTCATTATTGTTCCTTATTATCTTTATGGATCATCCGAGCTCTAAGCTAGACAAAATCTATTTTATTTTCATTGACACAGTCAGCATTACAATTAATAACTAACTGTGGACCTTATAGTAAAACAAAAAAGAGACATTAAGGATGAAAAAAGTCATAAATACGATACTTTTATGGGTATCAACTTTATCTAGCCTATCACCAATAACTGTATATGCTTCTGGTGTTATATATGATAAGGCTTTATACCAACAAGCCGTAAAACAAGCACCTCAGGCAGTTCAGCTATATAAAAGCTTACTCAGTTTGCCAAATGACACACACAACCAAGAAGACATAAAAAAGCTCTCTTCATGGCTTATTCAAGCATTCAATCAACGCGGGTTTGAATCTCACACCTTGGAGATGTCAGGCAGCCCACTTGTATACGCAGAGCGCATCAACCCAAACGCAAAGAAAACCGTTTTAGTTTACTTACAAGCTGACGGTCAACCGGTCGACCCAAAAGCATGGCAGCAACCAAATCCATATCAAGCTGTACTAAAAAAACAGCAGAGTGACAGTAGCTGGCAAGTTGTACCTTGGTCATACCTAACTCAGAGTATGGACCCAGATTTGAGGATCTTCGCTCGATCAGCAGCCGACTCTAAAGGCCCTATTGCCCAATTTTTAATTGCATTAGATTTGATACAACAGCAAGGCCCTTTAAATTACAACCTGAAAGTTATCATGGATACGGAAGAAGAGATTGGTTCTCCTAATTTACCAGCCGCCATCATTCGCCATAAACAAAAGCTAAAAGCTGACATGTTGTTGATATTTGACGGACCGCCGCATTATTCGAACCAGCCCACTGTCACGCTCGGTGCTCGTGGGATCGCAACAATTCAACTGACAACATACGGACCTTACAAATCACAACACAGCGGGCATTATGGCAATTATGCACCAAACCCTGCACTTCATTTATCGCAAATTTTAGGGTCTATGAAATCACAAGACGGACGCGTTCTCATACCCAACTTCTACGAAGGTAGTCGCATCAGTGCTGAGCTAAAAGAGTTATTAAGTAAAGTGCCTGACGATGAACAGCAATTAAAGCAAAAACTGGGGTTCTCTGTTCATGATAAGGTTGGAAATACGCTACAAGAGTCTATTCAGTTCCCTTCTTTGAATATTCGAGGACTACAAAGTGGCTGGGTAGAGCAACAGGCTAGAACCATAGTTCCCGATAAAGCAATCGCAGAAATTGATATCCGACTTGTAAAAGAGTCCAACCCACAGCGCTTAATTTCGCTCGTTAGAAGCCATATTGAATCTTTAGGTTACTACGTCATTGACCGTCCCCCTACGCATAAAGAACGCATGACACACCCATACACTGTGACCATGAAATCAAAAACTGTTTACGGTGCATTCCGCAGTGAACCAAACTCCCTTGCCGGTAAGATGGCCATACAAGGGCTGACCAAATTCTATGGCGAAAGACCCATTGTGCTTCGTTCAGGAGGAGGTTCAATCCCAATCGCACCTATTATAGATACTTTAGACATCCCTGCAGCCATAGTGCCTAGCGTAAATGCTGATAACAACCAACACAGCCCGAATGAAAATTTACGTGTAGGTAACTTCATCGAAGGTATTGCCATTATAGCCTCTGTTCTAAATCAGCCTTTATAACAAAAAGGAACCAGCTTAATTGCTGGCGCTTATACATCATTGCGCGCTATTTGCGCGCACGCCCCTAACTCGTTTAATGCCAAAAAGAACGATAGTAATAAAAACAGAGTACATCACTAACTTACCGGACAAGGATTCAGATGGTAGCCCAGCAAACAACCTAAGATAATCGTTCACTAACAGCATGCCTACACCAACGGTGATGCTAACTAGCTTAAAACACCAGTAAACATGACCTTGAACAGTCATAATAGACAGCAGTAGTACAATTAATGAAACATAAAATGAGAGGACAGACATGGCGCCAGGAACCACACTGGGCACGAGTAAACATAACGAACTAGCTAGTAGCAGACACCTATAAATATGTAATACCTTACTTTTCATCATCAACTTCCATTATAAATAGGTTGCTCTGACTCATATAAAGTGCGATGGGCTTACTTGCCATCAATGGCAATTTTCCCTGCCAGACCAATTAAAATTACCCCAGAAACACCCTCAAGTACCCGCGTGTAACGCTTGGCGCTTTGTCGACCAAACACCCAGCTCCCTGCCAGTGCATAAATAATATTACAAAAGGTTGCTAAACCACTGAATATCAGACCATAGATAAGTAAGTTTTGGGTTGCCGCTTCGCTATTTGGGTTTATGAATTGTGGTAAAAAGGATAAGAAAAACAAGGCAACTTTTGGGTTTAGGACACTGACAATAAATCCTTGTAGCAAAACATTGCTATCGCGCTCGTTATTTGTCTCCAAGTTTATACTAGATTTACCTTGGTACATTGAAATTAAAGATTTTACACCTAAATAGCATAAGTACACGGCTCCTAAAATCTTAATTAAGTTGAACAATACCGCCGAACTTAAAATAATTGCCGACAACCCCAAGCAAGCAGCAGCTGTATGAAACGCATAGCCTAAGCCTAACCCTGCTGCCGCTTTAAAACCATCTATGACTTTGCCCCTCATAGTGTTTGAGACAATATAAATCACATCTGGACCTGGGATCAGGTTAATCGCCAAGCAAGCGATGATAAAGACATATAAAGAATTGAACTCCATTCACTACTCCTTTAATTATTAGTCGACTAATTTTCTAATTTGAAAAGTCAAAAGACAATAGAATATATAATAACAAGATTAATAAAGATAACTAACCATAAAGCATGAAAAAATGAGTAAGTTGATTAAAATCTCTATCCATGATTATATGAAATCGAATTTCCATCATACTACTCCATACCATCAAGAGATCTTATGTATTATCGAATTTTAGCGCCTCTTCTAATTATATCATTAACAAGCCAAGCTAACGCACTCCCACAAAATAAGAAACAGAGTGAGCTAGAAACAATACAGATCCTCCGACATTCAGAGAACTTAAATCAAGAAATTGCAAACCCTCGTGATATCACTTTAACGAACAATCGAACGCTGTTAATCGCCAGCGGAGACAGTAATTCGCTGTCTGTTTTTGGAGAAAATCGTGACAATCAATTCAGTTATTTACAGAGTTTCTCTAGTTCGAAATACCCAACCTTAGCACTCGAAGGTGCATCAGATGTGACATACATAGAGCAAAATGACGTTGCCATCGTTTCCTCGTTTTACAGTGGATCGCTCACATCATTTAAACGTAATCAAAATGGACTCTTTGAGCATGTGCAAACGTTGGGCAATGATATTAATATCAAGCAAGCTTTTTCTGATTATGAAAAAGTAAAACATAAAGATACGCTGAGTTTGCTCGGTGCATGGAGCACACACTTTTCTCACCAAAGTAACACCTTGTATGTAGCTAGCTACCTAAGTAATGCAGTATCTATATTTGACATTGAACACACAGGAGCGCTCTCCCCTCATGGCCAACTACTGCCGAAAACAAATTGGGGAAGACCAACTTCCATTAGCCAACCTAGTGACGAAAATTGGCTATACATCAATGGGTTTGAAGACAATAAAGTATCTATATTGAAAAAGGACGCAGATGGCAAATATGCATTGATTCAAACGCTCACTCACGGGTCAGAAAACATTGAAACGATGCAAAACCCACAGCAAATATTAATCAGTCCTGATAACCAATTTTTATTCGTAGCCGCATCCAAAAGCAATAATATTAACGTATTTAAGAAAAGCAACTCAGATACATTTTTGCACCACCAAACTCTCTCTAGTCCAACACCAACAAGCTTAAGCGGTGCATGCTGTATCGCATTTTCAAGCAAGCAGAATATGCTGTTTGCTGCAGGTGAATCTGGGGAAGGCATTTTAGTCTATGGACTGTCTCCATCAAGTGGGAAATTGTCTTTAAAGAGACATATTAAGCAAATTAAAAATAATAAAATAAATGGTGTTTCGGTTTTAAGCTTGTCATCAGACGAACGTACTCTATATGCCGGTACAGGCAAAAACAATGAAGTATTCATTATTAAGCTTTAGCAACGTAAACATCTGTACATATATCAAATTGGTAGGCGTCTAGAGTATACCACACAAAGGTATACTCCTATGTTTAGGCAACAATACTTTCTTTATTCACGCGTAGAGTTTCATGATAAACCCATGCCAACCTGCCGACATCAATTGGTACATCTAGATTTTTTGCTGCATCATAAATTTGGTCTATCTGCTGATTTTCAAATTCCCTTTGAATTGAAGCTAAATTTATTTTCATCCACGTCTCCACAGAGTCCGATTTTTCAAACAATGCAGGGTTATCTTCAATTGTGTCGTTGATTTGCTTCCAAATATCAGACTGTATCTGAGGAGGTGTTTCATGAATATGCTCAATGACATCCTGCATCCAGCCAACACCTTGCTTCTCGTAAGCATCGATAAGGTTACTGTATACCTCTCGTCGCTCTGACTCGGTTTCCATCTTGTCTGTAAATAAAACATGACCACCATTCGAGCTCTCATACCCACTGGTATATTCCTCTTGCTCAACAAGCTTACTGACATAAGAAAAAATGTTGTTTTCACTGCTCTTATCAGCCTCATCCAGCATAGCAACAAATGATGCTCTATCATTATTTTTGACATTGCTCGCCATATCAAGAATCCCTTTACTTTGCTCCCGTGTGCTTTCTTTTAAATGCTGATTAATAGACGTCATTTCACCTTGTGAATATCGATTTTTAGACAATAAATCCACGTACTGGTGTGTAAGTTTTGAAAAATGTAAACTTTCCATCGCGAGCTGCTTGTAATCAGCAGCTTCTGAGAATGGTCTAAACAAAGTGTTGCTGTGGTCAAACTCGTCATCTAAAAAGACAAACATTTTAATATTTTCTTCTTCCTGCTCAGATAGCGCAGCAAGTGTACTTACCGTATCTTGAATCTCTTCTTCCGACATTGAATTGAGTATCGATATCAGTTCCTCAGATTTTTCTTTATTGAACCCAGCCCCCATAAAAGCGTCTAATCGAAACGACTTAGCTAAAACACCCACAAATTGCTCAAGTGTTTCATCATCCATTTTATCCATAAGTGAAAGAAGCTCTTTCGAGGGAATATGTGTTCGAAGTAATTCCTTTTGCTCGGTACTCAGTCTATCTTCATGAGTCAAGTAAGCGTCAATATCTTCCAATTCAGTAAGATCACCATAGCGGTATTGTGGTACGTTATTAGCATCAGGGTTGGACATATCAATTATGTGTATTTTGTGCTTTTTCGCACGCATGTAAGGGTCATATAACTCAGGTTGCGGTTCTGGATAACGCGACGCGTAGACTTTTGCAATTTGCTCTTGTTCCAGCTTCTCAGACTTTTCAATTCGAGTATGTGTTGCCAGCGACTTCGAGTCAGCCAAATTTATATTTAGAGCGGATTTGATGTGCATTGTGATCTCCTTATGCCCATTTCGCAAAAAGACTATCGGCATCTCTGATAATTTCTTTAGTATTTAATTACACAATAAAATCTTTTTATTGAGATTATCAAGATTAATATGCGTAATTATATTTTTGAGACAAAGAGAAAATAGCCCTACTTATATTAATGCCAGATTCAAAAAATGACCTCTAACTTTCACCATGCCTCTTATTTATAAAAAACGTACTTGCTAAAAGATACCATAATAGTTAAATTAATGTTAATTTAACTGGCTTTTTGGCTCTTATCTAAAGCACCATGACGCTAGGAATTAAACCAAATATTTAATGTATATTACTAAAAACTAAAATAAGGAAAATTCATGAAACTAAATAAGAAAAAACTGAAAAACCTCAGCCAACAAAAAGAACTTGCCAATGCGCAAACACCCAATATCGCAGGTGGCTTTTGGAGAACAATTGGCTGTGCTCCAAATACATACAATGATGGCACTTGCCCATCAAATTTACCGTATGAAACTGGCTGCGCTTGCCCTACTACACACCCAATTCACTGTGCATAAGTACAAGTAACAATTAAATAGTATAAAAAATCAATCGCGCATTGGATAAAAGATAAATGCGCGATTTTACTTTCTAATATCAAAACCAGTAATCCTAATATCCCCATATAAATAGACACTAAAGGCTCATAGTTAAAAGGATTAAATTTAACTGTGCTGTTGAGTATTAACAAGCGTATCAGTTACGCAATCAGCTATTGCTTGACGAGAACCCATTTTCACACATTGCTGTAATTTTGGATGTATCAGTTCATAAGATGATATGGGAAAATTATCAACTCGCCTAATGCACCTTTCCACTGCATACTGCCCATATACATCCATAGGAACTGGCGGAAAGTCATATATTTCATCAATTATTTCATGCATATTCAAAGCAATAATGTCTGCTGGTTTGATCATTTCTGATTGCGCTAAAACTTACTTTGGTGACAATCTTGCCAAGAGTACTTGCTTAGGCTGGCCTATTGATTTTTGCTCCAATGTTGAAGCCGCAATTTCATGTAAAGACATACAAGCAGCTAAAGGATGACTGGTGTTTGCATAGGCCATCATTCCCCAACACAACAAAACCACGCCAAAACTGACTCTTAGCATAAACTATTTCCTTTTAGAAACGTGTTAAACCAAATGGCAAAACAAGATTAAATGTCTCAGCAACGATCTTATTTAATTGCTCAATAACACTTTAGACAATATCACAGTACAATGAGTTTTTAAAAATAAAATCAGCACCTTAGAATGAAACTGGATACTGTAAAACACATAACTTAGGAAAATAGGTATAACAAAGCACTAAGTATCACATATCCATATATCTAACGAGTGATAAGTAGATGGTCCACGGCCATATTTCCTAAGTGTTTTAGCTAACGCTTCTTCAGAATATACACTTACACTATATTTAACAGGCAAAGTGCGGTGTTTTTTAGATACGCAGCCCATTTTTCAATACCCTGACACCTTATCGAGCAAATAATAAAAAGCATTTCCGCTTCTTCGTTTAAATTTTCAGGTGCTTTAATTCAAGAAACTACCAGTAAATACACACTGATTACGACTCTTTCCTAAGCAATTATAAATATATCATTCAACTAGTTACTTGTTTGAATTTTGTATCTAACGTCGGTATTCTGATGGCGTTTCATTCAATAATAAAAAATAAAACAAGTGAAATAGAGGCTCTATGACAAAGCAATATTGGGTTGGTGAATTTTATGTCGACTTATCCAGAAATCAGATCACACAAAATCAACAGCCGCAAGTCGTCGCGCCTAAAGCGTTATCAGTACTGACCTACTTGGCACAAAAACAAGGCAAAGTAGTCAGCCAAGAGGTTCTGCTTTCAAAGGTATGGCCAGATACCGTAGTTTCACCTAACAGTTTACAACGCTGCATTGCACAACTTCGAAAAGCCCTAGGTGATGACGGCAAAGAACAAATCTATATCAAAACCCACTCGAAACAAGGCTATAGTTTAGAGTGTCCGGTTAAATGGCTCAGTGATTCTGAGCAAGCTTCTGCTCAAGTAGACATGAATTCCTCAGATCATCATGTCGCGCCTGATCACTACGAGCAAACCTCTCCTGAGACAGTCTTATATTGGAAAAAAACGCGACTACTACTTTTTATCCTTGTCATACTATGCAGCTTCGTTGGAGTTCACTTTGCAACACAAGATGAACCTCAACTATTTTCCGTAGGTGAAATTCGGGCTCTAACGGCGTCTGACGGTAAAGAATTTGCAAGTATCTACTCGCCAGATGGCAACTATATTATGTTTCACCGCTTTTCAGAAGATGAATGCGTTAATAATATTTGGGCTAAAAACTTAACAACGAAACAAGAGCACAAACTGACAGAGCATATAGACAGCTATGGAAGCCATAGTTTTTCCCCTGATGGCAAAGAGCTTGTGTTTATTCGCACCATGAACTGTGAAAAACCTGTGATACAAAAAAAGTGCTATCAGTTGATGAGTATGGAGTTTGCGAAAGCACTACAAGCACCACAGCCTATGAACATCTTACTCGAGTGTAAAAACTCAGAGATCAGATCACCTCACTGGTTGAACAACAACAATATCGCACTGTTACAACGAGAGTCTACTCAATGGCAGCTAATAAGCTATTCTCCCGAAAAAAATGAAAGCAGTATTATTCATAACGTCACCGATGGGAATATTATCCACTATGATTACTCACCAAAAGACGACTTATTTGCGGTTATCAGCATCCATGCAGACAGCCAGCATTATATAGAAATCCTCACCTCTGGCGGTGAATTACTCTCAAGTAACCCAATTATGTTTACTCCTGAGGCGCGTCGGCATATTAATGTGTATGCCAACTTCTCACCAATTAAAGATCATCTCATTTTTAGTACTGGTCGACAATTTTTCACACTCTCTTATGATGGCTCGTTACACAATGTAAGCATACCACTAGATCAACCTGCCTTCTCCCCGAACTTCCACCCAGATGGCAGCAAAGCGCTGATCATAAAAGGGACTTTTGATTTCGATATTGCCGTAATCCCTTTCGCAAAGCTGTCTAAAGCACACAAGAAATTAGATGACTATATAGTTGCGCGCTCAACGATGTCTGATAACACAGGTATTTTACAACCTAGCGGAAGTCTACTGGCTTTATCGTCAGACCGCTCAGGAGAAGACCAAGTTTGGATCCATGATGGACATACGACAATACAATTATCGAATTTCCCGATAGACAGCGATATATCTGCAATGAAGTGGTCACAGGACGGAGCCGATTTACTCGTGAGTGTTAATAATCAGCTTATACAATTGCAGCTTGATGGTAAGCAAACTCAGCATAACATCCAGCACCCCATTATTGAGCTACTACATTGGGACAAAACACGTCATATCGCGCTGACATTTGCCAACGTACGAGGCACAAAAAAACTAATGGAATACGACCTCATGACAAATGAAACACATCTATTGACTGATAAACGCGTAAACTGGGCCGATAAATCAGAGCAAGGAAAGCTTATTTATACAGACCACATGGATAGGTTTTGGTTAACAGGAGCAATAGAAGCGGAACAAATAACCGCTTTAGATGGGTATGGCGCAGATGAACAACAATTTATCATTAATGAAAACACGATTTTTGGTACTAACAATAAACGCGAGCTGTGGTCATATAATCTAATTAACGGCGAACTAAAAGTGTTAGGAAACCTGCCTAGTAACTTTTCAAATATTAGTGATATAGACAATGAAAAAATTGTAGTCCGAGCTCGAATATCAGCTAAAAAAGAAGTCGTCGAACTCGTAATGAAATAAATAGATTTGTATCGCGTTAACCGATTTTTGGTCAATGAAATTGTTCGTAAAATAAAAAGCACGGTAATAACCGTGCTACATAAAAATATGTTTTAAAAATGCTTAGTTAACCTTTGTAGGCTCATCTATACCTATCATAATGTTAAGCTAAGTTTCATGGACTTATGATTTAAAACTCTGGTTACAACATCTCACTATCAGAACTCAGCTCAGCTAAACGCTTCTCAGCCTTTCTTGTCATAATATTTATACTGCGTTTTGCGCCTGATAAACTGAATCGAGACACCAAAAACTGACCACTTTCCATGGGGATCGCAATACCAAATTGCTTACTGTCTTTGGTGGTTCTTTCAATTTCATCAAAGTCATCAAAAATCATTACATTCTGTTCGTCAATTTCATCACCACAAACAAGGTTAACGTTTAACGACCCAGACTCAGCATTGACAAGTACTGGATAACTCTCACCCTTGTCACACGTAATATCAACACTAAGAAGGTATAGGCATTGCTCGCTATCAAAATAACAATATTTGCCAAAAACATGATCACTATTATTGACCGTGGCTGCAAAATAATGCTCGTCACCACCTGTATTGGTGACCCAGTCTTTATTGGTAGTCTCGTTAGCAAAAGCAGGTAGGCAAATCGATGAGGCAAGTAGCGCAGCAAGTATTCTTCTCATATCAGTAATCCTTTATTAAAATTCCATTGTATATAAAGCAACTATTAAGCTAACTCCATATAAGAAAAATGGAAATACATGATCTTGCAAAGAATGTGATTCTTCATATATAGGTCATATTTTTACTTAATTAGATGGTTGCAGCGTCAGCTTTGCAACAAAACATAGCTTATTATTAAGAGTGAGCTCGGACTTGGACCGCAGCTTTTAGATTTGCACTCTCACCTTTTCCACATGCAGCTCTCTCATTAGCAAAAATAATGGTAATCCAAAAGACACACCTACCATCATGGTGCTAACAATAGGCAACCATAAATGACGAACACCCAGTTTTTTTCCTTCATGAAAAATAAATATAATCAGCACAATCGCAGATACAATCACATCAAGCCAAGCAAAAGAGGCAAGCGGATCAGCGCTTATCTGCTCGTATAATTTAATGAGATCCAAACCATATAAAAATAACCAAGGGGCAAATGCACTGAAAGGCACTATTACGCCCAAAGCGCATAATAAACCATAAATATACTTCACTACAGAATCCTTTTTTAAAAGCATAATAGACAAGACGTCAGTAAATTTAAGATGAAATTAGCCAAGCCTTGATAAGTCCAGCCAGCCTTTGCGGCTTTTCCAGAGGCAGCATATGTCCACTTCCCTCAATTTCAAAAATGTATTCACTCAGATGAGTTTGCTTTATCTTGTTGAACCAACTTTCATTGATGAGCTTATCATTTGTACTGTAGCAAAAATAAATCGGGATCTTCAAACTAAGCAATTGAGTGTGCAAATCTTCTCGAGTAGTTGTGCACTGGTATTGCTCTACGAGTGTTTGTTCGCCAAGCTCTCTATCCATTTGCTTGATTATATTAATAATACCCTCTTTATCAGCACTTGTTATATCTAGTAATGCTTTAGCCTTGAGCGTACTGATCCCTTGGTAATTATTTATTTGAAGATAAGCAAGCGTTGCTTTTCTAGCGTCAATTTCGTGTTTTAGTAGTTGAGTTGGACTATTTGACACAATAAACAAGCGTTTAAAATAACATGGGTGTTTAGTCGCCAAATAGGATGCAATATAACCCCCCATTGAAAAACCCATAAGATTAATCTCTGACAGCGCACTTGGGTCACGTTCATCTAAACTTGTTAGAATAAACGATATCACCCCCTCACACAGTGCATCTAAACTCTGAGTGTTTTGGATAGGACAATGGATTATCTCTATACTTTCTCCAAGCAAAGCACTGAGTTTACTCCAGAGCAGCTCGTTACACATGGTACCGGGAATTGCAAAAACTTTACGACACGACAAAACTAATCCTTTAATTAAAGAAATATCTAAGTGCTGTTATGAAGCTTAAGGCAAGCACGCACCTTAAGCTTTTACCTGAAAACTATACAACACCATACGCGAGCATAGCATCTGCAACTTTAATAAAACCTGCGATATTCGCGCCATCTACATAGTTAACTTGGCCATTTTTACTACCATATTTCACGCACTGGTCATGAATTTGCTGCATTATGTCATGTAACTTTTGCTCTAGCTCCTGCTCAGACCAAGACATACGAATACTGTTTTGCGACATCTCCAATGCAGATACTGCAACCCCACCCGCGTTTGATGCTTTTCCTGGCGCGTACAACACACTGCGCTCAGAAAATATTTGTACAGCTTTTGGAGTACATGGCATATTCGCACCTTCCGAAACCGCAATACAGCCATTGTCAGCCAAAGTTTTAGCATCTTGATCAGTCAGTTCATTCTGAGTCGCGCATGGGAATGCAAGTTCAGCTTGAATATGCCATGGCTTTTTACCTTCGTAAAATTCACAAGTAAACTGTTCAGTCAATACACTAAGACGTTTTCGTTGCCTTGTTTTTACATCTTTAATTATCTCCAGCTTAGCCTGATCTATGCCCTCAGCGACATATAGAGTACCGCTAGAGTCAGACAGCGTGAGTACTTTGCCACCAAGCTGGATAATTTTCTCGGCGCAATGCAATGCAACATTTCCAGAACCTGAAACCAAGCATGCTTTACCCGCTATCTCTTCTTTTTGATGCGCGAGCATCGCTTGCATAAAATAAGCATTGCCATAGCCAGTTGCCTCAGTACGAATTAAGCTGCCACCAAATTCAAGCGACTTGCCAGTTAACACGCTTTCAAACTGATGCGTTAACCGTTTATATTGGCCAAAAAGATAGCTGATCTCTCTAGACCCAACACCAATATCACCAGCAGGTACATCCATATTTGGCCCAATGTGTTGATAGAGCTGCGTCATAAATGATTGGCAAAAACGCATGATCTCGCGATCTGACTTCCCTTTAGGGCTAAAGTCTGAGCCACCTTTGCCTGCACCTATTGGTAATGTTGTTAAGCTGTTTTTAAATGTTTGCTCAAACCCTAAAAACTTTAAAACGCTCAAATTAACTGAAGGGTCAAAACGAAGCCCTCCTTTATACGGTCCAATTGAGTTATTAAACTGAACCCGATACCCACGATTTATACGAATATTACCGTCGTCGTCTTCCCATGAAACTCTAAATGAAACTACTTTGTCCGGCTCAGTCATTCGTTCAAGAATATGCGCCAATTTATACTGAGGGTTTTTATTAATGAAGGGAATTACAGACTCCGCCACCTCTTTTACTGCTTGATGAAACTCAGGTTCATGTGGGTTACGCTTTATAAGTCCTTCCATAAAGTGTTCAAGTGTCAAATCATCGTACATATTTCTACCTTTTAGCAGTTAAAATAGCCGTATTATTGATATAAACGACTTTTCAATATTTGGTATTAATAAGGTTACCTCAGTATAGCTATTACAACTTCTTGAGTTTTTCGAACATGTCATTCGTAAAATCAGATTAAGTACAGCAAGAACTGAGTAAACATCATGTTTAAAATATAGCCTGTATTGCGGCTTGTTTTATATGACCGGAGAGCAAGTAATCTGCATTCAATCAAATTGATCTCTCGACACTTATATAACAACAGTATTTATCTTTTATTGAAAACTAAGACAATAAACCGGCTTTTTATCTCGTGACGAGAAACCTATAACGATTACGCCACCGCCTCTCATACACTTTGTATAAGTAATGCTTTTGTGACAGCGTTCAAAGCCCTTGTACCATTCCCCGCAAAACGATAAGCAGGTGATGCGTTTCAAAAAGCCTATAAAAAAACAAAACACTCCAGATAAACGAATGAATAGCGCTAATTTAAGAAATATTCAATCTAAAAAATTAAACATAAGATAGCTCCATCAAAGCAAAAACTAAATCAATTGGAGAAATACTTATGTCTAATATTCTTATCATCGGTGCTGCTGGCCTAAACGGTATTGCAACTATCAAAGCCCTTTTCGCAAAAACGAACCTACAAGACACCATTATTGCTGGCGTACGAAGTAATGAAAAAGCCCAAGCGCTAAAAGTCCAGTTTCCTGACCTTGAAACTCGCATTATGAATATTGAACAGCCAGATACACTAGCCGCATCAATGCAAGATGTAGATAAAGTCTTTTACATTACAGGAAATATATTTGAACGTGAGCAACATGCCAAATTGGTTATTGACGCAGCTGTCGCATCTCAATCAGTTAAGGACTTTGTGTTTTACTCGGTATTTGGCGCAGAATATGAGGCGATTTTGTTTGGCCGCCAATTCCGCTTTGGAGAAAAGTACTTAGAGAGATCAGGGCTCAACTGGACGCATCTACGTACTATTTTCTTTCAAGATAATTTATTTGGTTGGTCCGATGGTATCAAACAAGGGGCACTTTACCTTGGTACCGGAGAAGGTAAATTCGCACCTCTACTGGTGTCTGACATCGGCGAAATTGCAGCCAATGTTTTAACATCAAACGGACACAAAAATAAAACTTACAATATCACTGGGCCTGAGTTATTAAGTGGTATGGATATAGCCAATGCTTTCAGTGAGGCGTTAAACACAGAAATCACCCATATCTCACCAGATAATAAAACCACTTTGGCTTCATTACTTGATACAGGTTGGCCACAATGGCAAGCAGAGGGGTTAGTTGAACTATTTAACTTATTCGCTGATAACCATGCAGCTGTTGTCAGCCCTGATGGTGAGGCACTACTTGGTAGACCGCTGACGACACTTAAACAATTTATCGAACAAAACCGTGCGGCATTTAGCTCATAGTATTTTAAGTGAGTATATTTAAATGATGTGATGTAAAAACGTACTTTAAATTGCCTCAAAAAACTACAAAAAGTCGCCTACTCAGCTTAAATATCAGCAGTGGCGACTTCTTAGGTGAATAGCTTTAGCACTTTAAGTGTGCTAGCAAGAGGACTTGTTGAGGTTTTCTAACTTTTTAAGCAATAAATTGATATAACCTCTGCACAAAAGCACGACATAGATAAACACGAACGTATTTGTCATGTGCAGTAGTAACCAGACTTGCTCAAAGTTAAACAGATATCCAACCATTTGCACAATACCAGCCAATGAGAAGACAGAATAAAATGCAATCAATAACCTATGAGGAATAAGCCCATACTTTGCATCTTTCAGAGAAAGCAGAAACGCTTGATCCGACCAGCAAGCTCTGACTACATTGGCTTGATAAAAAAGGATCTGAGTTAGATACAAGGCTCCTACCGCAGATGTTACCCCTGCATCATCGACTAATCGATATGAAAAAAACAAAACAAAGGGTAAAAAGTGAGTAAGTGTTCGCCAAAAACCTGTATATGTATTCGTCAAAGCTTGCCTGTAGCGTACAATTAAAGGCCCTAGCAATAATGGGGATGCATGGATAAATGCGATAGCAAACCATGGGATCTCAAACTCTTGTAAACTCATAAGCTCCACAGCAGGTGATAAAACCATAAGCCAACACAATGCAAGTTCAAGCCGTTGAAACTTTGGTAAGCCTTGTTGTATCGATATCAAGGAAACCGTAATCAAAAAAACAATGACAACACTTGATAAATAACCAATTTGTAAAACATCTACCAACACACTTTAAAACCTCGACATTCTTTACTTCTAAAAGTCACCTACTAACCTGTGTTTAATGTAGCTTTTAGTCACAGGTTTTCAAATTGAGCACCTGAAACAGCTCATTTCCAATTGTGACTCACACAGCTCACTTTACTAATAATTTAAATGCGTGTCATTAACATTAGCAAAATACACCTAGAACACATAATTGAATCACTCTTAAATTTATTTTTTAGGTACTCTAAACCCGTTTCTCAGAAAACTTTTATCCTTTCTATATCCATCAGTTGATCCGGCTAAAATTACGATAACAGCCTTGTTTTTTAAAGTCTGCTGACGTTAAAAGTAGACTTAGATCAAATTTAAATTTATTTTTTAATTTTTTATAAATTAATTTTTCGCATCAATCAGCACATTTTAACAAGCAAAAAATTCCATTTTCATAAACCACTTTTTTGCAATAGCACAATTATTAAACACACCACGTTAGTTTGAATAAACTTCAGCGCACTTAAACTCTAGACACCTAAGAAGCAGGAATACATTTATACCCATATATTTTAATTATTTATACCCACCAAAAACATTTTCATAATAGTCAAAAACCACATTATTGGAATATAAAATACATTATAAAAGAACAGTGCATAAATAAAATATTTATTATTTTCAAATTTCACATATGAAAATAATCATCAGATACCACCTGTTCCTAAGGGGTTTACACACCAAAATTTAGTCGCTAGCTTATTTAGCAATCAGCAACGGTTGAAGTTAAGAAGCCAATATTTTAGAGCCCAGCTAACAGCAGGTTTCTTTCTCAATCGCTCGTTTGTATATGACAACATTTTAAATGCTGTAGATATCAACACTTGCTGATAACAAAGAATTCGACGCATGAATAAATTTATATTCAAGGTGGGCAAATCCAATTAGGGAATACATCTGCGTCAGGCAATCAATCAGGAAAAATACATCCTGTAAAATATAATGGAGTTACCAATGAAACTTAAATTACTCGCAGCGCTTACATCTGGCCTATTAGCTACTTCTGCATTTGCTCAAACAGTTGTACAAGACTTAGATGGTTATAACAGAACAACAGTATACGCAAATGGCGCTGTTGACCGTATCGTAACTGACTCTTTAAGTGCACGTAGCTATGAAGCGTGGATTTATTTCAGAGAGTCTGGTTCAGAATGTACGACAGGTACAATTTTTGACGAAGTAACAGGTCAAACATACGGCTCTGTACAGTTCGGTACTGCAGGTCCAGGTGCTGCGCGTGTTGATACAGTTCACTTCAATGGTGGCTTCTCTGATGAGCAAGTAAAACGCAATCGTGTACTTGCATTAAACTGTCAAAACATCGAAGGTGAGCAGTTCAAGGTATATCACAAATTCTCCGCATTACCTGTGATTACATGGGATACTAGCCTAGCTGGTGTTGGCGAATATAAAATGCCTGACTGTACAGGTGCAAGCTCACACTGTGGCGGTCGTGGTTGGTACGAGCAAGTAAGCTATACATCATCACTACACATTGATAACAAAAACGAAGATACTTACTGTACTGCTACCATGAATGACGGCTTCACTTCACGTGTATTCAATGGTTACGATAGCACGCCGCTATTCCACACTAACCATTATGGCCTTGAAAACGCAGTATACGATTACTCTGGCCCAGCGTTCAGACAAGTTGTTACGTGCCACAGCCCTGTAGGTCAAATTCAACGCACACAAGTGTGGGTTGTTTCAGGTGAAAACGATATCAACCTTGAAGTAGATTACACTGTATATAAGTAATCCATACTTCTAAAACCTCAAAAGAAGTGCCTAGCACTTCTTTTTCTATTTCAGCCCTCAGTACTTGCCTAAATACCATAAAATCAAAAGTGTAATTGTATTTCACCTCACAGCATCTATAAGTGAAAGCAATCGCTCAATGACGCGCCAATAAAAAAGGCGCCAACAGGCGCCTCTATTCATCATTTACAAATTTACTTTGTATAGCCACGCGGCATCGATGTATCTTTGGTGTAACGCTCTGTCAATTTGTCATGACGAGACTCTGTGGTTACTTGCTCACCATTAATCCAAATAGTGTCAACGCGTGTACTGAACTCGAACGGATCAGCTGTCCAAAGTACAACGTCAGCGCGTTCACCTTTAGCAATCTTACCACCTTCGATACCAAACGTGTCAGCGACATTTACTGTCATCGCTTTTAAAGCACCGTCATGTGACATGCCATTTGCTACAGCAATACCTGCATTGAAGCGCATCTGATAAACATTATGGCTACCATCACCTGCAACATTTAAAATGACTTTAACACCTGCTTTTTCAAGTGTACCCGCATTACCTAAATGTGCATGTAGTGCATCAAAACCAGTTGGTAAGTTAGACACCGAGCTCACGATCACCGGTACTTTTGCTTTCGCCAACTCTTCTTTTACCAATACAGCATCGTCTGCACCGTAAATGACAAGGTTTAGCCCGAACTCTTCTTTTAGCTTGATTAGTTCAAGTAGTTGTGAAGCACGTGATGCTGACGCGACGACTGGCAGCTTGCCATTTAATACGTCAATCAATAGCTTTTCTTCAGATGAAGGATCTTTATCTGCTTTTTTGTCTTTTTTCGCTGTTAGCTTTTTCTTTTGCTCAGATAACTTTTTAGCAAACGCTTGAACAGCTGCTGCACGAGAGCCATCACCACTTGCTGCTCCTAAGTCGACGATAAGCGCAGTTTTACGGTCTGTAACACTACCAAACTCACCTGATAGATCAGCAACAAAGCCAAGACCCATAAACACACCACTTTCACCCCAAGGCAATGATGGAATGCTCAAGTTTTGCGTCACGCCGCCTTTTCTTGCGTAAGGGATCAAGCTAGAGCGCGGATTAAACGCCGTGCTTGGATCAAACTCAAGACCTGATTTGTCGTACGCATCAACTGAGCGAGAAACCGCACCGACTTCAACTAAACCTAGGTGATTCATTGTACCTATAAGGCCAGGTGTCAACACTTTGCCTTGTGCGTCAACAGTCACATCAGCGTTAAATGACTTCGGATTTAGGGCTGTAATTTTGCCATTTTCAATCAGTACAGTTGCGTTTTCTAGTACACCCTGCTTTGTTTGCGTGTGTACAGTCGCATTTGTAATCGCTGTTACTTGCGCAAATACCGCTGATGAGCTCAGTAATGCACCAGTTAGAATAGATAATTTAAACTTGTTCATTGTGGCTCCCCTAGCGCTGACCTAACATAAAATCACTAACTGCTTGGTACTTACTATCATGGCGGTCATACACTTTTGCACCATCAATAAATACTGTTTCAGCTTTTGAATACACGCTAAATGGACTTTGGTCCCAAATAACAACATCCGCTTGTTTGCCAGTTGCAATTGAACCTGTCAAATCTTCAATGCCCAGTGATTTTGCTGCGTTGTAAGTGATCCACTTAATTGCATGCTCTTCTTTGATATCAAAACCAACTTCATTTGCTGAATACATCACTTTTGCAGCTTCATGATTCAAGCGCTGAATGGTTGTATCAGAGTCAGAGTGAATAACTGCACAAGAGTTTTTGGCTGCATCTACAATGGCGACATTTTCAAGTGACATGTCATATGCTTCCATCTTAAAGCCCCACCAATCTGGCCAAAGTGCAGCACAGTTACCATTCTCGCCTAGTAAGTCTGCAATTTTGTATGCTTCAATACCGTGGTGGAAGGTACCTGCGTGATAACCAAACTCGTTAGAAAGGTCAATCATCATGGCCATTTCTTCAGCTTTGTAACAGTGGTTATGAATTAAGATTTCACCGTCAAGTACGCCGCGTAGCGTATCTAGCTTAATATCACGATGTGGTGCATCTGGGTTTAAGCCCGCAGTGTATTCTGCATCGTACTGTTCCCAAGCACGCTTATATTCTGTCGCTTCAATCCAAGCTTCACGGTAGCCTGCCATGTTACCCATACGTGTTTTTGGTGCAACACCTTGACCACCGTATACACGTTTAGGGTTTTCACCACACGCCATTTTCAGACCGTATGGGGCTTCAGGAAACTTCATGCCTTGCATAGTTTCTGATGGTACGTTTTTAAGCGTTACCGCTCGTCCACCAAACAAGTTTGCAGAGCCTGGTAAAATTTGTAATGACGTAATACCGCCTTCACGTGCACGGTTAAAACCAGGGTCTTGTGGCCATACCGAATGCTCAACCCATACTTGTGCAGTATTAGGGTGGATCATTTCATTACCATCTTGGTGAGACTCAACACCTGGGTTTGGATAAGCACCCAAGTGTGAATGGTTATCGATAATACCAGGTGTTACCCATTTGCCAGCTGCGTCAATTGTTGTATCAGCATTCACTGATAAGTCTTTGCCTACTTGGCTAATTTTACCATCAACAATGTAAACATCAGCGTCGTTGATTCTTTCACCTGTGCCCGTTAACACTGTCGCATTAGTAATTAATGTACTTGTCGTTGAATGAGGCTGGTAAGTGCTTGGATATGGATTTTTCTCGATTGTGACTTTATCTTTTTGAGGACCAGTGTCTTGCTGGCATCCTAAAAGAGCGGTGCTTAGAGCAAGCACGATCACAGAGGGTTTGAACATATTCATATTTTCGTCTCTGTAGTTTTTGTGACTGTAGTTATCAAAGAGACTGTAGCGAAATTTCACAAAAATTTCGATGTAAAAACCTCAAAATGCCATAAATTACGATAAATTACGTGAGAAATTGCAATATTGTATAACAAACAGGCACGCCCTTTCTGTTTTATAAGCAAATAACATACACACTTGGACACACTTATACATACTTTTGAAATAGGTTTTAATAAAAATAGGAAAAGTCGCTAAAAGCGTTAAAACATATCGATATTGAACTGTTAACCAAATTTTATTTGTAATTTTTTCGGCGGTTATGAAACAAATATGAGGTGTTTTTTCATTTAAGTTAGATGGACTTACAGTTGCAATAATACAAATACATAATTCCTTACATTCGTACAATCTTCCCTTACAGCATTTTATGCCGTTCAGGCCAATACTCTAGAGGAATCGCACTTAACGACCTGCTTGGAGAACAACGATGAAAGTATTTTTAACTGCTGCACTCACTGCGCTAGTATCTATGTCAAACGCACATGCTGTTGAATTTGTTGCCGCTGACGACAGTCATGCAACCGAACTTTGCATGGCATTCGCATCGGACCGCCCACATGTGATGTTGGCAGCAATGCGCGGACAACAAACCGCTAAAACACGTATCACCAGTAAACTAGAATGTAATGACATGAGTTTAGATGAATTCGCGCAAACTTATAGCCTTACTCGCAATGCCAAGTTTATGAAAATTGACTTAGAAACCAAAACTTCGATTAAAGACATTGCAAAAGTAGAACCTACAATGCCCGTTGTTTTATCAGGCTCTAAATAATGAGAGTAAGAGGTGTGCATTAAAAACAAGTAATGCACACCACATTGACTGCGTTATAAAACGCTTGCTAATAAACCAAAAGCACCACCAAATACACCTCCCCACACAACCAACCAGCCCAGATGTGTGTGGATCATGTTTTGAACAATGTTTTTCACCATGACCGGCGTTAACTCATTTAGCCTTTCATCAACGGCATGTTCAATGGCAATTCGGATCGAGTCTAAAGACTGCCCATTGGTTAACACCCCCGAAATTTTATCTTTGAACTCTGGCTGCTCACTCATTTCACGCAACGCTTCTTTCATTTTTTCAGTAAAAGTATCGCGCATTGGCTCGATGGCCTCTTTGCCACCCACCATGGCTAGCATTGCACCAAACTGTGAGCCTTCGATAACTTGCACCAACTTATTAAAAGCAATCGATAAGTCTGCATGCTCAATGACTGGGTTTAAGTCTATGTCGATTTGATTTTTTTCGGCGAAGCTTTTGAGCTTATCTTGATTGAAAAACTCGTCTAATATGAGCTCTTTAATGGCAATTTTAAACTCTTTAAATTTTATTGTTATAACACCAGAACCATACAGCCCGGGTACTTTTTCAAATAGCATATGAACCGCAAGCCAATTGGTTACAGCACCAGAGAGGGCAAACAAGCCCATAGTAAAAACTAAATCGTGATCTAAAGCATAACCAAACGCGACCAATGCAGCCGCAATCAGGTTTGTGATAACACTTTTATTCAATGTGAACATCCAAAACATTTCAAAACTGTGGCTATTCTATTCGATTTAAATTTGCACTCAAGTATTTGTGTTATAGCCAAAATCGATCATAGTTAGATAAAGTGCTCACACCCCACCGGGCTGACTATGTGGAACCTAGTAAACCAGTACATTAGTGAAGCGATTCACGACAATTTTGAATTTACTCGCAAAACACAGCTACCCAGCAACCACAAGTCGAAAAACTACCAAATTGAAAACGACAGGCACCGCTTTTTAGTAAAAGTGGACCATATCAGTGCGTTAGAACGCTATGAGTGTGAAGCCGATAATCATGCATTACTCACCAGAGACAGTGACTTTTTGGTCGCCGATCCCATCACCATAGGGTCAAGCCTTGAGTATTGCTTCAGCGTTTATGAGTGGCTGCCCTCTCAACCAGATAAAGAGGACTGGTATTTATGCGGTCAAACGCTTGCCAAAATGCACAGCAGGCACGAACAGGAAATGTTTGGCTTTGAGCAAGATAACTATATTTTAGGCTTGGTCCAACCTAACCAGTGGCATAAAAAGTGGTCCGTGTTTTTTGCCGAAGAGCGGATCGCATGGCAATTACAATTACTGCATGAAAAAGGCATAGAGCTCATAGAGATAGATTATTTTGTCGAATACATTAAGCCGCTAGTAAATCACCCTGTTCAACCCTCATTGTTACATGGGTTTTTCTGGCGCGGTAACATTGCTTTTTCAAACGATAAGCCAAGCGTTTATTGTCCAGCCTGTTACTACGGCGATAGAGAGGTAGATATTGCAAATAGTGAGCTATTTGCACAACTGCCTGATGCGTTTTATGCAGGATATGAGGAAGCGTATCCAATAGACAAAGGCTACCAACAGAGAAAGCCGATTTATCAATTATATAGCTTACTTTGCCATGCAAATGTCTTTGCTGGTGACTACCTCACCCAATCAAAACAGCAAATTGAGCTCATCTTAAAATAGCTGTCATCGCGCGGTAATAATTGCAAAAACTGCTATAGTTAATAGTGGAATTCAAGGCGGTTGTTGGAGCCATATTATGAAGCAGCTGTATAACCAAAGGATCAGCTGCCCCCACTGTGGTCATCATATTTTTGTTGATTTAGATATCAGTGAGGGCGACCAAGATTTTTATGAAGATTGCGCCGCATGTTGCAATCCAATTCATTTGAACATGCACATAGACGAAGCAATCAACAAATTGGAATTACGAATTGACAGTGACGACGAGCAAATTTTTTAGCCCATTGGGCTTAAGGTGTTTTTACGCAAATAATGCTCAACCGTGTTGACGATGGTGTAGGTTTGCTGATCGACCTCAATGTTGAGCTTATCACCTGATTGAATCTTGCCGATATTAGTGATCGCAAGCGTTTCAGGAATTAAATGTAACCAAAAGCCTTGCTCGTCCACTTCGCCGACAGTTAAGCTCGCGCCATTAACAGATATAAAACCTTTATAAAAAACATATTTTGACCAGTTAGCATCTAACAGCAATTTTATTTTTACATTGTCCGCTGTTTTAATCACGCTATCTACAATCGCCATATCATGGATATGCCCAGAGACTATATGCCCACCTAGCTCTGTGCCAAAAGTGACTGAGCGTTCAAAATTTACTTTATCACCACATTTAAGTAAGCCTAAGTTGGTTAACTTTAATGACTCATCAATGACGTCAAAGCTGACTTGACCAACCACATCAGACTGACTAGCCTCAAATTGCACGACGGTTAGACAGCAGCCATTCACTGCGATACTGGCACCAATGGTAAGTTGCTGTAAATGCTCGTTGCCAACAGATAAGACTAAACGCATAACGCCATCATTTAATGATGCGCTAACCACAGACGCTTGAGTTTGAACAATTCCAGTAAACATGTTTTTTCCGAGGTAAAAATTATGCCGCCATTCTACCTGATGCCCTGCTCCGTCGAAACATATTTACACACTTATTTCGTAGATAAAAATGACAAACTTCAATAGAATGCCTTTTTTTAGAAATACTGAGTTTTAAGATGAAGTTTGAACTCTGGGAAGCCAAAAAGTTAATTAGACTTGCCACACCCGTTCTATTAGCCCAAGTGACTCTCGTGATGATGTCTGTTGTCGATACCATGATGGCAGGACAAGTGAGTCCAAACGACTTGGCTGCGCTCTCAATTGCAACTGGCGCACTCAACCCCTTGATGTTTTCTTTACAGGCTATTTTATTAGCGCTTACCAGTATGGTTGCCCATAGCGTCGGCGCCAATGATCAAGACAGTATAAAACGATATTTTCAACAAGGTTTATACTTGGCATTGATGCTGTCCTCATTAGGGTTTATTGCCAGTTATTTCACTCCCTATTTATTTGCCAGTACCGGCGCAAGCCCTGAAATTGCCCAAATGGCACAAGATTATATCGATTATGTTAAATATGGTCTCGTCGCGTTTTTAGTCTTCTCAGTGTACCGAAATGTCACCGAGGGTATGGGCAATACTAAAGTAGCTTTTTATATCGGCTTACTCGGTTTGGGGATAAATGTTATCGCCAACTACATCTTTATTTATGGCAAGTTAGGCATGCCTGCCTTAGGTGGTGCCGGATGTGGTGTTGCCACCAGCATTGTTATTTGGACTATGGCCATTGCACAAATTTGCTATAGCCTGAAAAGCAAAGAGTTAAAAGGCAAATGGCTGATCAGTGATTTTATGAAGCCGCACAAAGAAACCATTTTGCAGATAGCCAAACTCGGGTTGCCTATCTCATTTGCTACTTTTTTTGAAGTGACGTTATTTGCGTGTATCCCATTATTTATTGCTGATTTAGGTGCTGTTGCCGTATCTGGGCATCAGGTTGCTGCGAGTGTAACCATGATCTTGTTTATGTTGCCGCTTAGTTTATCTATGGCTATCGGTATTAGGATTGGCAATATCAGCGGACAAAACAACATTGAACGTTTGGTCAACGCAACCTACACCAGCTTTATATTGGCCGTTGGTGTTGCAGCCATTGTTGCTTTAGGTACCTATCTGATCAGACATGACATCAGTTGGCTTTATACACAAGAAAAAGAAGTCGCCATGCTCGCATCGAGTATAATTATACTCGCCTGTGTTTATCAGTTACCTGATGCACTGCAAGTGTCTGCAAATGGCGTTTTACGTGGCCTAAGATACACAAAGCCTATTACTGGAGTAACGTTTATCTCATACTGGGTAATCGGCTTTACGCTTGGATACGTATTAGCAAAAACAGACCTAATAGTACCAGCCATGGGACCGACTGGCTTTTGGGTTGGTATCATTGTTGGTCTCACAGTGGCTGCTGTGCTACTGATATATTTTGTGAGGAGAAAACTCGTTGAAATGCAAACTGCTGCTCTTAGCACTTAGCACGGTTTTGTTTGGGTGCACACCAGCACCCAGTGACACAAACCAAACGTATACAGAACGCCTTGGCAAGGTGTTCAATACCGACGGGTTATCTATCGGATCGCTGAGTGTGCTGCCACACTCAGCCATCAACAAACCAAAAGCCAGCTACTCCATCTCCGTCATAGATCTTGCCAAACTCGGGCATTGCCGTGTTTCTACACATATTGCCAATCATAATAATCAATTAGGCAAGCTCGCTAAGCCCAGCGAACAATTTAAATATAACCTTAACTTTATACGTTATGCGCAAGCATGTATTGATGACGATAGAACATCACAAGATGTGCAGCAAGCCTTAAACCTTGCAAGGCAGGAGAAGCTTGCGCAGCTCTACCCCATGCTGGCTTACGTATTTTCCCATGAAAAAGAATTGAATCAGTTTTATACACTGACCTTCAGTGAAGTTCAGCGTGAGACTAGCCAAGGGGAAATTCATGCCTTGGAAGCGCTAAATACGCTAAGCAGCTTAATAGATAGCTTAAGTGAACCAAACAAAGCCGATGGCGAGATGCTGACAGACGCCCTTGAGAAACTAAATAACAATAATTATGTGCAAAGCCTCATCACCAGTACCCGATCCCAAATTGCTTGGAATCAGACAACCACAACGTGGCTCAACTCGTTAGATTTAGAGCATAAAGTCTGTCCTGCTGGGAAAAACAAAAAGCGCGCTCAAGTACTCAACAATGTATTTCAAAAGTTCTACATTCAAGATATTCAAGCGTATCAATCACAACTGGTTAAACGTTTACATGATGTGGAGCCCCACTTTGAAACTTTCTCACATAAATTTGGCCAACAAGACTACCCTAACATCATCACACCTTTATTAGTGGAGTTAAAGCAATCAGCAAAGGAGCACGTTTTTTGGTGGCAAAACTTCTACAAAGTGTGCAAAGTTAGTCCGTTGTGATCGAAAAAACCGCAGACAAACAAAAATTTAGCAAAGATACTTGATCCATTTCGCAGAGCACTATATATTAGCCGCCGTTGCCAAGAAACACGGCACACTGTACGACCGTAGCTCAGTTGGTTAGAGCACCACCTTGACATGGTGGGGGTCGGTGGTTCGAATCCACTCGGTCGTACCAACTTAATTTAGTTAAGTGTAAAATACTTATATGATACGACCGTAGCTCAGTTGGTTAGAGCACTACCTTGACATGGTAGGGGTCGGTGGTTCGAATCCACTCGGTCGTACCAACTTTAGCTAAATTAAGTCAATCTCTATAGTACGACCGTAGCTCAGTTGGTTAGAGCACCACCTTGACATGGTGGGGGTCGGTGGTTCGAATCCACTCGGTCGTACCAACTTAACCTTGTTAAGTAACACACATCTATAGTACGACCGTAGCTCAGTTGGTTAGAGCACTACCTTGACATGGTAGGGGTCGGTGGTTCGAATCCACTCGGTCGTACCAAATTGTTTTATTCCCTTATCTTATTGCAACTTCACATTTATATTAATAAATGCAAAAATAGCGTGTTTCGTATTTTCTGCCTTTTACATAATAAATCTGGAAGCATTTTTGGCAAGACCATCATTAGAAGACAAGATCAATGGTAACGCTCACATTATCGTGAGGCGAGCCAAGCTCATCCTTGCAGCCAGTTTATTTACGTTCGCTTTATTCAAGTTTATCTTTTCGCTTGATAGTTTTGAGAGAAAATCTGTTCTTCAACAAAAGTATCATAGTATATCAAGCACCGTCACAGAACTTACCTGCTGTAACCCTAAAAAGGGAAGCTCCCGTTATGGTTCAGCAGGTACTATCAACCTATTACTTCAAGGTGCACCTCGTAAACTCTGGATCTCGCTACACGAAGTTATCCCTTCAAATACTTGTACAAAACTCAAAGATTACATTCGAGTTGGCGACAGATTGAACCTAAAAATTACACAAAGTGGGAACCAAATTACCTACATGGAAAATAACGGGACTGTTCTATATCGGTTTGAATCTTATATGCATAAAAAAGAAAACCAGCATGATTTAGCAAAGTACCTTTGGGTCTGTGTGATGATTATAAGTACCTTTATGTTTATCGGGTGGAATAAAAAAAATAGCTAGGCACTTAACCTGTTAGGGTAACTGCGCCTGTTGTTGCGCTTTGGCGTAAGCATGTAGTAAATCTTATCAGAGCACCTCGCAGTCACAGAATGACCGTGCTGTTATTCAACAACACGGTTAAATAACTCAGACGTTAATGGCTCACGCTATGCGCCTGTGTTGTTGATGGTGAGCTTAATGTTTCATGCTGATATTCAAGTCTAATGTAATCCCAAAACTCCACGAGCAATAACCACATACTTTGGCGCTGAGACAAACTTGATTCAAAAGCGCATTCATCTCCCATCAACACCTTACTGACCAAAGACATAAATGCATGCAACTGAGTGCTGTCGATACCAGCAGTAAATGCAAATTGCTGCTCAGCCACGAGTAAAGCAGCCATACTTTCATGATTAGAAGCAAGGTTTTCAATCGTGTCTTTAGCAACAAAATGACGCAAGTCACTCCCTAATTTGCATAGGTCCATCGTATTCAAACTTGCTGGAACGATACTATTCATATACGCCGCCTGTTCACCGGAATAACAAATAATATTGTCATGCGCCTCTAAACACGCCAAATCACCTTGCTCTAACACAACGACTCTATAGCCATTATTTTTACCATCATAATTAACGCTTTTAGTTAGGTTGATTGCATGTTGCTGTATTAAGCTTGCTGGTGCATCGTGATGACAAAATACCAAAGAAAATACCTGAGTTATCGGGTACGTAGTTGTCACCGGCGAGCCATTGGCTTCTGTGCTTTTTTTACTAATAGACCAGTCTTTAGTCCACGCCATTAATTTAGCCAACACTTTAAAGCCTTGAGAAGCCGGAAGTACAAACAACGCTTGTTCACTGCCCCACAATAAGGTTTTAAGCTTGATCCGTAAAATAGCCTTATCGCCCTTATGCTCCTTAATCATGTCTGTAAATACAGCGTCTTCATTGCTCTCTAAATAAGACAACAACTTATTTAACAGCTCGCCTTTGAGTTGACGAATATGCTTTTCAAAGTGCAATAGGTCATCCGCTGTTTGTACAAATTCTTGCTTAATTTTAGACAACTGATTGCCAGAAAAGTAAAGGTAAGCCAGTTTGCTATCTAGATTTACAAAACCCTGACCATTACTGATTTGATCAACGCTTTGTGCATAGTGGCGCTTAATAAACTTGGGGTTAGTGAGCTTAGCAACTTTGGCATAGTCATTTAGTTCAGCCTCATAAAAGGCTTGCTGTAGGCAATACCCGTGCGTGCTATCAAGGTTAACTGGCTCATTTGAGTCAGTGCGCATTTCAATACTTAACTGCTCAGCCCTACTCTGTCCCGCTTTGAACAAAGCCTGCTTTGACTCAATAAAGTTGTCATTAGTCACACCCTCAATGTAATTAACAACAAATTGGGTGCCTTTATACTCTTGTTGCAGCGCCCGCTCAATACGCTCAACCAGCTCGTGCACCGAGTTATCGTCAACGCGGTAAATGCCCTCTGCGTACTCAAGAGAGAGGGCTTCTAACTCACTGAGTTTTGATGCAAGGCTCAAAAGTGCATGGCGAGAAGTCATATTTTGATACACATTCGTATAAATAGCTTGAACTCTGATCAACGCATATTTAAGTGACGGCTTTGACGCTAAAGTCGGCATGTCTTGGATTAAAGATGCTTGCTCAACGGCTTGCGATAGCTTGTCATCCCAATGCGCTTCATAATGCTGAACTAGTTCTTTTTCGCCCTTGCTAAAAAAGTGTCTAATAAAAGGCATAGAAGATATTTTATGATATGCATACTGATACAACGCCCTTGGTAAACTTGCAAAGTCAAGCACGCCATAAATTGCTGAAAACAATTTAGTTTTCACACCAAGCAGGATAAAAAATCCTATCAGAACAACCAGTAAAAAGCGGCTAAAAATATCCGAACTAAATACAGGCAAGTCACTTGGCCATGCAGATGCAATAGCGAGTAGCGCCAACAACGTCGCCACTTGACCTGTATGGTCTGCTTTATTGACAAAATATATGTTACGCCAACTCTCCATATAATCATCAGCAAAAGAGACTTGCTCTTTGACAAGATTAAAATGCACATCAAGTGATTTTGCCGTATAGAGTTTTGAAAAGATTTCCAAACCTTGCTGTTCATGGCTTAAATGTTTAAACCAATAACGATTCATAAATAAAATGAAGTTACGGCGTATCTCACGATAATTGTTTTCAGGCTTGGTACTGGTATTTTCGCCTGCTAATTTATCTGTTGCCTGATTCATTGCTCGCTTAAAGCACGTCAAAGCTTCACGCGTCAAAAGAGCATAATTAAAAAAGTGTCGATAAATCGTATGCCAATGCGGAAAGATATGATCTGACGCATAAGCCCCAAAACCCACTGTCACTGTCGCACTCTCATTAAAACCGGTTTCAGAACCTATGCCTTTCCAGCGTCGATATGCCTGTGAGTCTATTAAGTTTGTGACAAACTCTTTATTGTACGCATAGCCCGTCGGATAAAAGTCAAAGCGATTCTTTTGCACATCGACCATGGTTGCTAAACTCGTGATTTGTGCCAATACATCTTCGCCAAGCTGAGATTGTGGGTAACCACCACATAACCCATACGTCGCATTTAAATACAAACGAGAGTCGTGCTGATTATGACTCAGTGGGTCTAGCTTTTTAATGATATTATCTTGCTCTTTTGGGGTATTTTGCTGAGTAAAAAACAAAGACAAAAGGCGCATCACGTAACGTGAAATAGGTTGTCGATTATCCTGCTGTTGATTTAAGCTGGTCAGCCCTTTTGGTTTTGAGCAATCATAGGTTAAATGCTCGACATTGTTTAAAAATAACACTAAGCAATCTATTTTTTCTTCTTCTTTTTGCTCAACAAACGTCGGGTATAAGATACGCGCTTTATTACTAAAGTTTAGCCAACGACCGAGCTGCATTTGTTTTAAGCTCGTTTTTAACGACTCATCATAAGGCGCCAGCAAAATACACCACCACCATATATCATCCTCAATCGCGCCTTTATATAAACTTTGCTTTTGTTGTTTCTGTATTGTGCGCAAAACTGACACAGCATGTTTGAAAACGTCTTGAGGCGGTGAATATTCTGCGTTAATTGCCATTAAAAAGCTGCCACGGGAGATCGGATGACGCACCAATGCGAGCTCGGATATTCGCGCACATGGCGAGTGATCATTCTGTGTCAAAGCTTGTACCTGTTCAGGTGCGACGTCGTCATGCTCGTACATCGCATTTTGCTTTGCTCTACTTTGTTGGCGTTGCAATCTAGCTTGTTTTTTTTCTGGCGTATCAATGCCCAAAAAACAGTTATCAAGTTTAAGTCGATACTCTTCAAACGTATTAACGCTATTATTTGACTCTGGCTTTTCACCAAAAAAACACGCTTGCGCTTCAGGGTTATAATAAAGAAATGTTTGAACCTCAGTATTGTCTTGCTGACTCCATTTATCTTGATCTGTCCCAATACTATGAAATGTATACCGAGGCGCTGATATATTTAAATCACCTCGGCTCAGCGATACTTTACGCTTGTTCTTATCGCTGAGCTTTGTATCAAGCTTGTGCTTTAAAACCGTATCCCCTTCCAAATCAAAGGGGTAATAAAAAGTGGCGCGATATTTATGTAGCGGCCTAGAAAATTCAAAAAACACATTAAAAAATTCACTGGCAGATTGCTTTGTGACCGTGCCTTTGGGCATAAGTAATGCTTGAAATATCTGGCCAGAAACTTCTACGTTTTCAACGGTATATTGAGGGTATTGCTCTACAAACTGCGTTAGTTGAGCAACTTTACGTTTATCACGACAAAAATAAACAGCTTCTTCAATGGTAAAACCGGCATCATGTACACTCATCTGTGCCCAGAACAAAGGTTTCTGACAGAGTGCATTTTGCAACTGTGACTGAGTTTCAATATGTTGCAAGATTGAATGATTTTTTGGTAGAGGGTTATAACGCGTCACCACTGCGACGTCTTCTAAGTCTACAAAGTACTCGTTATGATTTAAAATTGAGTTTACTTCCATGCGCTTGATAATTCTTATTTAAAAATGTGTTTTATTTGATCGTAAAGTTCATCAAACTGATGCGAGCACGCCATTGCGTCTTTTTTTGCTGAGGCGCCAAAAAAATAGTTTGGGGCTTGGCCGCCGAACCAGCTTTGCAGCGATGAATAAGGCCAATTGGCGACTAATTCACTGAATGCGTTTCTGTTTTTATTTGCCAGCACCTCTATTTGCGTCGTTGTGTTGTGTTTTTGATATTGAATCACAACCTGGCGTAATTTGAGCTCAGTACCAGAACTGAGCGCTTGTTCATAAGCGGCTTGTGTCGGAAACTGTGCAACTTCACTCATCACTCTGACGTAATCTGCTGGACACGCTAAATACACGACGTCATCAGTGGATATTACCGAGCTCAAAGCTGTGTTAAGCCACGTAAAAGCCTGCGCTCTTTCTTGCGCAACGCCTCTTACACGTGCTTCATCATCACGAATTTGTCGCATTTGTTGGTAACTCGCTCCTGCTGCCAACAATCCGGGGATAAACCCTTTATCATTCGCCGCAACCAATTGCTCATAATCCGATAAGGGCAATGAAAATAAAGCGGCAAACTGCTCAATGGCAGACAGGGTATGCCGCGCATCACTTTGTGGATACTGATGATGGTCTAAGGTGTGCAGCACAATGCCTGTATGGCCCAAATATTGCTGCGCTTCACCATCTAAATCGGGGAGCTCTATGGCCAACAAGTTAGGCTTACACGTATTTAAATCGAGTTCAGCTAATGCATCTGCAAGCGTGGCCCCCCAAAAGCTGGGGCCTTCGAAAATAGCAAAGCCATGTAGCTTTGCTAGCTCGATAATACTATGTGCCTCCAAATCATTTGTCGGGCACAATATGGAGGTGTTTTGTTTGGTGAGCATCACATTTCTCACTATTCAACCATTTGATTATATGGATAAACTTATAGCTTTAGCATAACATTTTGTGGCAACGGTAAGATACACAGTTAAAAGGTTTTCTCGTATTTGTTTTGTGCCCATATTAAAAAATAAACACGTACATTCAGTTAACGTCAAGTGGCCTTTTATTAGGTAAACCAAGCGCTAGCGCAACAAATAAGCTAGGATGACCAACACAATAAAAGTAGCAGCCGAAACAGCTGCTTACTTTTGCATTTAATTTCATGATTAGCCTTTTGGACTTAAGATATAAATCTGCCCTCTTTGTGTTTTGTATATGTTTGAGCCTATGTATATGCCAACCCCTGAGTCAAACAACATGGGCGCAAGGCGCGTATCTGTGTCCTCTAACATTACTGCATGTTCTGTCTGAAGTGGCACTGTGTTTAGGTTATCGCCAAGTTTGACAACCCAATTGCTAGCATTGTCCAACTGCATATCACCAGTATTGTGTATATTGTAAAAACCCACTCCCTCCTGCCATTGCCATGTATCGCTTTGCGGGTAATATTGGCCTACCGCAGTATGAGTATCCCAACCATTGGTTAATACACCTAAAACGCCCTCAGAGTTGTAATCTAGACTGACAAATTTAGTACGTAACAGCTGACCACTTGGCAGATTTGGCGACAATAAAAATGGCGCCTGCCAAGTATCACTACTTGCAGTGTAAAATTGGCAAAGTGCCCTATCGTTTGCTTCAAAACACCACGTTTGATTGCAAATCCCCCAAATCATACCAAGCAGTATTTGTGTCACCGTTTTTGTCGCCATCCACCAGCTTTAACTGTGTTTTACCCTGCTGAGAAACACTGCTGGTTTGACGATAAATAATACCTTCGCTCAAGCCCGTTAGCTGCTCTAACGCATTGTCCGCCAAACGCATCACGATATAACCGTCAGAATAAGCCGAATCATCTGCGTCATTGGGCGTTGTATCATATACAACATGCACAATAGCCCAAGGTTTATCTAACCAAGTCTGGAGTAATTCTATGCTGTGTATTTCGACTTGATACTCACCATACAAAAACGTTTTATCAATATTTTTCCCAACTATGTTCGAAAGTAGCTGAGTTCAACACTGCCCGCTTTATAGGGGATTGGTTAATGCTATGGGAAGGAACTCCGTTGCCTGTAGCTGGTAAATGGAGTAAAGTCGATGTTGTAATACATCCCTGTAGCTTGGTTCCTTAACGCATCCATGCGTTCACTTCCTCGCACTGCGAAACTTCGTTTCGGTAACTCGTCACCCTTACGAAAAGGAAATGCACTCATTTCGTTCGTTGTCATTAACCCTTTTTAAGAATAAAGTTCGACTTACGCCTTTTAAGATTTATGCCCCTAAAAACTGGACCCTGAAACCAGTTCAGGGTGACGACTGTAGCTACGCCTTAATCTGGTCGTTCAGCAGGAGACTTTTATACAAATATAAAACTCGTCGTCCCGGACTTGCTCCGGGATCCATGCTGAACTTGAAGTTGGCGATAAGCGGTTGGCACCAGCTAAAATTGCTCACTTCACCTTGCGCAAAAGTATCACTCGGCACCAGCTAAAACTGCTCACTTCACCTTGCACAAAAGTAACACTCGGCACCAGCTAAAACTGCTCACTTCACCTTGCGCAAAAGTATCACTCGGCACCAGCTAAAATTGCTCACTTCACCTTGCGCAAAAGTAACATTGCTCCGCAATGTGTATTTTGCACTTAACTTGATAATTATCTGTTTTTAAAGCAAACTCATCTTACCTCTAGTATTTTAAGGAAAAGGTATGGATACTGAGTTGTTTTCCTTTGCATTTAATCTGTTTTTATTTGTGGGGGTTGTGATTGCTTTTAAAGATCGCGCCCGTATAGATAAACTCGCGAAAAAGGTTATACATCTTCAAAAAATCATCGACTTTCAAACAGCGAAGATTGATAAGCTCAAGCAAGCGTTGAGTGAGTCTGCCCCAGCATCCCGCTCCACTGATAAGCCTACAGTACAAATTGAATCAACAAAACCTGATACCGTGCAGGCTGATAATGTAGAGCCAGCACACTTATCTAACCCAGCTAAGCCGGACGTAAAAATCCCGCCAAAGCAAACGCTTCAAAAGCAATTTACACTGCCCGAGTTCAACTTAGAAACGCTACTCAAAGGCAATGGTATTTTCTGGTTGGGTGCACTTATTTTATCTATTGGTGGGATTTTCCTCGCCAAATATTCGATTGAGGCCGGTCTTATGCCACCGGCTGTGCGTGTTGTTTTAGGCGCTTTGTTCGGCTGTGCGTTAGTCGTAGGTGCTGAGCTGGTTAACCGCTATAAAGCTAAGCTCAATGTGAATACGCCCTATATCTCTGCGGCGCTTGCCAGTGGCGGTGTGATCACCTGCTTTGCTATGGTTTTGGTGTCGTTTAATCACTATCACTTTTTGCCTGCCAACCTCGCCTTTGTCTTTTTAGCAGTTATAGCCTTGTGCGCAACCTATTTGGCGCTACGCTTTGGGCCTGTGCTTGCGGGCATTGGGATCATCGGTGCGTATGCTGTACCGGCGCTTGTCTCCACTGGGTCTAATAATATTGGGGCATTGTTGTTGTATGTCGCCTTTGTGTCTTTATCTGCTGTATGGGTTGCGGATTACGTCAAACAAAAGTGGCTCTGGTGGCAAAGTTTTGTTGGCCATTGTGTGTGGTTTATCGGTGCCATTGCATTAGGTGATAAAGGTGACTTTGCTGCTATTACCCTGTACACGGTTGCAACGCTATATTTTTATGTGCTCTCAAACCTACTTGGTTGGCGGCTTAATTTAACCATGCATAATCCGCTGCCCATTAAGTCATTATTGATGGCAAGAAGAGAGCAAGTCGCAACCCTTATCACCCTGTTTTTGTTCGCCATTTACCTGATGTTTTCTCCCGTTTTCAGTCACATGCTGATAGCTGCTTTCATTGTCGCTGCCATCGCTTTTGCTTCAGCTTACAGGCATAGTGCCCTAGATACATGGCCATATTTGGCGCTGGGTTTTGCTTTGTTTATGTTTGGCAACATACATCAAAAAATCGATTTTAGTGACATCCTCTATCCATTTACTGGCAAGTATTTGTTTATTCAGATCGCAGCCTTGTTAGGTATGGCCTTTAGCGTCTTGATGATCAAACGCGATGCAGCACGCCATGCTTATTTACTGCTACTTGTGTTAGTGCCACTGAGTTTGTTTGGTCTTAGCTATATTTCACTGCCTGTGGACAGTGACGCCATCCTCTACCCTGTTTGGGCGTTTGAACTCCTGCTCATCGCCGCTGGCGCAGCGCTTGCGGCTGCCAAATCATCAGTACCGTTACAGCGCGTGACATATTTAGTGTTAGCAAATACCATGCTGACTTTGTGTTTGACCATGTTGTTATCTGCAAGCACGCTGACCTTGGCTATTACGGCGCAAGTCGCATCCATGAGCTATTTAAGCTGGAAATACAAGGTTGAGATCCCTGACTGGCTGTACAAAGCAGCTTTATTGGTTGTGGTTACGCGATTGTCTGTGGCCCCTTGGGTTGCTGATTACAAACATGAAGCCATTTTAGGTATTCATTGGACACTCATCGTCTACCCAATTGCGATTGCTTTAGTCGGGTTTGCTGCAAAATATAACCCATCAAGAACGCTTAATACGTGGTTTATGGGTGTATTTATTCACTTATGTGCGCTACTTGTCACCACCGAAACCAGTTATTTATTAGTCGGAGATTATCCTAATTTTGATAATTTAAGCTATCAAGAAGGCGTGGTGTTATCCCTAAACTGGTTAATTCTGGCGGGCGTATATTATTGGCGCAGCCAGCTAACGCGCAATCTGCAAAAGCTGTATATGATTGGTGGCAGCATTTTACTCGGTGCAAGTACGCTAATACATGTGCAGTTCTCCGTGTTTGAAAGCCCATTTGTATTCAGCCAAAACGTCGGTGGCTATGTTATAAACTGGTTGTGGCTCCAATGGCTTGCACCTGTATTATGCCTGTATGGATTTATGCACTTTAAACTCGTCAAAGCGCAGTTTAACCGTTTTATTTATGTGGCAATGGCCATATTTGGCTTTATGTTTATCAACGGTGAAATACGCACCTTGTTCAATGAGGGCTTCATCAATTGGCATTTAGGGGTGAAAGAAGCGGAGCTTTACACCTATTCGATTGTCTGGTTATTGATCTCAACCACAACCATTTTTGTCGCGCAGCATTTAAACCATAAGCACTTAATCAATATTGGCTTTATTGGTCTAGCTATGGTGATTTTAAAAGCCTTTATGGTCGATATGTCTAATCTTGAGGGGCTGCTCAGAGCCTTGTCATTCATTGGCTTAGGTTTGTGCTTGGTAGGTGTGGGTTGGCTATTTCAAAAAATGCAGCCAAAGTCCGCCACCAGCGCATCAAGCAAAGAGGGTTAATCACAAGTTATCATAAGCGAGTGCAGGTCACTCGCTTTTTTTATCACCAAAAGATTAACCTGAGCTTTGATTTTTACTGGGTAGGACTTCTGCAAAACCGTCATCATACAAGTCAATCACACTTTCAAACCCGTATTTTGGGAGCCAACTCAATTCACTTTGCGCCTTAGATGCGTCATAAACTCTGTCTAAGGTTTGTGGTAAAGACCAACCTCGCTGTTCAAACACCGCCACTAATTTTGGTGATCGTGCACGTAAAACGGCCTCACAATCGTTAAATAATTGCTCACAGCAGCTGGGATCAAACGGTGTTTTACCAGAAATAATAAAGCGATTAAAGCCAGATAACCTCTTTTCAATGGCGCAGCGGTGAGCGCTGGCCACATCGCGATAGTCAATTCCTCTATTTAACCTATATAGCGCCATTTGCTCAACTGGCTCAGGAAAGCATCTCGACATTTGCAATACAGTTACGGGAAAATCACGCCCATTGCTTATCGCTTCGAGCTGTTGCTCTGCAGCAATTTTAGTACGATGATAGATGGTTTTAGGTAAAGGTTTGGTCTGCTCTGTTACCCACCCTGCTCGACCATTTGGCGTGCTAGCATGTCCGTATAACGCCGTGGTACTGGTAAACACAAACTGCTTTACGCCATTGGCAACGGCAAGCTCAGCTAATTTTGTGGTTGCTACAACATTCACTTCATGAAACAACTCGTCACTTACATGACCTATGTGTGGCGCATGGAGTGCCGCCGTATGCACAACCACATCAACCCCTTTAAGGGCCCGATATAGAAGCGCTTCGTCTCGAATATCGCCGATAAAATCAGCGGTTGAACAAGGTGTGCTGTCTAACCCCACCACGTGATGGCTGCGTGCTAGGTGAATATAAATGGCTCGACCAACACGTCCGGCAGAGCCTGTAACTAAAACCTTCATAAACCACTCGATATGAATATCATTGTTTTTATTGTAACAAACGAAAAAAGGCCTTTAAATCGGCCTTTGGGAGTGACTCAACAAAGTAGCTTTGAAGATTAGTTTAAGTTCTTTTTCTTAGTGACTTTGTCTGTATGGCCAAGTACACGGATTGACCAATTGGTGAATGTGCCCGGTTTGGTATTATTCTCAATGGTGTAGCGACTGCGTGGTTGGCCAAACGGGTCGGTAACAATCGTGCGCTGTTGATTATTCATATCCGTAATATGTAGCTTCCATGTGCCAACAGATCTTTCATCCCAGAATTTATAACTGAGAAGTTTATGATCATCATAACCAAACAGGCTCTTTTCAGATGGCGCGATATAATCTGTGTTTTGTCCAACCAGATTATTGTTTGGCGACATCAATATACTGCGCGTGCCACTTGGTGATTCTAGCTCTACTTTTAAATCAGTAATACGGCCATGTTCAGCACTTAAACGTACTTGCACGCCCTCAATAAACATATCTTCAGTCACTTCAATTTCTGAGGTGGTTGTGTGTGTAATATCTTCTAAAATAGGCTTGCTAAAGGTGTCGTGCTCGCCAAACCATTGCGTTTTTACAAAATCTGCTGGTAAATTTTCAACAGCATAACGGCGAATAAGCTCTGCAGCTTTATCAACATCGACTAGACCAAAGCCATAATAAGGGGAAAACTCAACACCCGCGGCATTGCTAGACCAGCCTTCCAATGCCACCACATTAGACAACTTAATGTCTTCCATATCTCGGTTTACTTTGGTTGCCGTATTGGCCAATAAGTGCCTGATATCTCGTGCAGTCAGGTTGTGACCTTGCTGCTCGGCTGCCGACATGAGCAACGCCACTGCACCTGTTACATTTGCTGCCGCAGACGATGTACCATTTACGCTGAAATAATAATCTTGCGGACCTGTACATGCCTGTTGTTGGCCTTGATATTTCTGGTGCCAATCACAGCTTAATGTCGTGGTCACCATACCTGGTGTGTTGCGATCTGCCCCCGCCGGCGCTGTAACAAAGATATTACTGCCCACTGTAGAGCTATTGGTTAATCTGCCATCAGCACTCACGCCACTGACATTAATTTTCCAAAAACTGGTTAAATGGCCGCTATTTGCATTGTGAAATGGGAGACCGCCATTATTTATTGCATGATGATATCCCGGTGTATCTATGCCATTAGGGCCATATGCATTTATTAATGTTTGGTAGTAGCCATTGCCCGCAGCCTGAACAAAAAGTGCGGTGCGTTTGTCTTGCTCTGTTGATAATGTGATGCGCTCCATCACCTCATCTCTGAGCCTAAAGTTCACCATCTGAATGGCTTCGCCAGTATCAGGATCCGTGGTTGTATACGCATAGTTATACGGCGTGCTATGCACAGGGGTCACCCCAAAACTGGTATTAAAAACACGAGAGTTTTGCGCAATCGAGGTTTTGCCATTTTGCAGCCCAATGCCACGATGATAAGCCCACTGCTCATGACGGCTCATGTATGAGCCCAATCTATTGTGTACAATGACGTCTGCTTCAGGGGCGACGCCTCTGATCCCAACATCGTTTTGCACAGCTGCGATCAAGCCAGCCATGTATGTGCCATGTGCTGATGCCCAGGGTTCTGTTGAATCAATACTGGGGTCAAAAATTAAGTTGTCGATCAAATCCGAATGAAGCTCGTCAACACCTGTGTCAATCAGCGATATCTGCACGCCTTGGCCTTTGTGCCCCCAAAGATGCGATTGCCACAAGTTCAAGTCATGCCCTGCAACTGTATTATCAAGGCTACCATCATTGAGTAAATTCCACTGTAGAGATAAGTAGGGATCTCCATTTGGGTCTAACCAACGGTGTTCATAAAGGCGATCTGTTGCACTTGCATTGACTTGGCAGGAGAGCAAAATCGCTAAACTAATTGGAGCAAACTTATATTTCATAGCATTTTCCTTTCTTTTACTGATAATGCTAGAAACGCAGTTAAGATATAAATATAACGAGGAAACTTATAATCTATTAGTTTAATAAGTAACAAAACATTTATTTATGATTGAATGTAAAAATTACTTTTTAAAATAATTAAATAGATGATTTTAAATCAACAAGTCATAACTTATATTTTATGTTTTGGAGGGTTTTAATAAATAACCTTCATAAATATAGATAAAAAATATGAAGGTTATTTTTTAATGTAAGTATTACACACCAAGTAAGCTATTTAGCGCTGAGTGCACTTGCATCTTGGCTTTTTCTTCAGAATAAGGCGTGACAGCCAAAAGCGGAAAATCAAGGCGTTGCTTTAACGTCTCTAGGTTCGCGTCATACTCTGCCATATTTGGGTCAATTTGATTGGCAATCCAGCCAACACATTTTGCCCCTGACGCCTCAATGGCTTGGGCCGTTAAAAAAGCATGGTTTAGGCAACCTAACTTCATACCAACCACAAGGATAACGGGTAGGTTTTGCTCTGCAACCCAAGTGGATAAAAAGTCTGTATCATTGATTGGTAGTGCCCAACCACCTGCGCCTTCCACCATGGTAAACTCAGCACCTAGCGTAGACACATCAGCCAGTTTGTTGGTCAAATCCTGCTTTGAAATATGTACATCAACGCGACTTGCGGCAATATGCGGTGCTATTGGCGGCGCAAAGCAAAACGGGTTAATTTGCTCATATGTGCCGTGCACATTGGCCGCTTCCATTAAAGTTAAAGCATCTTCGTTGACCAGCTCGCCAAACGCCTCTTCTGCACCGGCAGCAATGGGTTTAAAACCAAGGGCCTTTTTCTTTTTTGAGACAAGATACTTCAGCAGCAAGCTTGTGACATAGGTTTTGCCAACTTCAGTATCCGTACCGGTAATAAAAAACTGACTCATTATTTTGTTAACTCCAAAAATGCCACTTCGTAACTAACATGGGCAAAGCCATCGACGAGTGGATAGGCTTTTAACAAGGCCTGATAACTTTCTTTACCCACTAAACCACGGCGCGTATCTGTATTATTTAACTGGTTTGCACCTATGCTTTTTACCGACTTAAGGGCCTCGCGTGGGGTGTTGTAAATATCAACCAAACAACGTTTACTCATCGACCTGATCGAAAACCCTGCTTGCCTTGCAATCTGCTGTATGTCTTCAAATCGTGTGAATTGGTTTACATGGCAATGACCATCTACGCCCTGCCAAGCTTTAGCAATTTCACGTAAAGAGCCATCAATAACAATGGATAAATGCGCACTGCCACCAACCTTTAACACGGTATTCAAACGCTTAAATAATGTTGGTAAATCACTGCTCCACTGCATCGCAAAATTACTAAACACACACTCAACAGACTGAGCTTGTAAAGGCAGTGCATCCATATCCGCACACACTTTCATGGCAGACTCTGGACCTTGTTTTAGCATGCCTTCGCTCAAATCCAATGCCACTAACGTATCGCACTTTTGAGACAATACGCCATGATGTTGCATTGGCCCCGCCCCCAAGTCCAACATGGTGTTGTAGCGACGGTTTAAACCGGCAAACAGGATTTCGGCTGAGCGCTGTTGTACATTAGCGTGCTTAATGTATTGAGCAGACGCGCGTGAAAACTTATCTGCAATATTCAGTTTTAACATCGCACTCATATTACCTCCTTGAGGCATTCAACCAAGTATTCGATGTCAGCTTGCTGGTGCGCTGCGGTCAGTGTTACACGTAATCTCGCCGTATTGTGTGGCACCGTTGGCGGCCTAATTGCAGTCAGCCAAATACCTTTTTGTGCAAGGCTTTGCTGCGCATTTAACGTGCTTTGCGCATCGCCCAATACAATCGGCTGAATCGCACTATTTGATGCCTGCACTGGAATACCCGCATCACTACAAAGCGCTTTAAAGTGCGTAATATGGCGATGGAGTGCCTCACGAGCACTACCGCTGTCACATAACCTTGATAACTGCGTCGAGGCAATCTCAGCTAAAGCGGGCGACATGGCCGTTGAGTAGGTATATTCACGGTTAAACTGTACCATGTAATCAATCACTCGTTTACTTGAGAGCACAGCGGCGCCTTGACATCCCATGGCCTTACCAAATGTGATCACTAAAATATCAGGCCTCACACCGGACTCAACAGAGCCTAAACCGTTTTCACCGCATACCCCGAAACTATGGGCATCATCAATCATCAACCAAGCGCTGTGGGTATCAGCCAAAGACTTCAGCTCATGCAACGGCGCACCATCGCCATCCATTGAGAAAATACCTTCACTGACAATAAGCTTGTTTTGGACACGTGTTTTTTCCAAACGCGCACGCAAATGACCCATGTCGTTGTGATTAAACCTGACTAACTTGGCGCTGCTGTTCAGCCCACCATCGATGAGGCTGGCATGATTGAGCTTGTCTTGAAACATAGCGCTGTCTTGACCAGCTTTATTATCATGAAATAAAGTGCTGAGCACACTAAAATTAGCGCCAAAGCCACTGGCAAATAGCATGGCTCGCTCGTAGCCGAGCAGCTCACACAATTTGGCCTCTAACAATCGGTGGGTGCGCTGATATCCAGTGACCAAAGCTGAGCTTTTACTGCCAGCAACGAAGTCACCAGAAATAGCTTGATCTCCAAGCGCTAAATAATCATTACTGGCAAAGTTTAAGTATTGCTGCCCATCAACTTGGATATGACGAGCAGACACTTTATCTATGCAGGTACGGCGACGCTGCAGCGCGTCACGTGCTTTGTCTTCTAGCGCTTGATCTATAAATTCAAACGCCATTTATTTTGCTTCGTAGAATAACTCTGACGTTGCTTTGTCTGCAATTGCAGAGTTAAGAGACGCTTCATACGCTTCATCTGAGTAGTCTTCACGCGTCTCAGGCTTCATACCTAGCTTTTTAAGTAGGTTCATATCTGCATCTGCTTCAGGGTTTTCCGTAGTTAATAGCTTATCACCATAGAAAATCGAGTTTGCACCAGCAAAGAAACACATTGACTGCATTTGCTCATTCATCGCAGTACGACCTGCTGATAAACGTACATAGCTCTCTGGCATCATGATACGTGCCACAGCAATAGTACGGATGAACTCAAAATGATCTAAATCATCCACATCTTCAAGCGGCGTACCCGCTACTTTAACCAACATGTTAATTGGCACACTTTCTGGTTGCTTTGGTAAGTTTGCTAACTGCATTAATAGACCATAACGGTCTGCAGCCTGCTCACCCATACCCACGATACCGCCAGAACAAACCTTCATGCCTGCATCGCGTACGTGGTCAATGGTATTTAGTCGGTCTGCGTAAGTACGTGTTGTGATGATCTGCTCGTAATATTCAGGTGAGGTATCTAGGTTATGATTGTAATAATCAAGACCGGCGTCTTTTAAAGCATGTGCTTTTTGATTATCTAGCTTACCTAGTGTCATGCATGTTTCTAGACCAAGTGCGCTAACTTCTTTAACCATTTTTTCAATGTATGGCATGTCTCTGTCTTTTGGATCTGACCAAGCAGCACCCATACAAAAACGCGTTGCGCCCTTTTCTTTTGCCAATTTTGCTTGGTTAACAACCTTTTCAACTTCCATCAGTCGTTCTCTTTCTAGGTCTGTTTTATAGTGACCTGACTGCGGACAGTATTTACAATCTTCTGGACATGCGCCTGTTTTAATCGACAGAAGAGTAGAGATTTGGACTTCATTTTGTTTGAAGTTTTTGCGATGTACGCTCGCAGCATAAAATAGTAAGTCGTTAAAAGGCATTTCAAACAATGCTTTTACTTCTGCGTGTTTCCAATCGTGACGAACGATGCCATATTCCATAACTTAATCTCTTCTTTTTCTGGTTTTTTTCGCCAGATAATTTGACGGTGATTGGCTTAGTCTACTTCTTGCTTTAGTATTGTCAACGAGTGATGAGCAAACAAGGTTTACAAATGAACGAAAATCAACCAATCGATCTGAATTTTGACAAAGCCCACATCTGGCATCCCTATACGTCAATGATCGATCCGCTGCCTGTTTATCCAGTGACACATACAGATAAAAACCGCATATTTCTAGAAACGGGTGAGTCTCTGATAGATGGTATGGCCTCTTGGTGGAGCGCCCTGCATGGTTACAATCACCCAAAACTTGTTAAAGCAATGACAGATCAAGCCAGCCAAATGAGTCATGTGATGTTCGGCGGCATTACTCATGCGCCTGCAGTCAACTTATGTAAAAAGCTCGTTGAGATCACACCTGAGCCCCTGCAAAGGGTATTTTTGGCAGACAGTGGCTCTGTGAGTGTTGAGGTGGCCATTAAAATGGCTTTGCAATATTGGCTGAGCCAAGGCCATCACTCTAAAAACAAATTAATGACTGCCAAAAAAGGCTACCATGGTGATACCTTTGCTGCCATGAGTGTCTGTGATCCTGTCAACTCGATGCACAGCATGTATCAAGGCTTTTTACCTGAGCATATTTTTGTTGATGCACCACAGTCCAAGTTTGGCGAAGAGCAAAACGACGCTGAACTAGTCGCCTTAGAAAATACATTTAAACAGCACCACAATGAGCTTGCTGCCTTCATCATTGAGCCAATTGTGCAAAACGCGGGCGGCATGAACTTTTACAATGTCGAATATCTTAAAAAGCTCCGCGAGCTTTGCGACAAGTACAATGTGCTGTTAATACTCGACGAAATTGCCACTGGCTTCGGTCGTACCGGTAAAATGTTCGCTTGCGAACATGCTGACATCGCACCTGATATTTTGTGTATCGGCAAAGCATTAACAGGCGGATGTATGACGTTATCAGCCACCTTGACCACAGACAAGGTCGCGCTGGGGATAAGCCAAGGTGAAGCAAAAGTACTGATGCACGGCCCAACCTTTATGGGTAACCCACTAGCTTGCGCAACGGCAGTTGCGAGCATTGAATTACTAGAAGAAACGGATTGGCATGGTAATGTCACCCGTCTTAATATCGCAATGCAAGACTTACATCGCTGTGAGTCACTCGAAGCAGTCAAAGGAGTCAGAACACTCGGTGCCATTGGGGTAGTTGAACTACTTGATGTGGTCGACGTAGCAAAAATTCAAAAGTTCTTTATCGAAAAAGGATTATGGATCCGCCCATTTGGCAAACTCATATACATTATGCCTCCTTACATTACTTCTAATGAAGACATTGCTCAGTTAATCGACGGTATCTATCAAGCGATTGAGCAAAAAGCTTACTAGAACCATAGGATGTCAGCTTATTCACACATATGAGCTGACATCTTTTATCCCGCAGTGATTATTTCTCACACAAGTCTGTATATAATCCAACCACATACGATGAAAACTATCATTTTTTCAGGACCTTTAGCGATTTGTACCTGAATTTACTTCAGCTTTTTGCTACAATACGCCTCTTTTTTAAAATCTAGCAAGCCGAGAAGTAGTAAGTATGCAACAATCCGTCCAATTGCAGCCGGCAGAGGCCTATCAGCCACCTCGCTTTACTGTGTATCAACACCGTCAAATTGATAAGATCGAACAGCTTGATAAGCTGCCTGAGCACCTGCGCTTTCAAATGAAAGTCGTTGCGAACGTATTCCCATTCCGTGTAAATAATTACGTTATCGACGAATTGATTGATTGGGATAAGGTTCCAAATGACCCAGTATTCCAGCTGACATTCCCACAGCGCGGTATGCTTGATGACGAGTCATATGATGAAATGGCTGCTTTATTAAAGCGTGAACATACGCCAGAAGAAGTATTTGAACTGGCAACTAAGCTAAGACAAAAGCTTAACCCGCATCCGGCGGGCCAAATGGACAAAAACGTACCGTCTTTTGAAGGCGAAAACGTTGAAGGTGTTCAACACAAGTACAAAGAAACAGTTTTATTCTTCCCTGCACAAGGTCAGTACTGCCACTCTTATTGTACTTTCTGTTTCCGTTGGGCACAGTTCGTTGGTAAAGCGACACGTTTCAACAATAACGATGAAGAGTTGCTACACAGATACCTAGAAGAGCACACTGAAGTTACAGATCTACTGATGACGGGTGGCGATCCTATGGTAATGCGTACTGTTAAGCTACGTAAGTACCTTGAGGCACTAAAAGAGCCAAGATTTGACCACATACGTACTATTCGTATCGGTACTAAGTCTTTAACTTTCTGGCCATTCAGATACGTCACTGACCCAGATGCAGAAGATTTATTAGCACTGATTAAAGAACTTGTTGACGCTGGTAAACATGTTTCATTTATGGCACACGTCAACCATAAGCAAGAACTTCGCACTGATGTTGCAAAAGAAGCAATTAAGCTTATTCGCAAAACAGGTGCACAGATCAGAACTCAAGCGCCTTTGCTTAACCACTTAAATACAGATCCAAATATGTGGGCTGAGATGTGGAAAGAGCAAACGCAAATGGGCATGATCCCTTATTACATGTTCATCGAGCGTGATACAGGTGCAAAGCGTTACTTTGAATTACCACTGCACAAAACATGGGAAATTTTCCGAGATGCCTATAAGCAAGTATCTGGTGTGAGCCGTACTGTGCGTGGTCCATCAATGAGTGCAGGCCCTGGTAAAGTCGAGATCTCTGGTGTAACAGAAATCAATGGCGAAAAAGTATTCGTTCTACGCTTTATTCAAGCACGTAACCCTGAGTGGGTACAGCGTCCATTCTTTGCAGAGTTTAACGAAAACGCGCATTGGCTAGACGACTTGAAGCCAGCATTTGGTGAAGAAAAGTTCTTCTGGCAAGAAGAATACGAAGCGATGTAAAACATAAAAAAGCCGACTTAAAAGTCGGCTTTTTACCATTCGAACATATGTGCCATTTTACTGATGGTTTTCAGCGCTACACCATGCCGGTTGCGTTTTGCATACAAGTGTTGTAGTGACTTATCTTTTACTTCACCAACAATCACTTCTTTTACTTGATAGCCCATCGCATGTGCTGCGCTCACATATGCGATAAATTCCCACTTTTTAACATTCGTATTGTCTAAAATGACCAAAGGGATACCTTCAGCGAGCGCATTAACAAAACGCGCAATGTTTAAGTTGTGATATTGCGGCAGCTTCGCCTTATTAAACTCATAATTGCCCTGCTCGTCTGTAAAATAGTCATCTGTAGAGCAAATTGTATATTGTGATTGATCACCAGCCACCAGCTCGTCGGCTAATGTTTGCGCGTAGTGTGTTTTACCAGATCCTGGTAATCCTCTTAAAATAAAAGCTTGTTTCATTTAATGAAAATTCATTCCGACTTTTTTTATTAATAACCAAGCTATAATGCCATAAAAATCGACCTTCGCACAGTGCTCTATACCGCCACAAATACAGTGATCAGCCAAATTTTGGCCATTGTAGTCAAATTTTTTTAAAATTGGGTCATTTGGTAGTTTTTTTATGTAGCCAACGGGGGTAAGATACCGATCACGTGACTCCAAACATAACAAGCAAATTGCGTTAAAAAAACGAGTCACCGCAGAATTTGCGCTCAGTGCATTGAAATTTGCCCTGATGAGCATATATAGACAAAAACTAGCTGGGCAATATAGCCCTTTTTACAAATCATTTTGGAGTAAAGATGAGCCACATAGCGATAACGGAGCTACTAGCAGGCACCGTTGCGGTAGACAGCCAAGTTACAATCAAAGGCTGGATCCGTACACGACGCGATTCAAAAGCGGGTATTTCATTCCTTGCCGTCCACGACGGTTCTTGTTTCGACCCTATTCAAGCAGTAGTACCTAATTCGCTTAATAATTATGAAGAAGTAACTCGTCTTACTGCTGGTTGTTCTGTTGCAGTAACAGGTGTACTTGTAGAATCTCAAGGTAAAGGCCAGAGCTTTGAATTACAAGCAAACTCTGTTGAGGTATTAGGCTGGGTAGAAAATCCAGATACGTACCCAATGGCAGCAAAGCGCCACTCTATTGAATATCTACGTGAGCACGCACATTTACGTCCGCGCACTAACGTTATGGGTGCGGTGACACGTGTTCGTAACTGCTTATCACAAGCAATCCACAGATTCTTCCATGAGCAAGGTTATATGTGGATCAGCACGCCAATCATCACAGCGAGTGACTGTGAAGGCGCAGGTGAAATGTTCCGCGTATCTACGTTAGACATGAACAACCTACCTCGCACTGACAAAGGCGATGTTGATTACAACGAAGATTTCTTCGGTAAAGAAGCATTCCTAACAGTGTCTGGTCAGTTAAACGGTGAGACGTACGCAAGTGCAATGTCTAAAATCTACACCTTCGGCCCTACATTCCGTGCTGAAAACTCAAACACGTCTCGCCACCTAGCAGAATTTTGGATGGTTGAGCCTGAAGTTGCATTTGCTGATTTAGACGATGTGGCAAACCTTGCTGAAAGCATGCTTAAATATGTGTTTAAAGCCGTATTAGAAGAGCGCCGTGACGACATGGAGTTCTTCGCTCAACGTATCAACAAAGAGGCGATTTCTCGTCTTGAGAGCTTTGTAGATAAAGACTTTGCTCAAGTTGATTACACAGATGCCATCGAAATCTTGAAAGCGTCTGGTAAAAAGTTTGAATTTGACGTTGAGTGGGGTGTAGACCTTCAGTCAGAGCACGAACGTTACCTTGCTGAAGAGCACTTCAACGCGCCAGTCGTGATTAAAAACTACCCGCGTGATATTAAAGCATTCTACATGCGTCAAAACGAAGACGGTAAAACAGTTGCAGCAATGGATGTTGTTGCACCTGGCATCGGTGAAATCATCGGTGGTTCACAGCGTGAAGAGCGTTTAGACGTACTTGATGCTCGCCTTGAAGAAATGGGCTTAGATAAAGAAGATTACAGCTGGTATAGAGACCTTCGTAAATACGGTACAGTCCCACACTCGGGCTTCGGCCTAGGTTTCGAGCGCCTAGTTGCTTACGTAACAGGTATGGGTAACGTACGTGACGTTATCGCATTCCCACGTACTAAAGGCAGTGCAACTTACTAATACAAATTAGTTTGAATTTAAAAAGCTCTGTTTTCACAGAGCTTTTTTTATGTCTAGTTATCATCTGACTTTAGAATGTTAACTTGCACACATAGATTCTGAGGCAAGCTCAGAATGACGTAGTTGGGTATCAAGATTGATAAGGATCCAAGACAAGCCCAAAGTGTCAGCACTGCAAATAACACCGTCACTCTGAACCTGATTAATAGCCTATTTTTTAAGCTGATATACATCATTTAGCACACAGCTAATAGGCTCAATGAACAAAACGGTTTCACTCGTTTTTATTTATTCAATACATAGCTCTTACATGCACCAAGTTCAGTGTAGCGATGTGCATGACCCAAGGTTTCTGGCGCAACACCATGTAAAGGTCCACCGTTCACACGCCAGTTTTTACCTTCAAAGCTGACTACATCCCCTGTGCTATAAACACTTGGGTACGGCTGCCACTGCTCTGCACAAGGCTGACACTTAGGTAGCTCCTTAGCAATCACATCTAACAACTTATATTCATCATCTCTTGAGTCTTGGTGTAACTCCCAAATAAAGATGCCTGGGTAACCATTTGCAGAAACAAAATCAGTTTTTGTTTTTAATAACTCAGGCGTTTCCCAAAAGTGTACGTAGTTATCAAGTTCGTAGTAACCTTGGTTATAATCTACGCCCTCACCTTTGACTATCGTATCAACGACTTCTCGTGCTGTTAGCGTTTTGACAGGGCCACTAACCAAGGGGAATGATTTATTGTAAAACGGCACACCCAAGCTGGTTTTAGCCACATCATACTTGGTGATCATGCTTTGGCTCCACTCTGCTGGGTGCACTAATCCGCCATGGATATATTCCCAAGCTGCATGGTGGTTTTTAGGTGAGCCGCCCCATGCCCCTGTATAGTCATACGCCATAAAACGGATGATATCTGCATGGTCGTCCAAATCTTTATGGAAATTAATACCTGACCATCCACCCGCTTGCACATCAACTGATACTTCTAGGTGCGATGGCAGCTTTTCTCTCAACTCTTTAACAAGCTCCAGAAGATATCCACTCTCAACCGGGTTTGGCTGATTATAGGTACTCCAGTCTTCCCAGTCGACATCAATACCATCTAGTTTATGTAACTCGGCATATGCAACTAAGTTATCCACAAGGTTACTGCGTGCAGCGGCATCCATAGATAGAAAATCAACGCCAGCACCACCTACAGATAACATGACACCCGTATTGTTAGCATGAGCATGCTCGACAATATCATCGATATATCTATCAGCCTGTGTCGTATCCATCGTGCCATCAGGGCGAGGGTAAGCAAAAGCAACAATAATATGCGTAAGCTGGTCTGTCGCTAAATCTTTAACATCCAAATCACCACCAGCAGGGTAATCCCAAGTAGAATAAAATCCTTCAACCCTTGGGCAAGACTCTGCAGCACCCGCACTCATAGTGATCGTTCCAAAAACAGCAGCGGTTATTACCGCCATACAAGTTCGTTTAAACATAACCTTTCTCCATGTTGTAAAAATGTATCCTTAATTTAAATAACATGAATGCGGGCCATATAACATTGAATATTTATACTGATAAAAAAATTTATGAAAAATAATTTTATTTTATTTAAAGCAATTAAAACAAAATAAATCGCCTAATAAAGTGAGTAAAAATACGCCTTTTATTTTAATGTTTAGTACTAAATGCGTGGTCTTTCATCACGGTAGCAACCAGTCTGAATACATCAATCCAAGCTTGACGTAATTCGGAGTTCCACTCATTACCTAGCCCTTTTTTTAGGGTGTATAACAACGCATTCCCCACATATGTAAAATGTTCTGCTCTTACGCCATAGCCTACATGGCGCTCTGCTAATTTATGAAGCACAGGTACTAATGCATCTAAGTCATCCAAGGAGTTTACCGCAACTTTAAGCGTAGCCATTAGTTTTTGTCCCTGGCTTTTAATGCTATTTTTAAATAATGCTTTGAGTGACGGATCGTATTCAAATAGTGTTGTATAGAATATTTCGGCAGCTTGCTCTGCTATCGGTTCTACCTTAGCAAAACTCTGCTGTACTAACTGTTTTTGGCGTGTTGATATACCCATGCTTACACTCAATTATAATTCGCATTTTTACAACTCTAGACCTAATATCGTCATCTGGCGAATAATACCTATATGAGCAACTAAAATAGGTATTCCCCTAATTATCTTCACCGTTCCCGAAATGAAAAAAAATCATTCTAATTGTCAACAAAACTTAATCTGTTAATGTTTTGGATACAAATCAATCAATTCAAGGACGCGAACCAATGCATAAAGATAGACGAGATTTCATACAAAAAATGACTGCTGCCACACTATTAGGCTCAGTATCACCCAGTATATTGGCAGATCAATCAATCGCCCCTGTAGATATTCAAGCATGGCGTAACTCTATGAAAAATCATAGGGAACAAGAGGAGGAGATATTAATACTTGGCGCTGGTATTTCTGGGCTCTGTGCCGCGTATGAGTTAGCAAAGCAAGGAATTAAATACAAAATACTAGAAGCTCGTTCAAGGCCTGGAGGTCGAAATGAAACCATTCGCCACGGCTCTGTGATTGAAGAGTTCGACCGTACATCAATTTGTGATTTTTCTGCCGATAGAAATTTATACTTTAATGTTGGCCCTGCTCGTATCTCTGCACAACATAAGCGAGTGCTATCTTATTGCCACGAGTTTTCTATCCCGTTAGAGCCTTTAATTAACGACAATAGAAATACTCACTTTTCTTTCAGTCCATCACACACTTTAAAGTCCCGAGAAGTGTACGCAAGTCAGCGAGGTTTAATAGCATCAACTTTGGCCAAAGCAATCGATCAAAACCTCACCTCTCACCTCATTCCACATAGCCAAAATCAACATATGTTAGAAATGCTCAAAAGCTTTGGTGAACTGGATGACAATTTCAACTTCACGTCGTCTATCCGCGCAGGGGGAACACAAGATAGTGGAACATTCACACCAGAGCAGGGCATTGAACCGACTCATTTTGAAGAACTACTTCAATATATTGATAAATGGAAAAACCGTATTCACTTTGAACAATCACTCCACCAGCAGTCTGTCATGCTACAACCAAAAGGCGGCATGGATAAAATTGTGAAGGGGTTCACTAGTCGATTACCGGGTAACATTCGCTATAACAGTAAAGTACTGGCAATCAAACGTTCAGCAGATGGCGCTGAAGTCACTTATGAAAATAAACATGGGCGAATAAAAACAATCACAGCTGAAAAGGTAATCGTTACCCTGCCACTAACAGTACTACAAGATATTGAGCATGACTTTTCTAATGAAATTTCACAAGAAATACAACAAGCACAATATTCTGCTGCCGGTAAAATCGCGTTTCAGTCAAAGCGCTTTTGGGAAACGAACGAGCAGATTTTCGGTGGGATAAGCTGGTTAGATACTGACAACGCTCAAATTTGGTACCCATCGGCAAAGTTTGGTAGTGATCAGGGCATTTTAGTTGGCGGCTATATTTTTGGAGGTCCAGCAGGCGATAGATTTGCAGAGCTATCAGGATATCAACGGATCAGTGATACTATCTCTCAAATGTCAATTGTCCATCCTGACACTTCAGATCATGTCTATGCGCCCGTATCGCGTTCTTGGAAAAACACGCCTTACTCTAAAGGCGGCTGGTCTTCGCGCCTTCCCATTGAAGCGTTTTCTCATTGCGATGGCCCATATGTGTTTGCCGGTGACCACACAACTTACTTGAGTGGCTGGCAAGAAGGTGCAATTGCATCTGCACACAGGGCCCTCGAGTTACTAGATTTATAAACAATATATTTATATCAATACAGGCTGTACTAATCGGCCTGTATTACTTTTTTCTTGAGTAGAAATTTGCGAAAATAAAATCTCGCTCTTCAATACTTGCATGACAATTAGAGCACATTTGCTTAATTACCGGCTCGCTCCCCTTCCCCGCAAGTATCAGCGTTCCTTCTTTATCAAACTGAACATATTCCCAATCTCCAAACCCCTTTGAATAGCCTTTTTCTCTTTTTATCATCATGGTAATGGTAAGTGCATCGTGAGGAGCACCAGACTGTGAAGAAAAGTTTTCTTTTAAAACAATGGTACCTAGCTGATATGATTTAAAGTTTGGCTCAGCGACTTCCTCCTCATCTTCGTCGTCTTCGTCGTCTTCATCGTAATCCTGATAATAGCGCAGATACTCCAAATAATTATTTTCGTATACCTTGATATCTTTATTTAAAAACACCACGATAAACTGTTGCCAATGCAAACCAGAATGCTCAAACCCTGTCACTCTTTGCCATTGCGTCCTGTAATCTTTTAATGCAGCTTTATATTTATCAGGTACTTTAAATGGATAAACATTAAACGGGTTTGCTGCCACAGAATTTGCTATAAAACCTACACAGAGACACAAGATTTTAAGTTTATTAATCATGTTTTTTCCCTAGTTTAAAGCAAGCTTCAACGTCGCACGCTTTTTCCCCTTATACATAACATCCACACTTGTTTGCTGCCCTTTGGCTAATTTAAGCTCGACAGGGTCGTACTTAGGGATTTGCAATACAAACTCAGTGTGCGTCCCAACATCTAATTCAATAGGGTAAACTTTTTGCTTTTTCGTAAAGGGTAAAACTTGATATGCATCTGAATTGACATTTGCGATATAACTGCGCATTTTGGGATGAATTTTACACCCGATCCGGGTCAATGTGTTTTCACTCCAGTTAGCAGCCACCTTGGTAGTTTGACCTTGATTCATTAAACCGACATCAAACTTAACGCCTGAATTTGGGTCATTTGCAAAAATATTGTGCTGAAATTCATCAGAGTTTTTAAATGTGATTTCGCCATTTTTACCAATCACAACCGCTTTTTTATCAAAAATTTTGTTCGATTGGTCGAGCTCAGCAGCGCTTGGCCCCTTTCCTCCTTTAGCATATACAACACCAACAAAAGACGGCTTTTTCACAAACTCTAACTCGCCAGTTAAAACAGCTCCCTGTGCCGAAAATATGGAGCACAAGCTCATGCCAATTAATAAATACTGTTTCATTTTTACTCCTTAGTTAGGCAATTTAGGTCGCTGGATCACAACAGGATCTGTCAATGCAGCCATAAATGCGATTAAATCTGCTTTTTCTTGTGGGTTTAGATTTAGAGGGACTATCAATGGGCTTACGTCTTTTACGTTCACAGCACCTTTGTCGTAGTGCTCAACCACTTCTTCTAAGCTGGCCAGTGAGCCATCATGCATGTAAGGCGCACTCATAATGATATTTCTGAGGCCCGGGGTTTTAAATGCGCCTTTTAATTTGCTGTTTGGGTCGATAAGAAAGCGGCCTTCATCATTGTCTTCTATACCGATATTATGAAAACTATCATCTGTGAAATTTGCGCCATCATGACACTTCACACAACGCGCCTTACCGACAAATAATTGCAACCCTCTAATCGCAGAGTGTGACATTGCTTGCTTTTCTCCTGCAAGGTATTGGTCAAACGCTGAATTATCACTAATGATGGTTTTTTCAAATGCCGCAATCGCCCTGCCGATATTTTCAAACGTTACGCTGCCATACACCTCTTTAAACTCTTTGTCATAAAAAGGAATTTTCTTAAGCCGACCAACAGCTTCTTTTGGCGTCATTTGCATTTCAACATCAGAGACGATAGGCCCTAATGCCTGCTCTTCCAACGTTTTCGCTCGTCCATCCCAAAAGAAAATGGCAGACCATGCGAGGTTATATAAATGTGGCGCGTTACGGCCTAATATATCACCGCCACTGCCAATCCCCTTTGCCAACCCATCACTAAAACCAAGTTCAGGGTTATGGCATGTTGCGCACGATTGATTTTGATTTTTTGATAACCTGTGTTCAAAAAACAGCATTTTACCAAGCTCAATTTCTCTCTCACTTGGCTCTTCGTCATCAAAATATTCTATGTCATCTACATCGGGCGTAGACAAATTACCGAACGCAGGCGAGTCAACCGCCAACACATTTGCGCTAATTGCCAACGCAAACGACAACATAATCCCCTTGTTACAATCCATTACTTGCCCCCACAGTAAGTTATCTTTAATTGTAAATATTTAGGTATAAACTTTGACCTTACCGAAGGATTGTCTATATTTTTCAATAAATCAAAAAATTAGTAGCTATTAATAAAAGTTTATTAAAACCAATTAATTAGGTACAAACCGTCACCTAAGCTACTAACAATCAGAGCTCACGACACAATATGAAAATTTCTCGTTTCGTTCCGGGCATTGCCGCGCAAATGCTTTTCGCGTTTGGCATCATTACTTCTTTAGGTATATTCAGTAACTTCTTTGTCTATTTGAGTACAGGCACGCTCGCCAGTAACTTTACGCAAGTCTCGTCAGTTTCCATTCCACTTGTAAACGTCAATTCAGATTTGAAAATGCACATTTTAGATTCACTCATTGCGCTTGAAGAACAGATCATTACTGGCAGCAATGTACAGGCACGTAACACTACGATTACCAAGCGCGATGATGCGTGGAGGGATATAGATCATGACTTTTCAAGCCTGAGTGAATTTGCCAAGCAAACTGGGTTCAGTGACAGTAAGCTCTCAATAATCAACGCAAATTTAAGAAAGCTAAAACAAGAGCAACAGATCATTTCTAACATAGCGAATACACTGGATAATGAGCCAGCAGTGAAACTGTTAGTCACAGACGCCATCCCGCTTGCGGAGTCTATGGTGCAACTACTCGCCCAGATGATAGAAATAGAGAGTGAACAAGAGTTAGATGAAGACAGAATTGAGTTATTTAAGCTGCTTGTTGACTCAGAAGTAAGCTTTGCGACAGCCATTTCTGAACTGCGTGCATTTTTGTTAACGCGCGAGCAAAAAAACATTGATGGGTTTGACCAAGCATGGTTTAAAAACAGTGACGCCTTTGTTTCAATTCTTGATGATTATGAAGAGCTCTTCACTGATCAGCAGCTCGAGTACTGGGAAGCTTATAGTGAAGAGCGAGAAAAGCTTGCGCCAATTACAATTTTAGCATTTGAAAAGCAAGCCAGTAACGAGTCTAATTTTGCGACAAACCACCTCAGCAATACCATTAAACCATTGACCGAAACAATTTTTAACGAGCTTCACGAAATGAACCAACACGTTGAGCACGTCACTAAACAAGGCATTGATGATACACAAAGTGCACTTTCAAACATGTTTGTTGTACTCGCTTTAAGTTCCGTATTAACCATTATCATTGCAGGCGTGATCAGTGTCATGTTTAGTAGTAAATTACGTAATCGAGTCAAATCCTTATTGGGTAGAGCACAGAATATTTCAGTCGGCGACTTTAAAACCAAACAAGATTACTTTGTGATCCGTTCCGACGATGAATTGAACCAACTTTCTGAGAGCTTTAACCATATGACGCTCTCCTTATCCTCGACTATCTCTACCGTGCGCAGACAGTCAAGACAGGTTGGCCACTCCGCACACCAAGTTGCAGCCATTGCAACTGAAATAAGCACCGTTGCTAAAAATGAAAATGCGAGTTATTCGGAAGTGATGCGAGTCATTGAGTCATTTATGGATTTATTGGTGGAGTCTGGACAAGCCATAGAGCAAAGCCAAGTTGTATTAGAACAAGCCAAAACAGAGGCTGATACAGGTATACAAGCCGTTGAAAGTAACCTAAACGAAATGGTAAGAACGGTTGAAGTAGTAACGCTTGCATCAGCTGGCGTTGAAGAACTTAAATCAGCTAGCGAACAAATTGAGTCTGTCACAGATGCAATCTCAACTGTTGCGGACCAAACCGCATTGATCGCACTTAATGCAGCTATTGAAGCAGCGCGCGCTGGCGAACAAGGTCGAGGTTTTGCGGTGGTGGCCGACGAAGTTAGAAGCTTGGCGCAAAGAACGGCTAATTCAACAGATGAAATCAGAGGCGTAATTTCCCAGCTCACGCATAAAGTCGTTGATGTTACACGTTTAATGACAGATATCATCCATCAAGTTGATGTCAGTAAACAGCGCTCAGACGAAAGCGGTCAAGCCTTAAGAGCAATGACCAATACTATCGACAGCATTATCTCGGCAAATGATCAAATAGCCCACCGCTCTGAGCAGCAGAGTCATCAAATGCATGAAATGCAACTCAAGCTACAGCACCTGTTTTCTTCCCTTCAACAAAATGCCGAAAAAGCACAAATGGTCTCTATGATTGGTGCGGATCTTTATCAAACTTCAGAGCTAGTAAACAATTTGATGGATGGCTTTCACTTTGATGAAGATAAAGACGCGATCAGAAAGCGCCATGAAAAAAGACGTTCTGACAGACTTGAAGCAAAAATTAAAATTAAGATTATTTGTGAGGATAAAGACTATTCAACAATTACCCGTGAGCTGAGCTGCGTTGGTTGTGGTGTAACATTAAGCAAGCAATTAAATCAAGAACTCGATATTGATACGAATTTGACACTGATCATGTACTTACCAAGAAAAAACTATAAAGAGTATATGAATCAAGCTCCGATGAAAATTTCAGCGCGAGTTGTTAGAAAAGAAGAGAAAAACCAAGAATATACCTATTATGGCATGGAATTTTTGGTTGAAAATAACGAAAGAAAGACGACCCTTTCAGAGCTCTATGAGTTTTTCGATCAATAGAAATATGCATGCTCAGCACGTACCGAGCATGCAACTTTAAAGAAAACCTAGATTATAGGATCTCTAAAAGCTCAACATCAAAGATTAGTGTTGAGTAAGGTGCGATAGATGCACCTGCACCACGCTCACCGTATGCTAGGTCGTGTGGGATATATAGACGCAACTTAGTACCAGCATTCATAAGCTGAAGTGCTTCTGTCCAACCTTTAATCACGCCATTTACTGGGAATTCAGCAGGCTGACCACGGTCATATGAACTATCGAATACTGTACCGTTGATTAGTGTACCATGGTAATGAACACGTACTGTTGAATCAGCTGAAGGCTTGTCACCCTCGCCAGTAGCAACAACTTCGTACTGTAAACCAGACTCAGTTACTGTTACTTCTGCACGCTTAGCGTTTTCTTCTAAGAACGCAGTACCTTCAGCAGCAAGAACTTTCGCTTCTTCTTCACGACGTGCTTGAATTTCGCTGTTGATTTTTTCGAAAGCTGCTTGGATCTCAGGGATCTCAACGCGGAACTCACCACCAGTGTAAGCGTCTTTCATACCTTCGAAAACTGCGTTTAAGTCAAGACCTTCGAAAGGATTAGCTTTTAATTGCTCACCCATTTGAAGACCAATACCGTAGCTCGCTTTACCAGCGTCTGTGTTGAATAAATCTGACATATAAATTCACTTTATTTATCATTTTAAAAGGACGCGCAGTGTAGCACAGACAAGAGGTAACTTATAGGGCGCTAAGCAAATACACGCCCTATTTATAATGCCTTAGGCATTATTCTCTAAACTTTTTAATTTTAATTGTTTTACCAAGAAGGTAGCAAAAGGCAGAGATAAAACTAAACCAATGATTAACTCATTACTATAGCCAGCTAATTTATCGTCAAAATAGACACCAAAACCAACAACGCCAAATATAGATATAACGATTGAAGCTAAAAATGGCCATAGCTTTTCATATTTAGTTATAAGGTGCCCTATAAGCGCATTATACAAGAAGGTATAGAATAAGGTTTTCCAAATGGTCGGTTGAGGTTGACCATCAATTGACATAATTACAGCCATTTGTAGGCCACTTAAATAAAAGAAGCTAAAGACAATCCATAATGAACAATGTTTAACAACATCTTGAGCCATTGAACTCTCCTAACGAAAAAAACCGCCGTTAGGCGGTTTTGGGAATGAGGTGGCGGAGAGATAGGGATTTGAACCCTAGATACGCTATTAACGTATGCCGGTTTTCAAGACCGGTGCTTTCAACCACTCAGCCATCTCTCCGTTGTTGGCGCGCATATTAAAGGCTATTCATAAATATGTAAAGTGTTTTTTGAAATTAGTGCAATAGTTTTCAAATCTTTTATCAGTAATATTGTTTTGGCCGCCTTGCCAACAGCGCGCAAATAACACTGACTAATACAATACATAAAAATAAAGCACCAGAATCAACAGCAATATGAATCACTTTTTCCCAGCTACTTACTTTTTTCGCTAACAGTGGAATAACAGAAATAGACGCCACCACCATGAATATTTTCAAAGCCGCAAAAAAATCAAAGCGTTTATTAAAGTTCATCCAAGCGGTCAAAACCATAAGTAAAAAAGCCGGCGAAGTAAGTGAAAACCAAGCATTACTGACATAACTTAGTAAATAGTGGCAAATAAGGCACCCCACTGCTCCCCAAGTTATCCATACCAACCAATTCTCTCGCCTCTTTAGAAATAAATCTCCCATAACCTATCTTCTTATATTTATTCACAGGTAACAAACTAGGTACATCCATACTAAGACTTACTAGACTAACAAACACAGATTAAAAAACAACCAAGGGATGATGAATTATTTTACTACTTTTATGAGACTTTATTATCAATACCACCTTATTCTAACAACCAAATTTTTTCTTGCCGGCTTTTATAATCAAAACGGCATTTATTTAAGACATAAATGAAGTGGCAAAATTTATATCAAAATCTCTCGTTATATTAAAAACTTAATATATGACAAATAATCATGCCATAACATCCGATTCAGCTTGACTTAAAAATAATTGTAACGATAATGCAAACCGTTATCATTTAACACCATATTTGGTACAGACGAAATAACGCCATTACCTTTGACTCTATAACGTTTATATCAAATTGGTTCATGACATATATTTGTTCTTTGGATAGGATTTTATGGACAACTCTACTTTTCAATCTTCTAAAACACTTCGTTTAGCACCTGTCACTCTTGCATTAACAGCCGCTCTAACAGGCACACAAGTATTCGCAGAATCGGCTCCTGACGGCGCTCAAACAGCGAACGAAATTGAGCGTATTTACGTAACGGCTTCAACCGCTGGTAATTATTCTGATGCCGCGACAAAATCAGCAACTAAAATGATTTTGTCACTGAAAGAAACACCGCAGTCGGTTTCAGTGATCACACAACAACAATTAGAAGATTGGAAGTCAGTTAACATTAAAGACATCTTGCAGCACACCACAGGTGTATATGCGAGTACTTCTCGAAGCCACGATAGACCATTTTTCGTCGCTCGTGGTGAAAGAATCAACTTAGTTCAAGTTGACGGCGTTCAGCAATTCCCCGGCGGTCGTCGCTCTGACGTTAATGGTGATGCTATTGCATATGAGCGTGTTGAAATTTTACGTGGTGCAAATGGCTTAATGACTGGTGTTGGGTCACCTACAGCCACAGTTAACCTTGTTCGTAAACGTGCTATTAGTAAAGAACTTGATGGTCATGTGGGTGTTACAACCGGACGCTGGAACAATAACCGCGTTGAACTAGATGTTTCCACGCCTTTAAGCAGTGACGGCAGTATCCGTGGACGCGTTGCGGCTGCACATTATGATAGAGATTCATTCATCGACAGATACAGCCAAGAGAAAACGTCTGTTTATATGACAGCTGAGGCCGATGTCACAGAATCAACTTTATTCCGTATCGGATATGAATTTGCAGATACTGAGTCTTTAGGGGCTATGAACTCACATGCAACACCCTATTACTTCATCGACGGTTCATTAATGAATCTAGAAAGGGGCTCAACGGGGCTAGCAGCAAACTACAGCTCATGGCCTCTTGAAGAAAACACCGTATTTGCAAGCTTAAACCACGGTTTTGACAATGGCTGGCAATTAAATACGATTGCAACTTATAACACCATCGAAATGGAAGGCGGTAATCTGTTCTTCGTATGGACAAATGACTTTTATGCTAAAGATGGCTCAGTTAACCCCGAAGTTGGACATGGTTACAATCATGTAATTAGTCACTCTAAAGACACTCAAAAAACATTTGACATCAACTTACAAGGCGGCTTTGAGTTCTTAGGCCAAGAGCATGATTTAATCGTTGGCTTTAATATGTTTGATAGAGAACGTGTCGGATACAACAAAAAAGATGGTCAACGTGAAATATCAATTGATAATATCAATTATTACACTTGGACGGGTGATATCCAGCGCTATTCATACGAAAATTTAAACACGGCGAATAGTACAACTGATCATGATAGTAGTGGTTTCTACGTCGCTACTCGTTTATCGCTGACTGATAATTTAAAATCTATCATTGGTTTTAGACAAACTAATTGGGAAGTTGTTGAGCACAGAACTAACCGTAAAACTAAGTTATTTGCCTATAACGAAAAAGGCAGTTACGAAGTGCGTAATGAAGTCACACCTTACGCAGGCCTGATCTACGATATTAATGATGAATTTAGCTTATATGCAAGTTATACAGATGCATTTGAACCTCAGAATGCTTACGATAAAGATGACAACTTGCAAGCACCAATTGTAGGTGAAAGTATAGAAGCAGGTTTAAAGGCTGAAATTGGCCTACTAAACTTCTCAGTTGCCGTATTCGAAAGTAACAGAAATAACGTTGCCAAAGCTGATCCGGCTTATGCTCAGCAGCAAACGCCAAATGGTAACACTGTTACTATGCTGATCGATGAAACACAAACCAGTGGTATTGAATTTGAACTTAGTGGTGAAGTCCATCCAGGTTTTAATGTATATGCTGGTTATTCGTATGCAAGGTCGGAAGATGAACACGGTTCACAGCTTAACAGCGAAGTCCCAGAGCAACTAATAAATATTTATACTACATACCAACCAACTGATTTAATTGAAAACTTAACAATTGGTTTAGGCGTAAACTGGAAAGACAGCTACTGGGTAGACAGTACTCGCCCTTCAGGGAATCTGGATTATGGCTTAAATAGATGGGAAGAGCTTTCTCCTACTGAGGTTGACGAAGTTCGTACACATGGATCCATCGCGTTATTCAATTTAATGGCACGTTATGATGTGACTGACAACATCAGCGTATCTTTAAACATTGATAATTTATTTGATAAAGAATACTACGATGCAATTTCAACTAGCCAAGGGCGCGTAAGCTGGGGCGAACCAAGAAACTGGAAGCTGTCAGCTAGATACAATTTCTAACCCTTCCTTCCCCTGGGTCTAAAGCGAGCACACACGCTCGCTTTTTTATTTAACTTTTCCAAGCAGCTCCATTGTAAGATTATTGTTACACCCAAATAACTGTTAGTGTTACTTAAGTTAAAGTTTATTGCTAAAAAAATCGTGGTCTTACCACTGTTTATTTTTCACACACCACTTGAAAGCGAGGTGTATCTCAGATTATTCATATAAAAGCTCAATTTCGAGCATATGAAGGAAAAGATACATCATGAAAAAGGTTAATTTATTACTATCTGCACTCACAGTCGCCGCAGCAAATGCATATGCTACACCACCGACTGATGTTCAACCGAATGTCGTTGGAGGGATTGAAACTCCAGCACATTCAAGACCGTATCAAGTAGCTTTATTGATGAATGGTCGCCAAGGCTGTGGCGGAACCCTGATCAGCCCCGACTGGGTATTAACAGCTGCTCACTGCTTAGACAGCGCGTCTACATCAAGTTTAACAGTGCGGGTTGGTGCCCACTCTATTAGCCGTGGTGACGGACAAACAATCAGAGTATCTCAGATTATAAATCATGAAAGGTGGCGTGGTGCTAATGGGATCCGTTCAGGTTATGATATTGCATTATTAAAGCTCGCCTCACCTGCTCCAAACCAATACACACCCGCTAAGCTACCAACCGCAGCAATTGAGTCACAATATGCAAATGTTGGCGCTTATGTCACAGTATCTGGTTGGGGTTTAACCTCAAACCGAGGCAGACCTAGCGATGTTTTGCGTGAAGCTGATCTGCCAGTCATTAGCAACAACAGTTGTAGCTCTTTACTTAATTTTTCTATTCCTGGCTCTGTCATATGTGGCGGAGGTGAAGGTGGTCGTTCAGCATGTAATGGCGATAGCGGCGGTCCCTATGCTGTGCGTGTTGGAAATGATTTTTATAGTATAGGTACTGTGAGTTGGGGAATTGCCTGTCAGGGCGCAACTGCCTTTACTCGTACCACCAGCTATTTAGATTGGATCAAGCAAAAAACGGGCATTATTGATATTCCGAATGACAAACCACCCGTCGCTGATTTTAGATATAGCGTCAATGGTACAATGGTTAACTTCACCAGTACTTCAACTGATGACAAAGGTATTACCCAATTTGATTGGAACTTTGGTCAAGGTAACGCCTCCTCAAGCGCCGAAAACCCAAGTCATGATTATAACTCGAATGGAGAATATAATGTCACGTTAACTGTCACTGACACAAAAGGGCAAACCAATAGTACTTCTCAGGTAGTCCGTGTCGGAACCCCGCCTAGCTGTGGAGAAAACTGGTTAGCAACGAAAAGTTATTCACCTGGCGACAAAGTGACATTCAATGGTGTTGTATATGAGGCAATTTGGTGGTCTCAAGGTGCGCAACCAGATTTATACAGCAATGTTTGGCGTAAAGGCAGTGATTGCGACGGCTCATCTGATCCAGTGCCAGTTGCAAGCTTTACCGTTACTAAAAACAATTTAACAGTTTCATTGCAAAACCAAAGTACAGGTGCCGTGACCTACGCTTGGAATTTTGGTGATGGTAAAACAAGCTCAGCAACCTCTCCAACGCACACCTATGCAGTAAAAGGGCAATACACTATTACGCTTACAGCACAAAATAGCCAAGGACAATCAGCAACATCAAGTAAAGTTGTTTCTGTAGGAGAGGTTTCTGGCGGCTGTAATGGATTACCTAGCTGGTCGGCTGAGAAAGTGTACTTTAAAGGTGATCGCGTTGCTCATGACAATGTCATTTATGAAGCAAATTGGTGGGTACAAGGTGAAAACCCAGCAAACTCTGATGACTGGGGACCTTGGACACGGATCCAACCTTGCAATTAACAAACTGATAGTAAAATGTAAATTTTACTTTTAAAGCGACTAAGTCCCATGTAATCTGATAGCAAAAATTACCTCAAAAGAGAGCATGGGACTTAATCAGCATAACCGAACAGAATTAACCCGCTTAGGTGAGCGGATCCAAAAAACATTTTTAGCTGTCAGTCATACTTTGCCTGAGCATGCACACACAATTGGCGGTTTCGCAAAGTATTTAGATTATAACCGTTCGAACAGCCAACGTTTTTTTGCGGCTTGCAAGGCTAATAATGGCTTACAAGTTTTGGTTGAACTACCCGGAACACAAGCTTTGCAGCTTCTCTCTGAAAAGCTCTCTCCCCTACTTCCCTCAGTATTGATGAGCCAAGTTAATCAAGTCGTAGACCTATTTTCTCAGTGTATAGAAAGCAACGCTAAGAGCCATGCAGACCTCAAACGCTTGTTACAAGAACCTAAAAATAGTGAAGTACTAACAGAAGGATCAGAGCATAAAGCCCAGCTCTATCACGCAGCTAAAGCTTTATTAAAATTCAGTGTTGAAGAGGTTTTTTGCATCTATATTTTGCGTGAAAATCAGAACGATCCAAGCTATTTACAAGAAGTCGCACTTATCAGTAAGTCAGGTATAAACAGACTTGTGGGCGCAGTGCCATTCGTGCAGTTTTATACTCACCCTCACCCTGAGCATTTCAGTGGCCCAGTCGAAATCACAGCAAGTAGTGCCCTCAAGCCCAATGAGTTCACACTGGGTGTTTCAAAAGAACTTTCAAGTCCTGGTTTTTTAAATGCATTTAGTACCTATTCACCCAGTAATTCTGGATTGGTGTTCGACCCTTTGCCAAGCCAAAATAGCGATGTCACTTTTGTGTTTAATAACCCAGATGAAGTCGTCAACCCCTTGGATCGAAACAGTCCATGCAGCTCAACCAGCCTATCGATTAAAAACCCAGTAAAAAAACTCACTATGCTTGTTTTACTTGAAAAGCGAATAGACAAATGTAGTACCGTCAATATCGGTTGCTATCACAGTAATCAAAAAGTTGAAGAAGGCAAATTAAAGGCAAGTGACCTATGGACTGAGCGTTTTCCGGAGTTTCCTGAACTCAAAATAACACCTCTTGAAAATGACTTTGCTCACAGTCAACTTTTGGAAGAACAAAAAACTAAGCTTAGGTATCTACTCACTGTCAGTGGTATAGCTGCTGATGATTTTATTTGCTACACCACTGATGTTGACTACCCTATTTGGTCCAGTACTTATCGCATTTACTTTGAACACCAATAATTACAGTTTATTAAGGTTATCAAGGTAGTATGCCGCTTGCTCCATGATTAACGCCCTTTGCTCAGGGGCTTTTTTACGCCAATTGGCATACACCATTCGATTACGAGGGTTAGAAGAAAACTTGCCTTCATGCGTGTCCATAAAATGCCAGTATAGAGAGTTTAATGGGCATGCATTGTGACCAGCAACGGACTTGATGTCATATTGGCAGTCTGAGCAGTAATCACTCATTTTGTTCACGTAGTTCCCGCTGGCGGCATAGGCTTTTGAGCCAACTATGCCACCATCTGCAAATTGACTCATACCTCGAGTGTTTGGCATTTCAACCCATTCAATGGCGTCGATATAAACACCTAAATACCAATCATCCACCTGCCTTGGGTCAATACCAGCAATCAGGCAAAAGTTCCCTGTTACCATTAAACGCTGAATATGATGAGCATATGCATAATCAAGAGATTGCTTTACTGCATGCTTTTGACAATTCATATGCGTCTTGCCATTCCAAAACCAGTCAGGTAAATCTCGTTTTGCATCTAACTCATTGAGTTCAGCGTATTGCGGCATGTTTACCCAGTAGATCCCACGAACAAACTCTCTCCAACCAATTATTTGCCTGACAAAGCCCTCTACTTGCGCAATATCTATTTCCTGCTGATGCTGCATAAAATAGGCAACAACCGTATCTACCACAAACTGAGGGCTGATAATTTTACTATTGAGTGCAAAAGACAGTCTTGAATGATACAAACTCCATTGTTTTTTTGTATACATATCATCTGCTTTACAAGTCATCGCGTCTTGAAAAAAACCAAACTTGGGTAACTGAGTCTCGCAAAACGAACACAATAACTCTTTGGCTTGCGCTCTGGTTATCGGCCAGAGGCTGTTGGCTTCATATGTGCCAAAAGTGCTTACCTGATGCCTTTGCAACCTTTCCCATATATCACTTACATCATTTGCAAAAACCAGCGGTTCAGGTATCTCCGAAAGATCTTTTTGTTTGAGTTTGTTTCTGTTATTGCTGTCAAAGTTCCACTCTCCACCAAAGGGAGTCGAGCCATCCATCAAAATATTAAATCTCACTCGCATCTTTCGATAAAACGCTTCTAATCTATGCTTCTTACCGGCACTAAAATAACTGGAAAGCTCGCTATCTGATAAATAAAAATGTTCAGATTCATAGGCACCGCTCTCGATGTCTATTTGTGCACAAAAAGCACTAAGTTGCTCTCGAAGCCGATACTCATCTGGTAATTGATATTCAAATTTTGCTATGTCATATTTTGCTATCAAGCTATTGAGTAGTTCAGGCAATGTTGCAAATTGGTGGGTATCATCCAGCGTTAAATGACTCACTTTATGCCCCGCTTTTTGCAGTGCAACTGCAAATGCTTTCATCGCAGCAAAAAATGCACATACTTTTTGAACATGGTGCTTTACATAACTGGTTTCTTGATTCAGTTCAGCAATCACGTACAAGATGCCTTCATCTTTGGTACTGTACCAACTATGGCCTGCATTAAGCTGATCACCCAGAATTAAGCGAAGTGTTTGATAGGTTTGAGACATATTTTATTGACTCTCTTTGTGACGGTTTGAAGCACAGCGCTTAGAACAATATTTGACATTAGCCCAATCCCTTTCCCACTTTTTTCGCCAAGTGAATGGGCGCTTGCATGTAGCACATACTTTGCTGGGTAGATTTACTTTTTTATGCACTGCGCTTACCTTACATGTATTGCCAAAACACGTTTGGCTTCAATGGCAACATCCTCTCGCTTTTTCCAATGCCACATAAGTGCTTGAGCGTGAGTGTAGCTTTCTTTTAAATCAACGATAGGATTTGGATAATCGACACCAAGTTCAATGCCATACATCATTTGCTCCATGTCTGTTAAATCCCATGGTGCATGCACAAGGGGTGCTGGTATATTTTCTAATTCAGGTACCCACTTTTTCACAAATACACCTTCAGGATCTTTATCTTCTCCTTGCTTAACCGGATTATAAATACGGATCGTATTTATCCCTGTTACCCCTGCTTGCATCTGAAACTGACTGTAGTGGATCCCAGGTTCAAAATCTAAGAACAATTTAGCAAGGTGGGTAACCCCTTCACGCCAGTCAAGCTCCAAGTGGTGACATAAAAAACTCACCAACATAGCGCGCATTCTAAAGTTCAGATACCCAGTTTTAATCAAACTGCGCATACACGCATCAACCATGGGCACACCCGTGTTCCCTTCTTGCCATGCTTTTAGACGAACAGCGCCTTCATTTCCCTTTACCCTTGGCATCCCCTCATAAGCACGGTTGACGCACCTGAACTCCATATCACATTCACTTTCAAACTTTTGCATAAAGTGACAATGCCAATGCAACCTTGACGTAAAAGCAACAAGTGAACGCCGCCAATGTGGTTTTTTCCAATTGGCCAAAACTGTTTGATATACCTGGCGCAAACTGACGTTTCCCCAAGCGAGATGTGCAGATAACCGTGAGCAATGTTGCTGAGATTTTTCTGGGCTTGATAAAGAAAACGCATACTCTTTTCCCCTCTCATTAAAAAATGACTCAATAACCTGCCAAGCCAGCGTCTCACCACCTTGCTGAAAATGCACAGCCTCAGCTTCATACTGAAACCGCTTAATATCTACGTGCATGGAAAAGTGTGCGCCAATTGAAAACCACTGAACCTCGGCGCAATCAATATTGCGTGTGTCTTCACGCATCACGGTCTGCCAGCTTTTATCCCAGTTAGTTCTTGCTTTGAGTCCTCTGATCACAGCGCCTTGTGGGAACTCTTCCCATTTTATACCAAGATTTTTGCACCACGCTGCGACAAGCTTATCTCTTTCAAAAGTGAAGCCAAGCCCTATTTCTTGATGGGAGTACAATGCATCTATGCCAACCTCTTGGTTGATCTGCTCAAGCACATCAATGATACTCCCATAGGCACAATAGAGACTGTCAGAATCAATTCGCTTTGAAATATCCTCTAGGGATTGGGATATAAATCTAAGGTGGCGACGAGAAGTGTGTTCATCTTTTATCATGATCGGTTCAAAGCAATACAATAAAAGCACTTGCTTATTTGTCTTTGCCGTCTTATACAGTGCTGCATGGTCTTGTAGACGCAAATCCCTTTTTAACCAGACAACGCTAATGGCCATGCTTTGCACTCATTACAGGCCAATCGACCATATCAACGTCTTCACTGAATAAGCAGGAACGACTAGACCACTTTTCTTGAAATGTGCCATCCGGGTCATACATCTGCGCCTGCTTTTCAATATTGAAATGTCTTCCTCCCCTTGGGTCATCACCGACACCAGCGATATATTGCCAATTTCCCCAATTCGAGGCGACATCATAATCGATCAACTGTTGTTGAAAATATGCTGCACCATAGCGCCAATCAACTTGGAGTTCATTGACCAAGCAACTTGCAACAATCTGTCTGCCACGATTCGACATAAACCCTGTTTCGTTCAATTCCCTCATACATGCATTGACAAGTGGGAACTGAGTCGTGCCATTGCACCAACGTTTGAATCTCTGCGGGTAATAAGTTGTCAAGGGACGAGCTCCTTTTTCTCCTGCAAACTTAAATAAACTGCTCCCTTTTTTAATTGCTTTATGATGAAAAAAATCCCTCCACATCAATTCAAAGCGGATCCAATAAGTAGAGTCATTTGCACCGTGCTGCTGCTCATACATATCGAGCCTATTAATGATCTGTCTTGGTGAGATGTTACCAACGGACAAATAAGGGCTAAATTGCGTAGAGTTATACTTTCCATCTAATGCATTGCGTGTCATTTTGTATGACGATGCGCTTTGAGTAGAAAAGTATTCTTCTAAATAATCGAGTGCCGCTTTCTCACCACCTTGAATCAGATTCTCATTACTAGCCGTTGACCCATCTACTTTGAACATATATTTATCTGTCACAGTACTATCCATAACGAATGGCAATGGTAAAGTCTCTGAGAATGTATCTTCAACGCACGAAGAGACCAAGAGTTTGTCTGCTTTTTTTCTAAATTTTGAAAAGGAGCCACTTAAATCTTTGTCTTCAAGCTGCTGTGGACCGAACAACAGGTTATTGTGCTGATGTATAAATCGAACCTTTCCATTGTCTGATTTTATATGCTCGAAGGCCGTCCGCTCATCATAGCCACAGCCTAGATGACTCCCGACAACTTCAATCCCCATTTGGGTAATCACATGATTTATGACTTCTCTACTGTGCCCCTTGAGCACATATAACTCGTAACCAAGTTGCTGTAGTTGATCAGACAAATCAATCAACGACTGTTGAATAAATTTAAGCCGCTTTTCACCTAGATGTACATGATCAAAATTTGTTGCCGAAAATAGAGACTCATCCATAACATAAATAAACATGATACTGCTAGATGCATAAAGTGTGGAATTGAGTGCCAGATTATCTTGAAGCCTCAAATCGTCGGTAAACCAGTATAGAGCTTTACTCATATCGCTTGTTTAACCCTGCCTTACAAATGGTTATTAAGCACATTTGTACGCATCAAACATCAATCTAGATTTATAAAATATTTGACGAGTATAGCGGTGAGCATTGATGACGGGAAATAGAGACTCGTCAGGTCCAAGACAGACCTGACGAGTATTCAATTAAGAAATACTGGCGTTTATATCTCTCAGAGCTTTTGCAGGATCTTCAGCTTTCGTGATCGGCCTGCCAATCACTAAATAGTCACTGCCAGCTTCGATAGCTTTAGCTGGGGTCATGATACGCTTTTGGTCACCTGCATCACTACCAGCAGGTCTGATCCCCGGAGTAATAAGCTTAAATTCGCTACCAAGCTGTGCTTTTAATGTCTCAGCTTCTTGCGCTGAGCACACTACGCCATCTAAACCAGACTCTTTAGCCAGTTTTGCCAAGTAAAGCACCTGCTCCTGTGGTGTTTTATCAATGCCCAACTTACTAAGCTGAGCTTGGTCCATACTTGTCAAAACAGTAACAGCAATAAGCAACGGCGCTTTATCACCATATTTACTTAACGCTTCTTTGGCTTTTGACATCATTTCTGTGCCACCACTGGCGTGCACATTGACCATCCATACGCCTAACTCCGCAGCAGCAGTGACTGCTTTTGCAACCGTATTTGGAATATCATGAAATTTCAGGTCAAGGAATACGTCAAATCCTAGATCTACTAGCTTTTTAACAAACTGAGGGCCAAAGTAAGTAAACATCTCTTTACCGACTTTTAAACGACACTCATCTGGTGAAAGCTGAGACACAAATGCTAAAGCCGCACTCTCGTTGTCATAATCTAATGCAATTAGCACTTTTTTTTGTTCAATATTTGACATAATTACCTTAATTTTCTTTTAAAAGAATCACATACAATATTAATAACCATCTAAGCCACGACTAGGCACAACCGACTCCCACGTTTTACACGATGGGCATAGCCAGTATAGTTTATGGCTGGTAAAGCCACATTTGTTGCACTGATAATCAGGCTTAGTGGATATGTAAGATGTAACGAGGTTATCTATCTCTTCTAATACATCTTGAATTCTTACATTTTTGGCACTCAAAAGTTGCAGTAAATAACTGAACCCTCTTATTGACGGCTCCCTTTTTAAGCTGTCAGTTAAAAATACAATCGCTTCTGTTACTTTCCCAGACTCTACCAGCCCCTGACAATGCTTTATTTTTATTGTTACGCCAGCATTTGGGAGTAATTCACCTATCAAGCCATAAAACTCTTCTGAGATATTCAAGCTCTCATAACAGGATTGGAGGTCATTTATAATAAGAGGTGCGATTTGAGGAAATTCGGAGGTCAGTTTGCGCCAATAGTAAATTGCTTTTACATTATCTTGGCGACCGTGAGCATCAAGACCTAACTCATATAAAGGTCTGATAGCTTGATGGTTGAGCTTTGTCGCTTGTTCAAAAAATTTGATATCCTTTGATTCAATAGCAACTTCACAATAAAAGTTCGCAATTGCTGCACAACTGGCCTTATCGGAAAATAGGTCAGAATATGCTTCGTACATATTGACACCTTTTTGCCAGTCTCTCGTTTGCGAATAAAGCTGGATCATGGGCTCTAAAGCATCTTCGAAACCCGCTTTTACTAAAACGACTAAATTGGATTCAGCCCCATCTAATAATCCTGCCATTATATAATCTTTTGCTAATTCCAGCCGACAGGATTTCACTAATTCTATATCTAAATTAGGCTGCTCTATAAGTAACTCGTGAATTTTGATTGCCCTATCAAGTTCACCGCGCTTTCTAAATAAGGTAGCGAGCGTCAAATAGTGCTCTACAGAGTCAGCTGACACTTCTAGCAGCTGTATTAGGTGTTCAAGACCCTGATCTTCTTCTCTATCAAGTAAGAATTTCAGGCCTTTACTATATTCGGATGTGATTTTTCTATTTTGCTCATGTGCCAAATTCTTAGCACTGTTCTTTCCCATTACATAGCCATAAGCAGCGGCAACAGGAAGCAGCAAGAACAAAAGCTCGATCATGGCTGGCTTTGATCTTTATTCAACAATAAATTATTCGTTTTATGTAATTGACGATTCTTTTGTTTTAACCTTACGAGTGAACTTAAGTTAAACAAAACACCTAAGATTATACCTGAGAACAGACATAAGCTTATCAGTGTCGCTAACGGCATTTCGGCACTTGCAACGATAAAGTTTACTTCAACAACATTCGGATTCTGTGTGCCTACTACAAACGCCACTAAAAGCAACACCAAAAGTAGTCCCTTTTTAACAACTCGAACCAAGTTAGGTATCTCCAATTACCCTTCGAGACTAGCGTTAACGCGATCTCTTAATTCTTTTCCAGGCTTGAAATGTGGTACATATTTGCCATCTAACTCTACTGTTTCGCCTGTTTTAGGGTTGCGACCAGTTCTAGGAGAGCGATAGTGCAGAGAGAAACTGCCAAAGCCACGGATTTCGATTCTATCAGAGCCAGATAGTGAACCCGCCATTTGTTCTAAAACTTCTTTTACTGCATTTTCTACGTCTTTTACAGGAACATGTGCATGCTGTTCAGCAAGTTTTTCTATTAATTCAGACTTTGTCATAACGTTTCCTTTAAATAAAAAAAGAAGGGCTAAAGTGCCCTTCTTGATTAGACTTAAGAATTAGTCTTTTTGAGCATTTTTGAAAGCAGCTGCCATTGCGTTTTCGAACGCTGGCTCTTCTTTCTTAAGCTTCTCTAGAGCTTCTTTCTCTTCAGCTTCGAAGATAGCTTTAACAGATAGGCTGATCGCACGGTTCTTACGGTCAACACCTACAAATTTAGCTTCTACTTCGTCACCTTCAGAAACAACAGAAGTTGCATCTTCAACGCGCTCTTGAGCGATGTCAGCTACACGGATGTAACCTTCAACACCTTCAGCAAGCTCTACAGTTGCGCCTTTCGCGTCAACTTCAGTCACTTTACCTTTAACAATAGCACCTTTTTTGTTTGCGTCTAGGTAGTTATTGAAAGGATCAGCTTCGATTTGCTTAACGCCTAGTGAGATACGCTCACGCTCTGGGTCAACCTGAAGAACGATTGCAGTGATCTCGTCGCCTTTCTTGTACTCGCGTACAGCTTCTTCGCCTGGAGTGTTCCAAGAGATGTCTGAAAGGTGTACAAGACCGTCGATGCCGCCGTCAAGACCGATGAAGATACCGAAATCAGTGATTGACTTGATCTTACCAGTAACTTGGTCGCCTTTGTTCTGTAGACGAGCAAATTCCTGCCAAGGGTTAGCTTTACACTGCTTAAGACCTAGAGAAATACGACGACGCTCTTCGTCGATTTCAAGAACCATAACTTCAACAGTGTCACCTAGTGAAACAACTTTTGAAGGGTGGATGTTCTTGTTAGTCCAGTCCATTTCAGAAACGTGTACTAGACCTTCAACGCCTTCTTCGATCTCAACGAAACAACCGTAGTCAGTTAGGTTAGTTACGCGACCAGTAAGCTTAGCACCTTCTGGGTAACGACCAGCGATTGCTGCCCAAGGATCTTCGCCAAGTTGCTTAAGACCTAGAGAAACACGAGTCTTCTCTTTGTCGAACTTAAGTACTTTAACAGCGATTTCGTCACCAACATTTACGATTTCACTTGGGTGCTTAACGCGCTTCCAAGCCATGTCAGTGATGTGAAGTAGACCGTCAACACCACCTAGATCTACGAATGCACCGTAGTCAGTAAGGTTTTTAACGATACCTTTAACTTCTTGACCTTCAACAAGGTTAGCAAGAAGCTCTTCACGCTCTTGTGAGTTCTCAGATTCGATAACTGCACGACGAGAAACAACAACGTTGTTACGCTTCTGGTCAAGCTTGATTACTTTGAACTCAAGCTCTTTACCTTCAAGGTGAGCAGTGTCACGTACAGGACGAACATCAACAAGTGAACCAGGTAGGAAAGCACGGATTGAATCAACTTCAACAGTGAAACCACCTTTAACTTTACCGTTGATAATACCGATAACAGTCTCTTGGTCTTCACATGCTTTCTCAAGACGGATCCAAGCTTCGTGACGCTTCGCTTTCTCACGAGAAAGGATAGTTTCACCGAAACCGTCTTCGATTGCGTCTAGTGCTACGTCTACTTCGTCGCCAACAGCAACTTCTAGTTCACCAGCAGCATTTTTGAATTGCTCTGCAGGGATTGCACTTTCAGACTTAAGGCCAGCGTCAACAAGAACGATGTTGTTCTCGATTGAAATAACTGTACCTTTAACGATAGAGCCTTGCTCTGCTTCAAAACCCTTTAGGCTTTCTTCAAATAACTGCGCAAAATTTTCTGACATACTAAATACGTCTCATATATAAATGTACCAATAAGCGACCATGCTGCATGGGGTAGTTAAAAAAACACCAGCGGCCTTGCCAGTGCTATGATAAATTAGCTAACTTTCGGAAGTTTGCCTGACAATACTGCTTCATCTACAAGTTTAAGCACTTGCTGATATACTTGGTCGGCATCTAAAGTCGTGGTATCTATATGAATAGCATCGTCAGCAGGCACTAGTGGCGCCACTTTCCTATTCATATCACGGTCATCACGTGCTTTGATATCTTCTAAAAGGCCCTCAAGTGTAACATCAAGCCCCTTATCCTTCAACTCATTAAAGCGTCTCTTAGCACGTTCTTCAGCACTTGCAGTGAGATAAATTTTTAGTTCTGCTGATGGGAAAACAACTGTACCCATGTCACGGCCATCCGCAATTAGGCCATTCTCAGTTCTAAATGCACGCTGTCTGCGTAAAAGTGCTTCTCTAACGCGTGGAAGCATAGCTATTTTTGAAGCGGTTGCCCCCACTTCTTCATTGCGGATTGTATTCGTTACATCTTCGCCTTCCAGCACGATTTTAGATTTTTTAGACGTACTATCAATCATAAATTGTACATCAAGGTTCGCTGCTAACGGGACCAACGCTTCTTCATTGTCCAATGCGATTTGATGATGTAACACTGCAATAGACAGCACGCGATATATTGCTCCGCTGTCTAGAACATCCCAATTTAATTTCTCAGCCAACAAACGACAAACAGTCCCTTTGCCAGATCCGCTCGGGCCGTCTACGGTGATTACGGGCATTGCAGCCTGCATTAAAACCTCCTGAAATGCACACCTTATATAAATCGGCACCCATTATACGCAAGTTTAATGAATAGATCCTTATCAACATGTAACTTTTTGTTCTATTGTTGAATTTGTATCTTAATTAGGTATGAGAGCGTGTGAAAAACACGCTCTTAAATGTGACTAGTGCTGCGAGATTGAGGTGAGCACATCAAAATAAGTAGGAAAAGTTTTCGCTGTGCAACCAGGATCATTAATCGTAACTGATTGACCACCAACAGCAACCATAGAGAAGCACATTGCAATTCGATGATCGTTATAAGTGTCTATCTCAGCGTGTTTGAACTCTGTTGGCGGTGTGATCTCAATAAAGTCTTCACCTTCAACAACTTCTGCGCCAACTTTACGAAGCTCTGTCGCCATAGCGTATAGACGATCCGTTTCTTTCACACGCCAATTATAAATATTGCGGATCGCTGTTTTACCTTTAGCAAATAAGGCTACGGTAGCTAACGTCATCGCTGCATCAGGAATAGCATTGGCGTCGATATCAACACCCTGTAATTCACCCTTTCTCACAATCAGTTTTTCATCGAACCAATCAATTTGGGCACCCACTTGTTCCATTACTTGTGCAAACCCGATATCACCTTGCACACTTGCTTTACCAACTCCATTTATTTCAATTTCGCCTCCAGCGATTGCTGCTGCTGCCACAAAGTAAGAAGCAGAAGAAGCATCCCCTTCAACCATAATACTGCTTGGTGAGATATAGCCCTGCTGACCCTTCACATAAAACACTTGATAATTGTCATGCTCTACTACCACACCAAACTGCTTCATCACACCTAGTGTAATATCAATGTAAGGCTTAGAAACTAGCTCGCCAGCGATTTTAATTTCACTGTCACCATCAAATAGTGGTGCAGCCATCAGCAGCGCAGTTAAAAACTGGCTTGAAATACTGCCATCAATCTCTACCGTGCCGCCCTTTAGCTTTTTCCCTACAATATCAAGTGGTGGATAATGTTCATTTTTCAGATAGGTAACATCAGCACCTAATACATCAAGTGCATCAACAAGGTGACCAATTGGGCGCTCTTCCATTCTAGGTTCACCTGTCAATGTGAACTTTCCCTCTGTTGCCGCTAAAACCGCAGTCAGTGGGCGAAAGGCTGTACCTGCGTTACCTAAAAACAATGGTTGTTCAGGCGTATTAAAGTGACCACCGTTTCCGTGCACTTTCGCTATGGTTTTGTCATCATTCAATTCAACCTTAACACCCATCACATCTAAAGCGGCGAGCATATGGCGAATATCATCACTGTCTAACAAATTGCGAACTTCTGTTACTCCGTCACATAAAGCGGCGAGCAAAAGAATACGATTTGATAAGCTCTTTGAACCTGGCAAGGTCACAGAGCCAGATACTTTTTTTATTGGCCTTAAAGGTAACTGTTCCATCAGCTGTGCTCCGCTGCAAACTTTTTCATGAACGCAATTAATGCTTCAATGCCTTCAATTGGCATTGCGTTATAAATACTCGCGCGCATACCACCGACAAAACGATGTCCTTCAAGCGCCATTAAGCCATATTGTTCTGCTTGTTCAAGGAAGGTGTCATTAAGCGCATCATCTTTAAGCCAAAACGGCACATTCATTAATGAGCGACAAGTGCTCGCTACTTTGTTGTAATAAAAGTCAGAGCTATCAATATAATCGTATAACAACGCCGCCTTTTCTTTGTTGTGCTTTTCCATTGCTGGCACGCCACCGATTGACTCTAGGTATTTAAATACCTCCGCCGCTAAGTACCAAGCGTATGTTGGTGGTGTGTTGTACATGCTGTTTTGCTTTGCTTCGATTGCGTAATCCAAAATTGCAGGACGTGGTAACCCTTCTCTTTCTAATAAAGACTTACGAACAATAGCAATGCTCAAACCTGACGGACCGATATTCTTTTGTGCGCCTGCATAAATCAGATCAAAATCATCGACATTAATTTCACGAGATAAAATCATTGAAGACATATCCGCAACGATTGGTGCTGTTGGATGCTTTGGCACGTCAAAAATTTCAATGCCATCTATAGTTTCATTCGGGCAGTAATGGATAAAAGAAGCATTTTCAGGTAGTGACCAATCTGAAACCGGTAAAATATCAAATTGACCCTCTTTGTCCGTACGAATATCAACAGATTCAACCTGCGTAAACTTTGCGCCTTCTTTTGTCGCGCCAACTGACCAAATACCATTCTCAACATACACACCTGGTGCATTGTCCAAATGTAAGTTCAAAGGCACCGCTGAGAAATGACCTCTCCCGCCACCGTGCATAAATAGCACTTCAAATTCATCAGAAATGTTCATCAACCTTCTTAAGCTTGCTTCACATTCTTCAGCCAACTTAAGAAACGGCTTGGAGCGGTGGCTTATTTCCATTACAGATACGCCTAAACCTTGCCAGTTAATAAACTCTGCTTGCGCTTTCTCCATTACAGCAGGGGGCAACATCGCTGGGCCTGCACAAAAGTTATAAACAGTCATATTTTCCTCATTCCAAATAAAACGTGCCGCCAAACAGCAAAATGCTGTTTATACAACGCGACACGGAAATAAACTTTCAGTCTATGAATTTACATCAAATACAGGGTCAGATGAAACAAAATTCTGGGTCAAATTATTTAATTTGGTTGATTTTTTTTAATAAAAAAGCGGCCTAAGCCGCTTTTTTAATTATTCAGAATCTTGTTCTGGTGCACTCGGCGGTGTTTCTTCACCTTGAGCGTCATCCACAACAGCATCTTCAATCTCATCTACTTCAATTTCTTCGATGCGCTGAAGCCCGACAACTTGCTCATCTTCTATTGTGCGGATCAATATCACACCTTGCGTGTTACGTCCTACTGTAGAGACTTCATTTACGCGTGTTCTAACCAAAGTACCTCGGTTAGAGATAAGCATAATTTCATTGTTGTCCTCAACCTGAACTGCACCAACTACGTTACCGTTACGCTCAGTTACCTTAATTGATACAACCCCTTGTGTGGCTCGGCTCTTCGCAGGGTATTCATCCAACGGCGTACGTTTACCGTAGCCATTTTCTGTAACCGTTAAGATAGCACCGTCGTTTTTAGGCACAATCAATGAAACAACTTTCACGCCATCTGGCATCTTAATACCACGAACACCCGTTGCAGTACGGCCCATCGGACGTAATGCTAACATCTCCTCGCCTGTTTCAGGGTCAAGTTTCACTTCGCCTGTTTCTGAGTCACGTAGTTTCTCATTAAAGCGAACAACTTTACCGTGGTCAGTAAATAACATGATGTCGTTACTGCCATCAGTGATGTCAGCACCAATCAAGTTATCACCTTCATTCAAGTTGATTGCGATAATACCGCTTGCACGCTGACGGCTATATGCAGTCAGTGGTGTTTTCTTCACTGTACCATTGGCTGTTGCCATTAAGACATACTTGTCTTCTTCATATTCGCGAACTGGTAAAATCGTTGTGATACGCTCATCTTCTTCAAGAGGCAATAAGTTTACAATTGGCTTACCACGCGCTTGTCTTGATGCCAGTGGTAATTGATATACTTTCAACCAGTACAATCTACCCGCTGTCGAGAAGCAAAGTATTGTGTCGTGTGTATTAGCCACAAGTAGGCGCTCGATGAAATCTTCATCTTTCATTCTCGTTGCTGCTTTACCTTTACCACCACGACGCTGTGCTTCGTAGTCAGATAGAGGCTGATACTTCACGTAACCTTCATGAGAGAGTGTTACAACAACATCTTCTTCGTTAATTAAGTCTTCAAGGCTGATGTCATGTGCTGCAGCAGTGATTTCAGTGCGACGCTCATCACCATATACTTCTTTGATTTCAACCAACTCATCACGGATAACTTCCATTAAACGCTCAGGTGATGAAAGAATGTGTAGTAACTCAGCAATTATATCTAGTAGTTCTTGGTATTCGCCTAAGATCTTCTCATGCTCTAGACCTGTTAGCTTGTGAAGTCGTAAATCAAGAATTGCCTGTGCTTGTTGTTCAGAAAGGTAATATTGACCATCTCTAATACCAAGCTCATCTGCTAACCAGTCAGGTCTCGCAACATTTTGCTCGCCTGCACGTTCAAGCATAGGAGCAACAGAACCAAGCTCCCATGCACGCGCGGTTAATGCCGCTTTCGCTTCAGATGGTGTTGGTGACTTGCGGATCAACTCAATAATTGGGTCGATGTTTGCTAGTGCAATAGCAAGACCTTCAAGCGTATGTGCCCTGTCTCTTGCCTTGCGTAAGTCATAAACTGTACGGCGCGTGACAACTTCGCGACGGTGAATAACAAACGCTTCAAGCATTTCTTTTAAGTTGAAACACTTAGGTTGATTGTTATCAAGCGCAACCATGTTCATACCAAACACGGTTTGTAGCTGTGTCTGAGCATACAGGTTATTAAGCACAACCTCGCCTACTTCACCACGCTTAATTTCAATAACAATACGCATACCGTCTTTGTCAGACTCATCGCGTAATGCGCTGATACCTTCTACTTTCTTATCTTTTACTAGTTCAGCAATTTTTTCGATAAGACGCGCTTTGTTAACCTGGTAAGGGATCTCATGGACAATAATCGTTTCTTTGCTCGTTTTCTCGTCAGTCTCAATCTCTGCACGAGCACGGATATAAACTTTGCCACGACCAGTTTTATAGGCTTGTTCGATGCCTTTTTTACCACTGATGATTGCCGCAGTTGGGAAATCAGGGCCTGGAATATATTCCATTAGCTCTTCAATAGTGAGGTCAGGGTTTTGAATAATTGCTAAGCAACCATTGATCACTTCAGTTAGGTTATGTGGCGGGATGTTTGTCGCCATACCAACTGCGATACCTGAAGAACCATTTACTAATAAGTTTGGCACTTTAGTTGGTAGCACGTCAGGGATCTGCTCTGTGCCGTCATAGTTAGGTACGTAGTCGACCGTTTCTTTGTCGAGGTCAGCAAGAAGTTCATGAGACATCTTTGCCATACGTACTTCGGTGTAACGCATTGCAGCTGCCGAGTCACCATCGACAGAACCGAAGTTACCTTGACCATCAACCAGCATGTAACGTAAAGAGAATGGCTGAGCCATACGTACGATTGTATCGTATACTGCACTATCACCATGAGGGTGGTATTTACCGATGACGTCACCGACTACACGAGCTGATTTTTTATAAGGTTTGTTCCAGTCATTTCGTAGCTCGTTCATTGCGAAAAGTACACGACGGTGAACTGGCTTCAGTCCGTCACGTACGTCTGGCAATGCACGCCCTACGATTACGCTCATGGCGTAATCAAGATATGAATTTTTCAATTCATCTTCAATATTGACCGGGAGGATTTCATTGGCGAGATCAGTCATTTGATACCACTTTCCTTCAGAGTCTTGCCCTTTTGTGTCACACTAATAGCAACAAAGGGTTAAGTTATTATTTATTCGGCTGCCGATAGTAACACAGGTAAATTCAATTTGCAGTCGTAAAATGTCTGGTATTTTTATAAATAGCCAATACAATGCGCCCAGATAAACGAGGAAGCTTTTTATGACCGAACATCAAAATGTAGACCACCAAGAAATCGCAAAATTCGAAGAAATCGCTGAGAGATGGTGGGATACAGAAGGAGAATTTAAACCGCTACATGATATCAATCCATTAAGGTTGGACTTCATCAACGATAAAAGTGCAGGCTTATTCTCGAAGAAAGTACTTGATGTTGGATGTGGTGGCGGGATCTTAACTGAAAGTATGGCTAAACTTGGCGCAGATGCAACAGGCATTGATATGGGCCAAGAACCTTTAAATGTCGCTAAACTACACAGCCTTGAAAGCGGTGTCAGCGTAGATTATCAAAAAATCCCCGCTGAAGTTTTCGCTGACGAGCATCCTGAGCAGTTTGATGTGGTGACTTGCATGGAAATGTTAGAACATGTACCCGACCCTGCTGCAATCATTGCCGCAGTCGCAAAAGCTGCTAAGCCGGGAGCCAGCGTATTTTTTTCTACTCTAAACAAAACACATAAAGCATATTTATTAGCTGTTGTTGCCGCAGAGAAACTTTTAAAAATGGTGCCTGAAGGCACACACGATCATAACAAGTTCATCCGCCCTTCAACTTTAATTGGGTGGGCTGAGCAACATGGTTTAAAAGTACGTGCATCAGCAGGAATTAGTTACAACCCGTTCACTAAAACATTTACCCTAACAGACGATGTTAGCGTAAATTACCTACTTCACTTCGAGAAGCTAGCATGACACAAGCCGTTTTATTTGATTTAGACGGCACTTTACTGGACACCAGTGATGATTTAGGTGCCGCATTAAACCATGTTCTAACAGAGCATGGATTACCCACACTTTCAAAAATTGAGTACAGTCCCGCCATTTCCAATGGCGTCAAAGCCCTGCTTGAAGTTGGCTTTAAAGATAAATTAATCAACTATGACTTAGCGACCTTGAGGCAGCAGGTCTTAGACTATTATGAAAGTAATATTGCTATCCACAGCCATTGTTTTGATGGGATCGATGACATGTTGCACTCTTTACATGATAAGGGGGTCGCTGTCGGTATAGTTACCAACAAACCTGAGTTTTTAACTTTCCCGCTTTTACAACAAATCAATACATTAAAAAATATTGAAGTCGTCGTGTGCGGTGATACCCTTGATGTAGCAAAGCCCCACCCTGCACCACTATTGCTTGCAGCTAAAAAGTTGGGGGTTTCGGCCTTGGAAACTTTATATGTAGGTGATGCAGAGCGAGATATACAGGCAGCCAAAGCTGCACAAATGCGCTCGGTTGCTGCACTGTGGGGCTTTATTCCCTCATTAGATGAAGCGCTATCATGGCAAGCTGAGGTAAACGCAAACCATCCAATTGAGCTGATTTCGCACATATAGTGAAAAATTATAATTTGAGACACTACATATAGTGTCTTACACTTAATTGAGTAAATAATTGAGCAGAAAAAAATCATTCAGTTTTTTTGCTAAAAAAAGGCAAAAATTCATGAACTGAAGTTGATTTTTTTACGCACTCAGGTTCAGCGGATAGCAGAAGGTTAGTAATCACTAACTCGATTAATTTATCCCAATGTTATCCACAATTTGAGTGAAGTTGTTCTCTTGCAAAATAGTATCAACCACACTATCTTGTGACGCACTTTCAAATAGGCACCATATCTAGTGGTGATTTCCTAGCCAATATAAGAATTTGGGAATACGGGCATAGCTTATGAACCAACAATTATCTGTCAGTAAAAGAAACGGTCGTAAAGAACCGCTTGATTTAGATAAAATCCATCGTGTTATTACTTGGGCAGCCGAAGGCTTAGACAATGTGTCGGTCTCTCAAGTGGAATTAAAGTCTCATATCCAGTTTTACGATGGGATCCGTACTGAAGATATCCATGAAACAATCATCAAAGCAGCTGCTGATTTAATCTCTAAAGACACGCCTGATTATCAATATCTTGCAGCTCGTCTTGCAGTATTCCATTTAAGAAAAAAAGCATATGGCCAGTTTGAGCCTCCGCACTTATATGATCATATTGCAAAGCTCGTAGACGACAAGCGTTACGACGAGCACCTATTGAAAGACTACACTCGTGAAGAGTTGAACGAATTAAATGATTACCTTGACCACAGTCGCGATATGACTTTCAGCTACGCGGCGGTCAAGCAGTTAGAAGGCAAATACTTAGTTCAAAACCGTGTAACTGGTGAAATTTATGAGAGCGCACAGTTTTTATATATATTAGTTGCGGCAAGCCTATTTGCTGATTATGACAAAGAAACACGTTTAGATTACATCAAGCGTTTCTATGACGCTGTGTCACAATTCAAAATCTCACTACCAACACCTATCATGGCGGGTGTTCGTACACCGACACGTCAGTTCAGCTCATGTGTCCTTATTGAGTGTGATGATAGCCTAGATTCAATCAATGCTTCTTCTTCAGCGATTGTTAAATATGTGAGTCAACGTGCCGGTATCGGTGTAAACGCAGGCCGCATTCGTGCACTTGGTAGCCCAATCCGCAATGGTGAAGCATTCCATACTGGTTGTATTCCATTCTACAAACACTTCCAAACAGCAGTGAAAAGCTGTTCACAAGGCGGTGTGCGTGGTGGTGCTGCAACTTTATTCTACCCGCTTTGGCACCTAGAAGTTGAAAACTTACTGGTTCTAAAAAATAACCGTGGTGTAGAAGAAAACCGTGTTCGTCACCTTGACTACGGCGTACAGTTCAATAAAACAATGTATGCGCGTTTATTAAAAGATGACTACATTACCCTATTTAGCCCATCAGACACACCGGGGCTATACGATGCATTCTTTGAAGATCAGGAACTTTTCGAAGAGTTGTACATAAAGTACGAACAAGACGAGTCTATTCGTAAGAAACGTATCAAAGCGATTGAACTGTTCTCAATGTTTGCTCAAGAGCGTGCTAGCACGGGTCGTATCTACTTACAGAATGTTGACCACTGTAATACTCACAGTCCATTTGACTCAAAAGTAGCCCCTATCCGTCAATCTAACTTATGTTTAGAAATTGCATTGCCAACTAAACCGTTGAACAACGTCAATGACGCTGAAGGTGAAATTGCACTATGTACACTGTCTGCATTTAACTTAGGTGCTATTGAAGATTTATCTGAGCTTGAAGAGCTAGCAGAGCTAGCAGTTCGTGCACTTGATAATCTATTAGATTTCCAAGATTACCCAGTACCAGCAGCACACACAGCAACAATGGGACGTCGTACTCTGGGTATAGGTGTCATTAACTTTGCTTACTACCTAGCTAAGAATGGTAAGAAGTACTCAGACGGCAGCGCTAATGGCCTAACGCATAAAACGTTTGAAGCAATTCAGTACTACTTGATGAAAGCATCTAACGAACTTGCAAAAGAGCGCGGTGCATGTCCTAAGTTTAATGAGACAACATACTCACAAGGTATTATGCCTATCGATACTTATAAGAAAGACATCGATACTATCTGTGACGAGCCACTTCACCTTGACTGGGACGCACTAAGAGCAAGTGTTCAAGAGCATGGCATGAGAAACTCAACGTTATCAGCGTTAATGCCGTCTGAAACTTCATCGCAGATCTCAAACGCGACAAATGGTATTGAACCGCCTCGTGGGCATATCAGTGTTAAAGCAAGTAAAGACGGTATCCTAAAGCAAGTTGTGCCTGAGTATGAGAAGCTTAAAGAACAGTACGAACTACTATGGGACATCCCTTCTAACGATGGTTATTTAGGCCTAGTTGGTATCATGCAGAAGTTTGTCGACCAAACAATCTCTGCAAATACAAACTATGACCCAACTAAGTTTGAAGGCGGTAAAGTACCAATGAAGTTGTTGTTAAAAGACTTACTAACAGCATACAAGCTGGGTGTTAAGACACTTTACTACCATAACACACGTGATGGTGCTGCTGATGCGCAGGACGAATTAAAACCAGAGCCTGAAGATGACGGCTGTGAAGGCGGCGCTTGTAAGATTTAACAAGCCAGTCAAGAATCAAAAAGCCCAGCATATGCTGGGCTTTTTCGTACTCACATTTCGGTTATTCAATCATGCACTGTCAAATTTAGTATTTTAACTTGAGTACTTTTGCCATTACACAAACTTGCTGTCCGTTTTTATAAATTTGATAATACCCACCACCTACAGATAACTGATAGCAATTAAATATTTTGTTGGCCGGTATCTGCCAATAAGAAGCCAACAACGGAGCCGCCGAGCCTGTCGCTTGATCTTCTTTGCTGCCATATTGAGGTGCAAAGTATCTGAAATAAAAACCATCACTACCTAAGCTATCATTTGTGGTCACTAGCAACGCCCGACGAGTGCATTTGATGTATTCCTTGGCATTAAAATCTAACTCAATCAGATCTTGCTTATTTGCGGCTTGTGCAACGAAATACCCGTCATTAGGCTCTGTGTGCTTAATATTACTCAGCGCTTGGTTAAACACCGGAAATATATGATCAAAGTCCGTTGTTATTTCAAGACTCGCTTGCGGCAAGCACATAACAAAAAGCTCGCCCCCTTGATGAGACACACGTATTGTCTGATTCGACGATTCAAAAGTGATTTCTTTTCCAACAAGGGTGAAGATGGATGTTAGTACGTCAGCCGCAGCAAGCGTTGCATGACCACAAAATTGAATTTCACCGTATGGTGAAAACCATCGAATACCATACTTGCAGTCGGCATATTTAACCAAAAACGCAGTCGCAGCGACTTTATTATGACTGGCGATTTTTTGCAGACCGTGCGTATCTTGAAACTCATTGAGTTCATCACATAAATTCACGTCAGCAAGGTTGCCAAGGTAATGCTCCGAGCAAAGTACTCGCCGAACACCGCACATCTTCATATCAAAAAATCTTAATAATGGTTGTATTTGTTAATGCTTAGCTATCGATGCATCAAAAGTGTATAAGCCCATTGCCACAAACAATGCCTTGTACTCAAATGCCTCTACATTGAAGAGTCATTAACGCTCTTCTTTTACGACTTGCCATAAGGAGTCTACAAAATACTGTTTACTATCAGTGAAATGCTTAACCACATGAAAACCACTTTGTTGAGACAACCTCTCAATATCATTTGTTGAAAACTTATAAGAATACTCGAAATGAACTGCTTCATATGCATCGAATTGAAACGCTCTTTGCAACGCTGAGATGTAAACTTCTTGCTTTTCAGTCGAAAGTACATAGCTTTCCATGGCGCCTAATACTGGATTGTAAACGCCAAAATGCTGGAATTTATCTAGCTCAAAATTAGCGCCTAACTCTTTGTTTATTCGACTCAACAAATTGAGATTAAACTTTGCAGTTAAGCCATCTTCGTCGTTATACGCTGCAGTGAGTTTCTTGACGTCCTTCTTTAAATCAAAACCAATGAATATAAAGTCATCCGCTTTAAGACTCGCCCACACCTTTCTGAGAAATCCAAGGCTTTGCTCGCGATTAAAATTGCCAATGTTAGAGCCTAAAAATAAAACCAACTGTCTATTTGTAGACTGACCCCTGACGAGCTTTAACCCATCAAAGTACTCGGCTACAACACCATGAATTACCAGGTTATCATTGGGCACAATATTTTCTTGTAGCATGAACATGGCTTTTTCTGAAATATCGATTGGGTAAAAGTTTACTTTGCAGCCACTTTTCAAAAAGCCATCAATAATTAACTGACTTTTATGTCCATCCCCAACGCCTAATTCAATAATGTCAATTTCTTGCTCATCAATCACACCAGCTAATTGTTTGTTTATATTGGTGATGATTTCTACTTCTTTCGCGGTCAAATAATAATCTTGATGCTGAGTGATTTTTTGAAAAATTTCACTCCCCAAATCATCGTAAAAGTACTTTGCAGACAAGTGCTTTGAAGGTGCACTTAACCCAGTCAATACGTCAATGGCTAGCTGGTCATCTTGTGTACTTTCACCGTGTGTGTCTTGCGTGAGTAATCTAAAGTGTGTCATTCAATATCCTTTGCTAGCCTGATGCCAGAAAACATCCAGCGCTGATGTGGTTGATAAAAATTGCGATAACTGTGACGATAATGATCGCTGGGTGTGGCCACACACCCGCCCCTCAAAACAAATTGGTTGCACATAAACTTGCCATTGTATTCGTTAAGCATGCCCTGATATGGCTTGTAACCGGGATAGCCAGAATAATGACTTTTAGTCCAACACCAAACTTGCCCAAAAGGCACACCACTCGCTATAGGGTGATAAATACTTGCTCGATTGTCGTTTCGCTTATTGATGCCTGCTGTCTCCGCAACAGCTGAGCTAGCTTGCAAATAAACCTCCAGCTCATGCTCTGTCGGTAACCTTAAACCTTTCCAGTTAGCAAACGCGTCTGCTTCAAAGTAGCTTATATGTGTGACAGGAAGATTGAGGTCTAATGGCATCAAACCATGCAGTGTAAACTCAAACCATTCATTTTTTATCTTTTGCCAATATAAAGGGTGAGCAATTTTCTTGTCGCTTACCCACTCCCACCCCAAGCTCAGCCAAAACTCTGCTCTGTCATACCCATTATCTTGAATAAACGCCAAATACTCGCCATTTGTGATTGTGTTTTCACTAATCGCAAATCCATAGTTGTAGCGTTTGTGCCTAGGTTTTTCATTGTCATAAGCAAACCCCCTATTTATGGCACCCACTTCATAAATGCCTTCGTCAAAAGCACGCCAATGTGCTTTTTTTGGCTTGGTGATGTCTAACAATTGTTCGCAATAAACAGGAGAAAGTGGGTTACAGCCCAAAATATACTTAATATCCATAAGCAACAGCTCCTGATGTTGCTGCTCGTGATGTAACCCGATTTCTAGTAAGGAAAGTACTGCTTCGTCCAAATCAGCTAAGCACAAAAAGCTTACAACTTGTTGATCTACATAGTTTCGATAATGAATAATCTCATCAACCGTTGGTCTTGATAGGCTCCCACGCTGGCTTTGCAACCAATGTTCGCCAGCTGATTTATAGTATGAATTAAACAGCATGCGATACCCCTGGTGATACCTTGAGTAATCTGTCATGTATTTAACCAAAATAACTTCTTCAAAAAACCACGTTGTGTGGCCTAAGTGCCACTTCGGCGGACTGACTTCAGCAATAGGTTGAACTGCATAATCTTCAACTTGTAAGCTTGCGCATAAAGCAGTTGAGTGCGCTCTGATCCTCAGATACTCATCAATTAAATGTGTAATCTTTGTTTTCTCGATTGGTTGCTGTCGGTTCATAAGTTACCTGATTGAAAAGTCTATTCTGTGTCAGAAACCTACTTAATTACCCTATCTAACAAATAAACCACAATGTTAATAAAGTGTAGCACACCATTACTTTAATATTGTATGGAAATTAAGCTGTTTCAATTTCATATAACAAAGCCTTCAAGACCTGACTTGAAGTATTTATTGAAATCAAATCCCACCAGCATCGGCTGACTTATAAGGTATTATCTCTTGGCGCACTTAAGGCATGTATGCTCTAAACGCTTCTAATTATGTCTAACTGTCTTTTATGCAGGTTTTTGACTTAAAAAACTAATCCTAAACAATAAAAACTGTTAGTGTTCAAAGGCATGTATTAATCAGGGCTCAAATTAATGACAGTGAATATCCTAGACCTAGATGGTTTCATGCGCCAATTGTGATTTAGAATAATATGCATTGTCGTGATCACCTGTGATATTTATAATATTGGCTTGTATCGTCTAGCCATCAACGTAATAACTGATAGGAACAGCACCAAACCGCCATTGGCTTTTATCAAAGTTAAGTCCTGCGTGTGAGCTATAACTATCAGCGCCTTGAATATATTGTCCAAAAAGAGATAGATGGAGTGTGGTGTTTCTCAACGATAAGAAACACCATGGTCGAGCAAAATGATATAGCAGGTATTAACGTACTGGTACGACATATGGAAACTTAGTGGGATGTCGATTAAAAGTATTTGCATGATCTGTTACCTTACGACCAACCAGTAAGCTTAGCACTGCATCCATACCGTCATCACTGGGTTTGCGTCCATTAACTTTGGGGTAGCCATATTCCGCGCTGCTGCCCACCTTGTAAGAAATCATATCAGGTAACAATTGCTCAGCAACTGAGTCCGCATATTCAACAGGGTTGGATAGTTTCCCATCTAGCGCAACTGCCCTTAATACCATGCCGGATATCGCATACCTTCGTGACATGTCACTATCTGGGCGGTGTTGAATATGTTCACTCACTTCCATTTTGTTATTTGCCAAAAACATATGCGTTACAAGCGGGTTTGCCACTCGATTCACTTGTACCCACTTGTCAACATTGTACATCGCACTACTTGCATACACGTGAATATTTTTCGCCAGCATGCTGTTAGGCAGTTCAACTAAAATGATACTGCTATTAAAATCTTTAAATAAATCCACCCCACTATTGAATTGAGACAGCTCAAGCTTACCTTTGCCAATCAGTGTTGTTAAGAACCCGACAATGCCCTCGGAATTTCCAACAAATGGATCTCGTGCCGCGCCGCTCCATACCTTAACGCCATTTTTAAACTTGACGGTTTTACCAACTTTAGCCTTACCAAATGCCTTACCTTTTGTACCAACAGCTTGATTCGCTCCATCTACGAGCCCAAAAACCAACTGTTCCCCTTCTAAATGAGCTGTGATAGTTACCCCGCCACTACCAAACGATTTATCATTGGCAATATGAAAGCTGTAAACGCCTTTTTCACCAAAAGCAGCGCGGCCTTTTGTGGTGGGGTTCACATCCATCATGAATGCAGTGTAACCACGACGCTCTGAGTCAAATACAAACATATCAGTCAAATCAAACTGAGGATGCTCCTGAGCCAATTTACTTTCAAAGTGATGGCTTGCAACTGCTGGCACTGCGCTTAAGCCCGCACCAATAGCAAAAGCGAGCGCTGCCACTGTAGATTTATTGGCTAATACTTTTAGCAATTTAATCATAGCGGTCTCCTATAAACTGGGTTGCTATTAAAAAGTGGGTTTTACGGTTTAACTTACTGATCTACCCTCCTTACATTTATTTTTGAGCTATTTAATTCACTCAGCTGCGAGCACGTAAACGCGCTAAACAGTTAGCCAACACCAATATTGAAATACCTAACAAAGCAACATCCTTGATTAAAAACTGTCCTAGAAAATTTAGAAATGGTAAACCTCCCTCTTTGTCTTCCCCGATTGGCAGCACAAGTAGAGTGCTCACAGTCACCAAAAAAGTTACGGCGCCCATTGCACCACCCATAATTCCAGCACGCGCAGACCACACAGACATAATTAATAAGGTGGCAGTAATAATTTCAACTACACCGAGGAAGTAGGAAGCCCCTTCAAAGCCAAATACCGCATACAACCAAGTTAACCAAGGTGTACCATTAATGACGGGTTTTAATGCTTCAACTTCCGTAGGGGTAAATTTAAGTACGCCAATTAATAGTAATGGCAACACAACCCCTAATAGCGCAGTACCTTGCCCAACCTTATGCATAGAATTAATCGAATTAGTAAACAAAAGCAGCCTCCTTAATGAATTTCTTAGCTCTGTGATCTCGATACCGTATCCAGATATCAAGCAAAAATAGCGACTGTTATCGTGTTTAGTGCTTTAACTACGTTCATATTCACGGCAATTTATGTGCTGAAGGCAGTCAATCTATCAACGGCTTGGGATAAATTATTAATCACCTTACTCGGATGAACCATGACCAAAAAAACCAACTTTATGTCAATTCGTACAAAAATCGGGGGATAATAGCTTTTTGGAGTATTCCCAATCGCCTACAAGCTATAAAAGGTAGGTGGTTTTAGGTTTCTGCGACCTTAGAGGTACGCCTATCTAAATGTACTTTTGCATTAGGTAACAAAGCGTTTTGAATTGTTCAAATGGAAGTGCTGTCCAGCGCAATATATTTATTGTTTGATTAAACTCGAATTCAACTTTGAATTGTGACTATAAAAAATGAGGTGCGAGCTAGTATAGCCCGCAAAATATAAAAGAACCGATTCAGTTCCCGTACTAATGATTAAAAATCTGTTCGCGTGTTTTATATAAGCCTGTCGCCATCAAGATACAAAACAGCCATGGCATAACAAACATTGGCGCACCAGTTTCAAAGTAAAACTGAGTCACACTATAGACGTCGTTAACCCCCTCCCAAACGAGCATGAATAAAAGATAGTACCAGGCCCACTTTTGCCCCTTTTTGAGTGCAAATATAGAAATAAGAATGATTGGCACTGCCGCCGATACAATATTGACACCTGCCAGCATCGCTAAAAATGTGACAAACGGACCCGCTTGCGGATCAACAGCGGTGAGCTGAGAAAAACTAAAGTCCAACTTATGAATAGCAAATGTCCATAGCGACATACCGTTAGAAATAGAGAGACTTGAAGTCAATAACATGAATAGTCCCGCCATCAAAGGTATTAATCCTGCGTACAATGTCCACTTCCAACCTATTACTTCATTCTCTGTTTTATTCATGGTGATACTCTTCATTTTAATAAACGATTGAGTCAACAATTTTACAGTTTCATCTTGTACAAACTATGATGTTTAGTGCAGCATATATGTCTAATCGTACTTTTTTGGTTACATTTACCAAGAGGAGTAAACTCGTGATTAATCACATTCCATCGCCATCAAACACTCAAATTCCTAATGCTGGAAACAGCTTAATTGGGGGAGATGCATTATCTGATATACTAAATGCGCTTCGTCTTCAAGCTAGCAGTTATTTTTGTACCGATTTTTCAGCGCCTTGGGGCATAAAAGAGCAAGAAACAGACTATGGTACTTTTCACTTCGTGGTGCGAGGCGGTGCTTGGTTAAACATGCCTGATTCAAAGCACGCTACCTACCTTTCGACCGGAGATATTGTTGCCTTTCCAACGGGTGCGGCGCACCAAATTGGCGATCAACCAAATGGTGTCTGCATATCAGGAGACGAATTACTGACGCAGATACAGAATGACGAGAACCCGTTTGCAGGAGAAGAAAGCATTACCACATTATTGTGTGGTTATTTCAAATATCAGCAACACGTCCAGCTACCAATCTTGAGGGATATGCCCAACTTTTTGCATATAAAAACAAATGAAGAACCATCACTATTGTGGTTAAACAACCTAGCCAATATGCTAGCTCACGAATCCCGCTCGACACTACCTGGCGGTACCGTCATTGTTGATCGCCTTACCGAGGTATTGGTCATTCAATTGCTGCGTTGGCATGTCAATTCTCAGCATGCCGGTACGGGGTACTTTCGGGCACTTGCAGATACGCGGCTCAGTCTTGCTTTGAGCCTCATCCACAAACAACCCGCTCAAGCGTGGACAGTCGAGCGCATGGCACAGTCAGCAGGTATGTCTCGTTCCGCGTTTACAAACCTATTCCACGACATCATTGGTATGACGCCACTGTCGTATCTCAGTCAATGGCGAATGCATATCGCCCAAGATCTATTGAAGGAAGGAAAAGAGTCGATGATAAGCGTTGCAGAGCAAGTTGGTTACCGCTCTGAGGCTTCTTTTAGCAAAGCCTTCAAAAAAATAATTGGCATAAGCCCGGGTCAATTAAGGCGCCAAAAGTAGCACTTAAATTAGTTTTTTAAACATGTAGGCAAGTAAACAACTTTTAAATATGGGGTTTTATCATTGGGCCTAAGAAGTGATATGCAATACAAATTCGAAAAAATCGCAACAGTCAAAATCAGGTGAGAAAAATACTCAAATAAAGAACTAAAACAAGCCCATAAACGTAGTATTAAATATTAAAAAACGACTAACAGAAGTTAGTCGCCTTGTTGATACTGTGACAGCAAGCTTAAATAAACTTTTTAATGATAAAATCGACTTTGACACGTTTAGCCTGCCCTAATATCTTTTGCACCGGTGCAGGGTAGTCTTGCAGAGTTTCAATATCATCTGGTCCAGACAACTTTCGACATTGAGACAAGATTGATTGCTTCTCAGCATCGATAAATGTTTTCAATTCCTGAGCTCTATCTTCTATCAAAATGCCATTTTCGATGTCTAAACCCCAAGCTCTAGGGTTTAAATTATGCCCCGTCATCAGATGGACTTGATTGTCTTGGTTTATACCTTTTAGATGGAATGAGTTGTCCCCATCCTTCCAAAGATATACATTGAGTAGTCCCTGCTCGATATACCTTTTCTGCGACTTTAAAAATTTATGTAAAATCCGCTCATACAAATAAGGCAGTGCGCCTATTCGACTAAATGGTTTATCAGGAGAGATGTAAAAGTCATTAGCTGTCTTATCGCCAACAACAATAGTTACTGACTTGCCTTGCTTTAACAGACGACGTAATGAGCGTAATAAAGGTGCCGGGAAGTTGAAGTAAGGCGTATATAAAATCAACTCCTGCTCAGTGGTATCAAATAACGTCTTAATCAATCTATTGAGCTTATTAGTTCTACGACCAAACCCTAAAAATGCGCGTACATTAAGTGCATTAGACTCATTTGCGCCAGACATATCATAATTAGCTTTTTTCAGAGCGCGCATTAATTTCTTTTGCGCCAACTTTATTTCACTAAATGGCTTTAAAGGCCTTTTATCAATTCTGGGGACGGCTTCAGAATTTAACAGATGCTTCTCAATAAAAGCGGTAAAGCTATCAGCTAATTTTGCATTGTCTAAGAGAAAATAACGATCAAGTCGATATCGCTCTTCTTGATGTAGGTAGACATCATTGATACTTGCTCCGCTGTAAAGAACCGTGTCATCAATCACAAACCCTTTAAGATGCAATACGCCAAATAATTCTTTCGCTTTTACTGGCACACCGTATACTTCAACATTTGAGTTGAATTGCTCCAAATAATCACAATATAAGCGTGCATTACCCTCAGACTTTGCCTCGCCGATTAACCCTCGCTGGGCTCTGTGAAAGTCAACTAGTATTTTGATCTCTAAATCTGGGTTGCTCAGCGACGCATTGTGCAACGCAGACAACACACCTTGGCCTGCCGTGTCATCTTGTAAATACAGTGCAGCGATGTAAATGCGCTTCTTTGCTTTGCCAATCAAAGACAAAAGTTCACTGTGATAATGTTTAGCGTCTGTTAAGACTTTACAGCTGCTCGCTTCTAAAGCAAAGCCAGAGTTGTCCTGCCAAAATGCCATATTTACCTTTAAATCTTGGGCTACTGATAATTTAGTAGCAAAAAAAATTCCTTCAAACATAACAAAAAAAAATAGAAAGGTCATGAAGATCCGACAATTTCAGCTCCATTGGCTTACTTTTCCATCAAGTACACTAAATTTGACAAGTTCACGATTTCTAAAATTGCTTTATTTGATTTTTATTTTACTTCTGGGTTGATTTACTTAGAATCGGCATCATTGTAATGCTAATACTAAATTTTAGGATAGAAATTCATGAGTGATAAGCACTGTAAACTATTGATCCTTGGCTCAGGTCCAGCGGGTTATACTGCCGCTGTTTATGCAGCACGTGCAAATTTAAACCCTGTTTTAATCACAGGTATGCAACAAGGTGGTCAGCTGACAACAACAACTGAAGTAGAAAACTGGCCTGGTGATGCACATGGTTTAACTGGCCCTGCTCTTATGGAGCGTATGAAAGAGCATGCAGAGCGTTTTGAAACAGAGATTATTTTTGACCATATCAATAAAGTCGATGTAACTAAGCGTCCATTCACCCTTACAGGCGACCAAGGCACTTATACTTGTGATGCATTAATTATTGCAACAGGTGCATCTGCAAAATACCTAGGTCTAGAGTCTGAAACAAACTTCCAAGGTCGCGGTGTTTCTGCTTGTGCAACTTGTGATGGATTCTTCTACAGAGGACAAAAAGTTGCTGTAGTTGGTGGTGGTAACACAGCTGTTGAGGAAGCGCTATACCTTTCTAACATTGCAGACGAAGTACATGTTGTTCACCGCAGAGATAGCTTCCGTAGTGAAAAAATTCTATCTGACCGTCTACTAGAGAAAGCGAAAAATGGCAATGTTGTTCTTCATTTTGACCGCACTTTAGACGAAGTACTTGGCGATGATATGGGTGTAACAGGTATTCGTATCAAAGATACAAACTCTGATGCAACTGAAGATTTAGACCTAGCTGGTGTATTCATCGCTATTGGTCATAAGCCGAATACAGACATGTTTGAAGGTCAGCTTGAGATGAAAGATGGCTATCTTGTTGTTGAGTCAGGCCTAAATGGCAACGCAACACAGACAAGCGTAGAAGGTGTATTCGCTGCAGGTGACGTATCTGACCACATTTATCGTCAAGCAATCACTTCAGCTGGCACTGGCTGTATGGCAGCCCTTGATGCTGAGCGTTATTTAGATAACCTTAAATAATCTCTTAGCACGCCATATTTCATGGCGTGCTTCCAACCGATTTTTGCTAAACTCAAATTAGCAACTAGCTCACTCGAAACTTAAGTCAAATATGACACAACAGTTGTTCCACTTATCATCGACAGATTATATATTTCCGCCGTGCCACTTTGCATTAAAAGAACCTGATGGCCTGTTAGCCATTGGCGGATGCCTTAATACAAAAAGACTAAAAAAAGCATATCGACTTGGAATTTTCCCGTGGTTCAATGAACGAGAGCCGATCATGTGGTGGTCACCCAGTGAACGTGGCATTATAGAGCTGTCAGACTTTCATATTGGTCGCACACTCAAGAAAGCTCGAAATAGACTCAAACCAAAAATCACCATAAACCAAGCCTTCGAGCAAGTTATCTCTCAATGCAGAGAGCAGCGCCTCCACGAAGAAGGTACTTGGATCAATAAAAATATGCTCAAAGCATATTGCCAAGCACATGAGGAAGGATTTGCTCATAGCATAGAGGTATGGATTGACGGAAAGCTTGCTGGCGGTCTATATGGCATTATGATATCGGGTGTATTTTGTGGCGAATCTATGTTTCATAACCAGCCAAATGCTTCTAAATTAGCAATGTGGGCTTTGGTTAATTGGCTCAAAAAACACAATGCTCATTTTATAGATTGCCAATTAGATAACCCTTACTTAAGTTCTATGGGCGCAAAAGTCATTCCCAGAGAAGAATTTTTGACTAAACTTAAAGAAGCAAGTGACTATCACCCTGTACAAACCATGTGGCACCCACAAGACATAGGGGTAATATATGACTGAACACTTTCCATCTAAAATTGGCCTCAGTCAGCAATTTGATTGCAGCTATCTACCAGATAGAAAAGAACAGCTACTCGTTATTTTAGACAGTGAATGCTATACAGCAGCGCGTTTTGAAGCCCTCCTTTCGTTGGGGTTTAGACGTAGTGGAGATCAAATATATCGGCCACACTGTCCTCTTTGCAGTGCATGCCAATCAATGCGGGTTCTAGCAAAGGATTATATACCCTCAAAGTCACAACGAAGGAAGTATAAAAAAATACAAAACAGTTTTAGCGTTAAGGTGAGTTTCGAAGAAAAAGAAAGCTATTTTCCACTTTATGAAAAGTACATAACTCTAAGACACAGTGATGGCACAATGTTCCCGCCAAACAGACTACAATATGAGAGTTTTTTATTTTGTAGATGGATGCCAATTTCGTTTATAGAATTGTGGCACGAAGACCAACTCGTCGCCGTTGCTGTCACAGACACAATGCCCAACGCTCTATCAGCAATCTATACCTTTTTCGACCCAGACTTTGAGCACCTGAGCTTGGGTACTATTATGATTATGGCACAAATTAACCTTGCAGCGGCAGAAGATAAAGAGTTTGTTTATTTAGGTTATCAAATAGACGAATGTAAAAAAATGCGCTACAAAAAGCAGTTTTCACCAGCTCAACAGCTTAAAGAAGATACTTGGACAAATATTTAAGTTACTAATTTAATCTCTTACCTTTACTTATTGTGTGCTTTTGGGCAAAATCTCCAACGATAAACTTATACAGAGGTGATACGCTCCAAATGGCGAAAGAAGACGTTATTGAAATGCAAGGCACGGTCCTTGATACTTTACCAAATACAATGTTCCGTGTTGAATTAGAAAATGGTCACGTAGTTGTGGCTCATATTTCTGGTAAAATGCGCAAAAACTACATCCGTATTTTAACAGGTGACAAAGTCACTGTAGAATTAACTCCTTACGATTTAAGCAAGGGACGCATCGTTTTCCGTGCACGTTAATTCTACCGTCTCGCCAGCGTCAATTTGATGCTATAAGACGTATGTAGCAAAAAACCTAGCCTTGGCTAGGTTTTTTGCTTTTGTAACGTCAATATTATTAAAACGGCTAATGCTATCAGCTCAGCCGCTTTAAATTATGCAGATACGAGCTCTTGTTCAAAATCGAACTCTAAAGCATTACCTTTAACAGTCACTTTAACGTTACCACCATCAATGAGTGAACCAAACAAAATTTCATTCGCCAGTGGCTTTTTAAGATTATCTTGAATGACACGCGCCATAGGTCTAGCACCCATCGCTTTGTCATAACCAATATCGGCAATCCAATCTCTCGCCTCATTAGTAAACTCAAGGTTCACCGACTTCTTATCTAGTTGTGCTTGCAACTCAACAATAAACTTATCTACAACTTGCAAGATAACTTCTTTCTCTAGGTGGTTAAACCAAATAATGTTATCAAGCCTATTTCTAAATTCAGGTGTAAATACTTTATTTATCTCAATCATTGCATCATGAGAATGATCTTGTTGCTGGAACCCAATAGACTTTCTCACAGTCTCTTGTACGCCGGCATTGGTCGTCATAACAAAGATAACATTACGGAAGTCAGCTTTACGGCCGTTGTTATCTGTTAACGTACCATGGTCCATAACCTGCAATAGAATGTTGTAAATGTCAGGGTGCGCTTTTTCAATCTCATCCAATAAGACAACAGCATGAGGATGTTTAATCACCGAGTCAGTTAATAAACCACCCTGCTCAAAACCAACATAACCTGGAGGAGCACCGATTAAGCGGCTTACAGCATGGCGTTCTGAATACTCTGACATATCAAAGCGAATGAACTCAATACCCATGCACTTAGCAAGCTGTTTTGTGACTTCAGTTTTACCAACACCTGTAGGCCCTGCAAATAAGAATGAACCAATTGGCTTTTCTTCATTGGCAAGTCCAGAGCGCGATAAGCGAATAGCTGATGTAAGCGCATCAATTGACTCATCTTGACCAAAAACTAGCATCTTCAGATTTCTATCTAAGTTTTTAAGCACTTCTTTATCACTTGAGGACACATTTTGCTGAGGAATACGAGCGATCTTCGAAACAATTTGCTCTATATCTGACACACCAATGGTCTTCTTGCGTCTAGACATAGGTAACAAACGCTGATTTGCACCCGCTTCATCAATTACATCAATTGCTTTGTCTGGTAAGTGACGTTCATTTATATATTTCGCACTCAACTCAGCCGCTGCTTTAAGCGCTTTTTGCGTGTAACGAATACCATGATGCTCTTCGTAGCGCTCTTTCAAACCATATAAAATTTTTGCAGTATCAGCCACACTTGGTTCAACGACGTCAATTTTTTGGAAGCGACGAACCAAAGCTCTGTCTTTTTCAAAAATATTCTTAAATTCGGAGTACGTCGTAGAACCTAAACAGCGAAGTTTTCCGCTAGAAAGTAAAGGCTTGATCAGGTTTGAGGCATCCATAACACCGCCGGATGCAGCACCCGCACCGATAATGGTATGAATCTCGTCAATAAACAAAATTGCATTTGGCTTTGCTTGTAACTCTTTCAACAGCGCTTTGAAGCGCTTTTCAAAGTCACCGCGATACTTTGTTCCCGCAAGCAAAGCCCCCATATCAAGGGAGTAGACAACAGCATCTTCGATCACTTCAGGTACTTGTTCGTTTACGATACGATATGCTAAACCTTCGGCGATTGCCGTTTTACCGACCCCCGCTTCACCAACAAGCAATGGATTATTCTTTTTACGGCGGCAGAGCACTTGAATGGTTCTTTCTACTTCTTGATCACGACCAACAAGCGGGTCTATCTGCCCTGCTTTCGCTAAAACATTTAAATTTGCAGTAAAGTTCTCTAGCTTAGTTTTTTCTTCGCCTTGAACTTCCGCGCCCTCTTCATTGATGTCCTCATGCTCTTCCGGCTCAGGATCATCATCAGATTTTGAGATACCGTGACTGATAAAGTTCACAATATCCAATCGGCTCACATCAGCTTTTTTCAGCAAATAAACTGCTTGGCTTTCTTGCTCTGAAAAAATTGCGACTAAAACATTGACGCCAGTTACTTCATTTCTGCCTGAAGACTGAACATGAAACACAGCTCTTTGTAAAACACGTTGAAATCCTAACGTTGGTTGAGTTTCCCGATCTTCCTCAAGCTCCGGAATAATAGGCGTTGTTTCATCAATAAATTCTGACAACTCTCTTTTTAAACTGTCAGTATCTACGCTACAGGCGTTGAGCGCTTCACTTGCAGATGGATTATCAATCAGTGCAAGTAATAAATGCTCCACCGTCATAAATTCATGACGACGAGTACGAGCTTCACGAAACGCGGTGTTAAGTGTAATTTCTAAATCTTTATTTAGCATTGGCAACCCCCAACGAGAATAAATAAGGTCATTCTTGCTCACAGCTACACAGGAGCGGATGCTCATGATCGCGAGCGTATCTGTTCACCTGCTCAGCCTTTGTATGGGCTATGTCTGCAGGATACATTCCACATACCGCTTTTCCCTCGTGATGCACTTTAAGCATCACATCAGTTGCTCTTTCGCTATCCATGTTGAAAAAAGTCATTAACACTTCGATGACGAAATCCATCGGTGTGTAATCATCATTGTTTAAAATCACTTTGTATTTCTTCGGTGGTTGAAGTTTTTGCTTCTCTTGGTCTTTGACCTCTTCCAACACACCTGAATCTTTTATCCCACTCATAATTAAATATAGTCTTGTCTTATATACTCAAGCAAACTTGAATTAAAAAATAAATAAAATGTTAAAAAACTGCACTAAAAAACTTGACTGTATGGTTATTTAAACTACATTCTAGTCCTAGTTGTTCATGTTATGGACAGCTTAGCAAATTTCAAAGGTTAGATTAACTTAATTAGTCAACTTATAGAAGGATGTAGAAGTATGGCTTGCGGAAAAGTCAAATGGTTTAACAACGCCAAAGGGTTTGGTTTCATCGTAGAAGACGGCAGTGACGAAGATATCTTTGCACATTACTCGACGATTGTAATGGATGGATACAAGACGCTTAAAGCTGGTCAAGATGTAACATTCGAGCTACAGGAAGGGCCTAAGGGCTTACATGCTACTAATATTGCACCGAAAGTTGGTGAAATGGCATAGCAAATTCTAAGGCTCTATAAGCGGGCTACGTAAGTTGCTCGCTTCATCTCTTTTTCTCTCCAAAACGTTTCTTGTAACATATTTTTCTATAACTTAAGTAAATTGCATTAGCAGCATTACGATTAGATTGGTACAATCCCTGCCGATGTCCAGGTCTGTTAGTTATTTCTATTCCCCTAACTTCAGTAGGAATAACTAACAAACTTGCTAATTACAAAGAGTTTAAGCTTTTTATAAACTAATTTTTTTGTTACTCGATCGTCCACATAACGATGGGTAACATAAGTTAGCAAGATTTTGCTTATTGTTGAACGGTCGAAATTGGCCCAAAACTATCTAGGAATGATGATGACATCAAAAATTATTTATACAAAAACCGACGAAGCACCAGCTTTAGCAACATACTCTTTGTTGCCAGTAATTCAAGCTTATACAAAAGCAGCTGGTGTTGAAGTAGAAACAAGAGATATTTCTTTAGCTGGTCGTGTGATCGCTAACTTCCCTGAGTTTCTTACTGAAGAGCAAAGAATTGCAGATGCACTATCTGAGCTAGGTGAGCTTGCTAAGACACCTGAAGCGAATATCATCAAATTACCTAATATCAGTGCTTCTATCCCTCAACTTAAAGCAACTATCAAAGAGCTACAAGAAAAAGGCTACGCACTTCCTGATTACCCTGAAGAGCCTAAAGATGAAAAAGAAGCTGCTATCAAAGCAACTTACGACAAAATCAAAGGCAGCGCAGTAAACCCAGTATTACGTGAAGGTAACTCTGACCGTCGTGCACCGGGCTCTGTAAAAGCATATGCTCAGAAAAACCCACATTCAATGGGTGCATGGTCTGCAGACTCTCAGTCATACGTTGCGAGCATGAGCGAAGGCGATTTCTTCGGTTCAGAGCAATCTACAACTGTTACTGAAGCAACAGACGTTCGTATCGAGCATGTTGCAGCAGATGGTACTGTAAATGTACTTAAGCAAAGCACACCTCTACTTGCTGGCGAAATCATTGATGCGTCTCGCATGAGTGTTAGCGCACTTCGCACTTTTTTAGCTGCTGAAGTAGAAGCTGCAAAAGAAAAAGGCGTTCTATTCTCACTACACATGAAAGCAACCATGATGAAGGTCTCAGATCCAATCATCTTTGGTCACGCAGTTAAAGTTTTCTATAAAGAAGTATTCGAAAAGCACGGTGAGACTTTTGAGCAACTAGGTGTTGACGTTAACAACGGTATTGGTGACGTATACAACAAGCTTGCTAAACTAGATGACGCAAAACGTGCTGAAATCGAAGCAGATCTTGCAGCGGTTTATGATGTTCGTCCAAGCATTGCAATGGTTGATTCAGATCGTGGTATCACAAACCTACACGTGCCAAGTGACGTTATTATCGACGCATCTATGCCAGCGGCTATCCGTACGAGCGGTCAAATGTGGAATGCTGAAGGCAAGCAACAAGACACAAGTTTTGTTATTCCAGATCGTTGTTACTCAGGTGTTTACCAAGCAACTATCGACTTCTGTAAAGAAAATGGTGCTTTTGATCCTCGTACTATGGGTACAATCCCTAACGTTGGTCTTATGGCACAAAAAGCAGAAGAATACGGTTCACACGACAAAACGTTTGAAGCTCCTTCAAATGGTGTTATCCGCGTAGTCGACCAAGCAGGTAACGTACTACTTCAACACGATGTTGAGCAAGGCGATATCTGGCGTATGTGTCAGGTTAAAGACGCACCAATCAAAGATTGGGTTAAGCTAGCAGTTAACCGTTCACGTGCATCTAATACACCTGCGGTATTCTGGTTAAACGAAGAGCGTGCACACGACGCTGAGCTTATCAAAAAAGTAAATGCATATTTACCAGAGCACGACACAGACGGTCTTGATATCCGTATTCTTGCACCTATTGAAGCGACTAAGTTCTCACTAGCTCGCATGAAAGACAGCCAAGACACTATTTCAGTAACAGGTAACGTATTACGTGACTACCTAACTGACTTATTCCCAATTTTAGAGCTTGGTACAAGTGCGAAAATGCTATCTATCGTTCCACTAATGAACGGTGGTGGCCTATTCGAAACGGGTGCTGGTGGTTCAGCGCCTAAGCACGTTCAACAGTTCGAAAAAGAAAACCACTTACGTTGGGATTCTTTAGGCGAATTTTTAGCGCTTGCTGCGTCTCTTGAGCACCTGAGCCAAGTAACAAACAATCCAAAAGCACAAGTACTGGCAGATACGCTAGACGCGGCAACGGGTAAATTCCTAGACGAGAACAAATCACCATCTCGTAAAGTGAATGAACTAGATAACCGTGGTAGCCATTTCTACCTGTCTCTATACTGGGCTCAAGCGCTTGCTGCACAAGACACAGATACAGAGCTTAAAGCTAAATTTGAAGCTGTTGCTAAGCAACTAACTGAAAACGAAGCAGCTATCGTTGCAGAGCTAAACGATGTACAAGGTCAAGCAATGGATGTAGAAGGTTACTTCCAGCCAAATGACGACAAAGCGTTTGCTGCAATGCGGCCAAGTAAACTATTTAACGATGCATTAAACCTAATCGCATAAGTTAAATTCAAGCTTTAAAAGGCAGCTCAGGCTGCCTTTTTTCGTTTTCATGCTGAAGTATGGCGAGACTTTTGTTAGTATGCGCCCATTCATATTACCTCTTTGTTAGCTATGTCATACAAAAACAGTCAGCGTCCTAACGCTGCTCGGAACAAGCCAAACAACATCTCACGACGACCATCACGAGGCGCTAAAAAGCCGCCAGTCAAACCTGAGGATGTCAAAATAGTATTGTTCAATAAACCATTCGATGTGCTGTGCCAATTCACGGATGATCAGCACCGTAAAACACTTGCTGATTATGTCGACGTTAAATCTGTATATGCAGCAGGCCGGTTAGATCGAGACAGTGAAGGCTTATTGCTACTCACAAACTGTGGAAAGCTGCAACACAAACTCACTGAACCAAAAAAGAACACCAATAAAACATACTGGGTTCAGGTAGAAGGTGCACCGGATGATCAGTCATTAAACCAGCTTAGAAAAGGCGTAGAACTCAAAGACGGCTTAACTAAGCCTGCACAAATTGAGGTAATAGAAGAGCCTAATGTGTGGCCGCGTACTCCGCCTATTAGAGAGCGTAAAAATATTCCTACAACTTGGTTGAGTATTACTATTTCTGAAGGACGCAACCGGCAAGTACGTCGTATGACTGCACACATCGGTCACCCTACACTTAGGTTGATCCGCTATAGTATTGGCAAATATACTCTCAATGGCCTAAATAACGGTCAGTATAAGGTTTTGCAGCCAAATAAAGTCTAGTGTGTGTCTTTTGAGGGTAGCCAAATGCATGCTATACTCACGACCTTTCAAATATTACATATAGATGTACAGCGATATTATGAGCGATAACAGTAACATTAAAGTCATTGTCGGCATGTCTGGCGGCGTAGATTCTTCAGTTTCAGCTTACCTTCTAAAAGAGCATGGCTACCAAGTCGAAGGCTTGTTTATGAAAAACTGGGAAGAAGACGATAACGATGAATACTGTGCCGCAGCTGAAGATCTAAAAGACGCACAAGCTGTTTGTGAAAAGCTTGGCATTGAGTTACACACAGTTAACTTTGCAGCGGAATACTGGGATAACGTATTTGAATATTTCCTAGAAGAATACCGTGCTGGGCGTACGCCGAACCCAGATATCATGTGCAACAAAGAAATTAAGTTCAAAGCGTTTTTAGAGTTTGCCGCCGAAGCATTAGGGGCAGATTACATCGCTACCGGCCATTATGTTCGCAGAGAAGAGCGAGGCGGTAAGTTTGCGATGTTAAGAGGTTTAGATAATAACAAAGATCAAAGTTATTTCTTGTATACATTGAGCCATGAGCACGTTGCACAAACCCTATTCCCAGTAGGTGAAATCGAAAAGCCTGAAGTACGCAGAATTGCAGAAGAACAAGGTCTAATTACCCATAACAAGAAAGACAGTACAGGTATTTGCTTTATTGGTGAACGTAAGTTCAAAGATTTCTTACAAAAGTTCTTACCTGCCCAACCAGGTACTATTGAAGATGCTGAAGGAAACCAAGTCGGTGAACATGAAGGCTTGATGTACCACACCCTTGGCCAAAGAAAAGGCCTATTGATTGGCGGAATGAAAGAAGGTTCTGGTGAACCTTGGTACGTAGTAGATAAAGATGTAGAGCGCAATGTACTTGTTGTTGGACAGGGTAAAGATCACCCTCGCCTTTACAGCAATGGTCTGAATGCAAACCAACTTCATTGGGTTGACCGTGAAGGCCCGCAAGGCACAACTCGCTGCACAGTGAAAACTCGTTACAGACAAGAAGATATACCTTGTACTTTATTGGTTGGTCAAGACGGCATGGCACGTGTTTTGTTTGATGAGCCACAAAAAGCCGTAACGCCTGGTCAATCTGCTGTTTTCTATTTGGATGATGCTTGCTTAGGTGGCGGTATCATTGAGTCGGTGATTAAATAATGCAACCAAAAGCTGTTATTCCTCTTGCTGCTATTTGCCAAATAGCCAAGCTTGTCCAAAAATGTGCTCGTTATGGTACCTTCAATGAAAACGAAGTGCATACGTTTTTACAGAGTATATTAAATACAGCACCTCAAAATCCGGAAGATGTTTATGATGATCACTTTGCACTCAAAGGTGGTTATCAAGCGCTCGTCGCTCAACTCTCAAGTGACGGTGAAAAAGACGTTGAGATAGTGAAATACGTTGGCAGTCTATTGCAATTAGAAAGAGCCTTATCATCGAATGATGCTGTTTTTTCCGAACTCGCAAAACGTATAGAGCAAGTCGAAAGACAAACATTGCATTTCAATGTCTATGACGAACAAGTTCTAGGTGCACTTGCTGATATCTATACCCAAGTTATCAGCCCTGCTGGACCAAAAATACAAGTTTTTGGTAAGCCAGATTTATTACAGCAAACGCATATTCAACATAAAATCCGTGCTTTGCTGTTAGCAGGTATTAGAAGTGCCGTGTTGTGGCGACAACTAGGCGGAAAACGCCGTCACTTCTTTTTCTCTAAGAAAAAGATTGTCCACACAGCACAACAATTTATTTAAAAATATCGTTCAAAAAACCAATTAGTTAGGAGAAATTATGGAGCTTTCAGCGTTAACCGCTATCTCTCCAGTAGATGGTCGCTATGGTAGCAAAACCAAAGAACTTAGAAGCATCTTCAGTGAGTTCGGTCTGATCAAATACCGTGTTACTGTAGAAGTTCGTTGGTTACAAGCTTTAGCAAAAGCTGACGCAATCAAAGAAGTCCCTGCTTTCAGTGACGAAGCGAATGCGCTACTTGACGACATCGTGGCAAACTTCAGCGAAGAAGATGCACAGCGTGTTAAGGACATCGAGCGTACTACTAACCATGATGTTAAAGCAGTTGAATATTTGCTAAAAGAGAAAGTTGCGGATAATGCAGAGCTACAAGCTGTAAATGAATTCATTCACTTCGCTTGTACATCTGAAGACATCAATAACCTATCTCATGGTTTAATGCTTAGCGAAGCACGTGATCAAGTATTACTTCCATACTGTGATAACCTGCTTAATGCCATCAAAGATAAGGCAATTGAGTATAAATCAGTACCAATGATGACACGTACTCACGGTCAGCCTGCGTCACCTTCTACTATGGGTAAAGAGTTTGCTAACGTCTATGTTCGCCTTCAGCGTCAACGCGAGCAAATTGCAAATGTATCACTATTGGGCAAAATCAATGGTGCTGTAGGTAACTACAATGCACACCTAAGTGCTTATCCTGAATACGACTGGCATGCACACGCTGAATCATTTGTAACAAGCCTTGGCCTAACTTGGAATGCTTTCACAACTCAAATTGAGCCGCATGACTATATTGCTGAACTGTTTGATGCGATTGCACGTTTCAATACAATTCTATTAGACTTTGACCGTGACGTTTGGGGCTACATTGCACTAAACCACTTCAAGCAAAAAACAATTGCTGGCGAAATCGGCTCATCAACAATGCCGCACAAAGTAAATCCAATTGACTTTGAAAACTCTGAAGGTAACTTAGGCCTAGCAAATGCCATTTTTGCTCACCTTGCGCAAAAGCTACCAGTATCTCGCTGGCAGCGTGACCTTACAGATTCAACTGTATTGCGTAACCTAGGTGTTGGCATGGGTTATACGCTAATCGCATATCAAGCAACACTTAAAGGTATCAGCAAGCTAGAAGTAAATGCAGATCGCCTACTTGCAGAGCTTGACGACAATTGGGAGCTGCTTGCAGAGCCAATTCAAACGGTTATGCGTAAATATGGTATCGAAAAGCCGTATGAAAAGCTGAAAGAATTAACGCGTGGTAAGCGTGTTAATCAAGAGATCATGGCAGAGTTCATCGACGGTCTAGATCTACCTGACGCAGTTAAAGCTGAGATGAAGCTAATGACTCCGGCTAACTACATTGGTCGTGCAGAAGCATTTATCGACGAATTAAACTAATCTAAATTATTAGATTTTATTAAGCGAAAGGATAAGCAAATAGCTTGTTACTTTCGCTTTTTTTATGGAGAAAATATGTACCAGCTGTCTATTAACGATATGAGTCCTGAAACCTTTTTAAAAGAATATTGGCAAAAAAAGCCTCTACTCATCAAAGGCGGTTTTAAAGATTTTCAAGATCCTTTGTCAGCGGAGGAGCTTGCAGGCTTAGCAATGGAAGACAGCATAGAGTCTAGATTAGTCACAAATCATGACGAAAATTGGTTGGCACACCATGGGCCATTTGAGAATTTTGATAAATTAACCGAAACCAATAGTACCCTACTCGTTCAAGCTGTTGATCATTGGCATCCACTAGCAGCCCAATTGCTTGAACCATTTCGTTTCATTCCAAACTGGCGCATTGATGATTTAATGATTAGTTATTCAACACCCAAAGGGGGAGTTGGTCCACATTTAGATCAATATGACGTGTTCATTATTCAAGGTGAAGGTAAAAGGCACTGGCGTGTTGGTATGCCTGATGCAAGTTTAAAGCAGTTCACCAAAGACAAAGCGCTTTTGCAAGTTGAACAATTTGACGCCATAATTGATGAAATTCTTGAGCCGGGCGATATTCTCTACATTCCACCAGGTTGCCCACATGAGGGTTACGCCGTTGAAAATGCACTCAACTACTCCGTCGGGTTTAGAGCGCCAGACCAAAAAGACCTGATCAGTAGTTTTGCTGACCATGTCATTGATGAAGAAGCTGGAAAACATCGCTATAGTGATGCCGATCTCAACATGAGAGCGTCCATTGGTGAAATTAGTTCCGATGACAAACTCAAAATCCAAGCTATGTTAACTGGATTAATTGAAAACGACTCGCTATATAATCATTGGTTAGGCACTTATTTAAGTCAACCAAAGCATGATATGGACTTAGCCCCACTAGACGATGCGCTAGTAGCAGAGTTTTTAGAGGATGAAGTTGAGCCTCATGATGTCGTTATTCGATCAGGTGGCGTAAGGGCCATTTATCAAATTACAGATACAGATGTTTTGCTCAGTGTTAATGGGGAAAATTACTCTCTTCCTAGCAATACCCTAGAACAGGTAAAGTTGTTAACAGATAATACAAGTTTTTCCTTTGAACAGGTAAAACCAGCATTGATCAGCTTGGAATTTAAAGAAACGTTAACTACGCTTATAAACGACGGGCTTTTTTACATAGAAGCTTGGTCTTAAATGCCTGACTGACAGGGCCAACCGAACAAATACACGGTGTCATTTTCATGGCACCGACAATAATAATAGGAGTTGATTTTTCCCTTATTCGTCAGGACGTGTTCTATGATTTTTCGCAAAGAGGTAATCATGATTTATCACGTCGACAAAGTGAGTTGGAAACAAACTCAGGGACAGCTGCGCCAAATTCGTGAAAGAGTGTTCGTTTGTGAATTGCACTTACCAAAACAAGTAGAGTTCGATCAACATGACAAAACAGCTGATCATGTATTAATACGTGATGAAAACGACCAAGCTGTTGGTACTGGTAGATTGTGTAGTGATGGCTTAATTAGTCGTATTGCAATTTTCAAAGACCATAGAAACAGACAAGCCTATCAATCATTAATCGGTTATCTAGCAGATCTTGCTCAACAAAAAGGTCTCGAAGAAGTCTTTGTTCAGTGTATATTGGACGAAGTACCTACTTTTATAAAGTCTGGGTTTAGTAAGCAAGGTGGCGTGTTTATGGAAGCAGGTATTCCAAGACAACGTCTTAAATGCCCTGCTTCGATGATAAACTCAGAGCCATTTACGATGCTACATTAGCCCATAATTTATCGTTATCGTAAATTGCATAGATATCATGCGCCTTGTTGATTAGCAAGTTCGTAAAGTCAATCTGTGTTTTATCTTTTATACCTGAAGAAAGGATACCATCAGCCTTGATCTGCCATTGGAAAGATAAGTGTCTGAGTGCATCTCTGGCACTCTTTGCAGCTTTCACTTCTATTGCATCGGTTGGTACTTGCCCCGAAATAGCCCAATAACCTTTTCCTTTTTGGTCTTCTAACCGCCAAACTGCAAGTGCAGGTGGCAATATACGACATTCTTTTTCGATTACTTTGTTTGTTATTATGCCTTTTTCTGCAAGGTGACGTTGAGCTGCTCGCAATTGTTGTCGTTGCCACTCTTGGATTGACTGCTGCGGTTTTGAATTTGACATAGTTAAACCTACTTACTTCATTGTTTTATTCTTTCTTTAATTTTCACCACTGTATTAATTTCAGTAACCTGTTGCAACTAAGAAGCGGTAAAGGTCTCAATTAAATTAATATTTGCACAATAATCATACTTTACTAGGCTAAAAATAAATCAACCGAAGATTAACTAGCATGCTATTGTTTGTTGTGTACTGTACACCGATGGTTATCTTGGCCATTGGCGTTTTTTTTATAGACTCACTAGTGATATCGCTCATTTTATGCGGGCTTTCTGCACTAGCTTTGGTTATGCAGAAAATTATCAAAGATGCACAACAAGAAAAAAAGCAATCATTAACTGAACATCCTAAAGACGAGTTAATACAAGAACACAAAGAAGACCTTGCCTGTTTAGAACAACTCAGTAGCGTCATCATCCCTCAATTAATTGCTCAGGTTTCAAGTGCTAGAGAGCAGACAAAACAATCTGTTGTGCATATGTCGGGAGAATTTTCAAAGTTGGTTGGCAATATATCCCAAACTCTAGAAAGCACCTCAAATGACAGTACCACTAGTCTTCAAGACGTCTCAGAATCCAGCCGAGAAAAGCTGAACGATGTTTTAGCTTACATAGAACAGACAAATGACTCACAAGCGCAAATGACAACCACAATTAAAGATCTTGTCGATAAAAGTAATGAATTGCAGACCATGTCAGTAGATGTCTCAAAAATTGCGGAGCAAACCAATTTACTCGCGCTCAATGCGTCAATAGAAGCGGCGCGCGCGGGTGACAATGGTCGAGGCTTTGCTGTGGTTGCTGATGAAGTCAGATCATTAGCAAGCTCCAGCGGTGAAACCGGTGTGAGAATTGGTCAATTAATTGAAAGTATAGCCAATGCAATGCGCGCTTCGATGGATATGATGAACAGTGAATTAGAAAACAAACAAGCTTTGACTGAAAAATATCGAAATGAAATTAATGAAGTTGTTGACGAATGGCTGGCACTTTCTCAACACGTTGAGTCTCAAGCGTCTGAGCTGCATGCTTCTAATATCGAGATCAGAGAAAAAATTTCACACATACTCGTCGATTTACAATTCCAAGACAGAGTCGACCAGATACAAGACAGCGTGACTATCGCTTTAAACATTATGACCGAAGAAATTGATCAATTTATTCTTAGTCGACGAGAATGCCAAACCGCAAAATTTAATCACCAAAGGATCAGCAATGAATTGAAGAAAACCGCTGCTACCAATGAACAACGCAGTATTTTGTCCAAAGATGGTGATGACGATACTGTTGATGATTTAACTTTTTTATGAGGCCATTATGAGTAAAACCATTTTAGTTGTAGACGATTCAGACTCACTCAGACAAGTCGTCAATATTGCCTTAACAGGTGCCGGATTTAATGTAGTAGAAGCCAGAGATGGTAAAGATGCTTTAACTAAACTCAATGGCAATAAAATCCATTTGATAATTAGCGATGTCAACATGCCAAATATGAATGGCATCGAGTTTGTAAAGCAGGCCAAGCAATTACCACAATACAAGTTCACACCCGTCATTATGCTCACTACAGAAAATCAACAAAGCATGATGGAAGAAGGTAAAAAAGCAGGCGCCAAAGCCTGGATGGTCAAGCCATTTAAACCAGCACAAATGCTGCAAGCAGTATCTAAATTATTAATGATGTAGAGATTTAATATGACTGAATGTTTTAAATTTCCTGCTGAACTAACCATTTACGAAGTTCAGGAAACCTTTAATGAAGTAAAGTCTTATATTACAGATAAAGAATGTGTGTCTTTTGACTTTAGTGAGACCACAGAAGTCGATTCAGCAGGTTTACAGCTCATCATTTGGGTTGTCTACCATAGCCAAAAAATTGGGCTGAAAATCGATACTATCTCTACAAACGAACTCATCGAAAAGCGTTGTGAAAAATTGGGTGTAGGTATGTCCGCGTCCCAAAATGACTAAGGGGTAGTCATGTCTATTGATTTGTCGTCTGCTATTGCCACTTTTGTTACAGAGTCTAAAGAGCTGTTACAAGAAATGGAAAACGGGCTGCTAGATTTAGAGTCTGAAAACTCACAAGAGCATGCTAGCGAGATTATCAATGCTCTATTTAGGGCAATTCACACAATCAAAGGCAGTGCTGGCATATTCGATTTTGAGCATGTTGTCGCCTTAACACACATTGCAGAAACGCTGCTTGAGAATGCGAGAAATGGAGAGTTACAGCTTGATAAAGAGCTTATTTCTTTATATTTAGAAGCCCGAGATGCAACTGAAACCCTCATCACACTGGCCGCTTCGGAAACCGAGCCTGACGCTGACTTGTTAAACAAAGTGAATCACTTGGCTGCGTGCTTTGCCAAATATATAAAAGAGCAAAATGATGAACCAGAAAACATCAGTTCAACTCAGGTTACTTCAGGGAACAAATTAGATAACGAGCGCTGGGTGCTGTTTTTTGTACCGAATGAAAATGTACTGAGAAATGGCCTAGACCCCTACTCCTTTATTCATTACCTTGATTCAGAAACGAGTGAGCTCAAGGTGAACACCTGGTTTGACGCAATGTTTGGGCCGCAACAATTTGATCCTGAGTCTAATTATTTGTCGTTTATTTTGTCCTTTGAAACAGACAAATCTGAAGATGAAATAAAAGATGTGTTTGAGTTTATCCAAAGCGAAGCTTATATCGCAATTTTACCCCCTCATGGCGATGCAGAAATCGTCAAATCAAGTATTCAAAAATACCAAGATATTGATTTTGTAACCCATGCACTAAAAGACGCAGATCCTACTTTTTCAGATATCATTCAACTTTTGAGTAAAAAAGAACAGCCAGAGAACACAGAGCTCGTCGAAACCGCAGCAGGCGCACCGACGCCAGCAAACACATCAAAAATCCATAAAAGTAAAACATTGCGTGTTGAGGCGCTCAAACTAGATAGATTAATCGACCAAGTCGGTGAGATGGTCATCACTGGCGCAAGGACAAACTTACTCGCCCATGAAACAGGTAATGAGACCTTAATCGAAGCGATGGCACTATTAGAGCGCCTTGTTGAAAACATTCGAGATAGCTCTTTAAAACTCAGAATGGTGCAAATTGGAGAAACATTTAACAAGTTTAAGCGCGTAGTACGAGATATTGCAGATGAGCTCGGCAAACAAGTCGATCTCACCATTGTCGGCGCTGAAACCGAGCTTGATAAAACCTTTGTAGAAAAAGTCAGCGATCCCCTCATGCATATCGTCAGAAATGCCATAGATCATGGCATAGAAGACCCTGAAACAAGAAAAGCAAACGGTAAATCAGAGCTAGGTCAACTCACTCTCAAGGCGTACCATGATTCTGGCTCAATCGTGATTGAAGTCAGTGATGATGGCAAAGGGCTAGATCAAGAAAGAATTCTCAAACGTGCAGTCGATAGAGGCTTAGTCAGTGCAAATCAAACTCTACAAGAAAAAGACATTAACTTACTGATTTTTGAACCAGGCTTTTCAACTGCCGAGTCCATCACCAATATTTCAGGTCGTGGTGTCGGTATGGATGTCGTTAAGAGAAACATCGACAGCTTAAGAGGCAGCGTAGAAGTTGAAAGCAACCCAGGACAAGGTTCAACAATTTTAATCAGGCTTCCACTCACCCTGTCAATTATAGATGGCTTCATGTTTGAAGTGCACAAAGAAAACTACGTGATCCCTTTAGATACCGTAGTCGAGTGCTTAGAACTCCACGAAGTGGTGTCTGAACAAGATATTCAAGACAAGAGTTACATCAATTTAAGAACTGAGGTTTTACCCTTTATTCGCCTCAGAACCTTATTTGGTATTGAAGAACAAATTGACCATACCAGAGAATCTTTAGTTATCGTGCAATTTGGCACGTTGCGAGCGGGTCTTGTGGTGGACTCACTCAAAGGTGAATTTCAAACAGTAGTAAAACCACTTGGAAGGTTGTTCGAAGGACTCAAATGTATTAGCGGTGCGACAATTTTAGGTAGCGGAAACGTGGCAATCATTTTGGATGTTTCTGCACTTATAAAATCAGCAATTTCTGTCTATGAGGCGTTAGAGAAAAAGCATTAAGTAATTCGGAGAGCGAACATGTTTAAGAACTTTACAATTCGCAACAAGATCATTCTTGCGATGTTTACCATGGGGGTATTGCTGTTAGTCATAGCAATGTCCGTACAGCTTAAAAACGGAGAAATTGAAGAGTTTGCGGTGGACGTCGGTAAGGTAGATATACCCGAAACGATTTATGCCTTAAACATGCTCGATGAGTTAGGTGATATGAATAGTAATGTGCTCGAATATATCGCTGGCGAATCTGATGAGAGTGAAGACTTTAGAACTAACTACAACGAATTTATCCGCTATTTAGAAGATCTAAAACAGCTTGGTACAGTAAATAACTCTCTGATACGTCAATTGGAAGAGTTAGTATCCCGCTATGCCAATGAAAATCAGGAGCTTATATTTGACCGCTTTGATCCGCTTTTAGAAGCTAAAGCCATCGATAAATATGACTACTTAAATAAAGAGTTTGCAATCCCCCTTGAACAACTGCTTGACACATTAAAAGAGGAAGAAGTTGCCGATGCGGGAAGCAGCGGTGATTTTAACGAAGTAGTGAATGATGATCTGCCCGGTGTACGCTATTACCTTGAGCTGATAGATGAGCAAGGCGATATGATGAGTTCCATGAACGCATACATGCGTGGTGCACTAGGTGCAGATGCCGCCTTTGAGAAAGATGCCAGAACCTTTACTGGTTTTTTAGCTGACCTCAAGCCTCTTGAAAGAAAACCAGCTGAAATCAAAGCACTCAGTGAAGTAGAACGCATGTACATGGAGTTATATAATGGGGGTAAAGAAATCTTCGCCATGTATGACCCTCGTGACAAAATTAAAGCGTCGAGCGATGTTGATAGATTAGAGCACGAAGTATTTAATAAAATTGAAGACCTGTTAGAGGAAATATCAAACGAGGCAATTCAAGAAGGTGACGAGTCTCTCAATGCCTTAGTTACCGCAGCCAGAGAAAGCATTTCTTTAGTGTGGGCATTGCTCGTCGTTGCCATTGTGCTGGCCACTGCGACCGCAGCCTTTTTGATCCGTGGTATTGTGATCCCCATTAATGCCCTTGCCGAAGCTGCTGAAGACCTTCGCTCTGGTGAAGGTGACCTAACCAGACGCATACCTGATTTTGGCAATGATGAAATCGGAGAAACAGCACGAAGTTTCAATGGATTTATCGAGCGACTGCAAAATATCCTATTGGATATTCAAGAGTCAGTGGAGTCTATTGCACACAGCACCAATGAGGTAGGCACAACTTCACGGATGCTGAGCTCCACTTCAAATCAACTCGCCGCAAGTGTGGAAGAAACCTCCGCATCATTGGAGCAAATGAGTTCCTCAATCTCCATGAATACTGAAAACTCAAAAGTCACGAACGACATTGCCAAACAATCTAGCAGCGAAGCCAATGACGGTGGCCGTGCTGTAAAAGATACAGTAAAAGCCATGACCCAAATCGCTGAGAAAATCGGCATTATTGAAGACATTGCCTACAAAACCAACTTGCTTGCATTAAACGCAGCCATCGAAGCAGCAAGAGCTGGCGAGCATGGTAAAGGGTTTGCCGTGGTTGCTGATGAAGTAAGAAAGCTCGCAGAGCGTTCTCAAGTAGCTGCACAAGACATAAGTACACTTGCAGATAACAGTGTAAAAATTGCACAGCACGCTGGTGGTATGCTAGATAGAATGGTGCCTAACATTGGTAAAACAGCTGATTTAGTTCAGGAAATTACCGCAGCTTCCACAGAGCAAAGCACCAGTGTGGCTGAAATCAATCGAACCGTTTCGCAGTTGGATGAAATTGCTCAGCAAAATGCGTCAGCGTCTGAAGAGTTGGCTTCAACCGCTAAAATGGTTCAAGACCAAACCAGTGATATTCGCTCCACGGTGAATTACTTTAAACTCAGTAACGACAGACAAATGGTGAAATTGAGACGCTCTGTACAGGAATCAAAATCATCAGGCTCAATGCCAGAAGAAGGCTATACCCCTTTTGATGAGTAAAAGTTATGACAGATCATACAGCTCAAAATAGTTTAGTCGACAAAGATAAGTATCTGGCGTTTGAACTTAACCACGCTTCGTACTCCATCAATATTTCTTTGGTAAAAGAAATTATGGAGTACGTTGAAGTCGACCCCATTCCCATGGCGCCTGAGTTTATCATAGGCGCAATCAACTTACGTGGAGAGGTCATTCCCGTTTTTGACCTCTCTTTACGCCTTGGAAAGCAACCTCAGGATATCACAAACAGAACCTGTATTATTATTGCCGAATGCCAATTTAACTGCCAAGAAATTACCATTGGCTTAAAGGTAGATATGGTGACAAAAGTATTGGATATCTCTAGTACTGACATTGATGGCGTGCCAAGTATTGGCGGGCAATTTCAAAGCCGGTTTGTCCTTGGCCTTGCAAAGTTACCTGATAAACTGATGACCATTTTAGACATCTCAAAGATTTTAACTTTAGATGACATCAAGCTCATCGAAGACTTAAATAACGCTGAGCTCACTGAAAACTTTGATAACGAAGACGAAAGTCCCCCTCCTCCACAAGACTCCGAAGAAGATACAGCAAGTGAGGTCAGCCATGAGTGAACATACGCAGGAGATTGCCCATATTCAGCAAAAAGGTGAACTCCGTTACTTATTTGTCAAAGTCGGGCATGATCACTTTGGTATTCCCATTGATTCTGTTAAAGAAGTTATAGAGCTTGTAGAAACAACCATGGTGCCCATGTGCTCAGACGTAATACGCGGCGTGATAAATGTTCGAGGCAGCGTCATACCCGTACTCGATTTGCAAAGCCGATTAGGTCTAAAGTCGACCACGCCCTATGATAAATACAGCTGCATTGTGTTGTATGACTTTTTTGACCAGTCATTAGAAGAGTCCATGACACTTGGCATGCTTGTTAATAGCGTAGTGTCTATCGAGTTTATCGACCTGAATAAGCTTGAGTCTTCCCCCTCTTTTGGGTCTAATATTCCAAGACATTTTGAGTGGAAAATGGCCAAAATTAACAACAAGCTCACAACCCTACTTGATATTGAAAAAGTGTTAAATGTCAACGAGATAAACACCTCATTAAAGCACGAGCAAGAACAGTTTTTCATCAACTATTGCCAAAGGTAAACTAAGCCTGTGGCAATAAGTCAGCTTGAATTCAATCAATTAAACAGAGTGCTCGATGAGCATACTGGGATTCGGTTGAATGCCTCTAAGGCGGATATCATGGCCAGCCGTTTAAGCTCAAGACTGCGGGCAAATGCATGTGCGACACATAATCAATACTATCAATTAATAATCAGTCCAGTCGGTAAAAAGGAGCTGGATATTTTTATCGATAAGATGACGACGCATGAAACTTATTTTTTCCGTGAGCAAGTCCAGTTTGAATTTTTATATGACTACTTCCGTGGTAAGCAAAGCCGCCGAGTGCCTATAAAAGCATGGAGTGCAGCGTCCTCCACAGGAGAAGAAGCCTACTCTATTGCCATGGTGTTAGACGACTTATTCTACGGCAGAAATTGGTCTGTAACTGGAACAGATATATCACCAACGGCAGTGGAAATGGCAAAAGAAGCCTGCTTTGCTATGTCTACCTCACAAAAAATTCCTAAAAAATATCGACGCGCGTATTGCTTAAAAGGAATAGACCAAAATGAAGGGACATTTACGGTCAATAAAGCTATTAAAAGCCACTGTACTTTCTATGTTGATAACTTGCTACGTTTAAAAAAGGTAGACTATTCTTTTGATATCATCTTTTTGCGCAATGTTTTAATTTACTTTGATGAAATCAAACAAAAAGCCATTATCGATAACATTGTGCATAGACTTAACCATGGCGGATTGTTGTTTTTAGGTCACTCTGAGTCACTTAGAAAAAAACGCCAAGGGCTGGAGTTGATCCAACCCTGTATCTATAAAAAGGTCCGGTTATGATTAGCGTATTTATCGTTGACGATTCTGCGGTAATGCGGCAACTCGTAGGCGAAATCATCAAACATGATAGAGATTTAAAGCTTATCGGCTCAGCGCCTGATCCTCTATTGGCAGAGCGAAAAATGAAGTTGAATTGGCCTGATGTTATCTTGCTCGATGTTGAAATGCCCAAAATGGATGGCATTACTTTCTTGAAAAAAATTATGCAAGAAAAGCCCACTCCCGTGATTATGTGCTCTGCCCTCACCCAAAAACATACCGAAACCGCAATGGAAGCACTCGCATCTGGTGCCGTCGATGTCATTGCAAAGCCCACGCAGGGATTAACGGACTTTCTTAATAATCAAGGTATCACACAAATCATAGATGCCATAAAAGCGGCGGGCAAAGCCAAAGTTAAGCAATTGCGCTACCTGGCTGAAGAATCGGTAAGGCACAACCATACCGTTGATGAAGTCCTCCCCCCTGCTTCACCAAGCGAACTAAAACCGCCCATTACCCATGACAAGGTCATTGCAGTGGGTGCATCCACTGGCGGGACAGAAGCCCTTACCGGATTTTTATCTTTATTACCGCCAGATACACCACCCATTGTTATCGTTCAACACATGCCCAGTAAGTTTACCCACGCGTTTGCGCAGAGATTAAATACAATTACACGCCACACTGTTGTTGAGGGTGAAAACGCGATGAGATTGAAAACGGGACATGTATACATAGCGCCCGGTGGTAAGCACATGTTGGTAAAACGTCAAGGTAGCGACTACTATTTAGAAGTACGAGATGGTCCTTTAGTGAGTCGGCACAGGCCCTCTGTAGATGTGTTATTTAGATCAGTCGCACAATCTGTGGGACGCAATGCAATTGGCGTAATACTCACAGGTATGGGTGATGATGGTGCATCCGGTATGTTAGATATGAAGCAGGCTGGCGCAATCAATTTTGCCGAGAGTGAATCCAGCTGCGTGGTATTTGGCATGCCCAAAGAAGCCATCGCCAGAGGTGCAGTAGACAAAGTCTTTTCGCTCAGCAATATCCCGTATCAAATATTAAAAGTGTTAAGGTGCTAGGTATGCAAAAAAGCCTGTTAGAACTGCTCAATATCATCTACGTAGCATATGAGAAAGACGGGGTGATCACAGGGATCTCAGATAAAGCCAGCAATTTAATGACTTTAAATGTGGGTGATAATATTGTCGACTGTGCAACATTAAAGTTCTTCGACCAAGACTTCAATGACTTAGACAGTAAACAAATACTTTTTGAAACTGATTTTGACCAATTGGAGCTCGGTGTCAGTGTTGATAACAGCAATGTGCACTGGGTTAGATTTAGTTACACAAGAAAAAATGACCTCACCTTCGTTAAAGTCGACTTAATTGAAGAACTCGTTGCAATTAGACGCCTTAACAAACAATTAGCCATTCGCGACCCGCATACGGGCTTATTATATAGAGAAGCCTTTGTTGCTAAGGTACAGGAGCTTGATACAACGGGTGTAATGTGTTGTATCAGGATCTGTAACTACCAACGAATATCCGAGGTTTGGAATATCGGTGTAGCAAATTTAGTCTTTATGGAGGTACTTTCTCGCTTTCAAGGCGAATATGAACAAGGTATTTTCTCGAAACACTCATCAGACTGTTTTTGCGTATTCATCCCCAACTCATCCCCGATAAATATTGAAGCCCTCTACAACCACCTTAACGAACCATTCGAATTCAACGACAGTAGTTTTTATAGCAATGTAGCACTGGGCTACTATAAAGAAACAAGTAAAGATGACCACGAACTTAGCTTAAACAAAGCTGAAATGGCCACCTTTGATGTATTATCTGAAAAATTAAGATTGGTTGAATTTCAAGAAGGACTTGCGCGACAAATTGAGCGACAAAACAAAATTGAGACCGCGCTTAGAGATGCACTTCATAATGAAAACTCAGACAATACCTTTAGTGTTGTACTGCAACCGCTACATGACACAAAAACAGAGTGTTTAATTGGCGCCGAATGCCTAATGAGGTGGACTTTGGATGGGCAACCAGTCTCTCCTGTCGAGTTTATTCCAATTGTTGAGAGTACCGGTGACATTAATAAACTCACTATGTTTACCCTGTCGCAAATCAAAAAAACCAAAGATAAGCTTCGAAGCGAAGGGATAGAGCCCAAAAACTATATGTTCGCTATCAATATCAGTGTGGTAGAGATTTTAGACGTCAACTTTGAAAGCAAATTACTGCATGCATTAGCAGATTACAAAATTGACCCTCGCTGTATCAAGCTTGAGCTAACTGAGTCAGCCTTAATAGACAATTTTTCCTATGTAAATGAAGTACTTGTTTCTCTTCAGGGCAAAGGGTTTTTAATATCTATTGATGACTTTGGTACCGGGTTTTCAAGCCTGAGCTATTTGTGCAAACTACATTTTGATGAAATCAAAATCGACCGCTCTTTTGTCACTAACGTGGTGAAAGACGGCAAACTTCAATCTGTGTTTAATTCAATTGTATCTTTAGCCAAAAACCTAGATAAGCCGCTTGTTGCGGAGGGCGTTGAAGATATGGAGCAAATGATTTATGCCAAAGCAAAAGGCGTACAATATGTACAAGGCTATTACTATAGTAAGCCTCTCCCCATTGACGCCTTTGTCGAGTATGTTTTAGAAGACAAATCAAGCTATTTACACTTTGAGAGCTAGTCAAAGTCAATTAGCTCTATCCGCCACCAAGTACACGTGCAGGCTCGATTTTAGTTGCCTGCCATGCAGGATATATACTCGAAAGCACTGAAATTAATGCGGTTGCCACCAAAACAATCGCGATATCTACCCAGTCTAATTTGCTTGGTAAAAACTCTATAAAGTAAACCCCCTGCAATGGGTTACTTCCATCAATTGACGTCCAAAGCATAAATAAATCAGAAATATTGATCGCTAACAGTGTACCAACCATTAGGCCACAAAACGCCCCAACTAATGCGTAGCTCAAGCCCTGAATAGCAAATGTCATAAAGATAGTGCGATCGCGCGTACCCATGGTTTTCAGAATCGCAATATCAGCTTGTTTTTCCTTCACTTCCATAACCATTGACGAAATAATATTAAAACTGGCCACAGCAATAATTAAAAACACCACTAAATAAACAATGGTTCTGACCATTTGAATATCTTGATACAGGCTACCTTGCGTTCTAAACCAGCTCTGTACATAGACGAGATCTGGTAATGCACGACCAGCGCTCATCGCAATTTGATGCGCATTGAATACATCGTCAACAGCAAGACGAAGACCAGTAACCGTTTGGCTCTCTAACATTAATGCTTGCTGTATCCTTGATAAGCTCACCAAAGCAAGGCTCTTGTCGACTTCACCACCCATGGAAATAAGCCCAGCGACATTAAATGACACGCGTTTTGGCGCTGCCAGTGCATTTTTCGCATGCTGGTTCGCAATTAACACCGTCACTTTATCACCAAGGTCTACGCCAAGTTGAGACGCTATCCCTTTCCCTAGAATGATGTCGTTTTCACCTAAGTTTTCTAAATCAATAGGCTGGATGAAACGATGAATACTAGAAACCTGAGTGTGCTTGCTAGGTTCTATCGCTTTTAACTGCGTCGCCTTTAGCTTGCCTTTATACTGAACCATACCAGTTAAGTTTATTTCAGGTGCCGCGGCCACGACGCCCTGCTGACTTTCAAGTAATTCGACCTTCTTAGGCCAATCGCTGATCGGATCATATGGGGCTTGATAGCTTACATGAGGAACAACCGACAATAGCCTTTCTTTTAATTGTTGTTCAAACCCGTTGATAACGGAAAGAGCAACAATTAATACTGTCACGCCCAAAAAAACACCTATGGTTGACGCTTTACTTAAAAAGCCAATAAACCCGCTATGGTACTTGGTTTCTCGCAGTCGTTTGCTTAAAAACAGACTAAGCATTTAAACGTCCACCTTCTTTTTGATAGTCAACCAACACACCATCATCTAACTGAACAACTCGACCTAACTTCTCTGCAAGTTCAAGGTCATGTGTCACAATCACAAAGCTTGTTTCAAATTCCTTATTTAATTCGTTCAACAACTCGTATATCTTCAAGGCGTTATGTTTATCAAGATTACCTGTTGGTTCATCAGCCAATACCAACGAGGGCTTTGTAACAAGTGCTCTTGCAATCGCAACACGCTGCCTTTCACCACCTGATAATTCAGACGGTCGATGATCTATCCTGTGCCCAAGACCTACTTTTTCAAGCATTTTAGCCGCTTCGCTTTTAGCTTCTTGCTTAGACTTACCAGCTATCAAAAGTGGCATCGCGACATTTTCAAGTGCACTAAAGTCCATCAATAGATGATGAAACTGATAGATGAAGCCCATGTGTTGATTGCGAAAGTCAGCTTGTTTAGCACGTGACAACGATTGCACTTCAACACCCTTAATTTTTAATGTCCCATCGGTTGCCGAATCTAAAGTCCCTAAGATATGTAATAAGGTACTTTTTCCTGAACCAGAACTTCCCACGATTGATAGGGTTTCTCCTTGGGCAAGTGATAGGTTTACCCCTTTTAACACAGACACTTGATTACCTGCTTCTTGGTACGATTTGTTAAGTGCTTGGCATTGGATCACAGGATCATTCATATCTTAAAACCTCGGCAGGCATCACTTTTGCTGCTTTTTGTGCAGGATAGAGTGTGGCTAAAAAACTTAATAATAAACTGGTAAAAATAATAAAAGACAGGCTTACGGTATCAAACTTCACTGGCAGTGCCATGCCACCTAACAGTGACAAGCCAATGAAACTCAATACTTCATTGACATTTGCAGCCAGTAGCAAGCCTAAAATAGAGCCTATAAACGTGCCGACAACACCGTTATATAAACCCTGTATCATGAAAACTTGCGCAATTTTGTTCGGCGTAAACCCAAGCGTTTGTAATATCGCCACTTCGCCTTGCTTCTCACTCACCATCATCGAAAGCGCAGAAACAATATTAAACACTGCTACGACTACAATTAAAGCCAGTAATAAAGACATGACACGTTTTTCCATTGCCACTGCGGCAAATAACGCGCCTTGCTGCACTTGCCAATCTTGATAGGAAAAGTCAGATAATAGCTTTTGATTATCGGATTTAAAGGCCCCCACAGAGAACGCATCATCTAAAGTGAGACTCACATCAAATTCATTGGGCTGTCTTTTCAACAGTCTCATTAAACTTTTGCCATCGGCAAATGCAAGACTGGTATCCGCTTCACTTCGAGAATTATAGATGGCAGCGACAGTAAACAGCCGTTGCTTAGGGACTCTGCCTAGGGGGGTGTAGCTTGTAATATCAGGAAAAATAACACGCACTTGGCCGCCAAGCCGGACATCTAGCTTATTAGCAAGAAAACGGCTGATAGCCAACTGATAACGGCTATCATGCATTGCTTTGACACTACCCGACTCAACATGGGGGTGTATTGCCGTTGGGTAACCAGAGAAAGAGCCCTGTAATCTGACACCAACTAGCTCTTTATTCGTCTGCAAAATAACATCAGAGGTGACATACGGCGAGGCACGTTTTACACCAGGCAACACTGCTAGCATATCTAGATGTTCAGCAGGTTGAGTATTTTCTTTTTCAGAAAGTTGTACATGCGGGATTAAATCAAGCATGGCATTTTTTAAACTTTGCTCAAAGCCATTCATCACAGAATTAACTGTTATCAAAGACATTAAGCCAAGTGCAATCCCCGCAATCGAGAAAAATGAGATGAATGAGACAAACGCACTTCCCTTGGAAGAGCGACTGTACCTAAGCCCGACAAACAGGCTAACCGATTGAAACATATTAAAAATTTATTTATTTGTTTTCTTGTAGTTAGATAATGCTAACACAGATGAGATCAACTGGTCACACCTTGTTGTGTAAAATTTTTTTAATTATCCGCTACTTAATGTCTAAATTTGGTGTAAAATGCGTGAAATCTTGCGGTATGGAAGTTCTATGTTATCCCTAGACAGATTTAAGCATATGAATTTTAAGGGGGATTTGTTCGGTGGTGTGACCACTGCCATTATTTCTCTTCCCCTAGCCCTCGCCTTCGGGGTTGCTTCTGGTGCCGGTGCAGAAGCTGGAATGTGGGGCGCTATTCTCGTCGGTCTTTTCGCTGCCTTATTTGGCGGTTCTACTTCTTTGATTTCTGAGCCAACAGGTCCGATGACGGTTATTATGACCGCTGTTCTGACCACTATGATGGCACAGTACCCCGAAAATGGATTAGCAATGGGCTTCACCGTTGTGATGATGGCCGGGGCTTTTCAAATACTTCTTGGTACATTAAAGCTCGGTAAATATGTAACGCTAATGCCATATAGCGTGATATCAGGCTTTATGTCAGGTATTGGCGTCATACTCATAATCCTGCAGTTGGCACCTTTATTAGGTCATCAAGCTCCAGCTGGAGGAGTGTTAGGAACGCTTGGAGCGCTACCCAGCTTACTTCTAGACCTACATGTTGCAGAGCTGTTTTTAGGCATATTGACACTGGGTATCTTATTTTATTTACCGCAAAAGTATCGCCAATATGTACCCGCTCAGTTAGTCGCCTTAGTCGCGGTTACCTTGGTCTCTATTGTCTTGTTTGATAACGATAGTATCAATCGAATTGGTGAGATACCCAGCGGGCTGCCTTCTATTGTCTGGCCTACATTTACTGCCGAGCAGTTTACTTCCATGGTGATTGATGCCCTTGTATTAGGCACCTTGGGATGTATCGATACATTACTTACCGCAGTGATTGGTGACAGTTTAACTCGTACTGAACACGACTCTGACAAAGAGCTTCGCGGACAAGGCATTGCAAATATGATTTCAGGTTTGTGTGGTGCCCTACCAGGTGCAGGTGCGACCATGGGGACCGTTGTTAATATTCAAGTCGGCGCACGTTCACCGCTTGCGGGGATTATTCGTGCACTCATATTAATGGCTGTTGTCTTTGTTGCAGGAGGATTAACAGAACCTATTCCTATGGCTGTGCTTGCCGGTATTGCCGTTTATGTGGGCTACAACATACTTGATTGGAGCTTTATCCAACGCGCGCACAAATTGAGTATCAGCCAAATGGCTATTATGTATGGCGTGATGTTACTCACTGTATTTGTTGATTTAATCGTTGCAGTCGGCCTAGGTGTGTTTATTTCAAACATCATGGTGATTGAGCGCTTAAGCCGAGTACAAGAGCAACATGTAAAAGCAATTAGTGACAATGACACTGACGAAGATGTGCCATTGAGCAGTCATGAAAAGGCATTATTAGAGCAAGCACAAGGTAAATTGCTATTCTTTTACTTGTCTGGGCCAATGATTTTCAGTGTCTCTAAAGCCATTGCACGCCAACACAGGTATATCAGCGAATACAAGACCATGGTCTTAGATTTAAGTGATGTGGCCATGTTAGATGTCACAGTGAGTTTAGCCATCGAAAACGCCATCACAGACGCAATCGATGCCAATGTTCAAGTTTTTATCTACTCACCGAACCAAGAGACCAGTGAGAAGCTTAACAAAATCAACATTCGTGAAAAACTGGGGACTGATGCATTTTGTCAAAGTCGTGAAGCGGCCCTCAATAAAGCATTAGAGGCCATGTCACTTACAACAAGCACTGAGGACTAAGGTGTTTTTAAGCCTTTGGCAATAAACTCTAGTAACTCTCTTACCGAAGTGGGAAAATATCGTCTGGGCGGGTAAACCGCCCAGATACCTTCAGACTCTGGTCTATACGTATTTAACACTTCAACGAGCTCTCCCTTCTCTATCGCTTCCATTAAGTAATAATGAGGTAATTGCGCCAGCCCCAATCCTTGTCTCGCGGCATCCACCAGCGCCCAACCACTATTGCAACGCAGACGGCCTTTAACATTCATTTGATGCTCTTTGCCATTATCTAAAAAGCGCCACACACTCGATTGGCCCACCAAGCAAACATGTTGCTCTAAGTCTTCAATGCACTTTATGGGTGTCGACTTGGCTAAATATGCGGGCGAGCCACACACGAATGTTTGGCGATGAGACAACAACCTTGCCCTCATCGACGAGTCTTTTAAGTTGCCTAAGCGAATCGCAAAGTCAAACCCCTGCTCTATCAAATCAAGTTTGTTGTTATTAAGCTCCATATCGATTTGTATATTCGGATACAAGGTCATAAATTCATTCACCAGTGGCATAATGTATTGCTCGCCGTACATCACAGGCGCTGTCATTTTTATTTTACCAGCCGGCTGGCTATCTCTTTGTCTAAGGGCCGATGTGGCATCATCAAGGGCGTGCTGTAGGTGCTTTGCATGAGATAGAAAAACGTTCCCTTCAGTTGTTAAAGAGAGTTTTCTTGTTGTTCGGTTTAATAGCTGATAGCCGAGTGTACCTTCAAGCGTTTTAACCCGCCTACTCACTTGTGCTACTGAAGTATCTAACTGCTCCGCTGCACCGGTAAAAGAACCATACACCGCCACTGCGACAAATTCATCTATGCCAACCCACCTATCCATTATTACAAATCCGTAAAAGTCTTTTATTATTTTCGAGATTATCAAATTTATAATAAAGGTTATACTTATGTCTCTCTATAAAAATAGGAAAACAACAACATGGCACAATTTATCAAGTCCAAAGCCGCAATCGCATGGGGCCCAGGTAAACCACTTAGCATCGAAGAAGTCGATGTCATGATGCCGCAAGCTGGCGAAGTGTTGGTTAAAATCACGGCCACAGGCGTTTGTCACACAGATGCATTTACCCTGTCAGGTGAAGATCCAGAAGGTGTTTTCCCTGCAATTTTAGGGCACGAAGGCGCAGGTGTCGTTGAAGCCATAGGTGAAGGTGTAACAGGTTTAGAAATTGGCGATCACGTTATCCCTCTTTACACACCTGAATGCGGTGAGTGTAAGTTCTGTACATCAGGTAAGACCAATCTATGCCAAAAAATAAGAGAAACACAAGGCAAAGGGCTTATGCCTGATGGCACTACACGTTTCTATAAAGATGGTGAGCCAATATACCACTATATGGGGACTTCAACCTTCTCTGAGTACACTGTATTACCTGAGATTTCTCTTGCAAAAGTGAACAAAGAAGCACCTCTTGATGAGATCTGCTTACTTGGCTGTGGTGTTACAACCGGTATGGGCGCTGTATTGAATACGGCGAAAGTACAAAAAGGTGACACTGTGGCGATTTTTGGCCTTGGTGGCATTGGTTTATCGGCGATCATTGGTGCAACGATGGCAGGTGCAAGCCGCATTATTGGTGTGGACATCAACACCGACAAATTTGAACTGGCAACGAAACTTGGCGCAACGGATTTAATCAACCCGAACGATTATGATAAGCCGATTCAAGAAGTGATTGTTGAAATAACCGATGGCGGCGTGGACTTCTCATTTGAGTGTATTGGTAACGTTAATGTGATGCGCAGTGCATTAGAGTGTTGTCACAAAGGTTGGGGCGAATCAGTTATCATTGGTGTAGCAGGTGCAGGCCAAGAGATATCAACTCGCCCATTCCAGCTTGTAACTGGACGCGTATGGCGCGGTTCAGCCTTTGGTGGCGTGAAGGGGCGTTCTGAGCTACCTGAAATCGTTGAAAGATACATGGCCGGAGAGTTTAAACTCAATGACTTCATTACCCACACAATGGCATTAGATGACATTAACGATGCATTTGATTTAATGCACAAGGGTAAGAGCATTCGTTCAGTTATCCACTACTAAGTAACTACTTAAGCGGTGAGCTCAGTCTCACCGTTTTGACCATTTACAATTTGGATTTAATTTTAAGTTGCGAAATATATGGAATTAATCAGCGAAAATAAAGTGTTTGGCGGCTTACATCAGCGTTTCAAACACCAAAGTGCAGCAAATAACTGCGAAATGACATTCGCCATTTTTTTGCCAAAAACAGACTCAAAAAATAATAAGTTGCCTGTACTCTATTGGCTTTCAGGGCTCACCTGTACCGATGAAAATTTCATGCAAAAAGCAGGCGTGTTTAAGTATGCAAGTGAACATGGTGTCGCCATTGTCGCGCCAGACACCAGTCCTCGTGGTGAAGATGTTGCTGATGATGATAATGGCAGCTACGACTTCGGTCTCGGTGCAGGCTTTTATTTAAATGCCACTCAAGCGCCCTACGCCGCTCACTATAAAATGTATGACTACATCACAATTGAACTACCTAAACTGATCGAGTCAAATTTTCCTGTCTCGAATAAAAAAGCCATCAGTGGACATTCAATGGGTGGTCACGGCGCACTGACTATCGGACTTAAAAATAGTCATCAATATGCAAGTATTTCTGCGTTTGCACCAATCACAAACCCAATGGGTTGTCCCTGGGGTGTGAAAGCATTCAAAGGTTACTTGGGTGAGGATAAGTCTCTTTGGGCGCAATACGATGCAACCAAACTGATGTTAGAGCACAAAATAGAGAGAAAGATCCCCATCAAAATAGACCAAGGTGGTGATGACACATTTTTAACAGAGCAGCTTAAGCCCGACGCTTTACTCAATGCAGCTAAGGCAATCGGCTACGATGTCGATTATCAGCTGCATGATGGATACGACCATAGTTACTTCTTTATTAGCTCTTTTATCGAGCAGCACATTGAGTTTCACGCTCAATATTTAAATGCGTAAAAACAAAAAAAGGCGCTACTCCTTAGCGCCTTTGTTGCTTAACATTAATTCTATTTGCTCAGATCAGAGTACTGATTATTTCCTGTAAGCTTAATCGCTTCATCAAAGCCAGGTATGTGTAACTCATTTTGATCTATGGTCAGCTGCGACTCATCAACCATACCGTTACCAAAACGATATATCAGTTCATAATTACCTAAATCAGCCGCTTGCTTATACGCCAGTTGATTCTCTGTTGTTTTTTCAAGCTTCTGCTGGTATTCAGCTACCATAGCCTCACCGTGACGTTTAGCCAACAAGCGCGCAGTCACTTTTGGTGAAAATACAGTAGCCGTTGCATTATTACCACCAAACCCTTTCGAGTTGATAAACGCAATATCCATATCTCCACACTCATAGTGATAGTTACGGATATCCAAGTGTTCATCAAATACATCATCAGCGACTTTATCAATTGTTGTAATACCCGGCATAATATTGTGACTAAATACGCCTAGGGCTATTGCTAACTGATCGCCCGATGCAGGTGCAATTGTATGACCGACATAGGCTTTTGGCGCTGCAAGCTTCCAACCGTTTATTGAAAACGCTTCAGCGACTTTGTGATAGATAGCCGATTCAGTTACACGGTTTTGCGGTGTACTAGAGCCATGCGCCAAGATGAAGCTGCGTTTTTGTAATGACTCTTGCCCAACAATTTCTTGTGCCAACGCAACAGATTTTGCCATGGTAATGTAGTTACCTGGGCCAGGCGCTGTAATTGACTTTTTGACGCCATCTGCATTTACAAATACATCAACAACAGAGCCCATCACTTCTGCACCTAGCTCTAACGCAAGTTTGTCATCCATAAGAATAGCAACCTGCGCACCTTCTCCTATGGTGAAACCACAGTTTTCACCAAATGGGCGGCTCGTTCTGCGATGATCTGCCTCATCTGCATTGTCTAGCTTTTTCAACCCTTCTTCGTTTGCAAGGGCGCCCATATTACCAAAGCCTTCAATGACTTCTGGCGTTAACGCACATTCAACACTGGCAACCACAGCCACTCGTGTACGACCAGCTTGGATGTCATTGACTGCTGCACGTAAGTTGTATAAGAAAGTTGCACATGCACCAGCTGTTGAAAAAGTCGTTCCAACACTGCCCGTTACGTATGCATTAATGAAATCCGTTGACATGGTATTTAAACCAAGTGCTAACTGCTTGGTGCTTACGCGATCGCCTCTTAATCGACTTCTCACCAAACCGCCCAAACCTTCATTGTCCATTTGGCCTGCAACTGATGCCGAATAAGTGCCAATTTCATCAGGTTTAACGCTAGACATGACATTGTCCCAATCTAGGCCAGTTGACTTTATTGCATCTGTCGCTGCGAAGATGGTTGCCTGCAAACCTCTAGGCTGATAGCGGCTGTTATACATTTTTGCTGGCTCAAAACCAGTTGGTAGCTGACCCGCTGCTTTTATCGGGTTATCTCTATGGCTGTCGTGTTTTACTTCAAGCTGCTCTGGAACATGAACGTTAACAGTTTTTGCATCCACTTCTTCTACTGACCAACTGCTTGGTACAGGCGTTGGTAAGTCTCTTTTGCGACAAGTAAAACGAATACCTTGCTCGGTATTAGCCGTAATTGTCAGCTTTTGCTGCCAATGTGTTGCATCAACATCAAAGTGATTTTTTTCGATTTTACGAATTAAAGTACCAGCAATGACCTGTCCACCTACTTTACTCTCAACATCCGCTTTAGTGATAACGTCTCCATCTTGAGTAACGAGGTTATCACCTTCCACAGAGACCAAATTCATTAACGTTGCGAGACCTAAAAAGGTATCAGCTCTGGTGCTTTGATCTAATTTATCGAGCACAATTCTGCGATATGCTTGGTGAAAAGATGTTCTACCTGCGGCATTAATACCACCCATACCGACAATAATAGGTAATGCTGTCATACTTAACTCTTTAATACTTATTTGTTGCAATAATTCTAGAATGAAGTAGATAATATAACTTTACAAAATTCGCCACTGAATTGACAATATTCGCCACATTTTGCAAATCTGATGAGTTTTATGGAAAAAATACGAATTGCCCTTACGTTATACGAACAATTATTGATCACCAGCGTCACACTGCCCATCGAAATGCTCAGAGCGGGAGAGGCTTATGCAAAGCGACATAACAAAGCGCATTTTCAAGCGCTGGAGATCCATTGTCTAAGTGAGAGTGGTAGTCCAGTGAAAGCGAATATTGGCATGACCATGGATGTACAATCTGACTTTGGTGCCCTAGAGGGCTATGATTACATTATTGTTCCAAGTATTTGGCGCAACCCTCGGCCAGTTGTAAAACGCAACCCGCTATTGGCTAAAAATATTGACAGTGCTAGAAAGCAAGGTGCAACCATTATCGGAGTTGGTACGGGTGTGTGCTTTTTAGCTGAGTCCGGGGTTTTAAATGGCCATTCTGCAACGACCCACTGGCACTATGCTAATCAGTTTATGAAAAGCTACCCAAACGTGGACTTAAAACCAGATTACTTTATTACACAGTCAGATAGGCTTTACACAGTGGCAAGCCTCAATGCGCTTGCTGATGTCATTGTGCATTTAATAGGTCAATTTTATGGTAAGGACGCTGCAAATCATGTTCAGCAAAACTTTTCTCATGAAATCAGAAAGCCCTATGAAGAACAACGTTATTTGGAGGGGGCAGTAGATAGGTATAGCGATGAGCAAATTGCAGCTATTCAATTTTGGCTAAAAAACAACGCCAGCTCCGTTGAATCACTCGCCGCAGTGGCCCAGCAGTTTAATATGAGCTACCGCAGCTTCAATAGGCGTTTTAAAATGGCCACAGGAAAAACTGCCATTGCTTACTTGCAAGAGGTCAGGCTTCAGCAAGCTTGTGAACTCTTAGCATCGAGTAACTTGAGTATTCAAGAGATCGCACTCACCGTTGGGTTTAATTCACAGAGTCAGCTATCCCGAGCATTCAAAGAGCAAATGAACCAAACACCAAGTTCTTATCGCAAAATTGTTCGAAAAAAACTATTTTCTTAGTGCAACGCGAGACCAAGTCACATCATGTTTATTGGGAATTTTGCTTGGTTGATTTGCCACTTGAAAAACCACTTCCAAGCCACACTCTAGTGCCATGCTCAAAAGCTCTTCATTGCTAGTAGGGAAAACATGAGTACCCAATCCAGCGGGGCCATTCCTAAGGGAAACCGCACAAATACCGCTTGGCGCCAATAATTCATAAAGTCGGTTAAGGCATTGCTTGCGTTCTTGATAACTCAAATGATGCCAAACACCATCTAGTAATATAAAGTCAAAGACATGCTTAGCGGAATTAAGTCGCTTTAAATCAGGTAAACTATCCGCTAGCCACTCAATAGGCAGATCTGTATAGCGAGCCTTCGCCTTATCTAAAAAAGCAGTTAACGGCTCTATCGCACACACCTCATAACCTAACTCACATAGTGCTGCGGCGTTTTGACCTACCCCACACCCCACATCTAATACTTTTGAACCCAGGGCGGGTAAAAGTGACAAAAAGTCTTGGTTAATATCTTCAAACTTCAATCCAAAACTCGCTTTCGCGAAAGATTGAACGCCACTCTCATAACCACGTGTACCTGCAATCATATATCCTGCTAAGCTATTAAATAGTATTAATGTTAAGACGATAAAACCGTGCAAAATTTTTAGAAAATAACGCTATTTACACTCTATACCTACTCAGTATATAGCCTCTAGAAAAGGCTTTTTTCTTGTAGGTAACAAAAACATTGCAACCGGGAATTATTAATAAATAAAACTAAATCAAGTCAGTAGAGTTTAGAGGTCATAAATTAACAAGGTTTAGCTGAAGCCTAAGTCACATGAAGTATGGGCAAGCTATGATTCAAATATTAGGCTTATAAAATAGTGTACTCATAGCTCATTATGTATGTGTCGTTGAGTGTCTGTATAGTATGTTCGCAGTAAACTTTATCTACCAGATTTCATGGTTTTCTCGTTCTCTTTTCTTGTATATAAAAATATAAGCTATACACAATCCTCACCAGACAAAGAAATGATATCAATGCAGCAGGAATAAAAATAAGTGACATGTTGGCTTTAAATCCAACAATAGCTAGTATGATACAAATAACACCTATGATGAGCTCGATTGAAATCAATTCCCAATCGACGGTATGAGTTCTACTTATTGTTTTAGCGGCATAATGATTAACTTTAAAGCCCATTAAATACCCTTTATTAAAAAATCAATACTTGTGCATATGCCATTGAACATACATGAAGCAGGTTATAGAACTTCGTCTATATAAAAAACCTGCTTTGAGCCATTAAACTCAAACTCAACGTCATCACCCAACACCTTCTCTTTTAAAGCCACACCAAGAGGCGATTGCAATGTAAGCACCAATACTTGCGCCTCTAAAATCATAATTTTCAGACCACCTTCTACAGGGCCTATAAAATACCAAAAATGAGCTCCTTCCTCATCACTCAATTTAATTAATGCCCCCTCAGACACCGCGTCATTAACTTCAGCTTTAAAAACCGATTCAAATGCATTGATAGCACGATGCGCTTGCTCTACTCGCTCACTTTGGCCTTCAGCCAAATAGCCAGATTCAATACTCAAAGAGTCATACTGTGTTTCAGCCGCGCTTTGTTCATGAATCGCGTCTTGTCTTGCACTATTTGCTGCTTCCTGCGCCTCATATAACTTTTTTTCTAATGCCATTTTTAGCGCTTCAACCACAACGATTTTTTTCATTTTCTATCCAAAACAAAAAAGGGCCCTCTTTAGGCCCTTAACTACTTAATCCCAACTACTAGAACAAAGATTCAAAGCTTCCGTCAGGAAACAGAATGCCGGGAATACCTCTGATTGTTCGTACATCAGCTACCAGTTTATCACCAAAATAAAAACCACCCGTATACAAATCTTTCTTTTTCTTGATATCTACCCAATAACCATCTCGTCCTCGAACAATGACATTGATATTACCGACAAGATTTGTCACTGTAATTTCACTCACGTGGCCACCGACAATGATTGCAATATCCGCAGTCGTGAAGTTAGATAAATCCTCTGGCTCTCCAGTCACTTGTATTCTAAGATCTTTACCTCCATTGAGTGACAACTCCAGCTGAGCACCAAAAACCAGATCCATATCTGTTCGTAATGCTAACGGAGAACGTTCATTGGCATATATTCGCAATGGTGTGACTTGATTGTCAGTTGTTAGAACACCATCAACAGAAAGGTAAGGCAAAATAGATTTGGTACTACGAATGCTTAAGTTTTGCCGTGAATAATCTACATCAATGCGCCCAGTTAAAACCGAATTTCCCTGTGAGAGCTTGATGTCCCCCAATGCGTTTGCAACACCAGTGACTTCATCTACCCTGTTGGGGTCAAAGCTCCCCTTACTAACAATTTCAAACTCATCAAAGCTATACTCAAGCTTCGTACCTGGCTTTGATATTTCACCAATACCAAACCCTACAATTTTGTCACCCAGTGCCGGGCTGATCCTCCACTCTGGAACCGTGATATCAACATTCACTTCAAAGCCTTGCCTCACACCTGCCACAATCCACCTAAAGCCTCCCTCAGTTTGATAATCAATATCCAAACCAGGCAGGGTATAATTTCCCGGCACCGAATTTTCAAAAGGAGAAACATGCTTTACAACGTCGCCAATCACTTCAAGGGCAACCAAAAATGCATCTTGAGAATCATCATTAACTAGCTCTTCCACCTCTTCAAGCTTAACTTTCAGGTCTTCACTATATTGCTCATCTTGCAAACGTATAACCCCGATTGCATTTCGTACTTCATTAAGTAAGTCATTGCTATATGGCTCTATTTCTTTGTGTAATTCACGATTTGAATCGACTCTAAGCAGTTCATTTACTTCAATTAATACCTTTTCTGATACGCCTCGATAAAGAGAGTTTGTCTCTTCTGTCGTTAACGTCTCAATTAAGTACTCATTGGCAAGCTCCCTATACGGGCTTAATGCCGCACGATTGCCACTTACCCCCTCCCCGATAGCATTAACAAACAACTCACCATCTTGCTGGTTTTGATTATGCTGATGCATTACATCTATGTAGGTCATTACATTTGATACATATTCAGCTTTTTGCGCACTCTGAATGGTACTTTGTGTCAAGTGGTTATTTGGAGCAGCTGTTAGTGACCAAATTGAGCTATCTAATGTAGAATTGACTAATGCGCTATTAAAACTGGAAAAAAAGACTTGGTTAATGCCTGGCGTGGGTAATACTATCAACTCAAAATGAACTTCTGCATTAATGGGCTCACCAAAGTCGATTTCGTTATTGCCATCCAGATCATTGGGGTCATCTAATAATGAGCGGCCACAACCTGATAGCTTTGGGCATGTCACTGTGTCACTGTTTGGGGTATACATAAAGTTATATTGCCCGTCAACCGAGACTGTCAACGAAAATTGATTCAGTGATTCAACACTATGAGTTTCCTGTGAACTATCACTAAGATTAGTCACCGTTAACTTACCACTTTTATCCACAAAATCCGGCAAATAAAAACGCATATTTGCTTCAAGTTTCTCAGCTATATCATTCCCAAAACCAGGTTGAACGTCAGAAACTTGCGGGGCATCTCCACCACTTCCACCACAACCGGCTATCAATGCCATCAATAAATATAAACCTCTTACTTTTTTCATTATTCTTCTCCTACAACACTAAGCGGATAAACCAATTAATGTTTGCGTAGTGCGCATCATCCAGATCCAAACGGTCTGTCTTGACAGAAAACCCAAAATAGTCGCTGGCAACCCCTACCTCAATAGCTTTAGAGTTTGTTTCATACCCTGAGAATACGCGCCAACTGTCATTAAAGTGATAACTTATATTTCCTTGTATAAAAGTATCTTTATAAAAACGTCGAGTGTTCAAATCGAACGACACTCGTTCATTTAAACGATACTGCACATCAAAGTAATATCTAGCGTCATGTTCAAACGAATAATCTATTTCACGACCAAATGCCGAAGTTCGTAAACGGATGGAGGGAGAGGTCTTAATACTATCGCCTTGTTCAGTAAATGGTACATCTGTGGTTATACCATTTACAAAGCCAACACCTGAATATTGGGTCTCGTTGATTAAGTCTAGTCCTTTGATAGATAAAGTAAGGGCGTCATTTACTTGCCATTTAACTGCCAAATCAACCGAGTACCCCTCACCTTCAGGGTTTTGTTCAGGTGTAAATGACTTAAACAAGATATCTTTTGAGAAGAAATATTGTGTTTGCAATGCCCCCTTTATTTCATCACTAAAAACTGTCCCATCAACTATAGCATCTTGAAAGTGAGCACTTTGATAGTAGATAACTTTCGGTACTACCGTAAGTGTTTCATCAAAGAGGTTAAAGTCATAAGAAAAAAATATACCATGAGAGGTAGATTGCTTGCCCTTTAGATAATAACGATAATTTCTTTCCTCAAATGGCAAATCGTTTTTTTCTAGGTAAGTAAAAAGCGCAGTATCCGGGTCATACTCAAGTGCATAGTTGTATCGGCTCTGAGCACCAACAGCGATACCTTTGTATTTCACTCCAAGTTCAAAGACATTAAATGTAAAAGCGCTATCTCCCGGTTTTAGGGGCTTATCAAACTCATCTAGAAAAGATTTAACGGGCTGTGCTTCTGTATATATTTCTGAATCAAATGTATTTATTACTTCAAAATCATTAGCATAAGTAGAGCTCGTAAAAAATACAGCAAGAAGGAGTACATTTGGCTTTGTCATAGTTATTAGTTCAAAGGCGGTAAAATACCGCCTTCCTTTATTATTGTGGGTAAAGGTTAGTTGATGTTTTGTCCTAAAAAGTCAATATCAGTGTAATCAATTACTTGGCCATCAATATAAGTGACTCTAAATCCATTTGTTATTTCAAGAACATCACCCACCTTAACTGGTGTCGAATCGCTGTATAAAGTTACGTCACCAACTAATGGTCCGTCAGTGTCTAATAAGTTGACATTAAACACATAGCCATTGAACTCATTTAACATTATTTTGGCTAGACCAAGATCGTCATTATCATCTTCATTTTTAAGCTCAAAATCAGCTGTGAATATTAGCTCCGCAGTTGTACCCGAAATAACCACGTTTAAGTTTTCAATCGCATCGCTAACAAACAGTGGGACCGTGTTTCCAGCACTATCTGTTGAGGTTAATTCAGATGAAAGCGTGCCATTAAAGCCATATTGTCCATCAACAAACTCTACGATATTGAATGTTCTAGCACTGGAAGCATCAAAATTTCTTGCATCTTCAATGGTTGTAATACTGCCATCAATAAACACAACTGAGCAGGATGCATTTGGCTGTGCTATTAAATCAAGTGACCAACGTTCACATTCTGCCAAGTCAGGTGATTTAACTAATACCGTTTGTCCGTCAGTTGATTTTAATGTACCTGTCCATGTTAGAATAATTTTACTCGTTGCGCCTGAATTGACTTGTGCATTAGCCAAGATCTCCTCATCACCTTGAGTATTAGTAAGTTCAATTGCGTATGTATCTGTATTGTATCTATACGTCCACTCTGGATAGTTTGGAGCTGTACCAGTATGAGAACCGGAATCCAAGTTTTGGTCCCAAATATCCCTTAACACGTCATAGACAACTTCACCAGCATTAAATACAGCATCAGCACCTTCTCTGGTCACAAAAGCAATTGATGTCATTTTATCTGTGCCTGATTTTCCTCTGGCATTGTCAACCGCAAATGACACATTACTATTTAAAGTACGAATATCTGATTCAGTTGCTTTAAATGTTGTAACACTCTCAGTAATTGTTTGTTGTATTGTCGTTGACTCTGTCACAAACTGCTGGGCTTCTGCTCTTTGCGCATCGGTTGTCGCCAGTGCTAAATATTCTTCAGCACGTGTTTTTGCCAGCTCCACATTACTCAAAATATCTGTAGTCAACGCATTTAGTGTATTAAACTTATCTAAAGCGCTTTGAGAGCTTGTCAATGCAGCTTCTAATGCAACTAGGTCTGTACCCGCTGATGCAAATAAATTAGTCGCGTCTGCCACTTGCGATTGAACATCAACATTTGCAGTATTAAACGTTTGCTCGCTTTCTTTGGCCCGTTCAATAGCCGCTTCAGCAAGCACTTTCGCAGCACTTGATGCATCATCTAACAAGGCAATAGCCTTTTCTCTCTCTGCGTTTGCACCTGCTATCATGCCAGTTACGTTCGAGCTCAGTGAAGCCGTATTGTTAACGAGTGCCTGTGAATCAGTCACTGCAGATTGAGCGTCCGCAGTCAGTGCCAACAGCCCCTCAGCACTTGCTAGAATCTGCCCAACCCTTGAAACCAATACAACAGTTTCTTGTTCTATATTAGAGACAGAGAACTCAGCGATAAAGTCGTCAGCTGCTTTCAAATAGTTCTCTTTTTCTTCTTGAGTCTGCGCAGCTTCTCCTAGTGCTATTACTGCTTGCAAACCGGAAGTCAATTCGTTGTAGGCCTGATTTAAGGAAGTAAGTTGTGTTTGAGATTGACTCAATGAAGCTAAAAGTTCGGTGAGACTATCACTAATCAAACTACTGTCATCCGCATTACATTCATCACCCTCACAGCCTAAATCTTCAACTGCATTTTTTGAGTCTTCTGCGGCGTCTTCAAGTGCGTTTTCATCCGTTGCGCCCGATTCAATAGCTTGATCTCGCGCATCTTTCGCTTTATCAGCAAGATCATTCAATGATTCATCATCAAGCTCAGGAGCCACTTCTTTTAAAGCTGCTTTGATCGCTTCAATATCACCACTTGCTATCGCTACAAATACAGTAGCCGTTTTATTCACTTCTTCTTGAAGAGTAGCGGCGAGTTGAGCTACAGCTGCGTCTTCACTGCCTTTCAGATTTCCATTAGAAACACCTTGTTTCAGAGTCTCAAGTACAGAGCTCAATGAAGAATTTTCACCAGAATTAGAAGCAATGTTTTGCAGCGTAGATGCGACATTTATAAGTGCTAAAGTACCTGAATCAATAGTATCCTCAGACGTTACGTCTGTGAAATCAACGGCACCACCTAAAGATATATCCCCGGATAACAACACCGCATCTTTCGCAGCTTCAGGGCCGAGTAAAATAAGCAAAGTATTCAAACTAGCATTAGCTACAGTTTCAGAGTTTATACCCTCGCCGTCTTGAGATGCTTTTTGTAATAGCTCTGAAGCCAATGTAGTGAAAATTGTGGCATTTGCAGTGTAAGATTTGGTCGTACCTTCGGCACCTCTAGCTTGACGACTTGCTTGCGCTGTAATTTCTTTTACCACATTGAGTGTCAAGTCATCTTGATACCACTCATCAAAGTCAATTTTTGAGTTAGAGTTTGAGTCATTTTCAGAACTCTCTGAGAAATCACCGCAGCCTAGAATCGCATCACACTTGATAAAACCGCTTGCTTTGGTCGTTTTGATGGTAATGTATAACGCACCGCTAAACTGCTGATCTATATAAAAGCCATATGTGCCGTCATCTGCTGTAAGAAGTGACTGAGGGCTCTCGCTTAATATCTGAGATCTAGCGAGTTCAACTGCCACAGCTTCGCTGGTACCCGTTGCTGTTTTCTCTATTGTTCCTAACTCACTTCGAAAGGCAACATCTACCAACTGACCATTTTTTAATTCTTTTACAGTGAGTTCTGCACCTCTAAGTGTCCCTTTAACAGCTTTTCCTGAAATAAAAACATTAAAGTCGATAGAAGCACTACCTTCAATGTTAGATGGCAAAGGCTCCACAGGAACCGTACTTGAAGAATCTTCGCTATCAAAAAGACTACACCCAGTTAACCCAAGTGTTAGTGCGACTGAGACTGAAAGATAGGAACGGTAAATTTTTCTATTCACCACAGGAGGCCTCCTTAAATGCCTTAGAATTTTTCTTTTATACAACATAAGCGTAGTTGCTACAGGCCAAAACTCTAGTGAATTGATTAAATTTTTATCAAAATTTCTTGTTAGTTAATGCACACTTAGAGTGTGCTATTGGGAATGGTATATAGCAAGAAAAGCCCAACTAAAGCCTGTTTCAGAGCAATTTTTAGTTGAAAATATAGGTAAAATTTTCATCAATTCAAAAAAGATAAAATCAAAATATTAATTAAAATTTAACACTTTGATTTACACGAACTACACTAAGCACAGATCCAATAGATACTCTATGCAAGGTTGCATTAAAGACCTGATACAAGAAAAGCCAGCCCGTATCGAAGGTGTTTAAGATCTAACGTTTCGTGTAAAAAATGGGAGGTGAGGCATCCAGCCCGTCACTTGCAGCAGAAAGTACGATCTTCCATTTCATTTGTTCTAGGTTACATGCGCCAACCATAGCTTCAGCTACCCAAAGACCCTGCTCATGCAACTCGAATGAAATTGGAATTTTGCCCATGTACATAGAGACCCCTTCTATGTGTGCCAAGCCCATAGACTGGATTGCATGATTTTTTAAGTACACTTTAAATGACTCCTCGGCTTTCAAGTCCTCTTTAGAAACCCAAAACTCTGTATCTTCCCCCAATCTACAAGGCTCAATTAAAGTGCAATTTTTAGTTTTGACTGAACTTTCACTTTTTTCTGAACTTTCATGTATACTTATATATAGCTCTGAGCAAGACGTAAGTAAATAAATTGAAATTATCAAAGCGAATGTTGAAAAATAGCGCATAATCTAAGCTGACTAGAGTCAAAATTGTGTGCCTATGATACTACGCTTATCAAGCTTTGAGGGCCAGCCAAGGTTAGAATAAATCTCGGTTGAATTGACCGTGGTCATGAAAACTGGACGGTTTTAAACTACCTGCTGAAAACTTGATTGATGTCATGCTTTGGGGTGTTTTAGGTATCTTTTGTTTTGCAAAAAAATTATTATTTCCTTGCAAAAATAAGGGTTTCTCAGGCTTGCTTTGGCTTATTTAGCGTACGCAAAGCGGGACTGTTGAAATATAAAAGAGGGCCTGTTTTACAGGTTAATCATTTCTAAACGCATTAACTGCAGCGGAATCCAGAAAATGAGCCAAACAGTAGCATCACAAACTGAGTACAATTATAAAGTTGTACGCCAATTCGCTATTATGACAGTGATTTGGGGCATCGTTGGCATGGGTGTAGGTGTATTTATCGCAGCGCAACTTGCTTGGCCTGCTTTAAACTTCGACATTCCATGGTTAACTTACTCTCGACTTCGTCCGTTACATACGAACGCTGTTATTTTCGCCTTTGGTACTAGTGCATTATTTGCAACGTCATACTACGTCGTGCAACGCACGTGTCAAACGCGTCTCTTCTCCGACAAATTAGCTTCATTTACATTTTGGGGCTGGCAAGCAATTATTGTTGCAGCCGCGATTACACTACCTTTGGGTATTACAAGCTCTAAAGAATATGCTGAGCTAGAGTGGCCCATTGATATTGCAATTACAGTCGTTTGGGTCACTTACGCAGTCGTCTTTTTCGGCACATTGATTAACCGTAAAGTATCTCATATATATGTCGCAAACTGGTTCTATGCAGGATTTATTATCACTGTTGCTGTCCTTCACATCGTTAACAGTATGGCTGTTCCGGTATCACTTACTAAATCGTACTCAATCTACGCAGGTGCGGTAGATGCAATGGTACAGTGGTGGTACGGTCACAACGCGGTAGGTTTCCTTCTAACCGCTGGATTTTTAGGTATGATGTACTACTTCGTTCCTAAGCAGGCTGGCCGCCCTGTATATTCATATAGATTGTCAGTCGTGCATTTTTGGGCGCTGGTCTCTCTTTACATTTGGGCTGGCCCTCACCATCTTCATTATACAGCTTTACCTGATTGGACGCAGTCGCTAGGTATGGTTATGTCAGTCATTCTATTTGTTCCTTCATGGGGCGGCATGATCAACGGAATTATGACGCTATCTGGCGCATGGCATAAGCTTCGTACTGATCCAGTATTACGTTTCTTAGTTGTTTCCCTGTCTTTCTACGGTATGTCAACATTTGAGGGCCCAATGATGGCAATCAAGTCTGTAAATGCCCTATCTCATTACACTGACTGGACTGTTGGCCACGTTCACTCTGGTGCACTTGGCTGGGTTGCAATGATTTCAATTGGTGCTATCTACCATTTAATCCCTGCATTATTTGGCCACGCAAATATGTATAGCGTGAAACTGGTTAACACACACTTCTGGTTACACACTGTGGGCGTTGTTTTATATATCGTTGCAATGTGGATTTCAGGTGTAATGCAAGGCTTGATGTGGAGAGCTGTCAACTCTGACGGTACATTGATGTACAGCTTTGTGCAATCTCTAGAGGCTTCATATCCATTCTATATCATGCGATTCCTAGGCGGTGTGTTCATCGTAGTCGGCATGCTAGTAATGGCTTATAACGTATACCGCACTGTTACAGCAAAAAGTGGCTCTCTTGCTACTGATGCAAACACGCAAATGGCTTAAGAGGTATCGACTATGAGCAATAATAACTCGACAAATAAACACGAAATAGTAGAAAAGAACGTTGGATTGATGGCGATTCTCACCGTGTTTGCGATTAGCTTCGGTGCATTAGTAGAAATAACGCCACTGATGTTCCAAGATGACACAACAAAGCCAGTTGAGGGGTTACGCCCATTAACCGCACTTGAGATGGAAGGCCGAGATATTTATGTCCGTGAAGGCTGTTACAACTGTCATTCGCAAATGATCCGCCCATTTAGGGATGAAGTTGAGAGATATGGTCACTACTCCGTCGCTGGCGAATCTGTTTGGGACCACCCTTTTCAATGGGGTTCTAAAAGAACTGGACCTGATCTTGCGCGTGTTGGTGGTCGTTACTCTGACGACTGGCATTATGCGCACCTGATCGACCCTCGCTCCGTAGTTCCTGAATCAAATATGCCAGGGTACCCTTGGCTAGAAGAGAACGTACTGGATGGTAAATTAACCGCTAAGAAGCTTGAAGTCTTTAAAAACTTCGGTGTGCCTTACACCGACGAAGATATCAAGAATGCACAGCAAGCAGTCCAAGGCAAAACCGAAATGGAAGCCTTGATCGCTTACTTGCAACAACTTGGCACACATTTGAAGTAATTTATTATGGATTACGGCACATACAGAGGCATTTTAACTCTGGTAATTTTAGTACTGTTCATTGTGATTGTTGTGTGGGCTTACAGCAAACGAACCAAAAGTCGGTTTGATGACGCTGCAAAAGCCATATTCGACGATGAAATAAAACACGACAACACAATTTCAAAAGAGGAAAAGGAGTCTGAAAAATGACTAGCTTTTGGAGTATTTGGGTCATCGTATTGACCTTAGCATGTCTGGCTCTCATTTTTGGCCTGTTAATTTGGAACCTGAAAAACTACACAGGTGTCGAAGAAGGTGCCAGTTGTGGTCATGAGTTTGACGGCATCGAAGAACTAAACAACCCACTGCCAAAATGGTGGACTTACATGTTCTTCGCAACATTCGTTTGGTCTGTGTACTACCTTGCAATGTATCCTGGCTTAGGTAATTTTGCTGGTTTGGCAAAATGGACTAGCTCTAACCAAGGTGTTAAATCATTAGAAGAGTCTAGACAAGCTGTTATAGACGCCAAAGAAAGCGGTCTTTGGGTGAAACTAGACAAAGAGTTTGAAGCCGCAGACGAACGTTTTGGTCCTATCTTTAAAGCGTTTGCAGAGCAAGATGTATTAACACTTGCAAAAGATTCAGACGCGTTGGAAATCGGGCAAAGGCTGTATGCTCAAAACTGTGCACAGTGTCACGGTTCAGATGCGCGTGGTGGCCTTGGCTTCCCTAATCTGACAGACAAAGACTGGTTATATGGCGGTACACCGGATCAAATCAAAGAGACACTGCTAAATGGTCGAGTTGCAGCGATGCCAGGTTGGGAAGCTGCATTAGGTGAGCAAGGCGTAAAAGAAATGACCGCTTATGTACTGAGCCTATCAGGTCGTACAGTAAACCAAAAAGATGCTGACGCTGGTAAAGCTAAATTTGCTATGTGTGCAGCATGTCACGGTGCTGACGGTACTGGCTCTGTCGCACTTGGATTACCATTCGGTGCACCTGATTTGACCGATAATATTTGGCTATACGGTGGCTCAAAACGCGCTGTTGAAGAGTCAATACGTCATGGACGCGCAGGTGTGATGCCGGCATGGAAAGACATTTTAGGTGAAGATAAAGTTCATCTTTTAACTGCCTATGTATATAGCTTATCTCAAGAGAAATAAGCATGGCATAAACATGTAAGCCTCCATAATGGAGGCTTACTTATAGTAACAAACTAACGTAAATTTAATATAAGACTCGCCTAGTTAGGCAGCAAAACAAACAACAATGTAAAGTAGTGAATAATTATGAATCCAACTCCGTGGTATAAGAATTTTTGGCCTTGGTTTTTAATGTTTTTCCCACTCGTCACCATCATTGCGTGCGTATTTTTAGTGACTTATGCTGTTGGTAACGGTCCTGATATGGTCGTCGATGATTATTACAAAAAAGGCAAAGCAATCAACCTCGAGTTGAGCAAATTCAATAAAGCAAAAGCGCTATATCTACATGGCGATTTGATTGTTGAAAATGACAAAATCAGCTTTGATTTCACCAAAGGCGATCGCAGTAATGTCAACGCATTAAAAGTATCGTTTTATCACCGAACAATTAAAGAATACGACTTCTCCACGACCCTACTTGCCAATGCCAGCGGTACATACACCGCGTTGCTCGATAAAGAACACAGCGGCGCATTTACCGTGTTCATTGAACCTATGGACGGCAGTTGGAAAATGAAGGAGAACTTGCAATTACCAACTGATAAGCCTGTTTCTATTACACCTCAATACAAGTAATTCTTATGGCAAAAAGTTGTTTTCATTGCCTTGAAGCTGTCCCTTCAGGATTTCAAGGTGAAGTTGTTTTCGAAGGAATCGCCAATCCAGTCTGTTGCACAGGCTGTCAAGCTGTTGCAGAAACAATCCTTGCGCAGGGAATGAGTGACTATTATAAATTTCGCACAGAGTCCAGCGGCAAAGTTGAAGAGTTAGTACCAGAACAATTAAAAGAACTGCTCAGCTACGATAACAAAGATATTCAAAAAGACTTTGTGGCTGAACAAGGTAATTTGAAAGAAGTATTACTCAGTGTTGAAGGGATCAGCTGTGCAGCATGTGCCTGGCTGATCGAAAAACAGTTACTTGCAATCCCTGGCATTAAACGTGTCGATGTTAATACCTCAACCCATCGAGCGATGATCTTGTGGCAAGATGAAACGACCAAGCTCAGTGAAATCATCGCTGCACTGATGCAAATCGGATACAAAACGTATCCATTCCAAGCAGATGAAGAAGCCGCGCAAAAACAAGCTGCTGCTAAAGCTTATATGCGTCGCTTAGGCGTTGCTGGGCTAATGACTATGCAAGTCATGATGTTCGCTTTTGCCATGTACTTTGGCATGTTTTCAGGTATGGAAGAAGGGTTTGAGCAATATTTCCGCTGGATTAGTTTAATTTTAGCTTCGCCTGTCATTCTCTATTCCGCCCTGCCTTTTTTAACCAATGCAGTAAAAGGCCTTAAAAGCCGCCAACTGAATATGGATCTGCCGGTTTCACTGGCAATTTTTGGCGCATATGGAGCAAGTTGCTATGCGACTGTCATGTCTGTGGGCGAGGTCTATTTTGAGTCCATCTGCATGTTTACTTTTCTGCTCCTACTCGGAAAGTATCTAGAGTTTAGAGCACGAATGAAAGCAAGCGAGTTTACTGCTAACTTGCAAAAACTTTTGCCTCTTACCGCTAGGCGATTATCTGGTACAACAGAGGAAGTCATTGCGGCGAAAAGCCTAACATTAAACGATTTAATCTTGGTTAAACCTGGCGAGACAATTCCCGCCGATGGCATTGTGGTTGATGGTACGAGTACAGTCGACGAATCGATGATGACAGGTGAACATCTCCCGATTAAAAAATTTACCAATCACCAAGTCTATGCAGGCACGCTGAATCACGATGGCGTCATCACTTTAAAAATTAACAAAGTTGGGCAAAACACACTACTCAATCAGATCATTAAGCTTCAACATAACGCTTTAATGAAAAGGCCCAAAATTGTTGAAGTAACCGATAAAGTCGCCCAGTGGTTTGTGGCCTGCTTACTGATCTTTGCCTCCATCACAGCAATTGGTTGGTACCATGTCGAACCCGAGCATGCATTCTGGATCACAATCGCTGTTTTAGTTGCCACCTGCCCATGTGCATTAAGCTTGGCTATCCCTACAGCTTTAACCTGTGCCGTTGCGACACTTACCAGAAAAGGCATCTTGATCAAAGAAGCGCATGTATTAGAAACTGCGCCCAAGGTAAGTCGGTATGCATTTGATAAAACAGGTACCCTTACAGAAGGGCGCTTTACCATTTCGAATGTCACTGTTCTAGATGAGCAATATGCAGAGTCGATGATTTTAGCCCTTGCAAGCGCACTGGAGCGCTATTCCGAGCATCCAATCGCGAAAGCGTTTGCTGACGAAAAAGTCAGCTTTTTAGAGATAAATAAAGCGAAGGTATCAACAGGCCTTGGTGTAAGCGGCCAATTTGAAGGCAAACACATCGCAATTGGCAAACCTAGCTGGTTTGGAAGTCATGCCTCTTTTGCGCAGGCAACCCTATTTGTTGACAAGCGGCCTATCGCGGACTTTTACCTTCAAGATAAAGTACGAACCAGTGCGCCCGAAGTCGTCGAATATTTACAATCTCATCAGCTCACATGCCATATGTTAACCGGTGATAGCTCAAAAGCTGCCAGCGATTTATCTAACGAACTTGGACTTGATTCTTATAAACAAGCGTGTGCACCAAAAGACAAGCAAAATGAAGTTGAACACTGGTCTGATAAAGGTCACATCGTAGCTATGGTTGGCGATGGCGTAAACGATAGCCCAGTATTTAATAGCGCCCACCTTTCTATTGCAATGGAAACTGGCGCAGATATTTCAAAAAACACGGCTGATGTAGTACTGTTAAATAGTGATCTAAATTCACTGAAAACGCTACAAAGTGTGGCCATTAAAACGAAGCAAATCATTAAGCAAAATTTGACGATTTCGCTGCTGTATAACGGCTCTATCTTACCATTAGCTGCACTTGGGCTCGTGCCACCTTGGCTCGCTGTAATTGGCATGTCAGCAAGCTCTATTGTGGTCATTACCAACTCATTAAGGTTATTGAAGCTATGAGTATAATTTATGTATTGATCCCCATCGCTATTTTATTTGTGGTTATCGCCATCGGGGTGTTTTTTTGGGCTGTAAAAAGCGAGCAATTCTCTGATCTAAACAAGCAAGCGCACAGCATTTTGTTTGAAGATGACAAAGAGCAACATAACAAGAGTAATGATGGAAATTAGTTTTGCCAGTGCATTTTTTATGGGACTGATGGGCAGTGGCCACTGCTTAGCTATGTGTGGTGGAATAGCATCAAGCTTACAGCTTGCCCAATCAAAGCAAGCTCCCCTTCTCGTCGCTTTTTTATACAATTTTGGCCGACTTTTAAGTTATGCTACCGCAGGCCTGCTGGTTGCTGCACTGGGCGCATCTTTAGCGAAGCAACACACAGGTTTTGCTATTGCTTTATCCTATTTAAGTGGCGTATTTATGCTGCTCGTTGGCCTATACATTATGCGGCTTGCTGGCACACTAAATTGGCTAGAAAAACTCGGAAACTTTGTAATTTGGCAACGTATAGTCAAGCTAAATAAACACATTTTACCGATTGATACCAAAGCAAAAGCGCTTGCTTATGGCGCTTTATGGGGGTGGCTACCATGTGGCCTTGTATATAGTGCTTTGATATGGAGCCTTCAAGCAAAAAGTGCCCTGTATGGCGCACTTACCATGGTGGCTTTCGCTCTGGGGACCTTTCCTGCATTACTTGTTGCAGGACAATCAGCGCAAATACTCAACAAATTTTTAAACCATACGGTAACGAGAGTGGCACTTGGTAATCTCTTTGTATGGTATGGATTTTATTTGATTATCATCACTAGTAATAAACTAGTAGATTAATCTAGTTTTATGCTTGCTAATATTAGATAATGGCAAGCATAGATTAAGTCCTTAAAAGCAGGAGTTTTTACGGGCTTATTATGGTGAAAATTTCGAAGTACTTAACTTAATAATAATATTTAAGTTTTTGTTTTTGGCAATTTTTGAATTTATTTTTTATGTGCGTCTAAGAGTAATGGATTAATTATGGATTTAAATAATCGCTCCAAAAGTCAGTGTACAATCAGTTGTACAAATTGCAGTATAAGTCAGCTTTGCTTGCCTTATTCACTCAACGGTAATGAGATGGATAAGCTAGATGAAATCATCGAACGAAAGAAACCTTTGCATAAAGGTGACTTCTTATTCGAATCTGGCACAGCACTTCAAGCAATTTACGCCGTTAGATCTGGCTCATTTAAATCTTATACCCTGTCTGAGCAAGGTGATGAGCAAATAACTGGGTTTCACCTCGCTGGTGACTTGGTTGGTTTTGATGCCATCAATAAAATGCAACATCAAAGCTTTGCACAAGCACTCGAAACTTCAATGGTATGTGAAATCCCGTTTGAAACACTTGATGAACTTGCAGGCAAATTACCAAAATTAAGACAGCAGATCATGAGACTGATGAGTAACGAGATCAACTATGATCAAGAGATGCTATTGTTACTCAACAAAAAAACGGCTGAAGAAAGGCTCGCAACATTTATCTTCAACTTGTCTAACCGATTTGGCGAACGTGGTTTCTCTCGTAAAGAGTTCCGCTTTACAATGACACGAGGCGAAATTGGTAACTACCTAGGCCTGACAGTTGAAACTATCAGCCGCCTGTTAAGCCGCTTTCAAAAAGCAGGCTTAATCAAAGTTGAAGGTAAATTCATTACCATTTTAGAACCTGAAGGCTTAGCTGCGGCAGCTGGTATTACTACTTGATCTAAACCAATATTTCTGCCGAATTCGCTTTATACCTTGGCTATATCAGTTACACTCAAAGTATATTGATTAGCCAAGTGCCATAGGAGGCTTTTATGGACAAGATAAAGAGAATCCTCACTGTTATTGACCCCACAAAAGAGCAGCAAAATAGCCTTGAACGCTCTATTAGTCTCGCCCAAAAAACAGGGGCAAAAATAACAGCCTTCCTCTCTATTTATGACTTTTCATACGAAATGACAACCATGCTTTCCAAAGAAGAGCGCGAAGCGATGCGCCTCGCAGTTATTAAAGATAGAGAAGAATGGATAAATATACAGATAGAAAAGTATACCGACTTAGACATCCAAGCAAAGGTGGTATGGCACAACCGACCATATGAAGCAATTATTGAAGAAGTGCTCGACGAGCAATTCGATATCGTTATCAAATCGACACATCAACACGATACGTTAAAATCAGTTATATTTACCCCTACTGATTGGCATCTAATACGCAAATGCCCTACTCCAGTGCTTTTGGTTAAAGATAAAGCCTGGCCAGAGCATGGAGAGATCATCGCAGCGGTTAACTCGGTCAGTGACAATGAGCAACACCAAGAGCTCAACAAACGAATTGTCAAAGACGCCCTGTTTATTTGTGACCTTGCAAATGCGTCATTGAGCTTGGTTAATACCTATCCTGCTACCCCGGTAAACATCGCGATAGAAATTCCTGAATTCAACCCATCGCAATACAGTGAAGCGGTTAAAAAGCATCATGAGGATGAGACATGGTCTTTAGCAAGTAAGTTTAACATAGCAAAAGAGACCTGTATTATCGAAGAAGGTCTACCTGAAGATGTTATCCCTTCTGTTGCAGACAAGAAGTCAGCTGAGCTTGTCGTTATTGGTACGGTAGGAAGAACTGGATTGAGTGCCGCTTTAATTGGTAATACGGCAGAACATGTTATTGATAGCTTAGATTGCGATGTCTTAGCACTCAAACCTGACGGTTACAAAAGCCCTCTGGAAAACTAGCTACTGAAAAGTCCGATATTTAGTATCGGACTTTTCTTCAATGCATCAAGTGCAAGCTTATACGTGCATTAAAAGCTACAGCATAAAGAGATAAACCACTCCAACAAAGCACAACCCAAACAAACATAACATGACGAACCTTAGAAAACGGTTAGACTTGGGCATTTCATATTGTCTAAATGCTTTCAAATTCAAGGCCTCTCTATTTGATAAACCTTTACAATGTGGACACTCATCAAGTTCATCACTCAAAGACACACCACAACGCTCGCATGGTGAACAATCAGAACTTCGATACCAAAACATATTAACCTCTTACCATACTCGACGACGCCAAATGACAGGAAAATTTTACGCAGTTTAGTCCGTTATATTCTCATACTTTAACTAGGTAGTAAAAAAGGGCCAATTGGCCCTTTGAGGAATAACCCAGTGCTCTACTAAAACACTAGTTTTTATAAAAATAGCTGTCTTTCGTGATAGAAATACTGCTATCTTCATTCGCGGAAATAGTAAATTGAATTGGCGTTCGTTTACTTTGAATATCATAGCCAACAGCGGCAATCGTCACAGGGACGAGTAACATCTTACCGCCTTGTATTTCAATCTCTTGCGGGGCTGTTAGTTTAGCGTTATCCAAACCATGGAAGCTTATTTTATATTGCAATGTTTGCTGCGTTTTATTAATGATACTTAACGTGTATGGGTTTTCGACTAACCCTTCGTAATTAACCCTGTAAAGCGCATTACGATCTCGGATCACGGATGCTTCAATTGGCGTGCGATTAAACGCCCAAATTGCCATGGTCGCAAGTATAACCGCAAACAAGCCTGCATAGCCGATAAGCTTGAGCCTGAAAGGGCTAGATGTTTTTCCAGCTGTTTGATTTTCACTAACGTACTGTATTAAACCTATTTGATAACCAAATTTAGACATGGTGTCATCACATGCATCTATACATAATCCACAGTTAATACACTCATATTGAAGGCCATTTCGTATATCTATGCCCGCAGGACACACCTCAACACACAAGTTGCAGTCTACGCAATCTCCAAGCCCTTGTGCTTTGTGATCAGACTTGCGCTTACGTGGCCCACGATTCTCTCCTCGTATTGCATCGTAAGTAACTAACAAGGTATCTTTGTCGAACATAACTGATTGGAAGCGAGAATATGGGCATGCCACATTGCACATTTTTTCTCTTAAAAAACCTGCATTTCCGTAGGTACAAAAAGCAAATAAAAACACCCAGAAACTCACTAAACCAGACCACTCTAAAGTGAACATATCGATATATAAGGTTTTCGCTGGCACAAAATAAGCCATGAAAGAAGTCGCGGTAAATAAAGAAATCAATAACCAAATCGTGTGTTTCGCTGTTTTTCTCAGTGCTTTTTGTGAATTCCAATTCGATTTATCTAGTTTAATACGCTGATTACGAGTTCCCTCAACTCGATGCTCTACCCACGTAAACATTAGCATCCAAATGGTTTGAGGGCAGGTATAGCCACACCAAACTCGGCCCAACCAGTTGGTGACAAAAAATAAACCAAAAGCACCGGCCATAAATACCCAAGCTAAAATCATAAAATCATGCGGCAAAAATGTCTGACTAAATATTCTAAATTGTTGGCTTGAAACATCAAAAAGGACAGCTTGCTGGCCTTTGTAGGGGATCCAAGGAATAGCGATAAATACCAACATCAATATCCAGCCAAGGTTACGACGAATTTTCTGAAAGAACCCTTTTTGTTCTCGGATATAAATTGGCCCTTCTTGCTTGTAGGGCTTAATAATCATATCCTCTTCTTTAATATCAAACTTCATATTACTTGCTTACGGTAAGTGGAACACAAAGAGTGTTTTGCAACTTTCAGACCAAACTGAAAGATATTTAAACATCTGATATTTAATGAATTTAAATTAAACCCATTCTACTTGTACGTGATATTTCACGAAACCTCTTTAAATATCGCGTTTTTTCGAGATCCCCAACTTTTTCATCTTAGAGCGCAGTGTACTTTCATTTAATCCAAGCTTTTCAGCGGCACCTTGCGCACCTGAAATTTTCCAACCACTCATCTCTAACACTTTAATAATATGTCGTTTTTGAACCTCATCCAAACGAACTGCAGCTTCACCTCTAATGGCAACATTCTCATCTATGTGTAAAGGCTGTGACAAATGCAATGTGTAACCGCTCGCTAAAATGGCTTCACGCTCCAAAATATTCTGAAGTTCTCTGATATTTCCAGGCCAATCATAGGATTCTAGTTTGATTAAAGATGATTTTGCTATCCCTTTGATTTGCTTACCCAATCTAACATTAAGCTTACTAATCATGTTGGCACACAGCATAGGTAAATCCTCTTTTCTTTCACGAAGCGGAGGCACTTTAATAGGGAATACATTTAATCGATAATATAAGTCCATCCTAAACGCGCCCTCTTCCACCATTTGCCACAGATCTCTGTTTGTCGCTGCAATTACTCGTATATTAACGGATATGGTTTTTGTGCCGCCAACACGCTCAAACTCTTGCTCCTGCAACACACGTAGTAGCTTGCTTTGTGCCTCTTGAGGAAGCTCACCAATTTCATCTAAAAACAAGGTACCATTGTGTGCAAGCTCAAAACGGCCTTTTCTCTTATCATGCGCGCCTGTAAACGCACCTTTTTCATGACCAAATAATTCTGACTCTAACAAACTTGGCGAAAATGCAGCACAATTCACACGCACAAAAGGCATTTTTGATCGACCACTTAAAGCGTGTAGGTTTCGTGCAACTAGCTCTTTACCTGTGCCATTTTCACCTAAAACAAGCACTGTACTATCAGTTGTACTGACTAACTTGATTTGCTCAAGCATACGGTTGAAAACATGGCTTTGGCCCACCAAACCAGAACCTTGCCAATTTTGATTAATTTCAGACAACAGATAGCTATTTTCGTCTTTTAATTGCTCTGATAAAGACTGCACTTGTTTGAGCGCATCACGAAGTGCTTGCTCTGTTTCCTCCTGTTGTGAAATATCGCGAAATATCGCCACAGCCCCTATCACTTGACCATCTCGATACACAGGTGTTGATGTGTATTCAACCGGAAAGCAACTCCCATCTTTACGCCAAAAAACCTCTCCTTTAACATAACGCGTTTCACCATCAAACATGGTTTTATAAATTTGACACTCATCGGCGGGATATTCGCTACCATCTGGGTGGCTATGATGGTGATACTGATGAATTTTCTTACCGAGTAACTCATCAGCTCCCCACCCTGTCATTTTTTCTGCTGCAGGGTTGATAAAAACGGCATTACCAGATAAGTCAAAGCCATAGATACCTTCGCCGACGGCATTGAGTAAGAGTTTTGGGTCATTTAAGAAGTGCTTAATAACAGATGACATTATCATTCCTCGTGATATTTCACGATTGATAGTACGTCAATCAGCTTTATCTAGCGAGAAGTGTTCATAGAAAGGATGATCTTGGTCAAAAACGGGATTTATTCGCGTAAGAAATAAAAAAGCCCAGTTACAATGAACTGGGCTTTTGATCTTTAGGTTAGACTAATTAGACGTATTCAACTTCGATGATTTCGTATTCAACAGTACCGTTTGGAGTTTGAATATTAACTGAATCATCTAGCTCTTTGCCGACTAAGCCACGAGCAATTGGTGAATTTACAGAAATTAAATTGTTTTTAATGTCTGCTTCGTCGTCGCCAACAATTTTATAAGTTACTTCTTCATCAGTATCTACATTAACAATCGTTACTGTGCTACCAAAAATAACCTTGCCATTATTAGCCATCTTTGTGACGTCAATTACTTGAGAAGTCGATAATTTAGCTTCGATTTCTTGAATTCGCCCTTCACAAAAACCCTGCTGTTCACGCGCAGCATGATACTCAGCGTTTTCTTTTAAGTCACCGTGTTCACGCGCTTCGGCAATATCGGCAACAATTTGGGGGCGAACCACTTTTTTCAGATGGTTCAGTTCTTCACGAAGCAACTCTTCGCCTCGTACAGTCATCGGAATTGATTGCATAAGTCTCTCACTTACCACCAAGGCCAAAGGCCTTGGCTTATATCCATTAGTTCAATCGCTGGTGTAATTCTTGTACAGAGTTTACAGAGCTTCTGTCATCTGCGGCATGCGCAGTACAGTTTGCAAACGCTGCATTTAGCGTGGTGGTGTAGTTAGTCTTATGCTGAAGTGCACCACGACGTAACACCTTCGAATCTTCAATCGCTTGGCGACCTTCAGTGGTATTTACGATGTAGCTGTACTCACCATTCTTGATACGGTCAAGAATATGAGGACGACCTTCAAATACCTTGTTCACACGGCGAACTTCAATACCAGCTTCTTCTAATGCTTTAGCTGTACCGTTCGTTGCGTCAAGCTCAAAACCGATAGCTTTCATCGTTTTAGCAAGCTCGACAACGCGTGACTTGTCGCTGTTACGGACAGATAGTAACGCGCGACCGCCACGTGGTAAAGCGTTTGATGCACCTAATTGAGCTTTTGCGAATGCTTCGGCGAAGTTTTCACCAACACCCATGACTTCACCCGTTGAACGCATCTCTGGACCACGGATTGGGTCAACACCTAAGAACTTAGCAAAAGGAAGTACAACTTCTTTCACGCTGTAATAAGGAGGAATTACTTCTTTTGCTACGCCTTGGCTTTCTAAAGATTGGCCAACCATACAACGTGCAGCTACTTTCGCAAGTGCAACACCTGTTGCTTTAGAAACAAATGGTACTGTACGCGCTGCACGAGGGTTAACCTCGATTAGGTATACTTTGCCATCTTTCACAGCAAACTGAGTGTTCATTAGACCCACAACACCAAGCTCTAGCGCCATGTCACGTACTTGCTTACGCATAACGTCTTGAATATCTTGCGATAGAGAGTGTGCTGGTAATGAACATGCTGAGTCACCTGAGTGAACACCCGCCTGCTCGATGTGCTCCATGATACCGCCAATGATCACGTTTTCACCATCACAGATAGCATCAACGTCAACTTCGATTGCATCATCTAGGAAGCGGTCAAGAAGAACTGGTGCTTCGTTAGATACAGATACCGCTTCAGTCATGTAACGACGTAAGTCATCTTCGTCATATACGATTTCCATCGCACGACCACCTAGTACGTATGATGGACGAACAACTAATGGGAAACCGATTTCTTGAGACTTAGCAACCGCTTCTTCTAATGAAGTAACTGTCGCGTTCTCAGGCTGAAGAAGGTCAAGACGTTCAACAAGTTGCTGGAAACGCTCACGGTCTTCTGCACGGTCGATTGCGTCAGGAGAAGTACCAATTACCGGCACACCATTCGCTTCAAGGTCACGCGCTAGCTTAAGTGGTGTTTGACCACCATACTGAACGATAACGCCTTTTGGCTTCTCAACACGTACGATTTCTAGCACATCTTCCAGAGTAATTGGCTCGAAGAATAGACGATCAGACGTATCATAATCTGTAGAAACTGTCTCAGGGTTACAGTTAACCATGATAGTTTCATAGCCATCTTCACGCATTGCAAGCGCCGCATGAACACAACAGTAATCGAATTCGATACCTTGACCGATACGGTTAGGGCCACCGCCGATAACCATGATCTTGTCTTTGTCAGACGGTGCTGCTTCACACTCTTCGTCATATGTAGAGTACATGTAAGCTGTGTCTGAGCTGAACTCTGCAGCACATGTATCAACACGCTTGTAAACAGGTAGGATTTCTAACTGATGACGCTTCTTACGGATTTCTTTTTCAGACACACCTGCAATTTCAGCAATGCGTGCATCAGCAAAGCCCTTACGCTTAAGGCGACGAAGGAAATCTTTGTTAAGACCGGCAAGACCTGCTTCTGCAATTTTAGCTTCATCTTTGATGATGTCTTCAATCTGAACTAAGTACCAACGGTCAATCTTAGTTAGCTCAAATACATCGTCAACACTCATACCGTGACGCATTGCATCTGCAATGTACCAAATACGCTCTGCACCTGGCTCACGTAGTTCACGGATGATGGTCTCTTTTGCTTTAGGGTCATCAAGTGCAACGATTGGGTTGAAACCCGTCGCGCCCACTTCTAGACCACGAAGTGCTTTGTGAAGAGACTCTTGCTGGTTACGTCCAATCGCCATAACCTCACCAACAGACTTCATCTGAGTCGTTAGACGGTCATTTGCACCAGCGAACTTTTCAAAGTTAAAACGAGGGATCTTAGTCACAACGTAATCAATTGATGGCTCAAATGATGCTGGTGTTGCGCCACCAGTGATGTCATTTTGAAGCTCATCAAGCGTGTAGCCTACAGCCAGTTTTGCTGCGATTTTCGCGATTGGGAAACCCGTCGCTTTCGATGCAAGTGCAGATGAACGAGATACACGTGGATTCATCTCAATGATAACCATACGGCCATCTTTTGGATTTACACCAAACTGAACGTTTGAACCACCTGTTTCAACACCAATCTCACGCAATACCGCCATCGAAGCATTACGCATTAGCTGATATTCTTTATCAGTCAGAGTTTGTGCCGGTGCAACCGTGATTGAGTCACCTGTATGTACACCCATTGGATCAAAGTTTTCAATAGAACATACGATGATACAGTTGTCGTTTTTGTCACGAACAACTTCCATCTCATACTCTTTCCAGCCAAGTAAGCTCTCATCAATTAGAAGCTCATTGGTCGGTGAAAGGTCTAAACCACGAGTACAGATTTCTTCGAACTCTTCCATGTTGTAAGCAACACCACCACCGGTGCCACCCATTGTGAAAGAAGGACGGATGATACATGGGAAGCCAATACGCGTTAATACGTCTTTTGCTTCGTCCATTGAGTGTGCGATCTCTGCTCGAGGACACTCAAGACCAATGTTTTTCATCGCGATGTCGAAACGCTCACGGTTTTCTGCTTTGTCGATTGCATCCGCAGTTGCACCAATCAGCTCAACATCGTACTTAGCAAGCACGCCGTGCTTGTCTAAATCAAGCGCACAGTTCAGTGCAGTCTGGCCACCCATGGTAGGAAGAACCGCATCTGGCTTTTCTTTTTCGATGATTTTTTCAACAACTTCCCAGTGAATTGGCTCGATGTACGTTGCATCAGCCATTTCTGGGTCAGTCATAATCGTTGCAGGGTTCGAGTTTACAAGAATGACTCGATAACCTTCTTCTCTAAGCGCTTTACAGGCCTGAGCACCAGAGTAGTCAAATTCACATGCTTGGCCGATAACAATTGGGCCTGCGCCCAAGATTAGAATGCTTTTTATGTCGGTACGTTTTGGCATTGTTACTCCAGTAATAAATTAGGCTTTGCGTGCTTGCATTAATTCAATGAAGTGGTCAAACAACGGCGCTGCGTCGTGTGGACCTGGGCTTGCTTCAGGGTGACCTTGGAAACTGAAAGCTGGCTTATCAGTTCGGTGAATACCCTGTAACGTACCGTCGAATAATGACTTGTGCGTTGCACGAAGATTGTCAGGTAAGCTCTGCTCATCAGCAGCGAAACCATGGTTTTGCGCTGTGATCATCACTACGTCACGGTCTAAATCTTTAACCGGGTGGTTACCACCGTGGTGACCAAACTTCATTTTTACTGTTTTTGCACCAGATGCTAATGCCAGTAATTGGTGACCAAGACAAATACCAAAAATTGGAGTGTCTGTTTCAAGGAAAGACTTGATAGCATCGATTGCATAAGTACATGGCTCTGGATCACCAGGTCCATTTGAAAGGAAGATGCCGTCTGGGTTTAATGCCAGTACTTCTGCAGCGGAGGTTTCTGCAGGAACAACCGTTAGCTTACAGCCACGGTCAACTAGCATACGTAAGATATTTTTCTTTACACCAAAATCGTATGCAACAACATGGAACTGCTCTTCACCTTGCTCAAGCGTTTTAAAGCCTTCGCCCAGTGTCCAGCTGCCTTCATTCCAAGGGAAAGAAGATTCTGTTGTTACAACTTTTGCTAAATCCATTCCTTTTAGGCCAGGGAATGCCTTAGCCGCTTCAAGCGCCTTTTGCTCGTCAACGTCATCACCAGCGATGATACAGCCGTTTTGAGCTCCCTTATCACGTAGGATACGCGTCAGCTTACGCGTATCGATATCCGCTATCCCTAGAATATTACGTTCTTTCAAATAATCACTTAACGATTGTTCGTTACGGAAATTACTTGCTAGTAATGGTAAGTCACGAATCACAAGGCCTTTAGCCCAGATTTTGTCCGCTTCTTCGTCTTCACTGTTTGTACCAGTGTTTCCGATGTGCGGGTAAGTTAAGGTGACAATTTGTTCCGCGTAAGACGGATCGGTCAAGATTTCTTGATATCCTGTCATAGACGTATTGAATACTACCTCACCAACAGAAATACCGTCGGCGCCGATGGCAGTACCGCGAAACACCGTACCGTCTTCAAGGACTAACAGAGCGGATTTAGTCAAGTTAACCTCCATAGATATAAAAAAACGGGATAAGCAAACACGCTTTTTTCCCGTCTACAAAGCGCTTGGTAACACGCAGTAATTAAATTTTGGCAAATTCGTTATAGTCTACAGCACTTTCTGAGATTCGTCTAATGATTAGAGTAAAAAACTTGAAAATAAGCACTTAAAAGTCATTTTCAAGTGAAACCGCCAAAAAAATAAACAAACTACTTCAAACCTAGGACATCTTGCATGTCATAAAGTCCTGCTGGTTTGTTTTTCAACCACTGTGCAGCCCTTACTGCACCTGATGCAAACGTTAACCTTGATGCAGCTTTGTGGGTTAATTCAAGCCTTTCACCCATGGTTGCAAAGTAAGCTGTATGTTCACCAACTATGTCACCTGCTCGGAGGACTGAATAGCCAATTTCGTCTTGACTTTTCGCTTCATGGACATTACTACGGTCATACCTTGCAACAGTGTCATGATCCCACCCTTTCGCCTCTGCAATGGCTTCACCAATTGCTAATGCCGTACCTGACGGCGCATCAATCTTATTTCTGTGGTGGGCTTCAAATATTTCAATGTCCATTTCATCAGCAAGCTTAGTCGCTGCCGTTTGCACCAAGTTTAATAACAGGTTTACGCCGACACTAAAGTTGCGCGCAAATACAATGGGGATGTGCTTGCTGGCTTCTTGTAACTGTGCCATTTCTGGATCAGATAGACCGGTTGTACCAATCACCATGGGGATTTGTTTGCTTACTGCCTTATTTAAATGAGACAACATGCCTTCAGGCAACGTAAAGTCGATGAGTACATCAGCTTGCAGGTCTTCACTGTTTTCAGCGCTAAATTTAAGCTTTGATGTGTGAACAGGTTGTAGTGCCTTAACTTCCGTATTTAAATATTGCGAGCTTTCTCTTACAAATGCGCCTGCTAGTTCAACCTCTTTTTCAATTTCTACCGCTTCAATCAGTGCCTGTCCCATTCTGCCGTTTGCACCAAATACACCTATTTTTGTCATTACTTTCTCATTCCTAATTTTTATCAACGCTTCAGATGGGGAGACGATAATCAATTCACCCTCTTCATTCTATATGCGCATTTTCTTCTAGCACTTAATCGAGTAAACAACTAATTATCACATGCTTGTACCGGCCTAGAGTTTAGCGTATCTCTATGCCATAGTCAGTTATTCAATAATTATAATAAAGACCATAGACTTTAGACGTCTAAACATTTAAACTTCCACCTTCGCCGATTTAATTATTGCGGGCGTAGAAGTTTAAATACAGCTAATAATAGCCCTGTTGGCTGTGGTTATGTCTACTTACACTGCAACTTAAGTAGATACTGTTTTTTGGGGAGTGCTATGCAGCCATCTTTTGACAACACACGTGCAAAGTTATCTTTGTTACCTTTACTTACCTTTGTTGCCCTATTTCTAGGCGCAGGTTTATACCTACAATCACAAGGCGTTGACTATGCCTTTTACCAATTACCTGCACCGGTAGCTATTTTACCAGCGATTGTGCTTGCTTTTTGGTTAAACAAAACGTCAATCAATCAAAGCGTTGAAACTTTTATTAAAGGCGCTGGACACAGTAATATCATCACCATGTGCCTTATCTACTTGCTTGCTGGTTCTTTCTCGGCAGTCGCTGGAGCCACAGGTGGTGTTGATGCGGTTGTAAACGCGGGTCTATCACTAATTCCACCAGCATTTTTGTTACCTGGCTTATTTTTGATTGCTGCAGTTGTATCAACTGCCATGGGTACATCTATGGGTACTATTGGTGCCATAGGCCCGATTGCGTACGCGGTATCCATAAAAACAGGCATTGACCCTGCCCTAATGGCCGGCACAATCGTCTCTGGTGCAATGTTTGGTGACAACTTGTCTATTATTTCTGATACCACAATCGCAGCGACACGTACGCAAGGCTGTGAAATGAAAGACAAGTTTAAAGAGAATTTAAAAATTGCTTTACCTGCAGCCTTCTTCACTGTGCTGCTATTGGTATTCTTGACCCCTGAGCCTCAAGCTGTTGAAACTAAAGATTTCGATTGGTTATTGGTACTGCCTTATGCATTTATTCTTATTCTTGCCGTGATGGGCTTGAATGTATTCGCAGTGCTCTTCAGTGGTATTATTTTTGCGGCAGCGGTCGGCTTTGCCGGTGATTATGAAGGCGGCGCATTCGTTAAAGACGTATATAAAGGCTTCACTGACATGCAGGAAATCTTTTTACTGTCGATGTTTATTGGTGGCCTATCTGAGTTTATCCGTATTAATGGGGGCTTAGAGTATATCGCAACTAAAATTCATAAAATCATATCTAAGCTAAGCAAATTGAACAGTAAAGTAGCAGATCAACTTGGTATTGCTGCCTTGGTTATGACCAGTAATATGTGTATTGCAAACAACACGGTAAGTATTATCGTTGCAGGGCCTGTCGCTAAAAAGTTAGCAGACGATAGCGATATATCACCAAAGCGTTCAGCAAGTTTATTAGATATCTTCGCATGTGTAATGCAAGGTTCATTACCATATGGCGCACAAGCGTTATTGCTAGGCGCGACTTTCAGCATTAGCCCTTGGGATGTATCTACATCTTCATTCTATTGCTTTATTTTGGCTTTCACTGCAGTTGCTGTGATTATTTTACGTCGTAATAAAGCCTAACTTGATCTGTGCACCTGTTTTTCGGGTGCACATAACCCCCTGAATTAATATATAATTACAAAGTTCCTCAACTTTGAAGATATATTAATGAACAATAAACTCTCTCTGGCACTGTCCACTGCCCTCACTTGTATCACATCTTCAGCATATGCTGCAGATTGGAGCAATACTCAGCTTCATATTAATCACGGAGATTTCAAAAACCCTTTCTCACAAAATGAGGCCAATACCACGGTTTATTCATTGCAGCACAGCTCTGGTTATCAATACGGGGATAATTTTTTCTTCATTGACTACCTCGTCGATGACTTAGACGATGACTATCAAGATAGAGATTTTTATGGAGAATGGTACTCAACATTCAGCCTATCAAAAACTGCTGGGCTTGAGTTTCAAAATGGGGCGATAAAACACATTGGATTAGTTGCAGGCTTTAATATGGCCGGTGACTCAAAAGTAATGAAATACTTACCCGGCGTAAAAGTCTCTTGGAATGCCGAAGGCTTTAGTTTCTTATCTACCTTATTCACAGCGTACATTGATGACAACGAAGGGGTTGCTAGAAACGGCGCACCAGCAGAATCAAACAGCTGGATGATAGATATCGCGTGGGGTTACCCTTTTAATATCGGCAACCAGAAGTTTGAAGTTACGGGGCATGTTGAATACATTGCTCAAAGAGAAAATGAATTAGGCTTTGATGTGAAAGGCTGGCTACTTGCACAACCTATTATTCGCTGGGATCTTGGTCACGCGCTTGAAATGTCTGAAGGTCAACTTTATTTAGGCTTCGAGTGGCAGTATTGGCGCAACAAATTAGGCACTGACACCAATGAATCAGTGCCTCAGATGCACATTGCTTGGACATTCTAACCGCTTAACTTACATAAAGGCGCAAATAAGCGCCTTTAAAAACCCTTACATTAACTCATATCAGTAGTTATGCTTCTCGTCTCAAATAATTATATTAAATAAGAAAAATGTATTAATGTTTATAATGTACATGCCGATAAATGCTTGTACTTCTGGTTCAAATTGTTTTTTAGGTAATGTAATACCAAGGATTTTATGATGATTGTTATACATGAGGCCAATTCTGCGTCTGGTTATCAGGCTATAAAAGAAATGAATGAGAAAGCTAGATACATAGAGCAAAAAACCCAAGAAGGGAATAAACAGACCTCTGAAGTAAACAAAAATGATGGCAACACTGCCGAAAAAACTGACGATACCTCTGAGCTAGAAGGCACTCATAAACTCTCAGATAAAGAGAAAGAAAAGCTATCTGGTCGAGAAGCCAGAGAAAAAGCAGAAGACAAGTATGGCGATATTCCAGACCATATTCGAAGAATGCTAGAGCGATTAGAGGAAATGAAAGAAGAACTAGATCTGGTCAAGCAAGAAGTCGCTGAACTTAACGCAACAACAGATCATGATGACGAAGCGCAAAAAGCCTATTATGACTCAAGAAATCAATATTTCATGCAATTGCAATTGCAATATTTTGAAACAATAGAAAATGTAAAAGATGCAATGAAAGAGGCTGGTATTACTGACATGAGTATCTTGATAAAGGCCATTGCTTAACTAATTCAGCTATAAACCGCCTTTACTTATTCAATTTTTTTCAACGGAAAGCTACATATTTAATGTATCAATGTAAAACCAATCCTTTTTCATTAATGCCGATTATATAAATAATCACTTAGATAACTCTGCTGACAATAGCACAACCTCAAAAAGCATTCACAATACCTCAAGAGCATGCACTTTAGGTCCCTACAATGCAATAAAGCCCAAATTAATGGGCTTTTCAGAGCCTAAAATGATTATACGCTAACCTTACAGATTCATTTTCAATCAAATATTACACTCTATTACACTTCTATTTACTCTCTTGAATCTAAGTACTATTATCTCAGGCTATATCCATGACAATAAATTGCAAAAATCAGGATAGTGAGTTTTTCACACATTTATTTTCCCGCATTTCAAAACCAAAAAATTAACACAAAAAACCAGATTATACCGATTATCGAATAATTCTGGTTTTAGTGTTAACAATAGTTATAATGTGGATGCCAGGTTTATAAGTTAGCTATTAATCCATTGCTAATGTATAAATTAGTAACATATATATGCCATAAACGGATATTAATTTAGAGAAGCTCATTACTATTATGTCATTAACGCAATTTTCTGATTCATACATACTCGACAGCTTTGAGTCCTCATATTACGAGTTACTCGAAAAAATTGGTGAAGGCGGCTTCGGTAAAGTATTTAAAGCTAAGCAAAAAAGTACCGGTCAAATGGTCGCTATCAAATTCCTTGCCATTGAACCGCACTGTGAAGAACAAAAAAAACAACGCTACATTGAGCGATTCAAGCGAGAAACATCATTAAGCAGCCAATTACAGCACCCCAATATCGTCAGGTTACTCGACCAAGGTCAAGTTAATGACGACTTACTTTTCGGGGTTTTTGAGTATGTCGAAGGGCGTTCGCTACGTGAGCACCTATTATTAGAAGGGCCATTTAGTGCGCCGGAGGCAACTGACATTATGTCTCAGGTGCTAGATGCGCTTATTCACGCACACAGTAAAGGTATTGTGCATAGGGATATAAAACCGGCCAACATCATGCTAAGCAAAACAGGAGCTAAGCTACATGCAAAAATCCTTGATTTTGGTATTGGCACGCTCACTCATGATAGCCGCCAAGCCGATTTTCGTACATTAACGCTCACGCAAGAAACACTGGGGACTCCCTCATATAGCGCGCCAGAGCAGTTGAGAGGCGAACCAGCTACAACCAAAACCGATTTATACGTTTGGGGCCTCGTCTATTTAGAATGCCTGACTGGCTCTCCAGCGATGAATGGTACTAGCGTCGCTTCTATCTATCACAAACAATTGAGTGACGCCCATATTCCAATGCCTAGCGCATTGCTCGGCCACCCTTTATCTGGGCTCTTACGCCGAGTGTTAAATAAAAATGCCATTGAGCGTGTGATCACGGGAGAGGAAGCGTTTAATGAACTTAAAGCGATAAATGTTTCAAACTTAGTCGGTATACTTGTAGATAATTCTCAAGTATTGGCAGATGATGAAACTTTAATAATGCGTGCTGATGGTGACAACCAACAATCTCATGCATTTAGCTATACATCTCTTACCGAACGTAAACAAATAACTGTTTTGGCATTGCGCTTTAGCACAACGTTTACTGATCAGCGTGAACATGACTTAGATGTCATAGATACACTTTTTAAATCACAACGTAACCATTGTATTGATGTTGCAGTAAGATTTGGCGCATTTCATGTTGGAAGCGTTGCGGATACTTCTTTGTTTTATTTTGGTCACCCCACTGCAAGCGAAAATGACACCCGTTTAAGTGCACGTAGTGCTTTAGAAATCATTAGTGAAATTAGCAAGCGTAATGCGCTTATGCAAGATGCACATGGCGCAATATTAAATGTACATTTAGGCATTCATACTGGTGTTTTTGTTACCTATTCAAATTCAACCCCTGAAGGGCATGTTGCTAATGTCGCAATGGCACTAGCCCGTACAGCAAAAGAAAAACAAATTTTATGTAGTTTAAACGCACGTTCAATTCTCGATCCCTATAGTGAATTTGAAAATTTTGTGGAACTAAAGCTAGGACAGTCAATAAAGCCTGAGCCAGTTTTTGAGCTCAAAGGTGAACGTCGAGTTGAAGCATTCGGGTTTATGCGAGGTACTCGAAATAACTATGAGCTAATTGGAAGACGTAAAGAGCTAAATAAGCTCATGACATTCATAACTAACCCAGCTTCAAAAATAAAAGTCGCCCATATCTTCGGCGAAGCGGGCATTGGTAAATCACGCTTAATACAAGAGGTCAGGGCAAATTCGACAAAACATCAACAATTAGTTGCCCAATGTTTGCCTGAACATCAGAACAGTGCACTGTACCCTGTTCTAAACTTAGTTCGACACTTATTTAACATCGATAGCCTTAATACAAGAAAAATAGTTGACTTATTCACAAGTATACTTAAACCTCAAATGAGGCCGGAAAGTTCAGAGTTTGAAAATACCCTATCCATATTAATGGTTTGGCTAAACGTTGAGCTGAACAACGAGCAGAAGCCCTCAACACTATCACCAGAGTTGCAAAAAAAGCTCCTTTTTAATGGTTTATCAAGCCTCCTTTTGTTTAATGAGTATAGTTTAAATGAGTTTAAGCTATTTATTTTTGAAGATATTCATTGGGCTGACACAACATCTATCGAATTTTTAGCTTATTTTGGAAGTAGTTTAAATAATGGTCAAGTACTATTGAGTACTTCTCGAACTCCTGCGCCTTCAAAATTTGCACAAAACATTTTAGAGCCAATACATGTTCACAAACTAACAGAGCAAGACACCGAAAGCTTTATTATTAAGCTGTTTAATAATCAACTGGTTTCTAAACAAGTAATAGAGACATTAATTACTCGTACCGATGGCATTCCTCTTTTTATTGAAGAGCTCGCGACAATGCTTGAGCAAAAGTCATTAGTCAAAATAATTAATGGACAAATTGAATTTATATCACCTGATAAACTAGCTCAAGTGCCTCTAAGTTTGAGAGAGTCATTACAGCAAAAACTCAGCAATTTAAATCATGCTAAAGAAACCGCACAATTAGCAGCAACCATTGGACGTGAATTCGACTATGAACTACTTGTTTTGTCAAGTAACTTAAGCGAAAACCAAATACAAAATGATTTGCAAGAATTAATTGACAACGACGTGATTGTTATACAGAGGCGCTCATCAGCTAATAGTTATATTTTTAAACACGCACTGGTTCGTGATGCTGCGTACGAAAGTATGCAAATTGAAACGTTACTGCGCAGTCATAAGGTGCTGGCACAAGCCTTAGAATTAATGACAACTACGTGCTCAAACAACAACTATTTAACTATATTTAAAGCCTATCAACACTATAAATCAGCACATTTATGGCTTAAAGCAGTCGAACAAAGCCGCAAACTAATTGAAATAAAAGTTTCAATGTCCTCAAGCTTTGAGGCTATTAGTATTTTTAACTCGACTATTGAGTTATTCGAAAAGCATTCTTCTAGTGAGATGGCTCTCTTAGAGTCTCAATTGTACCAAGAAATATACCCTGCATTTTTTAGTTATTATGGGCTAGGTAGCCAAGAATTAATTGAGCTATCTGATAGAGCTCAACTACTAAAAAAAGACTCTTTTATAACCGATTGGGGTAAGTTTCAAGAGCTTCATGTAAAAGGCAAATGTTTAGAAGCAGAAAAACTGGGTAATAACATGCTTGAGGCAGACTACGGATTAACTGATCAGTCGATACCCAAGATACTTGTGCTACCATTATTGGCACAGAACAGCCATTGGCAAGGCAAATTATATCAAGCAGTTAACCTTTGTGAACAAGCACTTGCTCTTTACAAACCTGAGCATTTAAATCTTTGGAAAGAATATGGATTCGAGTCTAAAAGTAGCACATTATGGGTCCTCTCTCACATATATACATATATGGGTGAAGTACAAAAAGCAAAAGAGCTTGTAAAAGAGTCAAGAGTATGGGCTAAAAAATCTGGTTGCGAGCTCTCTATCAATGGCTCTATTTTACATGAAGCTGTAATTCATTTTCACGACGGAGATAAAAAGGAAGCTAAAAGCGCGCTTGATCAACATGTAAAAACCCTGTCTCCTGAAGCCGAATTACAATGGATGGATAAATTTATTATTGCTGTATATGAGTGGTCTACATCACATTCAGAATACACAAAAAGATACATTAATGAACTAATTGACACGGATATCAATGGGTTTATTTGGGTTCACTTTCTCACTTCTATACTGACTAAGGAAAATGCAGCGACCTCCGTCAAAGCATGTAAATACTGGGTTGAACGTAATAGAGCCACGCATAATTTATCTACATTGCCATTTTCGATTTTTGAATTGGCCAAAGCACAATCTGCAATGAACAATGGCCTAACTAATAAAGATAGAGAAGATATTCTGGATGCAATCTCTTTAAGTGAGAGTCAAGGCGCTTATTTAGTAGCTTTAGGGTTATGTAACGAATGGGAAAGTATAGAAAGTACACCTGAGGGGAAAAGTTACGCAATCAATCGACTGCAAGATCTTATGTACAATATTCCCAAACTTGAGGGGTCAAGCCTTTATAACTACGCCAAGTCGAAGGTATGCTGAAAGATGAATAATTATTTAGAACAATATAAATCAGATGGATTTGTAATAATTAATGAAGGTGTAATTGAATCTCAAACCCTTGACTCTTGTATGAATCAAATACCTCTATTGATGAATAACATATACGAAACCGGCATTCCGCCTCGCAAAGTTCATAACTTAGGGCAACCAGATAAAGTTATAAAATACGACCAGGTGCACCGTAGCAGCATTCCTTTTTATGAATTAATAAAATGTAAGAATCTAAAAATACGTTTGCAAGCCCTCGTAGGTTCGAACTCGCTAAAAGTTCTAGCCACTCAGCTTATTATAAAGCCCCCTTCAAATTCAGAGGGGGCTAATATTGGGTGGCATACTGATGACAGTGTATGGAACTACCTTCAAGGTGAGGTGTTTACCATTTGGGTTCCATTGACTAATGTAAATGAAAAAACAGGGACGCTAGAATACGTTCAAAAGTCTCATAAAGATACGCACAGTTTCTCAAAAGATGATGTCCACCTTACAAATATGCAGACTAGAGAGAACTGCTACAGTATAAACCAAAGTAAAATAGTTAAGTGTAATATCTTAAAAGGTGGATTTTCCATTCATCATAGAAATTCCGTACATGGTAGTAGAAATAATACTACAGACTCTCCCAGAGTCGCTTTTGCAATCCACGTTATGACAGAAAACGTCAAAATAGTACCTGGTCTGGATGATTTCGGGCTAGCACAAAATATTAATAGTGAAATTCACCACCCAACAATATATTAAACTTTAAGGAAACAAAAATGCCAGAAAACATGATTTTAGACAACGCCGCAGGGGATGAAAACTACCTTGAGGGCTTAAATGGTGATCAAGCTTGGAAACTGGCTTGGAGCAGGCTCGTTTCATATTTATGGGAGAACCCTGAGCAAATCGATTCAATTGTTAAAGATCCTGCTAAATACTTGATCGCTATCTCTGATTATGTACCGCCTTTTGGCCTTTGCTTATCAGTACGATACCTGTGCAATACGAATGGAATGATCAGTACTCCTAACTTTCCTAAAAAATTCTACTTAGTCGAAGGTAGTGATGACTACATAGAGTTAACACGTCATGAAAAAGAGATCCCTGATTTTGATTTATTAGTTAAAAACAGGACAACTATCACTTTAGGTTCAGCCAATTCAAAGAAGGAAATCATTGAAATTTCTTTAGATGAATATGAACATAAAAAAGTCTTTGAAATTTGTAACTTTAAAGAGCCTGCGCCTTTAGATGTGAATAAGAACAGCTTCCCAGTACCGGTAAATGGTTGGATGCTATCTAAAATAGGGATGCCAACTGAGATTGTAATGACCATCCCTAAGTGTCCTGAATCACAAAAAGCGTTTGCACTGGCAGACTACAATGCTCTGGGCAAAGACTATCCATTTACTACCTGTTAAAGTTAAAAGGCAAGAAGGTATGAACTTCACACCTTCTTGAAAACTCTATGTTCAAAATAATTGATTGTGATAGGCACGTAATTGAGCCGCAGCACTTGTGGGACGTATATTCTGACAATGTGCATAGTAATGGTGTAACTTTGGATTTTGATAATGAAGAAAAGCGTACGCAAAGAATAAAGGCGGGCTACCCAGACTTGGCTCTCCCTCCAGTGTATAAAGTCCAAGGATATCCGATCTTAAGTAATTGGGATTTGGAACAACAGATTGCATCAGCGATTGTCAACTCTCAGAGTTTAAAAGAACGTAAATCAGCAACAAACCCAATGGATCAAGTGGAGTCAATGCAAGAAACAAATATTTCTAAAGCATTGCTATTTCCGACTTTTGCTAATTACGTCGTCAACCATGAGAAAATAGATGCAACTTATTCTCTCGCATGTGCAAAAAATTATAATGCTTGGCTGAAAGATTATTGTTCTGAGTACCCTGAAAAGTTATACCCAGTGGGTCTTTTAAGTCGACATGATACAAACACCCTTGTTGAGCAAGTAAATGAAATTGTCAGATTCGGGTGGAAAGCAGTTGTCCTCAGACCGGAACCTATTCTTGGCAAAAACTTAGGCCATCCGGATTATGAGGCATTCTGGGATGCGTGTGAATCAAATGATCTCACTGTTTGCTTTCATGGAGGCACGCACTTACAGGGCCAAACTGTTGGCATGGATAGGTTTACATCAAGATTTTCACTTCATGCTTGCTCACATCCTATGGAAGCACAAATGGCCTTCATTACATTATTAGAAAGTGGTGTTTTGGAACGATATCCCCGTCTGAAAATTGCCTTTTTAGAAGCTGGGTGCTCGTGGGTTGCTCATTGGTTATGGAGACTTGATAACATTTGCTATGAGGAATTTCCTAGCCTGACAGATAAAAATATCAAGATGAAACCTTCTGAATACTTCGTAAGAAATTGTTGGGTAGGAATAGAAATTGGTGAACCGTTGAGTGATGTTCTTTCCTTTATTGGGCATGAAAAACTGATCTTTGGTAGTGACTACCCTCACCCAGACCATTTACATTTCGATTTAACAAAAATTTCAGAAAAATTACCCGATCTGAGCGAATCACAGCTTAGAGATGTTCTTGAAAATAATCCTAAAAAGCTATTTGGTTTCTGATAATGATTAATGAAATTGTATCTTGGAAACCATCTTACGATGTTCGACTGCTTAAAAATGGTGATTTGCTTCTGATAGATGAAGCCGAGGAGCTCTTTCTGTCTGCTAACGATTTTCCGTTATTTAATAAAATAGATGGAAAAAAGACTTTAGCTGATATTTGTAAATTTAGTGATAGCATTGAAAAAAACAGCTTATTTTTATATTTAGTAAAGCATTTTTTAAATTCGGGAAAGTTTTTAGCACTAGGCCAATCTAGCGAAATTGAATATAACATTTTTGATTTCAATGAAGTTGGAAATGTCACAATAATTTATTCCCAGAAGATGAATGTTGCTGGATTTACTAACCTTCTTGAAAATATTTTTGAAAATGAGAAGATAATTGTTTGTTATGACTTTTTTGCCTCTAAATTACGAGACATTACAGTTCAAAAATTAATTAATCATGAATCTTGTAGAATAGTCATTTTAAAAAATCAGCATATGTGGTGTACATCAAGAATCTTTTCAATTAATGATTTTGATTTACTTATAACAAGGCTTAAGGCAAATAAACCTGTTTTACAGGCTGTCGAGATGATTCAGTTATCCACTTACTATCGCAGCCCTACGCACTTTTTGGGCTACGAAAAATACCTTGAAAAATTAGCGCTTCACTATCATAAATTAAAGTCAATAGCGTTAAACTGTCGACATACTTTAACAGAGATTTCTTTAAACACAGGAAAAATTCAAAAGCACGACTTCGCAGACTTAGAACACATAGAAGCTTTATCTGCTGCCAGTAATGAAATAATTCTTACAGAGCAAAAAGCTTATTACTCTAATGATGGAGGCTCAAGAACAGCACCTGTAAACGAGACACTTGATAAAATAAAACCATTTATTAGTCCCATAACCGGAGTGATCACGCACTGCGAACCGGTAGAAGAAACTCTCAATCAACCTATTAAAATTTTCAGAACAGCCTTCTATAAAACCCCTCAACCAAACGCTCTTGATAAAGTCAGTGAAAATAGCTTTGTTCAAGTATGCCTCGGTAAAGGGGTATCACCAGAGCAGTCTCGTGCAAGTGCATTATGTGAAGCCATAGAAAGAAGAAATGCGCAGTATACAGGGAAAGAGCACAGCATTTATGCTAAGCAGGATCAATTATCAGCTCCCAGCTACACTTTTCAATCACTCTGTGCATATAGTACTAGCCAATACGAATCATTTTCTGATCCCCATAGTCCAGAGGCACAACGTAAACAAGCTGTTGAACGGTACTCAGGTGAGGCAATACATTGGCAAGCTGTTTGGTCGTTATCATGCCAAAAGACCATGTATGTACCTACTGTTAATTGCTTCGCAAACACTCCTTTTGAAGACGAAAAATTCGGCAAATGGAATTCAAATGGATGTGCTGCTGGTAACAACCTGGAAGAAGCTATTTTACAGGCCTTGTTTGAACTTATTGAGCGAGATGCAACCGCCATATGGTGGTATAATAAATTAATTTGTCCAGTATTTGAATTATCAAACATAGACCCTGTTTATCTAACTAAGTTGAACGATAGTCTATCTAGAACACACGATTATTGGGTATTAAACATCACGTCTGATATCGGTATACCAGTTATGGCTGCTATCGGTAAGCACAAGGATAATGATGGATACATTTTTGGGTTTGGATGTCATTTAAATCCAATAATGGCAGCCCAACGAGCACTTACCGAGTTATGTCAATTAATCCCAATTCGTGATCAAAATGCAGCTCCATTTGACTTTGATGCTGTTCAAAAAGGGAATTATCTTTACCCTCACATTGATGTAAAAAACAGACCTGTAAAATTGAAAGACACCGGCGATTTAAAACAAGACATCGAGTCGATTGTTGGACATTTAAAATCTTTGGGCTTTGACACTTTAGTATTAAACTATTCAAGGGAAGGGCTCCCAATCAAAACAGCGAAAGTGTTTGTACCTGGTCTTTGCCATATATGGCCTCAGCTAGGTAATCAAAGGCTGTATAGTACGCCGGTTAAACTTGGCTTGCGAGACGAGCAATTAAATGAAAATACAATTAACCAACAAGGCCTCTACATTTAAACGCTAGAAGGCACTCGCTGGTGCAAGTGCCTTCTATTCAATTCTAATTAATAGACACACAGTCTTAGCAGTTAAATCTCACTCAAACCACTCAGCGGTGTTACAACTTAAACCGCGCCACCAGCTGAGCTAAAAACCGCGCTAAATTCGTTAAAGACTCAGCGTCTTTTGCCAACGCTTTTGTCGATGACACATTGCAGCTTGCCACTTCTTTAGCTTCCAACATCACTGTTTCGATACGCTGGCAATCTTCTTCTTGCAAGTGCGCATATTCAGCCACTTGCTTACTCAAGCCATTAACTTCTACCAACGAATTACTTATCTGATCAATATCCATTGCTAGCACTTTTATTTGCGCTACACACTCCGATACATCTGCCTGCCCGCTATTAATGATCTCGGCTGCGCGTTTTGTATCATGTTGTAAAGATGAAATCATCTTATTGATCTCTTCCGTTGAATCCTGCGTCCTTGAAGCCAAAGTGCGAACTTCGTCTGCAACCACTGCAAACCCCCTTCCCTGTTCACCAGCTCTTGCCGCTTCTATTGCTGCATTTAAAGCTAGTAAATTAGTCTGCTCTGCAATCGAGACGATTGTATCTAAAATAGATCCTATGTTATCGCTGTGTTCACTTAAGCTAGACATGACTTCAACAGCCTGATTCATTTTATTTTCTAGCGACTGAATATGAGATTGATTGTCTACCACCACATTCGAGGCCTGTGCGCCAAACTCATTGGCCTGCATCAGACTATCCAAGCTTTGCTTCGCGCTCAGTGAAACTTGCACAGCGGATTTAGAAACCGCTTGCGCCAAATTCGTCGCATCGTCCATGCGAGCCATTTGGGATGAAGAGCGCCCTGCAAGGCCATTATTTTCTTGTAATGACTTCTCAGAAAATGCGTTCAACTCACTGATTTTAAGGTTGATGTCATGAAGAAGATCACTCAAACTCGTTTGTACTTTTTTGATGTTATCGACCAAGTTGCCAAATTCATCGTCACTACGTTTTTTGATATCAAGGGAAAAGTCACCAACAGCGAGGTAATTCAATACTTTATTAACTGATAACAAGGGTATCAACATTGCCCTGCTAGTCGATGTCGCAATAATAATTGCGAGCCCAACCAGAGTTAAAACCACTAAGATACTACCCGTTTTAGCATTCTTAATTAGCTCCTCAGTGGATTGCTGCGACATAGTTAAAGACAGCTTGGTTTTATCTCTCATTTTACTGAGTGAATTAAGCACGCTTTGAGAGTAACTTTCAGCCTCTCGGTACTTCACCACCACGTCTGCTTCAAGCCTCGCCCTCTCATTCAGCAAATCATAGGCTTCACCTGGGTTGATTAACAACTGATTGAGTAATTTTAACGCTGCACTAAACTCAGAAAACACCCCGCCAATATCTACCCCTTGTGATTGACGCTGCAAAAAAACGAAATTATTTTCAATGTCCTTGATGATGAAAGACACGTCGCTTATGTGCGATTCTATTTTTTCTTTTGGCAAGTTAATAATTTGCTGTATGTTATTGTCTAGGGTGAACAGTGCATCATCGATACGAAACCCCGTCCCTATCATCTCTTCTAATTGCACTTGTGGCGCATTTTCAACTAACTCAATGCTTAACATGGCGTCACTGGCTTTTTGTCTGTTGCCTATCAACTTTTGAAGCGTTAAGTCAAGGCTGTTTTGGGTTTCAATCAACGATAATTTAAGCGACAACATATCATTTACCGCTTGCTCGAGCTTAGACATATTCTTTTCAGTTTTTACGAGCAAGGCTTTTAATTCAGGTGCATGAGCTAATTTTGAGTTTAATTGATTCGTCAGTTCATGCCTTTGCACTAAAGTGGATTGAATTTGAGAAGAGGCATTGGTCACTTCATCGTGCGTTTGCATATTGAAGGTTTGAGCTACTTGCATTGCCAACCTTAATTCTTGCAACTTGAGCGCTTCCACCGCATGTTGACTGGGCAGCGTCACTTCACGCACTTGCTTGTTTGAATCGCTGATGTGAGATAGCGCAATATAAGCCAGTGTGCATGCGATGATCAATAAGCCACCAATCGCGCCAAAACCCATGATAATTTTCTGTTTAATTGATAACCGTCTAAGCATGCCAGACCCAGCCTCTACTAACACATAAAACCTACACAAGCTTTGTTTTATGCTTTGGTGGAAACTATCAAAACTCTATTTAGACAGTTTAGTTAGTAGAGATAAAATCACCAATTTAGGCTGTAAATAGTTTAAAACAGCAGTGAAAATGCATGTTTATACGTGCTATTTCAACTTGTTTATTATATCCAGACATCATTGTCCGCAGTTAATTCACCTCCGGCATCTCCTGTATTAATTACTCCTTTAGGTTCAATAATCAAGATATGGCACTCCTGCGATGCCACAGGCTTGTGCTCTTCGCCTTTTTCCACAACGTACATTTCGCCACGGCTTAAATGCTCAACTCTATCTCTAAAATGAATATCCAGCTCCCCTTCTATGACGATAAACACCTCATCCGTATCGTCATGTTGATGCCAAGTAAATTCACCAGAGACTTTCACAAGTTTAAGTTGATAGTCGTTCATTTGCGCCACCACTTTGGGTGACCAATAATCATCAAATAATGACAACTTTTGCGCAAAATTAATTACATTTGAGTTCTTCATCACTTACCCCCTTTATTGCTTTTCACCAAGAATATGTTGCCAACAAGCATGAATCAAATGTACATTTTTCAGATTGATATGAACAACATGCATAGTTATGAACTTAAGACAATTTGACCAAAACTTATGGCTTGTTTTAGACGCCTTATACCAAACTCGCAGTGTGTCAGGCGCTTCTGAGTTACTCAACTTAAGCCAGTCAGCTATGAGCCATGCGTTAAAGCGCCTCAGAGTTGCATTTGATGATCCCTTATTTGTGCGCCAACAAGGTGAGATGAAACCAACAAAAAAAGCACTCATGATCCAGCCGCTTGCTCAGCAAGGTGTGGCATTGCTTAACCAAGTAGCCAATAGTTTAGATAAATTCGATGTCGCAACCTCAGAGCGACAATTCACTATAGCTACCACTGATTTCATAACTAAGCTTTTTGTATACCCTCTAATTGCCAAGCTTTGCGCCTCACGCTCAAACATAAAAATTAAAGTGGTAGATTTGGAATCACAGTTGCCTCACGGTGCTTTGGCAGTCAATGAAATCGATCTCGTTTTAACCTTCAATCACGCTGATGACCTTGGCGCCGATATTGAATATAAAATGTTATTGAGCGGCGATTACCGCGTAATTGCACGTAAAAATCATTCACTCATTAACGACGAACTCTCACTTGCTTGTTATTTGCAAGCACACCACATTTTGATATCACCTTGGGGACAAGAATATGGTAGCTTAGATATTGAGTTGAATAAAATTAATACAAAAAGACACATAGCAGCCATCACCCCCCACCTTATGCAGGCTGTCAACTTAGTAGCAACTAGTGACTTGATAGCAACGGTTCCAACGCTATCTATTTCGCCTAATGACAAGGTGCTAGTTAATATTTATTCTCCACCAATCTCTTTACCACCTTATCGCTTGTATATGGCGTGGTACCGAGCTTTCAATTTAGACCCAGGTCTGAGCTGGCTAAAAAACACACTTCATGAGATTGCAGCAATCGCAACACAATCAGACTAAACAATGAAAAACACCATAAAGTTTACATTATAGATACAAAACTGTTGCGCTTGAGATTTTTTTATGACAACTTGAACTTAGGCTAAGCCTTTAAAACAAATAAAAATATAGAGTAGTAAGTTATGACAGGATCTCTCAAACTATCACCAATCGCGCTTGCCCTGTTAGCAAGCACAGCATCTTTCGCGCTTCAAGCAGAATCAACAGACACAAAAATCGAAACCATCTCAGTATTAGGGTCAAAAGTTTCAAACCGCACGGCAACTGAATCAACATCACCCATTGATATTCTTGATACTGAGCAGCTTAACAAAGGGGGCTACACAGAGCTTGGGCAAAGCTTACAGTCAATTGCGCCCTCATTTAACTTTAGTAGAACGCAAGTATCAGATGGCTCTGACTTATTCCGCCCGGCAACACTTAGGGGATTACAACCAGACCAAACATTAGTACTTATTAACGGTAAAAGAAGACACACTCAAGCCATTTTTGGTCTAACGGGAACAGTCGGTGCAGGCGCTGCCGGCACAGATATGAACTCAATTCCAATGATGGCACTTAAAAATGTTGAGATCCTGCGAGATGGGGCCGCAGCTCGATATGGCTCAGACGCTATCGCTGGCGTAATTAACTTATCTTTAAATGATACAACTGGCGTAACAACGGGCTTTTTCCAAGGCAGTGCGACCGGCGAAGGTGATGGCGATACGTATGCATTTGGGTTAAACAGAGGCTTTGATATTGGTAATGAAGGTGGCTTTGTCAACTTATCATTAGAATATAGAGATGCTGAAGGCACTAACCGCGCTGAGCGCGATACTGGTGGCTCATCGACAATCCCAGCAGGTGAATTATCCGATACGGTGAGATGGCGACAAGGCAACTCTGACAGTGAGTTCACCTCAATCTTTTTTAACGCCGCACTGCCTGTTGGTGATAAAGAGCTGTATTCATTTGGCGGATACTCTAACAGAACGGCATTTGGTAATGGTTTTTATCGTGATTTTAACAAAGCAGAGCGTAACGTTCCTCAGGTATACCCTGACGGCTTTTTACCTCGTATAGATAACGAAGCGGATGACATGTCTTTTGCCGTTGGCCTTAAAGGAGATATCAATCCAGATTGGAGTTTTGACTTTTCTAATGTATATGGCCAAAACAAGTACGATTACTCGTCGTCGAACACGATCAACGCCTCCTTTGCAGCTGAGTACTTAGCTAATAACCCCAACGCGAGCGACGAACAGATCAGAGATAATGCAGGGCCTCACGGTGGATATTCTGGTGGCTTTAGGTTTGACCAGTGGACAACAAATTTTGACGTAAATGGCGTAATTGAGCGCGGTGATGCGGAGCCAATCTACATTTCAATTGGTGCGGAATATCGTAAAGAAAATTACGAAATTGTACCAGGTGAAGTCTCATCTTACGCATGTGGCGCGTCAAATGCTTCGAGCTCATTCCCATCAGTGATAGACTCAAGAGTATTTGCTGACTGTGGATTCCAAGCTTACCAAGGTTTGAGACCAGATGCCGCTAACAAAGCTGACCGCTCTAGCCATGCGATTTATGTTGAAGCAGAAACGCTACTGAACGAGTATTGGTTAGTAAGTGGTGCACTCAGATACGAAGATGTCTCGGATTCTGGAGACGAAACCATTTGGAAGCTCGCTACACGCTATGAAGTCACTGAAGACTTTGCTGTTAGAGCAGCTGCATCAACAGGGTTTAGAGCACCGTCTTTACAACAAGCTGGTTATAGTGCATTTACAACAAGTTTAGGTGGTGACGGTTCACTTGCGACTTCTTTCACTGCAACAGCTGGCTCTCCATTCCCAAGTGCTTTAGGCATAGATGGCTTAAAGCTTGAGTCTTCTGACAACTTAAACTTAGGCTTAGCGTGGGACACCAGTAATGATCTATCCATTACGTTAGACTTCTATCAAATCAAGATTTATGACCGTATAAATTTAGGCAGTTTCATTGGTATTGATAGCGAAGCGCTGACAAACTTCCCAGAAGCCAATGCCGCGCTTAAAGCATCTGGCGCAGTGCAAGCTAATTTCTTCTCTAACTCACTTGATTCAACAACCAAAGGGATTGATTTAATCGCTTCATACTCAACCGAGGTTGCTGCTGGTGAGCTGGAAGTCACGTTTGCTGCAAATAAAAATGAAACCACGATTGATAAAATCAATACACCACAAGGCATATCCGAAGACATCGCATTAGATGAACAAACTCAGTCTTTCCTGACCCACGGACAGCCGCAAGAACGTGCAACGCTTACTTTTGACTATAAAAAGGATAAATGGTCATCGCTACTGCGTTTAAATTACTTCGGAAAAACCGAAGTCTCTTACTTTGCGGGTAAACATATTGTACTACCTGACTTCTTATCGCCAACCAATCACTGGCAAGAAAATAGCGTTGTTGAGTCAGCGGTATTAGTTGATGTGAACTTTGGATATCAAATTAATGACAACTTGGATTTATCGGTCGGTATAGACAACATCTTTGATAAAACACCAAACGAGTTAGGCGAAGATGAAGTACTTAACTTTATCACCAACGGCGCAATGCGTTATCCACTCAGGGCTTTACCATACGGCTTTGATGGAATGACCTACTACGCAAAAATTAATTTTAGCTTTTAAATAATACAGTCCATGTATTGACCATTTAATCAATACATGGACATTTCAATTTGTTATATATTTCATTCATACTATTTTTCTGATTGAAAAAACGCCATATTCACAAAAAATAATGAGTAAGTTTTTATTTTAAATAAACAACCATTACACAGTGTCTAATACTCAACTATCAACATTTTTACCAATTTAATTCAATTCTGCGGCTTATCACTTCAATATTTTTCAACTAAAAAATCCAAGCAAATCTGGCTGTTTGACAAAAAAACGTCATTGTTCCTAATATACAAAACGAACAAAACTTAACCAAAAAGTACTTGATATGACATTTCAGATTTTTCCTTTGAGCGTTAAACAAAGGTGTTTAAGTATAATAATACTGCTATTTAGCACATGCTCAGTACAAGCAAATGATGAAACAAAGCTGATTGAACAGTGGTTAAACCTTGAAAAGCAGAAAAGTGCATTAACTGCGGCATGGCAACAAAGAAAAGAGACCTTAGAACAACAAATTATTTTACTCTCAAAAGAGCAAACATCATTAAAACAACTTATTGCCAAGAATCATAAAAATCAATCTTCCGTGTCTGAACAACGTGAGCTACTCGCCTCTCAAAAGATAAAGCTTGAACAGTCAAATGCAAAGCTAACCACGCAATTAAATTCTCTATCCGAGTACCTTAAATCAGTTGTCACTAAGCTTCCATACCCGCTTCAACAACAATGGGAAAAGACTCTGTCGAAACTAGATGCAGATTCTAACTCTGTTAGATTAGAGGCCGCACTCAAATTGATAAAACAGGCTCATGATTTTGATCAGCGGGTCGTTTTTCATACTGGCTTGATCCAGATAAATGAGCATGAATCTATTTTAGCTGAACAGGTTTTTCTAGGATTAGCCCACGGTTGGTATATTTCAAAAAACAAACAGCACCTTGGTTACGGAAAAAGCATAGACGATATATTTAAATGGCAGCACAAAGATCAAATGTCTATTGTGCTTACTGAAGCACACCTAACTGAACTCACTAACATCTTAAAAAATCCCACCAGCGCAAAATATGTTCAGCTTCCACTAGCAATTACCGCAAGTAATGGTGGTGCACTATGATAAAGCATATTTGTCAGATTTTATTATGTGTTATATGTTTTCCCTTGTTGGCCCTAGAGTCCAATCATGCTGATCAGCTTATTGGCCGCATTGCAACAGCAAAACAGCAACTCCTTGCAACTCAAGCGCGCATAGATCAAGAGCACAAACAGCTGGCCAAGCAACTTAACGCGCAGTTAGCCAAACTCAGAAAGCTGCGTAACGAGGCTAAAAATATTCGTCGTCTAGAGGATGAACAACTCCTCAACATCAATCAGTTGGAAAAACGTAACCAACAATGGCAAAACCAACATAGTTACCAATCACAACTTATATCAGCATTTGAAAAGAATACTCAAAGCCGTATTTCTAATGCTGATGGCTCCATTAATATCGAGCAGATTATTACCGCTTTAAATAAAAAGCTTACCCCTGCTTTTGAACAAAAAAATTTGATAGGCAGCGACAACAAGCTAAACACGTTTGATGTTATCAAAATTGGGCCGATCGAATACGCGATTAATGACATCGAAGCTGGGGTAGTGTCTTTCAATATTAATAACACTACGCCGCTATTAAAACAGATAAGCCAGCAAGATATACTATTTGATGACCTAAATGCATTGAAGAAAAACGGTAATGGGCTTATTCATTTCGACCCCACCTTGGGAAATGCTGACAAACTAAATCAAAGTCAATTTAGTTTAATTGAGTACCTTCAACAAGGTGGTACGTGGGCCATTCCAATCGTCTCATTTGCACTTGCTGCACTTATTATTGGCCTTTTAAAAGCCATACAGCTATCAAAGCTCCCAAGCATCAACCCAGTGACAAGCCAAATCATTAAATATTCAAACATACCGATGTCTCAAGCAGAGTTAAAAACAATATATGGCTCTCTCGCATCCAATGAGCGTGTACTTTTTGATATTGTGCAACACAACGCAATTTCTCAAAAAAGAGACGATCTGTTACTTGCTGAGCTGGCTAAACAAAAAGCGCATAACGAAAAATATATTGGTGTGATCACAACCTGCGCCACCGTTTCGCCCTTGCTCGGTTTACTGGGTACCGTCTCTGGCATGATCCATACCTTTATGATGATGAACATTTTTGGTTCAGGAGATGCGTCAGTCGTATCAGGTGGCATATCACAAGCGCTGATCACGACAGAATTAGGGCTTATTGTTGCGATACCTGCACTCATCGTTAGTGCATTACTTACTAAACGTGTCAAAAACTTTCAATCCTCCATTGAGTCACTGGCACTGCACTTAAGTAAACTTGAGATCAACCAATCGGAGCAAGCATATGGTTGATATGACTGAATTGCTCTCTAATGGTGTTGTGTTGGCGCTACTGTGTGTCGCCAGTGCAGTTTACTATCTTATCTTTGATCTTTACTGGGGTTTGCACCGAGATAACAAAAGAGATGATCTTAAGAATTGCCAAGGTACCTTGCTAGCACTTACCGCTTCACTGCCGTTGCTTGGCTTACTCGGTACCATAACAGGGTTACTGGATACCTTTGAATTCATCTCCATTTTTGATGCGCTAAATCAACAAGCAGTGATGTCTGGGGGGATCTCAAGTGCGCTCATCACCACTAAATTAGGACTCGTTTTAGCCGTACCAGCACTTATTTTTCGTCAGCTTTTACTTTTTAAATACCATACTCAGCGAGCGCAACCATGAAATCATCATTTGAACAACGTGTTGAAAGCGAAAAAAACGATGATATCGACCTAGCGCCACTGCTGGATGTGGTTTTTATCTTGCTTATTTTTTTTATTGTCACAACAGTCTTTGTCAAAGAAACAGGCGTTGAAATAGATAAACCGGCCTCGCTCTCCAGTAAAAGCCTTGCAAAAAATGTGTTTTTGCTTGCCATTACCAACGACGGCCAAGTTATTTATGGAGGCACCAATATTGGAATAAATGGGATCCGAAGCACGCTTGAGCACCTTAACCGTAAAGACGAGAGACCCCTTATCATCCAAGCGGATAAAACAGTGACTACTGAGCTGCTCGTCAAGGTGATTGACCAAGCGAAATTAGCTGGTATCACCAAAATAAGCTTAGCAACAGAGGAAACTCAATAATGTACTCAGCTCCATTCACATTGGAACGGTTTGCATTGATGTTGGCTGCCATGACCCTGTCTTTCGCTTTGTTTGGTCTATTAATCGTGTTAGATAACACAACGACCCCTCCACCAAACAAGGTAAAAATCAATCAACTTGAAGTGACGGTGGTCGCTCCCCCACCTCCTCCACCGCCCCAAACAAAAAAAGCTACTGATACCAGCAGCGACACCAGTACACTTAATGTGCAGGGTCTCACTGGCTCAATAAAGGTAAATTACGGCGTAAAGAATAAAATGGCCACACCTAAAATCGAAGACTTACCCATGCCCAAGTTTTCATTTGACAGATTTGAAATTAGCGAGCTCTATACTTCCAAAGTCCCAATGCTCGAAGTAGAACAGTTAGACAAAGTACCGAAAGTCGTCTCACAACGTTATGTGAGACCACCAAAATCAGTTCGCAAATATGGACAAAAGCGTATCAAGACCACCGTTGAGCTCATTATCGATCAATCAGGAAAGCCCTTTATCAAGAAAATTATCGACCCTGCTTTTCCAGAAATGGTTGAAACCATTAAAACTTGGGTAAAGTACGCTAAATTCGAAGTACCCAGAAAAGAAGGCAAAGCCGTTCAAGCTGTCTACCTGTACGGCATAAACTTTAATTATGGATAATATAATGATCAAAAAAAATGCGTTTATTTTATTATGTTCAATCTTCATGGCAGGCATGATTAAAGCGAATGCGCAAAGTTATGAGCTTGAACTTGACCCCGTAAAATTTGTCATCCCTGGATTCAGCGAGCAGTATTTAGAGCGGGAAGTCTCGCTTGCCCCTGAAGAATATGAGCTTGCTGAAAAACTAAAGTCACTACTTGGCAGAAAAGATTTCAAACAGGTTAAATTAGAGCTCGAGACTTACTATGATGTTGAACTGAGTCCCGCACTTTTAATGATCAAGGCTCAAGTGTACTTCTCACTCAAGGAATACCCCCAAGCCATTCACCTTTACCAGTTCATTCTAAATCGGAAACCTCAGCTAGTTCGCGCACATGAAGAGCTTGGGCTGCTATTTCTCATCACAGAAGATTTTGTTAAAGCTCGGCAGCATTTTGCAAAAGCAATCGCTTATGGGTCTAATAACGCAACAGTGCATGGGCATTTAGGTTACCTTAACCTTCACCAGCATGGCGGGCTTAGTGCGGTCTATGCTTATCAAAAAGCGTATAGCCTCGAACCCGAAAATACGCAATGGCAGCAAGGGCTATTAACAGCCTTTGTGCAAGCCAAAATGTTCCCTTCAGCACTTGCATTACTTGAAGAGCTCATCGAGCAAGACAAAAACAACCAATCATATTGGTTAACCAAGGCTGCAATTCATATTGAGCAAAATACTTATGATCAGGCTTTGCAATCTTTAGAGTTCGCGCTGTTACTTGGTGATATTTCCCAACAAAATTTATTAACTATGGTTAATCTGCATTTTGAACAAGCACAGTTTGATCGCGCCATCGCTTTACTTAAAACACAAGTAAAAAGTCAGCGTCTCGAATTTACAGATATAAGTAATTACCTGCTGTGGTTAAATCAAGTAAATAGATGGGAAGATAGCGAATGGTTAATTAAACAACTTAATGATAAAAGCACACTCAGTGCGCAAAGTAGAAGCCTATTGCTGTCAACACAAGCGCAGATCCTCCAAGCCAAGGACCGTATTAATGAAGCATTGACACATTATCAAAATGCTTTAGATCTAGATGCGAACAATCAAAACGCATTACTCAGCTATGCAAACCTACTTCTCCAGCAAAAGCATCATATAAAAGCCGAGCAAGCGTATATTCGTGCAGAAGCATTTGAGGAAATAAAATTACAAGCGCTATTAGGACGTGCCCAACTTTATATCAATACCGATGAATTAAAGGCCGCTTACCAATTACTCATTGATGCAAAACGCGCATACCCAAATACACTGGGTATTCAAGAAAAAATAAACTTACTAGCAAATATTATCGATATTCAAAGTACTAGCACATTATAAGGAGAATAAGATGGTTCGTATCACACTCTGGTCTATTTTTATCATATTAATCGCCGGATGCAGCTCGACTAAGTATACATTCGACTACGCCAATTGTGGTTCACAAGACTGGCAAGCACTTGGCCATAAAACGGCTCTGTCAGGCGACAATGTCAGGTTTTTTGATGCTGTAAAGCAAACTTGTGGAGATACCCTAAATCCCAATGCACAAAATCAATTTGTGAGTGGTTATAGCGCAGGTTTAATTGAATATTGTACTTATGACAATGGCTATAAACACGCAACAGAAGGGAATTCCCAGACCGATATTTGTCCATTTGATTTACAACAAGATTATCAAAAAGGGTTTGCACTTGGACAGCGTAAACGCTCAGAAATTGAAGAATATATCGCGAGACAAAAACGAGAAGTATACCGACATAAACAAAGTGAAATAACCAGAAAAGCACCAAAACCAAACATGAAGTAATTCAGTGGGCTACCAATTGCTGACGATCAATATTGATTAGTCAGCTAGCCCTCTCAATACCGAAGCATAACTTAACTCCGCACCCAAAAAAACCTCTCTGTTTTAGAAAAAATGCGACATTCAAGATTGAAGTTATAGATAAAATAAAACACCTAAATTCAGCTTTGGTTTAATTAGGCCCATTATAATTCGCTACTTCAATTTGAAAGGAGTATAAGCAATTGAAAAAGCTCGCCACCTTTACTGCACTCATGATGTTATCTGGCAACTCATATGCGGCTAAAACACAAATTTCTCCTCTTATTCAGCACAGCAATGTAAAAGCGCACAGTACTTGTTTTGGTTTTAGTTATGAAGCGTGGCAAGCAACCATGAAAAAGAAATACACCAAGCGGTTAAAGTCAGACGAAAAAGTTGATAAGGCCATGAAGCGGTTTGTTAAATGGTTTCCAAAAAATCAGTTTGATGAATATAAAAGTAACTTGGCTTGCCAGCACTTTACGTATTCTGTCGACGGCTTAGAAGTCGACGGTTATGTCATTAAACCCAAGTCCCACAAAGGTAAGCTTCCTGTCTTGATCTACAATCGTGGAGGTAATGGCAGCTTTGGTAACATGACTCTGGGTCCCCTCGTGGCGAATTTATTTCCCATTGCTGATAAGGGGTTTGTGATCATTGGCAGTCAATATAGACAGAGTAAAAAGCCACAGGCCCCATTAGATGAATTTGGCGGAGCAGATGTCAATGACGTCGTCGCACTTAACGAGCTGATCCCTCATATTCGTGGTGCTGACAGTCAACGAATAGGCATGTATGGCGCAAGCCGAGGGGCAATGCAAAGTTACCTTGCAGTCAAAAAGATGCCCAACATAAAAGCCCTTGCCGCCATTGCTGGGGTTTCTGACCTCACAAAACAGCTTGAAAAAAGACCTGAAATGGAACGCGTTTACAAATATAGGATCCCTAATTATAAAGACAACAAGCAACAAGCGCTGAACCAGCGCTCAGTACTGCACTTTGCAAACACACTACCAAAAAATACGCCAATCCTACTTTTACACGGCACCGATGACAGACGAGTCTCCCATGAACAATCCGTCGAATTGGCCAAAGCGTTTGCCTTGCACAATATTGAGCATAAACTCATTCTTTACCCAGACGATTACCATAATTTGAGATTGAATAAAAAAGAGTCACTCGAGGAGTTAGTAAATTGGTTTAATGCGCATTTATGATTAAGTGCGCATATTGTTTAAATAAGTACAGGCTTCAATAGTTCCTGATACCATTGCAGCTAAATACCTATTTAAAGAGATTACCGAGTTAAAGTCATGAACATTTGATTTTATCCGCAATTAAACCTTTCCAAAAATACGCTAAACTATAGGGCTAACTGGATGCGATTAAATACCATGTTTCATAAGTACACTTTCTCTATTATTAGCAAGCTCCACAAGTATTTGTTTTAAGCTTCTGGCTAGTGCAATGACCTCTTGAACGGGGTATTTCATGGTATGGTGTAAAGTCAGTTTCTTCATTTAAGCATTCAATAAACCGAAGAACATTAGAAATAACTTTTTCGTCTCTACACCGCCTATGCCCTCTCACTATTTTAATCGCGCTCAATACTTCAAGAGGAATTGACCTTGCTTTATTTCCAAAATACCAATACCTATCACATATAAGAACATTTTTTCCTTTCGTATCTCGTTCAATATCACCTTGTCCATGTAATTGATTAGCTCTTTGCTTAACGCCAGTTTCATCCCAATAATAAATACAATCGCCAGACTCCATATTTTCAGGTCTTTTGTTAGCAAATCGTTTGCTTTGCCCATATTCCCTCATGGTCACAACTTCGCTTATGATCCCAGCATAAAACAGCCTGTCACTTCCTACCGTTCGCACTGAGCCCAACCCAATAATTATGTCCCCTACTCTCGCAGTCCTTCTAATGACAGGCTTACACGTAACTAGGGTCAGTACACCACCATATGGATTTGGCGCAAAGCCATAATCATTGGCCACAACATAAGAAAACACGTTCAATTATCTAATTCCTTGTTAGTATCTAAATATATTAAAGTATGGTTTTCAGGTGAATTGAATCAATGACATTTTTACTGAATTTTTTACCTAGCAACAACGGACGAAATCACCAAATTTTTAAGATGAGTAATTACATGAGTATTCAAGTCACGTTAATCTGCAAATGAACAATTGTCACCTTCAGACATGATGGAGTTCTTTCGTCCTATTTTTCTGATAACAGAAAACTTCTTTACTCCAATATTTAAATTTTTGCTTTATCTTTAGAAAGTGCGGTCTGCATACTGTCAATGACTGGCGGTAATTTCTCATTATATTTGGATCTGAAGTTTAACTGTCCTGAAGTATGCATCAAGCTCGGCTCATCTATACCATTTAGATTTTGAATTAGAGCATCCATCGCATTTACAACATTTTCATGACCATTCAAGTTAAATTGCAATTGAATCCCTTTATATTCTCCCCAGAATTGAGCATTACCTCGCCTAAAATCAAGCTCCGCATTCTCAGCATGACCATAGCGAGTTACAAATCGGACATAGGCATCTTGTAAGTCCTTCTGCATCATCCTATCTTGGTTTAACTTATGTTCTAAAGTTAAAGATTCAATGTGACTCTCTAACGTAATAAATGTAGTTAGTAATGACCCTGCTGTAGCAAAAACACCACCAACTATAGCCCCTAATAGTGCCGCTTTTATCTCATTGTTCATGTCAGTATCCTTCTAAATATTTTCGATATTCACATTTAACTTGCTGCTTAATTAACCTCGTATGTAATAAAACTAGACTCACTCAAACGTATTCCAACGCCCTATCTATTTAGGCATAAGCTCCAAGAATTTTGCTTTTTTAGATACTCCTTCGTTGAAGGCTCTGACTAAAAAAATAAATATCCAAACCTTACCGGTGCTTTTCTGATGGCCCTTGACCAATATGGATCTTTAAGTACCTAATTTAGTCTGTAATTTGCCAATGTTGAACCAAGGCCTACAACTATCATTATTACACCTTACCCTTAGTCCATCTCTATGAGATAATACCGTCTGGTCGTTTTCTTATTTACTAGATTTGCGCATTTTGCATCTAATAGCATTTTACGGCCATATACACACTTACAAGTTTTTTATACACACATTTATACACGCTGATGTGATGTTGTAAGCGTGATGAACAGATTGAGTAAAGCAGCATACTTTATATAAGCCAATGATTTTATGACAAATAATGACCAAATGAAGAATCAAAACAATAACGAAAACATCCCCACAATCTATTGGCACGATTACGAAACTTGGGGGGCTAGCCCTCAAAAAGACAGACCCAGTCAGTTTGCAGGTATCAGAACCGATTACGACTTAAACATCATTGGCGAGCCGCTTATTGAGTATTGCCAACCTGCACCAGATTATTTGCCGCATCCAGAAGCGTGTTTGATCACTGGTATTACACCGCAACACACACTGAAACACGGCTTGCCTGAAAGCGAATTTATGGCAAAAATTCACGCCGAGTTTAGTAAAGCAAATACCTGTGTTGCGGGTTACAACAGCATTCGCTTTGATGATGAAGTAACGCGCTACAGCCTTTACCGTAATTTTTATGACCCTTATGAGCGCGAGTGGCAAAATGGCAATAGCCGTTGGGATATTATTGACTTAGTCAGAGCTTGCTATGCACTGCGCCCAGAAGGCATTGAATGGCCATTGAAAGAAGATGGTTCACCAAGCTTTAGGCTTGAAGAGCTCACCGTTGCCAATGGTATTGAACACAGTGCAGCACACGATGCCTTGAGCGATGTCACTGCAACCATTGCGCTGGCTAAGCTGATCAAAGAAAAACAGCCAAAGCTTTATCAGTTTTTCTTTAACTTAAGAACCAAAAAGGCGCTCACTGACATTGTTGATGTGTTTAACATGCAGCCTTTAGTGCATACCTCATCACGCATTCCTGCAACACAAGGCTGCACGACTTGGATTGCGCCAATGAGCTTTCACCCGGTTAATAAAAATGCCGTGGTGTGCTTTAATCTTACGCATGACCCCAGCGTGTTAGTTGACTTATCTGTTGAAGAGCTGCGTGAGCGACTCTATACCAAACACGCCGAGCTGGAAGAAGGCATGTTGCCTGTTGGGCTTAAGCTTGTGCATTTAAACAAGTGTCCAATCATTGCCCCTGCAAAAACCTTACTGCCAGAAAATGCAGCAAGGCTAGGTATTGATAGAGAGCAATGTTTAGAGCATTTAAAGTTTTTAAAAGCACACCCAGAACTGCGTGATAAAGTCTCTCAAGTATTTGCTGAGCAAGGCGACTTCAGTGATACAACCAACCCTGACTACCAGCTTTACAATGGCTTTATCAGTAAAGCGGACAAAGCCAAACTGGCGATTGTTCGCAATGCCTCACCCGTTGAATTAGGCAGCTTAGCGCTCGAATTTGAAGATCCGAAATTCCATACTTTATTATTTAGATATCGTGCGAGAAACTGGCCTGAAAGCCTATCTCAGTCTGAATTAGACACATGGAGAAAATATTGCCAAGGCAAGTTGATGCACGGTGAGGACAACCCATCAATCAATGCGCAAGACTTTATGCTGACACTTGAAAACCTTGTTTACGAGCATGAAGGCAATGAGAAAAAAGTCACCATACTCAAAGCGCTTTATCACTACGCACAAAGCTTATAAAGAAAAAGAGGCTGTTAAAAAACAGCCTCTTTTACATTCATTTATAGGTGTGATTCATACACCGCGAGCGCCTGCTCTAAGTCTGCAATTAAGTCTTCAACATCTTCCAGACCGATATGCAAACGAATAATAGGTCCATGCTCCCAGCCTGTGGTTGTTCTTAACGCGGTCATTGAGCGATTCGCTGTCACTAAGCTCTCAAACCCACCCCAGGAAAAGCCCATTTTAAAGTGATGCAAACTATCTAAGAAGCGATTAATGGCTTTTTGATTCCCGTCTTTCATTACAAATGAAAACAAGCCATTACTGCCATCAAAGTCACGCATAAAGTGTTCATGACCAGGGTTTGAAGGCAATGCTGGATGGCGAACATGATCTACAAGTGGATGCTGCGCCACCCACTTTGCAACCTCGAGTGCGCTCTTCTCATGCTGCAGCAAACGCACTGGCATCGTGCGTAGGCCTCGTAGTGCAAGGTATGCATCATCTGCTGAGGTGCACTGACCTAACAAGTAAGAGTTTTCTCTAAGTACAGGCCAATATTCTTCATTGGCGACCGCAACACCCATCATCACATCAGAGTGGCCAACAATGTATTTAGTCGCAGCTTGAATACTGATATCAACACCATGGTCAAGTGGACGATAATGCCAGCCATTACCATATGTATTATCTAACATGGTCATTAAGCCATGAGCTTTGGCTTCTTTAACCAGTGCTGGGACATCTTGCACTTCCATGGTAATTGAACCCGGTGATTCTAAAAACAGCACCTTGGTATTATCTTGAATAAGCGCTTTAATACCCGCACCAATCATAGGATCGTAATAGGTTGTGGTGATCCCAAGGCCAGCTAAAATCTTGTCACATAAGTCACGAGTTGGTTCATAAGCAGTGTCTACCATCAATAGGTGATCACCGGCTTTTAAAAATGACAGTAAGCTTTGACTAATGGCCGCCGCACCACTTGGATACAAAGCGCACCCTGCACCATTTTCTAATTCAGTAATGGCATCTTGCAGAGCATAATGGGTGTTTGTGCCTCGGCGACCATAAAACAAAGTGCGATTGCCGCGCTCTTTAATCGCTTCATGCATATCCGCAACAGAATCAAAAACCACAGTCGATGCACGTTGCACAACCGGATTCACGGTTCCTTGAGTATATTGAGATTTTCGGCCTGCACTGGCTAATCTGGTATTTTTTTTCATTCGTTACTCTTTTTCTGGAAGTTGACGCCAATGTTCAACTAAAAAACGTGATATTGAGTCAGGTCTAGTCAATTTAAAACCGGGCGCTTCATCGCCCCATTGACCAAAAGTATCAAGGTCGGCTCTTGAGAACCAATGTGCTTGCTCTAGTTCATCCTGCTCAACAAAAATATCTGTGGTCTTGGCAGTTGCGATGAAACCCAGCATCAATGACGATGGGAAAGGCCATGGCTGAGATGCCAAATATTGTACATCGTCTACAATAACACCCGCCTCTTCTTCTACTTCTCTGGCGACGGCTTGCTCTAATGTCTCACCTGGATCAACAAACCCTGCAAGCGTTGAATATACCCCTTCTGGCCAAGCCTCTTGACGACCTAACAAGCAACGTTCTACACCATCTTTAAATCTATGCGTAACCAGCATGATCACAGCGGGGTCCGTTCTTGGGAATGTCATATGCTTGCACGCTTTGTTTGTACATAGCCTAGCGTGACCCGCTTCGACAGGAATATTTTTGTGACCACACCGGCCGCAATAGCAATGGGTTTTATGCCAATAACTTAACCCCCGAGCTAACACCCCAACAGAGCCACTCACGCGCTCAAGCTTAGGACCTACTTTTCTCATATCAGCAAAGCGATACTGCCCATCGCTATGGTCTTCTGTACAAACATCTAGTTGTTTGTGTAACTCGCTTAAATCAATGCTGGACACATCTAAAGCAAAATAGGAAAACTGCTCATCTTTACCTAAAAAAATAGCGTCTCGCCTATCAAGGTGTTCTATTTGTGACTGCTGAATAAAGGCCAACTCGGTTAGGTCGGCTGAGAATAGATTTTGATCATGATGAATGAGCAACCAACGGCTTTTCTCTCCATATTGAGTTAAAAGCCAGTTTTTATCTTTACGCTGAGCTGACGCTCTATCTAGCGTCATTTGTGTATAGTACAACAAGCACTTTGTCCTTTAATGTGGGTTACCTAATCAAAGCAGAAGCCCATTCTTGATTAAGTGACTGAGTCCTGCGCTACAAAAAAGCATATTAAGTGCAGCCAAGCAGTCATTATTTAATCAAAGAAAACACGACTATTAATGTACAAAAACTAATTTTAGTTTCTATGCTGTCACGCTAACAATAGTCACGTTGTTTGCCAAGTATTTAGGCAAAAAAAAAGCCCTTTCGGGCTTTAAACTACAGTGTGAATTCACACTACAGAGAGGCAAGATGTGCTTGAAGCTTTTGGTTCTCAGCTTCGATGTGTTTGTAAAACTCAATATTGTCTAGCTTACTGGCCGCAGCTTCGTCAATCACAATAACTGCATCACGGTGCAATTGCAGTGCTGATGCAGGGCAAGACGCCGTTAGTGGGCCTTCAACTGTTGCTTTAATTGCTTCAGCTTTATTTTCGCCAGTCGCTAATAACACAACTTTTTTAGCATCTAAGATTGTACCTATTCCCATCGTAATCGATAGATGCGGTTGGTACTCATCTGGACCAAAGAAACGTGCATTATCATCAATCGTTTCTTTGGTTAGAGTTTTAACACGCGTTCTTGAGGTCAAACCTGAAGACGGCTCATTAAAACCAATGTGTCCGTTACGACCAATACCTAGCAATTGAACATCGATGCCACCAGCAGCAGCGATATGCGCTTCGTACTCTTGGCATGCTTCAACTGGGTTTTTAGCATTACCAGGTGGTACATGAGTATGGTCTTTGTTGATATCAACATGATTGAACAATTGCTCATTCATGAAGAAGCGGTAACTTTGTGGGTGTGTGCCCTCTAAACCTAAATATTCATCTAGGTTAAACGTAATCGCATCTTTAAAGCTGATATCGCCTTGCTTGTTCTTCTCGATAAGGTTTTGATACAAAGCAACAGGTGTCGATCCTGTTGCTAAACCCAACACCGACTCTGCTTTGCGATTTAATTGTTTTTCAAATATATCTGCACCATAAGCAGCGACTTCAGCAGCATTTTTTAAAATTACTATTTGCATGATATTAAAGCTCGTTGTTGAGTTTGAAATAAGAAAAATGGGATCTGAGCCCTGCTTCGCGTGCAATCAAAACAAGGTCAGATCTAAACCTAATTGGGATACACTGTATTAGGTTATTACCATTATGACAACGCTGTCATTATTATCAGAAAAAAAGCCTTTGTAAAGTAAAAGTGAAGAAAAATTTGTATTTTTTTTGAGCCAATAAAAAAACGGCCATCAAAAGATGGCCGTTTTTCTTAATATTTTACGTGTTAAACGCTGACAAATATTTTGCGTTTATACATCCAGTGTAAAACCAGTAATTGCACAAGTAGCAGCGCGATAACAGCAAACAGAGGCTGCCAATCAGGCCCTACCGCATTGATAAAGCCACCAAACACACTCTTACTGACAAATTCCCAATTTACCAAGCTCGATGCTAAATAAATAATGATCGAGTTAGCCCCGATGATCACAAATGGATACGCAAACCTTTGACCGTTCAAAATATCCACCAAGGCGAAAAATACTGCGAGTAAAATCGCACTCCAACCGACAGTTACAAGCACGAAAGAGCTTGTCCATAACTCTTTGTTCACTGGGAACTGTAAATGCCACAACCAACCAAGAGCAACACTCAATGCACCTGCACCAAATAACCATCCAGCTGTTTTCCACTGCCCAAGCTTATCTGCACGTGCAATCAACTGCCCTGCAAACACTCCGGCAATCGCATTCACAATGGCTGGCACACTCGACAGTATCCCTTCAGGATCTACCGGTCTATTTTGATAAGTAATACCAGGTAGTAAGTTTTGATCAAACCAAGCATTCCAACTATGCGTACCTGGTGCGGCTAATTGACCAGCACTGCCACCTGGGACTGGGATAAAGTTCAGTAGTACCCAATACCCAACTAAAATACCACCAGCGACAATACCCGTCGTTCTGAGGCTTGTATGCCACACCAACATGGCACAGAAGAACCACGCGATGGCAATCCGACCTAGTACACTAGAATATCTAATTTCATCAAGCGCTAAAGGAATGCCTGTACCCCAGCCGTGGTTGTACATAATGCCCAAGCCACACAGTAAAAACAAACGCTTCACTGCTTTTTGATAATAAGGCTTGCGCTCACTTAGAGGTAAATGGTCAATGCGCTTTGGGCTCAAGCCCATGGCAACACCAGATAGAAATATAAATAGAGGAAATATTAGGTCGTAAAATGTAAACCCATGCCAAGGACTATGCACAGTATGTGCTTCAAATAGTTTCCAGCCTTGCCACCCAGTCAACACAAACAGTGCCGCGAAAATAGATTGACCGCCTAGGATCCAAAACATGTCCATGCCACGCAGTGCATCCAATGAAGCCAATCGTTGTTTTTTATTCGTCATCAATACCTTTCCTGTAAAAACAAAAAATCCCCGCTAAACTGCAGCGGGGTTTTTTACCCAGGGAACTTTAAATTTCTTTTCCGCCAATGAAGTTACTCAGAACTTCTTGACTGTTGTTTAATACTACAAAGTCTGCATCAGCCCCTTCTAAAAGGTGGCCTTTGTCAGATAACCCTAAGTATTGAGCAGGATATAGTGAGGCCATTCTAAGAGCCTCAGTCAATGTCACATCAAGAGTGTTAACTGTATTCCTAACAGCGCTTGCCATATCAAGTACACTGCCCGCCAACTCACCCGTTGTTGAATTCAATCTATCACCCGTTCTAATGACCTTACGACCATCAAAAAAGTCGAATTCCATATCATTAGTGCCAACAGGTGGCATTGCATCCGTCACCAACATGATTTTACCACGTTGCTTTGAGCGAATAGCAAGCTTTGCAGATGCGGGATGTACGTGATGACCGTCCACAATAAGACCACACCACGAATTATCTTCCCAAAGTGCAGCGCCAACAACCCCCGGCTCTCTTGATGTGTAAGCCGACATTGCATTGAATAAATGCGTAAAGCCATCAACACCAATTTCAAGTGCAGCCATGGTAGTTTCATAATCTGCATTTGAATGGCCGACACTCACTTTAACACCTAAGTCAATTAAGCGTTTTATGTCTGCAAGCGGTACCGTTTCCGGTGCCAATGTGACCATTTTTATACCAAGATCTTGTCTCGCGTAAATTGCAAATTCTTCTTCAGAAATTGGTCTGATGTATTGCTCGCTGTGAGTTCCTTTTTTTGGGTGCGACAAATGCGGCCCTTCAAAATGAATCCCCACAACTCCGGGCTCACCTTGTGCAATAGCTTGAGCTGTTGCATCTGCTGCACGTGCCATTACCTCAACTTTATCTGTGATAAGTGTAGGCATCAGCGCCGTCGAACCATACTTAGCATGCGCAGTAACAATGGTTCTCAAACATTCAACTGTTTGTTCTGCATTAAAAAAGCCACCACCGCCACCGTTTACTTGAACATCAATCAAGCCAGGAGCAACTAACCCTTCAAGAATTTCGGCTTTTTCTTCACAGCTTTCGGTCGCAAAGGAAATTTTTCCATCAACAACCAAAAACTCAACATTATTTTTTAATTTGTGCCCATCAAAAAATTGACTCGCCAAATATTTTTTCATTCTCATACCGCCTTTTCAGACTGCTGCTCGACACTTTGGATTGCAAAGAAAATTGCGCCCATCTCAGGAGGCTGTTTTGGAGATTCAACAATCTTTGCAATTTCAGGGTCTAGCCACTTACGTAATGGTTCAGATAATCCACCGATCATAGATAGTCGTGGTGGGTTATTTTCCATCAATCTATGCGCCAATTTGCTAATGTAGTCAGCACCATCTCGAACAATACTCAATGCAACTTCATCGTTATCTTCAGCTGCAGCAAGCACAAACCTTGCTAATTGTGCGTAACTACTCGACGGTTTACCGGCCATTTGCTCGGCAATACCCATAGCTGTTGTGGTATTAAAGTGCTGTTTAAGTGTGTCACTTAATGAGGTTGTTGGACCAAGCTTATCGATAGAAAGCAATGCAGATTTAACAGCTTCAAGCCCCATCCACGCGCCACTGCCCATGTCACCTTGTGCAAAACCATGACCACCATAATTCACGGAGACACCATCAACCATTGCAAAGCCACAGGAGCCTGTACCTGTAATAATTACAGCCCCATCCCCACCTTCATGAGCGCCAATACAAGCAGTATGAAGATCGGTTGTTAAAAACATCTGCTTAAATGGGTGATCCCAGCGCATTATTTTTTCATGCAGTGCGGGCAAATTAACACCTGCTAGGCCAAGGCCTGCATAGAGATTATGAACTGCTTCAATTCTTAGTCCTGCATCCTGCAGTGCCAGTTGAGTCGATACCATTATCGATTCAATGGTTCTTTCAAAACCATGAAGAGGATTAGCAGGCCCACCAAGACCAGTTCCCAAAACGCCGTTTTTAATTGAGTAGATGGTGGCTCGGCATTTTGTACCGCCTCCATCAATACCTATATACAACTGGTCTTGTTCAACCTGTTTAGCCATCATTAAGCGACCCCTAAAAAATAAGATATGAACGCGAATTTATCCGCGACACAGTATTCAGTCATGTTGATTTGATGTTACACAATAAATGACAGCGTTGTCATTAAGTTTTTTATTATTTTTTCTCAGTTTGAGAAATTTTAATATTGCACACTTTGAACTAATTGTCAGGAAAAATTCAAAAAACAGCCATATTCAGATACAAAAAAACGGCCTAAAAAAGACCGTTTTTATTTTTAAAATCAGCTAGTTATTTAACACCTAACTCTCTTAGGCGTTCTTGCAAATATGAGTCTGCAGTATAACGCTCTGATAGTACAACCTCTGGTTTAGGGTGTAAAAACAGCGGTAATGAAATTCGAGATTTATCACTCGCTTTACCCGTGGGGTTGATCACTCGGTGAATTGTAGATGGGAAGTAACCACCTGATGCTTCTTGCAACATATCACCAATGTTGATGATCAATGAACCAAAATCACATGGTACATCTAACCAGCTGCCGTCACCTCTTTGAACTTGTAAACCAGGTTCATTTGAAGCTGGTAATACCGTCAATAGGTTAATGTCACCATGTGCTGCCGCACGAATTGCGCCAGGCTCTTCGTCTCCAGTCATTGGTGGGTAGTGTAAAACGCGTAATAGCGTTTGATCTGAGTCTTTGATCATATCTTTAAGATCGATCGAAAACTTAGCACGTACATCTTCAGGCGCTTCCGCTTGAACCCAGCTTAATAGCTCAGCTGCAAACTCGTTTGCAAGGCGGTAGTATTCTCTGATTTCAGCTTCAAGCTGAGCAGGAACGCGACCTTTTGGATAAACGTGAAAATATTCCTTAATATCTTTTACAGTAAAGCCTTTAGCGACTTCTGAAACTTCCGGTGGGAAATAGCCGTCTTGAGTGTCCTTGTCAAATAGGAAGTCGTGCTTTTCTTCTGTGTAGAAGAACTCTTGCCAGTTTTTATATATAGACTCTACAAGCTCTTTCGGAATTGGGTGGTTTTTAAGTACACCAAAACCTGTGTTACGAAGAGACTCAACAAATTCTTTTGCTGCTGTAGATGACTTATAGTCAACTGTAGGTAGCTGTTGCATAATGGTTCCACCAATTTTTTTGCGTGACTTCAATTCAAAACATTAATCATAAGAATTATTTATAATTAATACTCGAACAAAGATATAATATCTTTGCCCGCGAGCTTAGTGAAATAAAGCCTCCCACATAAGGACTTATGTCCTCATTGATAGTGATAATTCTCTTAGCTTGATTCAGATCAACCTGAATTTATTGGAATTTCAATCTGCCACTCCAACCCCCTCCCCTGCTCACTGAGGTGATAAGTACCATTAAGGGCACTGTCAATTAAATTGGCTGTAACGGACGCACTTAACCCAACATGGCCACTATTGCCACGCTTGGTGGTAATGAAAGGCTTGAGCAATTCATCAATCGTGATACCTTGCAGCCCATTGCCATGATCATAATACAAAAAGCAAATGTGCTGACCCTTTATTGATACTTCGATGGTAAGTGCCTTGCCTTCAACTAAGTCTGCATGCGCCAAAGAATTATCTAATAGACTATCAAATACACTCAATAAAATGTCTTTATCAGCAACAAAGTTCATCTCTACTGCACTTATCTCGAGCATAACGCCTTTTTTTGACCAAGCACTTTTTAAATCGTTTAAAAAAGAAATGGTATTTAACGGTTCAGGTGAAGTAGGCCTTTCAATTTGCGCAATATCTTTGAGTACTTTTACGAATTTTGCTACGCGCTGAAGATTACGTTCGCACAAAGCAACGCCTTGCTTTGACTCCTCTAATCCATCTTTGAGCTGATCAGCACTGAGCGTTTGGTTATCAAATGACTCAATTAACTGAGTCAATACGCCATCGAAGTGCGTCGATGCCGTGATTGCGGCACCTAAAGGTGTATTTATTTCGTGGGCAATGCCCACCACCATTTGATTCATCACTTGAGATAGCTGTTGTCTTATAGCTAACTTATTGGCTTCTATTAACTTAAGCTGGGTATTTACTCTCGCAAGTACCTCAGCAGGTTTAAATGGTTTAGTGATGTAGTCAACTCCGCCAACTTCCAACGCTTCAACAATCTGATCTGTTTCTCGCTCTGCGCTGACAAAAATAACTGGGATATGAGTTGTACCTGATGATTTCTTGAGCAATTTACATAATTCCAATCCATCCATATTCGGCATATTAATGTCAGAAATAATTAATTCTGGTAAATGTGCTTGAGCAATCGTCACTGCTACTTCACCACTAATGGCGGCATACACTTTGTGACCTTCATTACGTAATATCAATTGAAGTATTTGTAAGTTTTCAGCAATGTCATCAACAATGAGAATATCTGCCATCTTCGCCACCTTCTTGATTTAACTTGTTCCCTCAGCCAAAGTACCGCGCTTGTTAATTACGAGAGCACGACTATGGTTAATATTAGTCAAGTTTCGGAAAGTAAGTTATGTCAATAAAAACAATGTTCCATTCGTTTTTCGTACTACTCCCCGCTCTTCTTATTATCAGCCTCGTAGTGATGTCTAATTGGGAAAACGAAATGGGATCTCATGAGCAGCATATTGAGCAGCTCAATGAGCAATTTGAAGTGTTGAATCAACTCAACATGATGAACCTTTCCTTATTTTTTAACATCAATCGCTACCTTAATAGCACATCAAGCGAACAAACATCGATATCAATTAAACAACAGCTCATTAGCTCAAAAGTATCATTAGGAGCGCTACAATCAAAAACAGCGAATTACCCGGAACAAAGTGACTTAACATCAGCATTCAATGCCTATGTCGTCATGCAGTCTGTATATGAAGCGCTCGACTCAAAAAAAGCTAGCGCCCAAAACACCGCGTTGCTTGAAGTCCACCAACAAACAACAAGGGCCATAAACACAGCTCTAAAGTCGACTAAAAATCAGCTACAAAATGCCAAACAACAACTGCACGACGGTAGTAGTAGCCTTTTATTTTATCTTTGGGTGAGCTTAATCTCCTTATTGCTATTCGCACTTTTCATTTTTTATTACTTAAACAAGCGCTTAATAACGCCCTTTACATTACTTCATCGCGTATTTTGTATAGACAAAAATTACAACGGTCGCAGTATCTCCTTACCAGCAGAGCTTAGCGGTGAAGTAGCAGATATTGTGCAAGCGGTTTCCAAAACCTACCAAAAGCTGGATGAACGTGCTGATACGGCAAAAATAAGACATGTATTCAGCGAAGATATTCGCCATTGCAATTCTCCCAGTCAAATGAGAACCGTTGCGGCAAACTTTCTAGCGGAGCATTTTCACAGCCCCAGTGTAGCCATATATCGGTATGAAGATGAACACTTTATTCAGCAGTCCTTAGTGGGGTTTGCTGCATATTTTGACGAGCAATCAATTCAAGTAAAAAAGCTTGTCTCAGACCAAAGTTCGCAAGCTTTTATCAGTGATGGACAAAACGCAGTATTGCACAAAGACGGCTTAACACTTGAAGTGCACACTATTTTATATATCCCTTTGGTCATCAACGAAGAACTTTCAGGCGCCGTCGTTATTACATTCACAAGTCCGCCAAAAGAGGTGCAAAATCACTGTTTAAAACTTTTATGTGAAGACTTAAGTATTCAGTTACGACTCAGTGAGAACAGCCAAAAGCAAGTAGAGGCAGAAAATGCACTGGCAGCCCATTTAGAATTAACCCTTCATATTATTAACGCCATTCCTAATCCTACTTATTATCGAGATAAAAAAGGGATTTTTATGGGGGTTAACAGAGCTTTTCTAGCTTTTATTGATAAGTTTGAAGTCGAAGTCACAGACTCTCATTTAAATGATGTTTTTGACCAGCAAACTGCGACTTATCTAGATGCCAAATCACAGCGGACGATTGAAGAAAAAGACGCACACTCCTTTGCGCTTGCAATGGAAAACAGTCTTAACGAACCCAGAGAATTAGTAGTGTATGAGGCACCATTTTTCGACAGTGCGGGTGAAGTTGGCGGTGTTGTTGGCACCTTTTTAGATGTCACTGAGCGCAATGAATTAGAGCGACAAATGCTCACTGCGAAAGAAGAAGCTGACAAAAATGCGCAAATTAAAGGCGAGTTTTTAGCGAATATGAGCCATGAGATCCGCTCCCCAATGAACGCCATTATTGGTATGGCGCATTTAGCGATCAATTCAGATCTAAATCCGAAGCAACTCGGCTATGTTACAAAAATCGATTATGCGGCAAAACAATTACTTAAGCTAATAAATGACATTTTAGATTTTTCTAAGATTGAGGCTGGCAAAGTCGAAATCGAGCATATTCCATATGAATTGGATAAAGTTCTCGATAATGTCACCACCATAGTTGGTCTTAAAGCACAAGAAAAGCAGCTCGACCTAGTATTTAATGTGCCAACAGACATGCCTAACAACTTTATTGGCGATCCACTTAGGCTCTCACAAATTCTCATTAATTTGGCTGGAAATGCAGTTAAATTTACCGAAACAGGCGGTGTGACCTTAACGATTACTCTTTTAAATATGCAATCAGATCAAGTGAAATTAACTTTTTCAGTGAAAGATACTGGGATTGGTATGAGTGCAGAGCAACAAACTAAGCTCTTTCAATCCTTTTCTCAGGCCGACACATCCACCACACGCAAATATGGCGGTACAGGACTCGGGCTAACGATTTCTCAACAATTAGTGAAGCTACTGGGCGGAGAGATTTTCGTCGAGAGTGAACTTGGTTGTGGCTCACAGTTTTATTTTACCTTACCAATGGAGATCAACAATTATGCCTCAAAATCTGTTGAAAAGTCGCATACCTTCAGTGGTAAAAAAGCCAGTGTTATTGATGATAATGAAGATGCACGAGATATATTAGAAACCATGCTCGAATCGCTAGGGTTTGAAGTGACGTTATATGAGAGCGGTAAACATTTTATAGACAAGTTAAGTCCTTCGACCAGTCGCTACGACATTATGTTCGTGGACTGGCATATGCCCAACATCAATGGCATAGATACCATTGAGTACTTAAAACAAAGCGGCTTACAAAATTACTTTGTATTAGTGACCGCTCATGGCCATGAGGTTGGCTTTAAAGAGGCGCATCAAAGCATGATAGATAGCATGCTGTTCAAGCCTTTTAACCCTTCAAGTCTGCTTGACTGTTTACAGGAGTGCTTTGGCGCGAACACAGTAAGCCAAGCAACGAAAAAGCCTATTGATAATCAACAAGCGCTTAAAGACTTAAAAATACTGGTTGCTGAAGATCAGCCTGTGAATCAAGAAATTGCGGTAGAGATTTTAAGCTTTCATGGTGCACAGGTCAGCGTCGCGTGTAATGGAGAAATGGCACTCAAAGCAGTACAAGATAATCAATTTGATATCGTGCTTATGGATATGCAAATGCCAGTTATGGACGGCGTAGAGGCAACAAAAGCAATCCGCCAATCAATCCCTCATACCCACCTTCCTATTTTAGCAATGACAGCAAATGCAATGGGCCCGGATATTCAATTGTGCCTAGAGGCAGGTATGAATGGCCATGTCGCTAAACCGATTGATGTGGACGGCCTTATTAACTCAATTCTTGAAGCACTTGCCCTGCAAACATCAAACACACCAGAGATTGAGGTTGAAGATATACCAGAATATTCTGAAAAAGACATAGATATTGTTTTAACCGGTATCAATATTAAAGAAGGCGTAGAGAGAGCTGCAAATAACGAAGCCATTTATTTTAAGCTTTTAAACAAATTTATTTCACAGCAAGTCGAAGAAGTCATCAACTTACAGCAGTCAATTAGCATGGGGAATAAGGAGCTTGCATTGGACATACTCCATGCCATGAAGGGGGCTGGAGCAAACCTGTCCATGGAATACTTCTCAGAAATAGCAGCTGATATAGAAGAGCAAGTTAAATCCGAGAATATCGACTTAGCACGGCTCGAAACACTGGCAAACTATATCAGTGATACAAAAAATAAAGCCGCCTTACTGCTTCAACAAAGTCACAACAAGAATACGCCAACACAATCATTTTCAATCGGTGAATTTGCTCAGGCATTAAAAGAGTATGACTCAAAAGCGACGGATATGGTTGAACAACTTGAAGCCAACGATGCACTAGATGAGAAAACAGTTAAAGAACTCAAAGTGATGATATCTAGGTTTGAATTCTCAGAGGCATATAACCTACTGCAAAATACGGTGGGTGAGTTAGAGAGCGAATAAAACATCATGCAGCTTATTTTGACTACATGATGTCTTACACCAAAGAGCTTATAAGCCTAGCTCTGCCATAAAGTCATCATCAGCAGCATCTTCTTGTGGCTCAGCTGGTTTTGCTGCCTTCGCTTTTGCAGATGAAGAACTCTGGTTTGCAATAATATCGTCCGGGTCTACCGCTTCTGCAATATCAAAATCATGGAGCTTAATAAACTCAGTCTTATCCATTGCTAGCTCAAGATAGAATATATTCTGCCCTTGCGTCGTGAATGTCACTCGTCTTGCTTGTGGTCTGTCCATGGTTGTATCAACCGAGATTTGCACCTGCTTATTAATTGCCATCATTTTCGGCTGGTTTTGCGTAATTGAGGTATGTAATTGCTCTCTTACTTTACCTGTAAAATCACCAACAATTTGGTTCATCAATTCACCCATGACGTTTGATACATCGTCAGATAGGTGGCTTTGTGCAATTTCACTCTCCGGCATGCCCATGTTGCGCATGTAATCTTGGTAGATTTCCATCGCTGCCTGAGCTGTGAAGTTAGTCACAACAAGCCCTGTAAACCCGCCATCGAACAACACAAAACAGCCGATATCCGGTCGCATGCAGGTACGCGTGATCTTTTGAACCATCGCCGAATATGAAATTTGGTTTCCACTCGCTGATGAAAGCACTTCAGTCACTGAGTGACACAAGGTTGATAGGATATCTTCTGTACTGACAACTTTATTTTTCGCCATTTTTTATCTCATTTTTTACTTCTTATGACTAATAGTAGCCAAGCTACTCAATTTATCACTGACTATCCAGTATAAAATGCTAAAATAGCGAGATTATTTTTGTATGAGAGTAGTATTGTGACTGGCAAAGACAGTATTTATGCCGCAGAGCAAGAAGTAAAAGACTTTACATTTGACGCAAATGTCGTCGAAGTGTTCCCAGACATGATCCAAAGGTCAGTTCCCGGATACGCCACAATGGTCAGTACGATGGGTAAACTTGCAGGTCAGTTTGCGCAAAGTAATTCAAATTTGTATGACTTAGGGTGCTCTTTGGGCGCTGTGACGCTCAGTATGCGTCGTAACATCGACAAAGAAAACTGCCAGATAATCGCCATTGATAACTCTGCGCCTATGGTTGAACGCTGTAAATTACACCTAAAAGGCTTTAAATCCGAAGTGCCTGTTAATGTTCAACTGGGTGACATTAATGACATCCAAATTGAAAATGCCAGTGTGGTTGCAATGAACTTCACGCTGCAGTTCATCCCGCAAGATCAAAGACAAGCTGTACTTGAAAAAATCTATGCAGGCTTAAAACCCGGTGGTGTTTTGCTTTTATCAGAAAAGATCAAAGGCGAAAACGATATCAAAGATAACTTGTTGATTGACCTGCACCATGATTTCAAACGCCAAAATGGCTATTCAGAATTAGAGATAAGCCAAAAAAGAACCGCAATTGAAAACATCATGCGCACTGATGCCCTTAGCACTCATAGAGAAAGGCTGAGCAATGTCGGTTTTTCAAACACGCAAGTGTGGTATCAGTGCTTTAACTTTTGCTCTATGGTCGCAATAAAATAACGAGGATATTATGAATACTTGGTTTAATGACTTTTACGCAGCCATTGCTAAAAACCAGCTCAGTCATTGGTTAGATACTTTGCCTACCCAGTTAACACACTGGCAAAAAGAAGCACAACATGGTGATTGGCCAAAGTGGGAAAAGGTCCTTAAAAACTTGCCTGAGTCAACGACAACACACATCAACACCGCTGATCGAGTCGAATTTGGCTTAAGCGATGAGTTTTCAGAAGGCCATACAAAGCAGCTTACCCATTTATTAAAGCGTATGATGCCATGGCGAAAAGGCCCCTTCCATATCCATGGTATTCACATTGACACTGAATGGCGAAGTGATTGGAAATGGGACAGACTACTGCCACACATTAGCGACCTGCACGGTAGAACCGTTTTAGATATTGGCTGTGGCTCTGGTTACCACTTGTGGCGTATGAAAGGCGCTGGTGCTGACTTTGTCGTTGGTATTGACCCATCGGATCTGTTTTTAAGTCAATTCCAAGCGATTAAACACTTTAATCCAGACCCAAATGTGCATTTACTGCCATTAGGCGTAGAGCAGTTACCTGAGCTTAAAGCATTTGATACAGTATTTTCTATGGGTGTGCTTTATCACAGACGCTCACCGATAGACTTTTTAAGCCAATTGCGTGCACAACTGCGTAAAGGTGGCGAGCTTGTGCTTGAAACCTTAGTGATCGAAGGCGATGTAAATACTGTGCTAGTACCGACTGATCGCTATGCAAAAATGCGTAATGTCTGGTATATCCCCAGCTGTGATGCACTCAAGCTGTGGTTAGAGCGCGTTGGCTTTAAGAACGTTCGTGTTGTCAACAAAGACACCACTTCATTAGATGAACAGCGTAAGACTGAGTGGATGGAAACTGAGTCACTTGCAGATTTCTTAGACCCACTAGACCCAAGCAAAACGATTGAGGGTTACCCTGCTCCATTGCGCGCTATATTCATAGCTGAAGCATAATCTGCTAAGTTATCGAGATTAAAAAGCCGCTCAATTGAGCGGCTTTTTTATTTATCCAGCAGGATAAATGTAGCTTGATTGTAGACCTAGTGGAATACTCAAACCCCAATAAGCCAACAAGAAGATACTCCAACCTATTAAGAAGGCGATTGAGTATGGGATCATCAGTGCTATCAAAGTACCGATACCCGTGTTCTTCACATACTTTTGACAATAAACCACAACAAGTGGGAAATATGGCATAAGCGGTGTGATAATATTCGAACTTGAGTCACCAACACGATAAGCGGCTTGCGTCAAATCAGGTGATAGACCAAGTTGCATCAGCATTGGAACAAAGATAGGACCTAGCAACGCCCACTTAGCAGAGCTGGAACCAACAAATAAGTTCACAAACGCAGTTAGGAAAATAATACCTACCACCGTCACTGAACTTGGTAATGCGAGCGCTTTAAGTACCTCTGCACCTTCAATCGCCAGCAATGCACCCAAATTAGATTGGCTGAATGCACTGATAAATAGCGCACAGAAGAATGCCATTACAATATAGTAAGCCATGCTGCCCATTGACTTACTCATGGCATCAATCATGTCTTTAGATGATTTAAAAGTACCAACCAAGAAGCCATACACTGCACCAGGTACCCAAAACAGTAAGAAAATAAGCGGTACAATAGATTGCATAAGCGGCGCTGTAAATTCAGTCAGCGAGCCGTTTGGACTGCGTAGAGCCGAGTCTTCACCACTTGCTGCGTAAACCAATAACGCAATACCTGATAGCATCACGCCAGATGCAGCTAAAAATGCACGTTTTTCTTTTGCGTTCACTTCATCAAAAGAAGGTAAGCTGTTTGTGTCACCATCGATCTCTGTATTTTTAAGACGAGGCTCGATAATTTTATCCGTGATGTACCAACCAAGAAGAATAATGAACAAGCTAGAAGCTGAGGTGAAGAACCAGTTATTCAGCGGGTTAATTGCAATCTCAGGATCGATAATATGCGCTGCGCTTTGTGTAAAGCTTTGCAGTAACGGGTCGATACCTGATGGGATGAAGTTAGCACTAAATCCACCACTTACACCTGCAAACGCTGCTGCAATACCTGCAAGAGGATGACGGCCCATGGCATAGAAAATTACACCAGCCAATGGAATAACCAATACATACCCTGCATCAGTTGCTGTGTGGCTCACAATCGCAATTAAAATGATTGAAGGTGTCAATAAAGCTTGAGGTGTGCGCTTCAACATTAATTTCAAGCCAGTGTTAATGTAACCAGAGTGCTCAGCAACACCAACACCTAACATCGCAACTAATACAACACCTAGAGGTGCAAATCCTGTGAACGTCTTAACCATATTGGCTAAGAAACTGGCGAGTGAATCACCGCTTAGTAGATTATGAACAACGATAGCTTCACCAGTACGCGGGTCTATCGCATCAAAAGTCGTGCTTGAAAAAATCCAAGAAAGGAACCATATCAGCAGCATCGCTGACAAGAAAATAATAGCAGGATCAGGGAGTTTATTCCCCACACGTTCGATCCCGTTAAGAAAACGTGCAACTGCCCCACTCGGCGCTGCCGCTTCTGGTGATTGACTCATAATTATTCCCAAACAGTAAAATTATCTAACCTTAACTTAACAAAGCGAATGAAAGCAATAAAACGTCCCTGAATTACCAACTGGTTGATTACTTTACAGGCAAAAAATACAAATTTAATACCATCAGCACAAAATTTAGCAGGTACTACTATACTCATCTAACGTCAGTGCAATCACCTAAATTTGATGTTTAGCATCGAGATGGAAGAACTATGATAGAAATAGACAATGTTGTTCTTAATGATGTAGAAAAAGGTTTTTCCCTTCCGCCGAAACCAGAATTACTTACTCACTTACATGAACTTCTACAATCAAGCGAGCCAGAACTTGGCCAAATTGCAGATCTTATTGCCACAGACGTGGCGACTTCTGCGGCCGTATTAAAAGTGATTAACTCCTCATCATATGGTTTTTCACGGACAATCACTGATATCCGTCAAGCAGTAATGTTTCTCGGATTAAACAGTGTGACTCATCTTGTTACAGGCTTTTTGCTAAAACAAGCATTTGATCAATCTCGTTGCTGTATAAGCTTGGAAAGGTTTTGGGACACTGCAAACGAGATATCTGAAGTCGCGATGATCATTGGCCGCAAAATTCCAGTTAAAATCCCATTGGAAAGTCTGCATATGCTCGGGCTCTTTCATGATGCAGGCATTCCTGCTATGGCATTAAAATTTGATGATTATGCCAATGTACTTTCTTGCGCTAATAGCAACTATGATATGTTACTGGTAGAACAAGAAGAAGCTATATATAGTACCAATCACGCAACCATTGGGTATTTTCTTGCCAATAGCTGGAATCTGCCCAAGCCCATCTGCAAGCTCATACTTAGACACCATGATATGGAGTTTTTTAAAGAAAACCACGATATAGAACACGTATGCACTATGGCAACCCTAAAAATGGCAGAACATTTGGTACAAGTAAATAAACGTTTTGTATCAGTGCCCGACTGGGCCTATATAAAAACAGATGTGCTTCATGTTTTAGAATTAGATGAAGACGCATATCAAGACATAAAAGATGACGTGGAAGAAATATTCAATTAATTGCCAACGACTTTGGCATGCTGCGTGCTAATTTTTGACACATACATGCCAAAGCCCAAACCAAAAACCGCCTGTTTTATCCCCCAACAGCCAAACTTTAAATAAATGTAAATGAAAGTGCATTTAACTCTATGATTATGAGTTTAAAACGATTAGAATAGCGAGTTCCAAATTTAACTACAAGACAGGTGTTTTTTTCAGCATCGGTTATATCTCCGACGGCTGATAAAAGGAAAAAGCGTGCAGTATTCAGACCTAAAAATTGCAATAGTCGACGATAACAGCGACAACATTAGATTTTTAGAAGCTTTGCTAAACAAGCAAGGCGTGTCTCATGTTCGATCTTACCGCTCTGGTAGTGCTTTTGAGCGTTCGGCTAAGCAAAATACTTATGATATTGTTTTTTTAGATAACCAAGTTGATACCATAAAAAACCTTTATGATCTTGTCAGCGAGCTCGTGTACAACGAAACATTGCCACCCATGACCAGGCTTGTGTATATGGCAAAAAGGCAAAGTGCATTTGATTACGCTTGTGAGTATCCGTTTCACAGTAACCAACTGCTGGAAGTACCTTATACTCCACAAGACCTCGCGACCATTCTGAAAGAACATACGCTTCAAGTTAAAGAGTTTAAACTAGCTTACCAATTCATTAGGGCAAAAAAATTCAAAAATGCCTTATTAAAACTCAAAGAGTTACGTAATCAAGAGTATCCAAACTATTTAAAAAAGTCGCGTAATCAACTACTTGTCAACTTACTACTTAAACTTGGGCACTATTCATTAGCAAAGAAACTGCTTTTACCTTTGGCTGAGCGCAACATCCAATGGGCTAAATGGTCACTGTTCCATGTCAACTATGAGCTAAAAGATTTTGAAGCCTGTAAAAGCTTTTTATCAGAGCCTCAAACACGGCAAGATTACCCTGTGCGTGTTTTTTATTGGCAAATATACATCGCATTTCAGACAGACAACCGAGATCTTGCGACAGCTCAAGTGCTTGCATTTCCTATTGAAGATATGTCACTGAGCATGTTCCGGCTAAGCCTGATGGTTTTGCATGTTTGCAAAGAGCATGACGCCATAGATAATTTAATTAGACGCAAAGAGCGTGCTTACAGTGAAGATCCTGCTCTGTCTACTTTACTATCTGCCTTATCGATTAAAATTCGTTTCTTAGAAACATTAGACAATAAAGAGGCGATTGACCCTAAAGTACTTAAATCAATTCAAACTGATTTGAAAACTGCCATTACACGACATGCATCAAACATGCAAAAATACTGCTCTGATGAATTTAATTTGCTGTTGATCATGATGATGTTACTAGAGAGCAAAGAGGCTGATGCCAGCGCAAAGCTTTTGCAACTTAGCCATAGTGTGTTAGATGATCCAAGTGCAGCGACGCTTGTTGCTTACTTATTCTTCCTCGTTAAGGATATGGAACACGCCAGAGAAATGCTATTTAACGCCCATAGAGCACTTGGCAAGCAACATAGGAATAGCCACTATGTGTTAGCGGGATTAATGCACAGAGAAGTATTTGCTAAAATTTACCAAGAGGAATCAGAGCAACAGGAGGCTTATATGCAATTTGCCTCTCGGCTGTTTGATTCTGGTGAATATAAAGACACCATAAAAATGTGTAGTAAAGCGCTCAGAAGTGGCATTAATGACCAAGCGCTGAATGACTTATTATTGCGTTCAAGCCGTGAAGCAGGTTTAAAAGAGCAAGACTACATTCATTATTTACAGCAATCAAAACTAAGGCAAACAGTTGTAAGCTAACAACTAGTAAAGCCTATTTTCTCATTAACACCCTGTTACAAAAGCTTTTTACATTTTACTTGCCTATAAATTCATCAGGTAAATTGTGCACTCAGTCGTAAAATACTTGCGAGGGTTCTGCTAGCCTGCCTAGACTATTTTTGAAAAAAATAATCATAAGAAGAAAATATGTTCAATAAAACACTCCTAGCTTCAGCTTTCATTTTTTCTACTAGCAACGCGTTCGCAAACACCCTGATACTCAAAGCGGACGCAGCACTTGATGTGAAATCGGGACAGCTCATCACCCCTGCAACTATTGTCGTTGAGGATAAAGCCATTATTTCAGTCTCTCAGCATACTCCTAAAGATACCGTCAGTTCAGATGCCAAAGTCATTAATTTAAAAGGCCATACATTGGTGCCAGGATTATTTGATATGCACGTTCACCTTACAGGTGATGCATCCGTGCATGGTTATGAAAGGCTGCGACGAACTGTTCCTCGCTCGGCAATTACAGGAGCTATAAACGCAAAGCGTACGCTAGAAGCAGGTTTTACATCAGTTAGAAACTTAGGCGCGTCTGGCTATGCAGATCTTGCTATCCGTGATGCCATTTATGATGGAGATATCCCTGGACCTCGGGTTTTTGCATCAGGACCTGCAATAGGTATTACCGGTGGGCATTGTGATATTAATGCATTTACTCATGAGCACAAAGTTGTCTCAGAAGGTGTCGCAGATGGGCCATGGGCAGTTCGACATAAAGTACGTGAAAATGTGAAATATGGTGTTGATGTTATCAAGTTCTGCGCAACTGGTGGTGTTATGTCAACAGGTACCAAAGTAGGCGCTCAGCAATACTCGTTTGAAGAAATGGAAGCGCTTGTGAATGAAGTGCATATGCGAGGGCTGACAGTCGCAGCACATGCTCATGGTACGAATGGGATCAAATCGGCGATCCGAGCAGGCGTTGACTCTGTAGAGCATGTCAGTTTTTTAGATGATGAGGCAATACAGCTTGCACTAAAACATGGTACTTACTTCTCTATGGATATATACACAACTGAGTACATATTGGGAGAAGGTGCAAAAGCAGGTATACCAGAAGAGAGCCTGCAGAAAGAGCGTAAAGTTGGCTCAATTCAGCGCGATAGTTTTACTAAAGCAGTCAAAGCAGGCGTTAATATGGTTTTTGGTTCCGATGGCGGTATTTACCCACACGGAAATAACGCTAAGCAATTTAGCCGAATGGTCCAATTTGGCATGACCGAGTTGCAAGCATTACAAGCCGCTACCATAAACTCGGCAACTCTACTTAAATTACAAGAACATCTTGGTTCTTTAGAGCCCGGTAAACTTGCGGATATTGTGGCCGTCCCAGGTAACCCACTCAATGATATCCAAGTAATGGAAAATGTCACTTTAGTCATAAAAGATGGCAAAGTTGAAGTGGATAAACGCTTGTTAAAATAAGTATTGAACCTTTAGGAACTTAGGATAGATATCAGAAGTATCTATCCGCCCTAACCGCTTTATTAATCCCCAATGGGGCCTCTAATTCTAAAACCTAGCGCTAATTTTCGTTCACTGTAAAGATGATGTTTGCTGCGTCCCATTAATGGAGGTCCAGTGAGATCCTTTCCTGACAAAATAGTGACATAGTAACTTGAAGACTTACGAATAACTGAAAATTGATTTCTTTTTGCCGAAAAGCCATTTAATTGAATTCAAGCAACCATATCAGATATGACACTGCACGCTTAAAGTACAGTGTCGATAGCATAACCACAGCAAACATTTACGCTTGCGTGAAGAGGTAAAATGATTTTTTAGGCTTCTGCATACAAATAAATATCTGAAAGTTGTAAGCCATAAAATACAACAGGCACAAGAATAATACTTGCGATAATAAATGATAGCGTGAGTGGTTTCTGACCTTTGCTTTTAACAAACTTCAAGCCAAAAGTGACCGCCAACAGTAAAGGGAGTAAATAGTGTACTTTGATTAACGGTACTAATACAAACAGTCGAGTTACTTCAACTGGATTAGGCAAATCATAAGCTTGGATCACCAGAGGGGCCCCGATTAAGGTTCCAAGGGCCAATGTTGTGACATAAAGAAGTATTAAGAACCACCAAGGCGTGGTTTCAATAAATTTGATCATATTTCTGCTTGTTCAACCGTAAATTAACGCAACATCACAGGTTTCTCACAGCACAAGTGCTGAGTTACCCACTAAGGGTGCTAATTTTATTTCATATCCAACGTATGTAAACAGTTAAATCAAAACAAGTTGAATTTCCCTGTAAATTTATCTAAGACAAATTCAACTGCATGCTTATAAATCTCTACTGATTAAAAAAATATAACCAATAAAATCAACAATATAAAAATTATTTATATAAACCGCCATTACGATAAAAAACTGCCCGTCGATCTTTTGTAAGTTCAATAACAGGCAGTTAATCACTATGAGCCCCCTACTTAGCAAGTAAAATCGTATCTAACCTAAAACCTGCTTTTTTGTCGTTTACCTTCAATACAATTTCTTCTCTACCATCAAGATTAATATCATGGCTATAAATATCTGTTGAAGATGCTGGCAAAGCGCGCTTTATGCGCTTTGCTCTGCGCGATAATCCTCTTTTAGCATCACCAAAATAAACTTTAAGTTCATTGGTATCAGCTCTAATTAATAGATCTGTTAAGCCGTCACCGTTGAAATCTTTAAAAATAATGCCTTTGCCTGCACCGCTGCTTGATTCATTCATATTCATTGCGATTTCAAAGCTTTTCTTTGCCGCCGCTTTTTTTGCAAATTGGTTGTCGTTTTTTCCTTTAAAGATACTAATTGAGCTATCGAGCATCACTTCTTTATTGTCCATCGCAGCACTGGCGATTGAAAGAATATCCATAAAACCAATATCAAAAGAGATCACTGCCAAATCATCTAGCCCGTCGCCATCGAAGTCGCTGATATTAGCGATGCCGCTCGTTTCTTCCAACGTAAGCTCAATGTCAGGGCTATCTTTAAAAACCAACCCGCTGCTTGTCTGCTGTGAAAAAAAGACCCGATGAATACTTTCACTGTCCAAGTCCTTTTCTTTGCCAGTATCCTCTGACAGGCTTTCTATCGTATGGATGTCAGGATAGCCATCATTATTAAAGTCGCTTAGTTTCTCGATACGCTGTTTGCCGCTCTCATCGAACGTAACGAGTATTTGCCCTTTAGCGCTAGGACCATGGTCTGTCGATGTAAAATACTGAACCCTTTTTTGCTCATAGAACATCAAGTCATCGATACCATCCCCATTCACATCAGCCAATATTGGAAATTGAGGCAATGTGTGACTGATGGTCAAATTTTTCTCGGTAGAATGCGTCACTGTTTTGGCACGCAAAGGCAGTGATGTTTGGGAAAATTTGCCTGATTTCTGCTGGATATAAACATACTGCTTTTCAATGCCCGGTAAATAAAAATCAGTCAATCCATCACCATTCGCATCTAGCGTAAATGCTTGATGTTGAAATTGCGAAAAAGCCTCAGCTTTAAATACAGAGTCAATATTTATAAGCTTACGTGCTTCAGTGTCATTAACGTGAAAAATGCCCTGCTCAGTTAACACAAATGCTTGCGCCCCTTGATGGCTTTTAAGTTTGCCAAGACTATAGATAATCGGCTTTTCGGGTAGCGCTAATAAAGTGACTTGTTGAGTCTTAAGGTCTATTTTTTGTAAAAAAGCAGAGTCACCATTACCAGCGACAAAGGCAGAATCTGTGTCTGATATAATAAGTCTGTCATCGGCTTTATGTTGTAAATCAATTGAGTCGCCTGCGTAAGTTAAGCTGCTAAATACAGCTAAAGTGAGTAATTTTTTCATATTATAAGTCCATTAAAAATACGTGCTATTCATCTGTAATAGTTAGATAAAGTTTAATATCACGGTTACGCTTAGCGCATGATTTCTGCCTTTGGCCATTTCCATGCATACCGGATTGTCATCAAAGACAATAAAATTTCGAGCCCAGTGAGATATAAATAAAAACCCCACCCGGTTTCTAAATTAAGTGACACTAGCAGCACAATAAACAAACCAGGAATGATGATATTTAATTTTCGATTGAGATTAGGTTTGAGTGCCAATGTTAGAAAAATCATGACACTTGGTATGGACATGAGCAGCGCGACGGCAAAAAACTCATATTGAATGCCCTTCCTATCTGCGCTGACGAGCAACGCCTCAGACATAACACCTGGTACAAACACTTCAATATAATCACCGTAGACATAGCAAAACATCACTGCAATCCAAAGTGCTGAGATTTTCAACTTAACGTTTATTTGGTAATCCTCAAAAGGCAAGGAGATATCCTTTGTCGTATTCATATTAGCTCCGTTGTTTTAAATTAAGCCCATGATATGGGGTGGTTGACGAAGCTAAACGATATAATTTATAAATAGCTAGGTCGTCCGAGACTATAAGTGCGGACACTTTTTTAAATTAAAGTCACTCAAGGACACGCAATAAAAGGAACAGAATTTGGCTGACCCTATCGAAATAATTCTAACGATGATGATTGTTGGACAAGTTTGTATCAGTGTGCCAATTCTATTATCACGTGCAGTGAAAAGTGCACTAAACTGGCCTCTGGCATTGTTTTTATTCGCCAGTGGTATTTTAGCGTTAAACTCTGTGACCTCCTCTTTACTACCTGAATACTATGCTGTGTACACAGCCATTGCGTTCCCTGCCCTTTTTTTGCTTTGTCCATCACTATGGTGTTATGTCGAGGGGCTTACAGCCGATATTCCTTGGCAGTTCCATAAAAAACAGCTTTATCGCTACATCTTGGTGCTCCCCGCTTTACTGATTTCTGGCATGATCTTGTCTTTGCCAAGCGATGTTCATACTGCTGTTTTCATCCATGACGAAGAAATAAACAGCCCTTTTGTCAGTACTTTATTCATAGGGCTTTTAATCATAATGCTGCTTTGGTTAGCTCAATGTGTCTATACCTTGATAAAAATTGTGCGGCGACTGAATCAATACCGTAAAAGACTCAAAGACATTTTTTCAAATCACGATAAAAAAGAACTCAACTGGATGAATTGGCTGCTTTTAATTGCAGTAAGTGTGTGGTTATGCTCCTTGGTAACCGTTTTTTCTTCGAGTTTGTTCGACCAAGCCTTATTTAATAGCAATACAGAGATGCTCCTATCTTTGCTGCTAATATGGTGCATGAGCCACTTTGGCCTGCAACAAAAACCTGTGTTAGCTACGTTAGAGAGTAGTGATGCAAAAGGCATTTCCATTGATCATAGCGACAGCTCAGACAGAAATAACGCAAATGGCAAACCCGTTGCAGCCAAAAAATATCAACGCTCGGCGTTAGATAAAACACAGTCGGTGCGGATTGCAACAAAGATCAATTCAGCAATGGAGCAAGACAAGCTCTATTTAGACTCAAATCTATCACTACAACAACTGTCTAAGCACCTCAATATTTCGCCAAACTACATATCTCAGACATTGAATGAAACGCTATCCATGAGCTTTTTTGATTTTGTGAATCAATGGCGTATTGAAGCAGCCAAACCTCAGATATTGGCAAATCGCAGCACCGTACTCGATATTGCTTTAGATGTTGGCTTTAACGCGCGCTCCTCTTTTTATAAAGCATTTAAACAAGTAACAGGGCAAACCCCAAGCGAGTACCGTAAGGAGCAAGTGAATAGTTAAAAAACCACGTCGAGGAAATTCTTAAATTTATAGTTTACGCAAGCTTTTAATACGCTACATAAAATTAATTAGCATCGCGTTATACGACACTAATTAATTCCAATTACGAGCCGCACTTTGGCGCTCTAAATAAAACGTAAAAGGCCTAACGCAAACGCGGGTACACTTCAGGGATCACGGCTTCATTCAGCGATATCATTTCATAGTACGCTGCTATTTCTTCTTCAGTAAAGTCCCCGAGTTGTATCTCGACATACATCTCATAGCCATGTGACTTTTGTGTGCTTGGCACCGCGCCCAGTTGATAGATATAATCTAAATAGTGAATTGGGTCTACATCTGCTCCTAATAACGCATCCTCTAGAATAATTGGGGTAATATCTGCTGCAATTAATTTATAGACCGCGTCATACAAGCCTAACTGAGAGACCACACCTGAAATCACTGCTTGCGTCTTACCAGACGCTTTAATGTCAGCAATCACAGGGTCAATATTTTTATAGCTCACAACATTGGCATTTTTGCGATATTTGGATGTGTAGGGCTTCCCTTTTTTATTCACGTGAAAACTCGGCATGTAGCTAAACAAAAACTCCTGCTCTAGTCCTAAAAATGTGAACCTAGGCTCTGTTGCAAGTTTATTGTCGTGCTCTGCCTTACTCAAGCTTGTGTCATCCATATTAAAATTGATCATTGCCATTTTATGACGATCACCTTGATATAATTCATCTCGTTTACCAACTGCGTAGCGTGGGCTATAAACCAATTTGTCTTTAGACTCCATCGACTCCATAATTTCACTGGCCTTTGCCAACTTAATCCCAGCTTGCTGCAAACGCTTAAAAGTGGGCCGCTCATAAATTTCTGTCGAAAACGTCGCGTCACTTGCCAGGTAGACATCAAACCCCATTTTTTTAAGGCCTAACACAGTTTGCATAACGCACACATCAGTTTCAGCACCAGCAACTACCACGCGAGAAATGCCAGTATCTGTCCAAGCTTCCATTGCAGCATAAATATCAGCTTCTAATGTTGAGTTAAACGTTTGCTTGAAATAGCTTTGGGTATTTTCGTCAAGCACTTGCTCAATGCGCGTTATGTAGGGCGTATAATCTAAACCTGTATCGGTTTCGAATGCTTCATACGTAATCGCAGTCGGCATATTTAAATCATTGGCTTTTTGCGCCAATTGTGCAATACGGTCAATGCTAGAATGTAATTGAGGATCAACATTTTGCGCCGGTATTTCCAACTCGGGATAGAAGACTTTGACCCAAAAGTCGTCACTATCCATCACATACCCTTTTTGAGCGTCAATGATGAGCAACCCCGTATTTTGGGCGCTCAAATGAACGTGTTCACTCTTTTTTGTTTCATGAGCTAATTGCAGCCTCTCATCAATGTTACAAGCGGACAGCCCAAGCGCCAATGAAAGTATTAATAAAGACTTTTTCATAAATCACCTAATTTAATTATCCTTTTCAAAGCAAGTTAACGGTTAATTTTTACACAACCATCGATACTTAAACGTTTTGTTAACAAAGTCAAGCAAGGATAAATCAAGCGATTATTTCATCTGCACTTATAACTGTGGCATTGCAAAATTTTTAAAGGTTAAGTGGTATCGTGTTGAAATGAGTATGGGTAATGGCACATTACGTTGTATTTGATCTTGCAATAACGCTAGCTCAGAAATATTTTCAGCGGCTCTGTGATAAACTTAAAGACAATAGAAGAGATATCTGGAATAGTTGAAAAGTTTGGTATTTGAGTAATCTATTTTCAAATACTAGTGATAAATCAAATCTTTATAAAACATTGTATTTCTTCCTAGCAAGGTTTACCTACCTACTCCTAGCTTAAGCCTCAAAAAAACATAACCAATTGAAAATTAAACTTACTTTTAAATAATCTTAACATCAACCAAAAGTCATTCTTTCTTCAAGTCATTAAAGTCAACTCAGGTAAATTCTCCTTATTGAAAGCGAAATCAACACTACAAAACCGGAGAACACATGATAAGAACAATAAACTGCTTTTTGATTGCCACAAGCACTATTATTGCCAGCAACTTAGTTGGAGCAAAGGAGGTCGACACTGGATTGCATGGCCCTTACTTAGGACAAACACCACCAGGAAAAACTGCCAAAGTCTTTGCGCCAGGGTTATTGAGCACACCAAAAGACCGAGAATACACTATTTCGTTTACGCCAGACTTAAAGGAACTCTATTTTACGCGCATGAACGCCAATACTAATGAGTGGTGGACAATAACGTACAAGCAAAAAGACAATCGCTGGTATGGTTCCACATTAGCGCCAAGAGTTGGCCGCCCCACTCTTTCACCAGATGGTAATACCTTACATCTTGGCAATCAATATAGTAGTAGAACAGACTCCGACTGGTCACAAGTCAAAAGCTTAGGTTCAATGTTCAATAACGAGAATTGGGGCATAATGCGTTTATCTTCATCGTCTTCAGGTACCTATATCCTCGATGATTATAAAAATGGTGATTTACTGAGGATCTCTGAGGTAAAAAATGGTGTTAGGCAAGCGCCAAAACCATTACCTGCACATATTAATACCGGTAAATGGAATGCGCCCCCTTTTATCGCCCCTGATGACAGCTATATTATATGGGATGGTGAAAGACCCCAAGGCTTTGGTGATACAGACCTTTATATCAGTTTTCGTAAGTCTGATGGAAGTTGGGGTAAAGCGCTTAATTTAGGGCCAACAGTGAATACAACCGCTGGTGAAGCTGGCGGCTATATGTCTCCAGATGGTAAATACTTCTTTTTCAATAGAACGACGAGCATGGGAAATGGTGACATATATTGGATAGATTCTGAGTTTATTGAAACACTTAGGTCCAAAGGTTAATAACTATTGAGATAAACAAAGCCTGAAAACACACTATGGCCGCAGCTGGCTGCGGCCATATGACTTTATCTCAACCTAGCTAATTGTTTTTGACGAGTTGGCTCAGTGAGATATAAAAACTGTGAGTAGTCATGTGCAGCATTGATAAGCATTTTGCCATCTTTATTACCTATCCATGTGATATCTGTCTCACCAGACAATAAATCACGCTCTACCAGTTTGTAGTGGTTATCCTGCTCCAAAGTGACAAAAAGCATATTTGACTCCGTCGTCACTCCGATAATCCCTGATGTTTGTGATTGCCAAACACGTTCAATTTCACCAGTGTCGCTGCGCTTAAATACTTCTGATGCATTAGAGAAGTAAATATTATCCGACTCATCCAACCCCATTGAATAACAGGACAATCTCTCACCTTTTGCTTCGAACTCTTGCAACTCACCCGTTTTTATATCGAACTTCGCAACATGGAACCCAACTCCATCTGATGAACGATAAGATACCAATAAAGCATCACTATGATGATATGCTTCGCGAAGATAAAAAGAACTGTGTTTATGTGGGATCGCTTCCATTTTATTTGACGCAACATCTATGTGGAATATTGTATCTTTACTAGCCGTAAAGACGGATTTACCATCTTTTGACCATGCAATCCCAAACAGCTCAACATTGTCTGAGTTTTTAAATAGTAGCCGCTCTTGACCCTGCTCATATATAAATAGCTGCTTTTGGCCAAAACGATGTGACTCAAATGCAAACACAGATGGGTCTGGCGAAAATACAGGCAGAAAGTCTACTGAGGAGGAGTTAACTAAAGGTTTTAAGCTCTTAATGTTTTCTCGCTCTGCGCTTAGAATATCGACATCTACCTTCACAAGCTCCATAAAAATCTCTTCACCGCTATACGAGTAGCTTGCATCTCGCACAATTTGATAATTTTTAAACGGTAACTTAGAAACTCGGCCTTGCAGATCAACGGAAAGTATTTCATTGCGCTTACTCATCAGTATGCTTTGTTTATCCGGATGCCAGCTTAGCCCACTTAATCCATCTTCAATCGTGACAAGCGTTTTCAGTTGTCCACTATCTAGGTTGAGTAAGTCCACTCGGTACTTATTTTGACCCGCTTCAAAACCTAATGCTATGTGGGTGTGATCAGGGGATAATGATTGCATTAAGAGCCAGTCAGTTTGTTTTGATTGGTGTAAAACATGCTTTTTCTTTGTGATTAGGTTATATGACACCAGCTGCGTATCACTGCTTTCCCGGTGCTTTTCAGTAAAGTAAACCGTATTATCATTACTCCAGTCTAATCTATGGCTTGAGATCAGATAATCTGTGGTGCGATACGCTTCCTCTTGCTCGAGGGGTGCCATTGAAACCAAATCCAATGTGGCAAATTGCAAAGACGTGCCAGCCTGCTCTCTCACTGCAAAAACCAACCCATTACCATTTGGGCTCCAACCTAAGCTTAAATAATCTGCCGGCTGGTGTGAAATACGCTTTTCCATTCCTGTATCAAGCTGCTTAATCCAGATATGTTTAGTGTTTTCCTCAGCACGGATAAAAGCAATATACACGTCGTTTGGTGACGCCATAAAAGCAAATTCATTTCCTGAACTACTGCTGATAGGCAACAAATTAGAAAAGTCATTTTTATGAGAAAAATGATTTAAAAAAAGAGAAATAAACATCGCTGCAATTATCAAACAAGCGGTTCCTCCCACCAATACAAATTTAAACGTGTTTGATTTAGGGTTTGGTACTTCTAAGCTATACCCTCTTTTGGGGTGAGTAATTAATAGGGATTGCTGCTTAGCGTCGTCATCAAATGCCTTTCTTAGTATGGCAATACAACGTTGAACGGAGCTGGGGTTAAATATTGCTTTCGGCCACACTGCGTTAAAAATTTCTTCCTGACTTACCACCTCCCCTTTATGGGAATACAAGTAAACCAACACTTCCATCACTTTCGGCTCAATGTTAGTGACGTCGCCAAAACCTGTAATTTGACACCGTTTAACATCTACGTGATAACTCCCTATTTCGAACTTCAACTTAACGACTCCTAAATAAGCTTACAATTCATATACTAAGCTTTTCTTAAGACAATCTCTAGCTAGATTTTATAGCATCGATAAAACGATTTAATGCACGCTGCCCTTCCACTCAATAAATTACAAGAATGAATAATGGCAGTACTCTTTACCTTAATAATTTTACTTAGTGCATTTTTATTATTTCAAATCCAACCTATTTTATCTAAAGAACAATTATCTCAATTTGGCGGAGGTGCGTCTGTTTGGTCAGCTGGCCTATTTTTCTTTCAGGCGTGCGTGTTATTGGGCTACTTATACATCCACTTAATCCGTCACTTACGACTACAGTGGCAAATTGCACTACACCTAACTTTGTTAATCATGGCTATGACCGTTACATATACACACGTTGAGAAAAGCATTCTCGATATGCTACCCCCTACGTGGTCGGTCGTTGTGGCACTTGCTGCTCAAATAGGCCCAATTTTTATCATGTTAAGCACCACATCCGTACTGCTACAAAAATGGTACTGTTTAGTAAATCAAAGCCCTGTACCTTACCACTGGTACGCGATCTCTAATTTTGGTTCACTTGTCGCTCTACTTACTTTTCCTTTTATATTTGAAGTTTACTTCGGGCTTACCACACTCAAAGAATTCTGGTTTTTAGCTTTGCTCGTGTTGGTGACGTTATTTTTCCTACTTAAGACATTGCTCATTCAAAAAATATTTCAAGGAAAATGCATAAACCAAATAAAGCCGGCCACAGTTATTTTCAATAATCACTTTCTATGTATCAGTTTGGCAGCTCTGAGTTCGCTGCTTTTGAGCTCTACCACATTTATGATTAACGTTAACATTCCACCAATGCCTTTGACTTGGCTTATGCCTTTAGCAATTTACTTGATCACCTTTATCATTGCTTTTTCACTTCCTGTGAGAAATCGCAGTTTTTATTCCTACTCCGCTTTAATATTTGCGACTTTGGCGGGCATTTTAATGTATTTCCTAGGTAGTAAATTTAATGCCGTTGCTCAGTTTAGTATGTACGGACTCATATTATTAATTTGTACATTTAGCTGCCACCGAGAGCTAAGACGAATTGCCCCAAACCATTACTCAATGACATCTTTCTATGTTTGCATTGCTTTTGGCAGTGTACTTGGCAGTTTAACAAGTTCAATTATAGCGCCAGCAACCTTTAACCTGCCAATAGAGTACCCTCTTACCCTGATCGCAATTTTTTCTTTACATATATATCTCTGCACCCAAAGCTCTGTATCTAAATACATAAAGTTCGGATACATGAGTGTATTCATGTCAACTATTTGTGGCTTCGGACTATTAAATAATGCATATACAAACCTTAACGTAATAACCGAAAGGAACTTCTATGGCATGCTAACAGTTAAAGACATTACAATTAATAATACTATTGAACGCCGCCTTATAGATGGAACAACAATTCACGGTTACGAACTTATGAATGATATAAGTTCAGATAAAGGCTATTACCACCAAAGTACAGGTATCGCTAAAGCAATTGAGATCTTACAAGCGAATGGTCCAATAAACATGGGGATTATTGGCTTAGGTGCAGGTGTACTTGCACAGTATGGCAAAAAGCATGATACGATAACTTTTTATGAATTAAATCCGGCTGTTTTCGACGTTGCTAAAAAGTACTTCAGCTATCTAGATAATAGTTTAGCTAGTATCAACGTGAAAATAGGTGATGGCAGACAATTAGTTGCTAAAGAGATTTCCCAAAGCATCTTTCAACAAGATGCGATTGTTATTGATGCATTTACCAGTGATGTTATTCCAACGCATTTACTCACTGTTGAAGCATTTGAACTATATTGGCAAAGAATGCACAATAATGGTGTTTTAGTCATGCATATTTCCAATAATCATATTGATCTCATGCCTATTATGGCAAGTCAAAGTTTACGTTTTGATAAGTCTCTATTGCTTTTTGATTATCAAGGAGATGAGAATTCACAGTTGGGATCAAAATGGGCCATCATGACAAGTAATGAAGAATTCCTACGGTCAATGCCAGTATCCACACTCATAGATAGATATGCATTTACAAACCAATCAACCGCACAATGGACAGATGAAAAGCACAGCTTACTGCCCTATATCAAGTTATAAGCTTACAATTTATTTCGATATTACCTTGTGTAGCCGATGCTATATTTGACTACACAAGTCGTGTTTGTATCTTTGTACTTAGCTTATATCTTTAATATAGCTAATTTTTTCATTTTTAAACTCAAAGTAAGATTTGCCCTGTATTGTCAGCTCGTCCCCTACCTTCATGCCATTAGGTAAATCAACAGCCAGCCCCCCCAAATAATCAATATTTATTTGGGCAGTCGTGTCGTTCACAATCAAGTTCGTAACTGTTTGCTTTCTATGGCTAAATAACTTTGCAGACTCTTTGGCAAGGCTTTCAAACTCTTGCTTGCCTTCTGCCCTTACATTCACCTCACCATTAGCTTCATTTTCAAACACAATGCTCTCATCAAATAAAGACAGCATATCTTGAATATTAAAAACGTTATAGCTTTCGATATATTGGTTTATGAGTGCAGCTTTTTCGCTCTCTCGCATTTTTACTTTCTTATATATTTTTATTTGATTGAACAAATACTAAGCTACATGATAGAAGATAAAAAGCAACGTGAGGGTTAACAAAAGAGGACTTTGTCCTCCCAAACAAGCGTAAAACCATGCCCAACTTTACTTGAGCACGGCTTTAATGAAAATTAATATTTAAACCGTTCAGGCACAGTGTTAGCAGCGTTATTTCGCCCCCCACAAACGATACCTGTATCGTCCAATGCACATACGTATCCGTAGTCAAAGTCAATATCTATAGGATTAATCAATTCTTGCATTTGATATGGGCCTATCTGTGCAGGACGAGTAGACCAACCCGACATGCCACGTTCATCATAAGAATATATCCCTGGGTAGCCGAATCTCAGCTCTGTATGTGGCAATAACTCAGGCGCATTGAGCTCAGAAGCTGGCGCCTTACCCCAGCATTTTACTCCTTCATCGCCCTTAGCACACGCATAATCTAACCCGACAATAAGGTGCGTTGGGTTAGTAAAGGTAGGTACATCCGATACTGTCGGAGAGCTCTTGGCACCCCAGCAGTCAATACCATCATCATGTCGAATACAGGCAGCAGCTCGACCAATTTCAATTTTGCTCGGGTTTTTTAGCTCAGAGTATTTAGGTGGAGCAGTGTTTACAGCGCCTGGGTTCCACTTTCCAGAACTCCAACAGATAATCTCACCGCCATCAATAGCACAATAATTATCGTAAGTGTGCGCCACAAATATTTTTTGTGGATCTGTAAAGGTCACAGCCGAAGGTAAAGCCTTCCAAAATGACTGAACATGCGTTCTGTAATGCCTGTTACTCCAACACTTCACTTCTTTACCAACAATCGCACAGCCACCTTTACTGTTTATTGCTATATCTTTAATATCGTATATTGGCTCAGGCGCCGGGGTATAAAGCCGACCATCCGTTAACTTCCAGCATAAGGTACCTGTCAAGTCAGTACCGCATGCACTATCATGGCTCACAGCCACATCAATAATGCGACTTTTCTTTTCAAATGTAATACTGTCACTGAGTATTTGACTATTATCCTGGTTATAAACACTGTAATGATAGCTATAACTGCCGCGGGGAAAGCTGGCTGGCACTTCTAACATTGAATTCGAGTCAGTAAAGCTTTCTCCTGGTGAAAGATATAATTCAGTTGGAATCGCATCAACAAAAGTTTTGCCATCAGGGAAAGTAACATGACTGTATACTTTGACGGCAACATTCGTCGAACCGTTGTTGTTTAGCGTTTTTTGAACCTCAAGAACGCCACCTTCCTTCCTAATTGAGGGGTTTTCTGTTTGACTTGTTAACTGAATATTCAACTGAGCATGTGCTGATAACGTAACAAAAGCAAGCCCTGAGATAATAAATGGAAACTTCATTGTTTACTCCAAATAAATAAAGAAAGTGCTGGGCTGGTATACATGTCCACTGTAGCACCTAAATTCCAGACCAGAAAACTTTACAGAATTTTTTATTCAAAGCAAAGTGTTAGATCATAAAAGTTGCTAAAGAGCGACTATTCTCTTTAGCAACTTGGTTTACTGAGGTGGGAGATTGATTACTGAAAATATTCGTCTAGTGCGTCTTTGAGGTGTCTTTGCATTGCAGCCCTGTGATATTTCCTAACCCCATAGCTTTGTTCAAGATGAATAAAACGCTTAGAAGATGCATCTGCGCTTTTATGGCAGCTGTCTACAGAATCATTGCTATGACGCCCTTGTACATTCCACGTACCACCTAAGCTTTTTGTGTCATTACCATATACACAAGCCTTAATAACACCTTCACTTTCTACATTGCGGCGTATTGAGTGCAAGATGCTGTGCTCTTGGGGGTTCGTTGAATAACGCACCGTTTCGCTTAAATTAAGCATCAGATCATTATCAGTGCCGCATTGTGCTTGAAGTTTTGCACGCGTTGTTTTACCAAAACCATGATATTGAATAAATATAGTTGCTTGGTCAAAGTCACTCATATATTCATGTACTACTTGAAATAATGACTCTGTTTGATGCGCAACATCACTGGCTGAATAATTCGTGCCTGTGCACTCACTCACTTCATGGCTGCTGTCACGTCGCGTACCTGCTAACATAAGTAACTTTGTCTGCGTATATAAAAATGCGTCTATTGCCTGTGTGCCCGTAAACGAATCTCTTTTTGGATGTGGCGCTTGTAATACGGCATTAGTACCAGAAGTATTTAACACATAAGTTCCGCCACCGATGAACCTTTCACTTGGTAATTGATACTTCTCTTGCAATAAAAAGTAGGTTTTGTCTGTATCGACATCATTAAATTGGATAACTTGATAGTCTAATTCATTAGCTAAGTCGCTAGCTAATAACCAATTTTGCTGATGAAAAGCCTCAAATAAAACGTGAAACTTTTGCTGATATTCATGGCTTGGTTGAACCCATTTGTTGTCCGCCTTTGTTCCATAATTATAAGACTTTAAATGCTTATCTAACTCCCCTGACATCACAACCATGGCTTTACTTGGGAAACTTAACAGGGTGAGCAACAAAAGCAGCAAGGTGAATAGTACATAGGCAGCCAGTGGGCGAGCACCGTTAGTAAAGCGAGTTGTATCAGTTTCAAATAGTTGCATAAAACACTCCAGTGGTGTGTATCGAGCTGTCATAAGCAAGCATCCCTGGAAAACCAGTACTAAAGTACCTAGTTAAAGCTAGTGACCATGTCAAAAGTTGCACTTATTATTACCAATATCTAAACAAAAGCTCTAGCAAACGTGCTAAAAATGAGCTTTTGGTATTAGCTCATAAAAGGAACAAAAAACCTTTAAAGTTGGAATAAACTCTTAAAATTCATATAAATAAACAACTGATACGACCAGAGTGAAAGATTTACACTTATAAAAGTTATTGAAAAACCGTCGAAATACAAAAAATCTTTATTAAAAACAGAGGGGTACTAAAAAACATATTTAGTTAAAGAAAGAAATTACGTTCTTTAGCGAATTGGAAAGTATTAGATGGAAAAATCCATCTAATACAAAAAGAGGGTTAGAAGCACTCAAAAAACTGAGATTGATGAGGGTTATTCAATGCGTTTGGCCACACCCTCGAGACCAGTTGCCTTGATTGTGCTTTGGTATGGCCAAGTGCTAACAATAGTAACCCTATCATCAAGCACGTTCGGCCCGAGCCCCCCTTGCTGTGCACAGCAACCGTTTTCCCCTGCGTAATGACATGCAATATGTGTTGTAGGTGCTTGTGCCAACGCCGCTTAAATACCTCTGTAGGTATACCATCGTCCGAGATAGGGAATTGCCACCAAAATAACTCAACACTTGCGCACCCAGCTTCCAAACCAGTTACTCCGCTTTGGATCAGTTCCTCATCACTCATTAACGTGATCACGCCTGCGACATTCGCTTCTTTGAGCTGCTTTAAACTTGAAAATAACGCGACACCTTTGGTCCCTGGGCAGGGCGTCAAAAAGAATGTGTATCCTGACTCTGTCTGTAACTTATCAAATGGGTGCGTTGTCATAGTTATACCCCTTACTCTATGATTTCACTGTATCTTCTTTAGGGTAGAGGGTTCCCTCTTGAAGAGACATATAGGTTGTACCAATCTTCTCTCTCAAGACAAACATCTATCGCCTCTACCGCATTTTTAATCCGTATCTCTTGGGTTGTACCAATCACTGGCTGAACCTTAGCTGGATGGCGTAATACAAATGCCAGCACGATGGCCTCAACACTCACATGATATTTGTGCGCTAGTTTTTTAACTAATTGTGAGGTTTTTCGTACTCTTAGCTCATCTGAGTATAACCCTTGTTCAGAAAATTGCCCTTTTGCCATGCTACCCCATGCTTGCAATTGGATTTCATGCTGTTGACAGTACTCTAAAGTCCCACTTACAAAGTCAACTAAGTGATTACCCTGACTACCTACCATTACTCCATCATTCAACCAATCAAGCTTTGCCAAACTCATCTCAATCTGGTTCGAAATTATGGGCATATCTAAAGCGCTTTGTAAGAAAGACATTTGATGCAAGTTCATATTCGATACTGCTATATATCTGATTTTACCTTGCTTTTTTAGATGAAAAATTTGCTCTGCCAATTCATCAAGCTGCATAAGTGGATCTGGGCGATGTAGCATAAGTACATCAAGGTATTCGATGTTCAAGCGCGACAATATCCCATCTACAGAGTGTGTCACCCACTCGCTCGAAAAATCATATCGACCAACGTGGTCATCATTTTTTTTACGAATACCGCACTTTGATTGAATCACCATATTCGTTCTTAAATCAGGTCTTTCTGAGAGCACTTTGCCAAACACTTGCTCCGCACGACCATCACGATAAATATCGGCATGGTCAAAAAAACAGATATTAGACTCTAACGCACAATCAATCACGCTATGTGCCTGCATGACATCTGTTCTTGTTAAGTGTGGCCCTTGGCCACCAAGCCCCATACACCCATACGCGATTGGACCCACGGTTGGAAAATACTTTTGAATTGGTAATATTGTTTTCATACTTTATTCCAGCTAGTCGAAATATATAGATGACTATATGATATTGTTCTTTATATTGAATAAAACAGTTTAATTAAGAACTCTGCGTTCAAAATACCAAACAATAAATTCTGGACTTAACTCTGTGAATGAACACAAACGAATTGAATTATTGATGCTTTTCGTAAAGCTCGCTGAAGAACTTAATTACACTAAGGCCGCAAAAGCGCTTGGGATTTCTAAAGGGCAGTTATCTGAGAAAATTAAACGCTTTGAGCAGGTATTGAATACCCCTTTACTTATCAGAACAACTCGCAATGTAAAGTTAACCCAGTACGGTGTGCAAGTATTCGAGCAAGGAAAAGTCATTCGAACCCAGCTATTTAATTTAGAGCGTAACATAAACAATGAGAAGGTTGAGGGCGTTATAAGGCTAACCGCGCCACGTATGTTTGCTCAAATATATCTGCCAACCCTTTGTGCTGAATTTAAAAAGCTGCACCCAAAAGTCGAGTTTGATATCGATGCCAGTTACACAACACACAATTTAAATACCAAAGATTATGACTTGGCATTTAGAGCAACAACCACTCCACCACTCGATATGGTGGCAGCGAAATTATTTGATTACCAACATATTATCGTTGCTTCACAGCAGTACATAACAACGCATCAGAATATCAAATCCCCGAGTGATTTGATTAACCATGAATGCATTGTTGTTAATGGGCAGTCCTGTTGGCCATTTAATAGCGAAAAAGTCACTGTCTCTGGGTGGCTATCTAGCAATGACAACAACTTAGCCAAACAATATGCATTGCAAGGCTCCGGTTTAATTCGAATTGCCGATTACTTTATCAAGACAGAATTGAATGCTGGTTTATTGAGCACCGTACTCGATGAATATACTGAGCGAAAAAGCAATGGCATGTATCTTTTCTACCCGCAAAGTACATTGCCATCGCACAAGCTAAAAACATTTATTCAATTTGTGAAATTGTATTTCAAGACAGAGTTATCTGCTCAGTAAAACAAACAGCCGTACTTATAAAGTTTTCACTTGGATAATTTTTTACACGCGCTAACATAGCAAACAAAAACAAGGAAACAACGTGTTATCAGGCATAATTTCAAAATCTAAGGCGCTCGGGCCTGGCATATTAATGGCCACCGCTGCCGTAGGGGGATCACATTTAGTGGCTGCAACACAGGCTGGCGCCCTATTCGGCTGGCAGCTATTATGGCTTATTGTGATAGTCAACGTTCTAAAGTACCCATTTTTCCGTTTTGGCGTTGAATACACTTTGCACAGTAAGCAGAGTCTGGTGCAAGGCTATAAAGATAAAAATCCATCCCTATTCTATTTGTTTTTTATCATCAATTTACTCGCAGCAGTGGTAAACACGGCGGGTGTCTTGCTCCTTACCGCTGCTTTACTCCAATATATTTTACCGGGCGACTTGGCCCTCACGACACTGAGCTTTGGGTTACTGTTTGTATGCCTTGGGATCCTCATTTTTGGGCATTACAAAGTGTTAGATAGCGCAAGTAAAGTCATTATGGCTTTGCTGTGTGTCGCAACAACCGCAGCCCTTGTCGTTACGCTCGCCAATGGCCCTGCACACCCTGCTCCACAGGTTGCACCTTCACCGTACGAATTGGCCTTACTCGGCTTTATGGTTGCTTTAATGGGGTGGATGCCAGCCCCTATTGAAATTTCAGCGATAAACTCTTTATGGCTTAAAAGCAAACTTAGAAACAGTGCACTGACCAAGCAGCAAAGCTTATTTGATTTCAATTTAGGTTATGCCATGACATTAATACTTGCTTTGATGTTTTTTGCGCTCGGCGTATTACTGCAATACGGTCAGGAACAAAAAATTGAATTGGCAGGTGTCGCATTCTCAAAACAACTCATTGATATGTATGCCCTTACCATAGGGGAATGGTCCCGTTGGTTGATTGCTGTCGTCGCTTTTCTGTGTATGTTTGGCACAACACTCACTGTGTTAGATGGCTACGCAAGGACGTTAGATGAATCATTAAAAATCATCAAATCACACAACAAAAAATACAGTCTGTCCGTGGTCATTTCTATACAGTCAGCACTTGGCATGATAGTCATTTTGTTCTTCAAGGGAAATTTAAAAGACATGCTAATGTTTGCCATGACAATGTCATTTTTAACTACACCATTTTTTGCTTGGCTTAATTTGTCTTTGATACGGGGTGATATATACGACTCTCAGCCAAAGGCTGTCAAAGTCTTTGCTGTACTAGGTTTAATATACCTTGTGTCGTTTTCTTTATTATTTATCGTATGGCGCTGGTTCTTATGACCAGCCACGGCGGGAAAGTCACTCATGACACTGAGTCATGAGTGATCACACATTAGGCTGCAAGTGCTTTTACCTGCTCCCAAATGCTAACAACGTGCTCTTTGTCTTCATCTGTTAACTCACCATTGCGGTAAGCTTTTACTAGACTTTCTTCAATTTTCGTATTCAGCTCTTCAGGCTGCAATTCAAGCTCTTCAACTTGTGCATAGCCGACAGCTAAATCAAAATGACCACGTAAATATCCACCAGCAAACAGTTCATCATCATCTGCACGATCGACTAATTCATCAAAAAACTGCTGTGCAGCCTCTACATAGGTTTCAAATGACATTCCGTCTCCTCATTTAATCTTGATGCCCAACGGCATACATCACATGGTCATTATACCCTGTGACGACTTTAATATATCCACTCAATTCATCATCAAGTGCTTGGTCGCCGGTGTCTGCAATTAACGGACGACCATTTAATGCTTGAAGTTTGCGTTTTGTCGCAACGACTACAATATTTTCTTTTCCAATTCTTCTAATGAGCTCTGGACTAAGTTGCTGATTGCCTCGGCCAAAAATATGACCTTGCCCACCGATAAGCGTAATAACTAACTTTGTCGGCTGGTCTTCGGTGAGCTCAAGTAATTGCGCTGCGGTTAAATCCTGCCCCAGCAACTCGTGATCTTGGATCAGGTCTACACCAAGTAGCGTATTGTCTAACCCCAGCTCTTCCATCACCGCCTCTACAGTAGAGCCAGAGCCCATGATATAACGCACGTCTTCATCCATTTCAGAGATCACAAACGCCGCAATATCAGCCAGCACTAGCTCATCACTTTCTTTTCCACCGTTTTTTACGCTTTGTACATAGCGCACTTCACTGGGGACTTGCATTTCACCATAGCGCTTTGCTTTAACAGTCCCCTCTCTGAATGCCACTTCATCAATATCCATCACATCTGCTTCAGAAAGCGTGACAAGCTCTCCTTTTATAAGCATTTCGACAACGCGGCCAGCGGCTTTTGGAGTAATGGCATACACACCACTGTGGATTTTACATCCAGCAGGTACACCCAGCACAGGCGCTTTATCATCAACCACAGTGCAAATATTTCTCGCGGTGCCATCGCCTCCGGCAAACAAAATAAGGTCAACGCCCTGCTCAATGAGTTTTTGCGCCGCGATTTCGGTATCTTGTGCTGTGGTATTTTCACTGGCAGTAAATACAACATGGGTGTCGAAGCCAAGCTCATTGGAAATACGCTCGCCCATCTCACCAGAAACTGTATATATTTGAATACCGTTTTTAAATGGTAAAAGCTGTTCAAGTGCTAACTTTGTGCGATTATTCGATTTAGGCTCAGCACCAAGAGACAAAGCTTTTTGCGCTGTATCAGCACCATCGCTCCCCTTGAGGGCAACGGAACCACCTAACCCTGCAACAGGGTTAACAATTAAACCAAGTTTAAATGACATCTTCTAACTCCTGTGGGCAATCCCAAGAAAACTGTTCTTTTTGCAATGGCCATGTTGTCTGATAAAAGGCAGATAAGGCTTTTAATAACTGTTCTGTACGTTTATTAAAGCCACCTTCTAGCAACATCATCACTTGCTGATAAACCCGTTTTTGAAAACTAAAACGGCATGTTTGCTCACCATTTAAATTATCTACCGATACATTAAAAGCGAAACCAGCAGCGACACTGAGTGCCCACTCTATTGCTTGAGGTTTGATTTCAACCTTTTCAAACTCGGCCTGCTGAGCTTTATCTCGACCATCAGGGCAATACCAGTAGCCGTAGTCTTCCAATAACCGACGCGCATCACCCGCAACCAGCCAATGCGCTATTTCATGCAATGCACTGGCATAAAAACCATGTGCAAAAACCACTTGATGATGTGAACACGTGTCGTTGGCAGGCAGATAAATAGGCTCATCATCCCCTTTCACTAAACGGGTATTATGAGAGTCTGCAAATTGTCTATCGAATATATTTTTTAGGTCAGATATTTGGTGCATAAACGCCAATAAAGCGCGGTCATTCAATGGGCGCTGATTGTACGTACTTTTGATATGAATGTAAAAAGCTACAAATTTAAAAAGTTTGCTCTGATGACTAAAATGAGCAAAAACACCCTCCTTGGTGCAAGTAAATCAACTTTGGCGTTACATCGAAAATGCTCTCGATAACGATACAACCAGCCTTTCATCAGCTGTATCAAAGTCTAAGCTGGTATTTTCTGCCGCTATTTCGATATTAAATTGATGCAAGCTAGTCTGGTAAGCAAGTCGATAGTGATAATACGACTTGTCTGTGTTCTGCCATAACCATTTGTCACCATCTAACGAGTTAGAGACATCAACACTGGCTCTGAGCGCATGATTAGGCATCACTTCAATTGTATGTGCGATCATGGCTATTACATGACCAGCACCTTCACCGAAATAATCCCAGCTATACCAAAAGTTAAACTCAGTCTGACCTAATGCGTTACTGTAGCCAAATTTTGCATAAGCTTCAGGGTAATTTCCGTCGCTTGACTCTCTCGCACCATGATAAGAGTAATAAGCGATACCGTAATCAGCACTCCATTGCTCGTCAAGCTCAACATATTTGCCAAGATAGAAATCCCACTCAATGTCAGTATCACCAAAATCAACATTAGATGCCCAAGAACCAGCATAAACACCACCTTCAAAAGCTTTGTCTAAGCTTGCTTGTATCGCAGGGTCGTTCTGCGTTTGACTAACACCATTAAAAGTGTAATCTGACGCTGCAGTCAGCGTCGTACTCCAGTCCGCCATTGCGAAGTTTGAACATATCAGCAAAGAGAGGGCTGATACTTTATTTGACGCTTTCATAATTAACTCACTGTTTTTATTTTGTTAAAATCGATTTCATTATCTTTTGGTGAACTCTCTATCTCTGCAACCACACGGCGCTTTTTCAGCAAGATAAATCCAAAGCACGCAAAGAAAATAGCAATCACTACCGCCCCAACCCACTGGATCTGTAAAAAATTCAACTGGAATAAGAGTGTAAGTAACGAAAGCGCTGTAATATTAATTAACACATAATTGCGCTTACCTAAGCGCTTAACCGTTAGGTTTAAATTGTCTGTATATAACCTGATTAGTGAATCTAACGAATTGATCACAAATACTACACCCACAAATACCATGGCAAAGTTAATTAAACCATCGGTTGAAATACCAGCTTCATGATAGTGATATAAGACGGCAAACCATGCAGCGATTGGAATAGATGGGAAAACAAGCATTGCAGCAAGTACCTGATAAGTCGTTAAGCCACCGACAAACCGTGCTGTAAACTGGCCTATCATGATGCTCCATGCAAACCACCAAAATAAATAAAATTCATGATAATCATTCAGTGGTAATACAAACTGATGCATATTCGCGAAGTAATCACCCATCATTGCTAAGTTATTAAAATAGGCTCCTAAAGGACTGTCACCAAAGATAAACGCGTCTAACCAGAGTAAAGCAATCAGACCAATAAACACCCAGGTAGTCGAAATACTTAATAGCTTTACATATTTGATGTTTGTACTTGAATATACAGCTAAAGAAATGGCAGCAAAGACAATAAGATAAAATTCAGTAACAACTGATTCACCATCCCCGACACTGGGTAAATACCAAGGTAGATTTGACAGCAAAAGATAGGCGGTAAACGCACAAGTGCCGATAATTACAACATTGTTAACGAGCTTCACCAATGGAATTTCAAAAAATCGAACTTTTGGTTCAATTACGCAGAAATAAAAACAGGTTAGGAAATAAAACCCCCAGATCAAAAATCCCCAATAACCAAACTCAATGGCCAGTGGGTTGGTGAATCCATATTCTGGGCTTGTGTTTATGTCTGCGTAACCAGCAAACTCAGTTAACGGGAACATGACTAAACCGACATCAAGCCCCGAAGTAAATAATATTGCAATAAAAGTAAAAGTTTTGACGGGTGTCGTGCCAACGACTTGGACACTCCCCCATTTGTAAAGGATGAATGTAATAGAAAATAGGGTAAAAAGAACACCTGCGCTAAGCCAAATGGTCATTATCGCCCTCCCAAAATAAATAAAAATAACTCATGTTGTTCCCTATATAAGGTTGTTATTGTGTCGTTTGCATGAGTTGCATGATTTACATCGATTGATATAAATCATGCAATCGCCTGAGCAAACGAATGCCTTACCTTTAAAGTAAAGTACCAGACGAAACCACTTTAATTAGCGCTGTTGCTCTTGCCAGTTTGGAGGGGTGTGTACACTGACATGATGACTTGATAGTGGGGTGTTGCCCAAGATTAAATCTGCAGCTCTTTCCGCAACCATAATAGTCGGCGCATTTAAATTGCCATTCGGAATAGTCGGATAGATTGAAGAGTCAACCACTCTAAGGCCAGTTAGACCATGTACCTTAGTTTGAGAATCTACAACGGCCATCTCATCCTCACCCATCTTACATGAACATGATGGGTGGTAAGCGCTTTCCACCGATTGGCGAACAAACTCATCGATTTCTTCATCACTTTGAATGTGCTCACCAGGCTGGATTTCACCATCTCTAAACGTATCAAACGCTGGTTGAGAAATGATTTCTCGCGTCAAACGCACGCAAGCTCTAAACCCTTCAATATCATCTTGGTGTTGTAGATAGTTAAACTGGATCTTAGGTGCCACTTTAGGATCAGCAGATTGAATCAAGACCGAGCCACGACTTTTTGGCTTATTATGACCAACATGTACCTGAAAACCATGACCATCAAATGCAGATTTGCCGTCATATCGAATAGCTGCTGGCAAAAAGTGATACTGTATATCAGGCCACTCAATACCCGCCTTAGAGCGAATAAATGCACACGACTCAAAATGATTAGTTGCGCCCAAGCCTGATTTATTCAGTAACCACTGCGCGCCTATTAACCCTTTAGAAAATACACCCAACTTACCGTTGAGTGTAATAGATTGCTTGCATTTGTACTGAAAATAAAACTCTAAGTGGTCTTGAAGATTTAAGCCGACTCCTGGCAGGTGATGCTTTACCTTCACCCCAGCCTTTTCTAGCGTATCGGTATCACCTATTCCTGACAATTGAAGAATATGTGGAGAACCTATAGGGCCTGCGCTTAAAATAACTTCTTTGTTAGCCTGCGCAGTGACACTCTCCCCCTTATACGAATATTCAACACCTGTAGCCTTTTTCCCTTCTAACAATACCTTACTCACTAGCGCACCAGTTATAACAGTTAAGTTATTGCGGTTTTTCACAGGATCCAAATAAGCGCGACTGGTTGAGCTACGGTAGCCACCTTTTACCGTCATATGCATTGGTCCGAAACCTTCTTGCTGCTCGCCGTTGTAATCATTCGTAACAGGGTAACCTGCTTGCTCACCCGCTTTAATAAAAGCACCATACAAAGGATTAACCATGTCATTCCCGTTGTTGACGCCTAGCTCGCCACTTCCACCTCGGTATGCATCTTCTCCGTGAAGCCAAGTCTCAGCTTTTTTAAAATAGGGTAAACAAGTTTGATAATTCCAACCTTGTGCGCCATTGGCTTCCCATTCATCAAAATCTTTAGCGTGGCCGCGTACATAAACCATGCCATTGATAGAGGACGAACCACCAAGTACTTTGCCTCTTGGACAATGCATTTTGCGGTTATCTAAGAAATGTTCAGCTTCAGTATGAAATTGCCACGCATACTTATCAGTATTCATAGGAATTGATAACGCTGTTGGCATTTGGATAAAAATACTTTTATCTGACCCACCAGTCTCCAATAGCAGAACTTTGTGTTTGGGGTTTTTAGATAATCGATTAGCTAACACACAACCTGCGGAGCCAGCCCCAACAATAATGTAATCAAACGTTGACATATGACCCCCTAAAATGGGCTTTCAATTTTGCTCATGCCAACATAAACAGACTTAGTCTGCGTATAACTATTGAGTGTTTCAACACCATTCTCTCTGCCGATCCCCGACTGTTGATAACCACCCACAGGCATCTCTGCTGGCGAGTTACCGTAACTATTGATCCAACAGATACCTGCTTTTAGTTGGTGGATCACTCGGTGGGCACGTTGTATATTCAAACTAAACACACCTGCTCCGAGTCCAAGTTCAGTATCGTTGGCTCTGGCTATAACTTCATCTTCATCTTCAAAAACCAGTACACTCATCACAGGGCCAAAGATCTCTTCTTTCACTATTGTCATGTCATCCGTACAATCAACAAATATCGTCGGTGCAACAAAATACCCATTTGGAGCCGACTCAGGCGTTAGAGCATGACCGCCAGTTAGCAGTTTTGCCCCTTCATTTTTACCTTGCTCAATATAATCCAGTACCAATTTCTGGTGTTGCTTTGAGATAAGCGCCCCAAGATTAACTTTCGGGTCAAGTGGATCTCCTGCAATGATGTTTTGCTCTGTTCGTGTTTTCAGTTCAGTTAAAAATGCTTGATAAATATCTTTATGCACATAGACACGTGTACAGTTTGTACAGATTTCACCTTGAGTATAGAAATTACCAAGCATTGCAGCGCTCACAGCCTCGGTGATATCTGCATCGTCAAAAACAATCAAAGGTGATTTACCACCAAGCTCCATGGTCACTTCTTTCAAATTAGATGCCGCACTCTGCATCACTTTTTTACCTGTACCTACTTCACCAGTGAAAGACACTTTTTCGATCTCTGGATGCGTAGTTAACCATTGCCCAACATTAGCTGCACCTTGAACAACATTGAATACACCAGCGGGCATACCAGCTTCAATAAAGATCTCAGCAAGCTTAATCGCACCCAGCGGTGTTTCTTCTGAAGGTTTAAAAATAAGCGCGTTTCCAGCCGCTAGTGCAGGTCCAGATTTCCAACAAGCAATTTGCAAAGGATAATTCCATGCGCCAATACCTGCACAAATCCCTAGCGGCTCTTTACGTGTGTAAAAAAAATCGTCACCAACAGGCTGCTGCGCGCCCATTTGTGTTGGCGCAAGCCCTGCGAAATATTCAATGACATCTGCTCCTGTTTGAATATCTACGCAATCCGCTTCTTGAATTGGTTTACCTGTATCTAATACTTCAATTTTAGCCAGTTCATCATTACGCTCACGCAGTAAGTAAACCGCTTTATTTAATATACGACTACGCTCAACAGGCGTCATAGCAGACCACTGCGCAAACCCTTGCTGCGCGCTGCCTATCGCTTGCCTTTGTATATATTCGTCGGCTACTTCAACGTGATACATTACTTCATCGGTTGCAGGGTTAATAACTGGAAACGTTTCTTTCGACTTATTGGCAACAAAAGCGCCATGGATAAAATTTTGATAAATCAAAGTAGTCATTTTAGACTCCACGAGATGAAATTAGAGATAAGATGTATTGTTTTGCCAACTGCTCAGCTTCTATAAACGCAGCCTCATCAGCTTTACTTAACACTGCTCGAAGCCACAAACCATCGATCATTGCTGCGCTCAATTTAGCAGCGTTATGCGCAGCTTCTTTGTCCAAAAGAGCTGAAAATGAAAATGCTAAGTTACTGTAAAGCCTTTTTGAATTGATTTTTTGCAGTCGATGTAATTGCTCATCGTGCATGGACTGCGCCCAAAAGCTCAGCCAAGTTTTCGTTGCATTTGTTTGCTGTTGTACAACAGAAAAGTTGGCCTCTACAATGAACATCAGTCGTGCCTTGGGGTCACAATTCGAATATGTTTTTGATAACAAGCTGGTTTTTAAATTAGTTAGTAAATAACGAACCGTGGCCTCTATGAGGCCTTGTTTGCCACCAAAATAATGGCTAATTATCCCCGAAGATAACCCTGCTCGTTTACTAATACTGTTAATTGTCGTCGCGTGCAAACCAAGCTCCGCAACTGACTCTAACGTCGCCTCAATTAGCTGCTGACGACGTATCGGTTCCATTCCAATTTTAGGCATAACTTTTTTAATTGAACGTTCAATTAATATAAATTATATAGAGTTCTAATTATTAGAACAATGTGCAAATCTGCATTGCTTAAGTTAACAGAGTGGAAAAACAAAATAAGTTCAACACAGATACAAACCTAACCCATTGTTTTATAGAAGCTAACAATATTAACGAAAATATAAAAACCTCTTTAAGCTATTTTTAAATTAGTCCTTTTTTCGCCATAAAAACCTCTAAAAACTAAGTCCTCAAAATAAAATTCAGCCACTATCGTTCGTAATTTGTACAAGAAAAATTAATCGTGATTAATGATCAAAGGGAAGACATGATAGAAATTAAAAGTGAGTGGGTGAGGCCTCAACGCAAAAACTAAAAAACGTTGCTCACCTCAAAAAGTAGAGCCCAAATAGTCTGTGTCAAAGAAAAATTAAAAACGATACAAACTATCTGGCTCTTCAATCAACTATGCAGGTTTATAATTCAAACTACGTCCAAACTCCTTGAGCTTCTCGACCAGTAAATAATTCACCGGCACCAAAATAAGCGTGATCAAGGTAGCAAAAATAATTCCAAAGCCCAATGAAACCGCCATGGGGATCAAAAACTGTGCTTGGGTTTGCTGCTCAAACAATAAGGGCATTAAACCAAAAAATGTGGTGATACTGGTGAGCATTACAGGTCTGAATCTGGCAGCTCCGGCGGTGAGCACAGCTTGCATTAACGCAGTGCCTTTGACGCGTTGCTTATTGATGTAATCAACAAGTACTAATGAATCATTCACAACCACACCGATTAGCGCCAACATGCCAAGTAAGCTCATAATGGTCAGCTCCATAGACATGATCCAGTGACCAATCACTGAGCCAATCAAGCCAAACGGGATCACACTCATTACAATTAAGGGTTGAACATATGATTTAAATGGAATGGCTAACAACGCATAAATAATGAAAAACACAAATAGCAACGCCCATGCTAAAGAACCAAAAGATTCCCGCTGCTCTTTAGCTTCCCCTTCAAGTGAATGCGTGACACCCGGATATTGCGCCACAAGCTGGTCTAGATAAACCTTTAACTCTTCTTGTAGAACAGTCATATTGGTATTTTCTTTATCAATATCGGCTGTTATGTTCACCGTCCGATACCTATCAATACGATAAATGCTAGATGGACTTTGTCCAGGTGTTAACGTTGCGACATGATTTAGCGGCACCGCACCTTGATTTTGAGTCGTGATCAGCAAGGTATTTAGCGTTGCTAAGTTGCTGCGCTCATTTAAGGGCAAACGCACCATCACTCGGACGTCATCACGGCCTCTTTGGATCCGTTGTACTTGCGCACCAAAAAATGCGCTTCGGATCTGACTTGATACGTCTGTACGAGTTAAACCCAGCGCTTTGCCTTGTGGAGTTAACTCAATTTGTAGCTCTTCTTTGCCATCACTTAAACTGTCTGTGATATCAAATACGGTCGGAAATGTCGCTAAGTTCGCTTTCACTTGTTGAGCCGCTTCTTTTAGCACCACCAAAGAAGTACCTGTTAATTGCACGTCAATTGGGTCACTAGAGCGACCGATCTCAGCTCTAAATGTTAAGCTTTCTGCTCCAGGAATCGTACCGATAAGGCCACGCCACTCTCTGACTAGCTGGCGAGAGTCAACGCTTAAAGAACGAGTTTCAGGCGGTGTTATCTCAAATCGCACGCGCCCAGAATTAGATGCGCCGCCTCGTCCACTCGTAGTCGCTAAAATATGGGTGATCACGCTCTCTCCAGTACTTGGATCTACATACTTATCTTTTAAAACCTGTGCCTTATCAGACATCAAATCAATATATTTGGCGGTCACCTCAAAAGGTGTCCCCGTTGGCAGCGTTAAGTTAGCTCTCACTGTTTCACTTGGAATACGCGGGAAAAAAATAAACTTTGTCCAACCGCTGGTGATCAAAGTCAAAATGATAATAAAAACTCCTGCAAACGCGCTTAACGTTGCCGCTTTATGAGAAATAGCGACTTTTAATGTGGGCTGGTAGTATTTTAAAATCGCACGCTCAAAACCATCGGCAAAACGCTGCTGAAAACGGCTAAAACGACCTAGCTGCTGTGCTGCTTTTCTGGGTTTTAAATGCTTTAAATGTGCAGGTAAAACGAACTTTGACTCGACCAATGACATCAATAAAACAGGTATAACGACGGCGGGGATTTGCGCAAAAATAGCACCACGTACCCCATCGATAAAGGCTAATGGCAAGAAAGCAGCCACAGTGGTTAGAATCCCAAAGGTTACGGGTGTAGCAACCTCTTGCGTGCCTTTTATGGCAGCTTCCTCTCCTGATTCAGCGCTATTTAAATGCGTATAAATGTTCTCGCCAGTTACAATGGCGTCATCGACCACTATGCCTAACACCAAAATAAAGCCAAACAAGCTCATGATGTTAAGGCTTACGCCAAATAGTGGCATGGCCAAGAACGCCCCCATAAATGAGACCGGAATGCCAATAAACACCCAAAATGCGATAGCCGGACGCAAAAACAAGGTCAGCAATGCCAATACTAAAATACCACCTTGCAGGGCATTTGAAGTCAGCGTTGAAATACGGTTTTTTACGATCACAGAATCGTCATCCCAATAACTGAGTTCATAGCCTTTGGGCAAAGAATCCTGACGCTGTTCAATATACACTTTAACCTTATCAGCCACCTCAATTGCACTTTGCTGGCCGATGCGATATACCTCAATGAAAGCAGCTTGCTTGCCATTAAAGCGCGTTCTCACTGGTGTTTCTTCAAAGCCATCAATAATCGACGCGATATCTGATAAATACACCACTGAACCATCCGAATTGGTTTTAATCGGGATCCCAGCAAACTCGTCTTTACGATAAGCTTGACCTTTCGATCGCAGCAGAATGTCCCCACCAGATGATTTGAGATTGCCAGCTGAAATATCAGCACTAGACTGTCCAATTAAATTCGCTACCTGCTTAATTGTCAGGTCGTATTGCCTGAGTTTGTCTTGACTCAGCTCAATGGCAATTTCGTAATCTCGAACACCATCTAGCTCTACTTGGGTTACGCCGTTTATACGTAATAAGTCATCTCTAACTTGCTCTGCGAATTCACGGGTTTCTTTCTCTGAGTAACTTCCAGCAACAGTGACTGTGATCACATCCCGCCTTCGCTCAGCTAAAGAAATTACAGGCTTTTCCGCATCCGATGGGAAGGTATTTATCGCATCTACTCGGCTTTTTATATCTGCCAGCATTTCCCTTGGGTCATACCCACTATCGACTTCAACGCGCACATTCGCAGCTCCTTCCGATGAACGACTTGAGATTTGCTTTACCCCTTCAAGGTCTTGCACAGCCTCTTCTATACGGATAGCAATTCCCTGTTCAACATCTTCAGGCGTTGCACCACGTAATGACATATTAATGCTCACCACATCCAACTCAAAAGAAGGAAATACCTCTAGTGGGATCTTGGTCGACATAGAAAATAAGCCACCAAACAAAATTGATAGCATCAATAAGTTTGCAGCAACAGGATTGCGCGTAAACCAAGCGATCATATCCCTGTCTCCTGTGTTTTTTGCGCTCGCTCTGCTAGCACTTGCTCAACCGTCACGCCCCGCTCTGCTGCGATTTTTTTTAGCCTACTTTTTTGCTTGTCTGATAGTTGTTGCCACTGGGACTCTTCAGCTTGAGGCCGTTCAATGTCTTGTGATGTTTTTTTATTCAACGCAACCTGTGTACCTGAACTCACTTGTCCTAGTGGTGTGGTAACTAAACGCATACCTGCTGCGACACCCGCGTCGACAATAGCCAATTCATCATTTTGCCAAGCAATAGAAATATCCCTTCGCATTAGTAAATCCTGCTCATCAAGCACATACACATAACTGCCTTGATAGATTGCACTACTTGGCATTGTTATCGCATTCGCCAAGGTTCTGCCTGAAATTTTCGCTGTGACGTATTGGCCTATTTTAATTGCAAAGTCACTTTTTTGATTCACTGAGAAAGGGTCATCTATTTGTGCAACCACATATAGCTGTTGAGAGAGTTCGCTAATGGCGCCTTCAGTTCTGACAATTTTGCCCTGCCAACTTTGCTCTTTCACTAAATCAGAGCGTAACTGCACATCAGGTGCAGGTGCATTGATTTCCCCGTCTCTAAAGTGCTCTGGTAAACGTATAAATGCCAAATCTCGGTTGTTTATAGGTAATCTAATTTCTACATAGTCTGTTGCGTATATTTGTGCAAGCTGACTATTATTCGATACCACTTGTCCTAAGTCGACTTTTTTACTCAATATACGCCCGTCAAAAGGCGCGACCAAACGCGTTCGTTCAAGTGCTAGTTCAGCTTTTGCCAGTTTTGCTTTTGCAGACAATACATTTGCTTGTTGCGCCGCTAATTGTGGCTTTCTAAGTACCAGATCACTGGCTACACTGCCATCCCCCAAGCGCTTCCAATCAACAAGGGCTTGCTTGCCTCTGGCCTCTTCTTCGAGTAAGCCCTGTTCGGCGTTTAATAGTGTCGCTTTGGCAACCTGCACTTCTGCTACGTAATCCCTTTCATCAATTTGCAGTAGTACTTCACCCTTTTCAAAAAAACCACCATCTCTAAAGCTGTCACTGACAAAGCTTATCTCCCCCGAAACCTGTGCCACCAGCATGCTCTGTGTTCTAGGCTGAACCAGTCCATAGCTCTCAATTTCCATGGTGTACGGCGTGGCTTCAAGCTCGACAAAATCGACCACCATTTTCGCCTGCGGTTTTCCCTTCCCTCTTGCAGACTGAGGAGGATTGGAAGAAATCAATACAACCAATAAAGCAGAAACAGCAAGTATCGCTGCGGGTAAAATCAATCGCTTAGCCAATATCATTGCTTACTTCCTCTGTCTGTTGAAAATCTCCACCAAGTGCAACATGGAGCTCTACACGGTTTTTAATTAATTCATTTTTTATTGAAATAAGGCTACTCTGTGCGTCAAATGACCGCTTTTGAGCATCAAGTACTGTGGTGTAATTGACTAGACCTTTTTGATACTGCTCAAACGACAGTTGCTCTGCTAATTGCGCATTTTTCTGAGCAACCAGCGTCTCCTCATATCGCAGCTTCAAAGATGCTTCTTTGCTTACACCGTTCTCTACGGCTGCAAAAGCATCTTGAAGACTATTTAAGTACATCAACTCTTTGGACTTTAACTCAACTCTAGCGAGCTCTTCTTTGGCGGCGAGGTTGTCAGCGTTGAAAAGTGGTGCAGATATGCCTGATATGAGAGACCAACCAGCGGCAGAGAATGAAAACGCATCCGAAAATTGCTCACCACCAGGACCATAACTGGCGCTGATGTTAATACTTGGAAAACGCTGTTTATGGGCATACGCTAATGCTGCGTCTTGCGCCAATAACTGATACCAGCTAGCCATAAGTGCCGGCTTTCTTGTAAGAAGTGTCGAAGGTACCCCGAGAGAAATGGTTGAATCAAGCAAGGGTAACTGCGCATTAACCGCCAGTAAACCGCTGGGATAGTCTCCAACTAACCGCTCAAGATTGCGTATTCTGGTCGTTACAAGCGTCTCTTGCTGCGCCAACTTAGCTTGCTCGTTGCTCAACTCGGTCCGAGCAAGATACACATCCAAAGCACTATTGAGACCTTGCTTATACCCTGACTCAATAATATCGAGGTTTTGCGCTACCACTTCCAAACGGCGTTCCAATAAAGTTTGTTGCGTCTTACCCTCAATCACAGCAAACCAGCTAATTACCACGTCTGCAACTAACTCATAAGTTTGTTGCTTATACTCCGCCATGCTCGCCATCACATTCAAATTCGCTTGACGCGCTTCATCGCTTAATTTACCCCATAAGTCCAATTCATAATTCACCTTCAGCGCCAAAGAGTGGTTTGTAGAATACTGCTCAGACGTTGATTTGCGCCGACTACTATCCAAATCAACTGATAAGGATGGCCACAAAGCACTACCACTGATGATAAGCTGTTGTTTTGCAACTTCTACATCCAATGATTTGCGTAGCAAACTTAAGTTATTTTCTAGTGCTATTGAAACTAAGCCATGTACTTGAGCGTCGGTAAGCTGCACCAACCAATTCATACTGACTTCGCCTGTAGTATATTTGTATTGCCATGATTCTGGGGACTGAATGTTTGAGAGGTAATCGCTATCAATTCGACTTGTCGATTGACAGCCTAGTAACAGCGCTGGCAAAACTGCTACAAGCGAGGTTTTTAGCCACATTATTATATTCCTATCAGCTTTACTCTAAATTACTATTTTAGTTTACTGTGCAGGTTTGCAACGCCACAATAAACTTTACATAGACTTACATTCTAAGCTCTTCATTGATACAGAATTGATACTCATAGAGATCAACTTCTTTCTTCATAACAGGGTTTTTCTAACTACATAAGCGACAAAAAAACACCAACTACCTTGTGATTCATAACAACTATGTCACAAGCCTTGCAATTAAGTTGCTAGGAATAAATATAAAAAAAGTTAATTTTTTACATGTGATTGTTATTTTTTTCGAAAACGCCTGTTTTAATAAAGGGAACACTCAACAAAGCGGAAAAAATAATGAATAATAAATTGAATATTGTGACTGCTGGTTTACTACTAGCACTTGGTCAAGCAAACGCCCAAACATTTGATAATAGTGCTCAAGAATATGACCCATCAAAACATGTATGGGAATATACATATCAATTAGCTGGTGGTGACCCGCTTGTTGTACACCAATGGCATCTTCAAAATAATGGACAGCATGCCGGCGCCATCACTCCAGGCGTAGCTGGTATTGACTTAAACCTCGACTTTACACATCGCCGTGGTATTTTAGGCCAAGGTATAAACATTGCGGTTATTGATGACGGCCTTGCGACTTATCATCCTGATCTTGCACCAAATATGGCACAAGGTAATGTACTTAACCCTGACCCATATATTTATGAGTATTTCTCTCGAGGCCGTCTAACAATTGACGACCACGGTACTAAAGTGGCAGGCATCGCAGCTGCAGCTGCATATAATGGTCAAGGTGGCCGTGGTGTTGCTCCTGCAGCTACATTAACTGGTGCTAATTTGATTGGTAATGAGCGTAACTACGTAGGTCGTGACGTTGCAATTCGCGCCGTCATGGATATGGATGGCGCCGTTGCACCTATGAACAAACATACAGATGCACGTGTTATCAACCAAAGTATCGGTTACGCGTTCTCTGATGCTAGCATTTATGGCGATTATCGTGGCTTCTTCGATAACATTGACGATGTAACTAAAAAAGCAGTGACTGAAAGTCACGGTGGTCGCGGTGCAATGGCTGTTAAATCCGCAGGTAATAGCCATTTTATAGGCGCACGCTGGTTAGATAGAGATAATGGCCTACTTACCCTAAACTATCCAAACGGTTATGCACTACCAGCATATGATGCTTCAATTGCAGATCCAACTAACGCAAACTTCTGGAACCTAACTGTTTCTGCATTGAATGCTAAAGGTAACCTTGCTGCATACTCTACAGGTGGCTCGGCAGTATTGCTTACCGCACCTGCTGGTGAGTGGGGTCGCTATAGCCCAGCAACTGTAACAACAGCACTGCCTAAATGGTGTACTGATGCAACTGAAGCACAGTGTGAAAACCCAATGTACGCATTTAATATGAATGGCACGTCTGCTGCTGCCCCTGCACTATCTGGTGCAGTTGCACTTATCATGTCAGCTAACCACCAACTTTCATGGCGTGATGTTAGACACCTGATGATCACAACTGCTACTAAAGTCGACGCCGATGCAGAACCACGTATGATTGGTGATTACGAAGCGATTCCTAGCTGGCAGGTTAACGGTGCAGGCCATGCATTCCATTATGACTATGGTTTTGGTCTAGTAAATGTTGATGCCGCTGTTGAGAAAGCGCTTCTAACGGGTCCTATCCTTGGCGATTTACAAATCAAATCGTACGATGTACCAGTTGCTGCTGACGCATTCATTTACGATGGTGATTTCTCTGGTACCGAGTCTGTTCATACTCAAACAGAAAACCTGACCGTAGAAGGTGTAAGAGTACACCTAGACTTAGAGCATGACCGTCTGGGCGATTTGTCAATTGAGCTTATCTCACCAAGCAATACGCGCAGCGTTATTTTAACTGCGGGTACTGATATTGAGGGTAACAAGTTCAACGGTAACGTTATTCTTTCAAACCACTTCTATGGTGAGTCAGCGAAAGGCGATTGGAAACTTCGCATTATCGATACTAATGCCAAAGATGCATGGTCTGAGCGAGTATATGACCTTGGCACAGGTAAGTTTGTTGAAAACTCACTGACAGTCACGCCACAGCGTAGTGACAAAGTTCAGGCTAACAATACGAAACCTGGTCAGCTGACTGGTTGGAGCATCACGTTCTACGGTCACTAATCTAAAAATAGAGAGCTATGTAAATAGCTCTCTATATTCATTTTAAGCTTGCAGTTTATACCAGCACATAAAGACGATATTGCGCTATATTATACTGGCGCCTACATTTCTATCACAAAAAATATTTACACATAAAAAGTACGTTAGTTCAGCTAAAAACGCTTCCACTCATCACAAGTCAAACTTGATAAATATCATTTAACGAATCTCATCTTCACGCTAAATACAATACGATTTAAACAAGTTAAAAAACAAGCAATCAATTTTATTAAGAGAATTGTTATTTTATTTTAATAAATCAGTTTAACAGGATGAACACTTTACAAAAGCGGAAAAAATAATGAATAATAAATTGAATATTGTAACTGCTGGTTTACTACTAGCACTTGGTCAAGCAAATGCCCAAACATTTGATAATAGCGCTCAAGAATATGATCCATCAAAACATGTATGGGAATATACTTATCAATTAGCTGGTGGTGACCCGCTTGTTGTACACCAATGGCACCTTCAAAACAATGGGCAGCATGCCGGTGCAATCACTCCTGGCGTAGCAGGAATTGATTTAAACCTAGACTTTACACATCGTCGTGGCATTTTAGGCCAAGGCATCAACATTGCTGTTATTGATGACGGCCTTGCGACTTATCACCCAGATCTTGCGCCAAATATGGCTCAAGGTAATACGAACAACCCAAATCCATATATTTATCAATACGAATCAAGAGGCCGTTTAACGATAGATGATCATGGCACCAAAGTGGCGGGTATTGCAGCAGCAGCAGCTTTTAATGGTCAAGGTGGACGTGGCGTTGCGCCTGCTGCTACATTAACTGGTGCTAACCTGATTGGTAGGGAAAACAACTACTCTGACCTTGACTTTGCAATTCGCGCCGTAATGGACATGGATGGCGCCGTTGCACCAATGAACAAACATACTGATGCACGTGTAATCAATCAAAGTATTGGTTACACGTTCTCAGATGCAAGCATTTATGGCAACTACACAGCCTACTTTGATAACATTGACAATGTTACTAAAAAGGCGGTTACAGAGAGTCACGGTGGTCGCGGAAGCATGGCCGTTAAGTCCGCTGGTAATGATCATTTTATAGGTGGCCGCTGGTTAGATAGAGATAACGGCCTTCTTACCCTAATTTATCCGAACGGTTATGCACTGCCTGCATATGATGCATCACTTTCAGATCCAGGTAACGCAAATTTCTGGAACTTAACGGTATCAGCACTGAATGCTAAAGGTAACCTTGCTGCATACTCTACAGGTGGTTCGGCAGTATTACTTACTGCGCCTGCTGGTGAGTGGGGCCGCTATAGCCCAGCGACTGTGACAACAGCATTGCCTAAATGGTGTACTGATGAAACACAAGCCCAGTGTGAAAACCCTCTGTACGCATTTAATATGAATGGGACGTCTGCCGCAGCTCCAGCACTTTCTGGCGCAGTTGCCCTGATTATGTCAGCTAACCACCAGCTTTCATGGCGTGATGTTAGACACCTGATGATCACAACAGCCACTAAAGTAGATGCTGATTCTGAGCCACGTATGATTGGTGATTACGAAGCCATTCCTAGTTGGCAAGTCAATGGTGCAGGTCATGCATTCCATTATGACTATGGTTTTGGTTTAGTGAATGTTGATGCTGCTGTTGAAAAAGCACTTCTAACAGGTCCTATCCTTGGCGATTTACAAATCAAATCATACGATGTACCTGTAGCTACTGACGCATTTATTTACGATGGTAATTTCTCTGGTACTGAGTCTGTTCATGCTCAAACTGAAAACCTGACTGTAGAAGGTGTACGCATTAATTTAAACATCGATCATGACCGTCTTGGTGACTTATCAATCGAGCTAATCTCACCAAGTAATACGCGCAGTGTTATTTTAACTGCGGGTACTGATATTGAAGGCAACCAGTTTAATGGCAACCCTATTCTTTCAAACCACTTCTACGGTGAGTCTGCCAAAGGTGATTGGAAACTTCGAATTATCGATACTAATGCCAAAGACGCATGGTCTGAGCGAGTATATGACCTTGGCACAGGTAAGTTTGTTGAAAACTCACTGACAGTAACGCAACAGCGCAGTGACAAAGTGCAACCTAACAACACTAAACCAGGTCAGTTGACTGGTTGGAGCATCACGTTCTTCGGTCACTAATCCAAAAAAAGAGCTACGCAAGTAGCTCTTTTTCCTGTTTTAAACATCCATTTTTAAAACATTCAACCATGACGTAAGCTTAATTATAAAGGCCCTTCCGCTATTAAATTAAGCGCCCTTTCAACATTTCTTATCTTCTTTCTTTATAACTTTAAGATAAACAATTAATTAACAAAAATCAAAAGCAGCATGAAACTTTTCTTTTTAGTTTTCCTTAATTATGAGTAGAGGCTCTTAATAACCACAGTTACTTTTACCTTAAAACAACCTATTTATGAATAAAAACGCCACCCTAGGCCCAGCTTATTACTGCAAATTCATTTCTATAATTAAACCCTTTTAATTATTACATTATAAAACCCTATATCACGCTCCGCGTGTACTTTTATTCTTATACATAACTATCTTTTTCTTTAAATATGGCTTCAACTCTTTGTTTCCTTTTACACATCACCATGTACCCAGAGTCCAAGTTATTACCTCTCTCACACTCAATCTAGAAGATGATTTTTATTTTCGTTACAACGGCCATTAGATTATAAAACCATTCCCCCTACAAGTATAACGACCTTAACATTACTAAATCATATTTAATTTAGCCCATCCTTTTGTGTTTTATTGAAAAATAACCGGGCATTTATATCTCCCCTTTTAACTTCTCTATTGATTTTGCTTTGACATACACCAACTAATCAGAACAACATTATAACTTGGAATTTAGCAAAGGTAGGTTTTAATATAGATATAAAAACACAAGAAATCATGACCACTCCATCCTTATAAAACCTACAACCCCGACAATCAACAGTTAAAATAAAGACTCAAATATAAAAACCAAAGCCATTTAAATCCAAGTTAACAGGCTAAGAAATCACCAACTAAAAGCACAAAAAAATAAAATTAAAAATATAATAAACAAAAAACAAAACCCCAAAAAACAAACATATAAAAAAATAAAATAAAAATAAAACTATTAGCACAGTTAAAATTAAAAATAAAAGCATGTACAAAAGAAGCGAAGTCAGCTAACAATAAAACAAAAAACAAGGAGTGAAAAAATGAATAGTCAATTAAATATGATTTCTGCTGGTTTATTACTTGTAATAGGTCAAGCAAATGCGCAAACGTTTAATAATAATGTTCAGGAGTATGATCCATCAAAGCATGTATGGGAATATACATATCAATTAGCTGGTGGGGACCCGCTTGTTATACACCAATGGCACCTTCAAAATAATGGCCAACATGCAGGTGCCATAACTCCAGGCGTAGCTGGTATTGACTTAAACCTCGACTTTACACATCGTCGTGGCATTTTAGGGCAAGGGATCAATATTGCTGTTATTGATGATGGCCTTGCTACTTACCACCCAGATCTTGCTGAAAATATAGCGCAAGGTGATGTACTTAACCCTGATCCATATATTTATCAATACCGCCAGAGGGTTGACGATCATGGTACTCAAGTCGCAGGTATTGCAGCAGCTTCGGCATACAATGGTCAAGGAGGCCGAGGTGTTGCACCCGCAGCAACATTAACAGGTGTTAACTTAATGGGCAGAGAGCGTAATTATTTGACACTTCCCCTTGCTATCCGCGCAGCGATGAATATGGATGGTGCCGTCGCGCCAATGAACAAACATAATGATGCACGTGTTATCAACCAAAGTTTTGGTTACCCATTTAATGTAGCTAGCATGTACGGCCTCTTTCCCGCTTTCTTTGATAACATAAATAATGTAACTAAAAAAGCTGTCACTGAAAGCCATGGTGGCCGCGGGGCGATGGCGGTTAAAGCAGCAGGTAACATACATTTCTCTGATTCTCGTTGGCTAGATAGAGACAATGGTCTACTTACCCTAATCTATCCAAATGGCTATGCATTGCCTGCTCGTGATGCATCAATTACAGATCCAACTAATGCAAACTTCTGGAACTTAACGGTATCAGCATTGAATGCAAAAGGTAGTCTCGCATCATACTCCACCGCAGGTTCAGCAGTATTACTTACCGCACCTGCTGGTGAAAGGGGCCGCTACAGCCCTGCAACTGTAACAACAACATTACCCAAATGGTGTACAGACGCTGCAGAAGCGCATTGTGAAAACCCTCTGTACTCGTTTAATATGAGAGGCACTTCTGCTGCAGCACCGGCTCTTTCTGGCGCAGTAGCCTTGATTATGTCAGCTAACCACCAGCTTTCATGGCGTGATGTTAGACATCTGATGATCACAACAGCTACTAAAGTGGACGCGAATTCTGAGCCGCGTATGATTGGCGATTACGAAGCTATTCCAAGTTGGCAGACTAACGGTGCAGGCCACGCATTCCACTATAACTATGGCTTTGGTTTAGTGAATGTTGATGCTGCTGTTGAAAAAGCACTGCTAACCGGCCCTATCCTTGGCGATTTAAAAATCAAATCGTATGATGTGCCAGTTGCTGCTGACGCATTCATTTACGATGGGGATTTCTCTGGTACTGAGTCTATTCATGCTCAAACTGAAAACCTGACTGTGGAAGGTGTACGCGTTAATTTAGACATCGCTCACAATCGTCCTGGGGACTTATCCATCGAGCTCATCTCACCAAGCAATACACGCAGTGTTATTTTAGCTGCAGGTTCAGATCTCTTGAATGAAAATTTTATAAGCACTCCTATTCTTTCAAACCACTTCTATGGTGAGTCAGCAAAAGGTGATTGGAAGCTGCGTATTATTGACACTAATGCCAAAGACGCTTGGTCTGAGCGAGTATATGATCTTGGCACAGGTAAGTTTGTTGAAAACTCATTAACAGTTACGCCACAGCGTATTGGCCTAGAGCAGCCTAACAATACTAAACCAGGTCAGTTGACTGGTTGGAGCATCACGTTCTTCGGTCACTAATCCAAAAAAAGAGCTACGCAAGTAGCTC
>NZ_JAKFZS010000069.1 GCF_021654285.1 Pseudoalteromonas luteoviolacea | reverse complement strand
TCCCGTCACCCTGAACTCGCTTCAGGGCCCATAACCCCCTCAAACATAGATTGCGGGGCAAGCCCGCAACGACGAGGGTAAGTAAAGCGCCGACTCTCTAAACACAACTAAACATGCGGCAACTCACTAAAACCAACAACACTAACCCAACCCCCGTCACCCTGAACTCGCTTCAGGGCCCATAACCCTCTCAAATATGGATTGCGGGGCAAGCCCGCAACGACGAGAGTACGATAGTGCAACCTATAAAAACCCACAACACTATCCCCAACTCCGTCACCCTGAACTCGCTTCAGGGTCCATAACCCTCTCAAACATAGATTGCGTGGCAAGCCCACAACGACGAGAGAAAGCAAGTACAGCGCATTAGCTTCATCTATGCAACAAGCGAAAAAAGCACTCAGAGCAACCTCACAAACACTCTCCTGGTCCAACACATAAAAAAACGATAAGATAATAGCGCTATCAATTAGTTAGAATAAAAACAACAGGATTTGGCCGTGCAGCAAATTGGCATTTATGAGCAGCTTATTACCCAAGTGGTAGAGCAAAACTTAAACCGCGAACAGTTTTATATTGGTGAACGTCAGCTTGAATCAAGCGAAGCCTCTGTTTGGCTATCACGCTTTCTCTCAAAACTGGTCGCCCATGCGATTGATGCCATCCCAAATAGTGATGACAACCGCATCACCAAGCAAATTGAGCTGGCTAACAAACTGGTGTTTTGGTTAAAAGATCACATCAGAGACGATCAATTGATCAGCGAAAACCTCATTGATTCGCAAGGTCGTATCCTCACCGCCCTGTTTGATAAGCAAAACCCTATTTCTAGCGACCTACCGAGTTATAGCAAAGACATCTTTCCACAAACTGGACTGAGCCAAAGCGAGTTATTTTCTGGTGCAAACGCAGGTATTTCTCTTGAGAGCGAAATCAAAAAAGAAATCTTATCCAGCGACACCATTTACTGGTTAGTGTCATTTATACGCTGGACAGGCCTACGTATTTTTAAAGAAGAACTAAAGCGATATGTCGAAAGCGGCAAACAGTTAAAAGTAATCACCACTTCTTACATGGGCGCCACTGAACAGCGAGCCATCGACTTTTTAGCCAGCTTGCCAAACACACAGGTAAAAATCAGCTACAACAATGATAGCCAACGCCTACATGCTAAATCCTATCTGTTTTTGCGAGATAACGGTTTTCACACCGGCTATATTGGCTCGTCAAACTTATCAAAAGCCGCCTTGTCTAGCGGCTTAGAGTGGAACTTAAAGGTAACCAATCAAGAGATCCCTCATATTATTCAAAAAGCACTGAACACGTTTGAAACCTATTGGGAGTCTGATGAATTTGAACGCTACACAGGTAAAGCGCCTTGCCAAAACAAATTAACGCAAGCGCTTAATGTCGCAAAAAATCTAAAAACTGATACCTCACACTTTTATTTAGATATTCAGCCAAAACCGCATCAAAAAGCCATGCTTGAAAAGCTCAGTGCTGAACGAAGCGTACACGGTCGATATAAAAACCTAGTAGTTGCAGCCACAGGCACAGGTAAAACCTTGATCTCCGCATTCGACTTTGCGCGATTTTTAAAGCAAAACCCACAAACCAAATTACTCTTTGTTGCCCATCGAGAAGAGATACTAAAACAAGCGCGCTCAGCATATCGTGCTGTGCTCAAAAATAACCAATTTGGTGAACTTTGGGTCGGACAACACAAACCAAGCAGCTATAACCACCTGTTTGCGTCAATCCAAACGCTCTATAATCAATTAGAGTCGCTTAACCTCACCGCCGACTTTTATGATTACATTGTCATTGATGAAGTACATCATATCGCAGCAAACAGCTACCGAGGAGTGATCAATCATTTTGCACCCAGCATCTTACTCGGTTTAACTGCAACGCCCGAAAGGCAAGACGGCGGCAACATTCTAAGTGATTTTGATGATGTCATCGCCGCAGAGCTACGATTACCTGAAGCCATAAACAATCGCTATTTGATCCCATTTCAATACTTTGCCATTGATGATGACACGGATCTCAGCCGTGTTTCTTGGCAACGTGGCCGTTACGATGTTGGCGCGCTTACACACGTATTTACGCAAAACGATCATCGCGCCTTAAAAATCATGCAAAGCCTAGCGGATATCGTCGCGAATGTGCACGCCATCAAGGCACTGGCATTTTGTGTTAGTAAGCAGCATGCCATATTTATGGCCGAGCAATTTAACTTAAAAGGCATTAGCAGTGATGTACTAACCAGTGACAATGCCAATGAAAGGCACGATAAGCAGCAAGCCCTCAGGCAAGGCGATGTTCAAATATTGTGTGTGGTGGATATTTTTAACGAAGGTGTGGATATTCCTGAAGTCGACACCCTACTATTTTTACGTCCAACAGAAAGCTTAACTTTGTTTTTGCAACAGCTGGGTCGTGGCCTTCGTCTAACCCAAGACAAAGAATGCTGCACCGTTTTGGACTTTGTGGGTAATGCGCGGCCTGAATATGACTTTGCCAGCAAGTTTAGAGCGCTGATCGGTAAAACCAATACGTCAATCAGCCAAGAGATTGAAAGTGGGTTTGCGCATCTGCCTTTAGGTTGTCGCATTGAGTTACAAAAACAAAGTAAAGACATCATTCTTAAAAATATTAAAGGAGCCATAAACAACAAGCGTCGACTACAAGCACTGCTTAACCGTTATAATCAAGACACCAACTTACCGCTCACACTTGCTAACTTCTTACAAGTTAACCCAAGTGTGACTTTAGAAGATGTATATAAGCTCTCTCAAGGTAAATCAGGTGGATGGCATTGGTTAACTAATCAAAACGCCTCAATAAACGAACTTGAACAAGCTCAAATACAAGCCTATTATCGCGCTATCAATACCCAGTTAATTACATGCAACTCACTCAGTTACTTGCAGTTTTTGCAGTCTTTGTGTAACCATGACTTTGATTTTACTGAGCTTAAAAACATTCCGAATAACGCTGTATTTGCTTTAATGACACACTACAACTTTTGGGAAAAATCAGGTAAGCAAACCAGACACCAAGACATTACCACCAGCTTAAAAGCACTTGCCAATAAGCAGCTACAAGCTGAGCTCAGCGACGTGCTCAACATTTTAATAAACCGTATTCACCACCAAGAGCAATCACTGTCGGGCTTACCAAATACAGCCTTACAGTTACATAGCCGATATTCTCGTGAGCAGATACTTGCCGCGATTGGCGCAAGCACCTTTGAGAAAAAATCACCTGCGCGTGAAGGCGTGCTAGAGCTCAAAAGCTACAATATCGAGCTGTTATTTGTGACCCTCACTAAATGCGAGAAAACCTATTCCCCAACCACACTATACAAAGACTTTGCCATCAGCCCCACTCGCTTTCATTGGCAGTCACAAAACAGCGCAAGGCCGGAGCGAGGTAAAGGCTTGAGCTATATTACTCACCAAAAAACTGGCAAACGCATCTACTTATTTGTACGAGAGCAAAACAAAGATGAAAACGGTCGCACCATGGGCTTTGTGAATTTTGGCGAGGTGCAATATGTAGCGCATACAGGCAGTCAGCCAATGGATATTACGTGGGACTTGTTTCACCCCATGCCAAGTGAGTTATGGCATGAGGCTGGGAAGTTGGCTGTTGGGTGAGTTAGCGTTTCTTATAGTTGCGAATTGAAGGTAGAGATCAGCTTTCTAGGGAACCTTTTAAGTGTAAACTTGTGCAACCCATTAGTAGATTCGTCATAATTATCATCACTTTCATCAAAAGAAGCTGCGACAATACTCTGCAAAGTAGAACTGCTTTCTAATTTCAGTAATAGATTGTTTAACCCCTTAGTACTCATTGAATGCTGAGCTGGTTCGTCAAACAAAATGAACCCTGGATGATTTCCGTTAAATTTTTTAGAAGTGAAGTAAGTAGATAATATATATGACCAAATTAGCCTAACAAAATCGCTTGCTGAAGAGTCTGCTTTTATATCAGTAGTCTCAGAAGGTGTTCTTACTGTCTCCCTTAACTCTTTATCTTCAAGATAAGGTAATAACGTAGTGTATTTAATTTGTACTTCTTCAACATTTGCACTTCTATATCCAAAGCTTTTCGCTAAAAGTCTAAACTGACTAGAGAAGTAATCAAGTTTACGTGAATCTTCAAAACTAAGTTGAGTCTGATTTAACCGATTAAGGCTTGCATTAACAACTTTATAATCAGCACTGATTTTTTCTAGTGATTTCACTTCTCTACGGATTAAGCTTTCTATCTCATCTAGATCTTTTAGTCTATCTTCCAAATTTATTTTTATACGTACTTCAGACTCCAAAACTTTACTACTAGATTTTACATCCTGTCTCATTGAAATCAATAATCGGCGTTTAGACAGCAGCTCTTTTTTTACAGAGTTGAGTTGGCCTTCATCTATTTCTATTTCCTTTTGCAACCCTAGAATAAGAGATTTAATCATCTTATACTGGTTATTTAAATGTGTAATATTTTCCTCTAGTGACATCGGCATTGAGATACTATCTGGAGAACTTAATATATCGTCTACAGGCTGCATGCAAGTAGAGCACAGCCCCTGTGCAAACTTAATATCAGCTTCTTGTGCACCAAAGTCCACGAGTTTTTTCGTCATTTTATTGGTTTTTAAGTCCTTTTCAATTTCAACTAAATTCTTACTGTATTGCTCAAGCTGGCTTTTGCTTATTTTAAGCTTCTTAATACCTGAACTTTGTAAAACTAACAAGTCATCAACTTCCATTTCAAGTTTTCCAACTTCATTAATTATATCTTCTGATTTATTTTCATTGCTTTTGTGTTTTATTTTTTGATTATAATTATCTAGTTTATTTATTATTCCCACTCGAACTTCCGATAGTATCTTTAGCTCATTGTTTTCCTTTTGTTCAACCAAAACTAAACCAGGCTTGAAATCTATAACAGGGTTTCTAGGAACCCCCCTAATTGATAGAGCTTTGCTTTCTATAGCCAATCTAATCTTAGTAGTTGATTCCTGCCACTTGTATATGTATTCATTCCTAAGCTCATGCAACCTATTAATTTCTTTCACATTTCTAAAAACATCTAAATCGAGTAAAAAGCTCATGACTTTCTCTCGCATACCACTAACACCATAATATGGAATATTAGCAATATAATCTGTCCACCCCCTTTTTTGTTCAATCATCAACCCTGCAAAAACAGATTGCAAATATAGTTTTGTCTCTTTGCCTTTACTATCTGTAATCTCAGGCATATTGAAATCAATAAACTTTTCAAAAAATGCATAAAAACCTGTGTTTGGATCCTGAGCAGCGCCTTTATCATGTAAAAAGGTTGGCTGAGAACGATAGCTTTGTGACATATCATCAAGGAACGCTCCATGGATAACTTGCACTAACTTGCTATTAGCCCTTTCTTCTTTTATCCCTCTTCTCAATGTTATCGTTTCATTTTTTGAATTTGTAACTTGAAGATAAACGGCTGATGAAACAACTTTTTTTTCTAGGCCTTCAAATTCAAACTTATCTTTCAAAGCATATGGTAATGAGGCTGGTCCTTTTGGTCCTATTAATTCCTCCATTCCGATACCATATATCATTGAATTTACAAAAGTGCTTTTACCAGAAGAGT
>NZ_JAKFZS010000068.1 GCF_021654285.1 Pseudoalteromonas luteoviolacea | reverse complement strand
TATAGTCAGACCAGTTCTTAATTTTCTTTGTCATGATGGCTTGGGTTGCGTTATTGTTGTTTGATCTGATCACGCAAAAGGTCAGAAGTTCAAATATTTAGGAAACAAGGCCCCACATAAATTGAATCATCAATGAAACATTTTTACATTCTAACCATTCGTCTTTCGTCATATGTTTGATTGTATACCTAATCCCTTAATAAACGTCGAAAAATAGTAGGCTAAACTGAGCAAAAAATGAGTACTAGCCTACTCATTATTTAATTAACTTGTTAGCTATACTTTAACTCGTTATCTGTAATAACTAATATATCGTCGATAACTTCACCATCTAAAAGCGTCTGCCAAGAATAATATCCAACTTCTTCCTCTTCGAGTAGAATATTTAAATTGGTTTCAATATATGAAACTTCGATGTATTCGTGTTTAAAACATAGTTTGTGAGAATCAAATTCGAATTTAAATCTATCGGTTATTGAGTTATCAATTCCAAAGTCCTCGGAAGCGACCCACAATTTAGCTCCAGCAATCGCATTTGAAATCAAATTCTGTTGAGCTGCGATCTGTTCTAGATTTGTAAGCAAGGTGTCCATGTCAGTGCAAAGTCTCTTTTGTATAGCTAACGGCGAAAAATAGTAGGCTAAAATCTGCGACGGAGGAACGCAAGCCTACTGTTTTGCATCCACAGCTTAATTAATTTGTTATTTTTCTTTATTCTCTGTTATTTCTGCAAACTTGCCTGATATCTTTTGACCTTGGATTTTATTTGAGTACCAATAGTAAAAAGGAAAGCCAAGTACGGCTGAAAATGCAGTGCCAGCAGCAGATCCTATAGGAGTTAAAAGTAAAGCAAGTATCCCTTGTTCAAGTTGGCCTGACTGTATCGCAGTTAAAAAGACGAGTGCAGCACCAAATAAGCCTGCACCAAAGCCCAAAATTGCAGAAATGGTGACAATAGAAATAAAGTCTAGCTGACTTCTAAAGCTTCTTTTCACAAATGCCTCCTGAAACATAACGCCCATAGCTGCGGGCAATTTGTAGCGAGGAACGAGCGGAAAATTGTTCCGCCAGACTACGCTTGTTATACGTTGTGACCATAAAGCACCATTGCATCACGTGCGACCAAATGAACCTCTTCGGATATTTCTCCCTGTGTAGGCTCATTTACAATTCTTGTTATTTCACTCATCACCTTACTAAAAGAATGAGCTTCTAAATTCACCACTAGATTGTTAATTACATGGTATTTCCAAATATCATCATTACCCGATAAAATTTTCTTCACTACTGGGACTATATCGTCTCCCGCCTTTACCAGTCGAAGCGCCACATGCTGGGCTACCGGCCAATTGATATCTTGCAACCACTCAGCCAACTCTAAAAGATAAGGCCGGATCTCTTCGTTAGAAGCGCTTTTTAGCTTCTCGATTGAAGTCAAATCACTTTTTATTTTAGGTAAAAATTCCATTATTTGCCTTTGTATAACGCGCCACCAAACCTAAACCATTGCACCTTAAACACAAAACCTAGCCTTGAATTGAAACCGAAAAGCGTTGGGAATCACTCTTAAATGCTTTATTACGTTTTGTTTGTTGCTATTTTTTGCCATACCTTATCAAATTCCTTTTCAGTCATTTCAATGCAACAACCAAAACTATTATCAGATAAATTGCCATCACTTATAACCCCTTCAGGCAGCTGACCATAAGAATCTGCCAAGTGATTTTCAGAGTATTTGAGCACATTTCCATTTGGTTTAATTTCTATGCTTCTGGAAACGTACCCTTCATCATTAATTTCCCAGTATGATTGAATATCTTGCGCCAACCCAACTGAATTACCTTTTGAAAGGTATCTTATAAATTTCACCACTACACCTTAAAAACATAACATAGCAAGCAACTGCGGTTTAAACTGGCTTATAACGCAATCTAAGGACCCTTTAAACCGTCAGATTACCTTGCATTGTTAGTATTTAGTCTTCGTCTTCCGCGCATATTATACCTATGCTTTTTCCATCGATTACCACAACTGCCATCTCCATTGTTGATTGGGTTATAGGGTTCCAACTCGCTGAGTGCTCGGAAATATGGCCATTAGATAGAAATTTGGAATTCCGTGGGTCGAACTGACAAAGAAACTTATCGGCTATATGCTTAGCTGTTTTAAGGGGCATCATTTCAACGCTATAAGCTAAACTCTTGTGGAGTATCATTGATAACGACTCCGCAGCTTCCTCTTTATTAAGTATATGCCATCGCTTGTCTAGGCCGTTGAACCCAAACTTTTGAACATATCTATCTGCACACTCAAACTTAGATTTTGATGGTTCCCTTATTAAGTCCATATCAACCGTAAGTATGCCCTCAATATCTTCATGCGAGTCTAGAAAACTTTTAATTTCTTCGTAGGTTTCCATATAAATGCTAACACCTTAATAAACAGCAAAAATGGTAGGCTAAAATAAGCAACGAAGGAGCGCAAACCGACTATTTTGCGTCCATAGTTTAATTAATTTGTTATAACTAAATGACACCAAACCTTTCAGGTTTTAATGCAAAAGAGCCTTCGGATTCGAAAAGCTTTAGCGCTAATGCTTCTGAACCATTCGCCTTTGCATATTCAAGTTCTTGAGCTGTAATACCAGCAATTTGTAGTATGTCAACTCGGCCTGATTCTAAGTCAAAGTATTCAGGATGCTGGATAGGCTTTACAACCATAAGGCTAGAAATGTTTGGTTCTATTTTCATTGGAATACGGTCACCATAATCAATTAGTGGTTTTTCGCCATAATGCCCAACGGAAACCAGTATATTTAAAGCCACTAAACTTCGTAATGTGTTTATAGCACAGTCACTTTTTACCTCTGTTTCAAGGATAAATTCCGTACCGAAACCTGAGTACTCCTGAGGAGCATCAGACTCCCATGTATTTGACATACCAGAAGTAACATAAACCCATGTTTTCCTGTCACTGGTGGGGGCACACTTAAAAACACCAAAATGCAACCACCGGGGATCGATATCATCGATACCAAATTGGTTCTTAAAAAGAGAAGCATCTAAAGGATAAATACCTTCTCCAGTTCCGCCAAACAATTCAGGATATACTCGTTCTTCTCTTTGTTCCCACGAATCTTCCAGCAGACTCATAATCTTCCTTTAGTTATAACGCCGCAAACAAACGGCTAAAAATAGTTGGCTAAAATTTGTGAGGTGCGAACAAAGACAACTGTTTTTGTCCACACTTTTAATTTGTTTTGTTAGTGTTCGTTTTTCGACTTTATCAAGAATTTCAATGCGTCATACTTAACAAATGGCGACATGACATAAGCAAGTAACAAAGAGTCTGCAACTAGAATCCATGTGAAAACAACCGATTTATCTTCTGAGTTACATAACTCGTTAAAGAATATTTCAAAGCAAACACCATCCGGTGATGACAAAATATATATTGCCACTCCAAACAAAGTTAAAGCGACGAGCACTCTTTTGAACATTTCCTTTTTGAGTTGTCGGCTAGCTCTAATTCTCAACTAAAACTCCAAGAACACCAACGCCCTGTTAATAGGCAAGTTTGCTGGGTTGATTTTTGCCTGCGAAGCAGGAATGTAAAAAGCGACACAGTGAAATTTGTCCTTATTTAAGAGCTTGTTATACGTCATTTTTCGCTAATTTCTCAAGCGTATTATCCATGTACGGGCTCTCTCCATTAAACAACAAATACGCAAGCTCGTTTAAAATCATCAAAGCTTGTTTATATTTTTCTGGCTGAGGTCGCGGAAAATTTTCATTGCTAGACCATTCTTTCACCCATGTGTCCATCGACCAAAAACCTTGTGCTATCCACATATCAATCGCTGGTTTTTGATTTTCTAGCATTGCTACCTCGTACATGAGTGAAGTGCATTTGTAAAAAGCGTCCCAATCCCACTTTAATTCACACCTTAGGGTAATTAAGAAAGAGTTTTCACCCGCTTCGAATTCATTTCTAAGTTTATCGTACACTCGAGGGGACCCTTATGACGTATAACATTTTTATCTACGACAAATGTCGCATAACAACAGCGTAATGTCTGACACACAACAACAGCTTTTCAGATACGCTCTTTAATACCCTAACCATAACAGTATGTTAAGCGAAAGTCACCATTTCAGAAACAACCAAGGTATGTCAATTGTCGTATAATAGTGATATCTAAAAAATACTGAGTTCTGTATGTATACACATGTAAAAGTTCAAAATAAAACTAGTTATGAAATCACCATTTTTATCCATTTTTTAGGTACATATGTATACGCAAATATACGCCAAAAGCACCATTTCATGTTACCTCTATTGGATAACCGCCTTTATTCGATTTCATAATTTATTGCACCCAAAAACACTTGGTGAGGAGGCGGTAAAACAGTTTTTAAGTCACCTAGACAACCAACAAAACGTGGCTGCGAATACACAAACTCAGGCCGCTTGTATATATGTATAAAGAGATCATTAAACAACCCTTGAGTCTATCGCTTAAATTTAATAAAAGGCACCACCAACTAAAAGCTACCATTTGTACTAACTAAACTGGAAATTGCAGCACTGCTAACATAGTGCTCTCATCAATATTTACTGACAGTATCTTTACTTTATAGCAGTGGTTTGAGGCTTATGGGAGTAAAGCTTACGAGTACAAGATAGAAAGACTTACAGCAGTAAATTTATGCCTGTCCCATTTTAGCTCTTCAAGGTGAAGATACCAAACTCCTATTGTACACATAACGCTGCGCTTAACTGGCGCAAAATAGCAGGCTAAAATTAGCGACAAAGGAGCGCAAGCCTGCTGTTTTGCCTCCATTGGTTAAAACGTTTGTTAGCTGCCGTTTAACAGCTGTATTGCTAATTGTTTATTAAAAACATCTAGTGTTGAAGCAGAACCCCATGGTTTTTCCATTACCCAATTTGGTAATTCAGTTTGAGATTTAACTGAGGCGAAAACAATAAACAAAAGAACTTGTGTATCATTAGGGTCTATTTTGTTTAACTCTAGAGCATATTCTAATGCTTTTTTATAATCTTGCTGCTGAACAGCAATCACATAGTCACTTTCAAGTTTCGTCCAGATTTTAGTTATATCATCAGCAAAACAAGAAGAACTAAAAAATAATGCCATTACAAGTATCTTACGCATAATCCCTCGTGACTGCTAACGCCTCAGTTAAAAGGCAAAATTTCGTTAGCTATAATGTGAAGCGGAGCGAAACCAGCCAACTGAATTTTGTCCGCTTTTAAACTGATTGTTATATGGCTTAATCACCGAGGTAATTTTTAAATATTGTTTCTAAAGAAATTGAATTTGGATGCTTAAGGTCAAAACTACGGTAGTATGTTTTTATATATTCTTCTGTTGGGCAGAATGGCTTCGTGACTTGAGCAGGAGTATTGTGAATTGCATCCATTAAATCTTCAACTAGCTCTGAATCTAGAGTGTTTGCCCGTTTGAATAGACCAAACAACGTAAAACTTTTAGGACTTCTCGTTTTAAAACCAAGCGAACGAAGATACATGGTTACCTGAGTCATAACCTCCAAGTGAGCTAAAGCATCTTTACTTAAACTTGACTCCAACACTTTACCTCGATTGCCATATAACGCCGCAAATAAACGGCAAAAAATTTGTTGGCTAAAATTAGCTGCGAAGGAGCGAAAGCCAGCGTTTTACGCCCTTTTGAGTAACTTGTTATATTCACGAAAACACCTTATCAATGGATTCCCTGTCATAATCGAGTATTAAATGATTATGACTCCTATACAGAGAATCTAAAGGTTCTTTGCGATTTGAAACTACATCCATGCCGCGATCATCATAAAGATTTAATACAAGTTGTTTTGTTCTGTTTATAAGGTAACACTCACCATTTAGCTTAGGCTGTAAACTTGAAAAATCAGTGTTGATTATAGCTTTAAAAAGTTGTTCAGTGTCTATTTCAGTAGTTTTGATACCCGAAATAGTAGCTCTTTTCCAGCATTCACTTTTGTAATCTAAGTCTTCAGAATAGATTTCACGATGATCGGATAGCTCGATCTTAGCATTATCGAGTGAGTTCAACTGCTTGAAGATAAAGCTGCGTTTCTTTATTTTTCTTCGTCCGTCAGAAAAAATTTGATATGTAATGGCGATGTCATCACTTGCCTCAAATACAGCGTGGAAGATACTCATTGCTCTTTCTAGTGCAACGCTAAAATACTCACTGTTTAAGGACTTACTTTCATCATTCCAAATTTCTAGATCGGATGGACCTATCTCAAACCTCAACCCAAAAGGAGATTTATAAAACAACGGTCGTTCTAATTTGATTTCAGGGTCATCCATTCATTCGATAGCTCCAAAGTGAAT
>NZ_JAKFZS010000067.1 GCF_021654285.1 Pseudoalteromonas luteoviolacea | reverse complement strand
GGTCAGAACAGGTCAGAAGTTCAAATATTTAGGAAACAAGGCCCTTGTATTGGGAGAAAACAGATTTTGGCTGAATTTGAAGGTGTTCATATTATTGGTAAAGCTCGAAGTAATTAAAAAAAGATCAAAAAGTGCTTAATTTTAAAGGTTTGGAAGGCTCTGTTTTTTATGTCGCATCTTTAAAAGAGCTTGATAAGTTTATATCACAAGAAAAAAGTGGGAGATACTAGCGAGAATATGACTACATAAGACCCATTATTTGTCAGAGAGCGCGGCTCGAAGGTTTGCGCGTCTGATAGGGGAGTATTCTTCCACACTTATTCAAGTTAAGTCGTATCATATTGCCTCTTATCTTAGTGTTGCCTCCCACACTTTGAGTAAGTTGAAAAATGAATCTAGGTGAATGATTTCTTGTATTCCGTTACTTACTATATTTTTTTTCAATGGAGGTTAATGATGAATACCCGTCAAAAAGTAAAAAAACACCGAGAACAGCGCTCTCAAGTTTCTAGGGATATCGGCTCAAGTATAAGTAGCGCTAGCGAGTCTTGCGTTATGCAAACTGGAGGACGCTATGATTGAGTTTACACAAATTGGCTCAGAGCTCATCTTTATTGGTGTTGCATTTTTCTTAGTCGGTTTAATTCAAGGTGCATTGATCCCGGTTGTAAAAAATTCAAGAATGGCACTTTCCGGGCACTTAACCGCTGTTCAGTGCGCAATGGCGCTAATGATCTTTGGTATTACTTGGTCCTTAGTTGAACTACCAGTGTATCTAGAAATATTTACAGCTTATGGCTGTGCATTTGGATTTATACTTATTTGGCTAGGGATAACGATTGCATCTGTAACTGGTGCAAGTAAAGCGCTTCCAATTGCTGGCGATGGCTTTTCGGCTTCTATCGCCACAGAGCATAAAGTGACAAGTTTGGTTCGTTTAGGCTCAGCCTTATCACTTATTGCCTGTACTTTATTGACCATCGGGATGCTACCAATTGTTTGGTAGCCATAATAAAAATATAACAAAGCTATTCAACCGATGTTATAAATGCGCTTTTGTATTTGGTCAGAGTTAGCATAAATGAAGGTGTGCTCGGGTTATTGCCGGTTCAATGTAGAAGTATTAAGTTAATTTGGTTGCCTTTACTTTATTGCTATTAGATTCATTGGATATTGTGAGTTAGGCCAAATTAAGGGTTTTATTTTGATGCTCATATTTTACAGGGCCCAAATTAAACTCACAAGTGCAACACTTTTTAATATCAAGCAGCCATACCTTGTTTTGTAAAAATAAAGGCTGGATGCTTGACCCTAAACACCATCTGGGGGGCAGTTAATTCTTGATTGAGCTAACTGAATGTCTTCATCTGTTATTTGTCTTATTTTCTGTTGGTCCTTGTAAAGCTTCATTGATCAGCATACAGGATGGCTAGCTACTGTTGTCATTAGTCGTATCATGTTTGGTCTTTGGCCCATATATTGGTTGGAAGTATGAGAGCTGCTGCTTGTTGTTTTGATGTGTAGTATATATCGATACTTCGAAAGTATTGTTGTTGCTATAGTAGTACACATATTGATTGTTTACTCTGGTACTGTTGCATTTTTTGCGAGAAACTATCGTAATACAGAGCTTGCAAAGGCATGAACTTGATAGTAAAACCGCTGGGCTAGGGTCAACGCTTTAGCTTAGCTGTTATTACATTTCTTAAGATAAATTTCTTTGGTTGTTAGTTGGTTGAACTTCCTTCAGTTTCAGTCAACAATAATCTGCCGTTTTTTTGCGCTTTGTACATTAAGTGACATTGTGTGTAGACGTCTATTTTTTAGCTCAAAAAATTTGGCGTGTGGAGATGAAATTTTTAAATTCTATTAATTTTATATAGTTTAGATGGTAAAACCAGCTATGAAAAAATCATCAACCGGTAAATACTGTCACCTAAAAATTAAGCAAGGAAAATTTGAGTAGTTTTACATATCTTGTTTTTGGTGTATTTGAAGTTAATTTAGATATTAAAAAAGACATTAGCTATGTTGTTGAGTATAATAGAATTTATATCAGTGCATCAAAGAAAAACACTAGAGACATTGATAGCTTATTGTCATACAAGATTATAAAAAAAGACTACTGTAATTTTCTGCACCAGCAGGAAAGTGTATAAACTAATGAGTTGCTTAGTTTTTTAAGCTTTAAAGCAAGGGCCACCTAACTTTCAAAGTGACTGGTTTCTAATGAGCTTTAACTTCTGTATATTAAGCAATTAATTAAGGGTAAAGTTTGTATGCTTTCGCACTTTTTCAATTTCAAAAGGTTAACATGCGCTTAACTTTAAACGGTAGTAGATGAACATTCTAATTCTTTTAATTGCATTTTTAGCGCCCATGATAGTCGCTGAATTATACTCTAGTCGGCACTATGAGTTATCCTTCACTGATCATTTAAGAAAGTGGAAGTTAGGTAAATATTTAGCGTTGTTGCTTGCTTGCCTTTATTTGCTTGCACTAATGACGATAGAGCCTGAAAATTCAGATAGTATTTTTTCTGCACTCTGCACCGGGGCCTTTCTCTCATTAGTTATATATTCGCAATCATTTGGTGAAATTTTTTTGAAGCATGCGGCAGAGTTTAAGAGGGTAGGTTTACTTGATGATGCTGCGTTTATTATTGGTTGGATAAGCCTTATTTATGAGGTGGCATCTTATCTTTTATACTTGTAAAAATAACATTATTTTAAACTTGCATAGAAACAGTTCGCTTTGTCTAAGATTTTTGAGTTTTAGCTAATAATGTTCACCCGGCATCATGGTACTATGACTTCTTTAAAAAATTGAAAAACATGAAAAACATGAAAAACATGAAAAACATGAAAAACATGAAAAACATGAAAAACATGAAAAACATGAAAAACATGAAAAACATGAAAAACATGAAAAACATGCTCTCTTCATGCTTCGAATGACTTAGGTTGAAAAACTATTTGTTGACAATAAAAATTCGTACCACATTGTGGGGGCAATTGCTTTATATCTATGCCAAAGACTATATTTCATCGTGAAAAATGTGTGAGAAACATTTTTAAAAGGTTAATGAAAACGAAGCTTTTTAGCAGCGCATTTAGGTCTTACAGCAATGAATTTTGAGAAGTGCTGGTGCAATTAATCGGATTATTATAAACAAGTAGGGTTTTCTAATATAAGGCTACATACTATGGAAAAAGTAAGTCATAATGAAGCCTTACACAATCAAGACTCTGGAAACTGTTGTGATTATCTGCATCAATATCTATGATGGTCTCCTTTAAGGATTATTGTTGAAAGTTATAGACAAAAAATATTTGTAGAACACTTTTTTGGGCAACTAAGCGAACAAGTGCCGCAAGTTATAAGTGCAGAGGTAAGCTAGGAACGTTGTGATATCTATTAGCTAATACCTGAGGTGTTTTTATGAAAAACGTTATAAGAATCTTAATAAAGTACATTTAAATATGAAATTAGCTAGTTTATTGGTAATCACCCTTGTAATTTTTGCTGTGCATATTGTTGGATATCTCTATGGCCTTAAGGGGGAGTATGTCTCATTAAGCTTCATTGTTTCAATTTGCCTAATGCTAAACGTTGTTGAGAAATACTTCAAAAGATCTGTCGCTAGAAAACTTGAGGTAAATAGACGCATGTTGGAAGTAGAAAACCCTGAATACCTTAAAGAAGTAGAGACTTTAGTTTATGGTAAGGGAGGCTGGAAAAATAGAGTACACAATCTTTGTCGCTTATTGCTTGGCTCTATAGTTATATTTCTACCGCCGATGCTTTATACATTGTATATTGATGAAAGTATATCTATTAATAGTTCCTTGACTAGTATGCATATTATAATGATGCTCCTAGGTGTAGGCATACTTTGCATAATATATAAGGTATTTGGGCGCCAGGCAGAGTAATAAAGAAAATCTTAATGATACTTAGGTTAATAGCTGAAGTTTTTATTATTCAGCTTGTAGTTACAGCGATAGGCACATATTGCTAAAACGACTATAGTTATTAAATAGGTATTTAGCCTATCCCAGTTGTATAAAAAAGGAAGTTTTGGTGAAGTTTTTTCCGGTAGTTTTTATTCTAATCAGCTTTAGCCAATTTGTTAAAGCTCATAATATAAGCTCATTTGAAATCCCCAGAAGCAGTGTTATAGATATAAAAGATCCACTTTCAAATAGAGTTTACCCCATATTTGTAAAATTACCTGCTTCATATGAACGCAATAAACAAACATCATACCCTGTTATTTATTTAACGGATGCTCTGTACAGTTTTCAAATTGTATCTGGTGCAACTCGATTTCCAATGAACACTGGTAAAATGGAAGAAGCAATCATTGTCGGAATCTCATACTCAAAAGGCTCTAAAGGGCCATCAAGCCGTATTCGTGATTATACCCACAAAAAAGATACAAGTTGGAAGCTTGAAACAGGACAAGCGCTTCAACATGCTAATTTTATAGAGAGTTCAATATTTCCGTATATCAAATCTAACTACCGTGTAAACGAATCACGCACATATGTGGGTAATTCTCTGGGTGGTTTATTTGGCGCATATATACTTTTAACAAAGCCAGATATGTTCACAAACTATATTTTAGGAAGTCCGTCAGTATGGTTTATGAACAATGATATACTAAACATTAAGCCCAAGCAGAACTTAAATACACACAAGATATTCATTGCTGTCGGAGACAGAGAAACACCCGAAAAAGACTCGCCAAGGCATGATATGGTCACTGGTGCGAAAAAGCTGGCATTAAAGCTGTCATCAGAACAACTTCCCAATGTAAAAGTGAAGTTTTTGGCTGTGCAGGGGGCAAATCATGAAACCGTATTTCCAACAACTGCGATACAGGGCTTGTATTGGTTATTTAAAAAATCATGACATTGTATGAGTTGATGAATACAAAGGGATTTACGAATTATAACTAATATAATCTAATTTTTTGGAACGTTTAATGTACTATTTTTTCTTATTTGTACTGTTATTTCCACTTTACTCTAAGTCAGAAGAGCACCTATACCCTTTAGGTGAATATGGTATTTATTATTACAAAGATACGAAGAAGCTAGTGGATAGCATCTTGCCAGAAAATTTAAACGTATCTGCAATTTTTTTGGTCTATCCAGCGGGGAAAGGTGTCAGCTTACTAACTGTGAATGAAACGTGGGATACAAATGAGTTTTCTCTCATAATTTCAAGGGATATCAGTAAGCCTGAAACTGTAAAAACAATAGCGCTTGATAAGCAACTTGCACAAAGGTTGCTAAAAGCATTTTCTACAGTGATAGCAACGACAAGAGTTCCCTCTGATCCTATGGATTCAATAGTCATAGCTGGCGGGACTCACTATATGTTCTACTTATTTCCATTTGGAGGTGTCGCTTGGGGAAAGCATAAGAGTGGACCTAGAAAAATTACTAAGTTGATTGAAGTGTTCGAACTTTTATTTAATCAGATAAACTCAGAGACAGATATTATTCTGGGCGAGCACTTTAAAAATGCATTAACGAACTTTGAAAAACAACAATAAAAACAAATTAAACCTTACATCAGCCTAGAGTAGATGGTAAGAATTAAGGAAGTAAATGATGCCAAGTATAGCAATTAACAAATTTTGCCCTCGTTCAGGAAAAATAATCTCACCTGATTCACTAACGCATTATCGGGGAGTTACAGTTGGCTTTTGCAACCCTTCTTGTAGAGACGACTTTGCTGAAAACATAAATGCAAGACCAAAAGATTCAATATATTTTGACGTATTGATCAAAGAGAAAGAGCTAGCGTAAGAATCCAAGAACAAGACAAAGTAATTAAGCTCATGGGCATCTTAATGTTGGCTAGTCGTTTGAACCTCAATAATTTTTCCCAGCATTAATATGCTCCTTATCAGGGCGATAAAGTTCAACATTTGAAGAGGGTGATTTTAAAAATTATAATTCTTTTGTTTGTGGCTTCTGTTTTATTTCTTACTAAGATATACATAACTAAAAATCAGAATCTGTCAGTCTGTATTGCAAATGGATTTGATTCAGTATTGTCTGTTTTATCTGTTTTATCTGTTTTATCTGTTTTATCTGTTTTATCTGTTTTATCTGTTTTATCTGTTTTATCTGTTTTATCTGTTTTATCTGTTTTATCTTCTCTATATATCACTATATAAAAGCTTTAAAATATAGGGTTCATAGCTTGCTCTTGAGCTATAACAAATGTTCTAATAAAAGGGTGTTGAAAATTAGGCTCGGTTACATAGTTTCTAATTTTATCTTACTATTATTTTCATATACCTATTTTATTTTTAGGAGTATATTGTGCTAAAAAAGATGGTTGTTATTATTTCTTCTCTATTCATAAGTCTATCAACTATAGCTAAGAGTGAAGAACCTCTACTAAAATTTATACCGGACCATAGAGTGAAGATGGTTGCTGAGGCATATTCTTTAGACTGCGTCGACTTTGTAAAAAAAAGCTTCAATATTGAACTTGATTACTCAAATGACAGTGTTTTAAAGCTAGAGCCAATACTTGATAACTTAAGTAAATATATCCGAGAAAAAGGCATGTCTAATGAGGACCGGATTGAATATGAGAAAATGTTTGGATTTTACATTGGCGAGACTTACCGTAGAAACA
>NZ_JAKFZS010000066.1 GCF_021654285.1 Pseudoalteromonas luteoviolacea | reverse complement strand
TAGAAGTTCAAATATTTAGGAAACAAGGCCAACAAAAAGTAGCCTCCAGAATAACCGGTGTAAACTTCCATAATTTTGACCCTTTCTGTCCACTTGTCTTCAGACGAATTTGCCATAGTTGAAGCCAAAACTAAAGCTGCTCCAAGTAAGTATTTCATATTAATCCTTAATAATATTTATATTTTAATCCAGAGTGCTAAAAAATTTCGTAATGAAATTTATAATTATTTTTAATAAATTAAAAAATAACACGGAATTATTTTAACATTAAATAATTTTATTTTAAACAGGTGGTTTAAAAAATGTTAACCCAGGGGTGGGCATCTAAAAATAGAGCGTAGCCTCTATAAATGGCTAATAAGATGTATTGGTTTCACTAAAATTATTATCTGCATGAGGAAAAGACCAAAAGGGGCATGCACATTTACAAGGTTAGTAAAATTACAAATAGAAAATACGGCAGTTTGTGACAATTTTTATATTTATGTTCAAATTTTGCTCTCAATTAAGCGTCAGTAAGTTAACCTCGTCGCGAGGCACAAGCCTCCTGCTACGATAATCACTTAGCAAAAGCTGGTTCTGCTCTTGCCTGTAACTGGTCGGATATATTGATCGTCCACTCCCACTTATTGAGCAAATAGCCTCTTTTCTCTCTTTCGATCTCGTCATTGCTGCCTTGTTCGATCATCTCTTTAAAATCGATGATCTGAGCAAAGTTGCCTTCGTTGACATCATATTTGCCCCAATATTGACTTGTACCGGCACTACCCCGCTCAATTTTTAGGCCTTCCAAAAAGCTGGTTTTAAAGTCTTTGGCGGCACTGACTAGTTCGTCATTGCTATTTAAAGCCTCTTCAACAAGTTGCTTGTCTGCTTGGCTCAAGTGGCCTGTCGCAATCAGTTTGCCCGTTTCATCAACTGAAAAGCCCCAGCTTTTATGCTTTAGTTGCGGGTTTTGTTCATACAAATCTGCAGACACTTTCTCATACTCTTCAGCGATTCTGTTCGCTGCGGCCGGGGTTTCATGTAAATACAGCTTGCTGGTAGAAATGATGGCACTTTCAAGTATGGCCCTATGCTCCTCATATCTGGCTGGTAGATCGAGTTTGCCGTTAGCCTTATAGGTGATTACAGTTAGTTTACCGTTGTCAGACTTAGCTCGCATTTGCTCTGCAGGATGTGTCGGCTCTGAATTGATAAATTGTTTGGTTGGATCTACTTTGAGTCCCGCTTGACTGCTTGGGGCGAGACTTCTCATTTCATCACTAACCTGATTATTTTTTGCATGCAGGCGTGGTCCCGCACTTGCGTCAATCTTCATGTCATAATCCTTATTACACGCTTTTCTCTTTACTGTATCGGTTAGAGAAAAAATAAATTTAGCAATATTTTTAGTTATTTAAATCTAATTTTGATAGACCGCCTATAGCTGACTCAGTATTTAAGGTTGAAAAGCCGGCTTTAGGGCGTTAGTGGCGGATTAAATAATGTAGTATAAGGTAAAGGGGAATAACCATATCAGCCCCAATTTAGGGAATAGTTTAAGAAGCATCTTATCTGCTTACGTGATAATGAGTAACCATATTCATCTTGCTTTGTATGCAGATGATAAAAAACCGCATAACAGATAAAGGTACTTGGCTGATACAAAAGTTTGTTAATAGAGAGTCGTTTACAAACTACGGAAGATTTATAGGCTTTAGAGAAGACAAAGTTAAATACTGGTGTGAAATACTAACACATATTAACTGGGGATGATGATCTCTAATAATAAACCACCTATAAAAGTGGCTTATTATTAAAATTCTGAGTAAGCAAAATTAACTTTCTTTTTGCTCTTTAGCTTTTAGTTTTTTATCTTGATCAAAATGCCATTTTACAGCAAAGAATCCAGCTATACCCAATGCAATTACTTTTACACCCATAAATATATATGGGAAGAAATCAGACCAATGTTGTTCCATCACACACTCCACACAATTACTTATCATTTACCATAATGAAGAGCGATGCTACAAAACTGCCTTTTCGAATTTCAATTCTGATTTGCCTTGGCTTCTGTAAGTCTTTTGTCATACCTTATTGGACAAGCCAGTGGCTTTGGGCAATTTTTTATGAATTCTGCTCGCTCGAGACGACAATATATTGATCTGAGATAAGATTGTCAAACTATAATTAGAAAGTGCAGAACTTTTAGAAATTATTGAAAGTTGATTGTTCAGTTAAGTGAACTGAGCTACAAATATGTTGTGCTTCAACTTTAAATATTGTTCATATCTTTTTATTTGTAAACATATGGTTATGTGATTTTTTGATTGCTTGTGTTGGCATGTGTGGTTGCTTTTTTATACATGTTTAGACAACACATTAAAGCCTTTACTTTAGAAGTGGAGTGAAAGTGGATATTGAACCAATACGTTAATGTATAGCTACATTGTTTCGGTAGATATGAGACTTTCTTTTCTGTTATCTCTAGTATTTGATAATGTCTAGCCAGTATGATTGAGCTATTGGATTCAAAAAAGGTTATAAAATGCAGTCACAAAATACATTTAATCAACCCATTATTGCACAGTTAGGGCACCCCGTTTTGCAAAAACAAGCTAAATTGGTTGACGATATTTTATCAGATGAATGTCAAAACCTGATTGGAGAAATGATGGTGGCTGTTGAAAAAGCAAATGGGGTTGGCTTGGCAGCTCCACAAATTTATCAGAGTTTGCAGGTTTTTATTATGTGTTCTAAACCGAGTGTTCGATATCCGAACGCCCCTAGTATGCAGCCAACAGCGATCATTAACCCAGAGATTATTGAAGCCAGCGAAGAGTTAGAAAAAGGTTGGGAAGGGTGTTTAAGTGTGCCCAGTATGCGTGGACTAGTACCTAGGCATAAAAGTATTTCGGTTCGGTACTATGATCAACATGCTAAGATGCACACACGAGTATTTGACGATTTTGTCGCGCGTATTTTTCAGCATGAATTGGACCACTTAAACGGTTTAACCTTTATTGACCGGTTAGAGTCACCGCGAGATTTGGTGAGCGAAAATTATTGGTATGAGCACATTGTCAATAAACAGTGAATTTGAATTAAAGTAGAGCATTATATCTGTTTTTTACGTATATGATTGTTAAAGCCAATAGGTATTGGCTTTACCTTGAAAAACGCGAAAATGAAGCAATGCTCTTAACATAAGTTTCAGTTAGTGAGTTTGATAATTCACTACGTAACCTATCATTCTTGTTAACCCTTATCCGCTCGTTAATGCTTCGTTTGATACTCTAGGGAGTTTACAGTAAATAAATGTACTGATATCCCCACCTTTAAAGTTTTGATAATTAGCTTGGTATGATTGTAAGTTAGCTTCACACTCTTCATATGTTTTTATTGTCAACCTAGAGGGTAGCTCGAAAACCCCGTTTGTTGTTGATAGCTTAGCGCTGGTGTCAGCCATACCTAAAATCTCCAGTGGGCATGATACAACAGTTCAGAATGCAGTGCTTATTTGTAGTTTTCAAATAAATATATACTGATTCAAGCTGTGTACTTTGGTTCAGGCTTATTGGGCAATAAACGTGGATATTTTTGCTTTCGTTAGTTTCCGCCCCAATTTTTCATAAACAATCTAATTAAATACTGTACCAACGATGAATATAGATAGAAAATCACGTTCTTTTTAGTAAATGAACTACGGGTTATGTAGTTGCCGGTAATGGATTGTAAGTAACTGTAATCTAGTCTTTTTGTTTTGATCTCATATGTGTAGAGTTCACTCAAATACAAAACGAAGACAAACTTATAAAAGGATAATTAGTATGAAGACCAAGATTAAAAATACAATTCAATTGTTGGTTGTTATCGCAGGAAGCTCAATGACGTCTGCATTCGCTCAAAGCTCAGAGCCTATGTCTTGCCACTGGCAATTTGATCAGCAAAACGAAATCGCTACATATGAGAGTTTACTGTGCAATAACCCGATAGATTCAAACTCGTCAGATTTGCTTGTAGCTAAAAAAGTGAATATTCCAAGCCAAGGTTTTTGCAGTGTTAATTGGTTGGATGGCTATAGAACGGAGTTAAAAGGCAGTATTCAAGTCACAGGCGAGAAATCTGCTTGCTATGGAGCTGCTGTTTCTTTCAAACCTGCACCGAGGTCTCGAATCGTTAATGGCGTAACTGAAAGTCTGCTTGATTGTAGTTGGACGCCTAAGGGAAACAATACGCATCAATTAATGTGTAATACTAATCAAGGACAGGCACTTAACTTGCCAATTGCAACCAAATTACAACAGAAGAACTCTGGTAGCTGTTATATGATTTATAACGAGAATTCGCTTAAAATCATTGAAGGTGGCACAGTCGTTATCGATAACGCACCTAAAATGGATGACTGTGATATTGGCCCTGCATATTTCAGAGCATATCCGCAAAAGCGCGTTGTAAATGGGTTTGAGCAAACTCTTCTACAATGTGAGTGGCGCAATCAAAGTGATCAAGTGAGTATGAAGTATTGTACCGGTGCGCAAGGGTGGAATGATGATGTGGCCGTTGCATATAGAGTGGGCTCTTCTACACATTCTTTGGTAGACGCTTTGAATGAAGGGTTAACTAACGGTCAACTGATAGAAGATAAGTCGCTTAATCCTGTAAATCCACCACTTTACTTTAGTGCATATTGATGATTACTTCATGGAAAAGTGATTTTCTATTGCTAGTACATAAGGTCTGGAATCGATAAGGGAATAGATAGGTATAGTGTAACCAAGAAACAGTGTTTTCAGATCATAGAGGTAATAGCTTTTCAAGACTTGTATTGCGACACTGCTACCTTGTTGCTAAGTAGTTTTATTTTAATTTAAGCTACGCTCGGCTAAACATGATATAAAGTAGGTTGGATGATAAAACCAACCTACTTAACTTTATAATACTGTCGTCGTTTAGTTTTAATGGCTAAAATTTAGTTTGTTACTACTGTTAAAGATCAAATAAAACGATTTTCTTTTAACAAGTTTAATTTTTATATGTCAAATTATAAAGGGTTTAAACTGCCCCATTTTTTAATAGTAATACCTGCGGAACCTGTGCCGGTGTAGCCATCATTATCTGTCACCTTAACGGATAAATAAAATGACTCCCCAATGGCGCCGTATACCTGTACTTCGCCTAAACTTGTGTTAATAAGCTCCCCATTTAGTCTTATTTCACGTGATACAATTGTTCCATCTCTGTCACCCTCATTTATCTCAAATACAGCTGAACCTTCACTAAATTGCCTCACTGAGACAGATACACCTGGTTTATAGTCACAAACTTCTTTAGTAACATCTTCTGTGTGAGAGAAAGGAACCGTTGCACGACAATTTAACCATTCACCGTTTAGAAATTGGTATATCGTTCTTTGCTGCAATACCGTTGGGTGAACATACTCTCTTATTTGTATCATTCTATCATTGCTATTGAATGCGTAACAGTATGACCATCCTCCGTATAGATTAACTGTGCCCGCGTCGACTATGCGGCAGTTTACAGGAGTCGCATCTGCAAATGTAGATGAAAGTATTAAAGGTAGGGCTAAGGTTATGCGTTTTATATTCATATTTTTCTCTTTTTAGCTTTGTGTTAATTGAATCTAGGTTTAATGAATAGCACTGAACCTTAGTAATTTAGCTTCATAAAACTTTAAATTTTTCTTAATATTTTGTTGTTTGAATTTTTATCAATGGGTAATCCTTTTTTTGATGAGTATTTAATTTTATTTGTTTGAATAAACTGTAACAAATTAATTTTTTTATAATTACACATTTGATTTTTATGGTTATTTTTCTTTTGTTTTTTTTGTGGTTTGTGTCATGATCTTAATGAGTTATATAGGGAGAAAATGTGATGAATAAATTAACCGCTGTATTATTGGCTAGTATCTCTTGTGGCGCGTCTGCGAGTACACAATGGGAGCTATTTTCAGACACGATTTTAAATGGGGTGCTTGAATCTTCAAATGCCCATGTTCAGAACTTAAATATGACGATTTTGGCGAATAAGTTTAGCGCGATAGATGTTCAAGAGGTAGAGCCACTGCTTATATAAGGTGAGTTTGAGCACCCAAATACGTTTGAGTTAGGTTCAGGCACTACTCAACGCGTCCAATTTACTATTTCTAAAGATGGAAGTCGTTTTTACTATATTGGTAAGGGGAGCTTGCAAGAAGGTTATCAAGGTACATCGTATGGTCCTAATAATGATTCTGGCGACTTTACGCTTGGGCCTAAAGTCAATATTGTCACGGCTCCGGTAAGTTGTGCACAAATTCTAAGTGAAAATCCAGAGGCGACATCAGGTGTTTATTCAATTGATCCAGACGGTGAAGGTGCACAAGATAGCTTCGAGGCATATTGTGACATGGACACAGATGAAGGGGGTTGGACATTAATAGGTACATATGCAAGGACTAAGCCTGGTGGGAAAGAACGTATTAGTGAATATAGCCCCTTACCAGCTGTGACAGCAACAGATCCGGCCACTGGGTTATATCAAGGCTCACTAAGTGCATTTAGAGATGTCAGAGAGCAAGTTGCTTGCGACTTTGCTGGTTGTAAAAGTACTGCTTACCAATCTTCATTAAAAGAAGCTGAACTAGATATGATCCGTTATACATGGTGCTACAAAGATCAACAAGAAAATCAATCTACGACGCCATTGCCTGATTGTCGCTCAAGATATGTAGCAAATGGCACGACGTATGCAAACTGTTTGATTGATCCTGATCGTAATAATATGAATGTCGTCGGCTGGCAGCGTGATATCCACTCTAGCCATCATTCATGCTGGTTGGGGCACGGACTACATACACCATGGGCTAAAGGAACCGCGCAGTGTAGTTTTAATGCTCAAGGAAATGGTACTAGATGGGGTCTTTTATGGGTTAGATAATACAGCCCACATAATTAATTCGCAGTATTATAGTGATTTATAATACTGCGAGTTTTAATAAACGTTTAAGCAACTATAGTATTTGGACTTTGATGGCC
>NZ_JAKFZS010000065.1 GCF_021654285.1 Pseudoalteromonas luteoviolacea | reverse complement strand
ATTAACTATCAAATGAATATTTCTCTATTCGTCTTAAAAGTAGCTACCATAACAGCCACCTAGTTATCATGTTGACATTAATTTGATTGAAAAAAGCTGGCATGAACTGCCTGCTTTTTATTTGCTCAGCTCATGTCACACATTGAATTTTAAAAAAAGAGAGACAAATTCACCTTGTAACGAGTAAAAATGAAGGCATAACCCGATTATTGACAACTCTGAAATACTATTAGTTGAAGAGTCAAAGCCTCTTATCAAGCAAAAGTGTGATTATTGTATAGTTAAAAGAGATGAAGATCACAAGTCAGGTACAGTTCAGCTCGAACACAAAAAATTCAATTACTCACTACAACTAAACAAGTTAACTCAGTTTCTTTTGAATCAATGGATACATTTAAGGTTCTTTAGCGTTGTCATATGTCAAGGCATTCTGACAACGCTGATTTATATTATTATTGAGTAACCTGCCTTTTATCCTCAAGCTTTTCCATAAACTCAATGGCATTTTGTGGTTGATAGCTCTCGCTGTCAGAAATACGTTTGTATACACTTTCATGCAATGATTCATTGGTACGCTTGCCTACCCCAAGCTTTCGAACCCTTTCTGTGATTTTATATAGCCAACTCATGGAGTCTCTATATTCATCTAAATGATAAGGACGATAATATGACAAAAATGCTTCATTGAAAATCAATCCATGCGCTTTGGCACAATCCTTTATCCAATGCAAAGAGATATTTGCTAACCCATCTTGCGAATAACCACCACCGATATTGCTATGGCTTCCTGCAAACCATTTTTGCTCTAATGTTTGTTTAGAGCCTTCAGGTAATGTCCAGATTGCAGGTTTAAATGGTCCTCGCTTTTCATCTATTGCTAAAGCATGATAAGCATGTTCAATATTTTCAGTGAGGCTCACATCGTGGAATCGATAGCGCCCATTGATCAAATCAAAGTCAAAGGGTAAACCTAATGCGCCAACGGTATCCCACACACCAACAAATTTAATCGACACATCTGTACAGTTATGTTCAGCCTTAAATTTATCAACTTCACTGTCGGGCGCTGTATTACGATAGAGCCTATATGCTTCAGGCATATAAAAAGCATGGTCTTTTGGCAATAATCCAATTTTGTTAATTAGCCCTATTACACTGCGGATCGTATAAGCTCCACGGCTAAAGCCGAAACCATAGATCTCGTCTCCTGGCTGATAGTTTAAAACTAAAAATTGATAAGCACGTATAACATTTTGGGATAAACCTAAGCCAAAGCCGCCACCTAAAATCCTGTCCATCCCCCACTGTGTTCCGACACCTTCGCTATAATAAACTACTTGGTGCACACCATCGGGACAGACAGGGTCAACGCCTCTCGCTAGTTTTACCACATTAGTTGGTTTTCTTTTCCCTCGATCATATTGCGCAGGCTTATTCCAAGTACCATCCATACACAACACCAATCTTTTCATCATTTATCCTTTTAAATCAGCATGATTAAAGTTGGTGGTAAGATACAATTAAACTCTTGTATTAAAAAGGGCAAACTTCACCTTTACTTTAAATAAAAGTAAATTAGCGATTGTTTTTTGACCAAAAATCATACATTACCTGCTCTGACATTTGCCTACTTTATATAGTTGAACAGCCATGCCATTACCAATAGTACCTGCGCGATCTGAAACTATCAGGTATCAAGCTCTTCAACAGCATACCCACGAATAATTGTGAAACTTCCAACAGAAGGCGAAAAATAAGCTGATTTAACTGCTTGATATCTTGGGTCATCAAAAAATGAAGTCATGATACTTTTACTTGGAAATCGCAGCGTAAATACACGATTAATACATTCGTTTACTTCGCTTTTAAATACCTCTGAAACGCGAAAGTCATAGCCAAACTCACCACCATTCTCTTCTAAAATGGGTTTCATAGCAGTGCGATACTGACTATATACAACATCATCCAGCACCTCTAACCCGACTAGCATTTCATATTTTGCCATTGTGTATTCCTTCCTTATTTATAATGTTTACCATATTGAGATAGGCAGCTTTATAAAACAAGCTCAATAGTGAACTTTTTCAAAGCAATCTATTTTTCCCTATTTTTCAGCATTAAATTTATCCTCATACTTCACAATTGCTCCTTATTGTTCTTTTATATAATAGTTAGTAGTAATTAAATGGATAAACTCATGATCCAACCACTATTCGATGGCGAGACAGACATAAACGACACTCACCTTAATGTAATCGCTCACATGCCAACTTTAAGCCTACCTGTTATCACTACTGATGAATTTAATCAAAAGCTAAGTGACGTAGACTATATGCGGATCGCTGTGCTACTTGCTAAAAAAAGTTATGGAGAAGGCGGATGCCCGATTGGCGCTGTTATCGTCAACAACACAACCAAGCAAATTGTCGGAAAAGGTCACAATACGTTGGTTCAAGAATCACACCCTTATAACCATGGTGAAACATCAGCAATTCGCGACGCTGGCAGAATTGATTTTTCACAGACCACGCTTTACACCAGTTTGAGCCCATGTGATGTGTGCGCAACCTTGCTTTACATGCGAGGCTTTCAACGCGTGGTTGTTGGAGATGTTACCAATGCATGCGGTAACGAAGCATTATTAAAAGAAAAAGGCATTACAGTCGATATTCTCGAAGATAAGATGGGTGTAGTTCAATACGCTCAATTTAGGCAAGAAAAACCAGATCAGGATTTAGAAGACTGGCAAGGTCTCGCGGCCGTTTCAAAGCCTTAGATTGCGTTTTGGTACATAGACCTGCGTGTATTAATTGCTCATGATTGGGTGGTTAATACATCCGCCACGACCCTAATATTCAATCACGCATAACTATTACCACTATTTAGTCAACTTGTTAACTGCTAGAAACTAAATTCAATACTTCGTAAGCTTATACGCAAAAGATATTACTAATACCCTAAAGCGCACTTGTTGTTAGCCATGATTTACAAATTACTGCTACGAGCTTAGCGAAAGAGCAAATTTTAATTAATTTGTCGAATACTCATAAACTACCCGAACAGCTTATAGATGCACGGAGCATATGACCAATGACCACTAAAATAACAAAGCGGATAACCACATGAGAAAATAATTAGTGTACCCCCTTAATCAGGATCACTGACTATATATTTATGTTCTAAAAATAAAAAAGAACTACACTATGTAACTGCGTAGTTCTGTATTTTTATGTGGTTTAAGTTACTTCATCCGTCTTGTTTTTGCCAATGGGCAACTTTCAATAACTCATAGCTCTCACAGTAATTTATTATAGAAAATCATCCCCACATAGGATTAACATATCACCGCGTCGGCATTGCTGGATCATTGGTGGTCTCAACGTTCTGGTAGTCTCGGTTACATTACCGTCATTGTCCGTCACTCTTAGTTTCACAGTGCTTGTAGTACGGATATCTACATGGCTACGGGTCGTACTCACTCCATTTACCCACTTCTCTACCTTTTGCACCTGACCATCGCGGTCACTGTAATTAAAATCTGCAACAATCACGTCAGCTTCATAATAAGTGATACCAGTAATTCGGTCATAATGCGATTCGACCAAATGCTCTGTAATATTTGCTTTAGGCGTATACTGACATGACTCTCGTGAACTGGTGTTATATCCTTTATTAGGCAATGGTGCATCACATCTATAAGTTGTCCAGTTACCATTCTCATACTTTGTTTCTTTTAATGTTATCCACTGAGAATGATGCTGGCTGACGTACTCATTGAGGTACTCACCAGAAGCGTGACAGCTAGCCCAACCATACCAATATGGGGTTTGTACTGTCGTTGTTTTACAGTTGACCTTTTGGTCTCCAGCAGCAAAAACACTAGCAGATAAAACAGTTATAGAAGCAATAGCGACCTTTGATAGTAAATTCATAATTACCCTTATTAATTTTACGAGATTTTAAATTTATTATTTTAATTATCCCACTAAGCAGTGGTTGTAAATAACACTAGCAAACATAATTTAGCTATACAAACCATGCACTTACAAAAATGTAAAATATAACAATTCTACTTTTCAACGTAGAATTCAAAGTAAAAATAACAACAACCTACAACCCCATTAACTTTTAATTATAACATTTTATAATATTGATATTTTTTAATTATTAGAATTTTAAGGACACTATATTAATAAGTCCCTTCTACTTTATAGCGAATGAGGTCTATCAATTTGACCCTAATTACTATAGGTATCCTTAATTTATGAAAAACATCTTATTATTAAAGCGCTTCCCAATGATTTATTTTACTTACAGGTCATTATTGATATTTTCGTATAATGTAAGGCTTTACTTTACCAATTAGACCAAGTTCGAAACGGAATAAAATAGGTGTGTGATAACACTACAACATCAATGTCATTACAACATGGCCAAAATTGAGTGCAGACCTAACTCAATGCAACAACTTGACGATAAAAAGAAAAGCTAAATTTGTATGAAAATTAAACTTATCTACTTTTCTAAACTCCTTATTTAGATTTTTCAATCTATCATTTATCGATTTCACGCATAAACTTTATTGAAAAGCCCTTTCCTTTTTCTCCAGTGACTGCAACAGTGATGTTATTTTCACTTTTAAATTGATAAGTTAGCTTTTTAGGAAAATCATGATCTGGATTCTCAAATATTGCAGTTTCAGCTGTGCAACTAGTCAATTTAAATGCAATCGGCAAACTATTACTTGCAACTTTTGCCACATAAAACACCTCCCCTGACATCTCAACAAGTCGTAAAGTTTCAACACTAACTGTTTTGCTCTTTTTTATCGAGTAGGTGTAGCCTGAGCCCTCAAACGTCGAATTACTTACCTTTTTCCATGACTCTTTCACTTGCAACTTACTACTTTTTGAGCTCCAACCGCCAATAAGCCAAGATAAAGATTCAAGAGAATCGCACGTATTTTCTTCTGCTAGTGTATGAAAAGCAAAAAATATTATGATGAGATATGCAAACTTAGACATAAAAAACTCCTTTTAGCTTTTGATAAATACACGTTTAAGAAATTTAGAAAAAGCAATTGGTTTTGAGCTTAAATAAAAGCACAGTTCACGTTTTTTGCCACTATTCGCTAAACAAACATAAGTGAAATTTTTATTTAATAAAATAACCTCTTACCTAACCGAACTCTATCTTTGTGTACCCACTTTACAAAATTTTACTTTGATATTTTCCCTAGTAATGTATATTTAAATTTAGTAATTAACAAAAACACATACACAAGGAATGATAATGAACCTGAAGTTTAAGAAAAAGAAAATCAAAAATTTAAGTAAGACTACTACCAACTTAGATAAAGGAGCCACACCTAATATTGCAGGTGGATATAGCCCAACTCCCAACATAACTAACTTGGGATGTACAACCATATGTCCGAGCTTTTTACAATGTAACTCCAATTCAATTATTCACAACTGTAATGCAACCACGGCAACTTGTTAATTTTTTAAGTTGCGAGGCGTAGCGCATCGCAACTTTTTCTAGTTTAGTTTGCAATGAACATTAAGTAATAAGAATAAACACCCCACATATAAACTGATAAAGCTGTAACTTTCGGGTTTAAACAGAATTTAGTAATGAAACCCTATTTAACAAATCTCATGTATAATTGTTTAACCCTTATCGAGGTTAGCCCAAGCATATCTCCTCACAAGTTAAGCTAAGTCGAAAGATAGTCCCTTTGTTTTATCACTAATTGCAATGAAACCAGTATCGGAGCTATAAATACGGCAAGTAAATACAGGCTAATCGTACTAGCAAAAAAGCTTGCTGCTGAAGAAGCAATAACGCCAGATATAATATATAGCTTTAATCTAATGGGCTTTGTATTTTCTTGCAATGGAAATAAAGTTAGTCCGATTAGGCTGATTGCCCCCCAAAAACCTACTAAGCCTAATATAATAAGTATAAGAATAAGCACCTTACTCCATATGTCTTGCTCAAGGCCGATCAACAATGCAGGGCTAAATATAAGCGCCATAATCAACACAATAAGCGACGGACCAAATGCTAGGATAAACTCTAATATATAATAACCTTTTCACTTTACTCATCGGACTGTTTTTTAACACGTTTAGCCTCGCGGAGCCCTTTACGCTATACACAGCTTAAAATTAGAAGTAGCCTTCGTTTTAAGCAATCCAACACAACACGATATTTTAAATGGGTCCAAATTCACGCCAGTTAATATGAACCCAAAAACACTTAGCTAGAGCTATATTTTTAACGCCAAACTATCAAACATCACCCGATAGCTATCAAAAAGTTAGCTTTAGTGGCTAACATCAATAAAAATAACATACATGCTAAGCTATTGGCTAAAGGTACTGGCCATGATAGTAAATGTTGTTTTTAAATTTATGAGTCTTCTGAGAGCTAAAAACCATGTGTATCACTAACGAAACTGCACCAAGTTTGAACTAAACCGGCATATCAATATAAAACAGAAAATGAAAAGGGTTGCAGCCTTGATAATGCCTATTAAGCCTATTCGTTTTGATTGCTTTGCATTTGCTGAAAAACTCCAAGCCGATCAGCAACCTGCCAGTGCCCAGTGATAAGGTTATTTTGGAAATAATAAACAGTTGCCCCAGACATCGTTATTTTTTTACCAGAAGGTGGAATACCCGCTATTTCTCCCAAATGTGTGGCGCTCCAACGCCAAGTAATGCAAATACTATCTTCTTTTTCATACAACTCTTGAATATCAAAGGCTTGATCAGGAACTGGCGCCCTCGATACTGATACTCTCTCTTGAAAATCAGCTACATCTAACTCCATCCCTTCCCACGGATCCGCAGGGTCATGAACTATAGTGTATTTTTCAGCAATATATTTGGGGATAGCGTTAATATCTCCTTCATTCCAAACCTTTTGAATGAACTCTTTCAAAACTTCCTGCTTCATAACTTTCTTCTTGATACAACTACTTATACTTCATTTATTATTTCTTATATTTTAGAATATAGTAC
>NZ_JAKFZS010000064.1 GCF_021654285.1 Pseudoalteromonas luteoviolacea | reverse complement strand
GCCATACAACTTGTTAGGCACCAAAACTTGCTTAAGCTGCTCACCCGTTGCCACGCGCTCACCAACTTGACCGTGCTCATCAATGCGCCACGCCTGCGGGCCTTTTTGGTACGCGAGGTTCACATCTTTAAAATAAGAAATGTCTTCTTCTTCGTGCTCTGTGACTTCAAGCTCGCGCCATAAGTGGCCATCTACATAAATATATAAATATCCGGGCCTTAAGTTCGTAAGTTTACGCTCAGCGGCGCCATCTGGGGTGCACTCACACAAGGGGTAAATGTACACTAACTCAACATCGGCGTTGTTATTGTTTTGTGTGGTGTTGGCAAAGCCCAGTGGAATTTTATAAAAACCGGTTTTGGCCTGATCTTCGCTGTAATCTTTGATCATCAATGAGACTTGCTCTGAGTCACTGGCATAGCCTTCAAACACCAATTCGCGATAAGCGCCTTGCTCATTGACGCTAGTGGGAGCTGTACTTGTCATCCGATCTTTTCCTTGATCTATAAAATATTACTGGTGCTTTTTCATTCAAAAAGCTTCTATTTTAGTTGAAACGTATTTTTACGGTTTCTAACTACCACACCTTCCAGCGGCTTACTTGCTTGTCTTCTGGATCAATATACTTTTTCATCACTTCAGGAAAAGGGCCCGTGCCCATAGCGTTTTTATCTTTTTTATAATGCTCTTCGATTGATAAATGTACATCTCGATGTATCGGCTCATTGATATCCATAAACTTCAGAATGGCTGTCCAATGATCTGTTTCCATCCCCCCAAAAGTAGCAATGGTTGGTCGCCACCAAAATTTAGCTGGGTACTTAGTCAACACCAAGCCTCCCGTACCCATCTCACCACCACCTCTCGCCGCCTGAATGATTGGCCCTTCACACATTTCAACGTCTTCAATCGGGGCATAAAATGGCCGTCGCAATAGAGTATGTGAGGTACGCACAAGCCCGGTATGACGGTTAAACTCAATCTTGTCTAACCAGTCCAACTTTTCCCATAGTTTATAAGTCAGCCAAGGACCAATGCAAAAAAGTGCTAATGCAGCTGGCATTAACCAATTCGGGCCATGGAATACCCCCTCAAAGAAAAAACCAAACCCACCGACAAAACAAAAAAGAGATAGAAACAAACAAGCCAAATTCCGGGGGCTCTGCGCAAAACCAACACTTGTCCATCACAATTACCTATGTGGTAAAACATATCGGTATGGTCATGGGATGCGAACTTTCGTTTAAAGGGTTTTGCTACTTTGAATTCACAACCATTGAGTTTTGCAGCCATTGCTAAACGATCTTCATAATTACTATGATGAAGATACTCTTTTGATAGCTCTAAATAATAAAAGCCTAACCTTGAATATTTCGTTACATTACGATTCCTTAAACGCATTGCCGCTCGTTGCTGCTCTCTAATTTCTTCTTCTGTTAGCGCTTCTTGATTCATCTTCATCCTTAAATTTGTAAATCTCCGTTATTTGCTACCAATCCTCAAATCGGTTTATCTGATTATCCTCTGCATCCAAGTATTTTTTCATCGATTCAGGAAATGGGCCTGTGCCCATGGCATTTTTATCTTTCTGAAAATGCTCTTCAATCGTTCTATATACATTACGATGTATTGGCTGACTGATGTCCATAAACTTTATAATGGCTGTCCAATGCTCTTTTTCCATACCTCCTAAAATAACAAGTGAAGGACGCCACCAAAACTTCGCTGGATATTTTGTGAGTACGAGACTGCCTGTGGGTATCTCGCCACTTCCACGGGCATTTTTTACAACTGGGCCTTGGCACAGCTCAATATCCTCTATGGGGATATAAAAAGGCCGCCTTAATAAAGTGTGGGATGTGCGAACCAGCCCCGTATGGCGGTTAAACTCAATCTTGTCTAACCAGTCTAGGTTTTTCCATAATACTTGATCCGCAAACCAAGGTCCTGCAATGGCTAAGGGCGTAAAGATGATCAACCAAATAGGGCCTGATGTAATACCAAAGAGCAATGCGGCGCCACCGCATATGAACAAGATACACCCAATTAATAGACATACTAACCAAATTCCTGGGGCTCTTCTTATACCAACCACTTGTCCATCGCACCAGCCGATATGATGATCTATATCTGTGTGCTCCCGAGAAACAAATGCTTCATTTTTGAAGGTCGATTTTTTAAAATCACAACCATTAAGTTCGGCAGCCTTTGCTAAACGCTCCTCGTAACTTTGGTGATGTAGATGATCCTTACTTAACGATTCGAAGTATTTACCTTGTTTAATATATTTATCTTCGTTGTCACTCCTTTTTTCTATTTCATCATAAAACTTTTTTCTTTCACCTGTCGCTTCTGCTTTTCTTTTTTTATACCGCTCTCGTAGCTCCAAAATCAACTTTTCTGAATTTTGTTCACTTTGCTGTTCGGTTTTCATCTAGTAACTCCTTCCTCAGTAACGACCTGGCGGCCGTAAAAACACCTCTTGTAGATAAAGGCCGCCTTGGGTCTGCTCATACTCGCCCTCACCAAAAAAAGACTCCCAAAATGATTCTGCTTGGCGTTTGACATACGACGGCAGCATAAACTCTGTTTCAGTTCCCTCAACCAATTTGGCGCCTTCCCCTTGCGGATATACTTTGTACTCTCCCTTGAGCTCAATACTGCTGTTATAAGGCAGCTCTAAAACCTGCCTTAAGCGGTGATAACTGACATCAAAATGCCAACCTTTTCGCGCAGGAAATAAGTTAATTTTTGACATTAACTTACTCAATTGATGATAAGTGAGTACTTTAAACTCCTTGTCAGACCCAGTCGTTCGGCGCCACATCAGCTTTACCCTTGCGCCGTTAATTGGGTGTACCATTGGCGCGTAAAAGGCTTTTGGAAGCAGCGCAAAAGTCTAAATATTGTGATTGCAAGGTACGTTGGTAAGCACGAGATATTCTGGCCTAATTATCTATCACTGCTTGAGTGCATACAGTACTACGAACCATTTTTATAAATTTACCGTACTAGGAAGTTAAACCGTTTTTGTGGGACCATGGCTTTCCTTTCGCTATTAAAACTCAACCCTTTTGGCTTGACAGCAAAACCACTACCAAACATCCCTTCTGTTTACCTGTTTATCCTCTGCATCCAAGTATTTTTTCATCGATTCAGGAAACGGGCCTGTGCCCATGGCGTTTTTATTATCACGAAAATGGTCTTCAATTGTTCTATGTATATGACGGTGAATAGGCTGAGAAATATCCATAAACCTTACAATGCTGGCCCAATGCTCTTGCTCCATCCCACCAAATACCGTAATGGTTGGTCTAAACCAGTAGCGCTTTGGGTATTTGGTTAAAACTAGACTGCCGGTGGCCATTTCTCCGCCGCCTCTTGCGGCTTGTACCACAGGGCCTTCACATAGCTCTATGTCTTCAATTGGCACATAAAAACGTCGTCTCAGAAATGAAAAAGGCATACGCACCAATCCGGTGTGGCGATTAAATTCTATTTTATCCATCCATGCCCCCCACTCCCAGATTTTGTGAACCGCCATGGGACCTAATATACTTACAGGGATCAAATATGCGTACGAAAAATTCCAAAAAAAGACAATATTAACAACACTAAAAAAAAGCATATAGACACATAAGATAAACCATAAAAAACAAAACCCACCCCAAAATGGCGCCCTACGGATCCCAACAACTTGTCCATCGCACCAGCCAATGTGATTATCCATGCCATGGTGCTCCCGCGATGAAAACGGCTTTTTAAATGGCTTAGCTTCTTTAAACTCACAGCCATTTAACTGTGCAGCTTTTGCAAGGCGTTGCTCATATGTCTGATGATGGAGATGGTCTTTTGAAAGCTCTTCATAAACTACGCCTTGGGCATAATATTTATCACGGTTTTTGCGCCTTCTCTCAAGGTCATCATAAAACTCTCGCATACTTCCTGTCGCTTTCGCTTTACGCTCCTCAAACTGTCGCTTTCTAAGTTCTTGTTTAGTGGGCTTTTCAGAGGAAAAATTAATCTTATTTTGGTCCATGACATTCCTTGCTAGCTACAAACTCAATCCTTTTGGTTTGAAAGCAAAACCGCTACCAAACTTCAAACCGGTTTATCTGCTTATCCTCTGCATCCAAGTACTTTTTCATTGATTCAGGAAACGGGCCTGTGCCCATGGCATTTTTATCTTTCTGAAAATGCTCTTCAATGCTTCTTTGAACATCCATATGTATTGGCTGGCTGATGTCCATAAACTTGTTCAGTGCTGTCCAGTGTTCTTTTTCCATGCCACCGAGCAATACAATAGAAGGACGCCACCAAAACTTTGAAGGGTATTGAGTAAAAACAAGGCTACCAGTCGGCATTTCACCGCCACCACGGGCATTTTTTACAACCGGACCTTGGCACAGCTCAATATCCTCTATGGGGATATAAAAAGGGCGCCTCAATAAAGTATGGGACGTGCGTACTAGCCCTGTGTGGCGGTTAAACTCTAACTTGTCAAGCCAATCAAACTTCTCCCAAAATTTATACAGCCCCCAGGGGCTGGCTACCATCAAAGGAGAAAACGCAATAAGCCAAAGCGGTCCTGATAGTAGACCAATTAACAGCCCTCCAAAGCCCACCGCAAATAATATAACATTTAAAAAAATACAAACTAACCAAATACCTGGCGCTCTCCTAATCGCTGCTACTTGTCCATCACACAAGCCGACATGATGGTCTATATCTGTGTGCTCTCGAGAAACAAACTCTTCATTTTTCAAGTTTGATTTTTTGAAATCACAACCATTAAGTTCGGCAGCTTTAGCTAAACGCTCCTCGTGACTTTGATGATGTAAATACTGCTTTGATAATTCTTCGTAATACACGCCTGTGGTTTGATATTTTGTTATGTTGTCACCCCAGGTTTCTAAACTATCATTATACTTGTCACTATCATCCGTCACTGTTTGTTTATGCTTCTCAGACTCACCTACACAACTTTTTTGTACTGGTTCACCATCATCAAGATTAGGCACCATAACTTTCCTTAATTTTATTTGCTTAATACCTTACTGGTGGACGTAAAAACACCTCTTGTAAATACATCCCTCCTTGAGTTTGTTCATATTCACCCTCGCCAAAAAAAGACTCCCAGAATGATTCTGCTTGGCGTTTTACATATGACGGTAGCATAAACTCTGTATCAGTCCCCTCAACCAATTTGGCGCCTTCCCCTTGCGGATATACTTTGTACTCCCCCTTGAGCTCAATACTGCTGTTATAAGGCAGCCCTAAAACCTGCCTTAAGCGGTAATAACTTACATCAAAATGCCAACCTTTCCGAGCAGGAAATAGCGTGATTTTTGACATTAACTTACTCAATTGATGATAAGTGAGTACTTTAAACTCCTTATCTGGCCCAGTCGTTCGTCGCCACATCAGTTTTACCCTTGCGCCGTTAATTGGGTGCACCATTGGCGCGTAAAATTTGTAGCGCACATATTGCATCCTTGGGTCATTCGCTATCTCTAACTTAGGCCCATACAAGGCACTATATAAATCTAATAAAGCCAACTCTGGTTTGTCTTTCCATTGCGATGCCCTAGCAGTAGAGTCGTTGCTTTCGTCATCTTTAAAGCGTGTACGTCCATTCCCCCAATGACATGCTTCCAGCCAGCCTTCAATGGGCTTTTCAGCAAATGCCCACACAACCCCAGCGCCTATCAATAAAAGAACCAAACCAAAAATAGCCAGCCCAGATATACAGGCAGCAATGGCTGCTGTCTGTAAGGCTTTTATCGTAAGTACCCCAACACCCAGTGCAGCAGAGGTCGTCATGCCAGCAAAGCCAAGCATCATCAGGCCATGACCAATGAACTGCGCGTTATCTCCCCGGCGCATTGCCTTACTCATCTCATAAAAAGACACATAGGTACTGACGGCGCCAGCCAAAAATGTGGCAACATTAGCTGACAAAACAAATACCGCTTTCGCTGTCATTTGAGACATCCACCAAAACCGCTTTGTTAACGCACTTGGCGGTACAGGCTTATTTCTGAGCAAAGCATAACATTGCTTGGGGGAGGGTAGGCCAGCTCTTCGCTCCAAAATATTAAGACCAACGTTTAGGCTGACATCAAGCAAATCTAACACCGCCGAAGTTTTACTCAACCCACTGGCATTTTTGTCTGTCAATACTTTAAACGCGTTGATCACCTCAAAAATACTGACAAAGGCCAAGGTGCCATTGAGTGCACGATTAAATGCCTCCGGGCTAATACGTTTACTGGCCATATTGTTTAGCGCTTCATTTTCATGAGCTAGCCCTTCTAAATGAAATGATGAAGCTAATTCCTTTTCTCTAGATCCTTTTAGGCTAGTTGCATCTTTTTTTACTGCGCTTTTCAAATCAGCAATCGCATTTTCATCTATCATCAGCATAGTTTTTTGCAATCGCTTTATGCCTACCCGGGCCTCTACTTGGTTTTTATCGATGAGCCTAATTACTTCATCTAGCGAACCATCTAACGTGATAATGTGGTCAAGTCGACTTTTTACTGTATGTTGGTCGTCTATCACTAAATCTGCCTCAGCAACGCTTTGATTTGATTTATAATATTCTTCATCAAATTCTTCGGTTGCTCGCGCGAGTTTTTCTAGCTGCGCTTGTGCCCGTTTTGCTTTGTCTTGAAAATTAAGCGGCAACTTACCGTCTGGTAACTTTCCGTTGTAATAGTCATTAACGTCAATATCAACTTCTTCCAGTAAATCTCCTGTGAGCACACTGGCCAAATGCTGAAACCTGTCATATAAGCTCATGGGCTTTTCGATAGTATGAAACTGCATTGTGGTAAAGTACTCGAAATGCGCCTCTAGATTTTTAAGACCTTGACGAGATTTAATTAATTGTGATTTCGCCCGTGCATGATTGCGCTTATGGGCTTCAAGCTCTTCAATACGAGCTTGTATTTGCTGCTTTAAAAACTCATTTTGAGACTCGACGGCTTTGGGGTCAGCCCCTGCTACTTTTTTCATCTCCGCATATACTTGAGCTCGCACCCTCTCTTGCTCGCTAATTTGCTTGTTTTTACTGGCAATATTTTGCTCCAAGCTGTTTATTTCACGCTCCAGCTCCTGCGTTTGGTCTTTTAGCTGCTGCTCTAACTCATTACGATTTTTAGCACTGGCTTTTATATCCGCACCAGCGCCTCCCATTGCATAGTAACTAGTGGGAACTGAAAAACTAATCGCCAACACCCCCCAAATCATTTGCGAAGCACGGCGCCAAAATTCACGCTGCTCGCCAGACATTAATCCTTCGTCTATGTCTTGCTGAATTTGTTGCTGTAATTCAACTGAAAAAACCGTGTCAAATGGGTCGCTGCTTTCTCTGCGCGCGCACTCATAATCGCTCAATGCAGTGCCGGTCTTTTTCGGGTACATCAGCGCGGTCAGTTTTAAACTGTTGGCTGCGTTTTCAGTATCTAAGGGGTGCGTGCCCAGT
>NZ_JAKFZS010000063.1 GCF_021654285.1 Pseudoalteromonas luteoviolacea | reverse complement strand
AAAGAAACCCGTTGCAGAAATGCAGCGGGTTTTTTGCGTTAAGTCTCTCGGCAATAGCTAAACCGGCTCATTTCACCTTGCGCGAAAAGAATGCCAGCGCTTCGCGCTGCGTCATTAACCTTTCGCACTATATTCACCTTGCGCAAAGTAAATGTACTCGCTTCGCTCTATGTCACTGTACTTTGCACTTAATTCATCCATGAATCTAATCGACATTAGTACATCTATGTACGTCAAACCCGTTGCAGAAATGCGACGGATTTTTTGCGTTAAGTCTCTCGGCAATAGCTAAACCGGCTCATTTCACCTTGCGCGAAAAGAATGCCAATGTTTCGCGTTGCATCACAAATCTTCTTTACGCCCAAAGGTTGGGTAATCGCAGCGTTACTGTTTGCAAAGAGCGGCTATTACTTTCGACGAAATATAACTTTTTGTTGAACATATAGATTTATTGCTTCGCTCATCTAACTTACAAGATGCAAAACATGAATGACAGTAAGCGTTGGTGATAAGTCTATTGTGTCTTTTAGCAAATGGTGAGACACCTTAGGTTATTGCTCGTTCAGCTCATGTGCTGTAGTGCATGGCTACGTCGTTACACAGTATCTACCTAAGCGATGTTATGTAATGTAGTCACAACCTGAGCCTTTTTAAATTTTAAAAATCTGCTTGTAGAGAGACTAAAAATATCTAATAAATTTATACTCTTTATATACTTTTTAAAGGTTGGTTATCTTTTTAAGAACACGATATTTTTATGTGTTTCGTTTTTTAATTTCGTTTAGTTATATTGATTTTATCGAAATTATTATTTACTAAAATAATTTATTTATTTTTGTTGAAATGATAAATAAATACTGTTAGGTTTGTTGTTGTCAACAAGGAGATATAAAAATGTTATTAAAACTTAAAAAGAAAAACATCAAACTTATTAGTCATGATAAAGCTAACGTACCAGCTGAGATGACTCCACAGGTTGCTGGCGGCTTCTTCAAGACTTGGGAGTGCACTGGTACTAGAACTTGCCCAGGTACTTATACAACTTCAGCTTGCTAAAGTCTGTATTTAATGAGCTACTTAATGGTAGCTCAGTCACGTAGCTTATTATCCGTTGAAAACTCATTTTATTACTACTTTTTTATTTTATTAATATTGTTCTTCATTCCACTATTCTTAATTCCACTCTTGTATTTTCATATAAATTAAGTGTGATTTAAATTTTTAATGCTTTATTTTTTTTGCAAAAAATAAGTTGGTTTTTAATTTTAGATCTCAATCATTTTTTCTTTTTTATTAGAGTCTGGGTTTTATTTTGTACTCAGTCAAGATTATAAAGAGTTTGTATACTTACAAGATAAGTTTGAGATCCCCTCCCTGTACTTGATAGCATTTTCAATTAGAGTATTTTGTTATTATCGGGGCTTCAGATGTAGGTTTTAACTTAGCCTTATTACTATCGAGTCGGAAAATTGTTAGCTACATTATCTGGCTCATCAAGTGATGCGCTCTTAACCTTGCTGCCTTGTTCCAAATAGTTCTAGTGAATCAGTCAAGTATTAGAGGTTTAGCATTGCGATTTAATTTTAACTGTATATACTCACAGTAAATGCACTGTATGGAAAACCAGTTATATGCGACCTTTAACAAAACGACAAGAACAAGTATTCGAGCTGATCAAAGTTTTTATCAAAGACACAGGTATGCCACCGACTCGTGCGGAAATTGCAGATTCTCTTGGTTTTCGCAGTGCCAATGCTGCTGAAGAACATTTGAAAGCGCTTGCTAAAAAAGGAGTCATTGAAATGGTGCCTGGCGCAAGCCGCGGTATTCGATTGGTGGAAGCGGATGAACCAGAGCAGCTGGGGTTACCTCTTGTAGGTCGCGTAGCAGCTGGAGAGCCTATTTTGGCGCAAGAGCACATAGAGAATCATTGCCAAGTAGATCCTGGTATGTTCCAGCCATCAGCTGATTACCTACTTCGTGTTAATGGCATGAGCATGAAAAATATCGGCATAATGGATGGTGACTTACTTGCTGTTCATAGAACTCAAGTTGCCAATAATGGGCAAGTTGTTGTTGCTCGTGTTGAGGAAGACGTCACCGTTAAGCGTTTTGAAAAAGTCGGTAAAAAAGTATTCTTACATGCTGAGAATGAAGATTTCTCACCGATTGAAGTTGACCTAGAGCAAGAGGTTTTCAATATAGAAGGTCTCGCTGTTGGTGTGATCCGCGGTAACTTGTAATGTTTTGCTGATTGCCTGATAAGCTGAGATCTTATTTTTCAGCTTATCTCACCAAAACCATTTTTATAAATTCACAGACCCCTTTTAAGCTATACTTCCATATCATATACTTACGTTACATAAATGTAACATCAGCTTTGGAATACGTGCTTGTTAAGCAAAAATAAAAATTATTTTGCACTAAATCCATGATTCGCAGTCTGAGCTATTCGTCTTAATTTAAGAACTTAAATTTATTTGTATTCACAGGTTACATTTGATTTCAAAAGAGATCAGAGGCTTGCTTGTGATTGTGTTAAAACCACTGGAAATGAATTGAATATGGAGCAGCTTATGACTTGGTTTAAAGTAGTATTGATTGTGGCTTTGGTATGTATGTTATCCGCCTGTGCTTCGAGCTCAAACAATACGCGCTCAGGTTTTTTACCTAATTATGATGTATTACTCCCCTCTGACGACTATGAAGATACCAACCTATTCGTCGATAACACATTCAATAGAGAAGTGTTAAGTAAAATCGAAGTGCTCTACATTCCTCAGTTTGAAGTGTGGATTAACGCTTCTGAATCTGAGTTTTTAAACATTAATCCTCAGCATGTTGCTAAGCTAAGTCATTACATGCAGTCGCAAATGCAAATCAAATTGAGCCCTTACTATAAAGTTGTAACGGCAAAACCCGAAGGTGTAGATGACACTGTATTGACAATTGAAGGCGCTTTTACAGATGTGCAATTTGAACCCATTTCATTACAGGTAAGAGACTTTGTGCCTATCAGGTTAGTGTATAACGCGGGCAAAACTGCTTATTTAGCTGCGACAGAGCAAACCGAGGCATTAACACATGTGTCACTCGAGTCAGCGTTCTATTTAGGGAGTCGGCAGGCCCCAGTGGTGATGATGACTGCACATAAAGAATTGGATTCGGTACTGAAGGCTGATGGTACTGAGAATGTTGAAACGGTTAAGGCCGTACTTGATGTTTGGATAGATAATTTTGTTACTGCGATGACTCAACATCGTAATGTTCAGTAAAACTAAAGGAGCTTTTATGAAGATAATAAAAGGCAAGCAGCTAGGTGTTATGGCAATATTTTGCTTGGCATTAATTGGTTGTTCAGAGCAAAAGTCAGAGCAAGAGCAATCAGAGCAGCTTCGTCCAGTGAGGACATTATTGCTTTCTTCACAAGTCGATGGCCCTTTGGTGGAATTCCCTGCGGTAGTCGATGCAGCTTCTTCTGCGGATCTATCATTTAAAGTATCAGGTGAAGTTACAGAGTTGCTGGTAAAGCAGGGGCAAGAAATTCAGCTTGGTGATGTAATTGCTAAGTTAGATGCAACAGAATACAAACTTTCTTTAGATGAAGCACAGGCTAATTATAATAAAGCACAGGCTGACTTTAGGCGTGCTAAACAACTTATTAAATCAGGCACGATTTCGCAATCTGACTATGACCAACTACAGTCCCACTTTACTAGTGCAAAAAGTAAATTGGCGAATGCAAAAAACAACTTGTCTTACACAAGCTTAAAAGCATCATTTTCGGGTGTAGTGGCACGCACTTATATAGAGCGTTTTGAAGAGGTACAAGCCAAGCAAGTTGTCGCAACACTGCAAGATATCAAGCATGTAACGCTTAAGGTCAATGTGCCTGAGAGCTTAATGATTAAAGTCTCAAAAGATGCGCCTAAACACATTATTGCAGAGTTTTCAGGGATCCCTGATAAAACATTTCCATTAGACTTTGTTGAAGTGAGCACACAAGCGGATGAGGTAACGAAAGCCTATGAGGTTACTCTCAGCATGACGCGCCCCGAGGGTTACAACATCTTACCGGGCATGACAGCAAAGGTGCTTGCCAAAGGCGCTGATGTGAATAAAAGTGGTCTCTACTTACCAATAAAAACTGTGCTCAAAGATGCATCCGGTAATTTTGTATGGACAGTGGAGTCTGCTGGAGCAGGTAAGGGAAAAATTAAGAAAAACCCGGTTGTGATTGGTGAGGTTTCTACTCTAGGTTTTCCGGTTATCAGTGGAGTTTCGGAAGGCACTTATATTGTGACTGCTGGTATGAGTAAAGTGAGTGAAGGCCAACTTGTAAAATTTAACAAGGGGGTCCAGTGAATATAACCAGACTTGCATTAGAAAATAACCGGACAACTTGGGTACTGATAGCGGCATTGTTGTTTTTTGGGATCATCTCGTTTAATAAAATGCCAAAAGATTACGATCCTGGTTTTATTATCAGAACAGCGCAAGTGGTTACTTACTTCCCTGGAGCAAGCCCTCAGCGAGTAGAAGAGCTTGTCACCGACCAAATCGAGAAGGTTGTACAGCAGATCCCGGAATTGGATTTTGTCAGTAGCACCTCCAAAACAGGCGTTTCTATCGTTAGCGTCAATATTAAGGAAAGCTATAAGAATATGCGCCCTATCTGGGATAATTTAAGGCGCAAGATCCAGAGTATAGAGAAAGATTTACCCAGCGATGCGCAAACTCCCATTGTTAACGATGAATTTGGGGATGTGTTCGGTATTGTCATAGGGCTTACCGCTGAAGGATATACCTATCGTGAATTGGAAGATGTAGCTGAACAGGTTAGGGACACCTTGTTGCGCTTACCTGAGGCTGCAAAGGTGGAAATTTATGGCAACCAAGAACAGCGTGTATTTATTGAATTTGAAAACGCGCGGCTTGGTGCCCTTGGCATTTCACCTAACCAGCTTAAAGAGCAACTTGCATCACGAAATATTGTCAATCCTGGCGGTTCTATTTATATCAATGATGAAACCCTCGCACTTGAGCCGAGTGGCAATTTTGAGTCAGTAGAAGATATTGCCAATACCATCATTAATGTACCGGGTAGCGAACAGGTATTGCTACTGTCTGATATTGCCGTTGTTTATCGTGACTATGCAGATCCCGCAAAGTCTAAGGTACGAGTGGGCTTAGATGAGGGTTTAACGATCGCCATTTCTATGCGACAAGGCGGTAATAATATTGCTTTGGGCGAGCAGGTGTTAGAAACCCTTAACTATTTAGAAAGTGTTTATCCCATTGGCGTTGAATTTAAGTTGCTCTCTTTCTTACCTAAGGAAGTCGAGCAAAAGGTCAGTGACTTTGTCTCCAATCTTTTGCAAGCGGTATTGGTGGTTACCTTAGTGATGTTATTCACTTTGGGACTAAGAACAGGCCTTATTGTTGCCAGCCTTATTCCAATGAGCATGGTCTTTGGCATTTTGGTGATGTCATTTTTCCACATTAGTATTGACCAAATTTCACTTGCTGCACTCATCATCGCGCTTGGGATGTTAGTTGATAACGGTATTGTGATGTCTGAAAACATCATGGTACAAATGGAGCGCGGCAAGGCGGCGATAGATGCTGCGGTTGACTCGGCGGATGAATTAAAAGTGCCTTTGCTAGTGTCTTCATTAACAACTGGGGCTGCGTTTTTACCTATCTTTTTAGCTGAATCATCGACAGGTGAGTACACGGCTTCATTGTTCAAGGTTGTGACCATTACTTTGCTATGTTCATGGTTGCTGGCTATGACTATGATCCCTATGTTATGTGTGTACTTTACACGTGTGAAATCACAAGCAGCTGATTACAACACTGGCGTTTATTTAACTTATAAAAACCTTTTAACCACCATGATCCGCCACCGCTGGATCACTTTGATGGCATGTGTGGCTGCGTTTTTTATTGCGCTGCAAGGCATGCAGTTAATTCCGAAATTATTTTTCCCACCTTCAGATCGTGACTATTTCAAAGTAGAGCTAGAACTGCCTATCGGTACTCGGTTAGAAACAACCGAAGCTTTGGTAAAAGATATGGAAGCCTTTATTCAAAATGAGTTACTGGTATCAAGTGAGCGCCCCGAGGGAGTGACGCAGTGGGTCAGTTATGTCGGTAATGGTGGCCCAAGATTTTTGTTAACGCATACACCAGAGCCAACAAGTTCAAACTATGCGTTGATGATTGTCAGTACTACGTCTTATCAATTGATCGATGCTTTGATGCAGGATATTGAGCAGTATGCCTTAAGTCGACACCCTGACTTATTGATTAAGCAGCGAAAGATTGAAAATGGTGCACCGATAGCTAACCCGGTTGAGATCAGGCTCTCTGGTGACGACCAAGTTACCTTGATGGCGATTGTCGATCAGTTAAAAGCGCAAATGGCGGCGACTCAGGGGCTTAAAGCAATCAGTGATGATTGGGGGTTGCCAAGCAAAAAGGTACAGATCAAGATAAATCAAACACGTGCACGACGTGTGGGTGTATCAAGTAAAGATATCGCAAGTTCATTACAAACTGGCTTTAGTGGTTTGGAGCTCACACAATACCGCGAAGGAAATGAACTAATACCTGTTACCTTACGCTCTGTGGCCGCTGACAGAGATGATATTGGCAAATTGGAAGCCATGATGGTCTATTCACAAGCTACAGGCGCATCGGTTCCTTTGAAGCAGGTTGCAGATATTGAAGTGGTTTGGGAAAGCGCTCAAATCTTACGACGCGACCGATTAAAAACCGTGGCAGTGGGTGCGCAGCTTGACGGCATTACGGCGAATGAAGGGTTTGCTGCATTAGTGCCTTGGCTGGAAGAGCAAAAGCAAAACTGGCCATTTGGGTATTCATATGAATTGGGTGGTGAAGCTGAGTCTTCCGGTAAAGCCAATCAGTCTATTGCAGATAAAATGCCTATAGCGGTATTTATTATTGTTATCTTGCTGATAGGTCAATTTAACTCGATCCGTAAGTCAATTATTGTACTGACTACCATTCCATTGGGATTTATTGGCGTGATCTTGGGTCTACTAGTAGGGCAGTCATTTTTTGGCTTCATGACTTTACTTGGCATTATTTCTTTGGCGGGTATTGTAATAAACAATGCAATTGTATTGTTGGAGCGGATCAAAATTGAGCTTGAGAATACACCAAATAACCCTGTAGAGGGGATTATCTCAGCCGCACAGCAACGTATGCGACCGATTTTATTAACGACTGCGACGACCGTGTTTGGTCTTATTCCATTGTATTTGGGTGGGGGAGAAATGTGGGAGCCGATGGCACTTGGGATCATGGGCGGTTTGCTGTTTTCTACCTTACTAACACTTGGCATTGTGCCTGTACTCTATGCGTTATTTTATAGAATAAAGGTGCAAAACTAGTGGTGATATGGCGTTCATTCGGTTTAAAAGGTGAACGCCGGTAAAAGCCTGTTAATGAATGTAACCCTTAAGTTTTCGTTCAGCGTAGTGAGCAGAATATGAACACACAGGCTAACCAGAGGAGCAAATAATGAAACTTTTCAAATATGCAATTGTGGCACTTTTTATGCCGATGATGGCCAGTGCTGGAGAGGCAAAAGTAACATGGCTAGACTTTAAAGAGTACAGAGATGTGTTTCCTGCAAAGGAGACTCGTGGCGGGTATCACAAGCGTATTGCAAAGCAATTTGATGCGCATTTGAATAAGCTAGCTTCAGACATGCCAGCAGGATATACGTTAGCGGTAACTTTTGAAGATATTGATTTAGCAGGTGATGTTAGATTTAACATGAATGATATTCGCATCATTAAGCCTATTTATTTTCCACGTTTAAAAATTACCTATAGCGTGACCGATAAAGCGGGTAAAGTAATGGCGGAAGCAAAATCTAAAGTGTTAAAAGATATGAGCTTTATGAATAGAATCAAGTCTGGTAGAGACACCGAGTTTTATTATGACAAGCGTTTATTAAGCGATTGGTTTGAAGACGAGGTTACACCGGTGGTTGGCACCGTGAATAAATAAAAAGAGCGCTGAGGCGC
>NZ_JAKFZS010000062.1 GCF_021654285.1 Pseudoalteromonas luteoviolacea | reverse complement strand
GTATTAGAAACATCAGATATGGGACACGCAGATAAACACTCTGCCAACCCATGTTCGTACCTTATTGCTGGCGGCGGCGCACGTATAAACCGAGGCGTAGTCAGTAATATGGGGTCAGGTTACAACCAACATGATGTACTGCATACAGCAGCTAAAGCGTGCGGTGTTGACCTTGGATTTGGCAAGGAGATCCCTGGGATTATTGTGTAAGAGATAGATACTTTATAAGCCCCTTTTTAGGGGCTTATAAATTTGCTGTACATGCATTGGCCATTAAAGGTAGCTACAATGCAATCAAAATTAAAATTCTTTCCATACTCAGAGTTCCAGCTAACATTTTCACCTACAACTATTTTTGCATAACCGTAGCATACCAACATAAATAGATAAGCGACAAAACACAACATACACCCATGGCACTTTTAACAAAAAACGATTGTCTGATATCTTTTATCGTCCCTAGTGATTGACTTTGATTAGGTGGGAAATTTTTTATCAAAAAAATTAATGGAGAACTTGCTAAGTATCGTTTGGATTATACACTTCAACACCTTTTCCATTTATAACCCAACCGACCTTTCCTTTTTGAATGATTTTTATAGCCATAAAGTCTTTAGTATACTGAATTCCCTTCACCTGAAACGTTTTGGTGGGAATAACTTCAAACACTATGGTGCAAGAACCAATGTTCTGATAGCCGCATTCCCAATCGTTAAATGCAGGCACAAACTCGCTGATCTTTACAGCTTTTTTTTTGTCTTCATAAATTTCAGCCTGCCAAAAAAAAGTGATGGTTATAATAGTTATCAATAATATAAAAATGTTTGTTTTCATTTAGATTCTTAAAGCCTAATTACAAAGCTGGGATAAAAGCGCGAAACAACAAACCCAAGATTACTTTATTCTACCCGCTATACCATAAGTTGCATAACCATTTAGCAATAGTATAAAGCAAAGTAGGATCAAGAAAATTGTAAAGTTCAACTAAAACATCCTCGCAGACTTACGCCAGCAAAAGACAAAAACTATATCATTTGTTTTTTAACTTTGTTGACAACAACTTGCACAGCACGAATGACCTCTTCAGGTTTTTCAAATTGTATATAATGTGATGTGTTATAAAATAGCTTCAATTGACTGTTAGACGACCATGATGCTTGATCGTTAAACATATACAAATCCTGCTCCATAACCGCAGGAACAATATCACGACTTAACCCTGCACTGGCAAGTTGTCGATCAGACATTTCTGCATAATTAACAATATTTCCGAGCACAAACATAGGTCTTTCGCCAAAGTCTCTTGAAGATCTTATTAGCTGTAATCCACTTGAATAATTCGAAATCTCCCGAGATAAAATATATTCAGATGATGGTGCAAAAGCTTTTACTGCATCTGAATGATATTTGGACTGGTTTGGAAAAGCTTCATTAGTCTGATTATTTAAAATGCGAGTTAAACCCGTTATATCCATCATGGGCTTGAAGGTTTCAGAAACTGCATTTTTCAATGATAAAGATAGTGGCACCTCAATATTTTGGACTAAATCCATCTGCTCTGGGTGAGGAGAGTCTATAAACACAATACCAGCAACTTTTTCACCAAAAAGATCCGTGAATTTTGTAATATATGGACCACCGAATGAGTGACCAACCATAATATATGGCGGTTTTTCGTTGGCAATGTTAAGGGCCTTATTTAAATCAGTTGCAATATCTTGCATCAAATTGTTTGTATACGGTCGAGGATCACTCCACATGATACCAGCGCGATCGTAGGCACAAGTTCTCGTCGTTAGAGCCAATTGTTCATGAACTGCAGACCAACTTAATGAGCCCAAAGTGTCGAGACCCGATTCAAGAATGACAATTGGCGTCCCTTCTCCCCGACAGTCAATGTGTAAAAATCGAGATCCTATATCAATCAAAGAGCCTTTGGCTGTATATTTTTCTAAAGCATTATTTCGAGAAATTTCCTCATACACTGCACCTGCACTTAAAAGTGTAAGTACAAATGCACATAAACTGAATACTGATTTGGCATTTGATAACAACAAGAATCACCTGTTTTTTATTTAATAAGCTAACATGAGCATAAAATAGGGATAATACTAATCTACAATTGCTCCCAAGTACTTAATTTATACTTCTTGGCACTATTACTATAATAGACTGCTGTACATAGCCCCAACATCACACCACTAAACACACTAACATTAAAAATTGTGGTATTCGATACGTCATCTAGATGCCAAAACGCTAACAAATACGATATAGGGAAAAACCAAACTGAAGCAATAATAAAGTTTGATGAAAATCTGTTGTAATGAAATGGCACAATTTCGATCCCAAGCTTCCTCAGAATTATATATGGGGGTGGCATTGCATTAATTTTATTAACTTTTGCATCTTCAAGCTCTCTTAATGCTACTGCAAGTTTTTTAGGATACGACATCTTCCTCTCCTGCCTGTAAGGTTTGCGATAGAAAAATTATTGGGCCAGATTTTACGTCTTTTATAAATCCCGTGATCAGTAGTTTGTCCTTTTTATTGTACTTATTAGCTAAACCTAAACTCAAGAGTAAAAAGGACAGGGAGTAAAAAGGACAAAGGGAGTAAAAAGGACAGGCACATATTTAATTTTACAATGAAGCATAATGGAAAATCCTAGCAACAGTTATCTATTACGGTTAATTATAAAAACCTATCTGTTGATAGAAATAAATTTCATTTAGGAATATTTTCATTTTAATAAGCTCATAGAACAGAGGTTGAAAAGTGAGGATCAATCTAAATTTTGTTAACCTACCCCTTTATACCAACTTACATCATTTTTAGCGGCATGTGATCTTAGCACAGTTTGAGAACCAGCAAAGTTACTATAGTGATTACCATAATTTTGTACCCTATCCAGCCAAATCGCTTCTTCAATTCTCATTGATGCTAGAATACTGGGCACATTCTTTGGTATGTATCCTTTCTTTTTCGGATGAATATACCTACCCGCCCAATCAACTAGTTCAAGGTAATCTAACAATGAAAAAGGTAAAGTGTTTTCCTGCTCTCTTGTACCAAAGGGTTTTAGTGATTTGGGCTGTTTTGTTTGGTGCGCTGCTTCATTATTTTGTTTTGAGTCGTTTGCGTTTTCTTCAGTCTTTTGGAGGTGCTTTATGCGTTCTTGAATCGATGTAAAATCACTATCCTCTAGCTTGTTTGCCTCGTTCGCTCTGATTGGGTTTAAGTCTACATAAGCCATGCAACTGAGTAATGCCGTTTCATCTAACAAGGCTTGTGACTTATATCGCCCCTCCCAGTACTTGCCTGTGCAGTTGTCTTCTTTGTTTGCCTCTTTTGCTATGTATTCATTGAGGTTTTTCATAAACCAGCTAATGTCATACAGCCTAGCTCGCCATTTTTCAACTAACTCAGATGCAAGTAACTGCTCTGCCTCACTGAGAGCTTCACCGTGAAGGTATCTATCAATGATTGGACTACCCTTGTATAACCTGTACCATCTTGATATCACTTCGTTATCTGACCAACCAAGTGCTTGCTGCCTATTCACTTTCACCACCAAATGATAGTGATTGCTCATAATGGCATAAGCCGCTATTTCAATGGCAAATACACTGCTTAGCAGTTTTACTCTCTCCACTAACCATGTTCGTCTATGGTCAAAGTTTTTACCTGTATACTTATCATCTCCGCACAAAAAAGCACGGCGTACACACCGTGCTATTAAGTGATAATAAGACGTCGACGACAAATCTATCAGTGCTTTCCTTGCTCTTGTCATTCCTACTTAACTCAACTTTAAACTGGATATTTAAACAGTAGTCAAGTTGCACAAATAAAGCAAAAAAACTTTTGACTGTCCGATGTTATGCGGTCCGATGTTATGCGGTCCGATGTTATGCGGTCCGATGTTATGTGCACGATGTTATGTGACAGATCTATCGTTGCTTTCCTTTGCTCTTGTCATATTTATTCGACTCAAGTTAAAGCTGGATATATAAACAATGGTCAAGTTGCGCGAATAAAGCAAAAAACTTGTGACTGTCCGATGTTAATGTTATGCGCTTTTAGAGTTACTTCAGCTGATAGAAAATAAAAAGCCCGACCATAAATCAGGCTATGTTAAGCATTAATACGAGATTAATCTAACGCAGCTTAAAGTCGCCCATAGGTATGCCATTGAGCGTCAAAGGTGTATATTCTGCCATTTTTGTGGATCGGCCCCAAACACTGTATGTGGCCACGATGACGATACTTTAGCATATACCCCTGAATTTCAACATGAGATGCTGAAACATCACTTAAAGACATACCAGTAAACCCTGCAAATTCATATTGGCAAATTGTGATTGGACCGTAATAGGAAGTCGAGTTTACAGAGAGTTCGTCAGATGCTGACACTGACAACGATGATAATAACAAAAGTGGTGCTATATATTTTTTCATTTTATTTCCTTATTTTTGGATAATCTCCATATGAAAAATCACATACTAAAAAAATAAAATCAACGCTCAATAAAAAAAATTAATAACGATTAAAAACAAATATCTAAAAAAACAGAAAATAAAATAGCTAATAGAAACAAAAAGCTACACTTTAAATTTTTTAACAAAAAAAGATTACTTTACTGGTGAAATTTTTGTTACATCCCACGAAGCTAATAACAAGTGATTGGGGAAAATATGGGCGCTTTGCACAGCCATAGATAGCAGATATACACGATCTCGTTAACCATGAACCGAACTAAGCAAAGACAAATGCTACAGGCTACATATACCTCTCAAATGTTTAGTTATGTAGATTTGCCGATTCGGCTGAATAAATAGTTTTGGTAATCAGCTCTTCAAATAAGGCTAACTGACCAGCTGGGATCAGATGGTTTTGTATACTTTTTCGTTTACTAGAGTCAAATAGTCGCTCTGCTAACCAACCAATTAAATAAACCAATGAAAGGCAGCCGCCCGCAGTGGCTATATTTCCATTTATAACAAGAGGAAAGTCCTGAACATCTCCTCCCATACTTTGTAAGGCGGCTTTAGCATCTGGATTTGTGGTCAATGGCTTATCTTTTAATAAACCAAGTTCGTGAAGTATGAAAGACCCCGCGCAAATCGAGCCAATTAACTGCTTAGCCGGGTTAAGATCTAACGCTGACATAAATTCAGCATCTCTCATCGCTGCTGGAACACCGCGTTTGCCACTGGTGATTAACACTACATCTTGACTAACTACCTCTGAAATGTGTCTGTCAGTTTTCACAGTCATACCAAGATGAGAGTTATGCTCGGGTTTAGTACCAAGTATGCTTACCGTCCAACTATTAGCTGTTCGACCTAGCAAGTCATACATAAGAAAAAAGTCCACATCAGTGAAATCATCAAATAATACTATTCCCACTTTATACATCAAATCCTTTCCTTTTCACTTTACTGACGCAAAAACTTGCCTTTTAATAATCTGTTACAGGCCAATATAGTCTATTACTTCCCTTTGCTTTTTAAAGTCCATAATTGACTGACTGTGTTCTAATTTATTACCCACTAAAACAAAGTTAACTCCCAGCTCTTTACATGCTTTCAAATCCCAACAGCCATCACCAAAATATGTAAACGATAAACTTTCTTCTTTAACGGCTCTTTTTTCAGCAATTTTCATAATCTCGATTCTTGAATAATGATCATTAGCAGATGCAATGAAGATATTTGATATATCAATTCCAGCGGATTCCAATTTTAAAATAGCACTTTCATACCAACCACCAGTTGCAAGCGAAATAACTACGTTATCCATTTCTTTCAAGCTAGAGATAAATTTACGAGATCCAGGTATTTCAAGAATGGGATTATTTGTAATTCGAGTTTGTATTTTTGATAAAAACACACGCTTAATCTGTGCAAAGATCAGTTCAGTATTTTCAATGTTTTTTTCTTTAAAAAACTGATTAAGGATCCCACTATCTGTGACATGTTCATAACGAGACCAGTTAGTATCAATATCCAAACCCGTAACTTCTTTAACTGCCTGAATGAAACACTCAGAATCTAAATCATATGATTGGACAAGTGTGTCATCAATATCGAACATTACGTGTTTCAAAGTATCCCCCCTTTTCTTTAAATACCCTGATGCCAGATCTGGTTGATTTTTTCCACACATTTAGAGTAGCTAGATGCCATTTTTAATGGCTATAGAATTCTTTTTCTGATCGCTTTTGATGGATGTGCTTTTAAAACTCGCTCTGAAATAACGCCAGCCAACGCATACCCTGAGTTTAAGTACGAATACCCCTTCACTGATTGAAATTAAGCCCGCAATTCAACACAAAGCCTAGTGGAAACATGTCAGTGGTCACTTTATTACTGTAAGCATATTGCGCTTTAAGAAACACATATTCACCTACATCGTTATACTCAAAAATACCGCTTGTGTGGTTTAAAAAACTCCTAAACGCCATTTTATTTGAGTATTGAATTTGAATAAGTAATTCCTTATCAAGGTTTTTACTAATTGGCGCATCAAGGTCAACAACCCCATCTTCTGCCAATAAAGCAACCAACAGCACAGTTAACTTTTTCCCAGTACTCCCATTCGGCATCATGATATCGGTTGTCATTGGCTGTTTTTTTCTAGGTCTTTAAACCCTGTGCTCCCGATAGGCTTACCGTGTTTAGACTCAACCAAAAGCACTGCATCAGGAATGTATTGAGGTACCAAGTTATCAAACATTACCTGGTATTTATTCCTATAATCACCCCTATCAGACCATTTTTATTTGCAACGGATAAGTCAGATATTAATATTAAAACGATAAATACCAGTTTAAATATATCTACTCACCACCTTCATCCATGATTCGGTTATATTTACTCAGTTTTAAGCCAGATAAGTTTAGTTAAGAGCTTTTCCCAAGAAGAAATAACAAAAAACCAGATTGCGAGTATATCTACTTTTTTAATAACTTGTTATAAACGATTGGAGCGACATCAATCTGGCTTCATATTCTTTTTACGATTTATATTTGTTACCCGAAGGTAGACAACCAAACAAAGACTAATAAACAAACACGCCGTAGAAATTTTAAAAATTAGCTGTATGCCAGAATTTGGGCAACCCCACATACATGAAGATATCAGCCCCGCAACTGAACAAGCTAAAAAAATCATGTTAACAACGACAGCTAAAAAATACTTCATAGCACACCAGAATTTATAACTTTAAACAAAAACATAAGCCATGAGTTTTGCTCCCAATGTTCAACTTGAGCGTCATATTTTACGGTTGAAGGAGTTGCTTATTCCAGCAGCCGTCAGAGTTTTCATATAATTCCCGCAAATGTAGTCTGCTTTCTCGAAACGTAAGGAACTCTATAGACACAGGCTTAACAATATACCCCCCCCAATTCTTCGGCCTTGGGACTGATTGATCACCAAACTGTAACAAAGCCTCGTTCAAACGCGTATCTAAAAAAGCTTCTGACTCTAAAGGTGCGCTTTGGTCAAAGGCAGTAGTGGTCAATTGAGCACTTCTAGTTCTTGTTACCCAGTAACTATCTGCCTCTAACTCTGAAATCTCTTGTGAGTGACCAATAACACGAACCTGATAGCCAACATGATCCCACCAAAAAGTCATCGCAGACTTTGGGTTATGAGAAATATGCTTGCCTTTTGCAGAATCAAAATAAGAACAAAAAACGAAGCCTTCCTCACTTACAGCTTTTAGATCGACGAACCTTCCTGATGGAAATCCATGCTCGTCTATGGTTGAAACACACACTGCACTTTTTTGCTTTAAGGGACTATCAACTTTCGATTCTTGCCACCAGACTTTAAATTTATTAATTGGACTATCCATGCTCCCTACCCTCTTTTACGTATAACACCACCCACAGCAAGCACAAGCTTGATGGCTACGCCTTGTTAGCGCGACTTGGTAATGCGAACCATTTCATTTACGCACACTGGCTCGCCATTATATTCCGTGAAAAACTCATCAGATACTTCAAACCCGTATGCCTCATAGAGTTTTTTTGCTGGTTTATTTGTTTGAGCCACAAAAAGGTTGGCTTCACCGCTTATCTGGGACAACAGAAACGCTAATATTTGTTTTCCAATTCCTTTTCCTCTTGCTTTAGGGCAAACAAACAATGCTCTGATCTCTGAATTATATAATGCGCCATACCCAAGAACTTGACCATCATCAAAAACATATATTTTTGATTCTTTTAAAGCAGGCAATCTCTTTTCATCATTTTCCAGAGGCAAGAGCTTAAATTTCTTTTTCTCAAAACGAAGCTCATCCAACTTGGATTTCGAATAAATCTCCAACACTCTTGGATAATCTTTGTCACGAAACTCTCGAATATTCATATCACA
>NZ_JAKFZS010000061.1 GCF_021654285.1 Pseudoalteromonas luteoviolacea | reverse complement strand
ACACAAGGTAGTTACCACATTCAAATTCACTTTTTTCTTCCAGCTCTAAAATCACTTGAGTATTTTGCAACTGTAAGCCGATATAGCCGTCAGTTAACGACCCGAACGCAATATTTAAGCCTAATTTATCTACATAAAAAGTTTCTGCATCTTTGAGGTTTCTGCAAGGTATTCTAATGGCAGCAAGCTTCATTTGCGCTCCGAATGGCTAAATTGTGTATGTTCCGCTCACTAGCTAGACGAGGCGGAGTCTGGATCTTTAGACAAATTAGGTAACTGAATGGTTGCGATAGCGCCATTGCTATTCCCCCTGCTTTTTAACGTTAGCTCCCCGCCCTGCGCACGAATGATCTCTCTACTTAGCACCAAACCAATACCACTACCCTGCTCTTTTGTAGAGTAAAAAGGTGTGAATAAATTGTCTGTATTTGACACCCCCTCTCCATAATCTATTACTTCAAAACAACTGTGTAACTCAGATAGTTTGATTACTATGATAATTTCATCTGCTCCAGTTATCTCATTTGCTTCATTTGCATTTTTAACCAAGTTAAGTAATACCTGTTCTAACTGCTCTAAATCACAGTAGACATTAAGATTTTCACCAGATAGTTGTTTTATAGTTACGTCAGGGAATAATGCATGTAAGCGTTGTTGTAATTCAAATGCAGCTATAAAATGCATTTTGGGTTCAGGAAGTTGAGATAATTTTGAATAGCTCGAAACAAACCCTAATAGATGCTCAGCACGCTTTTCAATCACACCCAGCATGGTCTGTTGTAAGTCATTGATTGTATTACTTGACAGGTCTTTTAATGACTGAGCCATAGAGTAAATTGGCGTGAGTGAGTTTCTCACCTCGTGATTTAACACTCGAACAAGCTTTTGCCACACTTGCTGCTCATTTTTTCTAAGCTGTTGTTCAATTGACACGTAGACCATCAATTTATATTGCCTTTGGCCCCTGAAGAGCGTGTGCTCTAACACTTTAAAACGCTGATTATCCGATATTGTTTGCCAGCGACCATTTATCTTTTCAAGTGCGAGTTGTGCTGTATTAAATCCGGTAATGTGCACACCTTTATAAAAATGTGCTGCAGCAATGTTGTAGTGGTACACTTGAAAGTGATGATCGAGCACCACAATAGGTAAATCAAGCTCGTTAATGAAATCAAAAATAAATGACTCGTTTTCAGCATATTCTTGGCGCTTATACTGCATTCGACAAGCAATAGACTTCAATTCAGCCTTAATCTGAGCCACACGTCCTTGTTGATAATTAGCTAATCGCCAAATGGTAAAATCTTCATTTGCCAAACTATCTATCTGTACAGAAATACCGTCTAAGCAACTAATAACAAGGCCATAAACCTTGTGAAGTGCTAAAATACTAGGTAGCATAAGCGCTAATAAAATAGTCAAAACTTCTAATTTTCCTAGCTCAAAATATATTGTTATAAAAAATATCAAAATCAATAAGATGCAACTAGGCACACAAAACAACAATATTATGCTTCGCTCTAACGAAATTGGCTTTAATCGCATTAGGTACTCGTAACCTGAATATTAAATTTATCCATCCGCCGATAAATCGCAGACTTACTCAGTCCCAAAAATTCACCCGCCTTAACCACATTACCATCAAAATGAGTTATCGCTTGAGTAATGAGCTTTTGTTCAGCCTGCTCTAATGACATCAGGGGGACATGACTCATTGGCTGCTTATTAGTTTGTGTAATTTGTATATCTTGAACTTCAATCGTTTTGTTTGGTGCCATGATCACAGCCCGCTCTAATACATGAGAAAGCTCTCGAATATTGCCAGGCCAATGATATTCTTTTAACTTATTAAGAGCTTGACCAGATAAAGTCATTATATCTCGTCCATATTTTCTCGAATGAAGCGTTAAAAACTGACTCGCAAACTCTGCGAGCTCATCTAGTCGCGCTCTTAAGGGAAGCAACTCAATGACTAAAGTATTTAATCTAAATAACAGATCCCTTCTAAACTTAACCTCTTCAATAAGTTCATCCAAATTTGCATTCGTTGCAGAAATAACTCGAGCATTACTGTGCTTAGATTTAGAGCAGCCAACTTCCTCATACTGTCCGCATTCCAATACTCTCAAAAGCTTTGCTTGCAGCGGTAAAGGCAGACATCCAACCTCATCTAAAAATAAACTCGAGTTGTTTGCTAACGTAAACCGACCAACTCTGTGCTCTTTTGCATCTGTGAATGCGCCTTTTCTATGTCCAAATAGTTCACTTTCAAATAAATTGTCAGGGATCGCAGCCATATTCACGCTAATCATATCTTTTGTGGCGCGCGGACTATGCTGATGAATAAATGTCGCCAACATGCTTTTACCGGTACCATTTTCACCCGTGATCAATATATTGGCATCGGTTTTGGCAATACGTTTGGCTTTTTCTAATAATGCATGACTGGTTTCGCTAAAGGCCCAAAATATACTTTGCTCTTTTATATTTAAAGTACTTTCAGACTTATCAATTACATTTTTTACAGCGTCAATTAGTCTTTTGTTTTTCCATGGCTTTTCTATAAAATCACGAGCGCCGTTTTGCATAGCTTGCACTGCGAGGTCAATTTTCGCCCAGCCAGTGATCACTATTACGGGAATATTTATGTTACGCTCAGTCAAATTAGATAAAAATGCCAACCCTTCCTGCCCTGAAGTCGTATCTTGGCTGAAGTTCATATCTAATAAGATCAGGTCGACCTTTTCTTGTTCCAAGCAAGCCAATGCTGTAGCCGGATGTTCTGCTTCTAAGCACCTGATTTCATGGCGCTCTAATACGATACGCGCACTCAATCGAACATCAATTAGATCATCAACTATTAATACTGTTTTCATATTACCTTTCTTATTATTATTCTAATGAGCTAAAGCTTTATCGCTTTAGCTCACCGCTCTATCTACTCTTGGCGTAGCGAAGCCATTGGCTTCGAGCCCAATATTTTGCTCATTGGATATAAAGTCGCAAACAGTGCAAATAATACAATCCCCATGCAAACCGCTGTTAACCAAGTTGCATTAAGCAACATATAATCATTCACATGTTCAGTAAGCTTGCTATAGCTAGATATACACACTAACACCGCCAAAATAAATGAACTTGCTAACGGCAATATAGTGTCTTTAAATAGCTGTTTATACAAGGTTTTACTTTTCGCTCCCAAGGCCATTCGGATCCCAAGCTCGTAACGACGTAAACCTAAGTTGTAACTGAGTACCCCGTAAATACCTATTCCCGCGAGTAATAAAGTAAACATCGCGAGTACAATAGATAAATTACGTGTCATTCGCTCCATATGCGTCATCATTCCGTATTCATGATGCATATCTGTAAGTAACCAAACACCAGTGCGCGGATCAACTGTTCTGCCAGCTTGAAATACCAATTCACGACTTAAACTTTTTCCTTCTTCCATTTTTACAATATATGGAAAAGAATATGGCTGAGCGACAAACCAAAACTGGCGTCCTTGGTGCCTGCCAAAAGATTTTGGGTGATTAAAGTTTTCCGTGATCCCCACTACCTCAACTGGGTTATCGGGATCAAAGCTTATAAAACTCTCTCCAACTAAGCTTCCGCCGGGCTTAAGTAAATCATTTACTGCTTTTGAAACTAAAAATTCATGTTTTTCACCACGAATAGCTGCGTCACTAAACGTTCTCCCTTCAATGATTTTTAGACCTGTGACATCAAAATAATCTCTTCCAACCCAAGCTTGCGGAATAAATAGACTCTCTTTTCCTGACATATCTGTTACAGTGGTTGAACGCACATGCATTTGAACAGGACTATCACCATGAGCGACTCGCTCTACTCCATCAATATTGCGTAGAGCCTCTTTAAACGCATCGATATAGTGGTAACGTTCAGAGATACTTTCTTCCATATTTTGTATAAACAACTGAACTGTAAATAGGTTTTCTGTTTCACTGCCAAGTGGCCTATTAAGTGTTTCAAGGCTTTTGTTGAGCACCATAGTTGCGCTGATGACCAGAACAGTTGCTAAAAAAAGCTGAAAACCTATCATTAATTTTATTGTGTAGGGGTTAACTTGGCTTACCGCGCCTTTACCTGAGGACTGAATTTGCATACGAAGCTTGGTAAAGTTAATCAATCGACTTGTTATAAATGCGAATAAAAAAGACAACAAAAAACAAGTAACCAGCGCACTACACAGCACTGTCATATCAAGAGAAAGATCGGAAATTAAGGGTAAAAACCCGTCACTTACAGAGACAAAAAGCTGAATACCCCATGCAGCTATAAATAGTGCCACCAGCACAGATGCTATCATTAGCACGCTTGTTTCTAATAAAATACTTTGAAACAATACCCGTAGTTTTGCTCCCAACACAGCCTGCAGCGCTAATTGCTTGTGTTTGACTACGGCTCTGGTAATAAACAAATTACTCACATTTAATAATGCTATACTCAGTAAACCTGTGACTCCGGCCAGTAGCAAAATTGCTAAATTATCATTATCCCCTAGCTCTGCCTCACGGAAACTCGTTACAATAGGTTTCAAATCAATTAAGCTAGGAAACCCCTCTTTCCACTGTGTTTTAATTTGCTGAATAGATTGATACAGATGTGTTACCGTACTGTCATGTGTTTCCCCGTGTTTTAAGACGCCTACCAACTTGAGTGAGCTATATAAACTTGACCACGGACTGCGGTTTTCCTCACGAAAATACCGTGCATCTGATGAAAAGTTAAACCACACTTGAGCTTTACCACCATTAAACATAAATGGATCAACAAATTCTTTTGCAACAACCCCTACAACCTTAAATGATTTCACTTGTAAACCTTCAACTTGCAAGCTTTGGCCTATCACAGATTCATCGCCATCAAAATAACGTTGCCAAAACGCATAAGAGATAAGCATCTCTTGTACTTGTTCTTCAAACGTTACAGCGGGTGCAATATGCCTGCCTAACACTAAAGGTACTTTAAATAGCTCATAATATTCACTTGTTGCGTAAGTCACATCGATTTTAGGCTGTCCAGGTAAGCTTTTTATAATTCGTTGTGATGTACTTACGGCAGCCGCTTTTTCAAAAACTTGCTGACTGTTATACCAATGATCTATTGCTTGAAAGCTCTGATAACCAGGGCTGTTTTTATCTGCGTAAATATTATCTTGTTCAACGATAACTAAACGCGATTCATTTTCAACTTTGAGTGGCTTGATAAAGTAACTGCTAAAGAGGCTCATTACGACAAAAAAACAAGCTAACGTCAGTGATAAAGTTAATATAATGGAGGCTGAAAAACCTTTTGCTTGAGTAAGAGAATTGATCGCTAACTTTAACTGGTTCGTAAAGCGAATTATATTCATGCCATCTCCCTCGACGCTTCATGAGCTAACTCACTTGCGTGCAATACAGCACCATCAAATAGCTTAACCTGTTGTTTGGCATACCCAGCGTATCGGGGATCATGCGTTACCATGCAAATCGTTGTGCCTTGTTGATTCAAAGAATCTAAAATAGCCATAACAGCATCACCATTTTTAGAATCTAAGTTACCAGTGGGCTCATCAACCAATAAAATACTGGGCTCACCCGCCAATGCGCGAGCAATTGCGACCCGCTGCTGTTGGCCCCCAGATAATTGATTGGGTTTATGGTTTGCTCTGTGCTCAATTTCCACTTGGCTCAGAGCATTATTGACTCGTTTCTTAATATCCTCTTGACTTAAAGGTTGCTCACGATAGATAAGTGGTAACGCAACATTGTCAAAAACAGATAACTCATCAATCAAGTTAAATGACTGGAAAATAAAGCCAATGTGTAAATTTCTAAGTTCTGCGAGTGTATCAGCATCTAAAGTCTGGGTATCAACACCTTCTATTCTATATGTGCCATCAGTGATGTCGTCTAGCAATCCCATTAAACTTAGAAGTGTGGATTTTCCACAACCTGAAGGCCCGCTGATTGAAACGTAATCGCCTTTATGGATAGTCAAATTGATGTCTGTGAGTGCATGCGTCTCAACATTTTCACTTACATAAATCTTCGAGACATTGATAAGCTCGATAACTGGTGTATTAGCCATGATGTTTCCTTATAATTATTGCGTTATTGTTATATGTGCGAGGTGCTTGAAATCAGACATGTCAGAGATCACTACTTGCTCGCCGGCCTTTACACCTGATCGAATTTCGATAGCGTTGCCTACGAGTGTACCAAACTCTATGGGGGTTTTAACTAGTTGATTTCTATTTAAATCAAGAACAAACAGAGAAGCATTACTTTGCTCAGCAATATAGCTTGGTCTTTGCAAAGATAAAGCGTTGAACTTTACATCTGTGATGATCCGCCCTTCAATCGACAACGAAGGTCTTGCGTTGTCAGGCATTGTACCGGTTAGTTCCAACTCAATGGCAATGCGCCCATCTCTGACAACAGGATCTATACGCTTTACTCGCGCCTCTACTTCTGCACTGAATGTATTGATAATACCAACTTGCCCTTCTTGTACCCTGCTCGCTTGTTTCTCTGGAACCTGGAGATCTGCTAATAAGGAAGATTCACTGCCAACCAATGCCAAAGGGGCCCCCATTTGAACAGATTGCCCTTGTTCTACATTAACCTCTTGAAGCATTCCGCTAATCCCTGCACGCACATGAAGTTTATTGACATCCTGTTGTGCTGCGCTAAAACTAAGCTCAACTTCACGCATCAACTCTTGTTCAATTTGTAACCTTTGAGCGTGCAGTGCTTGAGTTTGAATTAGCTGTAGTTCGGCTAATTTAACCCGTTCGCTAAGTTGACTCACTTCTAATTGCGAACGTTTATGCTCAAGTGTCGATACTATGCCTGTTGCAATCAATTTTGCTTCTGCTTCTTCGCGATTTTGAGCATTGGCTAGCTCACTTTTCAGTAGTGTAAGCTGACCTTGTTGAGTTAATAAGGCATTGTGCTGACTCAGTTTTAATGCTTCAAAACTGGCTTTTTGTCTAGCGAGTGCAAGTCGGGTTCGATTTAAAGACTGTAACAACTCCGGATTTGACAAGCGCATAATGATAGTATCGGACTGCACACGACTACCGGGTAAATAAAAGATTTCTTCTACTTGGCTGCGGTGGCTCGCTGTGATAAACCGACTTTGTTTAGATCGCAGAGTTCCATAGCCTGATACCGCTAAACTTAGTTTACCGTTTTGTACTTCAGCGAGTACCAAATTGTGCAAATCAAGCTCACTTCTATTAAAATCTGCAAATCCCAGTGCAATTAATGCAAGGCTGCCAGCTATCCCGAGGAAAGTTTTTTTTAAATGAGGCTTTTGTTTCTTATTTTTCGCAAGTGAGTCTTTGATATCCATGCTCAGTCTCAGTAATTATTTTTAAATTACTAGAGCCAATTACATGCCAAATTTAAAGCATTGATTAAATTGAATTTTTATTTTATATGGTTTAATACCTTCCCGTATTCGGGAATTTTTTAAACACTTATGGGACTAACATAGAAGGAGGAAACTTATTCAGAAGTGCAACATGTACTGCTGTGTTTGATAAACTCACATTGCACAATAGATACTCAAGACAGGATCAATACCTATGCTTAGTACATATCAACGCTCGGGGCACCACCTTCATAAATGCATTTCCTAACATAATAGTTAATTTGACTGTTACCAGAGACGAAAATGCTCCAACTATCACCATATCTTGGGTTATGGCATGAAACGCGAGCATGATCCGCTGTTATACTTGGCTTAGCGTGGAGTACGTTTATATTCCCAATTGACAATATGACAAGTGAGATAAGTAACATTTTATTTAACATAATTAGTTTCCTTTATTTATTGTGTTTAGGAAAAAAGCGCCATGAACGCTTTTTTGGCCAAAAGCCATAAACACTATATTCATATTATAAAATAATTAACAAACAAAATATTTAATGCTATCTATGCAAAAATCTCATCAAGAAAACTTCAATATCAACATGCCATAAATAAGAATTTTAATTTCATGAGGGATTCTTTACAGGCCCAGCAAAGAAATGCATCATAAAAATCAACACATTGATTTAAATAAATAATTTTGAATAACTCTAAAAAAGCCAACTTAAAATTAATTAATACGATTAGGAAAAGCCGTATTGCAGAATTTTAATCTGATAACCCCCCATTATAAGAGACCTAAACCAATTTAAAATATGCAATGATTTGAGTGTAAAATATCGAAATTACACATCTATATAAAAAATACAAAAAATAGACTAAAAAACAGAGAACATAAATCCTGATTTCAGATAATAAGTGCGACACTCATAGAAAGGTGTAGAGGAGGAAGCCAACTGCCGAAAGTGGTACGCTCTTCTCGCCAAAGAAACAAGCAATACTACTATGAGTTATCAACAGTTGACCGAGGGGAGAAGATACCAGATTTCTGCCCTTTTGGAACTAGGAATTTCAATCTCCGAAATAGCAAAAAAAGTGAAG
>NZ_JAKFZS010000060.1 GCF_021654285.1 Pseudoalteromonas luteoviolacea | reverse complement strand
TTCGCTATGAACTAAAGGTCCTTTCTAGGATTTAAATTTATGCCAATATTGATTTATAAGAGAAAGTTTGGTTGGTTATAATTTTCTTCATAAAAATAGCGATATTTAAGCATCGCTATTTTTGTATATTGATTATTTTATAAATCCTGCATGAAAGCTAGTTGCTTTTGTTGGGTCACCCTTACCGTTATAAACAGCTTGCATTGGATAGGGGTAAGCAGGTTGTTCCTTGATGACCTCACCTAGCGCATTTTCTTTTTGGGTGAGCAAAGAGTCAGGAGCGACACCGCCTATCACCCAAGCTTCAAGTGCACTTATGGCGTCAAAGGTGGAGTTGCCCGGTCCATCTATGCCACAGTGGATCACGCCTGGCAGTACAAACAACCGAGCAAAGTCTCTAACTTCCTGATGGTGGCTATGCATAAATGATTCTACATTCTCATACCAATCAATTGTTGCATATGCCGGAATTGCCGCATCAGACCAGCCGTGAAGTACAATCATTTTACCGCCACTGTCTTTGAACTGCCGTAGATCTGGGTCATCAGCATCTATTAGCTTGCTGATTTCTCTAAGGTTTTCTTTCTCATCTTGATATGAAAAATCTCGCCAATCGTAGTCGATATCAAGGGCTTCTGGATAAGCGAGGTACTTTAAATATTCAGTTGCGGCATAATAGGCAAATGGCTGAAGTTGAGTGAGCAGTGGGGTGACCCAGCCAACCCATTCGGGCTCTGAGCCGTAAGGTAAACCGCCATAAATTACCTCGCCTTGTGCATTTTTGGATGGAGCATATAAAGCTTTAACAGCTTCGACTTGCTGATTTGACAAACAATTGTTTACTTGGCCTGCCTCACAGGCTAGAGTTTGTGGGTCAAAATCACAAAGTCTCGGATCACTGATCACACCATCTACTAGTCCATCCTTGTGATCACATGCGTTCAAAACTGCGCTGGCTATCATGGGAATTTCTTGTGATGATAAAATTGGCTCATCTCTGTCATTTAAAACAGCTCGGGCATTATCCATGCAGTTGACCAGGTTTACATCGGTATAGTTTACCGTTGGGCCTCGTGCTATTACACCGTCAAAATCATTAGGGTAGCGCTTAGCTGCCATGACACCAGCGTGCCCACCTTTTGAGCAGCCAGTTATGAACGAATATTGTGGCTGTGTATGATAAAACTTTTCCATGATGGCTTTTGCTGCAACAGCGACCACATGGTTGGCGCGATAAGCAAAGTCTATTTTCAATTGCTGGTTGTTTCTGGCCCATTTACCGTCAAAGCCATATGCGGTATGGCCGCCATCATGGCTCATGGTTGCGTAGTGCCTAACTATTCCAGCCATTGGTGGGTAGGGGCTAACATCGCCACAAAAACCCATACAGGCGTTGAGTAGATATTTTTGGTTCCACAGCTCTCTTGCTGGCAAGCGAAGTTCAAATCGAATTGTAGGCGATACGTATCCTTTTACTAAGCAATGATCTGGCAGTTGTGTCTGAGATCTAGGAATTGGTGCGCCCATAAGTCTGCTGTGTTTGTAGGCCCACTCAGACTCAGTGGCATTCATTTGATACCCTTTTATAAAGCTCGACTCGATCACATTGGTTGCAGCTTCACCTCTTTCAAGTTTCGAGAAATCGTCGAAGCGCAGTGACATGCAGGCGCGTTCTTCTGCACTGAGTTGAGGCTCAGTTTGTGCAGCCATTAATTGAGTTGATACACTACTAACACACACAAAAGCCAGCGGATAGGACATCTTACTAGTTAAGCTAAATTTTATCTTCATACCCATTTATCTCCTTTTAAAGGTCTGTAACTGATAATAATTATCAATTAGATTCATTGTCTTGTATAGACTTTAGAAACTCAAGAGATTTGTTATCATTTAGCTGTTGTAATTAGTCTATCAGGGCTTGTAAGTGTGTTACTTATTCAGATAAATATGCCTCGGTAGTTGAAACATCTTATTGGTTTTGGGAGCTCATATTTGTTGAAGTATGGTTAGACTTCCAAAATAGGTAAGGTTATCTTGATCCTAACGCCACCTATTTCACTATGACTGGCGCTGATAATACCGCCATGGCGTGTGATTAAGTCTTGGCATATGGCAAGACCAAGTCCTGTGCCGCCTTTGTATAATGTCTTATTTTGTTCGCTTTGATACATACGCTTAAAAATATCTTTAAGCTCGGAGTCAGAAACGCCGGGCGCACTGTCTCTGATTGAAATGTTTAATTGACCTGATTTTAAGTATGCCCTTAACTGAATAGTTGCCGGTGCAGCACTGTATCTTAAGCTGTTTGATAAGATATTGGAGAGTACTTGTGTCAGCCTATCTAAATCGGCGTGCATGAATAATTGATCAGATAACCTAATATCATACTGAAATTGAGAATCTGGACGTTGAGTTACCCGATCTTTTGCATCATTGCACCATGAGACTAACCAAGGCTTTACTGGGTGATAAGCTCTATTTAGCGGGCGCTCCTCTAGCTCTGTCATTGCCAATTGATCAATATCTGCGACGAGTTTATTGATGTCTCCTATGCGTCTATGCAGCAATTCATAGGTTTTTTCAGTGTCTTCTAATAGGTTATATTCCAGTCCTTCGATGGACATTTTTAACACGCTTAATGGGGTACGGATCTCATGGGAAACTTCAGCTAAGAGCTGTTTTTTTCGTGCCAGCAGTGCTTCAGAAAACTCGGCTCTGTCTTTTACTCTTTGCTGAGTAGCTAAAATGCTAAACCGCCACTTCATTGCTTGGTACATACAAAGCAGTGCTGTAATTAACATAATTGAATAGGCTGGCCATGTTTGCCACCAGGGCGCGAGCAATGTGAACGAGTAGCTAATAGGTTGCCCATGCTGACCTCGCGCTGTGGCTCTTACCTGAAACTCATAGTCTCCGGGTGAAAGATGGTTGTATGTAATTTCGCTTAAACTTGTCGGTTCACTCCATATTTCACTACTGCCGCGCAAGCGAGTCTGATACATAACTCGCTCAGGGGATGTCCAGTCATTGTGACTAAACTTAAAGGTGATTTGCAAAGTGTCTGAAGAAAACGCTAAGTTGCTCGCTTGTGTTTGACTTATTGACGGGTAGGAGTGGTTGCCATCTATGTCTAATGATGTCACTTCGAGTAACATGCTTTTTAAATTGGGAGTGATGTCAAAATTGTCTGGGTTAAAGTATGTAAGCCCACTACCAGAGCCCCAATAGAATGTATTCTCAAGCAAAGCTGCTGTATTCAGAGTTGCATCGACGGCAATGTAGCCATTGTCATAGACAAAAGCATCCAGCTCTAATGGGGCATCAGATTTAAAAAGTTGGGTGGTTTTAAGCCGATTATTGCCCCGCTCTGTACCAATCCAAAGTGCGTCTTGATGGTATCTTAAACCAAGTACAATATTGCTACTGAGGCCTTCTTGCTTGCTGATATGACGTCCAAGCCAACGTTTATTATCTTCTTTGAGCGCAAGTACACCAGATCTTGTGCCTATATAGATAATTTGGTTGTCATCTTGTTCGATACTGTATGCCCAGTTGCTGGGGAAGCCGCCGGCTTCTGTGAATTTATACACCATATCATTTTCTAAAAAATAGGTGCCACCGCCATTAGTTACAAACCATACACGCTGAATACTATCAATAAAAACATCTATTACATATTCAGTTTGAGTAAGTTTTAGGAGTTGCAACTTCCCGTCACAGCTACGGTACAGACCGTTTTGTGTCGCTATATACATACAGCCATCAGAAGCAGAAACTATTTGGTGAACAATATCAGCAGATAAGCCTTGTTCATGCCAAACATGGGTACTAATATCTTGGGTTAAGATCATTATGCCTTGGCGGCTGCCCAGCCAAACACGGTCTTGGTCATCTTTTGCAATACTATGGATGTAGCGATTGAACAGAGTGGCGACAGGCGTTAACCACTCATCATGTTCGAGTATTTGTACCCCAGTGCCATATTGGCCGAGCCATAACTGATCATTGATATTTGCCAAAGCACTGACACGTTCATTGAGTAAGCCACTGCGTTTTGAAAGTAGCCTAAATCCCGCCTCGCGGAGTCTATTAATACCACTACCGTAGGTAGATACCCAAATATGACCCTGAGTATCTTTCATTAAACCGCGTATATGTTTATCGCTAAGGCCATTTTTTTTATTATAGTTATAGGCGTGATAGCCCTTTAGTTTGAATACCCCCCAGCTATCATCACCTATCCATAATGTCTCACGCTCACTGTCAAACATAAGCGCTGTGACGTTTGGGGTGTCTATGCCAGACAAGACCGCAACATTGCGTGTTGATTTATCAACTCGGCAAACCTGGCCGCTATTAAGCGCAAAGTAAATGTGCTGCTTTGAACTTGTTACTGTATTAGCACTACCTTGGCACTGATTATCAAACTGATATTGCGACAATTCACCTTGTTCGAATTTAAGTAATCCTGAGCTTGATGCAATCCAGAGTGAGTCGCCATCAGCACTCAAATCAAAGAGCTGTTCAGTTTTGATATCATTACTTAGTGTTTTTAGGGTGTGATTGTCAAATTGATATAAGGCGCTTTGCGTTGAGAAAAAGATGGTTTCATCGATAACTTCAACGTTATTCACTTTATCTAGAAATGGCTTTTTATCAATTTCAAGTATTTGAAATTGATGTCCATCAAAAATGTTCAGGCCTTTGTCTGTTGCAAGTACTAATTTATTGGAGCTGGTTTTAGCGATATCCCACACTCGGTTATTGTTAAGGCCTTGACTATCGTTAAAGCACCTAAAGTGATCTCCAATATATTGGCAAAGTCCCTCTCCATTGGTGGCGAGCCATAAAGCGCCTGTTTGATCTTGAACAGTTTTATAAATGGCACCAGTGGGTAGGCCTTGGCGTGTAGAAAAGTGCCTGATATCTGACAATGTGCTTAGCTCAAATTGAGCGGGTTTTACTTGAGTCCAAAGTGGAGGGGGGCGATTGCTGCTAACAGGCGTAAAAGCTGCTCCCATAATCTTCGATGTTAATATCTCAATGGATTGAGCTGTATAGTTTTCGGTGTTTTCCCAACTTATTTGTATAGTTTTATCTAAATCTTTTTGAGTCGATTTTTTTAATACGGGGCTTCCCTGTGGTAAGGCTATATTAGCGGTGTCTTGCCACCTTACAGGTTGGGGTTTTTCTACAGTTAGCTCATATATCGCGTTATGTGGAGAGGCATTATGCGTAGCTGCAGAAAAAGCAGTTATAGTACACAACAGGCAAGCGATGAATCGGTACAATAATATACTTCCCAAAGAGAGTTTACGGTATGACCATATTATAGCTATGGCCTTGAGCTTAGAGCAGCATAATTAGCTACATTGCAATCCTTTGAAAGTAGGATGATATTATCACATTAAGCCGATAAGGGAATTGGAAAGTATTAAAGTTGAAGAATTTAAGAATGAGGTTAAACACGCAATCGTTTGAAAGCGCGTTTAAAACAGGTCTTAGCACCAATACGTATTACAAAGTAAAGTTTCACATTCAGGATGCTGTGATGGACAGGTTGTGGTGCCACACATCACTAACTCTGTGTAACAGCGCCTGCTATTGTAAGCGCCTGCAACGTACTGAGTTTGTTTTGCTGCCAGTGTTTTTTGGTCTTTGTTTAATAACTTAATTTGTTTCTTTTTAAGTTTCATATTTTCTCCTTAAAATACTATTTTTGATAATTTCGATTTAGTGTAAACACAGCTAAACGGGTTTTTAACTTAATGTAATAAATCTACCTGCTAAAATCTTTAAATAGTTTAAATCAGGTCTCATAAAAAATGTCGAAAAAGTGCATTTTAAATATCAAGCGCTTCCAACAAATACCACCATATTGCGATCATTAAAATGTGCACAGATGGTATTTTATGAAGTGACTGCTTGAGAATCAGCAGTCAAATCACCTTATTATCTAGTTACACATCCGCGTCCGCCAGTCCAGCAGATAACTGGGTTTGTAGGACGACAAACTGGGTAAATTGAAGGCTCAGCACCTCCACCAACTTGTGGTGTTGCGTTGTGATTTAATTCATTGCTTTTATTTAGGTTTTTTAGGCTTTTCTTTATTAGTTGAACTTTCATTTTTATTTTCCTTATTCAAGCATAATTGACAATGCAATGTTATTAATTTGATTTTAAAAAGTAAATAAAAAGTTTTATTTAAACTGGTGTTAACACTAGAATATGCTTTTAATAAAAAATAAAAGCATTAATATCATATGGTTTCATATTGGATTATTTTGCTCTTTTCTTTGCGCTTTATTTTGATATAGGGCTTGATCTGCTAGTTCAAGTAATTGCTCAATCGCGGTGTCGGCTGTAACTTCGCATACGCCAAAGCTCATACCGAGTGCAACACTGTCTACAGAGAGTTGAGATGGAACTAAATTTTGGATGCGGGCAATAAAAGTTTCGGCAGTGTGTGCGTTCATACCGGGTATGAGTAACATGAACTCATCTCCTCCTAGCCTAAATAGCTTGTCATTCTTGCGGGTATATTGTTGAACCAACTTCACGAAGTTGACCAACATTTCATCCCCGATCCCATGACCCAATTTGTCATTCAATACCTTAAAGTTATCTAAATCTATCATGATGATAGAGCAGGTTTGGCCATATCTTGTTACTCGTTCTGATTCAAGCTCAATATTTTCTATGAGCGTTCGTCGATTGAGTGCGCCGGTTAATGGATCTTTGGTTGCAACATTTTCAGCAGCTTGAATGGCTTCATTATACGTCCTCACGATAACTGCTGTTAATAACATGACAAGACCGGAAGACATTGCCGATCTAAGTGCTATCTCTATATGTAAGTTCATAAAGGTTAAATATGTAATAACAGCCCAGCAGCTACTGTTTGTAAAACAGGCCATTTTAAATGGAAAGACCATAAATACGCCGACGAGAAAAGCTGGCAACCAAATCACGGCAATAATGGGAGATTGAAAGGAAAAATATATCAGCGTACTTCCCAAGACCGCACTCAAAACAATGCACTTTAATACGCTAAGGCGTCCTTGGAATAGACGTACAGCTGTAAACAGGAGCGCAGCAATCACAATCACCACAGCAATAGCTAAGCCATAACTATTGCTGATAGCGTAACGCACTGGGTAATAAAGTAAAAACGCAGCCGTCACAATAAGTAAATAAGCTGCGTATGTTGGATATCGATTGATCAGAATTGGCTGTGCTTTAGTCAGTGCACCAAAGCGCTCTTTTAACTTAAGAATAGGAATACCTTCAAAAAAATAAAATATCTACAGCTATAAGTGTAAATCACAATTTTAAATCATCAATAGTGTCCCTTTTTTGAAAGCGGACATGCCGTTATTTACACGTGTTGACTCTGTCGTTTGTGTCGTACTGGATGACAATATGGGAAATCCAATAAGGGTGAGCTGGCTTTATAATCTTGCTGTTTGGAAGAACTCATTGTTTAGCAGGGGAGTTTTGTTTAATTTATCCTACCTTTATATCAGCCAAATGTACGTATGATTAAAAGATGAAAGCGAGGGCTTTTTCGAAGCATTGGTACAAGAGGGCATCCCCATGAATGTTTAGCCCTCAATACTTTTTATACTGCAATTAGTTGATATGTCTCTGACTGATAAGCTTATAGTAGCCAATAGTGACTGCTAAATTTGCAGGACAAGTTACATGACCTGAAAGTTGTGTGTAGCGATACTCTCCCGCCCAAGGTGCACCCGCAACTTTTTTATATGTACATTGGGTGTATTGTTCCGCTGCTTGAGCATCAAAGCTAGGTGCTGCCATGAATGACATGAGGAGTGCTGCACTTAAAGGTGCTAACTTTTTCATTTTTAATTCCTTTTGTTTTGGCTGGTTGATAAATGTACAGATTAAATCTGCCACTAAATGACATCGCTGTCAATTTGTGCGTTTGTTTTTTTGAAGCCAATATATTAGGCGTGGTGGCGCCAGCAGTCTGGTGATATTTATAAAAGTTACGAGTTCATGAAAGCCATGGTGCTTAAGGAGGCTTGTCGTTATTTCTTACTCAGTGCCAATAAATTTATTTGTTCACATTAAGAACCGGTTGCTGACTCACATATTAGAGAGAATCTCAACATCGTACTATATCAGTACGAATGCCAGTCAGCAGCATTCATACAAGTTGATAAATAAGCAGAGTTAAATCATTGAAAAAATGGACTGATGAGCGAAGCTTTAGTTACCTGCCAGTGAATCTTGTATGAGTATTCTTATGTATTCAGCCTACTCACTATCGCGATGTTATTGTGCCTTAGTTCTTTCTGGAACAAGTTTTATACAGAAAATTTAAACTTTTAAAGTGATATCAAAACTGAATGCGGAAAGAATGCGTAGACAGTTTATTACCAATAAGCTTTAAATTGAGGTCAGAAAGAGGTGGTTTGCGCAATAAATTGTTCTATTCTTATTTTTATTATAGTTTTTTGCTATTAAAGCCTAGATATCTAGAGTGATTTGCTTTATTTAATTAAATGGGTTTATCGCTTGTTGTTAAACATTATGTTAATAAATGTGAGTTAATGCAATGGGTTATGTTTATGATCTACAGTTTATTGATGTTTCTATAGAACCAATCCATTATCTACAATATTGCAGATTTTAAACTTGATCGATTCTAATATCACCCATAATTTATAAATTTGCATTTTTATTTTGTTAGTATTATGAAAATTATGCTTTTATTTTTATTTTTATTGCCATATTAATCCTGATGCTTGTATTGGGATGAACTTTTGTTTTTCGCTTTTTATCTATGTAAAAATAAAGTCGCTTAAGAAATGTTCACATTATGAATTGGATAATTAATTTTATAAAAATTGTTTCTTGTAGCATTTTGGCGGTGTGAAACTTGCTGGAAAGTCATGGAAGAGTGTCATGGAAGTCGGATACGTTACAGTGGGTAAATATTAAAAGTACATCTCACATGAGTCCTTTATTAAAAGCTTTTTATGAGAAGCGTGGGATTTGGATGTTCTAATTAGATGAAGGTCCTTACATGCCCCTTTGAAGCTTGCTTTCACGATTGATTAGATCTACATCGCCAGTGGAATACTTTAACAGTGCATCATGTGCGTCGTGGCCTTAGATGCGGACCCTTTACATTAATTTTTTAATGAGTAACTAATATGAAACTAACAACATTGCTTGTTGCAGCCAGTCTGGCTTTTTCATCTTTATCAGTAAAAGCAGCAACAGATACATCTGCTTATCGCTTTCAAGCTTATTTTGATAATGTATTAAACAGTCGCTGTGCAGCTAAACCAAGCGAATCAAATGCAATCAGCAGAATAGATTGGGCTTTAAGGCAAAGAGTTATTACAAATAACGCTGCAAATTGGGGGAAACAGTTTAAATACTATCCTATTGTTGATTTCTTTGATAGTTCCATTGCTGTGATTTGTAGCTATCAGGTTGCCCCCAGTTCAACAATGACATTGGAGCGCTTCAAAAGATTAGCTGATAGCTTCAATATGCATACACGTTGTGTTGTTAGCCCAGATATAAACGAGATATATGCACGTATTGATTCAATTGTGAATGATGGTTATATCACAAATGATGCTGGTTTATGGGCGAGATACAACGGATACCTGCCTATTGTTGATTTATTTGCAGATAGAGTTATTGGCGCCTGTCCATTTCGACGTTAGATAAATATGGATATGTTCGAATTCAAATAAAAGATAACCGAGCTGTACTTATACTTTCCAAAGTATAACTCGGTTTAGCCTACGTTTTTAATTAGGATGGTTTAGGGGGTAAATTTAAATTTATAAAATACGATTTTATATTAGATTAACCTAATTGTTTTTGATAGTTGTATTCTCTGACTGATTTTGAAAATAAATTCAATTGATTTGTATTAATTTGTAACCTGAGAAGTTCTCTTTTTATAGTGGTGATAGGCC
>NZ_JAKFZS010000006.1 GCF_021654285.1 Pseudoalteromonas luteoviolacea | reverse complement strand
GCAATCAGGTGCAAAATTATCAACACAGTATGATTGCGCTTGCTCTATTAATTGCGCATCAACATCCACACCAATAACATTGACTTTATATGCTTCTAAGATCTGATGTAAAAACTTTCCATTACCGCAACCGACTTCTAAAACATCAGAGGACGTGGGTAATTGCAAAAGTGACAGTAAATGTTGCTCTTTTATTTTCCCTAAAGGGCTATTGTATTCCATTAATATATTTACCTAATTTAGACACAACCAAAAGATAACATTAATCATTTAGAAAAATAAAGTAAAACTAAAGAAGGGTCAGTTGATGAGTATCAAACTATTACATTTTATAGATTGTTAAATTCGATATAAGATAAAATGGAGATTTAAATGATCGATTTAATCTATCGTACATTTTATAAAAAAGCACTTTGGAAACAAATTATACTAGCCTTAATTTTGGGCCTAATCGCAGGCTTAATACTCTCACCAAAAGGGTTCGGCTGGCTAAACGAGCAAAGCGCCCAGCACGTTGCACTATGGGTTGCTTTACCAGGTAAGTTATTTTTGGCCTTGATCCAAATGGTCGTTATTCCACTTGTCATGTCTTCGATTATTTTAGGTATTGCTGGCAATCAAGATACTGAATTTTTAAAAAGGGTTGGCCTACGGATCTTTCCTTATTTTGTGATAACAACCATCATCTCCGTCATTATAGGTGTAGTAATTGCAACAATTGTCACGCCGGGTGATTTTGTTGACGGTCAGCTTTTAAAAGACCTAGGAGTACAGACAATCGCACTGTCTACGACCGAGGTAAGCGCTTCAAGTATCCCCCAAAGAGTCGCAGCGATGATCCCAGCAAACTTTACGCAATCTACGCTCGACAAAGATATGTTTGCTGTCGTCTTATATTCAGGCTTTATTGGCATAGCCATGACCTCTTTAATTGCAAAGCAAAAAAGTTTACTACTCGATATCACAGGAGCAGTACAGTCGCTCTCTCTTAAAATCGTTAACTGGGCAATGAAACTAGCGCCTATGGCAGTATTTGGCTTGCTTTGTGATATCACCATAAGAATTGGCGTTGACGCACTTATTGGTGTTTCCGCATATGTCATGACAGTATTATTAGGTTTATTAATGCTGTTATGTGTCTATTTACTGTTGGTTTTTATCATAGGCAAAGTGCCACCATGGCAGTTTTTAACAACCATCAAAGATGCTCAACTTCTTGCATTTTCTACCTCAAGTTCCGCCGCTGTTATGCCATTATCTATGAAAATTGCAGCACAAAAGCTACAAGTAAAAAAACCAATTGCACAATTTATTATCCCCCTTGGCGCGACCATCAATATGGATGGGACTGCGCTATACCAAGTTATAGCAGCCCTATTTTTAGCTCAAGTATTTGGTGTAGAACTATCACACAGTCAAATCATACTTTTAATGCTAACTACGGTGGGTGCTTCAATTGGCTCCCCAAGTACACCTGGGGTAGGTATTGTCATACTCGCATCAGTATTGACCAGCTTTGGCATTCCGCCTTCTGGTATTGCGCTTATCTTAGGTGTAGATAGAATTTTAGATATGTGTAGAACAACGCTAAATGTCACAGGGGACCTCACAGCATGCCTGTTAATGAACCGATGGTTAAGTAAAGCAGTGTAGAAAGCATCTACACTTTAAAGCCCGATCACCTCTAAGGGTGTACAGATGCGCCGCCAAATTGCTCCGCAAGCGTATTAATGATCTCAATAGGGTCGGTAATGGTACGCTTATCCGGTTGTATTAACACGGGTAGCCATTGCTTATCTTCACCTAACAATTCCACCAGCATTTTGCGTGGCTTGGGAAAGTCAATTCGGTGCACTTCAATGTTATCTTCCCAGTGTGAATTAACAGATAGGGCACCTTCAATTAGTGCACAATGCGAACAAATCCACATCTTTCCCGGTCCATCCTCAAATGGCATTTTTAGCACGATCAATTGAGGTTTCATTTGCTACTCCATAACATTAAATAGTTGTAATTATTAAATATAATAACAAGTTCGTGCTTAAAGTTAACGTGAGAATAGAACAATGTGATTTAGCGAGTATTTATTGACTGAAATAAGCTTTTGTTGGCAAAAGTAAGTGGCCTACATAGCCACTTATAATTTGGCCTAAAACTCCATTTGTATAAATATACAAAATCTTAAAACATCTAGATACTAAGCTGAGTATATACAGTTTCTGCAGACTGCTATAAACCACTCTAAACCAGCCCACAAAACACGCTAATTCAATGCCAAAGTTCGTATACTAAGCCCTCTAATACACAAAAAATAAGCCCAAGAGATTAAAATGAGCTGTAACGGCCCTCTGATAAGCAAATAAATTGGTCCCCATTGATGACCACCCAAGCCTATGCTATTTATCGCGGCATAAACATTTGCAGGGAAGAAAGCGACAAACATCGCAATCGCAACTTTTGCAGCTAAGACCTGAAATTTTGGAATGAACAAGGCAATGCCAACAATAAGCTCAAGTAAGCCTGTCAAATACACCAAGGCTAATCGATATGGGACCCAAGGGGGAAGCATCTCCACCATTCCTTGCGCTTTTACAATATGCCCAATAAAAAAGAACAAATAAGCTAACCCCAAGCCCCAGCAGGCAAACTTTTTCACATCAACAACTCCGCCTTTTGAGCGAGCAATTATATGAGCAATGCAAAGCGGCATGATCAACAAAAATAAAATGATAATAGGGGTAACCATAGCTAACTCAATATATGTATGTGCTTGGTAACAGTTGACAACTTCAGGTATGCAAACCAAGCTTCTTGCATCCATGCGCCACGCTATTTAACTTGATGTATTTAATTGAAGTACTGTCTTTTTTTCAATCATTTTTTTGTAAAAAATACGTTTACATCACCATTTCAACTCATCCGACCACAAAGAAAATTACGTAAATATTTAAATCCGTCAATTTTATACAAGCGCTTGTATAAAATTACATACATGCTAATGTACAAGTACTTGTATAATTTTTAAGATATATCATGAGTGCATATTTAGAGAGCTTAGACCAAGCATTTCTCGCCCACTTTTGTCGACGTTTGTCAGACTTGATTAGCGAACAAGGCGCCGCCGCAATACATAGTTATGGCATTACCACACCCAGTACTGCTATATCCAGCATGTACTATATAGAGAAAAACAACGGCGCCACTGTCGCTGAACTAGCCGAAGCACTTTGTGTCACGCATCAGATGGCGACACAAAGAACTCATACCCTAGTTAAGCTTGAGCTGATTTGCCGAAAACCTAACCCGGAGGACAAGCGCGCAAAAACACTGCATTTAACCGAGCTTGGTAAAAAAGAAGTGATGCAGCTAAAACCTCTAACATCGAAGATGACAGAAATATTCACGGAACTCACTCAACAAATTGAATGTGATTTGCTGCAAAAAGTTCGAGAAGCTGAAAAAGCACTCATCGATACACCGCTTATGCAACGCCTCGAAGCGTTGGATAAATCCCAGCATTAAAACAAAAATCAAACTACATAAGGATGGCGATATGAGAGCTTATATTTCTTTATTTCTTATACTTTTAAGTGGTTGTTCAATTCATACAGAACAAACCTTAAACACGCATTCAATGAACGAAGCATCATCGCCAAACACCGTGCTCACAAAACTAAAATGGCACCATGGAGCTCAAAATTGCGAGACATCCCAATTGGCTGCCAATGATATCTATCAACATGATGCAAGCACTTATATTATTAGACAAAGCAAATGCTTAACATATGAAGCCCCATTTATATATGTCTTGGCAGGCCAACAAACTATATTAGTGTTAGACACTGGCGCAGCGGGTGAGGGTACTGCGTATAATTTGTATCAAACACTTGAGACTTTGTTAGGTAAGAAACAGCTTTCAGAAAAAGTATTACTCGTCATCCACTCGCACGGGCACAGCGATCACTACCAAGGTGATTGGGCTTTCGAAAACCGAGCGAATTCAACACTTATCAAACCATCAAAGGCGGCGTTACAAGCCTACTTTAAATTTGAAAAGTGGCCTGATGGGCAAGCTACAATCGACCTTGGTGAAAGAGAGTTAACCATTATGCCTACACCAGGCCACCAAGAAGAAAGCCTAAGTATTTATGATCCGCAAAATAAATGGCTATTGACTGGCGATACACTTTACCCCGGATATATCTATGTTAAGGACTGGAGTGCATATAAATACAGCATCAATAAGTTGAGTCAATTCGCAAAAAACAACCCAGTAAGCGCAATATTAGGCGCCCATATAGAAATGAAAAATGTGCCAAAACAATATTACCCTATTGGCTCAACGTACCAGCCCAATGAAGCACCGCTGGATTTAAGTGTAGAGAAACTTCACGCTCTCAATAGCGTATTAAAAGCAAATGAATCACCCACTGAGCTGATATTCGATAGCTTTATCATTAAGCCGATGAACTTTTTCCAAAGGACGCTCAGTAATATAGCTAGGTGGTTTCAGGCCCAGTAATATGGCTAAGAAAAAAGCCATGGCTATTTATTAATAGCCATGGCCTCTACACACTATTAAAGCAGGTCAATACAAATAAGAAAATAATGCAAATAACCCCGTAGCAAAGAGCATCCCGCACAAAAAGGGCTTGACGCTCGATGGCGCGTGTGGAGTATTCGTAGTAACTTCTGTATCAGTGCATGCTTGAGCAGTACGCTCCTCATTCAAAATATCAGGCTGTTCTGATCTTTCCTGTGGTATTAAGTCTTTGGCCGTTTCTTCAAAGCTCGCCTGTTCAGGGTTATTTAATTGGGTATCAAGCTCAGCCTGTAAATTAGTTTCTGCGCAAATTTCTTCAATTGACCGTGACTTGAGTTCGTGTTGAGGCACCGTGGTCCCCTGCTGTTTTTGCACTTGTTCCGCTGTTGTATCAATGGTTTTTTTAGGCTCTTGATACATGGTCACTAATAATTCGCCTGAACAAATCGCATCGTTCGGCATTTTATTAAACTTGCAAATAACCCCACGGTGTTTGGCATAAATATCAAACACCTCATCGTCTGTTTCAATATCACAAAGCAGGTCTCCTTGCTCAACAGCACTCCCTTCTTTGACGTAAATATTCAGAAAATTACGATCTAACTCAGGTAAATCTGGGGCTACAATATCGATATTGCCTTGTTCTTTTAAAGCATGTGCAACAACACATTCCTGATCAGAACTAAATGGTATTGCCACATCACTACTTTGCAGCTCTTCTTTTTCGTCAGTCGATAGCTCAGTGGACGGGGTGATAGACATAAGCGCTGCATATTCTTTTTTATAGTCCCCTTCTTTGGTAAATATTTTTTCAACGACTCCGTCAACATATGCTGCCAATTCAAAAATAACTTTATCTGTTTCAACACTGCACAACGAGTCGCCAGATTTAACTTGTTGGCCTGCTTCTACGAACACTTTACCAATGTGGGCTTTTTCATTGTCTGATGATAAAATCGGCACTCTTACTTTAAGCGTCATGATATCCCTATCTCCTTCTGATAAAAACTAATACATTGTTCTCTTTTTTACCCATTTTACGGATGAAAAAGCAAATAAAAACAATACAAAAGAATTAAATAAAAGACTATCATCCAATAGTTGTATGGATACTAAATTTGGTTTGGGTGTTCTGAAAAAAAGATTCGGTAAAGTAAACGAATCGTAGCTACAAGCAGAGGCAATAAAGGTTAAAAAAGCCGATGACAGACGGCATCGGCTTTTCATTGTTCATACGCTAAAGCATATAAGGGTTTTCACTGCTTTGTGTAGCCCCTTGGGCCTGCGCTGGTAGTCGTTCAATACGTGCTAGGCGTTCCAAAATCACATCAACTTTACGACCAAGCTCCGGATCTAGGGTATTTGATTGCTCAGCCTGTTGCATCAGCGAAGGTAATGCAGTGTTGACCAACTCACTTAGCGCAAGTGCCACTTCATCACTGGGTGTCGCTTGCTGTGCACTCGCCACCTGCTCTCGCAGCTGGGCAACTAGTTGTTCTAACACTGAGCTATGAACTTGCGTTTGTCTACTTAGGTCATCATGATTTTGTTGCATGCTCCCTGACGCACTTGAAAGTTGCTCTGCCATTTGGTGCTGGCTCGACTCAAGCGCCTCTTTTAACGCCACCCCTAATGTATCTTGGCCTTGTAAAAAGTCGCGGCTGAGCCCAGATAAAGCAGGTGCTATATCCGTCTTTTCAGCAATCACCTTTAACGCGTCACTTTGCTGCAACAATAGATCGGTCTGACGTTGGTGATCTGAAACAAGATTTTGCGCTTCTAGTACCTTCGCCATATGATCTAGTTTGCTCGAAACACACTCTACTAAAGCCTGCTGATGCTCTTTAGATTGCTCTACCAGCGATTCTTTCAGCTCGTTTTGAGCAGTAAATGCACTACGTACTTTTGCAAGTTCGTCGGCTAACTTTGCAAGTTCTGCGCCTTGGTTTGCCATTACTTCACTGTGTTTTGAAGCACTTTGCTCTGCACTGCTAATCTGACTGTCTCGCTGACGCTCAATTGCACGGGTGACTTGTTGCAACTGTGCCGACAATGCCTCTGTTAAAGCATGTTGTGAAGCGAGTTTATTGTCAGCTCGTTGCGCATCAAGCTGTGCTTGATCTGAAGAGCGTTGTGACTGGGTATTTAATGCCCCAGTGAGTTGTTCCAATGCATCATTAACTTTACTCACCAATGTGTCAGTCGTATTCGCGCCTTGATGCGCCAACTGTTCACTGTGCACTTGATTTTGCTGATGTTGTTTAGTCAAAAGTTCAATTAGCTGTTCAAATGATGCTGAAAGTGGCGACTGCTGTGCACTTTGCTCAATCACTTTTGCTACCGACTGTATACTGGCATTAGTATCTTGTGCACTGATCGCTTGATTAAGCGATTCTAACAAAGCGGAGTAATTATGACTTAACTGCTCTTTGTCCAGCTTTGTTGCAATGCTGGTGAGTGACTCATTAAGCTCGCCGAGTTGCTCAACAGCAAGTAATACAGGGCTGCCTGCATCATTGGCTCGGTTAAGCAGCGCGTAATCATCTAAGATCTGTTGCCAACGCGCTCTTGTCTGTTCATCCAACGTACCGCGCAGCTCAGCAAGTTTAAGGAGGTTTTCCTCGCTGCCTTTACTGAGTGTTTGTGCCTCACCACGGTAATGGTCTTGAATGAGGTTTTCTAACTCCTCATCATTCATTGCCGCCACAACCTTTTCGGCCATCTTGTTCATGTTTCGATAACTGCCTTGGAGCTTAAACGGCGGCTCAATTCGATAATCATCGTCTTGCGCAGCGGAGGCAATATACTGTGCATTCACCTTTAAAACCGTATTTCTTATCTGGATCAGCTTTTGTAACACAGACACAATTTCATTTGCTTGTGCCTGAGAATAGTTATGCTCCAACTCATTCAAAGAAATGTCTTCGCCTTGCGCAATACGCACCAATTTATACAAGTCCTGCATATTACGGTTGGCAAGTGGCGCAAGCACTGCATTTGAGGTGAGTGCATTTTCGATGAAGCTCATTGCAAACTCTTGCTCACAACCCGATAAAGTGTCACCTAAGTTGTAGATATCGGCACGGTTAGCCAACATATCAGGAATTTTAAAGCTCTCGCCAGATTCTGTGTAAGGGTTACCCGCCATCACAACGGCAAACTTTTTCCCACGTAGATCATAGGTTTTACTGCGGCCATTCCATACTCCGTCAATACGCCTAGAGCCATCACAGAGTGAAATGAATTTCTGTAAGAATTCAGGGTTGGTATGCTGAATATCATCCAAATAGAGCATGACGTTGTTGCCCATTTCAAAGCTCTGGTTGATTTTTTCTATCTCTTTTGCTGCCGTTGCATTAATCGCTTGGCCAGGGTCGAGTGAAACCTGATCATGACCAATTGAAGGACAATTCACTTTGACAAAGGTTAAGCCAAGTCGATTCGCAACATATTCAATCAGCGTTGTTTTACCGTAACCCGGTGGCGAAATAAGTAACAACATCCCCATTAAATCGGTACGTTTATTATTGCCTGATGCACCAATTTGCTTCGCGAGATTATCACCAATGATTGGGAAGTAAACTTTATCAATCAGCTGGTTACGAACAAACGAACTCAATGGTCTGGGCTTAAATTCATCGAGCTGCAAGCGCTCCTTTTGCTCAACCAAAATATCAGATTTAAGTTCATGATAATGACTAAAGCCACGAACATGTTCAGCCAAGTATAGCTCTGTGCGCGCAAAAAACTCAGAGTAATCAAGTGTTAATACTTGCTCCTCGATACGAATATGTTGCCCAAGAAGCCCATTCACTTGATTAGAGACAGCCACATCTTGCGCGGTGAACTTTGCCATTTTTAGATGCTGTAATAGCACCATATTAGCCGCCTCAATCAGGTTATCGCTACTTACTTCTGTATCATGCTGTTGTCCATATGCATTGAGCCAGCTAGTTGCCATAATGGCTTTGTCTTGTAAATGTTCTAGCGTCTGCAGCGTATCTTGTAGTGAACTTGCAAACCCTTTGCTTCTGGCGACACTGTTAAATTGCTCTGCTAATTTTTTGACCGTATGAGAGGTCGAAAACACAAGCTCTTTTTTACTTTGCGCCAGTTCTTTAATTAAATATTCAGCACTTAACTGCCCAGACAAAGTCGATGTGTAGCCCAGATAACGGTTTAACTCATTGTGTGCAAATTGCGTGATCACCTCGCCAAGTTCAGTGGCTAGCTGTACTTTAAATCGCGCATCCCCTAACAAGGTCTCCATCAACTCAGCTTGTTTAGACTGCTCGCGCCACTTGATTAACTGCTTATCATCACATTGACTTGCATACAACTGCGCGACAACTCGCGCGGATGTAGGGTATATCAATAAGCCTAACGCCTGCTTTTGGGCCAGCAAGTTTTGTAATATCAAGGTTGCATCATGGTCATGAATGCCCTTTTCATAACCTTCTTGGTATCTAGGCTCAGCAAATTTTTGCACTAATGTGAGCAGTGTGTCCTCACCTATCGCCGCATTTAACTCATCAAGCGTCAGTACATAAGTCGGGTCCGTAGCCGCTGTCAGCACTTGCGCAGCTAAAAACTCTCCACGATATATGTCGTTATTTTCAGAGACTAAATTCTGCTGCCAGTAAGGACGATAAGCCAGCAAGGTCTCACGAATACTTTTCTCCCCAATCGGCTCAAAATACTCAGTGCCAGTCAGGTGAAACATCAAGTCTTCATCACGAGGCAGTAGAGTCAGATCAAGTTGCTGCTTATTGACACCAAAGTGGTGCTTGCCAATTTTGACTGAATTGCCACCATCGCTGTATATATCCTGCTTATCACGCAAAGAGCGGATCCCCTGATCTTTAGCGGCTTTTAGCTTGGCTTGAATATCATCCGCTTTGATCTCATCACCTAGCTCTTTAAGCTCTTGCGTCAAACTGCGTAACTTGCTGATCATAGGATCAGAAGCAAAGTAGCTGTTGATTTCATCAATATCAGTGAAATTTTGTGAGCGCCTAGTTACTCCCTGTAAAATACGCTCAGCGGCATTGGCTAAATTCAGTGCTCTACGCTGCCTTTCATCTATCAGCTGCTGTTTATGGGCTTCGAAGCTTTCATAAACATCATCGCGTTTGGCCATGATCTCAGCAAGATACTCGTCATATTCACTGAATTGAGATTCCAACTCTTCTAACTGAATTAACAAGCGAGAGAGCTGCTCATCACATTGCTCTGGGGTACGTGCATTGTTCAAACTGCTGGTAATACTTTGGCTAAACAGTTTAAAACGCGCCGCGAATTCGGCTTTTGCTTCTACGCTGCCAAGGCTTTTTCGACGAATTTCAATGCTGGCTTTTGCACGATTAACTAGACCGTAAACACCGCTAACATCTTCAAGGATCTGGGTTCTAACACGGCTGTCATCGATTTCTAAATCAAGCATGGTGTGATTGAGTAAATCAAGTTCATCACCCAATGCATCTAATTCATCTAAAAAACCATTAAGCTCGGTAACACTCTCACTTTTCTCACTCAAGCCGGTCAGTTCAGCCAACTTGTCATGATACGGGGCTAAGGCCGCCTCTTTTTGTAAAAATTGTGCCGTCGATTTACTTATCTCTAAAGTCAGCTCATCTAGGCGTGTTTGCAGTGCTTGCAAAGCGGTAACATCTATATATTTTACCTCCTCCAAGCTAATAATTTTTCCCTTAAGCAGTTTTAGGGCTTCAAGACCTGTGACAAACTCAGTGGCCAGCTTAAAGCTATCAGGGCGAATATCCTTCGTCGTCGCCTTATATTCTTGCTCAATATCTGCCAATGCTTTTTTGGCGGTTTCCTGTATTTGGCTGATCTTCTCAAACTCATCCAAAACCTGCTCAGAGGTTTCAAATATCTCATGCAATTGGGTATTGAGCGGATCAAAATCAGGCTCTGTCAGCCAGTGATATCTATCTAAGATACTGCGTGTTAACGAAATCAGGCTTTCATAGTGAGAAACATTGGGGTTTTGCTCACTGATGGCCTTGCAGACACTGTATAGATCTGAAATACCACGCACCAAGTCTGGATTACCAATTTTACCCAGCATGCTGCTTGGTGTAGGCGCATTGGCCGCAAATTCAACAGAGCAAAATGGACTGTCCCAAACCTGAATTGGATGAACGCGCTCAGCTTCTTCTTTTTCGGCTTTAAAGGTGATGGTTAAACCATCTTCATACACACCATAGCCATGACAATAGATTGGGTTTTGTAGATTTTTCTCGATCAGATTATAAGCAAATAGTGCGTAGCGCCCTTCGCTTGGCTCATAAAAGACATATAATACATCTTCGCCGTTGGGCGATTTTATCTGTTTATGAAATTCTAAGTTTTCAATGTGATCTTCAAACGAGCGAGTTTGTCCTGATTGTAAATAGTAACCACCTGGGAAAATAATACCGTGATCATCAGGAAGCTGTACGCACGCATCAGAAATCGCATCTTGGCGGATAACTTTTTCAGTTACACAGTTAAAAATATAATAGCGCCAGATTTTTTCCCGATAAGGCAATACCTTAAGTAAGATGATTTCGCCAAGTTTGGCATATTCAACCTCACAGTCTGCCAGAGATTGATTTTTATCATCAACTGGCTCAGCATAAATTCCTTCGCCACTTTCAGTGTTGTTCTCAATTTTAATGGTGAGATCGCCACCGACTGTTTCAACAAAGACGGTATCCAGAATATTGATGTGTGGATGGCGGCCCTCTTCATGATCACTGCGGTCAGTTTTGACCCACTCAAAATCATAATCCTGATCTGTATTTAAATCTCGTTCGCCACGGTTATCTATGTAATCGAGTGTATTATCAGCTGCGATTTCCCAGCGAAATACGCGTACATCAGTGAGTTTGTCACCGATTTTAAATAGCGCAAAAAGCTTTCCGTTTTGCTGAAACAAATGCTGTAGCCAGGTTTCTTTGTAGTAAGTATATAATTCGTCAAAATCTCTTAAAAAGCGTTTATCTGTGAGAAATTTCGTCTCATTTGGATAAGCTTCTACTTCATAATGGTCATCTTGCTGAACCAGTTTTTGAACGCTAAAGACATCGCCTACTTGAGTATTCTTTTTCATTCCTAAGAATACGTTATAGGCAAAAATAAGTTTGTCACCGATGAGTACGATATCGCGTGGTATGCAATTGTGCTCTGTTCTTACTCTCGCTCGCCCTTTGACTTTAATCTCGGTGCTACCAAATGTATCAATACGATTTTTATTGAGTGAGTCAATGTCTGTGCGTAGCTGAGCGCCAGAGTTGCTCAAACGACGCTTGATCAAATCATAAGAGCCTTGCTCCAGCGCGGCATTATTTGCAGAGTCAGTCATAGTCTACTGTCCTGTTGTACACGGAAGGTAAATAGAAAGGTAAGAGCATGCGTATTAACATGCTCTTTTTAAGTCATGTCACTCAGCGCTTAGCTTTGTTCGTTCGACTCAACTTGCTTCGCACTGCCATTTAGCGTGCTACCAAGTAGCGCCAAAAGCTGCTGCTTTTCTGCATCACTACTATTACCTAACTGACTAAAAAACTTGCTCATAGCCACGTTTTTCATTGTCTCTGACGAGGCATTCGCACCGCTTAATACGCCTTTTAGATCATCCATGATATTTCTCTCGCCATTCAAATGATCTTTAAACAGCGTTTGAACCGTATCACTCTCACCGACTAAGCCATCAATCGACTTACCCAACGTGATTGCCTTCATGAACTGATCAAAGAACTGACCATCGCCACCCATGATGTTGATATCTGCACTGCCTAGCGTTTTTGAAAGTACTTCTGACTGATGTGCGGCAATGTCTTTTTCTGCATCCAACTTAGCAAGTGTCAGCTCTTTTTGCTGATTTAGCTGTAAAGTAAAGCCTTCATAATCTCTTGCCGACTGATCCATCGCATTGAGCGCTTGCAACTTCTCTTCAAGACCTTTCGCTTCGGCTGACATGCGACGCTCAAGTGTCAGTGCCTCTGCTTCACCTTGTTTCTCAATTGCTTCAGCCATGGCTGATTGAACTTCCGCATCGGCAAAACCAATATCACGTTTACCTTGTGCTTCCGCCGTTAATTTTTGCTGCAATACTTGTGCTTCCGCTTCGCCTTGCTGTGCATTAGCTTCAGCTTTCGCTTTGATCACTTCCGCTTCGGCTAAGCCTGCCGCCGCTTTTTCTGCTCGCTCAGCTTCAGCCAGTACTTTTTTCGACTCAGCAGTCTGGTTTGCAATACGTAGCTCAGCTTCAGCCATCTTTTCAAGCTCTCTCGCTTTAAATTCTGACGCCTGCTCTTGCGCTTTAGCCGCTTCAATGTCTTTAACAAGCGCTTCTTCTGCCTCTGCTTTGGCTTTGATCACTATGGCTTCTTTTTCACGCTCCGCTGCCGCTAATGTCTGAACATCTTTGATGCGCTCTTGCTCTTCTGCTACCGTTTTATCAACTGCGACTCTGTCACGAACCACTTCCGCGATTTCTTTGCGTTCAACCTCAAGTGCTTTTTCTTTGTTAATACGCATGATCTCCGTTTCTTTCTCACGCTCAATCACTTCAATCTCACGAGAACGCGCCACTTTTTCTTCTTCAATAGCAAGTACACGCAGACGGTTTTGCTCTGCAATATCTATTTCACGCTGCTTATTTTGCTCTGCAATTTCAATCGCTTCATCGGCTTTTAAACGTGCATCTTCAGACTTCATGCGCTCTTCTTGCATCACACGCTCAGCTTCAGCTTCCTCTCTGGCGCGTACCGTTGCAATTTCACGTTGCTGCTTGGCTTTAGCATCTTCTTTTTGTCGCTCAATTTCTAATGACTTTTCAAGCGCAGCTTGGTTTTGGATGTCTATCTGTGCTCGCTCGTCACACTTTAGTTGATTGGTTTGAACATTTTGCTCAGCGGTTTTTTCAGTGATTCGACGGATCCCTTCTGCATCCAAGATGTTGTTTTCATCTAATTTATGAATAGACGTTTGTTCGAGATAATCTATCGCAACATCTTCCAATGTATAACCAGATAAGTCCTGGCCAATCACCTCTTTGATTGCATCTCTAAACTGATTGCGATGGGTAAATAGCTCCTCAAAGTTCATTTGCTTGCCCACTGTTTTCAGTGCTTCGGAGAACTTAGCTTCAAATAGCTCTTGTAGGGTCTCAGGCTGCGAGGCGCGGGCACAGCCAACTTGCTTGGCAACACGCAAAATGTCCTGCTTGTTTTCATTCACGCGAATATAAAAGGTAATGGCAATATCTGCACGAATGTTATCTTTACAGATCAAGCCGCTGTTTTCTCGACGTTCTAATACCATGCGTTTGGTTGAGATATCCATCACTTCCATTTTATGGATAACTGGGTAAACAATTCCTCCTGTTGTTGTGACATCCGGCTCATTCTTCATTTTGTTAATAATAAGCGCATGTCCTTGATCCACTTTCCGATAAAACTTCCCGACGATTAAAATAATCGCAAAAATAACGGCGATCACCACGCCTACGATTGTTAAAATTGGTCCTAGATTATCTAAAAATTCCATGTGTATTCCTAAATGTTTTAATTATTCCAATCCTTGGCTAACTCTCGTTTTCACATCTACTAACCAAGGTATAAGTTCACTATGAGCCATCATGGCTATTACTAAAGAAATTCGATGTTAATGGTTAATGTTATTGATTTGCTATTACCAGGGTTTTTCGACCACTAAATAGCTATTTTTATTCGCATCATGCTCAATCAAAAAGCCTGTATCTCCAAGAGCAAAAAGCCCTTCTTCATCAGCTCTGACTTCAATCAGCTGTTCTGTACCTTGAAATTGCACTTTTGCTTGGCCAAATTGAGAGGTCACTTTACTCGTCGCTATCACACATTCGAGCCCAATAAAGTCATTTTTGGATGCAGCCTCTTTGCTATCAAAAAATCGACGAAGCGGTTTGATAAGGATGGCAGTTAGAGGAATAGACAAAACAAAGCAGCCAAGCATCATGGCAGCACCGAGCAAATAAAACATCACGCCATCGCCCAATGCGTATGCAAATAACTGATGGGCATAAAAGCTTGCCACCCAGCTAATCAGTACGACAAAACTAATCGAAATGGTCAGTGGAACACCGCCAAACCCCATCTGTAAAAAGGAATCACCACCGCCATCGACATCAAGCTCTACATCCCCTTCTAACATATCAATATCAGCAAAGCCGAGCAGTGCAATCAGCCAAAAAACCATGACGATAAGCAATAATGTGGTGAATACCACGGTAGGAAACGTAAAAATAGTATTGAGAAAGTCCATAATCGTATTAATTCCTATGAGTTAAGGGCTATCAAACCACACATACTCTTTTATTGTGCTATTTACTGTCCTTCACATGTTGGATCAGCAAGTCTGCAACTTTTTGCTTTACCATGCGCTTATCTCCATCTGAGATCCCAAAACGCTGCGCCAAAAGTATAATTTCATCATCACTTAAATTAAAACTGAGCCTTTGACGCGTCTTTTTGGATTTTATTTCTAATCCCAAGATACGTCGTATCATGTCAGAAGGAGTCAGTTCCTCATCTATCGCGCTTTTTTTAATAAACTTTTGTACTTCAGAGCTTAAGTCAAAAGCAAGTTGGGTCGCTCTAACCGCCTTTTCTTGCTTTTGCCAAGTTTGCTTATTGTCACTCATCAATATTACTTATTTTGCTTTGCGCGAATACGAGCGAGCACATCTGCGCCTTTTGTCACCTCTTCGCCGATGCCTGCTGCACGCATTTTGTCATGCAGCGCTTTGTCGCTATTTTCTTCCGCTAGCTGCTGCGCAGCATCAAGTTGATCTTGCTTATCCATTTGACGTTGCTTAATACGCTCTAATGACTGCTTAGCCGACGCCATCGAAGAGTCGCCAGAGGCCATGGTGTCGTTTACTGCCATTGTTGCTTTTTGCACACTTTCAGTAGTTTTCACCATGCTCAATTGACGTTGGTTTTCAACTATGGTCTTTTCTGCTTGTTTAATTTGCTCCTTAAGCTTACTCACACTGGTGGTGAATGTATTAAGCACTTGTTGCTGCTCTGTTTTTTCTTGCTCAAAATGCGCTATCTTTTCTGCAATCTCAAGTGCTAAAGCCTCTTCGTCTTTATCTAAGGCTTGCGCAGCATAAGTTTCATGTTTGGCGATGTCTTCATCCAAAGATTTTATGGCTCGTGTCGTTTGGATCTCTTTTGCCATCACTTCAGTGAGACTGCGCTTGGCATCACTCAATGCAGCTTGTGCATCCCTGATCTCTTGTTCAAAAATACGGATCGCATTGGCATCAACTATCCCTTCGCCAACTTCATTGACCCCACCTTTAACCGCAGTAAATAGTTTTTTTAAAATACTCATGGCTAATACTCCTTATTATTCGCTTAGGTAGTCACTAATTGCTTCTAGCGCATCAATTGAATTTGCAGATAAAGTGACTATTTCGTGGCCCAGCTGATCTAACGTTGAATTAGTAGATAGTGCACCAAAAATTGCATATTTATCATCAATTTTGGCGAATGCACTCAATGGCATTGGCACGTTCAGACGCAGTAACGTATCGTTTAGTTCCGCTTGTTTGTCTGCATTGATCTCTTGTTCAGTGAACAAATAACAGATACAAAGAATTTGCTCATCTGTGCGGGTGACAAAAATGGGAAGTTCGTCATTACCATCAACTATTACTTGTAAGACTTCCTGCCCAACATTGTTGATGAAAAAAGATTCGAAACTAGCACCTTCAGTTTCATACTGAGAGAGTTTAATTGAAAGCTCATTTAATTCCATGTAACAGATTCCTTATGTCAAAACAGCGTTTATTTTTTAGATAAAAGCCAGACTGTTTGTATGAGTTACATTCTTAGACTTGCATGATATGACATATTATGTCAACTTTATATTTGAAATAAATGCAAATATTATCGTTTATTTTTAAATCTAAAAACGCAAAATACAATACTTTATCATTAAAACAACTTGGCTATTTATAACAGTAATCTCAGCTGAGGTAAAATTAACATATTTATATATAACAGTAGGTTGGGAATAAAGAGAAGAGGATGATGAAATTAAATGAAAAAAGTGCACAAAGAGACTTTATGCACATTGAGCAGCACCTGTGAACAGGAAAAAATAACTTTTGACAGGTATCAAAACGCTCAGTATTTATTTAATTTTGCTCTTAGATTATTTTTCACAGCTGGCCATTCATGTGACAATATCGAATAAATCGCAGTGTCTCTTAGTGAACCATCAGGCATAACTTGGTGACTGCGCAAAATACCATCCAATTTAGCGCCAAGGCGTTCAATCGCAGTACGAGAGGCTTGATTAAAAAAATGAGTCTTGAACTCAAGTGACAATGCACCTTTCGTATCAAAAAGATAGGACATAAGTAAATACTTACATTCGGTATTAATTCCCGTTCTTCTGACTGAGTCAGAATACCATGTATAACCGATTGACGCCCGTCGATGCTGTTCTTTTACATCATAAAAGCGCGTTGTTCCAACCACTTTGCCATCTTGTTTAGTTTTGACTACAAAAGCCATTTCCCCACGCGCGAGCCCTTTTATGGCTTTTTCCACATACTCTTGCATGTCTTGAGGGGCAGGTACTGATGCGTACCAAAGCTGCCAGCTTGTGCCATCACTGACAGCATCTCTTAACTCTTCACAATGCGATAATAACAAAGGTTCTAATACAACTAAGTCCCCTTCAAGTGCATCACTTGATAACCACATACTACGACTCCTTTACTAGAACAATTTGAGGAAATTATAAGGCATTAATAAATTAAAAATTTAATATGTAAATTAAGTTAATCGATACGAATGATCTTCCTCTCAATGTGTTTATGCAAAGAAGAGTCCCAAGATTGGTAAACAAATTCATAATAAGCGAGTTGATCGGCACTATCCAATTCATGGCTGACATATTGTAAGCCTGTGCTTTGATATACTTTATCACCGTGAATAGCACTCCATCCATCTGCTACCAAGGCATCAAAATCATCCATCTCAGACTTTCCAAGTATTCTTTTTATATCTAGCGTTGAATACTTGTTCCCTATCGCCAACTTTTCACGCCTCACTAACTTCAGCCTGTTAATATTTTGCTCTAAAACTTGTTCTTTGCTAGCTTCTAAGTGCATGTTATCTAATTCACAAAGCTGGATCACAGAAAAGTCTCGTATGATGTGAGATTGAAGTAATTGGAAAATATCTTCAACGGTTTGCCCTGTACCTTTAGTGACATCGCTTAACACATTAAGCAACCGCTCATCAGGCATATTCTTTTGCGATATATAGATGCCATAATCTGGATCGTTAAAAACGATAAATTCAAATTTGGTGCATTTTTCAATGGGTGATAAATTAATATCGCAGCTTGGATACAAGCTCGCTGCTAAAAACTCCTCAAATCCCTGCATAAAGGTCATTAAAAAATTATCAGCCTCGAGTGGTTTGACTGCAATAATATAATTAGACTGCACAAAAGAGCTGTTTTCATTTAAGTTCTTAGCTGACTGGTTTTTGAAATGAATACTGTATTGACTATCATGCATTATAGCGCCTTACCCTTTATGCTAAGCGTTCATTTCCATCTTTACACAATCGTTTCACAATACCGCACAACATATAAATAAAGTACGTTGCCCCTATCGATAACAATGGATAAGTGCTTAAAGCAGATATATGACGCTTTGTAGTTTTTGTTTAGATATTAATCTAAAGCCAAATACCTATAATGTAAACAAAAAGTTTACATGATAGGCATCGTATTTATATCAGAATATAAAAGGTCAAGCAGTAAACATCTGCTTAAAGGTAGGTAGGTGGTGAAAATACTTTATCAATTTAACAATGCAAAACGCATATTAAATACGCCCTCTGTTACCTCTTCTATTTCGATAGAAGCTGAATGTCGATATAAGTTAAGCTGAGTTAACAACTTGGTACGGTCTTCTTTAGAAGTAACATTCTCATCTAAAAGTAGAGTTGCATTAATATAGTGCTTGTTCGATCCATCTAAATCACGAGTCTCTGAATCCCGATCTTCATATTTTATTTGGTCTATTAGTTTATGTTCCATAGCACATCTTTGTTGTAGTTATCTAACGATAATAACTATATAAAAGTCCTTGTATTCCAACTATTACAAAGTATTACACGATAGATAAGATTAGTCTACTACTCAACATGCCACTGCAGACTAACCTTAAAACACCAAGAAATATCTAGTTATTGGCTTGATTATTAATATAAAGCGCTTTTAAGGGCCCTGTTTTAATCCACTTTTCCATAACTTGATACTGGCTAATAGAAAACATTTTTTGGTCTTTGTCGTCTGTTTCTGCATTCATAAAATTCATCGCCAAATCACTATTCTTACACTGTGTCGTTGGCAGCCCATCACAAGTCAAATGACGATGGGTGTTTTCATCAGTAGGCACGCCATGTGTGTGACCAATCAATCCAAATAAATGACCCAACTCATGAGTGAACGTTTTCCCTTCATCAAATCTAGGCTCACGAGGAGGAATTACGCCAAACACAGAATCCGCCACTACAACGCCGATTAATCTATCTTCAACAAACCCAGGGATATTCGCCCTTCCGAGTAAGCCTAACGTCCCTTCAAGGTCTCTCGCATATCCAACCCACACATTAATATATTGATCATTTGGCCAAGCATCGATACCGCCTTTTTCAGCTTTCGCATATTCATTGCCAAGCGTAATGACACTTAACTGAGCTGTTTTTCGGTTTATCCCCGAATGTGGATTACCATCAGGATCATGGGAGGCTAAATAAAGTTGTATGCCTGTATCTGCAATATACGGTGCAAATTCTTCCTCTATTGTCTCAAGATCATCACTATTTAAGGCTCTGAAATGTCGGTTTGTTGCCTCAATTTGAGAATATATTTGTTCATCACTTATCTGCACATATTCATTTTCGATTACATGAACAACTACCGGTAAGCGTATGCGCTCGATCCCCTCTTCAGGCAGAGGAAAACGACCGCTGAAATTTACATTCACAGTACAGTCAGCACTTATATTGCCTGTTGTGTATTGTTGCTCGTTTAACATACCACCACAGCCAGTTACTGACTCTATAACATGGTCGCTATTAGGGTGGATATTAATCTTGGCTTTTTCACCATATGACACTTGATAACTGGGGCTATCTATCCAACCGCCAAGTGACGTAGTTACATTAACCGTATATTGAAAAGCCTTAAACTTCACTTCAATCGTACAATTTTTTTCTGGATTGCTGACGGTAAATTTTTCCCCTTCCACTGTCCCATCACACCCAGAAACACTCTCCAGTTCAAAGCCTGGATTTATCCCGATTAAAAAAGTTTTTTCTGAATTTTCGGCCATTTCAAAGGAATCAGGCGTAATAGAGCCCCCCTCACTTAAAGAAGTAGAAACCATATAGCTGTTTTGTTCTGGCGGAATTGTAACTGGAGATTCAGGGGATTCTGAGTCACTGGACCCGCCACACCCCAACAATATAGCGGACGTTATTCCGATCAGATAAGTTCTTATGTGAGGCATCAATATTTTCCTTAAATTAAAAATGCTATGTAACTACACTAACGAAAGTTAATGATGTGCTCCAGCTTAAATTTGTTATTTATTGTTACAAAAAATCTCAATAAAGTTAACATAAAAAGCGAAGCATATCACTCTTTTAGTGCCTAATTTATCTATGCTGCCTGTCTAACTCCTAGACATTGTGAACTAACCCCATATTGAAACGATTGGGTCTGCAATATTAAAAAAACCATCTCGTTTTATACGCATTAAACTTAATACAATGACTTAAAATACCAGTACTAAAGCCAATCGTTATATTTTTCTTTTAATTACAAAACATTACTTAAAGAAACCCTAAACATCACTGAATAATAAAAAGCTTGAAAAAATAAAAATCAAGAATAAAATACCCAAAACCTAGAGCTTTAGCTCTATCAAATAAGTAATTAAGGATGAATAATGAAAAAACTAATTACCAGTATATTGGCACTATGTGCTCTGAATGTGTCTGCAAACTCTGATGAAATAAACGTTAAGCTACTGTCAAATAAAATAAAAATTGTTGCATTTGGTAAAAGCGGTTGGGATCCGCAATGGAGAGAACCAACATGCAGCATCACAAAAACGGATAAAGATGAGTATGGACAAGCATATCTAACCAGTCGTTATGATATGTGTATTTGTCAAAACAGCATACAAGCAAGGTATTTAGTGGAAGATACACAGGATAACCCAAAAGACGAATTAGTGATTTGCTACGTCAATAATTAATCATCGTAACTTAGACCAAGTCCCAACCTTGGTCTAAGTCATCATGAATCCAATTCAACCTACCCAGTAATTTTATGAAGCCTAAACTTAAACCTCAACATGAATCAATTTAAAGCACACATAAACGAAAAGCGTAACAAAAGCATTTAGTTAGGCTTTATTAATTTTTTATTCCAAATAATAAAGAAAAATGCGACATAAATTACCCGAAAAAACTCATTAATGTTATAATATTGCAAAATAAACAATATTAAAGTCATATTTTTCATTTATAGGTAGTTCAATGTCACTATTTCAGTTAGAAACCTACATCAAATACAGTAAATTTGTCGCTCTGGCCGCGATTTTAATCAGTATCATCGCCTGGACCGTCGAGCTAACTGGCATTGTGTATGTTTGTCCATATTGTAGAGCACAGCGCACAGTTATTGGTATTTTAGGCTTACTCTTAATACTTCCTTCCGCTTCGCATTGGATTTCTAAATACATTGCACTTGTAATTGGTTTTTTTGGTGCCGTAGTCGCGGCAAATCAACACTTCATGGGATGGAAATCTATCTCAGCAGGTAAGTTTAACTTTCATGAACACATCGCAATGGACCCATTTTTATTATCCGGTTTTGCAATGACTGGTATTATCGGTTTAATCTTCTTGAACTTAAAAAAAACCAAAGCACAGTAGAAGCCAGCTTAATTAACATTCTAAATATCCTCTACGTGGTAAACATACTCATGGTGTTACCACGTAGCAACTTACAAGCCATATACACTAGGGCTTCTCCCATCTTCACGGATCCTAGCTTCAAGCTCTTGTTTGTATACAAGATCATCATCATTATTGCGCCAATAACTTGCACCAAATTTTTCGACAGCAAATTTCATGATTAAAGCAGTAGAAGTGCGGACACCTGACGCACATAACATTGTGTAAAACAAATTATCGGCGTCAGAGCGACTAACTTCATGGGTATGATAAAGCCAATCATGCACTAATGCAGCCTGCATATACCTTGGGTTGAAAGGTGTACCTACCAAATAATAAGCCGCCATAGGGATGCTTGCACCATCGTATTGAAAAAATCGTGGTACCCAACGCACATTTCTATTTATCTCGTAAGAGAAATCCTCAACCAACTCATAAGCATTTTTTAGTTTATTTGAATGAGAATTTAAAACAGGTTTGATATTTAGTGTACTCATATAAGCTATTCATATTTTCTACAATGGCAATACTATAGAGTTATGAGATGTCAGTATTATGGCAGTAAAGAAGGCTTCAATAACTATGGATTTAATTGAAAAGAAAAACTATGGCAACCCCTAAAAGGAGTTGCCATAGTGGCTAAGTAACGCTATCCCTTGTTATTTTTATTAGACGGGACACAAGCTCTTTTGTTACAGAAAGCTCGCTAAATAGGGGTTATAATTTTTATTGTTGTTTCCCTAAAATCGTTTTCACTTAAGCCTCAACGGGGACCTATATTAGGTATTTAGGACATGCTATGTCAATGTTAAAACCACTTTAAATTGAGTTAAACAGGATATTATTAATTTATTTATTTAACCCAAACTTTTATACAAATGATTTCTACTCGCGCATTCTGTTATTTCGCTTAGGCGGGCACAGACTGTCCTCCGAAACAGATTGTAAACGAGTAATATTTATAAAAAACATAGGGCTAAATGAAATATGACTCAACAAACAAACCACGTATATCGGTGCGTACATCCGATTATAGATACAACAGACCCAGTACCATTATGGTGCACAGTCTCTTCATTTTTACAATATAAAGCGCTTATTGATCCAGAGGATAGAGTCTGGCAAGTTGAATTAGATCCCTGCAGCCATCAAAATGCCCGCCTACACAGCTTGCAAATAGCGCCAGCAGTTAATTTTGTAGATAGGAGCAATCCTCAGGCCCCACATTCATTGAGTTTGGAGTTAGTGATGCAAGATCCAAACTGGGAATTTGTAGATATTATTTTTCCACCTACTTCATCTGTCATACCAGTAGAATTAGCCAGTGAAACGGATTCAACTCAACCAAGGGTTTTAGTTGGTGTTAATGTGACCAACAAACAAAAAGCTTTAATCAACTATACAATTGAAGCCGGCCACTCGCTGAAAGACCTCTCTTTACGCGCCAATATTTTTAAGTTTTTCATCCGAGGAAAAAACCTCTCTACAGGTTACTTTCATACAACCGATGGACCGAATACGTTTGAATTAGATGCAATGAATCACCCTTGAGAAGCATCTTGCCTTCAAATAAAATAGCTTTGTGTGCTTGAAACGATCGGCTTAAAACTAAATAAATTTTACCAAACCGTTATTTTTACAAAAAACAAACATTTTATATATGTGAAGTGTGATTTTCAGCCAGTTGGTAAGTCACGTAAATCGTCGAAAAGGATCCACATGTATAAGATAAAATTAGCACTATTCGGTTTAGCTGTTTTAAGCAGTTCGCACGCTTCATTTGCAGAAGCTAATAAATCAGAGTTCAACCGCTACGTTAACTTTAATTGGGGCGACTGCCCCTCTACGTTTAAAACACCAGACAATCGTAACCTCTGCTCTTTCGCGAAAGTACCTGTTAACTGGGACAAGCCAGACAGTGAGCAGATAGATATCATGGTTTCAAAATACCCTGCCAAAAGTACGGCTCCAAAAGGTCAAATTTGGTTTTTGCAAGGAGGACCTGGTTATTCTGCCAGCTTTTACGCCACGCACTACAACACGACGCTTGCACAATACACACAAGATTATGATTTATATATTTTAGAACATCGCGGCGTTGGCTGGTCAACACATTTATCTTGCCCAAACCAATTTCAAGGAGATTATTTACAGTATCAAAAAGCATGCTATAACGAACTCTATAACCAGTGGGGAGACAATTTATTTCATTTTAATACCACAGGTGCCGCTCACGATTTAGCTTACGCCATAGATAAAAGCAGGACGACAAACTGGCTACCAACCTATGTCTATGGCGCGTCGTACGGAACACTTTGGGCACAGCGTTTTACACAAGTTGCCCCTCAGGGAGCGCAAGCAATTGTGTTGGACTCAATTGTGCCATCAAAAGGGTTCAGCTTAGATTTATGGGATGAAAATGCCAACTATATCTTCAACGGGCTTGCCCAATATTGTGATAATGATCCACTATGCCGTAGCAAGATTGGAACCAATTCAGAAACAACAATAAAGCAACTATTAAACAGGGTCTACTCAAAGGCTCACTGTAGTGAAACAAAGTTTAATCGAGATTCCTTGCAAGCGCTTTCAACCTTACTCATGATGCGGTCGGTAGAAGGCGCATTAATGCCAACATATTATAGATTGGCACGCTGTAACCAAGATGATGTTATTGCACTTAATAACTTACACCAGTATATTTTTGAAGGCGTTGGGCGCAAGCTCATGGCCATTGAGCCTGATCATCCGCGTAATTTTTCTCAAGTTCTTTCCAGCCTCATAACACATAATGAAATTAGCTATGAGCCAAGGACCCTCTCAGAGCGACTTGAATATTGCCAAGACGCAGTTGCATGTATACCTAGGAACCTGCTTTATAGCCGCTATATCCAAAAAGATGTATGGGGTAATAAATACAGTAACCAATTTGTGTATGCTGATGTTCAACATTATATACCTACCCTAGTCTTAAATGGCGATTTGGACTTACAGACACCACATAGCTATGCGCATGAGTTTAAACGTACTTTTACCAACATAAACCAACGATATATTGAATTTCCCGAGATACCACACGCAGTGATCTTTGAATCTCCAGCAAATACGGCCAGTGGTAATAACTGTGGAGTCGACGTGATGCAAAGCTTTTTAAATAACATTTGGCAGCAGCCAAAGACAGACTGCATTGCTAACCTCGAAGGATTGAACTTCAATCTATCAACGATCGAAAGCCAAGTTTTGTTTGGTACTGATGATGCTTACGACGGCAGTGCAACACCTATGTCCTTAGAAACACTGGAAAGCTTAAAAGCTAAAAACCCAGTGCAATTTGACAAGCATAGAGATACTTTTATGCGCCTCGCTTATTTTTAAGTAAACAACGAAGAAGACGCCAAAATGGTGTCTTCATATATGTTAGCAGCGTCGTGAGCCGCAAGCCCTGCATGTCTCTGTCGCGACACACCCTTTATTTGTTCTATCACAATCGATGTCTGTATAGTAATAACGGCCACCCGCAATTTTGGGTGTATTTTGCTGCATCAATGTATTTAGCTGACTCAGTTCTTTGAAGTTTCTTTTTAGTAATTTGAGTTTCATTATTAACTTTCCTTTTAGTTTGTTTTTTAGCCACAACAACCGTATCAAAATATTCATAATGCCACAACAAAGCCGTAGCCCTGTTATTTTACGTTACAAAATCAACACTCACTCATCGAATAAAGCGTTCTATATTTTTACTAACCATTTATACTCATTAGCTGTAAGTAAAATACGTGCGTATAACAATGAAAACGATAAACTATTTAGCAAGTATCCTTGTCGTAGCGAACACGACAACAGCTGCTGTATCAGCAAATGAAAAAGTCGAAGATGTCTATAAGACCAATTGCGCCTCGTGCCATGGAGCGCAATTGCAAGGGGCCATGGCAAGCTCATTATTGGATGCCAATTGGATAACTGATGGCTCTGATGATGCATTGACGAGTACCATAAAAAGCGGCCTAGTAGATCGTGGTATGCCAGCATTTGGGCATGCTCTATCAGAAGAAACCATTCGTACACTCGTCGTTTATATCAGAGAAACGAGTTACAACACTGATACGGCAAAAATCCAAACTCCCACCTTAAGCAAACAATTCAAAACTGCACTTCATGATGTCAATACCCGAGAAGTTCTTTCTACTAGCGGCATTATTTGGGCAATGGACTTTCTACCAGATGGCAGTTTATTGTATACCCTAAGAGAGGGTGAACTATGGCATTTAGACCCCAAAGGCAAACGTACTAAGATCAAGAACACGCCAGAAGTATGGCACCGAGGACAAGGTGGTTTATTAGATGTTTTACCAGATCCTGATTACCTCAAAAATGGCTGGGTTTATTTATCATATAGTAAAAAGACAGGCAAAAATGAAGCAAACAGGGACATTGGCATCACAGCTATTGTGCGCGGAAAAATTAAGAATGGCCAATGGACAGAGCAACAAACCTTATTTGAAGCGCCCAAACAAACACATAAAAACCGTGGCTGGCATTTTGGCTCACGTTTTGCCATTGATGAAGACTATTTATACTTTACCAATGGTGATGAGGGCCACCAAGATGACGCCCAAAACCTAAAAACACAAAATGGTAAAATCCACCGAATATTCAAAGATGGACGTATTCCCAAAGATAATCCGTTTTATAATCAAAAAGACAGCTTAAAAACCATTTGGACGTACGGTAATCGTAACCCTCAGGGTCTAGTCATTCATCCCACAACAAACCAGGTTTGGTCTACTGAACACGGGCCAAGAGGGGGTGACGAGCTAAACCTAATCAATAAGGGTGTCAACTACGGATGGCCAAAAGTCACTTTTGGCATGAACTACGATGGTTCACCAATTACGCCGCACACTGATTTACCTGGTATGCAGCTGCCTGTACACCAATGGACACCTTCCATCGCTGTCGCCGGCATGAATTTTTATACCGGTAAGCAATTCAAAAATTGGGAAGGAGATCTCTTTGTAGGCAGCCTTGCCAAAAAGCAGCTCCATCGCCTGAGAATAAAAAGCAACCGCGTTATTGATGATGAAATCATATTAAAAGGACTTGGTCGCATAAGAGACGTGGTAACAGCCCCCACAGGAGAGCTGTACATCACGATCAACGACCGAAAAAGTAACCAAAGTAAAATTGTCGCTCTCAGTGCTGTAAAATAGACCTATTGGGTAGTGGGTAAATATCTTTACTACCCAATAATTGATTTAGAGGTCACAGGTTCAGCTTGAAAAGCTTCACTTTATTCAGAGCTAGTGCATTGATTTATCATATAATTTAAAAAATGAAGCGGATGTTCGCAGTCTTTCTGATAATTCGACAATGCCCTTAACTGAACTGGATAAATCATTACTCGCTTGCGTTGAACGTTTAGATGCCGTATCTACCGCCTCGACAGTTTGGTTGATTTGGTTTAGCCCTACTTCTTGCTGCTTTGATATTTCCATTATATTTTGCACCAAATGCGATGTTTTGTTTGCCGCTGGAATAATGGTTTCAAGTTGCGCCCCTGCATTTTCAGCTAAACTCACGCTCTCACCCGCTCTTTTACCAATTCTTTCCGATGCACTTTGGCAGCGCTCTGAGAGCTTGCGCACCTCGCTGGCCACCACAGCAAACCCTTTGCCATGTATACCTGCTCGAGACGCTTCAATGGTTGCATTTAACGCCAACAAATTTGTTTGATAGGCTATTTCGTCGATGATTTTCACCTGCTCAGCAATGCTTTTCATGGCTTCAATCGTTGTTTTGACCTTTTTCCCGCCTTCGTTTGCCTCTTGCGCAGTATTGATTGCGACTTGCTCGGTTGCCAATGCATAATCACTATTTGACTTAATCGAGTCACTTATTGATCCAACTGCATGCTTGGTGTCAGTGACACTGCGCTCTTGTGAAGCTGCGGTTTTTTCCATCTCTTTTGCCGTGTTAATAACTAAAGCTGAGAATCGCTCCAGCGCACTTGCACTCTGCTTAACTTCATAGATAACACGAGTGAATTGCTGTGCCATGCCCTGTAATGCGCGCATAAGATTGGCAATTTCACTTTGCCCCGTGATTTTTCTTTTAAAAGATAAATTTCCCTTTGCCAATCTATTAGCAATTTCTACCGCCTCATTTATGGGTTTTGTGATAGAGCGAGAGATAATGAATGCCAGTAAAATAGCGATCAGCAAGCTAAAAACGCTGACCGATATAACAAACTGCTGCGACACTCTATTATCTTTTTGCAGTACTGGCCCCATTGTGTCTTGTTGATCTTTAATACTTAGTTTTAAAGACTCAATTTTGTATGCAGCTTGCTGACCAATCACATCTAATTTGTCACGTTTGAGCTGGTTGCGCGTAAATATCACGTCGACTAACTCACTAAATTGATTCATATACTTAGGGGCAAGCCGCCTGACGTTTGCAAAGTGTCGACGTCGAGTTTCATTTTGCAGCTGTTCATCTAACTTTTCCAAGTTAACAATAAATGCCTTGTATTCTTTTTTAACTTCATCAACGTCTTCGCTGTCATTAGTATCTAAAAACTTGATGACATGAAGCCTCACCAAGAGTAGGTTTCTCAATGCCAAAGAGGCATAAAACGCCGCTTCCATATCATTGTCTTCGCGAGCACTGATTAAAATTTTTGATAAGTCCTGTTCCATCAAAGGCCCCATTTTATTAAGGCTTTGACGAACAATCTCATTACGTTGAGCAATTTTATCTTCCACTTTCTGAAAGGTATTGGCGTATTGATTTGCCAAATTTTCTACATCTATAAAGGTTTGGATTTGCTCTTTACTGATGGCATCTTTATGCGCGCTCACCAGTAACTCATTGAGTGTAGACATTCTGGTACGCTCTTCTTGGAGCGCAATATGACTGCCAGTATTGATGTAATGCAGTGCAGCAATTCGTAATGTCAGCAGATTGGCTTGAATTCTTCCCGCATTATTGGTGTTTCTTGCTAAAGAGCGATACTCCCTAAACCCATCAGCTGCTGTATTTAGTGCCTGAACAGACACTAAAACTGCACAGCTAAACAAAAACAACAACACACAAAACCCAAAGCCTAAACGACTTGATATTTTTAGCTGTGCAAACATATCTACCTTCTGGTATATCCATACCTTTGATATACGATTCTAAAAATATAATACAACCGCCACACATTGCTGGTTTTTATTGCTTAAAGCTCATTAATAAACTTGCTCTTTTTTGATACATCACTCTAAATTGAATTAACACACAGTGTTTATTGCAGCTTGATTAGTAGGTTTAATATCAAAACAGACCTTTTCTGTTGGAGCACGGACCGTTGCAATGCCAAACACAACCTCTTCCTTTCTTTGGTTGCTACACTGGCAATCAATGATCAATGAGCCGTGCTGTAAATTTTTGTCAATCACAGTCACTTTTGTGGTGATCACATCTCCAACCACTACAGGCAAAGCAAACTTTAGATCTTGCGAGAGGTAAACCGCACCAGGACCCGGAAGTTGCGAGCTTATTAGTGCAGAGATCTGCGCTGCTGTCCATGTCCCCTGAACGACAGCATCTTGAAAAGCAATATTACTAGCATGCTCTTTTGCCAAATGATCAAGGCTTTCAGCATCAGACAGCATCCCTAAGCCTTGAATATCACTTAATTGCACCTGCCGAATACGCATTGCACTTTGCCCTATTTCAATCTCTTCAAAAACAACATTCTCTAGTTTCATTTTTTACCCTGTCACCTAGACACAATCATCAATATAGTCCTCCCAGGCTATGACTATTTTAAACACAATAAACTCAGATTTTGAGAGGTACACTGGAGACCTTGGAGCGCAAAATATAGACATGATTTAAAACACCTTCTGATACAGGTCTATTTATTGTGCACCCAGTGAACATATCACCACGACGTCAACATAGCGTTCATTTTTGATTTCTGAAACCTAGTGTTTTCACTCCAAAATCGACCACCAGAGTCCCGTTTAGCTAATAGCCCGGTGTTTTTTTCGCAACATCATGAGTATAAAAGCGAGACTTTTCATAAATAAGTCAAATAAAAAGAGTGATATGACTGGTAAATAAACAAGCAGATTTGTGAGGTTAAAATTAACACAACATCACTGAAAAGTAAGAATAATAATAAACTTCCTAACTTCATCGTTATCACTTTACTTATGAACAATAGGCAGTATGATTCGTTCCGATTTAAACAACACTATAAGGATAGAAATGAAATTACTTGCCTTAGTATTATCAAGTGCTCTAATTTCAACAGCAACATTTGCTAGCGATACGTTTAATTTTGATTACATTGGTGCAGGCTACGCCAAATTTAAGCTTACAGATGAAGATGGCGATGGAAGTTTAAATGGATTTACAGTAGAAGCAAGCAAGCAGCTGAACGAAAACTGGGTTGTTTCTTCTCAGTATATAACTACATCACGAGATGATATCTACTCAAGCTCAGATTATGATAGCGCTATAAACGTGTCTTTATCAGAGGAAATGGATTTAACTCAGTGGCAATTGAGTGCGGCCTACCTCATTCCTTTAGAACAAGATACGCTGTTAGAGTTTGTCAGCTCGATTGGCCGAATGACTTATGACTATACTTATGAATATAGTGAAACATTTGTCGACAATAACATATCTGACAGACAAGCTTCTTATTATGGTGAGCTTCGACATTTCGTAGACAAAGATAAAGACCATACTAATACATTTGGCCTCGAAGCGAATTACCACATTGCGCTTTTAGAAAACTTAAAAGCCAGTGCAGGCCTAGGTTATCAACATATTTCAGATGCTGACGATAAACATGAACTTGTCTACCAATTAGAATTGGCATATGACATTACGAATGACTTTACTATCAGTGCTGCATATCGAAACGTAGATGTATTCGAGAATTATTTTGTGACTGTTAGATATAACTTCTAATCATAAAAATTAGTGGGAACAGTGTGCTCCCACTTAATTACCCTTTCATTTTACGCGCTTTTATCAATAATATGCACATCTCTTTGAGGGTAAGGAATCGCAACATTCGCGCTGTCTAGCGCTGGTTTTATCGCTCGATTCGTCGCAAAGTAAACATCCCAATAATCATCCGTTTTGCACCAAACCCACACCGTCAAATCTATCGAATTATCTCCATAGCCAACAACTCCAACGAAAGGCGCTGGCTCTTGTAAAATACGATCGTCATTATTCGCCATATTCAATAGTGCCTTTTCGGCTTCATCTACACTGTTGTTGTAACTTATTCCCACGCTAAGATCGACACGTCGAATTGGTTCGTGGGTCACATTATTTACTTGCTCACTCGCCAATGGCCCATTAGGAAGGATGATGCGGCGATTGTCTAACGTCGTTAAAAAAGTACAGAACACATCAATTGCTTCAACAACGCCTTCTTCACCTTGGGCGACAATGTAATCGCCAACTTTAAACGGTTTAAAAATCAAGATCAGTACGCCGCCGGCAAAGTTTGACAAACTTCCTTGCAAGGCAAGACCCACAGCGAGGCCAGCAGCACCTAAAATGGCAATGAAAGAGGTTGTTTTCACACCTAACATCGAAATGACGGATATGAATAAACACGCTTTAAGCAAAACAGTCGCTACACTACTAAGCCACTTTCTCAGCGAAATGTTGAAATCCCGCTTTTCAAGCAAATAATCAATAGCGCTGCCTACAAGAGAAATTAACCACAAGCCTACTATCAGCGTAATAATGGCCAACGCAAGTTTCGGCGCAAAGCTCACAGCATGCTCAATCACCAAATCCATGATTTTTTGCAGATCAATCGAAGATGTGTCCATAGAAACCTCACTAATTAAACCTAAAGAACTAAGCTTAGTTAAAAAAATGAAATTAATTATGAATTTTTATTACTAAAACACTTTAACCTGACCTGCTTACGAACAAATGTATAATGCAATCAACGTACTGCTGTATTTATTTCAATAAAATGACATGAATAACAACATAATCTATAAGTAAAAAGCTCCTTTTTTCGTACCACACAAGTTTACTGAGTACACATTAGTATGAATCAATAAGAATTATAGTGCTTTGATTTAACGATACAAATAAAATATTCGACCACAAACTTTATAATCACAACAGTATCATTTTTACGTCTTTGCTGTAATCAGCTGTAATTTCTCATGTTATAGAGCTGTGTAAAAATATTAACAATACTAACTACCGTCAGAGAATAATATGTCCAATCAATACCCAATTGTACTTGGCTGGCTGCAAAGGAGATGGCCCTGGGTTCTATCTACGCTCATTGTCCTTGCCATTGTTGTGGTAGCTTTTCGCACCCTATCTGCGTTAAGTGAACTAAAATATGCCCTTACTCCCCCTAAATTACCGCAATACAAGCACCTCGACACTCAATTTATCAATCAAACCGGTTGGCCAAACAACGATAACTATAACCATCAGTGGCCATACCATGCATCACAAGGGACAGCGACGCTGCCAATTCCCTATGAATGGCTAGTCGCACTGGAAGCGCCGAAAAACACACCTTGGTTTATTTTATTTGGCCAAGAGAAAACTTTTCTTACTGAATACATATACCGGTTAGGTTTTATTAACTTAAACGATGCAACACAAACAGAATCCACTGAATTACAACTTCCATTAGGTTTGGCAAAAACGTCGAGTATCCCAATGCCTGGTCTAAACCGTAAGGCAACGGCGGTCGGTTTTACATGCACAGCTTGCCACACCGGACAGTTTACTTATCAAAACACTCGGTATGTGGTTGATGGTGGCCCAGCAATGACAGATTTGGGGTTGCTCACTAAATCTTTAGGGGCAGCCATTGGTCAAACTGTACTATCAAGCAAACTTGCACCCTTTGATGGTCGCTTCGAACGCTTCGCTCAAAAAGTGCTGGGTAGCAATTACAATATTGTCAGTAAAGCCAAACTCAAAAAGGCACTCACAGAGACCGTTGCCAAGCTTGCTAAGGGGCAAGATACCATTAACGTCACAGAAGGCTTTACTCGCCTAGATGCGCTCAACCGCATAGGCAACAAGGTCTTCGCTAACAACATGGACCGACCTGAAAACTATAACCCAATAGAAGCTCCGGTAAATTATCCGCACATATGGACCACATCTTGGTTTGATTGGGTGCAATATGATGGCTCAATTATGCAACCGCTAATCCGAAATGCAGGCGAAGCACTAGGTGTTGCAGCCTATGTCGATATGCAAATTCCGACTAACCAACAACAGCAACCAGCTACTTTCGCAAGCTCAATCCCAATTAAGTCTCTTTATAACATTGAACAGTGGTTGGCAGGTGAATACCCATTAAAAGATTACACTCCCGGAGAGCTTGGTAAAATCAATGGGTTAAAAGCACCTAAATGGCCGGACAGTCTGCCTGCACTAGACATGACATTAGCAACCAAAGGCAAGGTGCTATATACCCAAAACTGTCAAAGTTGCCACTTGCCTCCGATGGATAGCCCTGATTTTTGGCAAGATCATTGGAAGAAAATCAGTTATGAACAAAATGGAGAAGTGCAACAAACTGATTTGAAATATCTGGCGCTCCAACTCGTCCATTTGGATTACATAGGCACAGATCCAGCGCAAGCTAAAGTGCTCCCAAATCGCAGCGTCAATACCAAGCAACTTGGCCTTGATACTGACTTATGTGTTTACGTAGATGATCAGCAAAAAACCACAAACATGAGTGAAGATTTACAGTTTGTCACGGTAAAAGACAGCGCAACAAGTAACTTTGCCCTTGCACTGGGTGCTGTGGTCGAAGAGACCAATCAACAATGGTTTAGACAAAACTATACAAGTGCTGAGTGGCAGCAGAAACTTGAGGGTGGCCGACCAAATTGCCTCAGGCATAGCTTTGCTTACAAAGCTCGCCCTCTAAATGGAATATGGGCAACAGCGCCTTACCTTCACAATGGCTCCGTTCCCAACCTTTATAGCTTGTTATCTGAACCGCATGAAAGACCCACTTTTGTTGAGCTTGGTAGGCTAGAGTTTGACCCAATCAATGTGGGCGTTTCTCAAGGTAAACATGTGAATGCGCTCAACCAGCTACCAGATCTGCAACCTGCCAATCAAACTGATGACTATCAAAATGGATATTTCATATTGGATACGCGCCAAGCAGGCAACCACAATAGCGGTCATGCCTTTACTGACGATAAAACGGTGGTAGGAAAAATAGGTAAAAAACTCAGCCATGAAGAAAAAATGGCGTTGATAGAATACCTAAAAACACTCTAATTAAAACGCGCATACCTTGTGATATGCACAATTTAGAATGCTAGCGCCGCACAATGCGTTTTCGCCATGCAAATTGCTTGCGAAACGCATTTGGCGTCATGCCTTCATGCTTTTTATAGCACTGATTAAAATAAGCACTGCTGTTAAATCCGCATCGATATGCTACCACGCCGATAGGCAAAGCAGTTGTCGCAAGTAAATGCTTTGCGCGCTTCAACCTAAGCGTCAGGCAATACTGTGTATAACTAATCCCCAAACTGCTTTTAAACAGCCTTTTGAGCGTAGCAACGCTCAAATTAACCTCCCCAGCTAACTCTGGTAGGCTAGGCAAACACGCAATACGACTTTTCAAAAGTTCCAATATCGGAGACATTCTGGCTATCTTGGTAGCAGATGCATTTACAGTCGCACTCTGCATTACTTTTGCCTGCATCAATATGAACAACACTTCGCTTAGCAATGTCAGTCTCTTAAGCGCACTCGCCGTGTTCATCTCAAACATGTACTCTTTGACTTTTAAAGCTGTATCTTTTGAGAATACACAACTTTGATCTAGCCCGCTTAGCCATGCTTGTATGGCTTCAAATTCGCTGATATCAACTGCAAATAGTGTCTTTGGCCACAGCACAACCACCACATCACCAACAGGAGCTTGCTGCTCAGTATTATCCCAAGTATGCGGCTCTGCTGGTAAAATTAATGCCAAGTCAATAGACTCAAAAGCATGCACATCATCAGCTAAAAAGCGCTTTCCATTTGCCCCTAAAGTTAAAATTAACTCGTAACAATCATGTTGATGCCATTCAAACAACAGTGGGCTGTTTTGAATATGCTTAACACTGACAGACTCATTGACGGCAAAACGAACAGGTGCTGGTTTAATTTTATTAATGAGCTAAAACCTTAAATATATGAACCAATAACTAAATTAGTAGTGTGCGTTTTTGGCAAAGTAAACGCAACTTAAATAATGGGATGTAAAGTAATGAATGTCGTATTCGACCTGGATGGTACGTTAATTTTTCATGGTCAACCAATGCAAGATGCCGTATCTGACGCACTGCTAAAAATTGAACAACAAGGCGCGACTGTCTTGTTCGCAACTGCACGCCCCTTGAGAGATACACTGCCTGTCATTGAAAAGCAGTTTTGGGATCACCAGATAATAGGTTGCAACGGCGCCATGATAAGCAAAAATAAACAGGTCACAGACGCTTTGCACTTTGTTAAAGATGAAATTGTTGAGGTCTTGGACTGGTTGGATAAAGAAAACATTGCATACCTTTTCGATGGCCTTGAAGAATATGCAATTTCCACCACGTCACATCATTTTCATCTGGACGTAAAAAAACTAGGCAGAGAGCCAGTATGCAACCAATCAGCAAGACACCAACCGATTGTGAAGCTTTTAGTGCTTGAAGAACACCGACATGAAGAAGTCAAAGCGTTTCTCAGTACCGTTTTGAGTGATTATGATGTGTACCACCACAATGGCTACCATAGTTTTGATGTGGTCCCAAAAAACAGTAACAAGCTCAATGCGCTTTTACGAATTGGCCTCGATATGAATAACACGATTTGCATGGGTAATGATCAAAATGACATTGCTATGTTGGAAGCAGCCAAAAAAGCATATGTGGTTGGAGATTTAATCACCTTAAACCGTGACTTTACACAGTTGAATCAAGATACGCTGCTCACACACCTCGATGAGATTGCTAAACTCGTTAACTTACCTACTTGATCGACAATGAATTGAGCGTGTACTCACGCTCTCATACCTGAGTGTAAATTTTGATGTTACTAACCATGCTAAACATCTAAGTTAAATGTAAGAATCGCTTATTTAAATTCTTCGGACATTCCAACATGCTAGTGCAACTCAAAATCAATTCCTCCACTGTGTACCTAAGAAGCATTTTTGTCTAATAGTAAACCTAACTAGTGGTACGCACGTATTGCCAAGAAATCTAGATAGGAGGTTGTATGAGCCACTATGTTATTAAAGGTCACGACTATGAAGCCTTTCGTGATACCCAAGACGAACTAGAATCACTGCATGTTGACAATGAAGATATCAGTGCAATTTGCGATGATAAGCCCCACCCCTTACATGATTGTTTGACAAATCATATAGTTCATCTTATGAAATCAGAGTTAATGGTGTTGTTCACTATCATCACAGCAGCATACTGTGCCGTTGCGTGGGTGCTGATCCCACCGACAGCCGCGATAATAGGCACGGTGATCCTAGGGATGTTTAGTCTTTGGGTGAGCGGGTTGATTGGAACAGATTTAGTCAGATATTACATGATGTGCAAGGATTCAACACAAGGCGAACACCACCCATTAGTGTTGCATGTTGAAATTGATGATAGTCAACAAGAAACACTAAACAAAGTCATGCAAAATCACCCGCAAATGAACCTCCAAAAACTACAATAAGCATGTTGGCTTGCAAGTGCAGGCCAACTTACCGCCTTATGCTAAATCGCTAGTAACTCTTTTTCACTAAAAAGTATATCTTCACATAAGCTTGGTAAATCGGATGGTTTTAGCCCACCGGGAAGATGTTTTAACTTATCAAGGCTTTTACCCGATTTAATTGAATGCTCAGGATCGGTCATTACGCCATTTATCCATGGCATAAAATAAGAAACACGAGTATAAACCTCTACACTGTTATACTTTTCTGACGGCCCACCGCCATAGCGGGAGCTTAAGCCCAAAACGAAATAGTCATTTCCCTGTTTGAAATACGCAGGCCCGCCACTGTCTCCACCGCCAGAGATCCCCTCAAAAGGCAACGCTTTTTCTCCTTTATCAAATTTAAATGTTAAGATTGGCCCCTTTGCTTGCTCAACTCGGTTTTGTGCTTTTCTAAGCACACCTTTATTGTCATAATTATCTACCGTTATCCCTGTTATTCCATTACCTGTTCCACCGATACCAATAAACCAGATATCTCGCCCAGCCTCATTTGTTTTTTGGTATAATTTCGCTGGACTAACCTTATGAATCGGCTCAGAAAGCTCAACTAAGGCAATATCATGACTGACACCAGGGGTGTGTTTCGGGTGTACATGCAAACGCTTAACTATCGCGCTGCCTTTAGTCGTTTTTATTTTAGTACCCGGCTTCAAACAAAATGTCGTATGCGCTGCGGTAATTATCCAATTTGGCTTAATAAGTGAGCCATGTGCACCATCAATATAAAAAGTTGCAAGTGCAGGAAAATCCGATGGTTTCGCTAAATATTGCTTATCTTCAATGTCATGACGAATAACAATAGCATTCGCATAATAACTAACGAAAACCAAAAATATTAATATATACTTCATACACTTCCTTATTATTTTTATAATTATAAAAAATCAAAAAAAAAACTGAAAGCTCTCCTTTTAAAGCTCACACTAAAACAATTAGCATACAAGTAAAAAACCCAGTTAAAATAAAGAAGAGCTAAGCCAGTTTAATATAAGTCACAGTACCTTTAATTTAAAAATGCAAGTTAACTCATTGGAAATAAGTTGAATTAATTAGCTACACTATAACTTTAAATAAAAGTTCCCTTGAAAAGCTAGCCCATCATCTGTCACAAAATAACCTTGCCAGCCGCCAGCGTTAACTTCATATACATCATCTTCTTCATGCTTTATGAGCAATTCGCTGTTTGACTCGATGCCTTGTAGATAATTAACACCATAAAAAGACCAGTCTGAGAATCCTCTGCTAAGTACCTGTGCGTGAATAAACTGAGCACTATTAAAGTTTGCACGTTCTGATAGTAAAAGAGATTTAAATCTTTCATCTTTCCATAGCAGTAAAACTTGATTACACCCAGTTAGTAAGCCTATTTCACCTGTTTGATTGTAAAATTTAGGCAACGATGTATGGTGCTTGTCTATAAAATCCTGTACCCCGTTATTCTCTTCATAGCACGCTAAAGAGAACAAAAGCTCATTATCATTGGGTACTTTACCAATAACTAATCCGGATAGCCTTAACTCAACCTCGTCTTCCGATATACGGAACTTATCATAATCAAGAAAGCTATATTTTTTTTCTAAAAAGGTAAGATTTGCGCCAGACATCGCATGATTAGTCATACTTACTTCAGTACCATTAACCTCTAATAATGGTTTAGTTGCCGATAGCTCTATAAGGTTGCTCCAAACTGTGGGTAATAAATGTCTATGGTATTGCCCCCCCACAAGTACATCTTGCTCAAAAAATAACACAGTATTACGACCTAATGTGACTAATCGCCATTGTTCGTTAACTTGCCAATCGAAGCTAAATCTCCCAACCTGCCTCAATGCATCTTGATAAGAGACTCCCAGTTCAAGGCCATAAATACTCTTATCGTTGATTTTTAAAGACGATACCGTCTGTTCAACTACTACATGTTCCGACTGAACTTTATCTACTGCTATTTTTGAATAGTGATAGAAAAGGCTAAGCTTAGCGCTCTCACCTTCCTTTATTACTTCGCCATGCTCGCAACCCTTTACAGCTGATAAGTGAAGAGATCCAATGATCTGAGCGTGTCGAGTTATTTTCCCTTCTCTTATTTTTTCTTCAGCTTTCTTAAATCTTACTGATTCAATAAGATAGCTAGTACCACGTGAAGCTTTCTGGTATGCCTTATTTAGAAGTGCTTTTTTTAAACCTGCGATCACTTCATCTTTTGAGTTATTTTTATAAAAATTCATTCTCTCCATCAAGTGCACGTCTTTCCCTCCAGACACTTTTGTACACTCACTGCCTCTAAAGTACACTTCATTTGCGTTTGATATAGAGCTCATTATGAAAAGAAAAAATAATACCGATAATCGCATCCTTACCTCTTTATTTTTATAATCAAAACCCATATAAGCAATAACACAAAATCAAAAGACATAAAAGAACACAAAAAAATACATTAAAAATTTAATAATGCAAACCATTCACCATTAAAAATATTTATCATGACTTATAACAGCTATTAAAAAACCAACCACAACATAGGTTAAAACTTAATACCAACTAAATTGCTTTCGCTTTATAACTTCCTTCTTCATTATCTAATTTCGATATTAAATTAATTATAAGTAATTTAAGATAATAAGTTCTGAATTCATGTAAAGTGTAGAGGATGAAGCAAACTTCGAAAGTGGTGCTGTAACTCCACCATAAACTGAAACAGTTAATAAGTAGAATTTCTATCAATATAAGAAGGAAACTTTACGATGCGAAAAAGCCTGATTTCAGATAATAAGTGCGACACTCATAGAAAGGTATAGGAGAGGAAGCCAACTGCCGAAAGTAGTACGCTCTTCTCGCCAAAGAAACAAGCAATACTACTATGAGTTATCAGCAGTTGACGGAGGAGAGAAGATACCAGATTTCTGCCCTTTTGGAGCTAGGAATTTCAATCTCTGAAATAGCCAAAAAAGTGAAGTGTCACCATGCAACGATGTATCGTGAACTAAAAAGAAATCAAACGCATGGGCAATATTGCCCTCAGAATGCGCATACTTATTTTGTTAAAAGGCATGTGGCTGTTCGCAAGTATCAGATACCGGCTAGGCGCATTGAATATGCTTGCTTTTTACTTAGTATCGATTGGAGTCCTGAACAAATTTACAATGTGCTTACAAGCGTAGGCGAAACCGTCAGCCGTGAGTGGATAAGATGCATTATTGAAATTATATGTAATCTAGGTTGGTGCGACACTTATATGTCGCACCAGCCAAGACAAGTTTACTTTCTAATAAAGTGCAGTTTTTTGAAACCATGAAATACGATAGAACTATTCCACTCATACGGTCGGCTTTGTTTCATGTCAACTTTGTAGTTTAGAATAAAATCCTCAAGCAGAGGAAAGACCACCTTTGCCTCAAGCCTTGCGAGCACAGCCCCCAAGCAATGGTGGATCCCGCCACCAAAGGATAAGTGAGACTTTTTTCTACCAAATCGCAATTTATTTGGCTCAGAGTAAAACTGTGGATCCCTATTTGCCGACCCAAGCATCATCGCAATTTGCTCACCTTGCTTAATTTGTTGGCCACCAATCTTTATATCTTCACTTGCCCAGCGTGTTATCATATGAACAGGGCCATCAAACCTCAGTAGCTCTTCTGCTAAGTCGGACATGTTTTCTACATTATGTTTTACTTTTAAATAAAATGTCGGATCCTGTTGTAGTGCATAAGTACCTTTTGAAATTAAATTAATTGTTGTTTCATAACCAGCATTGAGAATATGAATACAATTCGAGATAACTTCTTCATTGGTTAAAATATCATCGGCCTCTTTGTCTAGCATGAGGCTGATCAAGTCGTCTTGTGGGTTTGTGATTTTTTCTTCTATTATTTCCTCAAAATATGAAATTAGAGCTTGCATAGAAGCTTCAGCTTTTTCAAAAACACGCTTGTCTTTTTTATTTACAGAGAAACTTGCGTCAAGTAATGCCAATGACAAGGATTCAAATTCTTTGCGACTATCTTCAGGTATACCCAACAAACGACAAATAACGATGATTGGTAACGGTAAAGCAAACTCAGAGATAAATTCGACTTGTGTTTTTCCTTCTATTTGTGTGAGCAATGATTTCGCAATACCTTCAATCATTGATTCCATTTTATTAATTGCTCTTCCTGAAAACGCGCGTTGAAGCGTAGAGCGAATACGTGTGTGATCGGGCGGATCTTGAAAAACTAACCATTGGGAAACAATAGATTCATACTTTTTATAAAGTGGGGGGACTAAGGCGATTTCTTTATTGAGAGGTTTTCTGATTAAGCTCTTAGACTTTAAAGCCTTATTAATATCATCGTATGCAAATATGTACCAAGTGCCCTTAAGACCTTTATGTAGCGGCACACCGAAGTGAACGGGATCGTGTTTACGATACTTTTCATAAATCGCGTAGGGAGATGCAATGACAGACGCATGCCTTGGATCAAAGGGGGCTTGCTTGTTTGATTCGGGTTCGAAGTCAAAAACATGATTATTGAGAACCGTGATTTTGCCATCAACAAATGTTTTTACATGGATCTGCTCTCCCTTTTGAAGTTCAAGACGCAATGGAAGTTTTTCTTGTGAAGAGAGATAGAGTAATTTGTCTTTGGATTTAGATTGCCAGACTTGAGCATCAATACCGTCAATGGTTTCATTGCCAATCATCCTAGCTTGCCAAATTTCTAGAACATTTCTAGGTAGAGGGTGTTTACCTTGATATTCATCTGTTTCTAATTCAGTTTCAATTCGGTCTGGGAAAATAAGCCTTTTTTTTCGTCTGATAACCGCCTTTTCTCCGCAGCATTTCTCAGAAATCCAAAGTTGATAACCATTTTTTGAAACGCTCCATGGATTAGACAGCCCCTCAATCGCATATTTTCTTTGGCTATAGTCAAACCATGCCATGCCACTAGAAACAAAATTATCTGGGTTCATAGGGCACCATTGACTAATGTAAGAAGCCTGCCACTTTTCAGGCAATTTGGGATATTGTTTCATTTGTGATCCAAATTCAGTTAAGTATCGTTAAGCGTATAACCCCTTCTTTGACTCTAAGGTTATGTTTGCTATAAAAATGACCCATCATTCTTACATGTAAAATTAAAAACTCAACATGCTGATATCCTTTTATTTACCTTGATAACCTTACAATATCAAATTATTATTGCAGACAAACAAATCTCATTAGTTTCTTATTGACAGTAATATAGATGTTGGTTGTTGTATTTAAACTTAAAGATAGCAGCCTTGCTTTAACTAGGATCGTTAAATATGAAAAGTATTAATACGCAAGTAATCATCGTTGGTGGTGGCCCTGTCGGTTTAACGATGGCTTTAAGCCTCAAGCACTTAGGGGTTGATTTTGTAATCTTAGAGAAAACAGATGGGCTAATAAATCATCCAAGAGTTGGTACAGTCGGCGTACGTTCTATGGAGATATTTCGTAAGCTTGGTGTGAGCGCTCAATTATATAAAAGTGGATGGCCAGAATCACACCCAATGGATGTGACATGGACAACAGGATTGGGTGGGCATGAAATATATCGTCTGAAAAGAGGTAATTATTTAAACGGCATCAAACATAGCTTTTCACCAGAGACTGAAGCCGTTTGTCCCCACCATTGGCTATGCCCTAATTTACAAAGCCACTTACAAGCATACCCCGAAGGCCCGTTGCTGCTTAATACTAAAGTCATTGACTTTAAACAGAATGATAAAGGTGTTGTAGTACAAGCTAAGCATACTAAAACTAATGATGTAACAGAATTTCAAGCGCAATATATCGTTGCGTGCGATGGCGGTCGTAGTCAAATTAGACAAGGATGTAATATAGAGTTTGAGCAGCACCACCCAAGTACTGTGTTTGAGAATATTCTTTTTGAAGCCCCTTACCTTCATGATTTGCTTGGGGATAACAATTCCATGATTCACTTTATGGTCACCTCTAGCGGGCTGAGGTATCCATTAAGATCTATGGATGGAAAGAGTTTATACCGCCTTACCGTAAAGCCTCAAACTGATGAAGTGATTGATCCAATTGCAATGGTAAAAAAAGCAGTTAAATTTGATACGCAGATCTATATTAAGTCCAGTATTCGCTGGGAGCTGTCACATAGGGTAGCAAATAAGTATCGAGATAGACGTGTTCTATTAGCTGGAGATGCTGCGCACGTTATTTCTCCTTCAGGAGGGTACGGTATGAACACAGGCATTGCTGATGCAGACAATTTAGCATGGAAAATAGCAGCAGTACTTAATAGAGATGCTGATGACACCCTATTAGATACATACGAGCAAGAGCGTAGACCTGTCGCATTAATGAGTTTGGAAGAGTCTAAGTCAAATCTAATGCGTACACTCAAAAGGCCTGTCCCTACGCATATTGACGATGATTCTGCCACAGGTGAGCAATGTCGAGCAGATTTTAAGGCACTTTTGATTGACCAACAAGCTGCCCGAGAGTTTAACTCACCAGATATTCATTTAGGATCAAGGTATCACTCTGATGTTGTGTGCAAAGGCGGTGATGTTGACAAGTCTGTTGATTGGCAGGATCAAGCACTCGTTGGGTGTCGAGCCCCTCATTTATATATTGAAAGAGATAAATCGATTTTAGACTTATTTGGACAGGGTTTTGTGTTACTTTGTTTATTTGAACCAGAACAAAAGCAACTAGACACTCAACAGTTTCAGCACTTACCGATAAAGTTTGTTTATTTGAATAAACAATTGGTAGAAGAACGCTATAAGAGCTTATTCACACTCATTCGTCCAGATGGTTATATTGCGTGGCAGGGGAATCAATTAGACCACACATCTACTAAAACTATTGAGCTTTGCTGTGGTAAAACAGTAAATAAAAACTTAAAAGGCTTACAAAGCGCACAAATCTAAAAAATAGTCGATGAGAACTCTAAATGAGCAAAAGTGACTTGTCTCACTATATAGCTTGAGTAAGTTTTAAATACACACCATCAGTTTGAAGCCGAGTTGAAAGGCAACTTATAGGATAAGTATAGTGGTCAAAAATAATTGACCACTATACTTATTGATTGGCACGAAGTCATCTCAAGTTAGATCACCATAAACGTTATGTTATGGCTAATTCACATTAGTTGAGTGGAGCAGACAAATAACTGACAGCTCTCTGTCCATCAACACACTTTACAACTCGGCGAGTTTGTAGATTAAAAAGGTACTAAATCTGTTTACTGAGTGCACCGTCATGCTATGTGACAGAATAAGTTTAACTCTTCTGATAGGATTAAATTCATCAATGCAGCAAATTGAGTGCGATTTAAATAGCCACTGCAGGGCCCACTCTTACCATTGCCCATAACAAAATCAGCAATGGCAAAGGTGGGCCCGCAAAAATCAAGCGTATTGAGATCAACTTGGTAGGTATGAATCAGCGAGCTTTTCCGCTTTATGTTCTTCTTCTGTGCAATCTAATTTCCAGTAGCTACTGACATACATCTGCTCCTTTTCGAGCCCCTTTTCCTTTTTAAACCAACGGCGAAGCGCCTTCATGGTATCAAACTCACATGCACACCATACAAATACATCTCCTTGCTGCCAGTCAATGTCTTTAACAGTGTTAAGCAAAGGGCTATTTTTACCCGGTGTGGCATTCACTCGCCAGATAACCTCAATACCACTGGGCTTATTTAAATCTTGAATATCTTCTGGGCTGGTCACTTCAATTACTGCACGCCCATGAGCACTCGCAGGCAAGCTTTCTAAATAACAGCTGATGGCTGGCAGTGCGGTCATATCCCCTACTAATAAAAACCAATCAGCACTGTGATCAACACCAATTGTTTTACCCGGCCCGCCAACAATGATTTCATCACCAAGTTGAGCGGTTTTAGCCCAGTCAGAAGCGGGTGCTATTGCGCCTTCTTTTTCATGCAGTGCAAAGTCAATCGTCAATTGCTGAGCCTGTTTATCAAATGCGCGCACTGTATAGGTTCGCATCATAATATTATTGTTTGCCAACTGCGCGAAAGCTTCATCTTCGCGTAATACTCTGCCTTGTTTAGTAAAAAGTAACTTTACATATCCGGCTTCAAACCCTTCTGGAAAACTGGCTAAATCCATTCCAGTTAAAACAATACGTTTCATATTCGGTGTTAAAAATTCACTTTTTAATACCTGTGCTTTTCGATAATTACCTACAGCCATAACTAAACTCTTTTGTTCTTTGTTATTAATACGAGTGGCAGTTTGAAATATTTAATCAAAGCATGCACAAAGTCAGTTAAAGCAATATGCACGGTAGTCAATCACGTATGAATTATGTTGTTGGGTAAAGAGGATTGTAAAAAGCCGTTAAGCCTAAAAAGCATACTTAGCCAAGTTACAGGCTTAACAGTATGCTTTGGAAGAGCCTTATCTAACTAGGCCATATAATAACCGCCCGATAAAGGCCAGCTGATACAGTACTTAAATCTTTAATTAATGATTCATTTCGGTATCTAAAGTTGTCGTACACATCAGTCGCACAGGCGGCTTGGCACCACCAGCAACCATATCGGTTTGCTTAGGGTTTAAGTGCAGATCTTCACTTAGCTGTTTAAGGTTTTTTTTCTTCAAGTTCATTTTGCATATCTCCTTTATTTCATAAAAACCACCGTAAAACTAAACGTTCTCGAAAAGATCATCAAGTGCGCAGCTTAAAATTATGATTTTTTATTCCCAACAAAACAACTAGATAAAAATCTTTATAAAAACCTAGATTGACAAAGAAGATTACAAGCATAGAATAACCGCATTCGAACACCATTCGAATAAAAGTCAAAACTGTTAATCTAGAGGTACTTGTATGGCTCCTGCGCCAAAATATGACCAACAAACTCAGCAAAAGATGATCCTTTCAGCCGCCGAGCAATGTATCAATGAGTCATCAATTACTGACTTCACCATGGCAAAAATTGCGCGTATTGCCGGACTTTCTATGGGGTCTGTCTATAAATTTGTACAAAGTAAAGAAGACATCGTATTAGCCCTTGCCAACGAGTCTTTTACTCACCTCTCCAATGTATTTACCCAAGTGCTGGCCCTTGAACTCACTGCCCCTGAAAAAATCATCGCCATTAGCTTAGTATCACCTCAAAAGCTCCAGTTATTCGAGTTTGATTACGCACTTCAAACATACGCCACCAATGAAGCTGTAATCAAAAAAGGTTCTATTTACTGGACCGGTAAAATTATTGAAGCCCAGTCTCGCTGTGAATCCTCTTTTAAAGTGGCACTCGCCGAAGGTATTAATGCAGGAGAGCTTGAAGCTGTGCCAAACTTGTCTGAAGTCATAGAAGAGATCATCATCAGTAGCTGGGCGCTGACCGTCGGCTTCGAGCAAGTACAGCGTGTACAACAAACAAAACAAATTATAGAAGGAACTGATTCTTTGCTTGCCTCATTACCACTTAATCACCCAATAATCAGAAGCTCTGTACGTCTACTTAATAGCTACCCTTGGAAGCAGCCACTTACTGACGCTTCGCTTAATCACATTGAACAACAGTTGATAACGCTTAATCTGCGTTAATCACAAATAGGAGTAATTATGAATATTAAACGTTGGCTCACCGCTATTTTTATTGTCCTTGTTGTGATTGCCAGTCTTGGCTTCATTAAATTTAGCCAAATACAAGCGATGATTGCGTTCGGTGAATCCTTCCCAGAGCCTTCGGCCTCGGTGAAAAGCACCTATGCGCAAGCGGTTGAGCATACCACTCATATTAAAGTCGTGGGTCAACTACAAGCGCGTCAAAACATGACTATCAGCAATGAGTACCCAGGACAGATCACCTTAGTTGGGTTTAACCCTGGGGACACTGTTAATGCAGGAGATGTTTTAATTAAGCTCGATACCAGTATCGATGAAGCTAATCTAAAAGCGGCAAAAGCACGCGTTAAACTGGCAAAATCGACCTATGCGCGTGTGGTCAAATTACTTGAGCAAAAACGAATTAGCCCTGATGAGGTTGATCAAGCAGAAGCGAATGTCAGCATTGGCGAAGCCGAAGTACAAAACCTAAAAGCTTTAATCGCTAAAAAAACCATCACAGCACCTTTTTCAGGTCACACTGGGTTTGATCAATACCAAGTAGGCCAGTTTCTCGACGTAAATAGTCAAATTACCACTATGGTAGGCAAAGATGACGCTATTTGGGTCGATTTCCATGTGCCACAGACCTTGTCTCAGCCAAGCATTGGCAGTGAAGTCAGTATCTCATTTTCAAATAACAACCAAAATGTTCAAAGCGACTATAAAGCACAGATCATCGCAAAAAAGCCGAGCATTGATTTGAACTCACGCCAGCAAAGCTATCGTGCTTTGTTATCTAATACAGATCAACAATTTAATCACAATCAAATGGCCATGGTGAAAATCCCATCAACAACCGTGAACGCGGTGATGGTCCCCACCAATGCGATTACACGTAGCCACTTTGGTGAGTTTGTATACAAGTTAGAAAAAGACGATGAGCAAAACTGGCGTGCAACCCCCATTAAAGTGACGTTAGGTGACAAAGTTCAAGACAATCAAATTGTATTGTCAGGACTCACAGGCGGTGAATTTATTGCCAGCGAAGGCGCATTTAAACTCAGAGAAAACTTATTGGTTTTTACTGGGAAAACGGCGTCAACGCAAAGTGAAAACGGAGTGCAGTAATGAGCTCATTACACGAAAACAAACCGTCAATAATGGATATTTTTGTCAACCGTCCGGTGTTGGCAATTGTATTGTCCTTATTGATTATTTTAGCGGGTGTGAATGCCGCTCGGCAGATCTCCGTTCAGCAATACCCAAAAATTGAAAGTGCCTCGCTCGTCATCAATACCGTTTACACAGGTGCAGCAGCAGATGTTGTAAAAGGCTATGTTACCGAGCCTATAGAACGTGTGGCTTCGACTGTGCCCGGCGTAGACTACGTTGACTCTGTCACCACATCAGGGCTCAGCAAAGTAACCGCTTGGCTTGATTTGAATCACAGCACAACCGATGCCCTTGCAGAGCTAACAACACGCCTTAACCAAATTAAATTTGAACTACCAACTGGTGCTGAAGACCCAGCCATTCAAATTGTGCGAGCTGATAGCCCCTACGCAGTATTTTACCTAGACGTTGAATCGCAAGGCTTACCAAGAAACGAAGTCAGTGATTACCTAGTTAGAAATGTCGTGCCGTCTATGTCAGATATTCCAGGCGTGCAAAAAGTCACCCTCGAGGGCGGTAGAAACCCAGCAATGCGTGTTTGGTTAGACACAGATAAACTGGCCATTTATAACCTCAGCGCCAGCGATGTATTTACAGCATTGCAAGCCAACAATACCATTGCGACCATAGGCTACACCGAAAATAGTCGTCAACGCATCGATTTAATGGCCAACACCAGCCTAAAAAACGTTGCTGACTTTGAGCAGCTGGTTGTAAAAGAGACAGACACTGCACAGCTAAAACTGGGCGATATTGCCGATATTGAAATTGGCGAAGCCCCCGGTATGGTGACCGCCCGTTTAGATTATCACGATACGGTATTCTTAGCAGTTTGGGCGCTACCTGGTGCCAATGAGATAAATATCGGTGATGCGCTCTATGCAAAGCTAGCCGAAATCAACCAGATTTTACCTGATGGGATGAAAATATCGATTGGCTATGACGGTACACTCTACATGCGTGATTCAATCAAGGAGATCTTTACCACCCTTGCGGAGACTGTACTACTGGTCGGTATCGTTGTCGTTGCCATGATGGGCTCATTCAGAACCGCCATGGTGCCGCTTATCACCATTCCAATCTCTATTTTAGGTGCCATTGCGGTGATCTCGGTCATGGGATTCTCGTTAAACCTACTCACCATTTTGGCCATCGTGCTCTCGGTTGGTTTGGTCGTCGATGACGCCATTGTGGTCGTTGAAAATGTCGCCCGCCACATGCGAGAAGGCAAGCCCAGATTGCAAGCGGCGCTGATCAGCTCAAGACAGCTACTTGTGCCCGTCATTGCGATGACCTTAACCCTTGCAGCCGTGTATGCACCAATTGGCTTTTTAACGGGCTTAACTGGCTTCTTGTTCCGTGAATTTGCCTTCACTTTGGCCATTGCGGTCTTAATCTCAGGACTCGTCGCTGTGACGCTTTCGCCCATCATGAGTGCCTATGTTAGCCCAGAAGGCGGTAAAGAAGGCAAGTTGACTCAAACAGTGAATGGCTATTTTGATAGACTGCAAGCTTTCTATTTCAAGAGCTTAGACACCTTGTTTCAGTGGCGTACACAAATATTTTTTGTCGCTATTGTGTTCTCACTCCTATCTGTGCCGTTTTACTTGTTATCGCAAAAAGAACTGGCACCAATTGAAGATCAGAGCAGTGTGCAAGTAGTGATAGAAGCGCCGCCTGAGTCTTCACAGGTCTACACCGCAGAGAAAATGAATGAAACAGCACGCGTGATGAACGCGACCGAAGGCGGTCAATTTACTTGGCAAATTGTCACCGCTGCCGCAGGTTTCGGTGGTGTGGAGCTGGCCCCTTATGAAGAGCGCGAAAACTCAGTACATGACTTATTGTTTGATTTATACGGTCGTCTTGGTAGTGTCACAGGTTTAAGCTTATTCCCCATCCTGCCGGCCTCTTTACCAACCGCAGGCCAGTTTGATGTCGAAGTGGTACTGAGATCCAGTGATGATGCGCAAACGATGAAGCAATACGCAGACCAAATCATTGCCAAGGCCAACGCCAGCGGCCAATTTATGTTTGTGAATACTGACCTTAAAATTGACTTACCACAGGCAGAGCTAGAAATAGACCGCTTACTGGTTGCTGATCTAGGTCTGGATCTCGCGGATGTAAATAACCAGCTGAGTGTGTTGATGTCCAACAACTTTGTGAACTACTTCAACAAAGATGGTAAAGCTTACCGCGTGATCCCAATTGTGGGTGATGATGAGCGTTACAATCCTGAAAATATACTGGATATGCAAGTAAGAAATGACCAAGGCACGCTCATTCCAGTCTCTGCGTTTGCCACTTTGCGCACCTTTACCAGTCCTCGTGTTTTGGGCTCATTTAACCAACAAGACTCGTTCAGGATCTTAGCGGGCGTGCTGCCACACATCACCAAGGAGCAGGGCCTAAGCAGTATTGAAGACATTGTCAAAGAAGTCTTGCCAGCGCATTACTCTATTGATTATGCAGGCGAATCAAGGCAGCTTCGTAAAGAGGGTAATACTATGGTTGGGGTACTCTTGGTCGCTATGATTGTGGTGTATTTCTTATTGGCGATTCAATTTAATAGCTTTAGAGATCCCCTTGTGGTGCTACTTGGGTGCGCACCTTTGGCCTTATCTGGCGCACTGATGTTGCCGTTTTTATCGCTTACCACGGTGAATATTTACAGCCAAATCGGCCTGATTACTTTAATTGGCCTCATCGCTAAAAATGGGATTTTAATTGTGGAATTTGCCAACCATTTGCAGCTTGAAGGTAAAAACAAATTTGAGGCTGTCAAAGGTGCTGCGGCAACCCGCCTTCGCCCTATCTTGATGACAACGGGCGCAACCGTGCTGGGTCACTTCCCATTAGTCCTTGTTACAGGTGCTGGTGCAGAAGCAAGAAACAGCATTGGTATTATTCTGGTTGCAGGTATGCTGATCGGGACGTTCTTCACGCTGATTGTATTGCCGCTGCTTTATGAAAAGCTGGCTACTGACCATCGAGGAGAAGTTGAGTCTGAAAAAGCGCTAAACGAAACACAGTTTGCCACTGAAATTTAAAGCAAATAGGTGCTCAGCTCATCGCTGAGCACCCAAACCTATCCATTCAGCCTAACAGCTCTCCCAAACTTCCTCGGTAACAATAAATAACAATTAGCGTTCCTATTTTAGTCCATACTTTATAGCGTAAAATTGATATTAAAGGATTTACTATGCGCTATTTACGCTCAGCCGGATTATTTGTTTTGGTGACAACCTTATTTGGCTGCGGCTCAGACTCAAGTGGGCCGACAACTCCTCAACCACCAAGCGAGTCCCAAACCGAAAAAATCGTTACAGGTGTAGAACTGCATTTATTTAATCGCGAACTAAACTCCACACTTGCAAAAGAAGACATTAGACGCGACGAACCTTATCAAGCAAATACACCGATTAGATACAATCATTTAATTTTTGGATTAGACACAGTCACAGAAATAGTGACTCTCAAGGCATCTCTATTTAATTTAATGCCGCCCTCACTGATCAGTAAGGCCTATGCACTGTCACCAGTACCTAAGACAACCAAAGAAAACATCCAATCCATCGTGATCACTTCTCCTTATGATTTTAATGAATCGGCCCCAGCAGGCAGTAACTTAAACCAATTCTTTTCGGTGTCTTTTGCCAGCTTCCCAAATCAATACTATGTCTATAAAGACGATAAACGCATCTATATCGCATTAAATGAGTACATTGAAACAGCCGATGGCGAGCCTTTAAAATCACTTGGCTTTACGACAGATTTAATTTTAAACACGGCACCAGATGTAGACTATCCGATGAGTTTTTACATTGAAATGGAGCTAGATGATGGCCGAGTATTTTCGCTTGAAAGTCCTGAGATTCAGTTTTTAAAAAGCGGCGGAGAATAAACCTATTGTCAGCTTTGGACTCAATTACAAGATGCTTTAGGTAATTGTCATTATTCAGACAATGAAAAAAGGGGCCTAAGCCCCTTTGACTACAGTGACAAAAAAATTAGAAATAGCCTCTAAAACCAAAAGCAAAACTTCTGCCCGGCATAGGTGCTTTATCCTTTAAGAAAGAGGTGTGCACGCGTGCTTCTGTATCCGTTATGTTATGTCCTTTTAGGTACATTACCCAGTCTTGTCCTAGTGCAGCAAAATCATAATTAATGCTGGCATCTACTAAGGTATAACCCGGTGTTACCGTTTCATGGGCTGCGATGTGAGACTGCTTCTGATATCGCACAACATCAAGGTTTACGGTGAATTCATCGAGGCTATAGGTCAGTTTAGTACCAAAGCGCACCGGTGAAACCATTGGCAAATTACCGCCTTGATCTAAGCGTGCACGGACTAAATCTGCAAATAAAGTTGCATGCAATGCATCTGTTGCTTGCCATGCAAACTCAGCCTCAAAACCATGTGTGATCACATCATCTGTTTTAAAGACATAGACAGGTAAACCATGATCTTCATGTTCACCATGGTCGTGCTCATGATCATGTTCTCCATGATCATGGTGGTGATCATGACCATCATCGGCCATCAATCCCGTGTTGACTTGATAATAGTAATTATCGATTTGGTTGTAGAACGCGTTCAGTACAAAACCGAAATCACCTTCCAGTTTTCGCCAAGTTAAGTCGATATTGTGCGCGCGCTCTAAGTCAATATCCTCTGGGTTTAATTCAAATGACAAACTGTCTGCTTTTTGTCTAAACAAAGCCCCCACTTCATAAGTACCAGTGCCGATGTGCGGACCAAACGAAAATAACTCTGATGCAGCAGGTGCACGCTCTGATCGCGATACTGAAATACCGACGTTATAGCCCGGTTGGTAATCCCACACCGCACCTGCTGATAAGCTCATAGGAGTAAATTCATGATCGACCGCAAAGACACGATTGGCGACTAAACTACCGTGGTCGTGGTCGTGGTCGTGGTCGTGGTCGTGGTCGTGGTTGTGGTCGTGGTCGTAGTCGTGGTCGTGGTCGTGGTCGTGGTCGTGGTCGTGGTCGTGGTCGTGGTCGTGGTCGTGGTCGTGGTCGTGGTCGTCAGCACCTTGTAAGTCACCGCTTGATAACACAACATTTGGCGCATCAATAGTGACGCGCTCAACACGCGCGCCCAACTGCACTAATACACCAGAAAAATGACGCTCTTCCATCAAGGCTATGGCAAAGGTTTCACTTACCGACGGCGGTGTAAATGCCTCGGCACCTTGCGCTGAAAAGTCACTGCGCTTGTAGTGCACACTGACGCCACCGCGCCAGCCAGAGATGGGTTGATGCATCACATCTAATCGCGCTTCATGGCTTTCGTTGGCAAAAATAGTCCCCACTTCCCCATGCTCTATTTCCGCATGCTCATAATCTGTGTAAGCCGCTCTAAAGTTTGCTTCGTTTAGCCATGCATGATCAAAGCTATATTTGCCGATAAGCTGCCATCTGTCTTGATCTAAATCTGCATAAACCGTTGGTGCTTCATCGCCATGACTGTGCCCCGGAATGCCATATTCACGGGTCATTTTACCGTAAGAAACACCCACATAACCTTGATCAAATAAATAAGATGTACCTACCGTGCCACCAGATGACTCCTCAGCACTGTTCTCAACGGTATAATCACCAGATTGATTTTTTTCCGAGCTGATTTCAGCAGGCACAGGGATCTCATAATCCTCTGAATCTCTGACATAACCATCCACATGAAACGCAAACTGCTCAACACCCGTGTTGAAGTTAAAGCTGGCTAACTTTTGCTCATCGCCCGTGGCATGCTCAACTAATACTTCACCAAATGTGTCACTGCGCGTGGGCACGCGCTCATCGACTACATTAACCACACCACCAATTGCACCACTGCCATAAAATAGCGTTGCCGGTCCGCGAAGAACTTCGACTTGCTGGGCTGTTGAGGTTTCTGATGCTACAGAGTGATCAGGACCAACACGAGAGGCGTCGCTCACATCGAGACTGTTTTGCGTGATTAATACACGTGGGCCACTTAAGCCTCGGATAACCGGAGTACTGGCAACCTTGGCGTGAAAGCTGGTATGTACGCCTACTTGCTTTGCAAGCGTGTCACCAAGCGTTGCAGCTTGTTGCTCACGAAGCTTGTCGCCAGACAACACGCTCACAGGCATAGAAGACTCCATCATCGAGGCATGAAATGGAGAAGCTTTGACGTCGAGTACTTCAATCGCTGACGCATTCAAGGTCACTAAGATATTACTTGTGCCTGTGCTCGATGCCACTACCACCTTGTTTTGATGTGCAAAACCAGATGCCGTGATATGTAGTTCAACATCACCACTTGAATTTGTCTGCAAAGCAAACTTACCGTTACTGTCTGACTGGGCTGTTCGCTGTGAACCCATGACTGATACGGTCGCATTGACAACTGCATTACCATCTTGATCTTGAACTAGACCTTGGATGTTTTGCGCATAAGCGTGGACTGATAACGGCGCGATTAAGCCTAGCATCAGTGGTGAAAGTTTAAACATAATCATCTCATCTTAATAATTGTTATAATATAACATCTTACAACTTGGTGATTTGCAAGTTTTTTTATCTTGTTTTTTGTAGACATCATCGAAGATTCATATTCATTTTACCCATAGCAATAACGCGTACTTACACAGTCAAAATCAATATAAACCAATAAAATCATAATCTTAATAATTTGTTGCAATAATTGAGAGAAATATAATTGCATTTATTTTGTTACAATATAACATATCATACAATTCAATGATTCAGGTACATTGCGCAAAGAACGCACAGAACATCATGCTTAAAGCGACTCCCAACCAGCTTTTTGCATGAATGTTTTTTTAAAAAAAGCCTCAACAATTGCATTAAATATTCAGTACACACTTATCTCGGAAGTACAGTATGATAAAGAAAACAATCGCATTAGCCGTAAGTTCGGTTATCTTACTCGGCGCATGCAATAGCCAAAATGCAACTCAGCCAATGACAAACACACAAGCAACTGCGCAAAATACAGCACAAAACCCACTTATGAGCCCAAGTTCATTGCAGTATCAAGCACCGGATTTTACGGTGATCAAAGATGAGCATATCGCCCCTGCATTTGAACTTGGCTTTTCACAACAGCTTCAGGAAGTTGATGACATCATTGCGCAAAATACAGTGACATTTGAAAATACCATTGTTGCCCTTGAAAAAAGCGGTGCACAGCTAAACCGTGCAAGTGCGTACTTTTCAAACGTCAGTGGCACTGACTCAAACCCAACGCGCAGAGCATTAGCACAGCAATTCTCGCCACTCATGGCCCAGCATTTCGATAATATTTATTTAAACGATAAGCTATTTGCACGTGTGCAAGAGATCCATGATAAACGTACAACTCTAAACCTTGACGCCGAGTCAGTAAGACTGATCGAAGTTTACTACAAGCACTTTGTTAGAGCGGGCGCCAAGCTAAACGAGTCACAAAAAACGCAGATCAGAGCACTGAACAAAGAGCACTCACAACTGACAACGCAATTTAGCCAAAACCTACTGCAAGAAACACAAAACATTGCTGTAGTTGTAGAAGATAAAGCACAGCTCAAAGGCTTAACAGACGCACAAATTGGCGTTATGGCAGCTGCTGCTGACAAAGCGGGACACAAGGGTAAATTCCTCATTAGCATCACCAATACCACGCGCCAGCCAACCCTTGCACAGTTAGAAAACCGCGATTTAAGAAAGCGCGTGTGGCTTGCATCTGCAAACCGCGCACAAACTGGCAAAACCAATAATACTGAGATAGTCAGTCGCCTTACGCAAATTCGTGCAACACGCGCTCAAATCCTCGGCTTTGATAATTGGGCCCATTATGGACTCTCAAATCAAATGGCGCAGAATCCACAAGCTGTATTTGATATGTTCTCCGGCATGACTGAACAGTTAATGAAAAACGCGGCGCAAGAAACTCAAGCAATTCAAGACAAAATAGTGCAAAACGGTGAAAGCTTTAAAGTGCAACCTTGGGATTGGGCGTTTTATGCTGAGCAAGTGCGCCAAGATAAGTTTGCATTAAATGAAAGCAGTGTTAGGCCTTATTTTGAGTTTAATCGTGTACTGGAAGACGGTGTATTCTTCACCATGAAAGAACTATATGGTATAGAGTTTAAACTGCGCCCAGATTTACCTGTCTATCACCCAGAGGTTAAAGCGTATGAAGTTTTTGACCACGATGGCAAGAGCCTAGCAATTTTCTATGCAGACTACTTTGCCCGTCAGGGTAAAAGAGGCGGTGCTTGGATGAATTCATTTGTTGATCAGTCGCACTTACTTGAGCAAAAACCTGTTGTCGTGAACGTGATGAATATCGCCAAAGCACCTGAAGGACAGCCTACCTTACTGAGCTATGGTGAAGTAACAACCATCTTCCATGAACTTGGCCATGGCATTCACGGTATGCTGTCGGATGTGAACTATCCTTCTTTATCAGGCACGTCGGTTTCAAGAGACTTTGTTGAATTCCCATCTACATTTGAAGAAGACTGGGCCATTCACCCAAAAGTCATTGCTAATTACGCCAAGCACTACCAAACCAACGAAGCAATTCCACCAGCACTGCTTGATAAGTTAGTGCGCTCACGTAGCTTTAACCAAGGCTTTGATACCCTAGAATACGTTGCTGCAGCCCTAGTGGACATGGAATGGCACTCACTTAAACCAGAAGAAAAAGTAACCGACTTAGAAGCGTTTGAGCAAAAGGTATTGAAGAAGCACGGCTTGTACGTACCGCATATTCAACCACGCTATAAATCTGCCTATTTCTCACACTCAATGGGCGGTGGTTACTCAGCAGGTTACTACGCCTACATGTGGAGTGAAACCCTAGCGGCAGATGCTTTCGCTTATGTGCAATCACAAGGTGGTTTAAACAGAAAGATCGGCGACCATTACCGCAAAAATATTCTAGAGGTGGGTAACTCACGCCCATTAATGGAATCTTACAAAGCATTTAGAGGCCAGGCACCGACTACCGATGCGCTATTGAAGCGTCGCGGTTTGAGTAGCAATTAAGCTCATTGAACGTTCAACGTATCTGTATATTAGTGGCCTCGTATGAGGCCACTTTTTTGTGGGTAGGATTTAATTTTATTTGCGGAATGGAGTCAAAGTTGGCGTTGAATGGGGTTGCGCTAATGGGGCAATCGCAACGCTTCTATACCCGGCGCAGCATAGTTATGTCCGAGTGATTTAACTTGTTATCCGATGTTAATACACTATATTTTTTGTACACATGATGAAACTAATAAATTCATTGGGGAGCACTTTGAAAAATAGTTAAGTGAATAATTACGTTCTCCCGTAGGTAATAAACGTGAACCAATAGCAGAAGACCATGAAAGCCAGTCAGATTGACCAGTTTTCAAAAATTCATCTCTAATTTCTTTTAGTCCAAAGCCTAGCTCCGGTATTTCAAGTATTTTTGCTTTAGATATTTTGAAATCTACGGAAAGTTCATATATTTTGATTAAGCACTCTCCATATAATTTTTCACCTTCTAAATAATCCTCCAGTATTGCACCAAGCCAGAATAGCTGATATTCAAGAAAATCAGATTCAGCATTTAGGTAATCAAAGATGACTTTCGTCAACCCTTCTTTATCCCTAATGCCTGCACATACTGAATGAATGTGTTTTATAAGGTTAGGAAATCTTGTTAATAAAACAGGCATTAATTCAAGTAGGTTATCACTATGTAGTCTTAAAAAGCTTAGGATCAGATCTGCATCAGACTCTTCTATAGCATCATCTTTCAAAAGAGCCATCAAACCATCCACTTGTTCATTACTTAAATTACTTTCTTTGATGTGCTCAATTTCAATAACATCTACGCCAGATGCAGTGTGAATTTCCTCAATGTCAGTAACGATTTCTCTCAAAGATTGACGAATGTCACTTAATGTTTCCTGTATGTCTCCAACTTTATTATCATAATAGGTTTTTGATGGGTTTATATTCAAAGCGTACTTTCCAAGTAGCTGTTGGATTCGGATAAAATCTTGCCTTAATACGTTTGGATCATTATCGAATAAGATAAAATCATCCATAAACCGTACAATCTGGGCTGACTTTATGCTGCCGGACAAATCAATATATTTTAAAAATTCATTGCCAATCATTTTGCATGGATAAATACCCTGGGGAAGGAAGTCTATACTTCTCCCTGAATTTATTTCTCTAAAGTACTGTCCCGCGGCAATACTATCTACTTCCGATATATTTTTACCTACAAACCAATAGGATAAATCATGGTGGTATATGCTATTAAAATAAGAAGCAATATCGAACTGAATACTGTGCTGATAGAGCTTCGAACACTCATTAAGGTGTTCTTTATATTCTGAATATGCAACATGTACAGGTACTCTCGATCCATTTGTAAGGCGGTAGCCAAAGCTTCTTCGAGTATCACTTACTTGGGGTCTGAAAATTGTCTTATTTCTGAATATCAGGTCATAGATAAAGTACTCAGCCACTGGATCTAGCTTAACAGTTCTTCGAAGGTGACCTTTGGGCTTAGTAGCATATACAGTTTGCTGAGGGAGAAAGCTATCACCTAGGTGATCACTTCTCAAAACCTTTTGATATATATAGTTTGAAAGTTCATCTTCATGGTATTCAGCCATTATTAGATTTGTTTTCAAGGGGAATAAAGTAGATTGAAAATCTTCTTGCATAAAACTCAGTGTACTTGTCATGGGTTTCTCTAGCTCTCTATTCCTAGCGGTTAGCATTTTATTAGTACGAATCCTTGATTATCCTAATTAGGATGTATACATCTAGAATGGACACTAGTACATTTTATTCAAACTTCTTAAGTAGATTATCAACTTTAAATTAAACACTCAACGACTCTTTGAGTTAGAAAAAACGCGTAACCAAATGAAAAACCAAATAGGACAGGCAAAAATTCTTTGCATAAATAAACCAAATGGGCCAGGCACAAATTTATTGCTTAAATCGAGCTATTTAACTACTGTTTAAACATCCAGTTTAAAATTGAGTTAAATAGGAATGACAAGAGCAAGGAAAGCACTGATAGATTTGTCGTCGACGCCTTATTATCACTTAATAGCACGGTGTGTACGCCGTGCTTTTTTGTGCGGAGACGATAAGTACACTGGCAAAAACTTTGACCATAGACGGACTTGGTTAGTCTAGAGAGTAAAACTGCTAAGCAGTGTGTTTGCGATTGAAATAGCGGCTTATGCCATTATGAGTAATCACTATCATTTGGTTGTTAAAGTGAATAGACAGCAAGCACTTAGTTGGTCAGATAACGAGGTAATATCTAGATGGTATAAGTTGTACAAGGGTAGTCCCATCACTGATAAACAGCGAAACGGTGATACTCTTAGTGAGGCAGAGCAACTGCTTGTATCTGAGTTAGTTGAAAAGTGGCGAGCTAGGCTGTTTGACATTAGTTGGTTCATGAAAAATCTTAATGAGTTCATCGCAAAGGAAGCAAATAAGGAAGATAACTGCACGGGTAAATACTGGGAAGGGCGATATAAATCACAAGCCTTGTTAGATGAGACGGCATTACTCAGTTGTATGGCCTATGTGGACTTAAATCCAATTCGATCCAACATGGCAAATAATCTAGAGGATAGTGATTTCACATCGATTCAAGAGCGCATAAAGCACTTTAAAAACACCAAATCAAACGCAAAGAAATCAAATCCAAATAAAGCCAAGCGCCAAACTAAACAACCTAAATCACTAACACCGTTTGGTGCGAGGGAGTATGAAAACACAATGCCTTTCTCATTAATTGACTACCTTGAGCTAGTTGACTGGACGGGCCGGCATGTTCATCCCAAAAAAAGGGGTTACATACCAAAAAGTATGCCCAATATTTTAGTATCACTGAACATCGAAGAAGCGACGTGGCTGGATAGGGTGCAAAATTTTGGAAATCACTATGGTAACTTTGCGGGTTCACAAACTGTGTTAAGAGCACATGCCGCTAAAAATGATGTAAATTGGTATAAAGGAGTTGGTTAGTAAAAAGTAGATTTAGCCTTGCTTATCAATCTAGGCTCTTCTTGTTTAATAAAATTAATATATTCCTAAATTATATTTATTTCTACCATAAGGCGGATTTTAACCTCGCTACTAAGAAATACCTTAGCCTTGGAATACATTTTGCTGTTCAATTCTAACTTTTTAAAAAATGCCTGTCCCATTTGTTTTTCTGTCCCATTTGTTTTTCTGTCCCATTTGTTTTTCTGTCCCATTTGTTTTTCAAAACCCATTTAAATAAAATGTATTAGTTTAAAGCTAGTAAACTAAGCAAACTAAAAGATACGGACAAAAATTAGTTAGCTTTTTTTTGCTTCTCAAATTATAGCCAACTAAACTTTGCCGTTTATTTACGGCGTTAGGTATAAATAATGGACCATTCACAAGCAGAAAAATATCTTTTAGAAACCACACGAGCTTACATACTCGCCAGTGGAGATAAAGAAAATGCAATTGCTTTCCTAGTTAAGGAAGGATTCTCTAATATAGCTGCTGCATTATATGCAGATTTAGTTCCAATGGCATTTGGCTGGGGACTACTTAAGACAATGGGAGTACAGAAATTCCCATCAGAATTTGATCTCACGGATACAGGAGAAAAGGTTAAGGTTTCAGATAGTCATATCTTTACTACTGCATTGGGTATTGCGCTCGATATATTTCGAAACGGATACACTGATATATTCAGTCAAAGAGTCGTAGAAATGCTCATTTCCCACTCTGCAGAAGTAGTCGCATTGAACAAAGCTCTAAATTCAGAACCTGATTTAAACCTATCTGAAGTATCATTTTCATCATCTTTACTTGGTTATACTTCCGTGGAATTTGAACAAAATGCCTAACAAAACGTATAAAGCCGACCTCCGTTTGTGCTCAGCGTTAGCAGCTACGGAAAACTCTATGTCCAGTCGTAAACATTTCAAAGGTATCGCTTACAACCTCGCTCAGTTTTGTATTAGCCGGAACAACGATCTGCTTGGGTACTGGGCAATAGGGCAACTTTACTCCTTTGCTTTAGAGCAAGGTGTAAACGAAGTCGTTATTGATGTTTTGCGACAAGAAGTTCGACCTCAGACACATAGATTTTCGGAGTTGAGTGCGGCATATCTTGACCTTATGGTAAAAATTGCAGCTAGTAATGGCGCCAGGTTTGATTACTTAGAGGAGGCTGTTGTAGTTTTCATGTTTGATGTTGAGTATCAAAGTAAATATCACTGGTTTGGCTCAGCTCTAGGAAAACCATTTCTATGTGTTGTCGAGCTAACAAGTGATCTTGGTAAAAGATATAGTGCAACATTAGGCTGTAACATAAGGCCTCATGATCCGAACCGAGAGTATCGACGGGAACACTTCTAACAAAACCACACAACAGATTGCCCGACGAGACAATCACAAATGTTCTCACCAAGGCTGTCATGCTAATTGCTGCGCTAGTCGCCCGCCAGCTATTGGCTTAATTATTGGCAGGGCGTTTGCAATACAAGGGAAGTATGGCCTTTAATTGTCCACACTGTAATCATAAAAGCGTAAGTCATTTTTCAAAGTTTCTATCTTTTGAAGGTAGTCCTGCGACATGTTCAAACTGCGGAAAACACTCTATTGATGCTAAAGGCGTTAATGACTCTTATCGGCAAATAGTTTTTCTTGGCTTCGTTGTTTTTGGTGCGTTATCGATATTTACTCAGACTATTTTATATTTGGTTATCTGGTTTGCTTTCACCACAATGTTTCCAATTTACTCTCTTTACTGCATACCGTTAGAGCCAATTGAAACTAAAAAAGTGAAACACTATAAAACCAAAAAGCTTGTTTCTATTAGTATTTTTTCTGTTTTAATTTTATTGGTGGCAATCTTTGAGTAGTATTACTAACAAGCTATTTAAGCGCAAGAGTGCTAATGTTTAGCTCAGCTTCGCTTAATATTTTAGCCAACTAATTTTTGACGTTTATTTACGGCGTTAGGGTTCCCGAAATGAAAAAAAACGTGCATATATCTGCGCCTTTTTTATTGCTAGTTATTTTGTATTTATTGGGGTTGTTTGGATCTGCTCTGCCATTCGAGGTCATCGACCGTGATAAATCTGGAATTGTTTCTGCCTTAGAGCTTTTAGACTCCTTCGATACGGGCGTGAGATACAAAGAAGGATGTAAAGAATATTATTGGTTTAAAGATGGTCTAACTGCTTATAGAGTGTGTGAGTAGTTGCCAATATGTAGCTTCAAAACCAAATGGGACAGATACAGATTTATCGTTAGCCCTTATAGGACCGTTATCCGGAAAATAAAAAGTGCCTGTCCTATTTGCTCTTGCTATTTGCTCTTGTTATACCGCTCTGAGGTTCACGAAAAGCAGCAAACATAATTAAAAGTTGAAGCGGGTGTACCCATTTCCTTTTATTTCGCTGGAGTTTGGGTTGACGGAACTAATACACGTATTGACGGTTATGCATACTGCGTAAAAAAAATTGGATTTACTCCTCTAGCAGGAAGCAATTACGAAGCTGAGTATTATGTAGATACTATTAATGGCAGAGAACAATGCACAATTAAGCTTTACGATATCGTCAATGATAACGGAACGTTTGTTAAAAAAGAAAATGATAACTACATATTAACGACTAAGCCTTGTAATTAAAGACCCAAATAGTTATTGATATTTGGCCTTTAGGCTACTAACAACACAGTCGAGAAAGAGCGCAAAAAGCTTGGTTTACGCTCCTTAGTCGCTAATTATAAAACCAAAGAAAACCAAATGGGACAGGTACAGACTTATTGCGAAGAAAAGTGTCTGTCCTATTTATCTATTTATCTACCTATTTTTTATTAGGCATTTGGAGGTAACTATGAATATTTGGCGTTTAATTGCCCATCATGAAAATGCGTCAGAAGCGATTGAACTCATGAAAGATTTAGGTTGTATCGCTATTGGTTGGTCGGATATTGGTAACCTAACGCAAAAAGCCCCAAACAATCAATCAGAGATAACAAACTTGATCGACTCCTCTTACCGAAATTTGGATAATGCGCACTTAGGAGGTCCAAGTCTCTGGAATCTTTATAAAAACGTAAAAGAAGGTGATTTTGTTATTGTAAACGCAAATGGTCGTAGAAAGTGTGTTTTTGAGGTTACTGGACCTTACGTATTTAATACAGAAAACCCTATTTTGGGGTATATGCATCAGCGACAAGCAGTGCTAACTGATATCTCCGCAGAAAAACTTTGGAAAGATTGTAGCTCTTCTGTCCAAGCTGGTCAGAATATACGTTGGACACTTGCTGGTTGCCAATTCTCTGAAATAGCTGAAGAAACAATTCTTAAAGAAGGTGCAAGATTTTCAATTATTTCAACTGCGATTGAAAGGAATCCAGTGGCTAGGAAAAAGTGCATAGAGCATTATGGTTACACCTGTGCAGCATGCGACATCAACATGGAAAGTAAATATGGACGTATTGGTAAAGATTTCATACATGTACATCACCGCACAGATCTTGCTTCGATTCAAGGTATCCATAGAGTTGACCCACTCCGTGATTTAATTCCTCTATGTCCAAATTGCCATGCGATGATCCATAAGGACAAACCAGCAATGCCGTTAGAAAAGTTAAGAGCAATATTGCAAGAGCATGCCTAGCATAGCACTTAAATGATTTAATCCCCCTCGAAACCATAAATCAAATACAGAACGGCACTCTGCATCAACAGTCACTCCCCGTACAATCCAGCGCCTGTTGCAATACCGCTTGATAAGTGCCATCTGCTTTCATTTGCAACAAGGTGTCATCAAAGCGTTTTTTCAGCTTTTCTCCGCGTCTGGTTTTTGGAAATGCGAAATAACTTGGTATGGCGTATGCGTATTCTGTATGACGTTTAATTTCATTTTGAATATCAAGTCGGCGTAATATATCCGCCCCACCCAACTGATTGCTTATTACGATGTCAACACGGCCAGCCAGTAAAAGTTTAAAGCTTTGCATGCCTGAGTTTGCTTCCACGATTTTATGGATCTGTCCTTGTTTGATTGCTTGGTCAATTTCAAAGCCATAACTGACATTTCTGACCAAGCCTACGCTTAAATCACTCAACTCATCAATTGTGCCAGTTAGGTTTAACTTACTATCTCGCTTACTAAAAATAGACACCGATTGATTGATCAAGACTTGCTCAGAGAACAGCATGGTTTGTTTTCGCGCTTTAGAGCTGTAAATTGTGAAGATGCCATCTGCATGGCCCGATTGGATCTCTCTAATTGCCCTACCCCATGGCATAAACCTAACTGCAATCGGCTTATCCATGCGCTCGAATATCTCATTGACCATGGCAATGCCAACACCTTTTGGCTGATTGCCTTCTAAATATTGGTAGGGAGGATATTCTAACGTCACAAACTGCAATACGCGTGCTGCATATGCTTGCTGGCTTAACAGCAGTAATAAGCTTGCAGCGAGATAGACTGACAAGTTGCCACATTGACATTTTACTTTGAAAAAGTGCCCAGCCATCGCACGCCAACTCATCATCACAGCTTAAAACTCAACTTTTAATTTGATATACGCTCTGCGCCCTCTTGGATCGCCTGTTCTGGGGTCGTAACTGCCTGCAATATCCACAAAAGGCGGGGCTTTGTCCGTTACATTTACAACACCCACGGTAATATTTGTATTTACACCTGCTTTTATTAACTCACCCATATCGACTTCATATTGAAGATCGAGTGTATTAAACGAGTTGATTTTCTCTAAGGTGACATCATTTTCGTAACTGGCAACATGGCGAAAAAAAACATTGGCACTGTGTGCCTCAAACAGCCAGTTTATGCCAAAGCTGCCTTTAAGTTTAGGGGTCGGATTACCCACCGTATTGCGATTAAGTTTACCAAGGCCATCGCTAACCACACCGGCATTATCGGTCAAATCATATTCCAAAATATATGACCCCAAAAGCTGGGGCGTGAATCTGCCAAAAAGTGTATCCCACTGATACATGACATTAAAATCTATACCCGATGTGTCAATGGCTTCCGCATTAATGAAGCGGGTATTGACGATTGAAATTGTGCCAGCTGATGTGCGAATTACCCGCTCAGGATCATCTGCAAAGGTGTTTACAACGGCTTGATGGCTTTCCCGCGTCAGCACCTCTTCAAACGAAAAACGCCAATAGTCTATATCCAAATCAAACTGGTTTACGCTAAAGGTGCCCCCGATATTCAGCGCTGTAGAGGTTTCTGGCACTAAATTAGGATCGCCTACGGTTCTATTGCCACCAAATGTCGTTGACCCGTCTCTGGGGTCTGTAATATTGGCAAAATTCGTTTGTACTCCTTTTAACTGATGCACAGAAGGAGCGCGAAACGACGTACTAAATGATCCTCTCACAGATAAATTCGAAGAGGCATGCCAAAGCATCGACACCTTAGGATCTGTGGTATCTCCGCCTAAATCGCCATAATCTTCATAGCGCAGTGCAAGGCCCAGCTCTAGCTGTTCAAAGATAGGTAATCTCAATTCTGTAAATACCGCTTTGACATCACGGTCGCCTTCAACATTCTGATTACCGATTAAAAAGGCGAACCTATCTTGCTGGGTCAAGGCATCATACACAGAGCGAATAGACTCTTTTCGATATTGCATACCCAATGCCATTGCCGCGAAACCAGCCTCCATTTCAAACAATTCATCAAACGCTATGACGCCCTCAATAACTTGCATCTCAGATTCCACATTGCCAATATAGTCGCCAATGATATAGCCTCGGAGTTGCTCATTGGCGCTTGCTTGCGGATCGAATGGGTCAAAATACAAGCACTCTCCTGCGCCTGCTACAGCACCAAGGCCTTGCCGACAATTAATGCCACCATACCCAAGCAATGCAGACTGGAAGTTATCGGAAATTACATCCTTAGGGTTTAAAAACGCCTCATTTTTGGCATTCACGTAGGATACTTGCCAAAATTTATCCGTGCCTATGGCCCTATCAATTCCCAATGCAACACGGGTAGTTTGATGCGAATAAAAGTTTATTTCCGTGGGTTTGCCCACACCGAATGGGCGACCTCGGAAGAAGATATCTTCGTTATAGATATTGTTAGGATGGCTTGCTAACACACTGGGGGCATTCAATACCGGAAAACTTGGGGAGACCTCTCTTGATACGTCGTTGTCTGCAAAGCCAGCTTCAAACCACAGCTCTGTATCATCATTCCATGCCCATTTTGTGCGCATGTATAGCTGTAATCTGTCTTCTTTGGGTACCGCCGTAATTTGAGGGGCAAAATCAAACAAACAAAATGAATTACTATTGCTGCCCTCGGACACACTCCCGCCATTTTGCACGCAATTGGGATCTGCAACGGTGAGGCCATCGGGGTTGTCATCATTGGCAAGCGACGGGATCACAAAGCTCCCAGGGTTGCCAAAGCTACTAAATGCAGGTTGCACCCAATCGACCTCTGAGAGCACCAAACTGTTTCTCTCCAAATAACTCGCAGCGACCAAAACATGCCCTGATTTACCCGTATCACTACCAAATACAAAGTCCACTTTTGTCTCGTCTTGACTGCCATCACTCATCCGTTTGCGATATTCATACTGCACTTCACTGCCGTTTAAATCATCTCGACTAATGAAGTTCACAACTCCCGCAACCGCATCTGAGCCATAAATCGCTGATGCTCCGTCTTTAAGAATCTCAACCCGTTGAATTGCCAAGGTCGGAATAAGTGATGCCGTATCAACAAAGCTAGCCCCTTGATCTGTGACAACCGCAGATACCACTTGCCGCCGACCATTCAATAACACCAAGGTAGAAGAGACGCCGAGCCCTCTCAAATTGATATTTGAAGTCCCGACGGTAAAGTTTTGCGTTAAGTTATCAGAATTATTCTGCGCGCCTGCATTAAATGGTAAGGTTTCGATGAGATCTCTGACGTCATTCGCGCCAATTGTCGAAAGTACTTTTGCATCAATACTTGCAATGGGAATAGGGCTTTCAGATTGAATTGAACGCTTTAGCCTCGTTCCTGTGACCGATATTTTTTCAATCTCTTGCGCGCCGACACACTGTGTGGGCAAATACAACATTGCCCCTGTAAACAACCAGCCCATAAGCCTTGTTGGCTTATAATGAGACATCTCACCTCCACTTCACACCAAGTAAGTGTTACCGCAACTAAATGAATACTCTAAATAAGCATAGAAGGTTTTTGGCTATATTCTGGAAAAATTGTTCATATGTAACATGATAGAAAAAAGCAGATAAAAAAGCCCAGCTATTTCTGGGCTTGAGTGCCTAACTTAGTAAGTAAAGCCTTACCAAGATTTAGAAATTCGTACATTGGCGGTCGAGCCATCTTCTGATTGGTTCAATACTTCAAAGATCAACCCTAGCTTGGGAAGCTTTTTACCAGTCGATGGGCGAACATAATTGGTATAATCGTCCCAATCTGCAAATCGAGGATTTGGACTTGTGAACTCATCTCGTAAAATCGTTTCTAAATAGCCACCATTTGCAAGATCCATTCTTTTTACCTCCCCCATACTGCCTCGTTGAGGTAAGGTGTTAAATGCAGCATCTCTAATTTGCTCACCAGACCTTTGCGGTATGATACTTTTGTCAGCAACCCACTGCCCAGTACTTGTGTACTCTGATTGATATTCAAATATAGGGTTTCTATCCGCATCCACAATGCCGATCCAGCCTTCTCCCGGGTGCGCTGCAACTTGATTATCCGTACTAGAAATATCAAAAAAGTCAGTCATGTAAGATGGATCAACATACCAAACCAACAGGCCCTCTTCCATGCCCTCGGTTTTTAGACTTTCATCAAAGCCAACATGCTGGCGCCACTCTAATAAATAATAAGGCGTATATTGAATAGAGCCATCAGACAATGCTGCATTGTTCCAAAAGTAAACATGCTCAGTCTCGTTCGAATTCACGGCCTTAATAAGTTTACTGCCGTCAAAAATCTCAATGTTATCAGCTGCTACGTAAGTTGAATCACCAGCAATTGCATAGTTACTCAAAGAAATAAAAACAGTGTCATGATCTTTATATGCCGATAAGTCATAATGGGCTTTCTGCCACTGCTTATTTGTAGAGCGAATAAACGTATTATTCGCACTCATCATGAAATCTTCGCTATTCGAAGGTTTAATATTGTCAGAAATATGGGTCCCTGGTACCTCTACATTTAATGTAAACCCATAGCTAGAATTTATAGATTGCTCAGCGTTTAAATCCAAGCTGAGTGAAGGTACTTGGCTACCTTTTAAAGATACGGCAAAAGCCACTGTACTATAGCTCGTTAAATCAAATGCCTGTTTGTGTATCGGTTGGTAAAGTTGCTTAGTCATTTGAGGCAAGTTCACTTTAACCAAATCGTTATGGACCCCTTTTATACCCGCAGCGGAAAACGGTACCACAGTTCCTTCACTATCTAAGTCAATGCTATTGATCTCTGACGATTGAACCCAGTTACCTCCATATTTATTTTGCAAAAACAACTTCGCATAAGGACTATAACCCGTTGGCTTGGAGCCTCTGATAGCGCCCCCCCAAGAACCGGAAGACATCAAAGAGTAAGACGCAACCGTTTCTCCAGCTATACCGTATTCATCAGTGGTGTACGTCTGGTCATATTCATCCGCTAATCCGAGGCTATGGCTAAATTCGTGCGCATAAAGTCCCATTGGGGTGTCTATTGGTTGAATAAAATAACTGCCTATCCGCGCCGATTTATCCACATTCTGGTTAGTAACCACTTGGTTTACCGTTGAGCGATGTGAGTGGATAAACTGCTTGTAAGGACTATGTGGATCTGGACGTAGCGCCCTTGGCTCACTTTCACCGCCAAGGCTTGAGTGAATGATGCTTAAGTGGTCAATTTGACCATCATTATTCGAGTCATAATCGCTTAAATTGAACCTTTCATCGGCTAAGACATGATGAACTGCCTCTTTCACAAGTACGCGCGTATCTCTTTTATATACCGTATGGTCATAGCGGGATGTATACCAACCAAACACCTCACCATTGATATCAAATGACCCGCCACTTTGATCTAGCACATAATCACGCACCGTTGGTAACATCACCCCCTTGGGGCCCGTATAGCCGTTTTCGCCATAAATTAAATTTTGATAATGGTTGATACTATAGTGTTCTAAGTAATGCTTACTCGGTAAATCATCCGGTTTCATAGAATTATTTGGAATATCATTAAATTCCATTAATACCGTGAGCACCTTTGCGGTAGTCACTTCCCCATGCCACTCCCTTGTCTGGGTTTGCGCCTCTTGAAAGATTTGTGGTGTATTAAAGTTTGCTGATAAGCTTTTGTGCAACTGTGCGTCACTATTTTTCTGTTGCAACGCGATAGACTCTGCATTGACTATGGCTACTTGCGCATTTACCCCTGTTGATAATAAAACAGCAACTGCAAGCGCATTGAGTTGATATCGTCTCATAACTACCTTCCTATTATTATTTTCATGCCCTTTTACTGGCACTTTGTTGAGCTAGAGTTTCGTCTATAAAAATCAAACCAAACAAATTAGATAGAAATAACAAGGATATTATTAATGATTCAAAAGCATCCCCAAAAAATAAAAATAGCCAATAGAATCAGAATGATAAATTAGTTCATTAAGAATAAGTTAAGTGCAAAGTCAGCCACATATTTAGGGTTTGAGTATTTAATATTGGCAGTATTTGAAAGTGCCTAATAAAAGGCACTTTTTTGAAGCTTAAAGATTTAGCTCTTTAATTTGCTGAGATACACGCACACCACTGCGCACAGCACCTTCCATATAACCTAGATATAAAGTGTCTGTATGCTCTCCTGCAAAATAAACGCGGCCAACTGGCTGCTGAAATAGCTTCCAGTATTTGCTAATTTGACCTGGTCCGTATGCAATAAAACCACCCTGCGTCCACTCTTCAGCAACCCAGTTTTGCACTTTTGTTGCCACAAGGTACTGCTTAGAGCCTGGGTACATTACTTCGATTTCATCTAGTCTTGCATCAACAATCTGTTGATCAGTCCACTCTTTTTGTATCTGACTGTAATCGCCAGATGTATATGTAATAAGAATACCACCGGTGCCGCCTTGGCGCTCAGTTGTCTCCCAAGTCCACCCTGTCGGTAGGCCACCAGCAACCACTGTGTCACCACCCAAATTTTGGTCTAACCAAAAACGCTGACTATATTGCAGAAGTACTTTGGAATGAGACCCGTAGTTGATGCTGTTTGCTGCATCAGTCAAGGCCTGCGGTAAATGTGGGGTAAACGTAATTTTGTTTAGTACGGGTAGCGGCACTGTAACCACCACCACATCCGCTTCGTAGCTGCCACCGGTTGTAGTTTCAACCGTCACACGATCATTTTGTTCGCTAATACTTACTACTGGCTGGTTTAAGTGGATATCACCTTCAATGTTATCCGCAAAGGCTTGCGCCATCGCTCTACCGCCTTTTAAAAAACGATAACCTTCCACATCATCATCAGAGACTTGCTCATAGACTTTGGCATACTGCGCTAAGTGCAATAGAGACAGATCGCTTGGCTCGTCAAATTCGCCTCTGACAAATTGCTCTGCAAGTAACTCTGCTTCTGGGTGTAATTGAAGCCCATCAATCCAACTTTGCACCGTTGTAAGGTCATACTCTTTTGCCTTATCTAAAAGCGCGGGCTCATCAGGATCTGGGACTGCATCTGCAAGAAGACTTAGCTCATCATAAAAACGGTTATAATCCGCAACAATGTGCGGTGCAAAGTTATTTTCAAAATCGGTATAGCTTACCAATTGACCATCAACATAATAAGCACCGCTTTCTATTTCTCCCCAATATCCGGTGTCTGCAAGTTCCACATTGAAAAGACTAGCATATCGATGGATTTCCTGATGTACCGTCGGCCCATCAATAAACTCTCCACCAATTTCACCATGCTGCTCACCCATATCATATGTGCCTATGCGCCCACCAATCCTATCTTTAGCCTCCAATATCGTTACATCATAACCGATACTCTCTAGCTCATAGGCCGCTGTTAGCCCTGACAAACCCGCACCGACCACCACAGCTTGGTTTACTGTTGGCTTTGCAGCAGGCTTACTCTGTTGGACGACGACCTCATTGGTATCATTGCTTCCACATGCCGATAGTACTGTAGAAAATACCACAGTACTGACGATGATACGCAAAGAGTCCTTTCTCTCTGATAACTTCATAAACACCTCTTTCAACCTAAAAATAAAAAATATAGTTAACAAATTTATTTAGATATATTTCAACCTATTAGCCCTAAATATAACCATTTTAAACGGCGGGTGCACGCTATCATGACCCTAAGATATTAACAAGGGCAAAATCATGTTAACGCATCAGTGGGAGAGAAAAATGCTCGGTAGTGTGTCTCAGTTCAAAATATCTAACTAAGCGCTTTATTTATTGTCGAGTAATCGGAACACAAGGACTTCTTGCATGGCGTCAATCGGTTGGAATGCAAGCTCTGTTGCCATCTTGACTGCGATACGCCTTTTTTCAACTAGGGCAAAAGCACCGCTTGGCAAAGGAGTATAGCGCTCATAATACCTTTGCGGTTCATACTGCAAAGCGAGCAAACGAAAAAAATGTGAACCCGGCGCAAGATTTCGCTCTGTGCCTTGATAAAGCACAAGATCATCCACGACACACAACAACGTATACAAGCCCTCATCCTTTTCTGGTGCAACTAAGTACTGAGTTAACTCATCAAAAGCAACGCCACTGCGCAAGGCCTGATAGAGCTCTTGAAAACTATCGATATAAGATACAAATTGATGACTTTGTGCAAGCGATTGCAGCCTTTGGTGTTTTTGTAGTTCAGTCTCTTCGGGCTTGGTCACTTCTTCTGTGTTTCGCCATGGGGCCAATGACTGCTTCAATTCAAGAAGGGCTTGTGTTTGGCTTTTCGCTTCATCTTCTTGTTGGCGCTTTCTTTGTTCAGCAAGCTGCTGTTGACGCTGCAACAGGGCCTCTTTTTCGTGTATCTCAGCACGTTTTATATTGCCGCTTTCAAACGCATTGATTTTAATATTCATCACTTCTTGCGCTTGCGCAAAAGATAACTGCTCACCATATCGATTAACAATAAAAGCATTGGCGTTAATATAGTCAGGGTTTAAAGACACTAATTCTTGGCGTAGGCTTTGATATCTGTCGTACAACACTTGCTCTTGTGCCAAGGTTCCCTCGCTGCCGCATTGCGGATCACCAAGCCAATGTGCCTCACGCATGTTACCAACAGTGACATACATAGCATCCATTAAATCAATGAGTTTATTCTGAGAATTATCCATCTTTATCTTTGATTTATTATTTATCTATTAGATTAAAACTTAAAAAAACCACCGCTGCAATAAATAAGCATCACCTCTTTAGGGTGATGAATAGACCTAGCTATATGAAAGGAAGCCCCGTAAAAAAGCAAATATAATTTACAAAAAACCACACATTTGATAGAAATAAAGACGATAAAAAAACAAGGGATAAATTTAAAATAATAAAACCGATAACCCCAGGGTGATAAGTGAGCTGTTAAATTAATATATTTTTCAATTTAAATTATAAATTTGAATAATTAACATTCTTTATTTTAGATAACAAAAAATGTCAATTCAGGCCTTAAAACTAACACCATAATGGAATTAAAAGACCTAAAAACTATAAAAATAACAATTAGATACTGGAACAAAATGGGAGTGTAGATGCATCTGGACGATGCATAAAGTGTAGGCCATGCCTTTACAGCTTATCAAAGTTGTAATGGACATCTTAAACACTTAAAAAATCTAACGAAAATAAAAAGTAAAAGGTAGGACAATGAATACACACGGATTGTTAATGGTACTTTTTGAGGCTTTGGCGTTAAAGCAAGAGCGCTATTACTATCAAAATATCCTCTTTACGGGTATGGCTATTAGCCATACCGACGGGGTTGTAACCAGCCGGCATGTGTATAAAAATGGGGTTAAGGAGTATGATTACGAACCGCCTTATTTAAATAAAACAACTCATGTAATATTAGATGATTTGGTCGATTGCACCACAGATGAGCCTATGTATTTAAATGGAGAGCGGTATACTGGGACCATATACGGCATTTATCCAAAAGGTAGAGTATCAAGCGAAGATGTTTTTGTACGTGGCATGCACCGTGAAAGCACCCATTACCACTACAACTCAACTGCAATCCACGAATTGGTCATAGAATCCATTGTGAATGAGCAGTTCAATACAGTTGAAATACACGAGTGGGATTCAAATGGCCAACTAGAATATTGGGATGCAGGAATTGAAAGCATCAAAGGCGAAATAAAAGGACGTATTTTATTTAGATTGAATGAAGACTTTAGCATCCGTGTTTTTACAATTTCCGGTCATTTCAACAAAGTACTGGAAAACAGCGAAAGCCTGACATGTCCTTACTTCCTAGCACTCAAGCAAGTTCGTCAATTGAATTCAGAGCCCATACATTGCTTTGATATAAAATTCTGCGAGCAGCTATGGACTCATGAGCCTGTAATCAAACAATTGATAGAGGAACTTCAACCCGAAGAACTCGCAATAAGTGACTTTTCCAGTGATTGCCTAAGCCTGATCCAATATGCCTCCAAATATAATGTGAACAGGCTCGAGGTGTTTGGTTCTCTAGAGGCGCAGGACAGAGAAAGTTTAACATCATTTATTACCCAGCAATGCCCACATATTGAGCTAATTATTTATAGCTCTTAATTTCAGGGCACCCAGACAACCATAATAAGTTTGAATACAGCCCAGCGGAGCAACAATAAGTGATCGCGTGCATTCAAATGATAACTTGCTCAAATAATTATATAGTCTGCAAGTTCGCTCTGGATATTACTTTTACAGCTTCTCAAAGTTGTAATGGACATCTTAAACACTTAAAAAATCTGACGAAAATAAAAAGTAAAAGGTAGGACAATGAATACACACGGATTGTTAATGGTACTTTTTGAGGCTTTAGAGTTAAAGCAAGAGCGCTATTACTATCAAAATATCCTCTTTACGGGTATGGCAATTAGCCATACCAACGGGGTTGTAACCAGCCGACATATGTACAAAGAAGGGGTTAAAGAGTGTGATTACGAGCCGCCTTATTTAAATAAAACAACACATGCCATACTCGATGACTTGGTCGATTGCACCACAGATGAACCCATGTATTTAAATGACGAGAGGTATACTGGGACCATATACGGCATTTATCCAAAAGATAGAGTATCAAGCGAAGATGTTTTTATACGTGGTATGAACCGTGAGAACACCCATTTTCACTACAATTCAACTGCGATACATGAACTACAAATAGAAACAATGGTAAATGAGCAGTTCTGCACGGATGAAATGCACGGATGGGATTCAAATGGTCAACTAGAATATTGGGGTACAGGAATTGAAAGTATCAAAGGCGAAATGAAAGGCCGCATTGAATTTTATTTGAATGCAGACTTTAGCATCAGTTATTTTACAATTTCCGGTGATTTCAACAAAGTACTGGAAAACAGTAAGCATTTGGCATGTCCTTACTTCCCAGCATTCGAGCAGGTTCGTCAACTGAATTCAGGTTCTATTGATACATTCAAGATAGATTTCTGTAAACAGCTGTGGACTCATGAGCTTCTAATCAAACAATTGATAGAGGAGCTTCAGCCCAAAACACTAACCGTAAATCACTTTTCAAGTGAGTACCTAAGCCTGATCCAATATGCCTCCAAACATAATGTGAACAGGCTCATGGTGTTTGGTTCTCTAGAGGCGCAGGACAGAGAAAGTTTAACATCATTTATTGCTCAGCAATGCCCACATATTGAGCTAATTATTTAAAGCTCTTAATTTCAGAGACATTCAGGCTAAGCAATATCAGGGCAGCCAAAAAGGCGTTTAACCTCACCTTTTTTTGTCTGCCCGCTTAGAGTGTAATCACATCTAGCTGATAAGCAGTCAGCGACCGCAGGACATTAAAATAACTGAAGCCCCCGGGTTTATGTGGACACCGGCCACATTATTGCAATTATCGGTTTTTTAACCACTTTCCTTTCAAAAAAAACCATGTGGCCTGTTCAAAAAGAACTCAAAACGTAAACAATTGTAAAAATTAGAACGTTCTTTATTGTATACAAAAAGCATTAAATAATTAAAAAATGTTAACAAAGTGATTTTATAGAAAGTGAGATCCCCCCGCAGATACACGCAAATCGAAAGTAACAAAAAATCCACACATGACAGAAACCTCTATAAATCATGGTATTATGCAAGGACAAATGTCCCCATTAAAATACTTAAGCTGTAGAGCGTGTTAATAACTAGAGTTGGGTAATTGTTGCAATTAGATGTCTTATGTTTAAGGCATTTTTAATAAAAAGTTCATAATAGAGTATTATATTCGCCTCCCATTTTTTAATGGGAATATTTGCACCCTTAAAAATAATCTAACTCGCAAATGATAAAACAGAGTGATAAACACACGGGAAAAATATGAACTCTAACAATAAGCATCGCGGAAAACTGCGATACTTGGGCCGCTGCATCGCTATGGGGCTGTGTTCAAGTGTCGTCATGGGACACGCACATGCAAATGTTATCTTTACAGAGTATGTGGAAGGTAGCAGCAATAACAAAGCGCTTGAAATTACTAATTTTGGCAACAATAGCATCGACCTTAGCACCGTCAGTATTGCGTTAACTGCAAATGGTAAAAAGCTGGATGAAGTCACCCCGCTTACCCTATCTGGCACGCTTGCTGCCGGCAGCAGTTATGTACTGTACAACAGCGGCGCAAGTGACGAACTAAAAGCACTTGGCGATATAGCCAGTACCGCCACTTATTTCAATGGTGACGATGCGTTAACCCTGATGGTTAATGACGTCATCGTAGACAGTATTGGGCAAGTCGGTACAGATCCAGGCAGTAATTGGGGCGCAGGTGACACCAGTACAAAAGATAAAACGCTACGTCGTAAAATAGGCATCGAAAACGGCGATATCACCATAGATGATGCGTTTGACCCAGCAAACGAATGGATTGGCTTTGCAAAAAACACCTTTGATGGCCTTGGTTGCTCAGGCGTTGCTGCCTGTGGCGGCAGTGGTAATATCCCGTCAGAAATAACTGGGTCGCCACAAGGCATAGTGAATGCGTCTGATACCTATGTGTTCACTCCAACTGTCACCAACCTTGATGATGATACACTGGTTTTTGCCATCGAAAACAAGCCGAGTTGGGCAAGCTTTGATACAACAACAGGCGCGCTATCAGGCACACCGACAGCAGCTGATATCGGAACCTATGACAACATTGTTATCACCGTCAATGATGGTACAGTGACCAATGCACTTAACGGCTTTTCAATCTTAGTTAGAGCTGCAGGCACCAATGATGCACCTGTTATTTCTGGTACACCAAACACATCCGTGCAAGCGACTCGGCAGTATATCTTCACACCTGTAGTCATCGACCTCGAAAATGATGAGTTGGTGTTCTCAATCACCAACAAACCAAGTTGGGCAACATTTGATAACGTTTCGGGTCAACTTAGTGGTACTCCAATGGGATCTGATGTCGGTGAGCATGACAACATCATTATCTCAGTGTCAGACGGTGTGAATGCCCCTGTGAGTTTACCTGCATTTTCAATTACGGTTACTGACAAACCGGGCAGTAACTATGATTACACTACCTACTACGCCTCTGCAATTGGCAAAGTTGGTACGGAGTTAGAAAGTGCGCTTGCTTTAATTGCAAGACAAGGTCAACAGAGGTTAACTTACTCGCAAGTATGGGATGCCTTAAAGTACACCGACGAAGACCCAAATAATCCAAACAATGTACTATTGTTCTACACAGGAAAAAGCCAGTCTAAAGATACCAATGGTGGCGGCACTACGGATTGGAACAGAGAGCACAGCTGGCCAAAATCTCATGGTTTTCCAAGTGAAAGCCAGTATGGTTACACCGATATTCACCATTTAAGACCGACCAATGTACAGGTGAACTCAACGCGCAGCAGCAAAGATTATGATGATGGCGGTAATCCAGTGGGTAACGCACCGGGTAACTTTACTGATAGCGATTCATTTGAACCAAGAGACGCGGTAAAAGGCGATGCCGCTCGTATGATGTTCTACATGGCGGTACGCTATGATGGCACTGACGGCAACATGCCAGATCTTGAGCTTGTGAATAATATCAGCGCAAGTAGCTCACCAACTTTAGGCGTACTGTGTAACCTTATGGATTGGCACCGTGAAGATACAGTAGATCCGTTAGAATTAGATAGACACCAACGCATTGTAGAGCAACAGGGTAACCGAAATCCATTTATCGATAATCCAGAGTTTGCAGAAACCCTCTTTGCTGATACCTGTCCTAAATTAGGTGATGTAGCCCCCGTCATTAGCGGTCAACCTGAACGCATCGTTGGCACAGGTCGTGAGTATAGCTTTACGCCAACGGCATCAGATCAAAACAACGATGACTTGACGTTTTCTATCGTTAACAAACCATCATGGGCGACATTCGATACGCAAACAGGCCGTTTATCTGGCACGCCATCAGTGGCAGATATTGCCGTTTATGAGCAAATTCAAATTTCAGTGACTGATGGTACATCAACGGTGTCTTTGCCAAGCTTCAGCATTGACGTGGTTGATTCAAGTTCGATTAAAACCCCACCGACAATCACAGGCACACCGAGTACAAGTGCTGTCGTCGGCATTGCATATGGCTTCAGACCAGCAGCAAACGATGAAGACAATGACACACTGACTTTCTCAATCACCAACAAGCCGTCTTGGGCCACATTCAACACGCAAAATGGTGAACTGACTGGTACCCCATCATCTCAAGATGTTGGTATAGCAAGCAATATCGTCATCGGTGTCACTGATGGCAATACAGATGTTGTGACCTTGCCTGCGTTTTCGATTCAGGTCAGTGAACAGGTCGAAGCCAGCAAAGTGATCTTCACCGAGTACATTGAAGGTAGCAGCAGCAACAAAGCCGTTGAAATTACCAACTTTACCGGTGCAACTTTAGATCTTAGTCGCGTTACAATTACCTTAGCAGATAACGGAAAGCCGCTTACGACAGAGGGGTTAAGAACACAAACCTTATCTGGCGAATTAAAACATGGCGAAACTCACGTTATTGCTAACAGCAGTGCAAATGACGAGATTAAAAGTCGTCAAGACAGCACCAGTACCATCACTTACTTTAACGGAGACGATGCACTTGTACTGACAGTTGATGGCCAAATTGCCGATGTATTTGGTCAAGTTGGTACTGATCCTGGTAGTGCATGGGGCAGCGGTAATACCTCAACCAAAGATAAAACCCTACGTCGTAAAGAAGGGATCACATCAGGTGATACAAGCTTAGATGATACATTTGACCCAAGCATTGAATGGGAAGGTTTCGAGAAAAATACCGCAGACGGTCTTGGCTGTAGTGGCGTTGCGGCCTGTGGCTCTGATGGTGGAACAACCCCGCCGCAAGTTGAGCTTGGCGCATGTAATGACCCTGCAACACGCATTAGTGAGGTACAGGGCAATCAGACTGCAAGCCCACTGGTGGATCAATCTGTTGTGATTGAAGGCGTTGTTGTGGCCACATTCCAAGACAGCGGTCAACATGGCGGATTCTTCATTCAAGAAGAAGACCAACATGCAGACACTGACAGCACCACCTCCGAAGGCATTTTTGTCGCGGATGCAAATACCAAGGTCACAGTTGGTGAACAAGTCCGAGTGCTGGGCACCGTGGTTGAAAAGTATGACTTAACACAAATTAGTACAGTAACCGAGACACTTTCTTGTGCCACAGATGTGTTAACGCAGGTCACACCAACAGAGGTGAATTTACCGTTTGCACAAGGCTTTGAGCAAGAGTCACTTGAAGGTATGTGGGTATCAATGCCACAAACGCTACATGTCACCCTGAGCCATAATTTTACTAAATATGGTGAGATTTACTTGTCTCAAGGCATGCGAATGCAGCCTACCAACAAGTACCCTAAAGACGACCCTCGTCGCCTAGAGCTTGCTGAACTGAACACAAGAAACGTGTTACTTGTCGATGACAACTCAACGCAAAGTAACCCTGAAACAATCAGTTATTACCCAAATTTTAGTACTGATATGCCACTTCGCTCTGGCGACCAAGTGTCGAACATGTCAGGGGTGATTCACTACACCTATGGTAATTACAAGCTTATTCCAACTAGCTTACCCAGCTTCGAGCAGTCTAACTCTCGTCGTACTAAGCCAGCAGAACGTCAATCAGAGCAACATATTCGTGTTGCGAGCTTTAACGTACTGAACTACTTCGTCAACTTTGACAGTCGCGGCGCGAACAATGAACAAGAGTTCAATCGCCAACGCAGCAAAGTGATCCGTGCAATATTGGCTTCAGATGCTGATGTTGTAGGCCTAATGGAAATCGAAAACAATGGCTACGGTGACAACAGTGCTATCAAAAACCTCATTGATGGATTAAATGAGCGAGATGGCACTAATAATTGGGCATACATCAACCCTCAGCTAGAGCAAGTTGGTACAGATGCGGTGACTGTCGGCATTATTTACCGTGATAACCGTGTGACACCTCAAGGCAGTGCGCAAGTGATCACAGATGCGCCATTCGATGAAGCAACACGTGCACACAGACCCCCCATGTTGCAGTCATTCAAACCAATTAACGGTGGCAAAGAAATCCGTGTCGTTGTGAATCACTTCCGTTCTAAAGGCGGGTCATGTGGTGAAGATATGGATGATGCAGTCGAGGGCGCGTGTAATGGCCAGCGCTTATTAGCAGCTCAGACAGTCATTGCAGCACTTGCTCAAACTGACAGTGAAACAAAGACAAATTCAGGGCTTTCTAGCACTAATGAGCCTATTTACGCCATTTTAGGTGACTTTAATGCCTATGCGTATGAAGCGCCCATGCAAGCATTTTACGATGCGGGATTTGCCAATATCAGTCTTGAAAAAGACACCGGCGATAATTATTCATACTACTATAGCGGTGTAGCAGGCAGCCTAGATCACATGTTAACTGCCAATGCCTCAATGGAACGTGTTGTGCAAACCATGCACTGGCATATTAATGCTGATGAAGCCGCAGGCCTAGACTACAACACCGAAGGTAAATCAGAAGATCAACTAACAAGATGGTTCTCAGACTCGCCATACCGTTCATCGGATCATGACCCTGTAATCACCGATTTCGATTTGGAAGTCGTTATCATACCGGATAACCAAGCGCCGATTGCAAATAATGATGTTGCAGACGCAGTACAAGGCGAAACTGTTACTATCGATGTGCTAGAAAATGACACGGATGCAGACTCTGATCCACTTATTATCAGCGCCGCTACAATCGTTTCAGGTGAAGGTGAGCTTAATTATTCTGATACGCAAGTAAGCTTTACGCCAAGCGCAAACTTTGTTGGTGAAGCAATAATCAGCTATACCATCAATGATGGCAATGGCGGTACTGCCACAGCAACACTTTCTGTCAATGTTATCGCCAAAAACCAAGCGCCTGTCGCCACCAATGACACCGCCAATACACTTGAAGATCAAAGTGTGACGGTTTCGGTATTAAATAACGATATCGACGAAAACATGGCAAGCGTAAAAATCACAAATGCGGCGCTTAGTTCAGGCTTAGGTCAGGTGAGCTATTCAGACTCTGCCATTACCTATTCACCTGCTGAAAACTATAATGGTACAGCACAAATCACCTATGAAATCAGTGATGAAGCTGGACTTAGCGTAAGTGCCCGCGTTGCAATCACGATTGCTCCGCAAAACGATGCACCATCAGCGCTCAACGACTCAGCTGTGGTTTCTGCAAAAGTACTAGCTAACATCAACGTGCTTGCGAATGACACTGATGTCGATGGCGACACACTTCACATCACTGCGGCAACAACCAATACAGGTCGCGTCGAAGTAAGCGGCGATGTGCTTCAATACCAAGCGCCTGCATTGAATACAGGCCATGCAACTATCAGCTATACAATCAGTGATGGCACAGAGAGTGCTCAGGCAACTGTCAACGTGCAAATTAGTACGAATAACCTATCACCAGTTGCACAAGATGACTTTGTACAACTTGCCGAAGGTCAATCATCTATAGCGATAGCTGTATTAGACAATGACAGCGATCCTGATGGTGACACCTTATCGCTGGTGGCTGTTAATTCAGATACTGGTCTTGCTGTAATTGAAGACAACCAGATTGTGTTTAGCACGAATGATACATTTAATGGTATCGCTCAGGTGCGTTATGCAATTTCAGATGGATTTGGCGGCCGCGCAGAAGCTGTGTTAGAGCTTCGCCAAAATCAGCCATCTGCACCTGTGATCACCGCACCTGCTAATCTGACTGTAAATGCAACAGGCCAGCTTACTAAGGTAGACTTAGGCGTAGCCACCGCAGTAGATAGTAGCGGTGAACCAATTGCTGTTGAACTCATTGGTAGTAACTTCTTGGCATCTGGTGCCAATAAAGTTTACTGGCAAGCATGTAATTCAGCCGATGTCTGTGCAAGTGCAGCACAGATAGTAAATGTGCGTCCGATGATAAGTATGCCTTCTCCAAGCCAGCTTGTTGTTGAGGGCCAAACGGCAACGATACCTGTGACGTTAAGTGGGGAGCATTTCGCATACCCTGTAAATATTGATTTTGCAATTTCTGGTACTGCTGGTGAAGAAGACTACACAGTGGCATCAGGCCAAGTCACTATCGAGTCAGGCACACAAGGCCTCATTTCTATCGAAACCGTTCGTGATGACGTAAGCGATGCAAATGAAACCATCGTGATCACATTAAATACCGATGATTTGAATGCAGTTACTGAGCAACAACACGAAATTACCATCGTAGAGTCAAACGTTGCACCAACGCTTACTTTAAATGCAATGCAACAAAATGAAGCGCGTTCAATCATGGTTGCAGAGCATGGCCTGATCACACTGACGGCAGATGTACAGGATCAAAATAGCACAGATACACACATCATTGAGTGGCAGGCACAAGCTGATTTGAATAATGAAAGCACGGCTCCAACTCAATTTAGTATTGATGCTTCTACACTTTCTGTCGGTGTCTACCAAGTCAGTGCAACTGCTACTGATAATGCTGGACTATTTGATACTCAAACTGTGATTTTTAATGTGGTTTCAGAGCAACCGGTACTGGACAATAATACAGACACAGATGGCGACCTCATTAGTGATGCGCAAGAAGGTTTTGGTGACGAAGATGCTGATGGTATTCCTAACTATTTAGACCCAATTGATGCGCAATGTAATGTTCTGCCTTCTTCAGGTAATAACTGGGAGTCTGGTCTGATTGAGGTAGAAGCCGGTGTGTGTATGTCTCTTGGTAGTGTAAGTCTGGGTAGCAACAAAAATGCAGCCTCGCTCAATGCCAATGAAGCAGTGCAAATAGGCTTAATCTCTGCGGACGAAGGCATGGAAAATCGCGGTGGTATTTTTGACTTTGTCGTTGACATGCCAAGTGGTGTAGAGAGTGTCAAAATCGTATTGCCTCAGCAAGCCGCGGTCTCAGCAAATGCCCAATATCGTAAGTACCTGCCAAATCAAGGCTGGATCACATTCTCAACGCAAAATGGTAACGCTATCCACTCAGCCATGGGCCAGCAAGGTTACTGCCCAAGCATGAATGATAGCAGCTGGCAGGAAGGCCTAATCGAAGGTGCATGGTGTGTCAGGCTAACACTGGTAGATGGTGGCGAGTACGATGCGGATGGCATTAAAAACGGTAAAATTGTCGACCCAGGTGGTGTAAGCATTGTTGTAACAGACAACAACGCACCTACTGCTGTAGACGATAGCCAAGAGGTAACGAGCAACCAATCAGTTGCACTCAATGTACTTGAAAATGATACTGATGCTGATAACGACACCCTGTATGTGATCAATGCCTCTGCTGTACATGGCACAGTGCTAATCAATGGCGATTCGAGTTTGCAGTATCAAAGTGCGCTTGATTTCATTGGTGTTGATACAATTGAGTATACAATCAGTGATGCTCAAGGCGGGACAAGTACTGCAACGATGCGAGTCAATGTGGTTGCACAAGTGCAGCAGAACCAACCACCTGTTACCATGAATGATGTGGCTGAAGTACTTAACAATGACACCCTCACAGTCGATGTCATCGCCAATGACTCAGACCCAGAAGGTGGAAAGTTAACACTTATAAGCGCAACCGCAGACTCAGGTGAAGTGACCTTTACTGATAGCACCATCACGTTTAAGCCTGAAGCGAACAGCGAAGGTCAAGTGACTATCAATTATGTTGTGGCCGATGAGCAAGGTGCAAACGCATCTGGCACACTCGTAATAACAGTAAAAGCCCCCACAGTAAATGTGATTGAACGCGAAGAAACCAGAACAATTCGTTCCTCTAGCGGTTCAATGCCAGCTCTTCTATTACTGCTTGTTTTCCCTGCGCTACTTCGCCGCAGACGATAACATAAAGCGATAACGATAAGCCCCTGTCGCCTCTGGCTTCAGGGGCTTTTTAATGGTGACCTTCAATTAAGCCCACCTCCTTGGAAAAATTAACCCCGTCACTCTGAACTCGATACAGGTCCCAATTCCCTCTCAAATATGGATTGCGGGACAAGCCCGCAACGACAGAGTAAGAAAGTGCAACTTGTTTAAACCAACAACACTAAACCCCGTCATCCTGAACTCGCTTCAGGGCCCAATACCCTCTCAAACATGGATTGCGGAACAAGCCCGCAACGACAAGGGTAAGAGAGTGCAACTTGTTTAAACCAACAACACTAAACTAAACCCCGTCATCCTGAACTCGATACAGGTCCCAATCCTCTCTCAAACATGGATTGCGGGACAAGCCCGCAACGACAGGGTAAGAAAGTGCAACTTGTTTAAACCAACAACACTCAACTAAACCTCGTCACCCTGAACTCGTTTGAGATCCCAAAGTGATTCAAAAAAACAGATAAAACACAAGCAAGCTTCCGAAGGTAGTGAGATAGAGATTCTTAAATTTAAACGCCAAAAAAACGGCTGCTAGAGCACCCAATAAATAAGGGTTATTCAACTCAGTAACCAGTTCCCCATTTGGCATAAACACAATTGGCACCCAAATCGCAGTCAGTACACATGGTGCGCTAAAGCTCAGCAAACGCTGAAATCTCGGACCAATGGTAAACGGTAAGTTTTTTGCTAAAAATAGATATCGAGTGGCAAAAGTGACACATGCAAGCGCAACAATCGTAACTATCATGATTTGTCCTCTTTTGCCTGCAAAACATAACCTGTGCTCATGCCAAGCAATGCAGAAGCCACCAAACCAAATTCAAACTGTATGGTTTTGAAATACAGTATGCTGATCCCTGATACTAAACAGGCACACAATACAGGGAGGTTTGACCCCCCAGGTACCACCAGCGCTATAAAAATGGCTGCGATGGCAAAGTCCAAACCTAAATTAGTCAGATCAGGTAAAAACTGCCCTGCCACAATGCCAAAAAATGTCCACACATTCCAAGCGAGATAGAAGCTCCCGCCTGCAACCAGTGCATACACAAGACGCAATTTACCTTGATATGCTCGGTGATGGTGAGAAAAAGCGAACAGTTCATCAGTGAGGAAAAATGCAATTGGCCCGCGCCAACGAAGCGGTTTATCGACCATTTTATTACGTATGGCTAATCCGTATAGTAAATGACGTGCACTAATGATGAATGTCGTTACCAGCAAGGTTAGTAGTGAGGCTTCTTTGGCCATTAGCTCTACCGCCACCAATTGCGCAGAACCCGCAAATACCAGCACAGACATAAGCTGTGCCTCCAATGCTGTAAACCCATTTTGAATCGCCAAAGAGCCACATAACAAACCCCAAGGCAACACCGCCAAGTTGAGTGGCAGCATATCAAGCAAGCCTTTTTTTATTGCAACTTTCATAGAATTAACACGCCTGTTTGTATTGGTTTGGGGTGATCCCCATATTTTTCTTAAAATGACGACTAAAGTGGCTATGATCATAAAACCCAACATGACTCGCCACATCAGAGATACTCTGACCATGGCGAAGCAGCGCCTTGGCGTGATTCAATCTATGTTGAATTTGGAACGCATGAGGTGTCAGCCCTGTCTGAGCTTTAAAAGAGCGTACAAAATGAAAGTGGCTCATGTGAATAAGCTGCGCTAAATCAGCCAATGACACGTCATCAAACACATGATCGAGCAGATAAGATTTTGCTAACTCTATTCTGCATTTCAGCGAATTTTGCTCATCAGCTAACGTTACTTTGCCTGCTGACTGACACAAATTATCTAAAAAATGCACAAGTTGAGTTTGCTTTTCCAGCAAGCCAGCTGCTGAGTCCAATGTGGTAAACAAGTCATGTAGCTGCAGGGCAAGCACTGGGTTATACATCACCGCCTCACTGAAATAAGGCGCACGGTTTTGGTTACAGTCCATTAAGCTGTTAAACAACTCCGGCGTTGGGTACATAGAGCGATAAGATGAGATCCCCTCACACGCCTTTTTACAATCATGTACTTGTTCAGCATTAATCAAGATTAGACTATGTTTACCAGCAAGGTGCTGCGCGCCAGAACGAAAAAAACGCTGTGCGCCGCAATCGACCAAAGCCACTGTGTAACCACTGTGATTGTGCCGCCCAAAATCAGTTTTTTTGTCAATATTATGAAGTACTTCCAAACCACCTAACTCGTGGTGAAAGCTAAATTTTGATTGCTGCATAGACTTCCCCCTTACTCCAACTCAGCTTAACGTAAGTGACCTAAAAGTGCTTGTACAAAATTGCGCAGTTTGCAATCCAAAGCCTCTAGTTTGATTAGCCTTGGCGAGCAAAAAGCGCAGACTATTCTTTTTTAGCTCATTAACTAAAGGCTTATGCAGCCTCTAATAATCAATATAACGCCAACAACTCATTCAATTCACCAAGACATGGCATACGAATTGCTTACTAAAAACATCTTACTCACTAATACCTAAACATTAGAAAGTGAGATTGTTGCCACGAAAGGCATTATTTAAAACACCAAAATAACTCTTTAAGGAAAAAAGAAATATGAAAAAATTCATCTGTGCAACCTCTTTGTTTTTCGCTGCTGTATCAAGTTCTGCAAGCTTTGCGAATACAGACCTAGTCGATGTAGATCAGATGCTAGCGCAAACATTTGAATTGATCGCAAACAATGAAAACCGCGCAGCATTAGATAACCTAAACTGGTTAGCTAAGCATGGCGTATCTCATGACCCAAGATTTCACGATACCTTGATTAACACCATGCAAGACCTTTGGTTTAATTTCGCACACAGCTATGCGCCCGCTTGGAAGTCATATCACGCGGTATACAATACAACCCAGCAATCTTTGCTTTTAACGCCGCAAAATTGTGCCGCATTTGATATCGCACTGAGTTATAGTCAACAGCCTCATCATGCGACAAACCATATCACTTATTTAGAGCAAACCGAGCAGCAATTTCCAGCCACATGGCAGCGCTGCTGGACCTTATCAGCCTCATTTAAAGCTATTGAACATATTTCAGAACCGCTTATTACACAGTATGTTGGGGACTTATCTGATCACTTCAAATTGCATATTGTCGATGACTTAAACGCCACTTATCGCGACTGTGACAATTTACCTAACGAGAGTTTAGCGCTTGAGTGTAAAGACGAGCATAAGCAAAAGCTCCTTGATGCCTCAGTAATGTACAGAGATGCTGCAATGGCAATACATGATGACATCTCCGAAGCAGGTAGAATTGGCGGCCACACAATTGGCTTGTTCTTAGAATGGCAAGCCTACGACAACCGTAACTAGTCTAAATTTTTAAGCCTCTGAATTCACAATGTGATCAATAAAAAGCGGTAATCCTTTGCCGCTTTTTTATTTTCCAACTCAAAAAATTGCACAAATAACCTCTTGCTGACCATTCACAGTCAAAAAACGACTATTGAGCCTAGTTTTTACTGCACTCCCTTTATTTATCAGTAATATAGCTTTGCACTATCTACTTTTTGATCTTGTTATGACTGAAATACACTTAAACAATACAGAAAAACTGCTTGCACTGGTAATCATGGCACTGGTGAGTTTAGCTATCAGCTTCACTGACTGGATTCAGCGAGGTATGGCTTACTCAAGCTTGATTTTATATTCGTCTCTGCTGTGTGTGCTTTTCATGTATTGGTTGCCTATGATTATTAGCTACTTGGGGATCAACATACTAAAAATAAACAATTGGCTAGCACAAATAAGTGTATTTTACTTCACTGTCGTGATGGGCTGTTACACATGGGGGAGTTTAAGATCCTTGTTGCTTAGTATTCCAGCACTCACAATCACTGATGCAGTATTTGTAGCACTACCTTGGAGCATAGGCATTTTTATGCTCTGTAAGTTTTATTTAAATCAGAAGCACCTTAAAGACGAACAACTTCTGCGTAAGCAAGCCGAAATAAAAGTATTGCATGGCCAGCTCAACCCACATTTTCTTTTTAACAGCCTAAATACCATTTCAGCGCTCACTGTGGCAAAACCAAAAACGGCGCAGAGACTGGTGCATAGCTTATCTACGGTTTTGCGATACTCCATCAATAATGCCAGCCATAACAATGCGCAAAATAAAACTGTCTCATTGGCGGATGAGCTAGTTGCTATCAATCAATGGTGTAAAATAGAGACAGCGCGTTTCGGTAAGGATGTGACATTCGAATTTGATATTCAGGACAACTTACTCAATGCACAGCTCCCAGCTATGATCTTACAACCCCTGCTAGAAAATGCGCTCAAACACTGTGTATCAAAACCACTCACCGTAAAAGTAAGTGCTATCAATCATGGCCACAGCTTCACCATATCAATAGAAGATAACGGCCAAGGGTTTGCGGAACATATTTTGTCTGGCGAGCTAGATACTGGACTTGGCTTAGCAATTACACAATCAAGGTTACGGCTTGAAATGGGCACACAACTTGAGCTCAGTAATGTGCCAAGTGGTGGTGCAAAAGCATGCTTTACATTATCCAAAGGAGCGGTATAAATGCTTAAAGTTGCCATAATTGAAGACGAGAAGCCTGCGTTAGATAAGCTGACCTCTCAGCTAGAAGAGCTAAATCTATGTACGCTCGTTTATACCAACTCAAGACCTGTAGCGAGTTTAACAGAACTGCAAGATTTAGAACTTGATGTGGTGTTTGTTGATATCAATTTACCCCAAATAAATGGCGTCGCTTTTGCCAAACGCCTGATCCAAGATGGGTACTCTGGCCAGCTGATTTTTACCACTGCATATAGTGAATTTGCTGTCGATGCTTTTGATATGGGCGCAACAGACTATTTACTAAAGCCCTATGATACCGAAAGGTTGGCATTGGCACTCAATCGAGTTAACCATAAGGTAGTTGGCCAACAAAAAACAACACAAACTTTAACCAGCAAGTTTGTGGGTAAAGTATGTATGATTGAAGTTAATCACATTGAGGCCATCAAACTTGAGCATGGTCAAGCCATCGCATATACACCTTCTCAGTCATACCCCCTTGATTTTGCTTTAGATGATTTAATGCACATGTTACCAAGCCAATTTGTAAGAGTGCATCGCGATAGCATATTAAACACACACCGAATTGACACACTTGAGCGTTGGGTGACAGGTGGTTACCTGATCACATTGCAAAACTCACGTATACAAATAACCAGCAGTAGAAACGGGGCTAAACTCCTCAAAAAAATACTCAACCTATAACCATAAAAACAGGAAAAAATTATGAAATCAATGATGCCATTTTGCTTGGTAGGGCTCCTTGCGGCTTGCAGTTCTAGCTCTGAACCAGACGTAAAAAAACACTTTATTAAGGATGGAGAAAAACACCCGCTGGTTATTGTATTTGGCGGCAGTGAGGGAGGTAATACTTTAGCTAAGCCCCGTTGGCAACCATTTTTAAATAGCTTTCATGACATGGGGCTTTCTGTGGCGGCAGTGGGCTACTACGGCACAGAATCAACGCCATCACAACAAGTAGAATTATCACTTGAGGATATCGCAGCGCGGATCAATACCTTGGCAAAAGACCCGCACATTAATGAAAACTGCATCGCTGTATATGGCTTTTCCAAGGGGGCAGAGCTAGCCCTGTTACTAGGGAGTCATTTCGACAATATCAACCACGTTGTAGCCGTGATGCCGACTCATGTAAGTTGGAATGCAGTCAAAACGCCGTCATCTCGTTCCGGGTGGATGTTAAAAGAACAGCCTCTCAACTATGTAGAGGCGCCTTTGCTGTCTTGGAAAATGCAAAAAGGCAACTTTACCGGTGAGTTTACGCCGGCTTTTGAGCACGCCTTATCCAGTGCACACAAGGACATTATTAGCGCTGCCAGAATTCCTATTGAACAAAATAAAGGACCGATACTGCTGGTCTCGGCCAAACAAGATGAAGTGTGGCCATCATACATGATGTCCAATCAAATCATTAAACAGTTAGACAAAGTCAATTACCCGCATGCCTATCAACATATTGCACTTGAAGGCGGGCATTACACTTTTAATCGTGACACGCAAACTCAAATTGGACAGTTTTTAAAAGATACGCTTATATCAAAATGCCAATAACTTAGTTCAGAAGCAGGGCATTAATACCTTGCTCTGCTAAACAAATTGCAAATAAAAATCGTTAAATAACGCAATATATAATCATAATATCTTCCAACAAGGTTACAGCTTCAATACCACAGACAAGTCTCCCTTGAACAAAATATTTTTGAACACTGTTTTCAGTTAAAAAAAACAATCTAATACATTGACTTTTATAGCATTTTAAATTTCAATTACGGGTTTTTATACGTGTTTAAATGGACTATGCGCACTATTAACATTCCGCTTACCTTATTTCTCATTTTGATTGCTTTATTGCTCAGTGCTTGCTCGAGTACCAAGCCAACTCAAAAAGACCCCGCAACGATTAAACAACATTACGAAGCAACGGCGCTAAGAGAAGCCATTGCAGCTCGAGGCTTTTACCAATCACATCTTGGAAATATTAACTACGCCAACGAAACACAATGTGGTAACTATCAACTTCAGAGTCACAGGGGATCTATTCGATATCCTGAGAACTCCCTCAATGCCGTGATTGATTCGCTGGACAATGGATTCGATGTGATTGAAATAGATGTGCGCATTACTTCTGATGATGTTTGGGTATTGCACCACGACAGTCGTACAGGGCGTGAGACGGGTACCATCGACAACAAGCGCCGAAAAATAGAACGTTTGAACTATCGCCAAGAGTGGGGCTATCTCAGAACCCGCGACCAAAAAACAGGCCAACTGCTTGAAGTACTTCCTCCAACACTTAGAGACACACTGATTACTTTTGCCAATTCAGCACGTGCAGGGCAACTTCTAAATATTGAGATAAAATCGCAAACAAGCAAAAAAGAGTTAGAGCAACTAGATACTTTAGCGCTTCAGCTCCTTGGACATAAACGTTATTTTTATTCGAGCTTAAAGTTAGACCAATTAATCAAGATGCGAGAAGTAAACTCTAATGTTTTTCTCTCATATATTCAGCGACCAGCCAAAAAGTCAGTCATGCTGCTCAAAAAAACGCTAGAGCATGGAGCCGCCAGTGACAATATTTATCAAAGGAACAGCGAATTAATTGAGGATATCGTAGGCTTTGGGAGCCGTCGATTTAAGGAAAATAGACACGACAACCCTCAAGGTATGAGTAAATTAAAAAGACACCTCAAACATAACTTTGGCATCGCGATAGACATACGCCAATATGCAGAAGACGCCACTCGCATCAGAAAATTGGTCAATGCTAATAAGTTACCAGTGGCGACATACACGATTAATGGTCATGCTTTTCACGCTAAGCAATTAAGTCAGCTTGCGGTGCATACACGCCCAAACTCTGTGATCATTGATGACACTTTATATGGTTTTTGCACTGAATATGAACTCCCCAAAATGCAAGCGTATCAAGGTACAACCGCGTTTACGAAAATTCTGGCCAATTTGCCTGCAGATCTTGATCTTGAGCGCTTAAATGAGGTCTCGACCTATTACGGTAACGGTTTATATCCTGCACTCAATGACACAATTAAATCCATTGATGGAGCGGCAACCACACACAATTACGTTCCCGTCATTTTGAAAACACATGCAGGTCCAAAGCAGAGTGAAACCGCTGTCGACCTAAAAACCGATAAAGCAGTCGAAGTAGAACTTAGGAAGACAAAGAGTGAATAGCCAATATAAACCCGCATTCTGGCGAGCATTTTTCTTCTTAATGAGCCTTGCCTATTTGGTACCAGAAATCATTTTTAATGCGCAACTTGTATCGCTTGTTGGCCTGGGTACTCCCTCAGAGCATGCATTGGAGCAACTAGAAGTATTTGGCCGAGCAATATCTGGGATTGGCGTCACCTTACTCCTGGCCGATCTTCTTCCAGCTAAAGTATATAAAACTAAATTAAGAGGTTGTATTTCACTTATTTGCCTAACCATCATCATTTGGCCAACAGTATATTTTGGCCAAAAACAACTTGTAGAACGGCTATTAATTGAACCATCTACCGCACAACAGCGTGAATATGCTGTACTCAGTGCTGCCATGAGAGATGCACTGGCGCTCAATGCCGTGACAGTAGCAGGCCTTGAATATGACAATGAAACTTTAAACAGTTCTGAAAATTTAACCTTTTTAGCTTTGTTTGGTGGCCTTTTGTATGCAGATGATACCTTGGCTGACAACCTTGAAACACATAAAAGAGACATCATTAAGCAGTTTGTTCAAAAGCAAGCCTATCGAGATATAGACGCTTACTACGAAGACTTTTCGTTACTATATAAAAACGTGTCTGAGCAATATAGTCAATACGCCGAAGGCTCGAATGAGTACAACCGCATTTTAGCATCCATTCCTGATAGAGAGCAGATGTATTGGCAGGATATTGAGCAGCAGGTAAACCAAGGTTGGCAACAGTATCAACAAGCCATTAAAACCTATATTGCGCGAGCAGAAACCCGTGCTCAAAAATATGGTCCTAAAATTTATGAATATCATCGACAAGTCAATAAATGCCATGAGTACTACGGCAAGTACTCTCAACGAGATCGTCGTTCAGCCTGTATTGCAAACTTCTCGGATTCATATAAAAAAGAAATAAATAAAGCCGGCCTCGGCTATATTTCTCCAGATTACTGGTTAATTGAAGAAGAAGTGAGCGGTCTAGAAAATACTGCTGGATCGATTTTAGCTGGCGTGTTAACTGCTGGTTTATTCACCGCAGTGCAAGCTGTGGATTTAGCAACCGGTGGCGATGGCGGAATGAAAGATAAGCGCTACAAATACACAGATGATCCCATGCATTATCAAAGACTCATATTGGCACACCCAAACTTCCATGCCCAATTCACAGAAGACACTGGTTACCCAATGAGCATTGATTCATTGGCAACATTCCGTAGCCATAGTAAAACTCAGCAACGTATCCATACCTCTTTAATAGGACAAGGACTAAAGCTGCCTGAATCATGGCATATTGGCCAGCGTTTACTGTTTGCACAAGCTGTCGCTGACAAAGTCAAAGCCGAAGCAGATCTGCGCTGGCTTCAAGAAACACGCAAGCGGGGGCTCGACTTACCGATAAACTTAAACTGGCAAGCATTCCAACTCCACCCCAGTGTTCAAAATGAAATTAAAAAGAATATGGGAGAGATGTATGTCCACAATGTACGCACCGACTGGAATAAAGCCAACTTTAAACAATATGTACTTGATCCAAACATCGATAAACGAACGCAGCGATACTTAGAGATGATAGTCGATGCTCGCCCACATTTCGAAGAGGGTGGTAAATATGAGAATGCGGGTAAACAAGCTTTGAGATCAGTCATCGTTCCACCTATTTCAATGTCACTCAGTTTATTTTTGATCTGCTTAACTATCATTAAACTGCCAGTTAAAGCGTTCGAAGTTTTTAAACCTCACTGGGGTAAGAACTTATCATGGTGGCAAGTATCTTGCATTAAGAGCATCCCTGTTATTCTGCTTATCGTAATGCCTGTATTGGTGATCAGTAATCAATTTACGGCCAACAATAACAGCCCTGTGAACCATTTTTTAGAAAAAGTGGAGTCGGTAAGTAACCCTGTATATTCATTTGCACTGAGATGGACATTACATGTTCAGCCCTTCTTACATCCGCTTGGTGTTAATTTGGAGGCATCCACCCATATTTATAAACATGTCGAGCCATACACTCATAGCTTGGCCTTAATTGATGCCAAATTACCAACATCCCAGCAAGGTAAAGAGTCGTTGAAGGCTGTGCAAGAAGTATTGCCAGAACCATCATATTTGATAGTAAAGACAAACGCAAAATCTGCAAATATTCGTATTATGAATATAAAGCCAAAATACACGGATAATATACAACTATTACCAGGAAGGTACGACATTCAGATCGTTGCGCCGAATTTTAAGCCTTATCGAAGCTGGCATAATATAGCGAAAGGAAAACAAACTTTGCAGATAACCCTAGAGCCTAAATAATATAATCAGTAGTCGCTAAGGTATGCCCTAAAAACACCCTAGCGACTACCCATAAGTTATCTCAAAATTAAAACCCGAATTAACGAAAACTATCAGTGAATTTAAAGCTGGGGACGCTTTAAAAATAAAACACTCTGCCAAACGTTCATTAGTTCACTCTTTTGATTTAAGAGATATTGCCCAAAGCAAGAGACTACAAATTTTTACTTTGTGTTTGGATCTGTTCTAGATTATCAATAAATTCTTTCTTCATACTAAGAAACTTATCAAGTACTCTCTTTTTTTGCAGTCTATTCTCTTTGATATTCTTTTTATGCTTCACTCGCCAATAAACACTGCTTAATACAAACAATATAAATGGCACAGAAGCCAATTCGCCATCATTGATGTCCAATGCAAAGAAAGTCGCTATCAGCATCAATAAACCAAGGAACCACCATACACCAACACACGAATTCCCTTCAAAGCGTGAAAGACTGTTTCCATGATATACAATATCTTGAGTCATATTATAGGCATACTCCCTAAATACGAAGGTTTCACCATTTAATGTAGCAACCGACTGACCAAAAGAAAGCCAATCTCCCTCATTAAGACTTCCGAGCATATCTAAATCAAAATAATAGGTATAGATACTGCCGTCATTGCACTCTATATTAACAGGGCCATGCATTTCTGATTTTCTCAAGGTTTGATAAACATTCGAGTATTGCGTAAGCCCATGCTTATCCTCCGTTGAGTTTGTACCTGTATGAACTTTCTTATTGGTAACAGTGTTTGACACTTCTTTACTCACAACTTTACCCAGTAAGAAACACAGTTTTACATCTCCAACCTGATTTGAACGCAACACATTTTTGTGAGTGTACTGCTCAGAGTAGTTCATTGAGTATTGTTGCATTAAGCTACTTTTAAGCTCACTCACGCTTAGAGACGTTTTATCACTTTTATCTAATGACTCTGAAGTCTCTACTGTTGACTTGAAACCACAATTAAAGCAATAAGGTGTGCCTTCAGGTACTCTTGTATGACAGCCGCCACATATTAAATCAGTATCCGATACAGACCTCACAGCAAAATCATAGCCTAACTGGTCAGCAGAAATTGATGCCACTTGACTGATGAACGTATTTAAAGCCTTAAACTTTTCTAGCTTTGTTTGATATGTTTTCTTCTCGTTATTGCATCGATACGCCAACCTTGCCGCAGCAGCCAATGTAACCAATGATGCGCCCCAAGCCAACAATGTTGAAATACCAAGAATAGAAATTAAAGTCACGCAAATAAAAGCCCATGCACCTAGTGTTTCGGCTATTTGAAATGAGCCACGAATAGGTTTCTCGATATCTTTCATCATATACTGATGACACCCTTCTCCAGTATGACGGGGCCGACCATGAAATATAAAACATGGTGGTGTATCATTATTGGTAATCATCGAGTTTGCTGGAATATTATCCTTTGGTGCATTCAACTGATACCAATATGGGCTCACTAATGAAAATACATCACCTTTTTTAATCGTATGAATACCCTTTGTCTCTGCTGAGATTGAAAATGTATAGATATCACCCTCTTTATTTTTAAGCTCAATCCACCAGTAAGAATAAGTTTTATTTTGACTATTCGCATAAGACTTACTCTCTTCATCAGAAACAATTTTACGTTGATATAACTGCGTCGCAATTACTTCACCTGTAAATACGATTGAACTATCATAATACTGCTCTAGTAATTCTTTTTGTTCAGGTAATATATCAAAAAGTGTTAAATATTTATTTTCATTGCTAACTTTTTCGCCACATCGGCTGCAAAAGTTATCGCCCACAAAAACTGTTGAATTACAATGTTCCATGTACCCTCTTAGTACTATATAGGTCATTTCAACTTAACCAAAAACTCAAAAACACCATAAACTAAACGCAGGCAATTAAAAAATTAACAGCAAACAAAAAATTAAATAATGAATTAAAAAGCAGATTACAGTTAATAAAAACCAACAAAAAAACAAAGAACAAATTAAATTATCTTTGATAAAAATTGTCAATTAAAATCATTTTTTCAACCAAAAACCCATCTATAAAACAAAATAATTCACACAAAAAAACCAAGAAAAACAAAAAAGCAACCTTCCATTATAAAAATACAAACCTCTAAAGGTTATTAAATAAAAGCAGCAGAATTTATAAATTAAAACCTCAAATGAAACCACAGTGTAAACACAGTAAAAAACAGCCATTTTTAGTTTTAAAAAAAGATCAAACCAGTATTATATAATCAGTAAAGTCTTACTAAACATGAAGAGAAATGGAAATTAATAAAGCAGACAAGCACACGACTCACACAGAGGAACACCATGTTTTAAGCGGAGATAAAGCATTAAAATTATGGCTCAAAGGTAAAAACGCCTGGAATGCATGGATGTATGCCAACCCTAATACAGATGTCAGCTTTGAAGATGTTCAATTTTGTCTAGATAATTTAGCCACTCAATATCCACAATACTTTCAAGAACAAATCCCTTTAAATGGGCTAGAGCTCAAAACAGAGAAAGTTATTTGCTTTGACGGCTTTGTCTTTAATGGCCAAGTTAACTTTTATCACGCAAAATTTAAAAACCCTGTCAGTTTCAATAATGCTGTTTTTAAAGGTGATGTGGATTTTGTCAAAGCCGTATTTTTAAAAGACGCTCACTTTTCTGAAGTAAAGTTTGAACAAAAAGCTTACTTTTCAGAAGCATGTTTTAAGACCAATGTCACATTTCTAAACACGACATTTAGTAATTCAGCAGTTTTTGACTCAGCATCCTTTTGTTCAAATACTGACACAGCCTATCATGCGAACTTTGAGCACGCTTTGTTTTGTGAAAATAGCACATTCTCCAACGCACATTTTTTCGGTAAAACAAGCTTCTCACACTCACTATTCGATGATCGTGTACATTTTCACGAAAGCTGCTTTAGTGAGAGCGCCATATTTTCAAATACAACATTCAAGGACAACGCCTTTTTTACTAGCTCAGTATTCAAAAAATCTATTCAATTTAATAGCGCAAACTTCTGTAAAAAAATTGAATTTGAAAACATACAGTTTGATGATGCCCTGGACTTTAAAAATGCAAAATTTGCATGTCGGTTTTTCTTCAAACCAAAAGGAGTACCTAAGCAAGGTGGTCTAGATTTTAGAAATGCAAAGTTTCATTATGGCGCATCGTTACAAGGCAAATTTAAATTTGTGCCAGACCTAAGAGAGATTAATGAGGATGAGCTAATTGACCTCAGCACTCTAATCGTAGAGCCGTCTATTATTTACAACTTTAACAGTGACATCAATAAAGAAAACGCACAACGCTTATCTAAGCTGACAGAATTAGCGCGTAAGTATGGCATACGTTATCAACAAACTGTGCGCTTTAATGCGCAAACACTCAAAATCAAAAAATGGATTGGGTGCAACCCGCTTAAGATATTGGCAATATTATCTTATTCATTCATTAGTAATTATGGCCAAAGTATATTTAGACCATTTTTCTTCTTTGTGCTTTCAGCTGTTATATTCGCACAATATACGCTAAGTGAAGCTAAGCCAGATAAATATGCATTTAATACCAGTTCTGCATTTACATTCTTAGATAAGGATATTGAAAAACGGCTAACATGGTATGATGATATGTCAGATGCACTAAACATATCAATTGCAAATGCACTACCATTTTCCTCATATTTAATGAAGAAAAGTGAAAAAAGCAAAACAGCGCTTTTTAAGGCACCTAAAAGTAAGAATCACACTTTATTCAGTTATATACATAGTTCTTTAACTATCTTCTTTGCATTTTTGATCGCGCTTGCATATAGAAATCGCTATTTCAGACAGAAGAAAATGCGTTAGCTGTAAGTTTTTATTCCAAGGTGAGTAAAGCAGGCTTTACTCACCTAAAAAATTATAACAATGTTCGCCCCAAACAACTTAATTAATAACCCAATAGAAATATTCCACACACTAAATTACACATCGTATTCAACCTATCTAAAAGCTAAAAAAACATCGCTTAACGCGCCCCTTAACATATCTATAAAAGCAGAGTAAACAGACTGGTTAACAATAAAAAAATTTAGTAGATTAATACAGCAATAACTCGAAATTTAATTTAAAACAAGGAGGATTAATGGCCAGATTATTGTTTATCTTAACAAGTTGTATGTTTCTCACATTCACTGCTCTTAACGCCAGCGCAGCACAATTTAACACACCAAAAAAAGCAGTTGGCACCTATATTACAGGTGTCACTCTAGGCATCGGTAAAAATATTGAAATGGCTTTTCAAAAAACAGCTACCATTCAATACTTTGACGAGCGCGGCCAGTATCAAATCTTTGGCCGTGATCAATTCATGCAACGGATCGATACAGGTAATAAATGGGCTGCTAAAGTTGAAATCACTAATATGATGATCACTGAAAATGTTGCCAATGCCACAGTTGAGTTCACCTGGGGAAAAGAAAAACAGCATGGTTACGTAGATTACATCAATCTCATTTTTGATGGTGAGCAGTGGCAAATTACAAGTAAAGTAGCACAATACATCTCAAGAAAGCCCGAACAATAAAAATCAAAATCCTCTAATTTATAGGCGCTTTTTGCGCCTATTAGAGCGCTCTTTGTTATCTTGGATCTTACTGAAGCTTATCAGTCAAAACAGAAAAGTTATCATCACTCACTTTTAGTAAGAACTCTCTGCCACCCTGACCATAATAACAGCCATGACCTCGCACAAATTTCCCCACAACGGTGTGATGGCCGTGCTTCCCCTTACAAACAAACACATCGAATCCTTCATTTCTACCAATCAAAGCCTCATTTATTATGTCATTTGGTTTAGCACCAGCTTCATATGAACCATGGAGTTAAATACCCTATTGAAAGCCTTAGAGTTTGGTTAATAGCACCTTGTAACAATACACACCTATTTCGCGAAAAATGATAACTGACATAACACACATCATTCACTTCTTTATCGGGTAAATTTGAATGCCTACATACATTAACTTAGTTCTCAATGTAAGATCATAAAGGTACTGTAAAGTAAAAAACCAACATACTTAATTTAAAAACCACCAAAAATCTAGTAATCAAAATATCAATAAAACTTAACCACCCAATTTAAAAACCCCTTTCCATTTAACAAAAACCCTCAACAAATCAACCCCTTAATCAAAAAATTAAAACCTCAAAGCGATAAAGTCCTCCCACAAAATTAAACGACACCTAATTATAAATATACCTGACTAAGACAATTGCATGTTTCAAGCACTCCAAACCAAAGAACAAAACTGTTTGTTCAATTTTGCGTGCTTGGTATCATTACGTTGAATTGGAAGACCCTACAAACATGGAGTAATAATGAAAAAAATTCTTCTCGCACTGGTTACAGGTACTGCTATCGCATCAGGCGGCTACTACATCACACAGAAAAATAGTAATTCAGAACCATTACCTCAATTGGACTATGTGCCTGCAGACACCCTATTTTTATGGTCACAACTGAAAAGCTTTCCTTACCTACAGTATTTTGATCTACTGCCAAAAAGCTATAAAAATGTGCAGCAAATAGAAGACGTGATTGCGACAATGAAAAGTGATGATATGGGTGTAAATCAACATTTTATTCTCAACATCCTTGAGCAATATTCTAAAAGTGCGGAGTCATCCGAGCACATTCAAGGCACTTGGGGTATTAACAATGACCTAAAATTCCTAGCCTATAGCGTTGGTTTACTGCCCGTTTTGCGTGCAGAATTTGGTGATCCAAACATATTCAAGGCCACCATCAAACAAGCAGCTGATGAGGCAGGCTTACAGTACGAAGAGATTCAAATCGAAGGCGCCCCAGTAACTAAGTACTTTATTGATTACGAGGGTGAGCGCATATTTGATTTATTAATTGCAAGCAACGGCAACTGGCTTACAATAACTATTGATACGCCATTTAACCAACCCAATGATGTAAAAGTAGCTTTGGGATTAGCTAAACCACTTCACGCACTCAGCGACAGCGGAAAAATAGAGGGATTTATAAAGGGTCATCAGTTAGATGGCCACAGTCTAGCTTATCTGGATACTCAACTTATTACCGAGATGCTTACGGCTAAAAATCCAGATAGCCAAGCCACTCTAATGCTGGATAAACTGACAAGTTTAGCCGGAGAAGACAACGCATTTGACAGCATCAGAACACCAGAGTGCCAGCAAGACTTCTCTGACATCACTCAAAAATGGCCAGCGATTATTTCCGGTACACAAAAAGTGGACATAACCAGTCAGTTTGCCGACCTTAAAGTGTCGACGGTTATCGCGTCTTCAGATACAAAAATACTCAGTGCCTTGCAAAATATGCGTGGCTTTTTACCTCAGCATACACAAAGCAGTAACGATGCTATGGTCACTTTGGGTTTAGGACTCAATGCTAATCAGCTCTCTTCTTCCGTCAATACAGTATGGGCTGCATTTGCAAGCGCCCAATTTGATTGTGCACCGCTTAACACTCTGCAAGCACAAACAAAAGGCGTTAATCCTGCCCCACTTGCGATGGCTACGGGTATGCTCGGTTCATTCAAAGGTATAAGCGCAACAATCTTTGATATGGATGTCACGACTTTTTACCAACCTGATGAATTTGATACAACAGCTTTGGATGCCTTGGTTACAGTCTCTGCAGATGATGTACAAGCGCTGTTTAATATGGCAAAAAGCTTGGTGCCCGAATTTACATCGTTAACCTTGCCTGGCGATGGCACCGCCATCGAAATAAATGATTACCTACCACAGGGTGTTTCAATATCAACCCCTGTTTATTTAGCATTAAAAGGACAGCATCTGGCTTTATATAAAGGCGATATGGCAGAAAAGGCGGCAAATGATTTAAGTAACCAAGCAGTGACAATCAATGGGTTTGCTAGCTTTGGACTGGACAGTGCTAAAATATTTCCAAAGCTATTTGAAGCAGCAAAACAGTCTGGTGAGCCAATTCCAGATGAATTAAAAGATTTGTTTAATCAAACCGGTAAAATGCACGTTCAATACGATATTGACGACAAAGGCATTGTCTTTGATGTCGATGTCAAGATAACAAAGTAATTGTAAAAATACGGGCTAATACTGGTCAGTATTAGCCCGTATTTCTATCCATACCTTTTTATGAGGCAATTTTTTACTTTAAGCCTTTCACTAGCGGCATACCATTGGTACCAACAGGTATATAAACGGTTGTATGGTTTGGTGATTCAGCCATTTTAAGCTGAGCATTAATCGCCTCGTGCTGCAGGTAATTTTCTGTAAGCGTTGAGTTGATGATCTTTTGTGCCTCAGCAATCCCTTTGGCTTCCTCAATACGAATTTCAGCATCTTTTTTAGCTATTTGCTTTTGCGTTTCTTTTTCAGAAAGCAGCTGCTGTGCTGCAAGTTTTTTCTCAACCGCTTTAGCAACAATGTCTGGGTAATTTATATTACCCACGACAATATTTTTAACCTCAAAAGGAGTTGCATTTAAATACGTTTGTAGTTTAGTGGTCACTTCATTTGCAATATCATCTCGACGTGCTTTTAACTCTCCACTATCAAACTTTTGCACTGCATTACGTACATATGTTCTGAATGTTTCTCTAACAAATCGCTCATACCAATTTTCACCACCATAATTTTCTACCACGGCTTTAACGGTGCCAGATCTAATAGCAACGACAGCATGAAAATCAAAAACAATATTTAAGTCATCATTAGCTAGAATTCTGAATTTTTCAGTGTAGGTATTCGGGCGCATGTCTATGTTGATCACTTCATTGCGTAATACAGACATACCATAGTTACTAGGCCCTTGAAGGGTACCTTGGTAACCGCCAGAACCAAACATTCTAGGCTTTTCATAAACGTACCCTTCATGTCCAGCCGGTGTACTTGGGTTACTACAGGAGCCCAACCCGAATAAGAAAAATACAATAACGGCGACAATACTAAAAATGGTTCCAATCGGAGCTGACTTTTTTGCAAACATAAATATGATTTATTCAAATATAAAAACACATAATACGTTGAGTGATAAAAAAAGACAAAATTAATAAAAAAATTATATTAACTCCAATTTAAAGAAAATATATACCCAATAAATTATTTTTGTAGAAATAATAACCCTTATACTATATGTTTGTTCTGATTCTATACTAAAACAGTAAGCAGTTAGGAACCACCATGACAAATGAGCAACACCATATTCTCTTTAGAGCAGCAACCTCAGAAGACAAAACTGAATTATTAGACCTCGAACAAGCCGTCATCGACGCGGAGCGGCCATATAACAGTCAAATTAAGACAGATGCACATTATTATGATTTAGATAACCTGCTTCAAAGTGAACATGCGAGCGTACAAGTGGCAGAATGCAACAATCAAATCATCGCCACAGGCTATGTACAAATTAGAAAATCAAAGCAATCCCTTGAGCATGACCAGCATGGTTACTTAGGTTTCATGTTTGTCAACCCTGAGTTTCGAGGCCAAGGGGTAAACCAAAAAATCACCCAGCGCTTGATTGATTGGGCTGAATCTAAAGGTATTTATGACTTTTATCTAGATGTGTACAATGACAATCAAGCTGCTATTAATGCATATCAAAAGCTTGGCTTTAAGCCGTCGCTATTAGAGATGAAAGTCAACACTAAAAAGTAACTCCCACACCCGGTGTTCCGCTGTTATTGGTGCACTGGGCTTACATCAGTGTTTACTTCATCTTATCTTAATTTCACTGAGTAATTCTTATTACATGTTTCCTCGCAAAATAATTTTTTCGTCTAAACTGAAATTATTCTGCAGCTCACAAGGTCTTTTCTAGCAAGTCGTCCGGAGCGCATAAAGTTTGCTTTTTTTGTATCGCGCGAATTTGCAAAAAAAGTCAATACATCGAGCGCTGGAGTGGTGCTTTTCCTATACAAAATACAGCCCACTCTGGTTTGCTCTATAAATTTGGCAATACCAAAACACGAGGAAACGACAATGAAAGCATTAACAGGCGCCGCAATGGCAATGATGGTAGCGGGTCTTGTAGGCTGTAACGCAACTGATTCGAGCCAATCAAGCAATGCCAGTGCAGCTGCAAGCTCTAAAGGGGCAACCACAGATTTAGTGCATTGCTATGACGTGAATATTTGCGGTGGGCACAACGATTGTAAAACGGCAAATAATGCGTGTGCTGGCCATGCATCTTGTAAAGGGAGTGGGTTTGTTGGTATGCCAGCAAAAGCATGTGCCGATGTAGGCGGTAAGCAAAAAGACAGCTGGGTAGGCAGTATTGCAAAAGCAGATTTAGTGCACTGCCACGATGTCAATATTTGCGGTGGTCATAATGACTGTAAAACAGCTAATAACGCCTGTGCAGCGCAAGCATCGTGCAAAGGCACTGGCTTTGTGAATATGCCAGCAAAAGCATGTAAAGATATTGGCGGTAAAGTCGGTAGTTAATAACTCTATTTGGAGCCTGTTCCAAACAGGCTCTGAACAATCAATCTTGTGAGAACAGCTTGAACAGCACATCCCCCCCTTATGTTGGTTTCGGACTTGGCTTACGCACTCGTTATTTTGAAGAAATAATAGCGACTAACCCAAAGGTAGACTGGTTTGAAATCATCTCAGAAAATTACTTTGTTGCAGGTGGTAAACCTTGGCACTATTTATCACAAATAAAGGAGCGATACCCCATTGTGATGCACGGTGTATCCATGTCTATTGGCAGTACATCTGATGTCAACTTTGACTATTTAGATAAGCTTAAGCAGACGATTGATCGTGTTCAGCCGCTTTGGATATCCGACCACTTATGTTTTTCTTCTCTAGGCGACTTTAACAGTCATGATTTGCTCCCTATGCCCTATACAGAAGAGTCTCTGACGCATTTGAGTCAACGCTTATCCATTGTACAAGACTATTTAGAGCGTCCACTTATTTTAGAAAATGTATCCAGTTACCTCACCTATCAAGCATCAGAGATGAACGAGTGGACATTTTTAGCTGAGCTGCACAACAGAACAGGTTGCCAATTCTTATTGGACATCAATAATATTTATGTCAGTGCTCGCAATCACCAATTTGACCCTAATGAATTTTTAGACGCTATTCCCTCAGCAGCTATTGCGCAAATACATTTAGCTGGGCACAGCGATTTTGGCAGCCACATCATTGATACACACGATCAACCTGTATGTGATGCCGTATGGGAATTATTCTTGAAGTTTGCAAACAGCCATGCGCCAGTCAATACCATGATAGAAAGAGATGATAATTTCCCTGATTTCAAAGAAATCATGACTGAACTAACACATGCAAGATCTTTGGCCCCAAGCAACTGGAAAAATCATGAATACGCTTGAACAATTACAAAGTGACTTTATAGCGATGCTACAAGGTCACAATACAAGTTTTACAGATCATATCGCACAGCAAACAGGCTTGTCGCCCGAGCAACGCAGCGAAATCTATCAAAATGCGTATCAAATTAGGCTTAAAAAAGTGCTAGAACAAGACCATGAAATGCTTGGCTTGTATTTAGGTGATGAATTATTCGATCAAATGGCTGAGTCGTATTTAGCGCTATTTCCTTCTCAATCATCATCCCTTAGAGAGTATGGTGAACGTCTTCCAGATTTTCTCAGCGCCCATACACCTTTTAAAGAGCACGGTATTTTATCCGAAATAGCCCTATTTGAACGACTATTACTGAGAGCATTCGATGCCGCTGATGGCAAATTATTAGAGCTTGCCCACCTACAATCCATTGAGCAAACAGCTTGGCCTAATATCGTTTTGCAATTACACCATAGTGTGCACATGCTTATTTGCAAATACTCGGCTGTTGAGAGTTGGCAAGCACTGAAAAATAATACATCCCCTCCATCGCCAGAATTAAATAGCACTCAGTACTGGATCATCGCCAGAGCGCGCGACAAACGAACTGGCTTTTACCCTTTGTCTGAATGCCACTTTCAATGCTTGATGAGTATTAAGCAAGGGTTACCGTTTGGCTTTATTTGTGAAGCCGCAGCAAATGTCACTGGCGATCAACAACAAGGTACGCTCGAAGTCATGCAGTTACTGCAGCAAGGAATAGAGCTAGGTTGGTTTTTACAGACCTCTGCAACACAATAATAGGCACTGATATGAAAATGAGACAAAGGCTTCAGCTCTACCAAATCAGTGTCATCTTTAGCATGCTATTTGCTTTAATCGGCTTCAGTTATAACACTTGGCGATTAGAAGTGTCTGAGCATAATAGTAATGTTCGCCTTGCCTGTTTTGAAATACTCAAAGAACTTGCTGCATTAGAACAGCTCATTTATATCGCGCATTATGATAAAGATATCAATACGGCGAGCCCTCGAAAAGGCTGGATAAGAGTAGGCCTTATCACAGACTTTAGTTATTTAGCCAACCAAGACGTACAGTCAAGTTCGAGCGCGCTACGCCAAACTTGGTCTGAGCATTGGGAGTCAGTGCCTGACGATAACCAGTCCGTTTTACTCATAGTTGAGGATATTGACCAAGTGAGAGTCAGCATCAAAAAGCTACTAACCTCACTGAATTAAAAACAGATTAAATAAGTAGCTCGTGTTTGGTCTGTCTACTCTTATTCAACTCGCTAAGCTTTAGCGTTCTCCTTACACCTAGCATATATTTTTAAATTATAGCGCTTAGCAAATTCATACTGTTTTAGACGTTGCAGTTTATCCTGCTCAGATTTAATTACATCGCCAGTACTAGGTAAATACTTAAGGCCACACGATACTTTAAGCTCATCAAAGTCAAACTGCTCAAGTCCAGGGAAAACAGGACGACGCCCCGTTGTTGCATAAAGCCTAAAGTCTTTATCTTCAACAGCGCGAGCAATGGCATCAGACACATCTTTTTGTAATGTCATGTCTGTGGTTGACTCATTCTGATGCTCACCATACCCATCTGCACATCCAGCCAATAACCAAGCCGATAACATCAAACCAATGTACGTTTTCAAATTGATCTCCTTTGCCTAGCTCTAGTAAGCGTTAGTAGCAACATCAGCCAACTGAGGTAGTACATCTGCCCTGAAGATCCACCGTCATCGTTACTTGGTGCCGCTGCCACAGTTATCGTCACCTGTGCCGTAGCCTCAACACCTGCTGCGTCTCTAACAACATATGACAACTGTTCAGAACCCAAAAAGTCTGTGGCAGGTGTATAGGAAAGTTGATTGTTGGATACAATAACACTACCTGTACCTTGATAATTAACAGTGCCAATCACTAAATTATCGCCATCAACATCTGTATCATTAGCCAATACATTCAAAAGGTTATTTTGTGTGTTAACAGTCACTGAAAATGAGTCATCTTGGCCGGAGGGTGCATCATTAACAGCCGTCACACTAATACTGGCGTTAAAGGCATCGCTTGTAAGATCGCCACGAACAGCGGTAACAGGCACGGTGAGCGCACCATTAAAATTGGCAGTGGGTGTAACTGTTAAACCACTCACAGTATAGTTATCGCCATTTCCAACTGTGATGGACTCTGCATTAAATCCCCCCTCATACTTAAAGTTACTGATCTCCAAAGTAATACTGGTATCTTCCGCAACAGTTAAACTTTCTTGCTCAGTAATGTTGGGCGCTATCGGTTCAGAGCTGCCCTGTATTTGCAAATTGCCATTGTTCACTGCAAAAAATATATTATCGGTACATTTGATTTTTAATTTGCCATCAGCAGAGCTCACGAGCCCACCTAGGGTAACTTCATGCTCCCCATCATTTGCAACATTATCACCAATCACTGTTGGGAAGGTTTCACCACCATCAAGTGATAATAAAATATCAACAGTTCCACACGATATCGGTGCATTTTCAGTACCTGCAGTTTCCCAACGCACTGTTTGTGTACCAAGCATCCAAAGAGTGCCACTGGTTGGATCTTGCACGGCAAAGCCTTGCTGATTGCCAACAACTGTTACAGTCATTGCATCGTCGGCAATATTGCCTGAACCATCTCGCACCAATAATTTAAAGTTTAAGCTGCGACTGGTCGTAGGCAATACTTCTCCATAACTGACTTGCCCTGATAATACATCTGCCATTTTAGGAAATGTTCTTTCCCCCTCTGACACCGGGTTAAAGACCCTAAATAGCGGTCCAGAGCCCATATCAGTTGCATCCTCCTGAGCACTATTGGTTGCGCCTCCTAAATCGCTCTGCTGCCAACTATACACTAATGAATCACCATCCGCGTCAGTTGCACTGCCGCTTAAGGTAAAAGGCGTTCTTGCGGGAATCGTGAAATTTTCGCCAGCCTCAACAACTGGTGCTTGATTAGTTTTCGCAGTTCTTATTCCACATGAGCTGCCATCTGCTTGTCGAGTATATGCAGCCATCTGTTCTAGTGAATACACATGAAAGTATGGATCAGAGTTTGCCTGAAGGTTCTGTGTGTCACAAATGCCTGTATAACCCATGATGGTTGAGCCACTACCAGGCTCAAATGCGGCATCATTAACGCGATTACCATCACATGCACCAACCAGCCCATTAAAAGTATGATCTGCTCCCAATTGATGCCCTAATTCATGGGCAACATAATCAATAGAAAACGCATCATTGATAGGCTGAGGGTTGCCTGTCACCCCTTCGGATTTTGCACTTGTGCATGCAACACCAAATCCAGCAAGCCCGCCTGCCCCAGTTCCAACCAAGTGCCCTATGTCGTAACTGTCAGTGCTGGTCACACTGGCAATTGCATCTGCAATTTTGTCAATGTCAGTATCGTCATTGGCAAAAGGATCTGTTGCTGGGTCTAAAAAAATTAAATCATCATTATTTGAGACAAGCTCAAAAGACGTTGATAAATCTCGCATATAAACCTGATTAACACGATTTACAAGAGTCACTAACGCAGCCATTACGCTTGTTTTTGTCCCTCCATGAAACTGTGCATATTCCCCCGTAGTGACAATGGCCAATCGATATTTAAGATCTTCATTTATACCAAACCTAAGTTTAAGCGTATCACTCTCTCGTGCTTTTTTAGCACTATGCTCATGACGTTTAATCGGTTCATGCAATACATAATCAGACTTCGTATTGTTATTAACTATTGCGTGTTTATTATATACTCTATATAACGCTCTTTTTTGTCGAATTTGTCTATCAATAGGCTCAATAAATACTCGGCTTCCTGCTAGCTCATATACGCCATAGAAACCAGAAGGAGAATAATCAAAGGTTCCCTTCACCGCAGGGTTATCAACTTGGACGCCAATATACGTCTTAATATCCGGGTACTTACTTGCTAACTCTTTAGGCATCACCGAGTATGGACTCAAGCGAAACTCAAGTAGGTCACCTTTCGGTGACGGCAAGTATATTTTAACTTCACCATTGTCAGCAAAACGTTGACTCATTATCGTTGTGTCTAAATAAAGCGTATTTAAACCACTACGATTTTGCCTACCTTCAAGCTCTGACCACAAATCTGTTTCACTTTTTACATCAAAAGATCCTAGCAGTACCATGAAAGAAATTACTAAATATTTCACCATAAGTCTTTCCAACTGTGTGCACTTCATATTACAGCATAGTAAGAGATAAACTGATTGCTGGCTAATAAACTATTTTTTTATTTCAAATATTGTTGAAAAAAACAACTAAAGATTTTAATTTGTGAGATATCACCCACAAAACCTGTAGGCGAAACATGTAAATGCTTGTAATCATAACTAAAAACTCATCAGACCTCTTGAAATCATTGAATAATGACTCTAAAGTGACGTTGAGAAATTTGCAAAGGGAAAGGCATGATTTTTTTAATTCGCTTTATAACGTGTATAGCAATGACAACGCTATCATTTATCTATCTTATTGAAATGGAATTTATCAAGACAAGTGTGCTCGCGATACTAGCAATTGTTGTAAATCCAAGTACCAAACATACTTCTCTTGAATACGACAATGGTAAACGACTATTCGATAAATATCTTGTAGATAAGCCCAAAAGAAATCGTAACACTTTAAAGCCTTGGTAAGAATGCGCTAAAACACTTCTCTCTGTATTAAGGGCCAAGATAGCGACTATTATGCTCAGCTAATGCCCTTCTTACTTTATCAATTAGCTGCTTATTTGTATTTAGATTAAACGCCATACATGCGCGTCTATCAGAATTATTCCGTACCTCTAGCACAGGCACAACAACATCATAGTTAACACCAATAGACTTCAATGTTGCATGCATGGTGTACTCTGTTGTCAGCAAGAAATCTATTCTTCCTGCTAATAGCTTTCTCTGAGATGCGCTTGGATCTGCGGTGATATCTAGGTTTGTGCCCGCTTCAAATCCTTGCTCGGTTAAAAATTCATGTACCACACTGCCACGAACAATCGAAATGACATATTTTTTCGCATCCTCTAGCGAATTCACTTGAATATCAGTTCTACTCTTTAATCTGAACAAGTACTGTCTTACAGGCCGCATTAAAGGGCATGCCCATTCAAACTGACTTTCACGGTCACGGCTTCTATAGATAGAGTAAATCATTGTGTTGGGTCGTGTTTTTGTCAGCTTCATTGAACGAGCCCAGGGGTATAGCTTAATATCGTATTCAATACCCGCAAGGTCTAACACTTCACGCACTTTTTTTGTCGCGCGCCCTACAATTTCCCCCTGTTGGTTTGCATAATTGTATGGCACCCACTCTTCAGTAACCACCTGAAGCTTAGGTATGTCAGCAAAAGCATCGTTTTGGATACAAAAAAACAAAAGCACTAGTAATAGTGCCAACCTGTCAATCACGACTCCTCCAAATAATTACCGATGCAACAATGACAATTGTTACACAATCTTTTCGTTACGCTTTATTAGAAGGATAGTCGTTATGATGTGATGAGAAAAATAAAATGAGTAAATACATGCAAAGCAACAATAGTTTGTCGCTTTGCCATACGAAGATAGCTCTATACTGAGGTGATTACCTAAAGAATACGACCTTTTGAATTTTGCCATCTTCAATCTGATAACTTGTCACAAACTCAGAGCGTTTATCAATCACACCGTCCTTTTTTGTGCATATTTCTGACGTTTCATGATCTATAACGATATTGCCGTTCGTGATCCTTTTGATAGACGTTGATTTCATACAATGCATCTTCTCAAACATTAACCCATAGCGCTTAATAAGTGGCTTCTTACCTTTGAACATCAAAGTTTGAGGGTACATATAAAACTCAACATCCTCCGCATACAAGGCCAAAAACTGGCGAATATTTTGATTGTTATATGCACGGATCAGCTTATCAATAACAGCCTCTGCTGCTTTTTCTTGTTCTGTTTTTTGTAAATTATATTCGCTGGCCTTATCTTCAAATGCAGGATTCGCAGAAACGACCGAACATATACACAAAGCGAATAGAAAAAAATACCTCATACTTCCCCCTTTTTGGTACGGGCAAGTAGAGTATAACAATTTTATTATATGTAATACAGCCTAGGTTCAGCCTACCAGTATTGCTCAATCGTGATATGTCCTGTCTCTACTCTACGGTGCTTTTTAAAACCAAGCTGTTGTAACAGTAAAGTCGTATCTTTCACCATTTCGGGGTTGCCACATAACATAAAATGACTATCTTTGGGCATTGCAGACAGGTTACAAAAGCTCAAAAGCTCTCCATTTTTAATAATATCTGTCACTCTGCCATTTAATCCTACATCTGACTTTTCACGACTTACCAGAGGGATATATGTAAATTGTTTAAACAACTTTTCAGTTGCCCGAATTTGATCTTGATAACAAAGATCTGTGTTCAAACGTACACCATGGACAAGGACAACTCGCTTAAACTGTTTCCAAAGCTTTCCATCGCTAACAATAGATAAAAATGGGCCAATTGCAGTACCCGTAGATAACATCCATAACGTATCGGCTTGAGGCACTTCATCGATAGTAAAATATCCAGAAGGCTTACTATAAACCCAGACGTCGTCTCCCTCATTCAGTTGAGCTAATTTAGCAGACAGCGCACCATCTTCAACCTCTATTAGATAAAACTCAAGCAAGGGATCAGAAGGCGAATTTACAAATGAATAAGCACGTGCCACTCGCTTATCACCGATATCCAGTGCTAATTTCGTGAATTGACCTGCTGTAAAGTCTTGTATATCAGCCGCAACTTTTAGGCTGAATAAGCTCGGCGTCCACCAATTTACTTCTACAACTTTTCCTATTACCCAATTTGTCATATCTGCACCACTATAAATGCATATACTAAAACAATGGCATAGTTTAAAAGCTTGTCAAAGTTCCTGACACCAAGGTTTAGCTAAATCAACACGCAACGACGTCAGGATTAAGTGCCGTCGCGACTTTTCAGGCATCAAAAACTCTGCATTTAACGACTTGAGTAGCTTTTGCACAGGCCCTTCATAACCTTCTTTGACTAATCGAGAAAGGTGTTTTTTTGTATACCGCAAAGTATGATCAGCAACTCGATTTGATTTCACACTTTCATGCATAAGATCAAGCCACTGTAGATACAACTGATCGCTCTGTGGTAGATATGCCTCAAAAGTCGGTGTTAGTTTTTTACGATACTTTTCAAAAAGTTCTGAACGCCTTGCGATTAAAGCAGCACCTAATAAATTAACCGTTACTCTCGAGGCATTGCGCTGATGCTTGTCTTTTAAATAATGTTGCCTCGCTGCAATAAAATAACTTATAGCCGCTTTTGGTTTATCTAAAACGACTGCAGTATTGCCTTTAACGACTAGCAACCCCGCTCTTCGTCGACCACTGAGAACAGCCTCATCAATACTTTGAAGAATTTGAAAACTGATCGCAGGCTGGTTGTTCATCCGATAAGCAATGGAAAGGTTCACCTTCGCGGTCATCTTCTCCATGCTGTTGTATGCATGCTTAAGTGCACATTTATACGTTGTAATTGCGTCATCAAACTGGCGATTCAATCGATAGGCAACGCCAATGACATTAATGATAGTAAATTGATAACCTGAACTATGTGGAGTCAGCCTTTCATCAGACAGCAGTGAAACAAGCTCTTCAACTAACTTAATATTGCCTGTATTACTGGCAGCAGCCAATACGCTACTATAAATGGAGACCGTCTGAGCAGAGCTTTGTACAAGCAATTTTTGAGCATTTTGTTCATAATAACTCACGGCCTTTGCTGGGTAGTTAAGCGCAAGGTATTTGACCCGTTCAGACTCAGTTGCAAAGTCTAGATCCTGTTTTTCACTGGCAGAAACACTGCTTTGACAAAATAAAAACAGTAAAAGCAGGGAAATAAAATACTTCATTTAGGTTATCATATCAATTTGTTGAATTAACAATAGTACATCAATGTGCTTTTATAAACAGTATTCACTTTAAGAACCGGGCTTGAACAAACTTCAAATCGCTGGACACCAAGAAGCGATTAACCCAGCATTTAGTCTTCGTTCGACATTATTTGGTTGTACTTTTGACTGCCCGATATACTCTGCACTGAAAGAACTAAAAAGCTGATTAACAACTGGCTCGTAGCCACCTGCAATCAATTTAGGTAAAAGCAATTTTGTGTTGTTGATGGCAAGCTTAGACAGCTTTTTCTGCCGCACAGATTTATACATCAAATCTAACCATGCTAAATATGCTTGCTCATTCTCTGTCAAATAGCTTTGTGATTCAGGCTGCAATGATTTACGAAACTCATCAAATAGCGTTAGCCGTCTATCAACTAATGCGGCTCCGAGTAAATTCACAGTCACTCTGTTCGCATTGCGATGATGCTCTCCTTTTAAATAGTGATTTCTGGCTGCCTTATAATCTGTTATCGCTGCCTTAACCTTTTTTAAAGCCATTGCTGTATTTCCTCTTACAACAAACAAGCTCGCAAGCCTTCTACCACTTAATATCGCCTCATCAACACTTTGTAAAATTTGATAGCTAAAGGCTGGTTGTCCAGCCATGCGATAAGCAATCGCTAAGTTCATTTTAGCAATCATTTTTTCCAGGTTGTTTCGTGAATACTCTAGCGCACATTGATACGCCTGAACCGACTCAGCATATTGAAAATTCATACCATACGATACACCGATGACATTAATGATTGAAAAATCATAAGGCGGCCTAAATTGAGCAAGTCGATTCTGTGTAACTTCCTCAACTATTTGCTCTATAAGTGTTATATCGCGAATATTACTCGCTGCCACCAGTATACTTGTGTAAATAGATACAGTTTGCTCGTTGTTTGTTTCTGATAGACGTGGGGCGTTTTGTTTGTAAAACTGGATTGCTTTCTCTGGGTAATTCAAAGATAAATACTTAACTTTGTCATCTTCTGTGGCGAAGTTTTCCTTTAAATTTTCAACCGCTTTTACGTGCAATGTGAGCAGCAGTGCCAATAATAAAAACCCAATATTACTCATGTACTTCATTATTACCGACCGAATAATTACCTGATTTAACCATAGACTATTTAAGCAAATTAAGTAATTCCTACATGCACCTGGCATAGTGTCAGAATGAAGAAAGTAGAGAGGGATCTTCCCCTAAGTAAGGAAAAAAATGCTAAGGCTAGTTAGAACAAGTTTAAAGATAAAAAAAAGCCGCACTAGGTGCGGCTTTTTGGGTGTGATTCGCTTTGTTTTAGGCGTGTCTCCAAAACTCTGCGATTACGTTACCAAGGAACTGTTCTAGCAGCGCAAAGCGTGCGCTACTTTAAATTAAATTGATTCTAGAGCAATCTTAACCATTTCGTTGAACGTACTTTGACGCTCTTCTGGTGGCGTTGCTTCGCCGGTAATGACGTGGTCACTTACAGTGAATAAAGCCATTGCTTTTGCACCATATTCAGCAGCAACACCGTAAAGGCCAGCTGTTTCCATATCAACAGCCAAAACGCCTAATTTGTCTAGCTCCGGGTAAAAGCTGCTGTCAGCCTGATAAAAAGTATCTGTTGTATAAACGTTACCTACTTTCGCCTCAATGCCTAAGCGACGTGCTGCATTAACACCATTTTCAAGAAGACCATAGTCGGCGATAGCAGCAAAATCAAAGCCACGCACACGAGCGCGGTTTACATTAGAGTCTGTGCTTGCACCTTGTGCAAAGATCACATCACGGATTTTTGTATCCTGATTAATACCGCCACAAGTACCGATACGAATTAAGTTTTTAACACCAAAGCTTACAATAAGCTCACGTGCGTAAATTGACATCGATGGGATACCCATACCAGAACCCATGATGCTCACTGGTTTACCATTATATGTACCAGTAAATCCAAACATGTTGCGAACGTCTGTCACTTGGCGAGCATCTTCTAAGAAGTTCTCAGCAATATACTTAGCACGTAGTGGATCACCTGGCATTAATACCGTTTCAGCAAAATCACCTGGGTTTGCATTAATATGCGGAGTACTCATAACATGTTTCCTTTAACTTAAGCTGTAACCAACTTGTCGGCAAAGCCGTCACCATATTCTAATTCTTCTAGGTTAAACCACTGGGCAAGTGTTTGACCTATATCTGCGAAGCTGTTTCTTTCACCTAATGGAGTATTGTTCATCCCATTTCGGTATGCCAATACTGGCACGTATTCTCTTGTGTGATCGGTACCCGGTGCTGTAGGGTCGCAACCGTGATCCGCCGTGATGAATAGCACATCATCATCTTTTAACTTACCTAAAATTGTCGGTAAGTAGGCGTCAAACTCGGCCAACGCTTCGGCATACCCGACTGCGTTGCGACGATGACCAAACTTTTCATCAAAATCTACTAAATTAGTGAAGATCAGGCTGTTATCAGGCGCTGAGTCAATCACTTCACTGGTTTTGTTCAATAAATTCATCAAACCAGGTGCTTTGTGTTTTTGTGTGATCCCTTGGTGTGCATAAATGTCTGCAATTTTACCAATACTGATCACTTCCCCCCCGCTATTAGCCAACTTGTCTAAAACAGTTGGTGCCGGTGGTAAAACAGAATAATCTCTACGATTACCTGTACGAATAAAGTCGGCACTCGAAGTGCCTATAAACGGCCGCGCAATCACTCGTCCTATGTTCATTTCATCAAGCAGTGCCCGTGCGATTTCACATACTTGATAAAGCTTTTCAAGGCCAAATGATTGCTCATGAGCGGCTATTTGAAATACGCTATCAACTGAGGTGTAACAAATAGGCATGCCAGTTTTGACGTGCTCTTCACCCAGTTGCTCTAGAATCACTGTGCCCGAACCGTAACAATTCCCTAAAATGCCTGGGAGATCCGCTCTTTTACACAGCTCATCAATAAACTCTTGCGGGAAACAAGGTTGTGTATTTGGAAAGTAGCCCCAGTCAAATAAAACTGGTACACCTGCCATTTCCCAGTGACCAGACGGCGTGTCTTTACCACTAGAAAGCTCTTTGGCATAACCCCAGGCTGCTACCGGCTCAATACGCTCAGCAACTTCACATGTTTTTCCACCTGCGGCTTCACATGCATCTACTAAGCCTAATTTTGTTAAATTAGGGATAGATAGTGCAGAACCTTTTTCCTCTTTATATGCTTGCAAAAGATGAGCGAGCGTGTTGGCACCTACATCACCAAATTTTTCAGCATCTGGTGCTGCACCAACGCCGAGGCTATCTGCCATTAAAATAATTGCTCTTGCCATATATCACCTCTCATCTTTTGTCTGGGCCGTATTTTGTTTTTATAAAGCATCTTTGCTCCCAGAGGTCGTTACTTTATTGATAGCTAAATATATCGTACAGGACATTAGTCCGCTGTCACAAAACCATAATATATCTTCTTAGTCCCCATTTTAAATAAATAAAAAATCTGGTTATACCAGCGGACATAAGTCCTGTTTTGAATGGGGCAAAACATTTAAATTTGCTCATTAAGCGAGGCAAAAGAGATTAATCGTGTCTTTTTTGCTATTGTGATCTTCCAACGTCAACAATAGCTGGGTGTGAACTTTAGTGACACGAACAATTATAGCCATAGCTGGCGCTTCTGCGTCTGGTAAGTCTCTTTTTAGTCAAACAATATATAACGAATTAGTAAATGAACTTGAATCAGGCGCTATCGCCGTTATAGAAGAAGACGCTTACTATAAAGATCAATCGCATTTGCCATTTGAGCATAGAACTCAAACAAATTATGACCATCCGGATGCGTTTGAGCATGCGTTGATGAAAGAGCATCTTGAACAATTACGTCAAGGTAAATCAGTACAAGTACCTACTTATGATTATGCTCAACACACGCGCAGTAGTGAGACACGCACAGTAAATCCGGCAAAAATATTAATTGTCGAAGGGATTTTACTGTTAAGCGACCCAGCATTAATAGAAGAATTTGATATAAAGGTATTTATTGATACCCCGCTTGATATTTGCTTATTACGCCGTATGCAGCGTGATATCGAGCACAGAGGCAGAAGTATTTCTTCTGTTGTTGAGCAGTATCAAGCAACGGTTAGACCGATGTTTTATCAGTTTATCGAACCATCGAAGCACAATGCCGACTTGGTCGTGACCCGTGGCGGTATGAATCGCGTTGCGATTGATATTATTAAAAGTAAAATAAAATATTTGCTGCAAGAATAAAACGGGAACATTTTGGCATGACAACAATAATGAGCCTAGTAGGCATGATGATGCTACTAGGTATTGCTTTCGCGGCTTCAACGAACCGCAGCGCAATAAACAAACGAACTGTAGGTATCGCATTTTTAATGCAAGTCGTCATTGGCGGCTTTGTACTCTTTATAGAAGCTGGTAAAAACGCGTTGGCCGCTATGTCGTCAGCAGTTTCTTCAGTAATTGGCTATGCCAATGATGGAATTAGCTTCTTATTTGGTCCTTTGGCTGCGCAAGAGTCAATTGGATTTGTATTTGCAATTCAGGTTTTGCCTGTCATTGTATTTTTCTCGGCGTTGGTCGGTGTTTTATACCACCTCGGGATTATGGAATGGATAATTAAAATTTTAGGTGGCGGATTGCAAAAGCTACTTAAAACATCACGACCTGAGTCGCTTTCTGCTACCGCGAATATTTTCGTTGGACAAACAGAAGCACCTCTTATTGTGAAGCCGTTCATTCCAAAAATGACGCAATCAGAGTTATTTGCCGTTATGGTTGGTGGCCTTGCAACTGTTGCAGGCTCAGTCATGGCGGGCTATGTTGCTATTGGTGTCGATTTAAAATATTTGATCGCAGCAAGCTTTATGGCAGCTCCAGGTGGTTTCTTAATGGCCAAAATGATTGTGCCAGAGACAGAAAAAACCAAAGAAAACTTAGCTGAAGTAGACAGTGGTGAAGAAAAGCCAGTTAATGTTATCGATGCAGCGGCTGCAGGCGCTTCAAGCGGCATGCATTTAGCACTTAACGTAGGTGCTATGCTACTAGCCTTCGTCGCATTAATCGCGCTGATGAACGGTTTACTTGGCGGAATTGGCAGTTGGTTTAATCACCCAGAGCTGACATTACAAGAAATTTTAGGCTATGTCTTTGCACCAGTGGCTTGGATGATTGGTGTTCCTTGGGCAGAAGCTGTAACGGCAGGTAGTTTTATCGGCCAAAAATTAGTAGTTAACGAATTCGTTGCTTACTTAGACTTTATGAATTATCGCGATGGGTTATCTGAACACACCCAAGCAATTGTCACATTTGCGTTATGTGGATTTGCTAACCTATCGTCGATTGCAATTTTACTAGGCGGACTAGGTGGTATGGCTCCTAGTCGTAGAAAGGATATCGCACGCTTAGGGCTCAGGGCGGTTTTAGCAGGGTCAATGGCTAACCTAATGAGTGCAGCAATAGCAGGTTTTTTCCTCTCGCTAGCTTAGAAACTTAACGAGATATGCCGCTTTTGCAAAACAATTGGTTGGTTGCCTTAAGGGGTTAGGGTAACCATACTAACTTGAACGATACTTCCAAAGGGCCTTTATGGCCCTTTTATCGTTTCTGATACATCATAAATTCAGTCACCTCGACTCTCATCACTTTCCAACAGCCTCATTAATACAATTCTCAAACAACTTTTATGTAATCAATTTTCTCATCTAAACCCACTTTTAATTCACATTTAATAAACATATAATTATAAATTAATAAACAATAACCATACTGCAAACTGCTCTTGAGAACGTGAAAGAAACTCTTCACAGAAGAGAAGCTTCTTATTACGTGCGTTTTTTTACTGCCTAATTAGTGTGTTTAAGGAAGTTTAGTGTCATCGAGTAAAAAAATTAATAACGCTTTGTATATATCTATACTTGTTACCCTCTGTATTTTTAATACGAGTAAAGGGGACGCAGCGCCCATCGCTAAACAACGAGATAAACAAGAGGTTCAAAGTATTGAGCGCATCACAGTAACGGGATCCCACATAGCACAAGGTACTAGCACGCATTTACTCACTCGTGTTTCCAACGACATATTCGATCAGTCAGCATATGCCTCTTTATCGGATATTCTCATTGATGAAGTTGTTCAAATTAATGAGGGAATAAGTAATGTAAATTCTCAAAATAGTACGCATAACTCAGGCCTTTCAACTGTCGATTTACGGGGTTTAGGACTTAACAGAACATTGACTTTAATTGATGGCAGGCGAGTCGTTTCAAATAGTTACTCAGGTGAGTTGGTCAGCCTTTCTTCCATACCAAAGGGTATGATAAAAAATATCGAAATTATTACAGGTGGCGCGTCAGCAGCATACGGTTCTGGCGCTATCTCAGGTGTCGTCAATATCATTACTAAGCAAAGCAAAGACGACACAACTATTAATTTAACTGTAGGCGAGAGCGTGGCGGGCGGTGCACGTGAAATCGCCTTTAATGCGGATACTGGGTTTCAGTATACCAACCAACAGGGACAACTTCTGCTAAGCGCCACTTACATTAAACATTTTGGCTTGGATTACTGGGATAGAGACCGTGCTCAACAGCAGGATGACTGGCGATATGACCCAAAAAGAATGTGTAACACTATGCTCACGGCACTGTACCAGCCTAAGCAACAGAGTGCATATCGCTGTATGCGTGATATTGATCAAAGCGATTGGACTTCATTAAGCGATGCATTACCTGGCGGGGTTTTTAATGAATCGAGTAGCTTTAAGCCTAACTCAGGCTTTTGGTTTGATGAGCAAACATTACGAAATGACTGGCAAGAAGAAGTGCATGGTTTGCACTTTAATCAATACAACTTACTGCAATTACCCAGTCAGCAACTCAACTTAGCAATCAAAAATGAATTTGATTTTAAATCAGGTGAGCAGGCTTATTTTCAATTGCATTACAGCAAAAATGATAGTCAAAATATAAAGTCCCCAGAAAACGAAGATGAGTGTGATCTGGTCATCACCTATAACGCATATACACAACAATTTGGCTCAGATTGTATTGGCGCAATCCCCTACACTAACCCCTATATTCCGGCAAAGATCAGAGAAAGTGCAAATAACCAAGATATAAAATGGGATCGCCTGTTTCAAGAAGTCGGCGCTGTCACCAATGATAACTCGCGCACCACACTGCGTACATGGGCCGGCCTCAACGGAATCATGTGGGATAACTGGCAATGGGATGCCTCACTTGGCTTTGGTCAATTTATTCAACAACAAACCCGTTATAACGAACTAAACGTTGCTCATGTCAGAAATGCACTTAACGCCCGCAAGCTACCTGATGGTTCCATAGAGTGCATAGATGAAGACGCCAGAAAAGCTGGCTGCACCCCAATCAACTTATTTGGAGAAAACGCGATTAGCCCAGCGGCCGCAAGCTATATACGAGCGAACCCTAAACTGACCACTCGCCTTTCTCAAATAACCTTGTCCGCCGCACTCAGTGGTGAACTTATCAACTTGCCATCAGGCCCTGTATTAAGTGCTTTTGGTATAGATTACCGAAGGGACAGTCAAAACGTATCCACCAATGTGCCTCAAGGCGGAGTGACTTTTAACTATATTCCTAACTTTTCTGGAGATGTCACCAGCTATGAAATTTTTATGGAAGCGTCAGTGCCTTTGCTCAAAGATAAGCGATTTGCACACCAATTAAGCCTCTCATTGGCTGCACGCGCAGCGGATTATAGTTGGTCAAATATGGGACTTATTCAGAGCTATAATCTTGGGTTTAATTACACCCCTACGACACATTATGCTGTGAAGTTTAATTGGGCAAAGGCGATGCGAGCTCCAACAATCACTGAGCTTATGTCTCCAATAAGAGGCGACTACAACGCCTTTCAAGACTTATGTGATGGCGTAACAGCAACATCAACGCTGATGGGTCATGACAACTGCAGAAAGGAAGCGAGTATCAATGCAACAATAAAAAAAGAGGGGATTTTTCACGATCGTAATAACAGCTACTCGCCAAATTTGGGAAATCCAGAGCTCACCGAAGAAACAGCCGATAGCTTCGCGGTTGAGCTCCAAGTTGAGCCTCAATCAATCGCTAACATGACCATTAATGCAAGCTATTATCGGATTAGCATACGAGACGTCATCACATCACTTTCACATCAAAATATTATGAATAGGTGTTATCAAACAGACACACCTTTTGATCCTAATAATCCATTTTGTCAGGCGATAAAAAGAGATAGTGAAGGACAAATTATTGAGTTGCAACAGCGCTTGGTCAATGCAAACCAGCTTTTTACACAAGGCTATGATGCGGCGATTCACTATACACACACTTTAAATCGTCTTGGCCAGCTCAGATTTAAATTGAATTGGAATCACGTTATTGAGCATGCATTGATATCTGATCACATCAATGGACGAGTAACTGAAATACACGAAGGGTATTTAAATCACCATATTTTTGCAGATACAGGCAAAGCCTCTCTCTCTTGGCAACACGATAAATGGCAAGTGTCATGGCATACACAATTTAAAAGCGGTATAACACGCAATAAGCAAGTATATGAAAATTGGCTTGGTTTTTTGAAAGATAATAGTGAACAATGTACACAGCTGTCAGACACCTGTATCGACAACCCTGAACCTCTTTGGGGTAATGACCTTCCATCATACACCACTCACTCACTCCAATTTTCTTATCGTCAGAAACTACAAGGGTCAACATTAAGACTCTCTGGCAATGTAAAAAACCTGTTTAATAACAATGGGCCCTTTATCATAGGGGGGAATGGCAACTTTCATAGTGCTTATGGTGGCGGACGAGGTCGCTTTGTTTCATTGGGTGCACAAATCACATTTTAACAAATACAAAAAAGGCTTCATGTTGAAGCCTTTCTTAAACGGATGTTATCGTCAGTTACTTATTTAGCTGTGCCTTCGCAGCTTCTACTTTCGAATAATCTAATCCAAGTTCCGCAACGGCCTCTTTAATTAAGGCTGGATTTTGCATGACTAGCCCCATCAGTTGCTGTAATTTTTCAGGTGGAATTGGCAATTGTTGTACAGTCGCCATTGCCATCAAAGGGTTTTCAGTTAATGCCTGAAAAACCGCTTTAATTTGTTCATCAGAAATATTGTGCTCTTTAAGTAGTGCGATGATAGGATTCATTGTCAAACCTTAAACGATTAATGTGTTCATTAGGTGCAGTCAAATATGCGCCTAGTAATATATTCTTTTTTGTTGGGTCTAAAGTCTGTAACTTCAACCCCATAAATCATGAAATATCATTTTTAACTAATACTGCGCCGTAAAAACCATCATATTCACTATTTACACCGGGCACTAAGCTTAATTCTTCCTCTAAAGTCCAATGTGGATTATTGGCTAAAAATGCTTGAACCTGTTGCCTATTCTCAGAGGGTAAAATAGAGCAAGTCGCATAGACAAGCTTTCCACCCACTCGACACATCTGACTGTACCTTTGCAAAATATCTTTTTGTAATACAATTAAGTCATTAATATTTTGCTCATTCAAATGCCATTTTGCATCAGGGTTGCGTCGCAATATACCCGTACCTGAGCAAGGCACATCTAACAGCACACGATCAAACTTTTCTTTTTGCCTTTTGACCGTTTTACTATTTTGGATCAGACGCGTTTCTATAACATGAGAACCTGCACGCTTAGCACGCTTTTTTAACGTATCCAGCTTATATTGATGGATGTCTAGCGATAATAAACGCCCTTTATTCTCAAGCAAAGCCGCAATATGAAGGCTTTTACCTCCCGCACCAGCGCACGCGTCCACGACTTTCATGCCTGGCTTTATATCCAATAAACTGGCTATTTGCTGAGAGCCGGCGTCTTGCATCTCAAAGTGACCCTTTTGAAATGCATCTGTTCTAAACAAATACCCCATTTGCTCAACCTTAAGCGTATTTGGTAAACCATCAACAGGCACAGTGGTTATCTGCTCTTTCGCCAAACTTCCTTGAACACTTACAGCGTCACTTTTGAGTGAATTCACTCGAATAAAGTGCTCAGCTGGCTTATTGAGCGCGCTGGCAATTTGATCCCATATTGCGCCCAACTCCTTTCGTGCTCGCTCATCCAGCCAAGTGGGCATGCTCAGCAGCACATCTTCAGGCGCACTGACGAGTTCCTTTTCGATATCAGCTATATTCAGTACCGATACTTCTGGGATCTCTGGGAGTGTTTGTCCGCTCAGCAAAGTGTGCGCGCCCCACATATGCCACGCATCATCAGAATTTAATCCAGTAATAGAGTCAACTAAATCTCGACGGCCAAGCCCCCAACAAAGCTTTCGACTATGGCGGATCAAATCGTAGAGAGTTGTAACAAAATATGCGCGCTGTTCGACAGTCCAAGCAGGGTTTGCTTGTAAGTGCTGTTGCACTACTTTATCAGCATATTGTTCCAATGTTGATGCCTGTAATAAGGCACTATTTAGGCTCTCTAGCAGTTGGCGGGGTGCAGTCACGGTGGTTTCTCATTTGTATCGTACAAGGCGCGAATTGTAGCGCTTTTATAGTACTTACACCACTTAATAAACCACTCCTTTTCATACAGGCCGTCACAAATAATTACAACCTCCACATTGCACACTTATAACAGCTCACATAGCATCTAAATTGAACTATTTATAGCCAAATACAACTAATACCGAGTTAACAAAGCTAACTCAGCCAATCTAGTTGGTAATAATAACCCAATAAAATCTTGTACTCTTACAGGGTAGATTTGTGTTTTGGAGAAACATGATGAACTTTAAAGCTATTTTGACAACTGGGATGATCGTATCAAGCCATGCTTATAGTGCTCAGATGCCACTAAAAATAGATACTGACAGCCCATTAGTCCTGACAGGCTCTCCGGTCGTTTTCGCCGTTAATAAACAAAAAAAAGCGTTAGAACGTATCAATTTGAGCCAAAGTACCTCTCATAAACTACCAATCAGTTCAACATCCAAAGGGTTTCATTTTGGACACTTCGTGAATTTCAAAGAGGTTCAAGCATTTGTATTGGACAATGATGGCGTTTATTTGGTCACTCCGAACAAAACGGCACAACTTATCGAATCAAATAGTTTGCTCACTCGGCTGCAGATAGATGACTTTGAAAAAGTCGAATTTATTTTAGATGCCAATAGTGACGGTTTGAGTGATATTTATTTACCGGGATTTACTCATAATGAGCTTTTTGTTCAACAGCCAAATGGGCAATTTATAAAGCATAATTTTGAATACAACTTGCCCCTGAGGAGTAACTCCTATAGGGAATCACTCGAAATCAGCACAAACTTTACCTCATTACCCATTGTTCATGACTTTAATGCTGATGGCTTTACCGATTTAGTGTTTCGTACGCGTCAAGAAGTCGCTGTGCTGTATGGTAATAAAACAGGTTACGCACCAAGTGTGGAATATATTCACCTACCTACCTCATTTGGAAAAATTGCAGGTAACCGCATTCGTACCACACAAGATCTTTTAGATATTAACCAAGATGGACATTTAGATTTGGTCACTAGAATAAGACCTGTCACTGAAGGCATATCAGGCCTTGAGGCTAAAATAGAATATGATTTATATCTTGGTCAAGCTAAAGGCTTTAACTCCGGTGCTATAAAGTTACCCCACACAATAGGTGCTGGGGGAATGCGTATCGAATATGATTTTGATGGTGACGGGTTACTTGATCTGCAAACCCTCAATGTCGACATTGGTTTAACGACCATTGCAGCAATGGCACTAGGTGGGGGAAAGGCTGATATTGACGTTGACATGCACTTTTTTAAACAACATCCACATACATTATTTAAAACGACACCAAATACAGAAAAGGAAATTGAACTAGAAGTTGATATGAAGCGCTCTATGCAAGGTATGCCCTATTATACTGGCGATCTAAATGGCGATAATAAGCATGATTTGGTTTTTAAGTCTGACGATGAAACGTTGAGTATATATTTTGGCGCTTCTAATGATTTATTAGGTAAAAATAGAAAAAAAATCAAACACCCTCTTCCTCAAAACCCAAATGACATTGTGCTTGTGGATATAGATAAAAATGGCACAAAAGACTTTGTTTTTAAATATGAGGACAAACAAGGTAAGGTTAAAATTGACACGCTTTTAAACTAGAAAACTTTAGAATCAAGTAAAGAAAATCCATCACTTTAACTTTTAAAAAAATAATGAAAAAATTAATTTCAAACCATTATATTTATTAAATTAAGAAATCACGATATTATTTGTTATATAAATATAAATTACTAAAGGAACTATTGTGAAACAAAAATATAATGCACTTATGTTAGCCGTTCTTTCCGCAATTCAATTGACTGGGTGTGGTGGCGGTGGCAGTAATGAAGGAACCTCTAGTGCTGAAGCAAGACCATCAACATCAACATCAACATCGACATCAACATCAACATCGACATCAACATCAACATCGACATCAGTAGCACTTGCGCCTTTAGCCGTAAGAACTATCCAAAATAATCAATGTAGCTCCACAGCCATATCTGTTGATGTCATATTTCACGACCAAAATGGCGCATTTATTTCGAGTCGAAAAACCAATTCAAATGGACAAATAGATACTGGGTTACCAGAAAATACAAAGCATGCTTCATTTATACTAAAAACAACAGACAGTCAAAATACACTGCATACTCAAGTACAAACTATACTGAATGTTCAAGATGGCTTTGAAGTTGATGCACTCGTATTTAACAACCCTAATACATGTGGCTGTAGCGATATTACATATAACCTTGAGACATTGATTGCACAGGCCCCCGATGCTGACTTGCACAACGCTACAAACAATACTATTGACTTGTCAAACACAGAAAATGAGGTTTACGCATGTGTGCCAGAGCAACAAAAATTGCTATTCACTCATTCACCGGCAGGTTATAAAGGAGGCCTATTTGACACCTCTGAGTCAACCACTATAGCATTATCTGATGACCAGTTAATGGCTTCGGGCACACCATTAGATTTAAGTAACTATAACTTTGAGCCTAATGAAAGTATTAACTTAACATCTTATGTTGGAAATGAAGCTGTATACAATGTAAATTTACCAAGGGCAGCGATTAATAATCTATTTAGTGAGCCTCACAATAAGCTAGTGACCTTTAGTGACCTTGATACCGTCAGCTATTTATCTACTTCAAAACTTAGCGAAGAGTTTACAGGTAGTGGCTTTATCAGAACACATTCATATGCATTAACTCCTATTGATAACGAAGGTAATACCAACCGGCCACAGCACTTTGATAACACTGATGCGTATAGCAGTGTGTATAATTTCTTTATGCAAATGAACGCAAATGAATCTAATGACATAGCAATTAACATAAAATCTACGGTAAGTAATCTCGATGCGGTTATGATTAAGATGAATTGGTCTGACTTTGACCACGGAAATGTCAGCTGGAATGTCTTTACTGATGGCCAAGATGTTATTCCTGATATTGATTTTGGAAGCATTTTACCTAGTGACTCAATGTCATTTAATAATGTATCTATGGAAGTCCTTTTGCTAGATTTAAATACTGAACAAAACTTTGATGATATGCGAGAGCTGTATTTTGAGAGCGCTGAAAGTTTTGAAAAGCGCGTAGACTCTAAATTATTTGATGGCATGGCAAGTTATTCATTTACATCTTCAGAGCAATAATCAACACATAATTAGGAGAAGCTAAGCTTCTCCTAAACCCTCCACTTTAAAATCCCTTACAAAGAATCCGATTATAAATAATTTTTTATTATTTATATTTTTATAAACCACTAGATTTTATTCAAAAACCAACCGCCCTGATGTATGATTATTTTTCAGCAAATTTCTACTTATCAAAGGATATATAATGAACGTAAAAAAAAATGGACTTTTGATTGCCATACTAGGTGCAATACAACTCACAGGGTGTGGAGAGAGTGATAATAATACTCCGGCTACTCCTCCAGTCGCGGAAAAGCCAAGCACAGAGACCCCACCAAGCACTGTAGAGCCAAATTTTTCATTAACTACATTTAAAAGCAATGCATGTGGTAGTGAAGCAGTTGTTGCCGACATTGTTTATCACAGTGCTGATGGAAGCTTTATCTCTTCAGAGAAAACATCTACGTCTGGTGAAGTAGCATCAACGCTTCCTGAGAATACGCAACATGTTTCTCTCGTTTATAATGCCACAACTGAAAATGGTGAGAAGCACCTCCAGATCCAAACATTATTAAATGTCGCTGAAGGTTTCAAAATCGATTCGCTCAGCTTTAACGATAAAGAACCTTGTGGATGCACTGCAATCACATATGACTTGACGACACTTAAAGCCGAATCGCCTGACTCAACAGTGTTTAATGTCGGCGCAACACCTGTTTTATTATCAGAGGCACAAGCGCAGTTCAACACATGCACAGCTGAAGCCCAAACACTTGTATTTACTCAATCGGAAGCAGGTCACAAAGGTGGATTGTTTGATACATCGAAAGCGGCAACTATCACATTATCAGATCAGCAAATCACAGCATCTGGGACACTGGTCGATTTAAATAATATGCAGTTTGATGACCAAGAGACAATTAACTTCTCATCCTATTCGGGTAATAACGAAGTACACTCAGTGGTGGTTAATCAAGCCGCATACACACACCCATCTTATAAAGACAAGAACCAGCTGGTGATTTTCAATGGCCTAGAAACGGTCAATTATTTATCTTTAAATCGCCCACGTCATATGCAGCTTACTGATGATCTGTCATTTACTTCATATTTCATTGCGATGAATCGTGTCAGTGATGAAGGAAAAATATCAGATCTTACCCATATTCATCTAAATGATGTGCTCACTTCAGCCTATGAATCATTCGTTAATTCAGTTAAAGAAGAGTCCCACATGGCCGTGTTAGATTTTAGTGCGGTGGATCACAGGGTAAACCTCGTCACTGTTAATTACGCATGGGAGAATGACATACAAGGCAAAACTCACTGGCAAATTATCACTGATGGAGAAGAAACGATTCCACAGCTAAAATTTGATGATGTCGTGCAGGAAGTTGAACCTGATAATTTATCAGTCACATTAACCCTTAGCGCGCTCAATACAGAGCACACATTTAATGACTTAAGAGCGGCCTATCTCAACAGTATGATAAGCTTCGAGAAACGCGTAGGGTCTAAGCTGTTTGATAAAATGGCCAGTTATAGCCTCACTCACAAGCCATAATCATTTTTTGGGGAAACGCGCAGTTTCCCCAGCTTGTTTATTTTATTAACTTCCATGGCCCACTGGTATTTGTAGGGCTTGGCGTATCCCCTCTGGTCCACCACTTCGCTTCGTAGACCTTATCTTGGTAGCTGGCTTTATCACCTTTAAGATACACTTTATTGCTATCCCAAGCTTTTGCTCCACCGACAGGCGGTTTAACATCGATTGGCGGTAATGTATCAACCACAGTTACACTTGGCCAACCTGTATGTGATTGGTAGAAATTTGTTACGCACTTTTCATAATCGCCTGGGACAAGTGCAGAATAAGCAGTTTGATATCCAACTAATTTACACTCAAAAGAGTGCCCGCCTGGTCTGTCTGAATAATGTGCCCAGTTTGCTTCCCAATTGGTGTAAAGCACACCACTTGCGCCATCGAGGTTCAGGCTGCCAAACGGGGTTTGCTGCCAACACGTATTCTCTTCATCAGCCTCGATTGGAATGTTGTAGTAATGAGATAGCCCTTCCCAGTAGCGAATACGATTTACAGGCTGGCCTTTATAACGATTGTGTTCTCCACACTCAATACCACCATTTATGACATTGATGGTTGTACCAAAGCCATATCCAATGCCCGCATTGAGCTCAACCTGTGAAGGCACCCAAGTTCTATCAATCACATGTAACATGGCAGGCTTTGGCGCTTGAGGTGTTAAGAAAAACCAAATAGCAGACGCCAAATTAAGCCATGAATCAGCGACGCGACCTGGGTCATTCAACAGTACCGTGGCATCGCCATCAAACATAACTTCAGAAAACATGCCGTAGTTAAAGTGATAAGAGAGCTGTTTTGCACCACGACCAAAATAGCCTTGCCCATCACCACAAGGCCAACGGCGATTTTGCCAATCATTTTGACCACATCCAGTGCGATAACCGCCCTGCCCTTCAGACCAGCCCATTTCGCGGACATGTACAAGAGCCTGCTGCCACTCTTCTAATCCATTTGGATTGTCAGACGTGTTATCTTTAGAGATATGACCGCCGGTCTCTTGAGCAAAGTGAGCAAATGCAGTAACGATAGACTCTTTACAAATTGCGTCTGCATCTCGGCCATCAGTATACTCGCCACAAAAAGCTGGGAACTTACCAATCGCACGTAAAAAACGCGTATATGTATATTCAGGCGCAGCCATTTGCGTTAAGAAATCCCATTCAGCTTGACCAAAAACTCGCTCAACACGCTTTACGTTGCTTGGGTTGTTCGCAGCTCCTGGTAAAATGGCCTCAACAATTGTATTGCTGCGAGTTTCAAGTGCCTTAGACCAAATTGCATACATAGGATCTGAAGTTAATGCTTGCTCCGCTGTATTTAAATCCGCACGGGAGACAACATATCCACCGGGGTTGTTTGGATCTGGCTGCACATTCATCCCATGTGTAAATGCACTTGCACACAATATTGGCATACACAAAGCCGCGAGTTTGGTAAGCTTACTTACCCCTTTTTTGCCGTTATTCATAATTTACCTTTACATGTTGTTGAATTAAATGAATTTAGAATTCAATTTTTCTTTGTCTGTTGTATCTAAAAAGCAGTAACCAGCTGCTTTTGACTTGATGAATATCAATATTCATCAAATTAACAAATATTACACATTGACATCGCTGTCAATGTGAATTACCCATTTTTTGAACAATTGTACACTTGATTATCACTCAGCCTTCGGCAAAATAGGGAAATATTATTAGAAAAAAGAAGAAGTAAGATGATTAAATTGACTCAGCTAAGCCATGATTATTTTTCTCAAGTAATTTCTCTCGGTAATTTGGTACATGGAGAAAACTATCTCGATGACGAAAAGCTTGAGAAAATTTATCAAATGGGCCTAAAAAATGGCTTAAACTCTTCATTTATTGCTGTTGATGAAAAAGATCTGGTCGTTGGTTTGAGGCTGACTTTCTGCCCGAGCCAATGGGAAATAGATAAATGGTGTACTCCCTCACAATGGCCCGTTGCCGTTGACGCAATGGCCTACTTTAAATGTATTGCCATTCATCCGGATGCACAAGGACAAGGCATTGGCCCCAAATTATTAGCAGCTTCAATCAACGTATTAAAACAGCAAGGTGCAAAAGCAGGCGTTGCTCATCTCTGGCGTCAAAGCCCCGGGAATGGTGCGGTCAAATATTTCACCAAATCAGGGGGAAAACTGGTAAAACTGCACGATGATCGATGGCTTGAAAACTGTATAAATGATGGCTACGAATGCCCTATCTGTGGTAATGAGTGCCACTGTCAAGCTGCTGAAATGGTGATTGAATTTTAATGAGTACATACGACCCTCTTTATCAAACTAATTGCAAAGATCAACCGCTACCTTCAAGTTACTGGGCAAGTCAATTCTCGCTAGATGCAGCCATTAGACAACCTAAAAAAGCAGATGTGTATGATGTCATCATTATTGGGGGCGGCTTTACCGGGTTACTAACCGCCTTCTATCTTGCCACCATGCACAATCAAAAAGTGTGTGTACTTGAAGCGAACCAAGTGGGGTTTGGTGCAAGCGCGAGAAATGCCGGGTTTGCATTGCCCACCACAGGCAGATTAACTCCATTAAATATGGTGAAGATGTGGGGACAAGATATTGCTTCACAGGTATATCAAGAATACCAAAATGGTGTCTCTCGTTTAGAAGGGTTAATTCAAGAGCACAATATTGACTGCGACAAACAATCACATGGATATTTGAAAATTGCCCACTCTAAACCTGCAATGGAGACCTTACATCAAGGTTATGAGTTTGCAAAAAAGGCCTTTTGTGATGAGAAGCTATCGGTTATCACGCCCAATGAGCTAAAAGAACACTACCTGAATATGCCTAACACCCATGGAGCTGTAAGAAACCTGCATGGTTTTGGACTAAACCCTTTAAAGCTCCTGAGTACATACAAAGCCTTGGTATTGCAAGCTGGTGTGGATATATTCGAGCACAGTCTTGCAGAGCATATGCCTAAAATCGGTAATACTCACGTAGTAAAAGTAAATGATGTTTTACTGCGTGCCAACAAGCTTCTTATTACCGCAAATGCTTATGGCAGTAAACGTTTTCACCCTGCGATTAATCATAAATATATCCCGATTTTAAGTAGTATTTTGGTTACGCGCCCACTGACATGTAACGAGTTGAGCGAGACGGGACTCAAAACACACCAAGTTATGATGGATACCCGAACGCTTAAATATTACTACCGCCTATTGCCAGACAACCGACTGCTATTTGGCGGCAGAGGTGCTGTGTATGGGAAAGATCAAAACAAGCAATCCTACCAAACCCACCTCAAAGGCGCCATGAAAAGTGGCTTTCCAGCACTTAATTCAATCGAGACAGATTATTACTGGCATGGTTATATTGCAGCGACTTTGGATGACCATCCTCATATTTATTTCCAAGATGGCGTTGGCTATGCCATTGGCTACTGTGGCGCAGGCGTCGCCTTCAGTACCCAAGCCGCTTATCGTTTATCACAAATGACTATGTCATTAGATACGCCATCACTGCCCATTTACCAATCCGCCGCGCCTAAAGTGCCCTTTGCGCGACTTAGCCGTTTAGGTCAACTGGGTTTTTATCACTATGCGCAACTTAAGGATCGTCTGTTTTAGTCGCAAGCTATAACAGAGTCTGTTGTGATAGACACACAAAAAGATCAAAAATTAAACAAAAAGCACATCTTATTTCAATATTTGAACCGTTTAATGAGACAGGCAATTAAACTCAAATAAGGAAAATAAAATGAAAAAGTTAGTAATCGCAGCTTTATTTACAAGCCTGTCTGGTGTTGCAGCGGCCAATGCAATTGAACTAGAAACAATGGAAAATAGTAATGTGGCGTTTGAAAAAGCAGAAGTCACTATCGCAGCCAATCAAGGTGTATTTGCTTCAAGCGTCGTAACGTATTACAGCCCTCGTGTTTGGGTAAATGGTCGTCTTCAGCCGTTTTTTGTAGGTTCAACAAATGGTAACCAGTTCTGTGAAGAGCGTGGTCACAACCAAGAAGTCAGTGGCAGCACAATCACATGTGGTGAAGATGAGTCTTCATATGCAAATTACGACTGGTATGGTAAGTCTTGGGTATACAAGAGCACAGGCAGTAAAAACCAGTGTTATCAGCTTTATGCAACAATAAAATGCCAATAATCAAGTTTGGCATCATAAGCTAAACAGCGTTGCATATGGTTGAAAATACCATGTATAAATAGGGGGTCACTGACCTCCTATTTTAAATTAGGTCAAAAGCATACAAGTTAAATTGTCGCTTCTGTCTTTTTTATCAAACCAAATAATTCATCTTTAAGCTGAACACGCTCCATTTTTTTCGTGTCCAAGTAATCGTCAGTGGTGTTTTCAACACCCTCTTCGATTCGACGCACTTCTTTGTCTAGCTCATTGTACTTATTGAACAATTTTGCAAAGTGATTGTCGTTCATTTTTAAGTGGCGGATAGTGTGATGATGATCTGGGAATTCGTGCAGTAAGTCGTGTTTTTCTATGCTCATAAATGGATCCTTCTGAGATATTTATTGGCTTAACTACATTGTTACTGATACACATAAAAGGTTATTGATCTGTATCAGCAATACATTGGGTATCCGCCTTATCAAATCACTTCAACAGCATAGATATTACGCCTTAAAGATGTTCAATCACCAAGGTATAACGCTACCATCAAAACTCAAGAAGCGACCACTTTGCTTATCTTGTAAGTCATCTAACACACGTTTTAGCCCTGATGCCGATTCTTGAGGCGTGATCAAAGCATTTGGACCCCCCATCTGGGTCTTTACCCAACCTGGGTGTAATGCAACTGTTTTTATCCCTTGCGGCAATAAGTCATTTGACAAGCTCTTTACCACGGAATTAAGCGCAGCTTTTGAGCTTCGATAAATATACCCACCGCCTTTGGTATTTTCTGTATGGCTGCCTACACGTGAAGATAAGGCTGCAAAGATCTTACCTTGCCCTCGTAACAGGTGTGGATAAAATGCCTCAGCCAACTTGGCAGGCGCAATCGCATTCACTTCCATTACCCTACGCCAAGCCTCTACATCACACTGCCCAAAACCATAACCCTTCGGCCCATATAATCCAGCATTATTGATCACAACATCAATCGCCAGCGCACTCAGTTGCTTAGCTAGGTCGTCAAGCTGAATATAGTTAGTAACATCTAATGGGTATATATCAAGCACACCTGATGCGCTCCCCCCGACCAAATCACGTAAGGCCTCGCTTGAATTTATGTCTCTAACGGTTGCCAGAACATGCCAGCCAGAATCTAGATATACTTTAGCAAGAGCAAGCCCAATGCCTCTGTTTGCCCCAGTGATCAGTACGCACGCCATATATATTCCAAACTTGATCCGTAAATAAAGGAGTTTTAACGAATAAGAGGATACAAATCAAGTGGTAACAACATTACCTTAGATGATCACATATGATTTAGCCAATGCTGCGCAGAATGAGGTTCAGAAAAATAACGTGTTTGCCCGCCTAATACCCAGCCGCCAATGATGGACATAATTCGCTGCCACCGATTACAGCCAATTACGGCTGTACGTGCAAATTGATTACTGTATTTACAAGCAAGTCGAATATCAGTCCATGCTTCACTTACTTCCCACCCTTGTAACTCAGTTAGATCAATTAACACGCAAATATCTTCATTCATACTGTGCATGACCACTTGATCAACTATGGGTAAGACAACCACATAGTCTTGGTGAGTGAGCCTGCCAACGGCTTTAAAACTCAGTAATAAGCCGAAGTCCCGACGCTCTGTACCAACTGAAATACCATGGAATTCACTCATTGCAAATGCCGCTTTTAGAAAGTAAAAAATAAGTAAACAATATCCTTTTTTACAATAGTTCAATTTAAGCTATCGCGCACATTTTAATAAATATACTATCCTTAAAAAAACGCGCTCATTAAAACCTTTGCTCCGAGTAAGCCTAAAAAAATGGAAAAGCCATTGAAAATTATAATCTTTTTTTTAGTGAGTTTCCTCACTACGTACAGCTATGCACAAACAGAGAAAACTTGGTTCAATCAAGCCGCTTACACCAAGCTAGAAGATGCAGACACACATACCTTGCAGCTGAGTAGTCACTATTACTTTGCACCTCAAGCCAATTTTTGGGTGTGGGATGACTTCGGTTATCTGGATACAGACACCAATTTGCTGGCAACGTATACCAATGATGAACAATCTGCATTTACAGGTTTGGAAGGTGAACTGTTTATTTCAAATTGGTTTGCAACGGCAAGTATTGTTGACTTAGGAGAGACCGACGACAACTACACTATCGGATTTGGCTATTTATTTTTTGATAATTTAAAAGTAAGCGCCAAACATCAGCAACAGACAGGCGCAGACGATATTATTTGGCTGCAAGGTCAGCTCAACATAGATATCGATGAAAATGCTTATGTTGGTACCACTATTGTCAGTGATGACGAATTGGACAACTGGCAGGTGGAAGTACGCTACTTTCGACGCCTTGGTGAGCAACAGTACTTCACGCTTGATTTAACTCACGAGAATTCAAGCAGTAAAAATCACAATAACTTTATTGCGAATTATTATTTTAACCAACACTTTGCCCTTGGACTAGGCAGCAACGATTCTCATCTACTTGTCGAAGGCAAGTATTTCGTTAATCATAGCTTTTTTGTCAAAGCACGATATCAAGAGCAAAGCGATGATGAACAATCTTTAGAGATGTCTATGCAAGCTCAATTCTAGTCCTCAAATATGTAACCGTCGACGAAAAGCGTCATTGATAGCTTCTACTTTTATTTGTGACACATCGACCGCATTTTCTTCAATCCATAGTTCAAAGTCGACAAAGGTCTCTAACGCAAACATGTTTGCAGTTACCTCAGCACAGCTTAGCCCTAGCATGTCATAAATAACTAACTCAGCGTGCCACTCTGGATCAGGCACCTCAAAACGTTCCCCTCGCTTTATCATAAACGATCTTTGAAAGCTGCGCTTCAACTGCACTAAGCCAAGCCTTCCAACATCGTCACTTATCGGAAGTGCATAATCGCTGTACTGCCACTTTGCTTTTGGGAAGACAATAGAAAAGTCTGGGCTACTTGGTGCGACATAATCAAACTGAATAGTCTCATTTGCTGCCAATACGACATCATAAGGGCTAAAGTGAAATGCAATATTTAAGCTGCAATCACCTTCACTCAATACTAAATCACCATACACTTGAATATCCGTGGTGAGCTTAATTGTATAACCTGAACAATCTTTATCAGGAATAGTGAGACAAGATGAGAAACAGCTTAAATCTTCCTGACTTAGAGCCAAAGATGTTGATTTATCTAAACAGAAAAACTCGCCAAGTAACTCAGCTCGCTCATCCTTATTCTCGCCTTGAGTCAGCCACGCTTTTAGGCTCACCTGCTGCGGAATAAGCACACCTTCAGGCGCTAAAAACTGAACCAAATGTTTAAAGATATAAACTTGAGGTTCGCGTTTTAACAAAGCCGTCATGGTTTCTGAAATAATGATATCAAAGCGTTCTTGAGACGACTCGGGACGCCATAACGTCGCGTCCGCATGATGCGTACGAATATGGTAATGACCAAGATTAAAGTGGTTAATTAACTTATGCACCGCATCAATATTCTCTTGATGAATATCAATTAAGGTAACCTCAACAGGTAAGTTATCACTCACTGCTAATAAAGGTATAAGCAAAGTAGCGTAGGGCCCAGTCCCTGCATAAAGTACTCTAACGGGTGCGTCATTTTCTCTAGTGCAGTCATTTATCGCTTGTGCGACGCCTTGAGCAAATAATTGTGTTCTCACCGTTTCTTCAAAACATTTTGCCGCTTGCACAGGAGAAATCGCAACACCTGACGCGGTGTCTGTTTTATCAGACTGATTCATATCTGTGCTGGTAAATATCCCGGTAACAGTACCTAAATAGTCCACCATGGCTTTGATATCAACTTTATCGACAGCCCCTTTTGGCGCACTCAGTAAAAACTGCGCAACATCGACAAACTGTGATTTAGATAACCCCATAACTTCCCTATTTTTTATAAACTTAGACTAAGTTTGAGGATAGAGTGACATACCCCAAAAGTAAAACCAAAAGGCTTGCAAAAAACAGTCTTAAATATCTGAGCTGTTGCGAAGTTTTTACAACCCGGTGTAAAACCCCACCAAAATATAGCCATAGCGCATCTGCCACTATAGCAACCGCAAACAGTATACTGGCCGCAACCACACTGGCCTGCACTTGAGATTCAAACGGCAAGGCGACATTAGCAAATATAGCGATACAAGCAGCATACGCTTTGGGATTAAACAAATTTAAAATGAACCCATCCATAAAACCAACAGACTTATCTCCAGTTGAAGATAACGCACTTTTATTGGTAGCAATTTTATATGCAACGTAAAGTAAGTAGAGTAAAGCCGCGACTTGCAATACCTGCGTTAATTGCGGGAAGCTTAACAGTAACGCACCTAACCCTGTTGCCGACGCGACAATAGCGACCAGCAAGCCACTCAAAATACCCAGTAAAAATGGCACTCCTTCTCTAACCCCAGAGCTTGCACCAACAGCGGCGAGCGCCAATGGGGCCGGACCAGGTGAGCCAAGTAACAAAAAGGTTGTAAATGCGAGCGAAATAATGGCTTCTAGCATGGGGTCTCCAAACTTTCCTTTTGTTTTATGTTTTGTATTATGTTTTGTTTTTTCTTGTGTTGAGTTCGTCGTTAAAATGACGAGGGACGGTTGAGGTGAACACCTCAACCCTTTGCGTTTTATTCAGGTGACGGTATGCGAACAACGCCTTCCATCAATACACGTGCACTTCTGCTCATGATGGCTTTTTCCGCTATCCACCTTTGTTCATTTTGCTCTGCTTCAGCGCCGACTTTTAAGGTGCCAGACGGGTGCCCAAACGTGACTTGATTTCGTTGTCCACCGCCAGCAGCTTCATTGACCAAAGTACCCGGAATTGCCGCAGCTGTCGCTATGGCCACCGCGGCCGTGCCCATCATGGCGTGGTGCAGCTTACCCATAGACAGCGCTCGTACATTTAGGTCGATGTCTTGCTCACTGATGGCTTTGCCACTGGATGCTGAGTACGCACAAGGGCCACTAACAAAAGCTATTTTAGGCGTATGCTGACGAACCTTAGCTTCTTCCAAATCGTTGATCAGGCCCATTTTTAGCGCTCCATATGCGCGGATTTTCTCTAGCCTTTGCAACGTATTTGCATCACCATTAATTGCCTCTTGCAATTCAGTGCCGTTAAAACCCAAATCATCAGCTCTAAAGAATAAAGTCGGGATCCCAGCATTTATCATGGTCACATCAAAAGCGCCTTCATCAGGCACTTCAAGTACGTCCACTAAATTGCCGCTCGGGAACATATCTGCATCAGCATCGGCAGGGTCTAAGAACTCAACAACCACCTCAGCTGCCGGGAACGTCACGCCATCTAACTCAAAGTCGCCAGTTTCTTGCACTTCACCATTGGTGATTGGAATATGCGCAACGATGGTTTTACCGATATTTGCTTGCCAAATACGGACAACTGCAATCCCATTTTCAGGTATGCGAGTACTGTCAACCAAACCATTGCTGATAGCAAAAGCACCAACCGCCGCGGTTAAGTTACCGCAATTACCACTCCAATCGATAAATGGCTTATCGATCGCCACTTGCCCAAACAAGTAGTCAACATCATGGTCGGCTTGCGTGCTCTTTGACAAAATAACCGTTTTACTGGTGCTGGAAGTCGCCCCCCCCATGCCATCCGTTTGTTTCGCATACGGATCTGGGCTGCCGATCACGCGAAGTAAAATATCATCGCGCAATTTTCCGGCGACTTGTGCGCCTTTAGGTAAGTCTTCTAGATTGAAAAATACACCTTTTGATGTCCCGCCACGCATATATGTAGCGGGTATTTTTATTTGTGGTTTAAAACTCATGATCCTTCCTAACAATAAACCCAAGCATTGCTTGGGTTTATTTTGATAATGTTGATTAAGCGTTGGCTTCTAAAAAGTCTTTAGCAAAACGTTGCAATACGCCACCCGCTTCATAAATAGATACCTCTTCTGCGGTATCCAATCGGCACGTTAAATCCACTTTGATACATTCACCATTTCGACGATTAATCACCAGCGTCAACGTTGTACCCGGTGTGCGCTCACCCACAACGTCATAGGTCTCTGTGCCATCTAACTCAAGTGTCAATCTTGTTGTGCCAGCTTTAAACTCGAGCGGTAATACACCCATACCAATCAAGTTGGTTCTGTGAATACGTTCGAACCCTTCCGCAACAATCACTTCAACACCCGCAAGACGCACCCCTTTTGCCGCCCAATCTCGCGAGGAGCCCTGACCATAGTCCGCACCTGCCACAATAATAAGCGGCTGCTTTCTATCCATATATGTTTCGATTGCTTCCCACATACGGGTCACTTGGCCTTCAGGCTCAACACGTGCAAGAGAGCCTTGTTTCACTTCACCATTTTCCTTCACCATTTCATTCAGCAGCTTCGGATTCGCAAACGTTGCACGCTGCGCGGTTAAGTGATCTCCTCGGTGTGTGGCATAAGAGTTAAAGTCCTCTTCAGGTAGGCCCATTTTGGCCAGGTATTCACCTGCTGCACTGCTTGCCATAATTGCGTTAGAAGGTGAGAGGTGATCGGTAGTAATATTGTCACCTAAAATAGCCAGCGGCCTCATGCCTTTCATCGTACGCTCGCCTGCAAGCGCACCTTCCCAATATGGTGGACGACGGATATAAGTGCTCATCTCGCGCCATTCATACAATGGGTCGTTATCTTCACCATAATCAACCGTGAGGTTGAACATCGGGTCGTATACTTCTCTAAATTGCTGTGGTTTTACACTTTTTGCTATAACCGCATCAATCTCTTCATCGCTTGGCCAAATATCTTTTAGTGTTACCGGATTGCCCGCTTGGTCATGACCAAGGACATCTTGTTCAATGTCAAAGCGCACACTACCGGCAATAGCATAGGCCACAACCAATGGCGGTGACGCTAAGAATGCTTGCTTTGCATATGGGTGAATACGACCATCAAAGTTTCGGTTACCTGACAATACAGCCGTTGCATACAAGTCTCTGTCGATGACTTCTTGTTGAATTTTAGGGTCAAGTGCCCCACTCATTCCGTTACACGTAGTACATGCAAACGCCACTATGCCAAAGCCAAGCGCTTCAAGCTCTGGCAGTAAGTCTGCTTCTGTCATATAAGAGCGCACCGCTTTAGAGCCTGGTGCAAATGATGTTTTGACCCAAGGCTTGCGCTTCAAGCCAAGTTTATTGGCGTTTCTTGCTAGCAACCCAGCTGCAACGACATTTCGTGGATTACTGGTATTGGTACAACTGGTGATAGCAGCGATGATCACTGCGCCATCAGGCATTTGATCTTCTGTTTTTTCGTAATCTGCCACGATCCCTTGTTTGGCCAAATCTTGCGTTGCCACACGGCGATGCGGATTAGATGGACCTGCTAAGTTACGCCCTACACTGGATAAATCGAACTTTAATACACGCTCATACTTGGCTTCAGTCATAGCGTCAGCCCACAAACCAGTCAGCTTGGCATATTTCTCCACTAACTCGACTTGCTCATCATCACGGCCCGTGAGCTTTAAGTAATCAATGGTTTTCTGATCTATGTAGAACATAGCAGCCGTTGCACCATATTCTGGCGTCATATTTGAAATAGTCGCACGGTCACCAAGGGTTAAGTCATTTGCGCCTTCACCGAAAAACTCTAAGTAGGTTGAGACCACTTTTTCATTACGTAAAAATTCAGTAATAGCTAAAACAATATCAGTTGCAGTGATACCCGGCTGGCGTTTACCCACCAACTCAACACCCACAATATCTGGTAGTCGCATATAGGATGCACGGCCAAGCATAACACTTTCTGCTTCTAAGCCGCCCACACCAATGGCAATGACGCCCAACGCATCAACATGCGGTGTATGGCTGTCAGTACCAACTAGTGTATCAGGAAATGCAACACCATCTCGCGCCTGAACCACTGGCGACATTTTTTCTAGATTGATCTGGTGAAGAATACCGTTACCCGGAGGGATCACATCGACATTTTTAAACGCTGTTTTTGTCCAGTTTATAAAGTGGAAACGGTCATCGTTGCGACGATCTTCTATCGCACGGTTTTTCTCAAATGCGTTTTCCTCATAACCGGCGTGCTCAACAGCCAAACTGTGATCAACAATTAGCTGAGTCGGTACGACCGGATTAACTTTGGCAGGATCGCCTCCTTTTTCTGCGATGGCGTCACGAAGACCTGCTAAATCAACCAGTGCTGTTTGACCAAGAATATCGTGACACACAACCCGCGCAGGAAACCATGGGAAGTCAAGATCTCTGCGTCTTTCGATTATTTGCGTCAAGAAGTCATTAAGCTTTTCAGGCTCTGCTCTGCGCACTAGGTTTTCTGCGAGGACTTTTGAGGTATAAGGTAATCCATCATATGCGCCGGGCTTTATTGCCTCGATGGCTTCGCGCGTATCATAGTAACATAGAGTAGAATCAGGTAATCGTTTACGGTATTGGGTGTTCATAACTGCTTTTTCCAACTGAAGATGTGACGGTGTGCTTAGCACGCAGCGCTATCAAGCACTGCATGCTCACGACTTACAATCTATATAAGTCGCCGGCTATAACTAGCGTGCTGTAATCGCAGGCACAGGGCGAAGATCTTCACCTGTATATTCTGCAGAAGGGCGAATAATACGGTTATCCGCACGCTGCTCCATCACGTGTGCAGCCCAACCAGTTAGGCGAGACATCACAAAAATTGGAGTAAATAGCTTCGTTGGGATCCCCATGAAGTTATATGCTGATGCATGGAAAAAATCCGCGTTACAGAATAGCTTCTTCTCACGCCACATCACTTCTTCACAGCGAACAGACACAGGGTAAAGCACTGTATCACCAACATCTGCAGCCAGTTTTTCAGACCACGTTTTAATAATTTCATTACGTGGATCTGACTCAGAATAAATCGCATGGCCAAAGCCCATGATTTTCTCTTTGCGTTCTAACATGCCCATCATTTCTTGTTCAGCATGATCCGCTGATTCAAAGCGCTCAATCATCTCCATCGCGGCTTCATTAGCACCACCGTGGAGTGGACCACGCAGCGAACCAATTGCGCCTGTCACACAAGAGTGCATGTCTGATAGTGTTGACGCACATACACGCGCAGTGAAAGTAGATGCATTGAATTCATGCTCAGCATAGAGGATAAGTGATACATGCATAACGCGCTCATGAAGCTCTGATGGCTTTTCACCACGCAGTAAGTGTAAGAAATGCGCGCCAATTGAATCATCATCTGTTTCAACATCAACGCGAACACCATCATGACTAAAGCGATACCAATAACAAATGATGCTAGGGAAACACGCCAACATTCGGTCTGTCACTTTACCTTGCTCATCAAAGCTAGCTTCGCCTTCCAAGTTACCCAGCATAGAGCAACCTGTACGCAGTACATCCATTGGGTGTGCATCTGCTGGAATGCGCTCTAACACATCTTTAAGTGCCACAGGTAAACCACGCATTGACTTCAATAGGGCTTTATATTCGTCAAGCTCGCTTTGATTTGGCAGTTTGCCTTTAAGAATAAGGTATGCAACTTCTTCAAACTGACAGTTCTCAGCCAAATCTTTAACATCATAACCGCGATAAGTTAGCCCTGAACCAGATTTTCCTACTGTTGATAATGCAGTTTTCCCTGCTACTTGACCACGTAGACCTGCACCACTTAGTACTTTAGCCATCACTTTCTCCTGAAAATTTTTACCTGCTGAATTTTAGAATCTTTTTTCTGAGCGTGCTAAAACACGCTCGTTTATATTATTTGTTACTTGTTTTTACCTTGGGCAAACAATGCATCAAGCTTTTGCTCATACTCGTGATAACCAAGATAATCATATAAATCCATACGTGTTTGCATGGTATCTACAACCGCTTTTTGGTCACCGTCATTCAATAAAGTACGATATACCAACTCGGCGGCTTTATTCATCGCACGGAATGCGCTCAGAGGATACAGCACCATGCCTACGCCCCACTCACCCAGCTGTTGCTTGCTCCATAGCTCAGTCTTACCAAACTCTGTCATGTTCGCTAAAATTGGCACATCTAGCGCTTCTGAAAATGCTCTGTAGTGTTCTTCAGTTTGAATCGCTTCTGCAAAAATGCCATCAGCGCCCGCTTCTACATAGGCTTTTGCACGTGCAATCGCAGCATCTAAACCTTCCTGAGCAAAGGCATCAGTACGCGCCATAATGAAAAAGTCTTTATCAGTACGCGCATCCACCGCCGCTTTAATTCGGTCGACCATTTCTTCTGTTGATACGATTTCTTTGTTTGGTCTATGGCCACAGCGCTTTTGTGCAACTTGGTCTTCAATATGTACCGCCGCAGCACCGGCTTTTTCCATATCGCGAATCGTTTTAGCAATGTTAAATGCACCGCCCCATCCTGTATCAATGTCCACCATCAGGGGTAAATCACAAGCAGATGTAATACGCTGAACATCTGCAATAACATCATTTAAAGAAGTCATACCTAAATCAGGTAAGCCATATGATGCATTTGCAACACCACCACCAGATAAATAGATTGCTTGGTGACCTATTTGCTTTGCCATAATCGCACTGTAAGCGTTAATCGTGCCTACAATTTGTAATGGTTGATTTGCATTTAACGCGTCACGAAATTTTTTTCCTGCACTCATGATGGTGTACTCTCCTGTGATGTTTACTTCATGTTTGATAGCTTGACGGCGATATTATTTTTTGAGTATTGAATGTGGCGTCGCATTAAAATCTCAGCCAATTCGCCATCACGATTTGCGATGGCCCTTACGATATGTATGTGCTCGTCATAAGCTGTTGTCACTCTTGGTCCAGTCATACCTAACTGAACTCGATACATTCTTGCTAAATGGTAAATCCCATTGCTCAACATAGTGATCAATTGTTGATTTTGACTGCCAACGATAATGCGGTAATGAAAGTCCAAATCTCCCGCCTCTTGATAGTAGACGTTGCGCTGCTTTACCTCATCTTGCTGGCCTTCTAACAAACTGCTCAATTGATTGATCTCAGCATCAGGCATCTTTTGTGCTGCCAGCCTTGCCGCCATGCCTTCTAATGCTTCACGGATCTGATATAGCTCAAGCAAACCTTCGGACGTTAAAGTCACGACGCGCGCACCAACATTGGCTTTGCGTTCAACAATATTACATGCTTCTAAGCGGTTAATGGCTTCACGAACGACTGCTCGGCTAACCTCATACTTTGTCGACAATTCAACTTCACTCAGCTTTGAACCTGATGATATATGACCTTCAACAATATCTTCCCTTAAATGAAAAAACGTTTTATCTGAAGCAGTTACGGCTTTCTCTTGAAAGAAGTTCATCAAATTGTCACGCAATAGTTTTTATCAATTGCCAACAATATAGATACACTTTACGTTAACGTCAACCTGCAAGCAGATAAATTGTCGACAATATTATTATTCACACTATTCACCTTATTTATTATGGTTGAGCAAACACCTACTAATCTAATAATACTGATAAAGTAATAAACTAACGTGACATGCTTTTTAATAAACAAGCAAAAAAACAGCAAACATTGCAAAGGTAGTGAGCAGAATGAGAAGAGAACAGTTTAAAAGCAGCGAGTTGTAGGCAACAAAAAAGGCAAGCTAAGCTTGCCTTTTAAAATTCGTATCAACTGTGACAGTTACAGCTTAACGATTTCCTCAGCTTGAGGACCTTTTTGGCCTGTAGTAAGTTTAAATTCTACACGCTCGCCTTCAGCTAGAGTACGGAAACCGTCGCCTTTGATTGCACTGAAGTGTGCAAAAACGTCTGGGCCATTTTCCTGAGCGATAAAACCAAAGCCTTTTGACTCGTTAAACCACTTTACTGTACCTGTTAAAGTATTAGACATAATAATAAATCCTGATAAAAAATATAAATGCCAATCCTTAAAAGCAAATTCTACACTGCTTAAAGAGAATCCATCTTTATAAACTGGCAAACCTATGCCCTTGTGGGCGCATAGACCTAAATTTTGCCGGTGATAAAACTTCAGGACGGTACTACTACAAGCTAACACTTATACAACAACGTAATGGAGATTTATAAACACTGACCGAAATTCTGTCTATGTTCATCTTATAGGGATGCCCCTCTAAGTCAACTAATTTTTAAACATATTTATGAATGCTTCATGACATAATCACATAAGCATTGTGAACAATTAGAGACACCGCTGCAGCCCCAGTAAAAATAAGGCTTTAATGCATATTACGGCTAATTGATTTTTATTGATATTTCTGCATAAAAACAGCATTTAAAGTGCATGTATTTACGCATGAATTTGTTTTTCCAATACTTTAAATATAGGACAATATAGCTCTATGCAGCCGCAGGTATAATTGCCCTATCCAAAAGTTAAAGTTGCAATAATTACAACAAAAACAACTTATCCAAAAGGTCCAGTTTTGCCATTATTGTAAACTAGCACCATCAATGCCAAAAAAGCGAATATTAACAATTACTGTGTATTTTGAATGCATCGAGTTCGAAAAGTAAATAATGCGGTAACTCACTTATTTAATCATCATAGGCTGGCCCAACAAATCTCCGACCTGAGCACTGGATACTGGCACTGAAAATAAATGTCCCTGTAGTTGATCGCATCCATGGGAAGTAAGTGTCGTTGCCTGTACATCACATTCCACGCCTTCAGCAATACAGTTAACACCAAGGCTTTTAGCAATATTAATCATCACCAAAGCCAGATCATCTTGATGCTCGGCACCACCGATTTCATTAATAAAGCTAGGATCTATTTTTATCGAATCAAAATGCAATTCTTTGAGCAAAGAAGGATTGGTGTGGCCAAGACCAAAATCGTCGATAGCCAAACTAAAGCCCAAGCTGCTTAACGCATTGAGCGTTGACTTAAGTTCATCCGCGCGCTCTAGTAACGGACGTTCTGCGATTTCTAATTCAAACTGGTGTGGGCTTAACTGATATGTGTCCAACAGTGCCATCAGCTGCTCAGTAAACATGCCATTTAACAAATGCTTTATCGATAAGTTTAAACACAATTGTAAATTAGGATAGTCTTTTAACCACTCTACAAAATGTGGCATAGCCAACTCAAAGACATACATACTTAAATGACCATTGATCCCCGCACTCTCGGCTACATCAACAAATTGTTCAGCCGCGATAAGTTCATCTTGATGTTGCCAGCGTGCGAGCACTTCTATCTTTTCAATAACCAACGTCTGCGCATTCAATATAGGCTGAAAGTAAGGTAAAAACGCTTTTTCTCTAAGTGCCTTTATCATGGCAGTTTCTTTCTCAAGATATAGCTCAGCTTCTTTATCTAGCTCAGCGCAATAGAATTGGTAATTAGAATGCCCCACTTTTTTAGCTCTATACATCGCTGTATCTGCACTTTTCATTAATATGTCGGCGTTTTCACCATCTTCAGGGTACAAGGCGACGCCCGCACTAAATGACACATTCACCTGAGTCGCTCTCAAATCATAATCACCACTTGAAGCGTGAAATATTTTTTCCACCACATGCCGAACATGCTTTCTGTCGTCCATGCTGTCAATCAGTAGTACAAACTCATCACCGCCAATACGTGAAACCGTATCACATGCTCTGATACTTGCGGTTAGACGCTTGGCCACCTGCTTCAATAATTCGTCGCCACTGTCATGGCCAAGGGAGTCGTTAATTGCCTTGAATTTGTTTAAATCTAAAAATATCAGCGCAAACTGATGCTTGTGACGCTTAGCTCTTTTACATGACTGAACCAATCTGTCTTGCAAAAGTAACCTATTTGGCAAACCAGTTAATGCATCATGATGGGCCAAGTGATTCATTCTCTTTCGCATCAGGCGCGATTCCGTGACATCCTGAAACACCAACACAGCGCCAGCAATTTTATCGCCGCGAATGAAAATAGGTGAGCAACACACCTCTATCGCAAAGTCGAGGCTAAGATGATTTCTAAAGCAAATCAGTTCACTCAAGCAAATAGTTTGAAGCTCTTGCATCGATTGCTGCATTGGGTCATTAATGGGCTCTTTGCTGTCTTCATGAAATAGTGGCATGACTTCTTGAAATGCTTTCCCTTTGACTTCATCGCTCAACAGGGCCAAAACAGCTTCAGCAACAGGGTTCATAAAGGTAATCTTGTTATCTACATCTGTGCAAATAACCCCATCGCCGACAGAGCTTAACGTGATTGCCAGTAACTCATGCTGTTTTTGTAACTCGCTTTGCTTAGCGACATCAACCAACTGGCCAAGAAACACCCCTTGTAAATTGGTATGATTGATTGAAACGATAAACTCATCTTGACCCTGTGTTGCATTGAGAGGTCTAAAGGTCAATTGGGCAAAGTCATCCCCCTCTTTTTGCCAACGTATAAATTGCTCAAAGCTAGACTCGTCAATGAGCCCCTTTAACCCTAACTCAACCAACGTCTCTTCCGAAGTACGAAGCTGTTTGCATAGCCCTTGGCTAACAGCATATAAGGTGCCATTTTCACAAACCAGAAACTGTGCCGTTAAGCACTCTCTAAACACCTCATAATACAACTCGCCATGTTCCCCAAACCCAATTTCTTGCTGCTTTTTTCGCGCGAAATAAATCACGCCTCCGCCTAAAACAATGGCCATCACAAAGCCAATGATGCCTAGAGAAAAGTAGTTAAAAAGTTCAATTAGAGATTCGTTACCATACTGACCTACCTCAGTAAAAATCCAATTTTCTATAAACTGACTTATCTGAACACCAAATGAGAGGCCAACGAGCAGGAAAAAGATACTGAGTAACAGTTTTTGTGTGAGTCGATTCATATGCATTCGCGCAAAATCAAAGAAGTTATAAAAATATCCTTAGTATTGATTAAGCGTAGACTCTGATGGCCAACTTTAACAGTCACTGCAATTAATTGATTATTTATATTTCTGGAATTTAGCCCACTTTTGTCCTAAATCTAATAAGGGCGAGGTTATCGAGATCAGGCAATGATGAGCATAGGCGATGATGTAAAAGTGGTTGAAAACTTCGTGCGAGTAGCACAAATAATCGCGAATTTGGAGTCCATATTAACCCAAGCGAAAAACCTTTCTCTCACCGCTAAAAATGCACGAGTCGTAGCGCTAAGAGCTGGGGATGCAGCACTTGGTTTTAAACCTATTACTAATTTTATCGATGAGTTCTCAGAACAAACCATAGCTTCAACGACTAAAATTGCGGACTTATCTAATCAGCTGTTTAAATTCGCACATAAATTAGTACGCTGTAGTCAGTATTATCATCAAATGACACTACTCAAAACACAAATAAACTCTAGACAGGCAGATGCCTTGTATCAGGAAGCGCTTAAATCTCAACGTCGCGCGGCGTCACAACTATCCCTTGCTCTAAGCGAACTTGAAAATCACTTCGAAGACATTCAAAAACAAATGCAAAGCGCTGAATATATTGCCGTTACCAGTAGAGTTGAGGCCACCAATGCTGGAGACTTTAGTGACAGTTTGCAATCTGTATCTGATTTTATTGCAAGTGCAGCCAAAACAATCAAAACCGCTGTTGTATACAACTTAAGTGAAATCCATACTCTAAGGGGAGTTTTAAAGTGAAGCTAGCTGAATTATACAAAGGAAAAACACACAGTTGGATGATGCTTGAATGCAGTGGCTCAAAAAGCGACGCACACAGCGCGGTTAATCAATACTTCATTCACAATGAATATGAATCACTATTAATAGACCCTGGTGGGATTGAGCTATTCTCTCCCATGTTAGCGGCTGTTTTACAACATACTGAACTCGATAAATTGACAACCTTATTTGCATCCCATCAAGATCCTGACATTATCGCAACCTTAAGTTTATGGGATAAAGCCATCGCAAACGCCACACTATACGCGCCCTCTTTGTGGGATCGCTTTATCAGCCACTTTGATTTAGACAATCTTCATTTTGAAGGCGTCAGTGATGAGGGTGGGGAAATTCAATTGGGTGGCGTGCGCTTACGCATACTTCCCGCACACTACTTGCACGCTGCTGGCAATTTTCACCTATATGATCCCACAGCTAAAGTTTTAATGAGTGCTAATGTTGGTTCAGCAATCAAAGCACCGAACGATACTAAATTCGTGGAAGATTTTTCACTTCATGTGAAACATATCGAACAATTTCACAAACGCTGGATGCCGTCTAACCAAGCTAAAGCAAACTGGATCGCCAGAGTTAAAGAGCTTGACATTAATATACTTGCACCCAATCATGGCAAGCTCTACAAAGGCGAGCAAGTACAAGAGTTTTTGGAATGGTTTGATAAATTAGATGTCGGTAGCGCAGCCAAATGAACACTAGATTGGTCAGTCAGTAAAAATTAATAAAGCGCTCTGTCATATCAGAGCGCTTGGTCTTTTATGTAGCTACTGGGTATAACTTAAAATAGGGTAGTCACGACACACACTTTGTACTTCATTGATAAACCCATCTCTGAGTTCTGAATTCAAACGGTACTCCTTCTCGCTGAGAATTTGCACGACATCTAAAATACGACACACCAACTCGACCACCTTTTTACAGCCAATTTCATCCATATGTCGCTGCGCAAGTGCACCGGTGCCAATTCTCAGTCCACTGGTAACAAATGAAGAGCGGGTCTCACCTGGGATCCTGTTTTTATTCACCGTGATCCCACACTCTTCCAGCGCCTCTTCAGCGATTGTACCTGTGAGCTCTCCTCTGAGCTTGATTAGCACTGTATGATTATTTGTTTGACCGCCAATCACTTCATACCCATGAGCATTAAACGCATCTGCAATGGTATCAGCAGCATGGCGGATCCGAGTAATATATTGTTTAAATTCAGGCTTTTGAGCGTAACCAAATGCAGCGGCTTTTGCAGCAATAATGTTCACCGCGGGGGCGCCCTGCATCATAGGAAACACAGCACGATCTAGAATACGAGAAAATGGCAAGTTGAAGCCAGGTACGGTGTCATTTGCATCTCGACCAGACAATATTAGCCCACCTCTAGGGCCTGCTAGCTGTTTGTGCGTACAAGTTGTCGTTATATGGGCATGATCAACAGGGCTTGGGTGCAACCCAGTGGCTACTAACCCCGCAATATGAGAAATATCAGCCATTAAAATAGCACCGACCTCATCCGCTATCTCTCTAAAACGAGCGAAATCAACCACCCTTGAGTAGGCTGTTGCGCCACAAACAATCAGTTTTGGGTGATGCTCATGTGCTAGTCGGCGAACTTCCTCGTAATCTATCAAACCCTCATCTGTCGTCCCATAGCCAATTGCTTTATAAAAAGTGCCAGAGACGGTCACTGGGCTGCCATGCGTTAAATGTCCACCATGATCTAGAGACATCCCTAAAAAAGTATCACCGGGCTTAAGCAATGCTGAAAACACTTGGTAATTTGCATTAGATGCTGAGTGTGATTGAACATTCGCATATTGCGCTCCAAACAGTGACTTTGCACGTTCAATGGCCAATGACTCAACTTTATCAACATTTAAACACCCAGCATGATAACGTTTACCCGGTCCGCCTTCAGCTGTCACATTCACCAAAGCAGATGCTGATGCGGCCAGCGTTCTAGGGTCTACAGTGCAGCAAGATGCCACTAATGATAATGTATTGTGCTGCCTGACAACCTCATCATCAAGTAACCGTGCAAGTTCAGCGTCTTGCCGACTTAATTCGAGTATGCCCTTTTCTAATAAACCTTGTTGCCCTGAGATAAGTTGTCTATCAAAGTTCATAAAAGCTCCTTCTACGCCTCTTTGTCATTAATTATTAATATATTTATATGAATGGTTATGTAAAACATCTGCTACTGGCTGGCAGATAAAATTAAAACCGCAAACCCAGCTAAAATAATGGCACTTACCCTCTCAATACGGGTGACATGCTTTTGCAGTATTTTTTGTGCCTTCGCCCCAAGTAGAACCAGTCCACCCTCGGCAAAGACTTCAATCACTAAAAAAGTAAGTAGTAAAATTAAAACAAACGAAAAATCTATCGTGCTGACATCAACAATCGTTGGAATAAACGCAATCCAGAACAAAATTATTTTGGGGTTAGATAACGCCAGCAAAAAACCTTTGAAAAAATAGCCTGAGCGCACTTCACTGCTAGCTTCAACCAAACCTTTCGAGCTATTTATCCAAGTACTCGTTGCTAAATACAACAAATAGCCGCTACCTATGACCTTAAACCAGTCTATTAATTGCTCGGATGCCACAACCATAGAGTTCAGTCCAAACAATGCACATAAAATCAGTACAGCGAAGCCAAGCGCACCGCCTAAAACTAATTGCAGCCCCTTACTGTGCCCTGACTTTATTGAGGTAGTCAGGGCTAACATGGCATTTGGACCTGGACTAAAAGACATAGCACTGCATGCTAATACCAAAATAAACCAATCACTTAGAACCATAAAAACCTCCCTAATCGAGGGACATTTTATGGAGAAGGGAGGAAAAAAGTGCTATGTTATCTGGACTTTTTTTAATGATTTCTGGTCATGTCGTGTGAAAAAAAGACCTCATTTTTCATTATTACTCCTACCGGAGTTTTCTTTGCTGCCTTATGCTAGCTTTTTAGATAAGTTGCGCTTTTCCTCCGATGAAGCCGATTTTAGCTCTCAGAAATATTGTAGTTGGACATCCTATGCTTTAGATAAAGATCTTGTTGCCTCCAGCTGTGGCAGCATGCATAAAATCATGAGCTTATCTAACGAACATAATTTAACCCCCTTCTATCAATCTGATTTCGTTGTTGTTTTTGGTGGGAGAAATATTTCATCTGCGATTGAAAAAGCACAAACACTAAAACCGTTAATAAAAAAAGCATATGCTTTAGGCGCGCACTTGGTATCAATTGACAATGCGGTGTTTTCGTTTGCACAGTCAGGAATGTTAAGTAACCAGAAAGTGACTGTACATTGGCGACATCACCAGCAGTTTTTAACTATGTTTCCTCGTCTCAACCTCGCCAAAGATTTACTATTCGAAACGCAAAATAGGATCACAACCTGTGTTGGGGGCACTGCAACCGTTGAGCTCGCGATAGAGTTAATCTCAACGTACCTTGGCAAACCACAGGCTAACAAAGGGCTGGCTGACATGATCATTGAGCAACCCAGGCGTAATCAGTTAGAGCCAAATTTTGCTGATATCCCCAATGTCAATGACCCTCTACTAAACAAAGCTCTGACCTATATCTTTGAGTCTATTGCGCACAGACAAACTATCGAAGAAATTGCTAATCGTACAGGGATCAGCCGCCGACAGCTTGATAGAAAAATGGAGAAGCAATTTCAATGCTCTGCCTCGCAGTATTTACATCAATTAAAAATGAAACAGGCGCGGTGGCTGCTGCTCAATACGCCACAAAGCGTCTCGCAAATCGCAGAGTCAGTTGGTTTTGATAATCAAGAATACTTTAGGCAGGCGTTTAAGCGCTTTTTTAATAAGACTCCCAGTAAAGTGCGAGATGAAGCCTCGCAGTAAAATATTCGTTAAGTTCAAAAGGCTTGGACGATTACATTGACTTGCACGTCACAGTATAAATAAATGATAAGAATGGAACTTATTATGTTTTTGACGTGCAGTTATGTCACACACTTCAGTACTTTCATCTGTCTGTTTATACCGTGCTTTGCGCAATCTCCTACGCATGCATATCAAGCAGTGGGTAAATACGCTCAATTCCAACACTACCCGCTGGGTTCAGATCGTGCTGTAGGTGCCATAATCCCCCATCGTTCTCAGCCCTCTATACAATCGCACTCAACAAACACGGCTAAATATGGGAAAAAACCTCTAATGAACCATGTCATAAACTTGAGCGAAAGTTTTATAAATGAGTCCTATAAATTAAGAGAAAACGATTAAGTTCATACTCATAATGAGTTTGAACATCAATTTGCTATCTGAGTAAACCAAAAACTTGGACGAACGAAGAGACTTAGCCGTCTTATGGGTAAATTCTTCATTCACACAGGAAAAAATTATGAAGTTAAGCAAAATCCGTTTAGCATTGCTATTGAGCTTATCAACTCAACAAAGTTTGGCAAATACACATATTGATGACACCGTTGAGCTTGATACACTCAGTGAAGTAGAGCAACAATTTCAGCATTTTTATGACATTGAGCTCCCAGAACAATTGCACTTATTACCAGTTTCCCAGTCTATGCAAACTGAAAACATCAGCGATGACAATTCTTATATTTTCTCAGGCACTATGTATGCCCTCACTACAATGCAAGGATATATGGGTACATTCTTCCCAGCGCTTAAAGGCAGTTTTATTGTATCCACGCCGGGCACTTATCTGACATATTATGCATTAGACTACGCCGGTCGTGTGATCGGTGGCGTCCTGCGAGTCGCAGGCCAAGACAATGCTGCTGCTTATTTTCCAAATAAGCAGTTTGCAACCCAAGCACCGAGTAAAGCATTTTTTGGTCAAGATGTAGATATGGGTAAGTATGAATGGGTAGACGAGTTAATCGATGTGCCCAATCAAGCTATTTTGGGGACTGCTTACTCATTTTCAGAGTTAAGTTATAAGCTCACAAATAACCCTATTGATTTCGCAAAGGAATATATTGATATGCATGAAGATGTAGGAGTTGGCCTAACATGCAACTATACGGGTTACTGTAATAATTCTTCAAGCTCACAACCTCAACAAACCAAAAAACAAAAACGACCAGAGTATTACCAACAGTATGGCGATACAGCGCAATTACAACAGCATACATATGACTCATCTAAAGACCATATGCATCATTATGATAGTCCAAACAAGTATTATCACCTTGTGTATATTGCGGGTTCTAAGCACAGTATTAATATGCCGACTGACTCTTCAGACGCGTATATCAAGTTTCGTAATGTAAGAAGTGGTGGCGGTGATGACTTTTTGTATATGGCATCCAATGCGAAAGGTAATACCTTTGCAGGAGATGGTGATGACCTTATCACTAACTTCAACAGTGGTGGTATGTATGGAGAAAAGGGCGATGACATCATCATCGGTAAATCAATTTATGGTGAAATAGCAGGGTTTGGTGGTGAAGGAGGCGATTTTATAAGCCGTGTGAATAAAGCTTATGGTGGCAGCGGCAAGGATAAACTCATTTGGGTTAAAAACGGATTTGGTGGCACCGAGGACGACCTTTTAGTTGGTACCAATAAAAATGATGTATTAGAGGGCGGTTTTGGTAACGACTTGATTGAAGCAGGTAACGGTTTAGATACCTTAGACGGTGGTGATGGAAACGATATTCTGCGACTAGACGCCACACGAGGTGACAAAATTGAAATCGTCAATGGCGGCCTCGGTGAAGATGCCCTTGAGATAAAAATTAGTCAATTAATGCGTACAACTCAAGCTAACCAACTGCAAAATGGCCAGATAAAAGTCAAATCTGATGCGCTACAAGTGATGGAAATAAGTAACATTGAGAGCCTGCATTGGCGACAAGTTTTACCAACTTTAAATCATGATCAAACTATTGAAACTAAAGACGTAAACTTAATACCCGAACACTTCACTGTTGATGCAAGTAATATTACAATAAATCAAGTATTTACTGGACAAGGTGGACTCGTTACTTTCTTATCAGGTTCAGGAGATGATGTCCTTATTGGAGGAGCACTTAATAATACCCTCAAAGGTGGTAAAGGCGACGATGTGATCCGTGGTGGGCAAAGTGATGACAACTTATATGGTGGTATGGGGAACGACCTCTTTATCGCCAGCTTAGGAAATGACTTTTATTACGGAAGTACAGGCATAGATACAATAACTCTGGAGTCTTTAGCTGCCGGACAGACAGTCAAACTATCACAAATTTCTGACCGAGTAGAGAACCTAATGGGAACTCCATTTGTGGATGAACTTCATGGTAACCACTTAGAAAACTTCATCGCCGGCGGCCAAGGCTCAGACAAGCTATACGGCCATGATGGTCAAGACATATTAGTAGGTGACAAAGGCGCTGATACACTCAATGGTGGCGCAAACAATGATATTCTCATTGGTGGCTCTGGCCGCGATATATTCGTGATGAGTCTGGGCAATGATGTCATAGAAGACTTTGGTAAACATGATCGTATTGATTTGTCTGAACTCGGTTTGTTGCAGTCGGATATCATCATTGAAAGGCGAGAAAAAAGCACCTTTATATATTCAGAAGACATATCAATGATGCTGCAAAACTATCTTGGAGAAATTAGTTTTATCGAGTCCAAAGATTAATACGAGTTAAAAAATCACTATTTAGCCCTGCTCATGCGGGGCTTTTTTATTTCTATACTCAGCCAAACGCACATCTGTTCTTCCAAACATAAGCAAATAACCTCATATAAAATCACTAAAAAACCTGCAAAATGTGCAGAAATCTGCGTCAATTATGCAGATTGTATGCAACATTACTGCGAGCCATTTTTTCCTTCTTACTCGTCAGTATACTCAGGCTGTCATCGCCTGTTTTACACGCATCAAAACAGGTATCCAAGCAATGAGTTTTAATTATAAAGAGGGAATGTCTGATGTTTAGAACAGAGTTTAAGTCATCCTTATTAGTCACTGCACTTTTCACCTCACTGGCCTGCCACGCAACGACAAACGACGCTACTGGTAGGGTGAGTAGTGCGATGGTTTCACTGCCAGATAATATGTTCAACGCCAAAGAGAGACCTGCCGTTGCCCACTATATTGGCCGAACCGCGCAAGAGATAAAACAGCAGCAAGTACAAATCCCCCACCGCAACTATATCGCCAGCTGCAATACCCATACAGATTCGCCCAGTATGTTTGTATCTACAACCGTTCAATCAATCAGCGGTGATACACAATCACCCAGATTTGGCGCGGTCTACGAGCTCAAATTCAACCCACAAAGCGGCATCTTTGAAAACACAGAAAACCAACGTGTGCTCAATGAGTGCATTGCAAGCCATGGCATTAGCGTGAGTAAGGACTGCAAGCGCATTGCCGTGGTGTGTGAAAAGCCGCATGGCGCATCTGAGCGGGATGAGCATGTGATTGATTTACCAGCTCAAACAAAAGGAAATTTTGTCAATAAACACGCCGATAATCACGCCACCATTGACAGAGCAATGCATGATTTAAGTATTCGAAAATCACGAAAATCCCCCATGACACTGTCCTCACTGATAGCCAGCAACCGCTATTATGTTTCTCAGTGTTTGGACAATAACCCATATAATACCCTGTCTGTTACACCTTATATCGACACCTTGGTTAATCAATATGGGGCAAATCGAAAAAAGCTCAAATCCTTCTCTAGTGTCGTACAAGGCAATGCGTTTAAACAACAAGATAGATGGCAATACTTACTAAACGCTTTGCCGAATAATGAGCAAAAAGCGCAATTTCTAACGTGTGTCGAAGCGATGGCGAAAAATGAAAACACCGAGGCCTGGCTACTGGAATGGCACAACGAGCCCCTTAACCACGAGTACGATGCCTATGTAGCGACGAAAATGAAGTCTCAACACCTAGGAAACGTGTCATTAAACTATTCAGAAAAGGACCAAAGCTATGCCATCGCCAATGTAGCTGCGGTGTTTAACCATATTAATGGTACCAAACATAAGTCAGCGCAGCTTATCGTGTTACAGCGCGAAGGAACGACTCTCAAGATCGACTATAATGAACGTGGCTGGGAGTGGAACTGCGGCAAAGGACATGTACTACATATTCGTGGCTATTATGACCCCAACAACGACCAGTTTGGTGCGGTGTGTACGACAGATATGACCGATAAAGAGTTCTCAAAAGCTGTCAAACCCCATAAAAAATCTCCAAAACGTGCACACGGGTTGCTCGCCATAAAATCTGAAGCAAACTCTAACCGAGGTCCTGGCACATATCTATTTACTGTTCCTGCAAACAACGCATCTTTTACTCGAGGCGGTATACATAACTTTGTGCCTGTTCGTGACAATTACGGCCTGTCTGTTGCTGTAGCCCCAAAGAAAGTGGCTGAATCAGACCTTAGAAACTTCATAGCACATTTAAATATCACACCAAAAGAAGATGTTTACCGTACCAACTGTTTAAAAAAAGGGATATTCTCAAACTGTGAGTTAGATTACTTATCTGCGCTACGCCACAATGAAATCAAAATTGAGCACTACCCACTTGTTCCGACACAAAACTTAATGGGCGAAAAACACATGGACAGCACCAGCGCCACAAGAATTGGCTTATTTGGCATTCCAATTGGTGGCAGCAGGAATACACCTAGAGAAGATCAAACCAGTTCCACACGTTGGCTAGTGGTCGATAATAATTGCCAATACTCAAATCCGCAATTGGTCAACCTGCATAATGGTCGATTTTTACTGGGCTATGCCAAGTTCCAATGCGTTGATGACAACCAAAGCTTGCAGCCGCTTGGCTCCGACCGCGCGCTCATACCAAAAACATATCACTTGGTTGAAATTAATGAGCAAGGTGACAAACTCACTGAAACATTATCATTCACAGATTATGGTTGGGGTGGCCTAGATGACCTGATCTACATTGGTGATGGCAAAGTGGCTTGGACTTACATCAACCACCCTACACTCAGTAATCATATAGGTGCACAGCATCAGCAATGGGAAGTCATGGTGTATCAATCACCACATTAAATAATTAACTTAGAAATTAAAAAAGCCCGAACTATCGGGCTTTGATAACTCATAAGCTCTATTACCCTCGGTAAGAGAACCCAAACCAAACAGAGCGGCCAAATTCAATTTCACTGGCCAACATGTGTTGATGTTCACCTGTCATACTGCGACGCTTTTCGTTGGTGAGATTGCGTACTTTGGCTTTCATCACCCAGTTTTTGTTGACGTCATAGCGCAGCTGCATGTCCCATTGTGAAAAGGCTTGCCACACCTCTCGGGTTTGAGCAGTAAGCGGTAATGGCTGGTAAGGTGAGTACTCACCAGCGTAATGATAGCCCAAACGGATCTCGGTTTTGCTGCCACCAAATCGATAATGTGCAATCACGTTCGCCGTTTTATCAGCTTGACCAAATTGGTAGTCTAAGCAAGACACCGCTTTATTGGGTATTTCGTAGCAAACCTCATGAGACAAAATCGTCGCATTTGCCACCAGCCCGAAACCTCTTAAGTGCTTTGACCATGCAGACCAATCCTGCAGTGTTAAACTGAGTTCAACGCCATTGACTTCAGATTGACCATAGTTAGACTTTTGCTCAAGTATCACTTTGTTATCTTGCTCACCCAGTACTGTGCGCGTATCCACTGCGGTGTCATCAATATACTTTTTAAATAGCGCCATTGAGGCCAGATTGCCATCTCGCCAATAGTACTCAGTTGATAAGTCCCAACTCTCTGCAAGGCTGGTTTTTAAGTTTGGATCGCTTCGTTTAATAACGGTATAGTCGCGCCTTTCATTCACAGAGTTTAGGTTATTGCTGGCAAAATAATCTGGTCTCGCAACGCTTTGCCCAACACTGGCAAATATGCGCCAATTGTCAGCGATATCATAGCGACCGCGTAATACGCCCAACCACTGTGAGTCTTTCAGAGAAAGTGTATTGGGCATCACGCTTCGGGTATTCATATTAATATCTTGCCCTTGCGTTTCTTGCTGCCATGACTCGTAACGAGCACCGATAGACCAGCGCCACTTATCAGATTGGTTAATTAACTCCAAATGTGCAGCACTGACTTTATCGACGCTATTAAAGTCATGCCTCAAGCTTGCAAACTCACTGGCATTGTTGTTTAACTGAAAATCGTTGAAATTACCATAAAAGTAATTACTTACATACTCATTAGACAACCAAGGTAAATTAAGTCCAAAAGCATCTACCGAATACCTGCTTTCACCAACAAGCTTGCCAATTGAGATATCTTTTTTGACATCGTATCGATTTACATCTCTATTAGATCGCACCTTGCTGTGTGTATAGCGCAGTCCAGACTTAACACTCCAACCCAACCTGCTGCCACCGGCATGCCAGCTATACAATACTCGTGAGTCTAATATGGTGTTGTTATTTTCTCTGCGTTGTAACTCAAATTCGTCAAACTTTATGGCATGCGGGCTCTGTGCAAAACGAGGATCGTTTACTGACCAGCTCCTATCGCTGTCAAACCCCGTATATTGATACCCCAACAAGTGATATTCTTCTGGGTTGCTTGCGCTTTGCCACACACTTTCTTCATCTTGCCTATCTGAGCTAGCTTCACTGTAAGCAATATCAAAGCTGAGGTTTTGACGTGAGCTAAGCTCATTTTTAAAATGTATATGACTGCCAAGCTGTCTTCGTGTAGTGTCTCTGTAGATGGTATCCAGCACCAAATCGGCCTGTTCAATCTCTGCCTGATTTCGACTTACTTTTACTGGCGTTCTGGGCACTTGCTCAAATGCAAAGCTATTACGCGGCTCATTCTCTGTTTGTTGGTAATAATAACTATGCCAAAACCCATAGCTTTGCTCTGTTGGCACCGCTTCAAGCTTGATTGAACCGCCCTGACGTACCCAGACATTTGAATATGCCGATTGGCGGGAGCGACTAATAAACGCTTGCCCCTGTTTATTGACATGATATTGATTACTGAGGTTGCTTTGGTCTCGTGATTTTTCTGAATACATACCAAATGCAACCAAACCGAACTGTGAATCTTGCCCAAAAACACGGCTGTATTGGCTACGTATATTTAAGCCCAACTTGTCGTCGTCATCGGGCACATCTTGATAACTATACTGAGATAATTCAGCATCAAACCTGAAGTGTGGGGAGCGTTTATCAAAAGCACTGTAACTCTTAAGATCCATCACCGCCCCAACAGAGTTGCCATTAAAGCTCACATCTGGCGTTTTATACAGCCACAGCTGGCCCACTGAAGAGGCCGGAATAGTTTCTAAATTAACGCCTCGAGTATGCTGTCTGTCACTGGCAAGGGCCATGCCATCTAGCGTGACGGAATTCATGCCTGATTGCACACCTCGAACAGTCACTAGCTGGCCCTCATCTGAATCATTGATGGTGTGCACACCGACAATGCGGCGATATGAATCGGCGACATTAATATCCGGCAGCTCGCCAATATCATCCGCAGCAATTAAATCAACAAGACCCACTTGATAGTTGTGCTTCAGCCACACCGCCTCAGTGCTTGCTCCCTTTTGACCTAATACGCTTATTCTTTCGATCTCACTATTATTTTTAGACCCAGATTTACGCTTTTTCCTTTTGGTATCATCTGCCTGTTTTGGCCGATAAACAATGTAGCCAGAACTGGCTTGCTTAACTTTAAGACCAGTATCTTTTAGCAATATTTGAAGTAGTTCATCAAGTGTAAATTGGCCTTTCACTTGTGCCGTTTGGTAGCCTTTCAGTAAAGCGGGCTGAGTAAAAATAGATTGCTCACTTTGCTTAGCCACGTGAAATAACGCTTGGACTAGGGGCTGAGGCTCAATATCAACACGAATACTTTGCTCACTTGCAGTTGCTAATGTGCTTAACTGCAGACCACTCAACAATAAAAATAGATTTCGCATTACACTCTTACATTAATTCGTTTTAATCATGGCAGGCTTCGTAAGTAACCATGTGTCCCCTGACTGCGTGTATTCTAATGACAACATCGCAGCCAGATCTTGTATCACAGACGGGATATCTTGAGTTGAAAATGAGGCTGTGACTCTCAGCTGTTCTACATCTTCACCAACCACAATGATCTGGCCAGCGTAATACCGATTTAGCTGAGCGACAATATGCCCCAGAGGCGCATCTTGATAAATCAACTGACCTTGCAGCCAGTCATCAATCAACGTCGGATCAATTGACGTAACTTCACTCAACCCTCTGCTATTGTCTGCAATAATGACCTCTCCTGCTTGAAGTTTGGCATGCCAGTCTTGCAGCTCCACTTCAACTTTCCCCTGTGCAACCGCCACTTGGATCGAGCTCGGATTGAAACGCACATTGAACTCTGTGCCTATTACGGTAATAGCCACTTGGCCAGATGAGACAATAAAGGGCCGAGCTTTATCACTAACAACATCAAAATACCCTTCACCGGAAAGTAACTTCAATGACCGTGCTTGATTTGACATAGACACCAACAACTTGCTATCAGGGCCAAGCGTCACTACACTGCCATCCGCTAACGAATGGGTTTCAACTTGCGCTGTTTCAGTTTGATATATCTGCTGTGCTATTACAGGGCTCACCTTTTGTTGCTCTAACCCAAACCAACCCAACATAGATATCAACATGACACTCGCCGCAACAGCAAACCAACGATATACGCGGTTATTCGCTGCTGACTTATCAGTACTGATGGTTACTTTTGACGAATTTTTTAATTGCGCAACCAGCATTTCAGGATCTAAGCTTTGTGCCACCGGTACTTGCTCTACTAATGAAAGCGCTTCCTCTAGGCATCTATAAATACGCTCATGCTCGGGGTCTATGATCAGCCACTGTTCAAATTGCACTTTTTGGTCTAGATCCAATTCATCTTGAATGAGCAACCAGTTGGTAGCCTGTTGTTCGATAAGTTGCTTCGAAGATGTTGTATTTAAATCAGTATCAATAGTACCGAAAACATCATTAGGTTTAGTCATTAGCACTTACCTTTGTCTGGTGATTTAACGCATTACTGCAAACAAGCACTGCTTTAGCGACCTGACGCTTTACTTCTGTTTGCGACATCTCGCAACGTCTGGCAAGTTCGGCATAAGACATTTGATGAACTCTGTTGAGCAGAAATAATTGTCGCTGCTGCGCGGGAAGCTGCATTAAAGCTCTATCTATCAATGCCAGTTTTTGCTTATTGTTTAAAACAAATGAAGGCTCTCTGTCGTCCAAACTGACATCAGGATCAGAGATTTGTTCGTCAATATAGCGCTGTCGTGTTTTTTCTGAACGCTTAAAATCTAACACCAAGTTTTGCGCCATTTTATACAAAAATGCACGGTGATTTTCGATTTTATCTTGATGCTCAAGCCGGGAAAAGCGCTCAAATGTTGCTTGTACTATATCTTCAGAGTCTGGTGGCTCGCCAAACTTACTTTTTAAAAAAGCACAAATTTCTTGGCTGTATTTGTGGTACAAACTAGTGAGCAAATGATTTTTTAAATGGCTGATTTTTGATGTTGTCTTTACTGTCTCAGACAAGTGCGTGCTCTCTAGCTCAAAAGTAAAACGATGGCAATGAAATGGCCAAATGATGCGCGATTTTATCACTGTGCCCTTAAATATGACAAGTCAGCCAAATTTACGAAAACGCAATACTGAGTGCCCAAATTACGCTCATTTCTGATCTAAGCATGGTTGATATTTGTAGCCCGCTGAATAAACGCTAGTAATCAACATATGTTGAGGGGAAATAACCTTTAACTTCCGACGTAGGTTACGAATGTGGCTATTCACTGTATTTTCAGATACAACTCGATGATCTTTATAAATATGTTTGCGAATATCCTCTCTGTTAAAGACGGTATGAGGATGGCTATGCAGTAAGCGAAATAAACTATATTCAACCTCTGTGAGCTGCACTTCTTTATCCGCATATTTGACCCTAAAGTGGTGCTCAAGTAATTGAACACGATGGCGCATTGCAGCTAGTTTTTGTAACCGGCGTAACATGGCGTTGACCCGTGCCAACATTTCTTCAGGGCAATAAGGTTTAAAAATAAAATCATCTGCGCCAGAACCCAGCGCTATTAATTGATCTACCCCTTGTGTACTACAGCTTGTCATGATCAATAATGTGCTAGATGAATAGTATATTTCAGAGCACAGCCTTATAGCATTACCTACAAAGGAAGCTTGGTCGAGAATAACAAGATCAGGGTGGTTCAATAAAATCCAATCTACAATATGATTTTCATTTCTCAGCTGATAGCACTGATGTCCTTCGCCATTGATATATAAAGCTAATTTATCTGCAAATGCTTCATTTCGTTCAAACAATAAAATTTTCGCCATAACAATAACTAAGCGGTCATAACCGTAAATGGCTAAACCCAACTTTAACACCTCACAATTACACTCATTGCAAGTATGACGGGTAACGGATATTAATCGTCCAAACTTTTTAAATAAATTCAAAGATGAGTTTCAATCTAAAAAAGATCACATCTTGAACTTACCTGTTGCTTCCATTAAATGATCCGAAGCATCATGTAGCTGATGTGATACCTCATCTAAATCAGAAAACGAGGCATGTACTTGCTGCTGGGAAATATTCATTCTTTCAATCGTCTCAGCAACGATGTTAGCAACAGAGCTCTGCTGCTCCGCCGCAGACGCAATTTGATTATTCATCATGGTAATATTAGCTATCTTGCTTTGGATCTCCTCAAGCGCCTGCCCCGCGTTAAGCGAACGCGTTTCATTACTACTGGCTTGATCATTGGCTTGCGTCATCATCTTCACACTGCGATCAGCCGCATTTTGTAGAGAGTCCAGCAAAGTGCGTATTTCTGTTGTTGCATCACCGGTTCTTGATGCAAGCGTTCTTACTTCATCGGCCACAACAGCAAAACCACGTCCTTGCTCACCCGCTCTAGCCGCTTCAATCGCCGCGTTTAGCGCTAACAAATTTGTTTGTTCTGCAATTGAGCTTATTACATCTAAAATCGACGAAACGCTATCTGTGCCTTTAGCCAGATCATTGACCGCATCTGCGGCCTCTCCAATTTGTAAATTTAAATCTTTAGAATTTGCAATATTATCAGATACCGCCCTAAGGCCATTCTGCGCTTCAATTTCCGTTTCTTGCGCCGCAGTGTTAGCCGCAGAGGCTGCTTCACTAATGCTCGTTATTGACTGAATGAGTTCATTAATAGATTGCTGAGTTTGAGAAGCTTGTGACGCTTGCTCATCAGTGAGGTTACGCACATTTTCCGTGCTGTGTACTAGCTTTTTTGACGTATCCAGCAAAGGCTGAGAAACTGCCATCACGCCTTTAATGGACTCTGTTAAGGTATCCATAAACTTATTAAAGTTAAATGCCGTGCGCCCCAACTCATCTTTGCCAATCACGGTTAGACGTTGATTTAAATTCCCTTTCCCATCAGCAAGTTCCCTTAAAGATAAACGCAGCGCATTCGCAGTGCTACTGATATTTTTCGCCACAGACAGTGCCACGACCAATAACAGAATGCTCAACACAAGACCTGCTTGCACCGACATCCAAAGCCCATCGTTACCACTTTGATTTGCTTTTTCAATGGTTTCCTTAAAATACTGTCCGACCACTTCCCTGTAGTTTGTTAAGTCAGCATCTGTTTGCTCAAATAAATCGGCTTTTTGCTTTGCAAGCGTAGGTAACTGACTAAAATCAATGGTGTTTGTGATCATCCCATCAGCCAGCTTTTCAGATAATGTGCGATACTGGTCGATCACCACGAGTTGCTCGTTAAGCATGGCCCGATTGTTATCATCTAAATCAGCCAGTTGGGCAATATTGTCGGTCAATTCTGCTACTGTCTGCGACGCTTGAGCAAGTACATCTTTGTCAGCAAAAGACACTGATTGACTGAATAACTCATCTGCTCTTTTGATAAGCACGCTATTAATCGTCGATAATTGAACCGTTTTATATATTTTTTGCTCCAACAATAACAGCTCTTGTTGCGTACTTTTAAAAGCGGCAAAGTTTATGATTAAGTTGATAATAAAGACAGAAATGGACAGAGCCACGATCAGACAAACTTTATAAAATAGCGGAAGGTTTTTGAACCACAACATGTTCAGTATCCTGCATGAGCGTCATTAGAAAAGCAGTAGGGATAACCCACACAGCTTCATTTGGTACATTTGTAAATATAATCTTGGACAAAATTACGTAAATTGCCAATTATTCGACAATTTTCGATAAATCTAGTTATTTCGTCTTCGTAATAGGAAATTTTTTTTACAAACTAGTAAATAAGTAATCTTGTTCTACGGTTAGAGTGGTGCATGTAGTCGGTTGCACCTAATACAACCACAGGACAGGGTGAAACTATGAAATCTAATAATGCTGTAAAGTTGTTAATTGGGGGAGCACTTGCATCATGCAGCTTCTGCAGTTACGCAGACGTGGTATTTAATGGCTTCGCATCACTGCGCGCAACCTCAGCGGATAGTGACGGCGGAACATCTGCATTTCCCACACACAAAGCTGATGGGGACATCTCATTCTCAGATGAATCTCTTTTTGCACTTCAAGCGAGAACCGACCTTGGCGAAGGGCTCAGTGCAACCATTCAGATTATGGCTGAAGGCACTGAGGATTTTGACGCTGAGGCTCGTTGGGCATACATCAGTTATGAGCTATCGCCTCAGCACACCATCAGCATGGGCCGCTTTGCAAACCCAAGCTTTTACCAATCTGAATATCAAAACGTGGGCTTTACCAATAATTTTGGTCGCCTTCCTCGAGCTGTCTATGCAGGTTTTGATTTTTCAACCATTGAAGGGATAGCCTTAGACAGTAACTTCACTTTTGGTGATTACTCACTTGTTACTAAGGTACTTTATGGTAATTGGGATGGCACCACCTTCCTTGCTGCAACACAAAATGACGAAACATTTGGCTTTAAAGACGAAATATCTGTCAGAGTCGAGTTGAGCAAAGACTGGTGGACCGTATTTGCAGGCTTCTTCATGGTGGAAATTGAAGGGGGTAGTGTCGACAGCAATGCCATTTTAGGTGCCACTAAAAGTGCAGTCGAGCTAGCCGTTAGCCAGGGCGCGACCGCGCAACAGGTTACAGAATACGAAAACGCTGTCATTTGGGGTGGTAAGGACGGCTTATACGGTTATTCAGGCTTTCATATCGACTATGAGAAATTTATTGTTGATTTCGAATTCGCTAACTATGGCGTTGAAGACTCATCAGATGGCTTCAACCGAGCTTGGTATACCGCGTTTGGCTATCGCTTGATGGATAAAACAATTGTTACCGTCCATCACGAGAAATCGATTCAAGATGAAGGGGATTTAGAGTTCCTCAAAGGCATCTCTCACCCAACCTTATTTGCTACTGCAAAAGCATTGAGAAATACACTGTCGCTCAGAGAGTTTGATGCGATTGGTGTGTCAGTTCGCTATGATTTTCACTCTAATGCCGCGTTCAAATTCCAGTATTTATCTGGTGAAGACACGCGCCCCAACGTCCAAGATTTTACTGTCTTGAGCGCTGGCGTAGACATCGTTTTTTAATGGGGTGACAACATGAAAGCTATACTACTTACTACTGTACTTATGTTATCCACCTCAGCTCTCGCCGTTGATGTGGTTGTCCACCCTTCTAATAACGCTGCGCTAGATAAAGGCAAAATTGAGCAAATCTTTTTGGGTAAATTAAAAACTTTTGATGGTTCAGCCAAGGTTATTCCCATTAGCCAAGTTGACAGCAATCCAGTAACGGAAGAGTTCAATACCAAGGTCGTTGGTCGCAGTGCTAGCCAACTGAAAGCCTATTGGTCCAAACTCTTATTTACAGGAAAAGGTCAACCGCCGAAAAGCATGGCGAATGATCAGGAAGTTATGAAGTTAGTTGCTGATAACCCGAATGTAATTGGATATGTCACCAGTGGCAGTGCCGACGGCAATGTTAAAGTGCTCATGTCCTTCTAAGGTGACTCAATCAAGTTATAAAACTGATCAATTGCTTTAGTATATAAGAAGCTCTGCTCTAGTAGAGCTTCCATCACACCACTGCGCTTTGCTTTTACAATTTCCTGTTCAATCGAGGCTTTATGATCTAAACAGGGGCTGAAATTAGACAAAGCCAGATAAACATGATTAATTTGAATAGGCTCAGGTAACATCGCCAAAGGCACTGTTTTGCCAGATTCAAACCACGTATTAATTGTTTGCCACTGAGGTGCGATAAAATAGTCGATCCTTTTTAATTTAATTAATTGAATGGCTTTAGCGATACTGTCGGTACGAAGTAATTGTAAATTATCTATCTCAAGATTAAGCGAAGGTTCTGGGTTAAGCGACATATCGCGCAAAATTGCACCTCTCAAACCATATAACTTATTCATGTTCATAACGCGCTTGCCACGACGATAGAATACCGCATAAGCAGAATCCGTAATGGCAGGATGTAACACAGTAAACCAATCTTTGGGGTAATTATCGCTTTGTAAGCCAACAAACATATCAATATGACCATCACGTGCCCACTGCATCACGCGCTGCATTGGCGCAGGTCTTGTTACCTCAACCGTGATTTCTTTGGGTATAATGGTACGCACAAACTCAAAGCCGATTCCTACCTGTTTTTCATCATTGATGGCATAACTAATAGGCGGCATATCTGGACTACCAGACAAACGCACTAACGTGCACTGGGCATCACTTGCGACACTTTTAAAAAGGCAAAAAAATAGACATATGCAACATTGCTTATTCATGCGGCTCTCGCGCCCACAAATTCCTATTGTTAGTTATAGACCATTTAAAATAAATAGACCTTGAACAAGTACCAACTAGGTCGTTTAAAAACTTCATTAAATTCAGTTTTAAGCCTCTAAACTCAGCCATTCACATGATACAGTAAGCAAAAAATTAACTACTTGATGCCGTGCGTATTTTTAATTCTCTCAAAATTGTAGGTTTATTGAGCATTATGACAATGAGTACACTAGCCTGCGCCAACAGCGCCCAAACCGATATTCGCCAGCTGCTTGGACAAAAGCTCATGCTGGACTTTCGCTACTTTTGCCAAAACGACGCCCAATGCCGTCAGCCCATGACGTCCTTGCCCCCTGAGTTGGCTTCGCTCATCAAACAATATCATATTGGTGGCGTGATTTTATTTGCTGAAAATGTGCAGCAAACGGCACAAATCATTAAACTCACAACCGACTTACAACAGGCCAGCGAGACGCCACTATTTATTTCTATTGACCAAGAAGGCGGACGCGTAGCGCGGATCAACCGTGCAGAAGCAACCTCGTTCACTGGCAATATGAGCATAGGTGCAACCTATGAAAAACACGGTGATAAGTATGCTACAAGCGTTGCAACAGTGATCGCCAAGGAACTGAGCAGCCTTGGGATCAACGTGAACTTTGCGCCTACTGTTGATGTAAATGCCAACCCACTAAACCCAGTTATTAATGTCCGCTCTTTTGGCGAAGACCCAAATCGAGTTGCACTTTTAGGCGCAGCACAAGTGAAAGCATTTGAGCATCACGGGGTTATTTCTGCACTCAAGCATTTTCCAGGTCACGGAGATACCCATGTAGACAGCCATACTGGACTGCCAAGGGTTGACCATACATTGGCACAAATTGAGCGCCAAGACCTTTACCCTTTTGCACAGATTATCAAGCAACAACAACCGGGTATGATCATGACTGCACATATTCAATACCCAGAATTAGACAGCAGTACAGTGACGAATAAACAAGGCGAAAAAATGATTCGCCCTGCCACGATGTCGCGCGCCATTATGCATGACTTGCTCAGAAGTAAAATGAATTACCAAGGTGTAACTATCACTGACGCGCTTGATATGGCTGGTGTCAGTGACTTCTTTACACCTGTTGACGCGGTCATTGAAACCTTTAATGCAGGGGTGGATATTGCGCTAATGCCAATACAGGTGAGAAATCCAAAAGATTTGGCAGAATTTATCACGTTTTTTGATGCACTCGTAAACGCAGTTGAAACGGGTAAACTAAATCAACATGACCTGATCAAGTCAAATCAACGAATTGCCAAACTCAAATCTCGCATGCTCAGCAAAAATGAAACACCCAGTCTTGCTATCGCAAAAAGTATGCTTGGCAACCCGCAGCATAGAGAAATTGAAGCTGAATTAGCGCTTGCGGCGATAACCGAAGTGAAAAATCAAAATTTGCTGCCAATCAAAGCTGAAGAAGGTGCCCATATTCATTTAATTATGCCTGATAGACAAAAAGCGGCGGCTTTAAAGCTAGCTTTGCTTACTGAGATAAATAAAGATATTACGATCTCAGTTACTAGCCTACAAGCTTTTAAACCAGAGCGAGCAAAACAGGGAATATTAAAAGCTGATTGGGTGATAAGTGCCTATGCATCGCCTCAGCAAAGCGCGGCAGAAATTGGCGGGATGGATGACTTGGCAGAACTGGCGTCTTATGAAGTATCAAAGCAGCAACAGCCCAAAGCATTATTTCAGCTAATGCAGTTTGCACACACACATAAAAAAGAAAGTTTATTTATCAGCTTGCGTGCACCATACGAAATTGCAAAATATGCACCGTACAATCAAGCGGTTTTAGCAAGCTATGCCTATAATGTGGATGTAGTTATTGAAAATGATGTGCGCGGGCCTGCATATACAGCATTGGCAAAGGTGATAACTGGTAACGCAAAAGCCCATGGGACATTGCCAGTCAGCATAGATAATAAGTGACCCAAACTAGTAATACGTCACCTAACAGCTGCCTCGCATTGATAAAATCACGTCTATTTTTGTGGGGGTAATATGGATCCAAAGGCGTCCTTAACGGCACCTAACGCGATTCGAGAAATGATCAGAGCTGGGGATTATTCAGGTCCAACCAATGGATTTGTGCCCGGCTTCACGCAATGTAACATTGTGATTTTGCCTAAGGCTTATGCTTTTGACTTTCAAAAGTATTGCCAAAATAACCATGATTGTTGTCCCTTACTAGCAACCAGTGTAAACGACGGCGAATACCACCTTAGTGCCCTGGGAACTAATATCGACATACGTAGAGATGTGCCTAAATATCGAGTGCTGCGCGATGGGCAACTGGTAGATGAAGTCACTGACATTGAAAAGCTCTGGCGCGATGACTTCGTCACTTTTGCCCTTGCCAGCTATGTCGCCTTTGATTATGTATTACACACTTTTGGCTTTGATAACACCACGTCCAGCCCTGCACATACCCTACCCATGTATATCAGTAACATACCTAGCGAATCGGTAGGGCCGTTTAAAGGGAATAAAGTGGTCTGTTTAAGGCCAATGGATACGCAAGAAATTATTCGTGCCATACAAGCCGGTAGCATCAGTCGCGTGCCACATGGTATTCCTGTTCATTTTGGCAACCCAGCTGATATTGGGATTAATAATTTGCAAAAGCCCAACTTTGGCGACCCGATTTTCATTCCAGACGACAAGCAACCTGTATTTTGGACAACCAGCCTCACCGCTCACCTTGCAATTACCCGTGCAGCACCAGAATTGTGTATTATAAACAGTCCTCAACATATGTTGGTCACAGATAGGCCAGATATGGATCTGTTAATACAATAATTAAAAAGTAGGTTGGCATGCAGTTAAATTGTGATTTGGGCGAAAGCTTTGGTGCTTGGGAAATGGGGCTTGATAAAGAGGCCATGCCATTCATAGACATGGCAAACGTTGCATGTGGGTTTCACGCAGGTGATCCAAGTGTTATGCAGAAAACGATAGCACTTGCTAAGCAACATAATGTACTACTTGGCGCCCACCCTAGTTACCCTGATCTGCAAGGTTTTGGCCGCCGCTCGCTCACTATGGCTAAACAAGAGCTCATCAACTGCATCCACTATCAAATAGCAGCGCTTGAAGGGATGGCAAAAGTTGCTGGAATGACGCTCAGTTATGTTAAGCCACATGGCGCGCTATACAACGACATGATGCGTGATGAGTCCATTTTAAAAACGCTCATGGAAGCGCTCCATCAATACCCAAGTGATCTGAAGTTAATGATTTTAGCCACATCACGAGCAGAGCAGCACCGCGCCCTTGCCCAGCAATACAAGGTGACTTTACTCTTGGAAGCATTTGCCGATAGATTATATACCGATGAAGGGATGCTCACACCTCGCTCTGAGCCTCACGCAGTGCATAGTGAAGAGAAATTATTTGAGCAAGTAAAGCTGCTCGCAGGCAGTCAATCCGTGATAACCGCAAGCGGGCACAAACTCGTGCTGGCAGCAGACACTCTGTGCGTGCACGGCGATAACCTTCACGCCATAAAACAAATAGAGAAAATAAGAACGATGCTCAACGCTCCACAGTAACTGTTTGCATTTTAAGTAGGGATAACCATGGAGCTGATCACACCGCGATTAAGACTTAGGCCGCTGACTAAAAATGACTGGCAACTATTTAAGAGATTAAATCAAAATCCAGATGTCATGGCTTACGTCGCAGAAATACAAGTACAGCAAGCTTTGAAATCACTTTTTGATGAACGCTGTACTCGTTGGCAAAAACAAACTGATGCGTGGCTCACGCTAGTCATAGAGCGAGTTGATACAGAAGAGTGTATCGGCTTACATGGGTTTAAAAGCTTCTCTGACAAGCCAAATATCGCAGAGCTGGGGTTCATGCTATGCCCTACTCAACAAGGCTATGGCTTTGCGTTTGAAGCATCCAAAGCCGTTATTGACTATGCATTTCTTCATCAAGGTTATGACACATTATTGGCTACTGTCACGGTTGGAAATAATGCATCTGAGCAGTTACTTAACAAACTCGGGTTTACTGTTTTTCAGGTCATTAAACAAAATTATCAAATAGGTGGACAGATATTTGATGATCTCCAACTTACGTTGCACAACCCACATCGATAATACATAAAAGCGCCACCCTGCGTAAATTAGGTGGCGCTTGGTCTGTCCAAGATTTCGCTTGGAACATCAATGTGCGCGATTTAGAAAGGGCCAGCGTTTACATCAGGCGACTGCCATAAACTAGACCAGACGAAATTTCCATGGACATAAAAGATCGTATCTCCATGAATGACGCCTCTATCATCTGCTGCGCGCACATAAGGAACGCTTTGCGGGGGCTCATCATAGGTTGCAACACTACTACCGATGTAAGTTAAAGATCCTGAATCTGCGGTGCTAACCTCAAAAGCTGCCAACTCATTTTTGTTACCCCAATTACTGGTATTGTCATCTTGAATTGTGACCTCCCATGACTCCACAGGTAATGTCATACGGAACGTTTGCTCGCTGACTTTTAAATAGCTAAAAGCGTGATGATCAAACTCGACGGGGGTATATCCACCTGCAAAAACATGTTCTTTAATTAAACTGGGTGATGTTATATCACTCACATCAAATAAACTCACTTTGGCACCAAAATTGGGCTCTATATCAGTAGATGCGTCATTTGCGGTATTAAATGGAAAGTCATCGACATTTTGCCCGACACCAATCAGCAAATCTTCAGATACGGGGTGAAGGTATGCAGAGTAACCCGGGATTTCGAGCGCACCAGCCATAATAGGTTCATCGGCCTTAGATAAATCCAATACATACAACGGGTCTATCTGTCTAAAAGTAACCACATAAGCTCGCTCGCCCATAAAGCGAACCGCGTAGATATTTTCCTCTACCATACCATTTGGCTCAACCTTACCTATCGGCGTCGGATGGGCTTCATTTGGCAAACGTCCTATCTCTTCAAGATCAGTCCCTTGTTGCTGCAATACAAATAACTGATGTACCATGCCCTTTGACTCGCTAAAACGCGTAGTGACAACGCGTAATTGGCTGTTATATTCACTCAACCTGAAGGCCGCATTACTAACATTTGACACAAGAATAGGTTCAATCATACCTATCAGGTTACCGCCAAAACCGAGCGACCCTTCTACCACACCAGATGCACTATAGGTAACCACCCCATCATTGAGTGAAAACTTATGTAAAGCGGTTTGCGATAAGTCATCGAAACTAGATTCATCGCTAGGCCAAAAACGCTTATGCAGATAAATACTTTCTTGAGAGGCATAAACGCCGTCAGAAGGCGCATTAACACAAGTTGATTCTATACTTGTAGGGTTCTGCATAGAGATTTTAGTGATGGTCGTAATTGCATTTGCACTGTCTGATTCAGTTACATCTGCTGGTATGTAACAAGCACTCGCATCAAACAATGGAGACTCTTCTCCTGAGTTTAAATCCTTAATTTTAGGAATTAGATCAGACACATTAGCTTGATAAAGTGCCTGGTAAATAGCCAGTTCATCCGTTTCATCGGTATCAAACGCAGCATGATATTCACTGACTACATACAGATCATTACCTATCACTCGGCTATCAAGGATATTTCCCTCAATGCGATACTGATTGATAACTTGTGGTTGCTCAGGGGAACTAACATCCGCAAAACTCAATTCAAACGTGTTTGAAAATGTATTTACTGAAGGAGAAGTAGAGGCAGCCTCATTGGAATCAGTAGGCCCTTCTAGAGTGAGCACTGGGTATTTGAATACCGATGCAAGGCGCCCTTCATGTAAATATAAATCCTGATGACTATACAGCGAGTCAGAGGCTTCTATTTGTGTAATTTCTGCGACACCTTGGTCAGTTCGCTTCATTACACGCACATACTGCCTAAATACAGCACTTTGCGAGAGTTCTTGCTCAGAATGAGCGGCTATATAAAGATAGTCCCCATCATATTCAATGCGATCACCTTCATCAACGCCCGCTTCAACCACATTAGTAGAAGAAAATCCTGCGCTTGACTCCCCATCTGAAACGGGTGAAGCATTAACGGGCACTGAAGTATCAGTTTCGTTAACTGGTACCCGACTTAAAAAAGCACCATTTTTTAGTAGTGCACTAAACTCGCTAGACGATGCTTTTTTTAATTTAGCTGATGATTCACCTAACCAATTCAATTCAGGTACACTGGTTGGTAATGTCGACTGTCCTTGATCTCCGTTATTATCACTATTGCTATTATTATCACTGCCACCTCCGCATGCAACCAAAGCAGGTAGTACAGCCAATGCAATACCAGCTCGTACTAACGAAAGCGTAACTTTTGAATAAAACATAGTTTTGCTCCTTGAATGAAAGTAACTTTACTTTAATACAGTCACGACATTGTTCTGTTATTTCGCTCGATCTATTTGTTATTTAATGTAACCACTTCTGGTAATTACGAAAATTACTGGTAAATTTAGCTCTAGGTTTTACAGGAGTAAATTGATTGAAACAGTTTTTCATATTGTTATCTCTGTGCTGCAGCTTATTCGCGAAGGATAGTTTTGCAAACTGTAGTGAGAACAATGAGCAATGCACCGAAATAGGCAGGTGGGATTTTTCTGTTGCCGTAGGTGCAGGTGTTGCCACCAACCCTGTCAGGGGCGGGGATAACGTGCCTTTAGTAATATTGCCTTACATTAGTTATTACGGCGATAAGTTCTTCTTTGACAACACAACTGCTGGCTACACTTTTGTAGAACAAGACAAGTTCGATGTCAGCTTCATTACCCAACTGAACACTGAGCAAGCATATTTTGAACGCTTCCACCCGAGTAATATATTAGTCAAAAATTCATTTACAGGGGAATCCAGTAGTCCAGTAATCACGCCTGAACCAGATGAATCGAACCCGCCGACAAGCCAGCCAGGCTCAGATGGCGTGGACTCTGATGGTGATAATGATTCAAATAGTGATAAAGAAGAGCCGGAACCAAACAAGCCAGCTGAATCCATTTCACTGGATACAATTTCTAAACGAGACTGGGCGCTAGATGGCGGCATACTTGCACATTGGTATTTTGCAAATTCATCTAAGTTAACCTTGGTTTGGCTGCATGATGTTACAAATACTTATCAGGGGTATCACGGCAGCCTCGATTACAGTTTTGTCATTCCAATACAAACAGACAGTCCATCCCGTTTAAAAGTCAAACTTGGAGCAGAATACAAAAACAAGCACTTAGTTGATTATTATTATGGGATCAGCCTCAAAGACTCACAATCGCAACACCATTTATATCAAGGTAAAGCCACTGTAAACCCTTATATAGGCGTGGCTTTTAACTATAAATTAAGTTCAAACTGGCAATTCAAGTTTAGTGCAAGACACACTTGGATCGGAGCAGGCATTAAAGATAGTCCGCTTGTAGATCAAAGCTCTTCGTCCAATATTTTTATTGGGGGATTATATGAGTTTTAAGCTGTCCTCTATCCTTGTTTTATGTTTGTTCTTATCAAAAATGGTTAACGCACAAGCTAATGCAGCACCAACAAAAAAAGCAAAACTTGAAATTAAACCTATGGTTTGCATGGTTAAATCTATGGGCCAAATTTGTGAGATGACAATTTCGGTCGACTGGTCTATCAAAGTGCCGCAAAATGTATGCTTATTTAAAAACGATACCTCTTTGCAATGTTGGCAGAACACGCAAAAAGCAAAAACCAATATTAGTATCTCTATTTCTGAAGACATGACTTTTTCACTTAAAAACGAAAAAATGCATGTATTAGCAAATCAAAAAGTAAAGATAAACGCAGCAGTAAGCCGAAAGTATAGGCGCAAACTAAAATCTGACTGGAGCTTTTTTTAATGGCTAAAGTAATCCTTGTTGAAGACGATGAAAGACTTGCAACGCTAACCGGACAATTTCTTGAAAGTAATAACTTTGCTGTCACCATAGTTAATGATGGTGCTAAAGCGGTAAATACCATCATAGATCAACAGCCTGACGTTGTTATTTTGGACATTATGTTACCCAATTTAGATGGCTTCTCTATTTGTAGAGAAATACGACAAGCCTATTCAGGCCCTGTGCTATTTTTAACAGCCAAAGACAGTGATTTTGATCATGTAAGAGGCTTGGAAATTGGCGCCGATGATTATGTCATCAAACCAGTTGAACCGTACGTTTTGCTCGCTCGAGTTAATGCACTGCTACGACGCGGAGGAAAACAGCCAGAAGAAAATACCGACAATATTAAGCTTGGTCAATTAGAAGTGGACAAAGCTGCCCGCAAAGCCTACCTATCAGGTCACGAAGTCGAACTAACCAGTTATGAATTCGACTTACTGTGGGAGCTTGCTAATAACGCAGGACAAACCTTAAGCCGTGAACATATTTATAATCAAGTCGTTGGGCGTGAATATGATGGTTTAGATCGCAGTGTAGATGTACGTATTTCTCGCCTACGTAAGAAGCTAGGTGATAACCCTGATCAGCCATTTAGATTAGTGACTGTTTGGGGCAAAGGTTACTTGTGCTCTAAATCAGCTTGGGATTAATGCGTCATGCTCCGACTGTTAGCGAGTTTATATTTCTTTGTTTTTTTTAGTATTATCGCTATCAATCAAAGTAGTGAGTACATATGGAAACACTGGGCTAATCAAACACCCAGTGAATTAGGCTATGCAAAACAAGTTGCGGACAACTTAAGAGACGTTTTAAACAATGTTAGCATTGAAAATTATCCCCAAAAGAATGGCCTAGATATTATTCATATTAACGATGTCGCTTGGTTTCCAGAGCAGCGCACTGCTTTAGAAAAAGGCGATGTGGTCATTTCATTTGACAGTAGTGATAACTACCAACTTTTCATGCGATTAGCTGATGAGGTAAGTATCGTCAAACTGGGACCATTCGAGCCCAAGCGACCCTCTATTTGGATTAAATATGGTTTTAAACTCATCTCATTCTCTATTTTAGCTTTGCTATTAATTCTGTGGCTGCGCCCGCTTTGGCAAGACTTAGAACAACTTAAACGGATCACAGAGCAACTGGCGACAGGTCAGCTGGATATCGTGGCAAAGCCCTCAAGATTTTCCGCCATTTCAACGCTTACTCAACATATACAAAAGCTCGCTTTGCAAACTGCCAGCCTGATGCAAAACCAAAAACACTTGGTTAACGCTGTTTCACATGAATTAAGAACCCCACTTGCCAGATTAAAGTTCGCACTTGCTATGTTGGCACCAAAAGACCCACGGCAAGTTCAGGCTATGAATCAAGATGTCACAGAAATGGAGCTGTTAATTGACGAAATGTTGAGTTATGCCCGCTTAGAGTTTTCAGAGCGTGAGATGAGCAAAACAACGATTCTTTTAAGTGACTTGATTGAGGCTCAGATAGATAAGTGTTTAGTGTCATCTAACAAGCAAATTGAACAACGGATTGCATCTGGCATTTATGTTAAAGGAAACGACCATTATCTCGCGCGAGTGATACAAAATTTACTGCAAAACGCTGAAAAATATGGCGCTCAAAAAATTCAGATTGAACTCAAGTTCAAAGAGCAACACGCGATTTTATCCATATCTGATGATGGTCCTGGCATACCTGAAGAAAAACGTGAAAATGTATTTAGCCCATTTATACGTCTTGATAGCAGTCGCAGCAAAGAAACAGGTGGGTTCGGCCTAGGTCTTGCCATTGTGGCCAAAATACTCAGTTGGCACAATGGTAAGTGCTGGATAACAGAGTCTGAAATGCAAGGGGCGACCTTCAACGTTTCATTGCCAGCTCATTTAAACGCTAAAACTTAACGGAACGCCTGAGCACTTTCGTCTGCGCTCTTTTGTTTTTGGTGTCCAATCGCTTTTTTTGCGAACTTCTCGTCGGTTTTGTTTGCCTGCGTGCTTTCTCAACTTTGATTGCATCAAGGATCAGCTGCTTCAACCTATTAAGTGCATCTTCTTTATTCTGCTCTTGAGTACGATACGTCTGAGCTTTTAGAATGAGGACGCCTTCTTTGCTGATCCGGTTATCCTTAAGTGCAAGTAAGCGTTCTTTGTAAAAAGCAGGTAAAGTAGAGCGCTTTATATCAAAACGTAAGTGAATAGCTGACGATACTTTATTGACATTTTGGCCTCCGGCACCTTGTGCTCTAATTGCCGTTAATTCTATTTCCCAAGCGGACAGCTCTACATTATTTGATAAACGTAACATACTAACTAAATTGCCTTTTTGTATTGACTCACATACTCGCATGTAAACCGAATGAAACGTCTTACCATCGTAAATAAGCGTGTAAGCGTATCGTTGTTTGCAATACACATTATAACAAAAAGACAAGTAATGGGGATGTTTTAAGGTACTAAGCTCTAAATACCACTACCTAGAACTTAGTACTTTGCCGCGCTCTAGTTAAAAGAGGCTACACCGTGCGCGTCGCTATCGCAGGCGACAGTTGGGATGCTTTTAAAGCGGGATATAATACAGCTATTTGGCCAAGCAAAATTGTGCACAACGTACCGTAAAACATGTAGTGTACAGGGACAGTGCCTAAGGAAAACGCATTGCTAAAAGCATTGCTCAGGACTATCGCTGACACAATACCAATGGCAATTCCTATACTGCAAAGTACAAAGTTTTCTAACACAAAATATCGAATTATTTGCCCTTTACTTGCACCCATAGCACGCCGAATACCAATCAACTTAGTGCGCTTGATAATACTGTAGCGAGATTGACCAAAAATCCCCAATGCCGTTACCACCAGTAAGCCACCAATCACACCAAATAACGTATTGCTTGCTGCGTTTTCAGCACTGTAGGCATTAGCCTTTACTTGCTCAAACGTCTCAATTTTGTCTATCTTTCTACCGTGAAAGGACATCAGATACGCCAAGGCACTCTCCATCACTTCACTCTGCTGCCCCAGTTGTGTTCTAACAATGTAATACACCATGGCATCAGCCTCTTTGACCGGCCCCAAGATGACATGTTCGACAACGACCCAAGTTGGCCATGCTGCTTGTAATTTATCAATAACACCGACAACTCGCTGTGGCTTTTTATCAATGTAAATGGTCTTCCCAACAACTTGCTCCCATTGCTCAGCGTACAATGATTCAGCGAGGGACTTAGTGATCATAATATCAATGGCAACCTTGTGGCCATCTGTACGGGCTCTCAGTTCTGAGCTGGGGCTAAATTCACTGCCTGCAACAAGTTTTACGCCGAATGCATTAAATAGATTTAAGTCGCCACCGTAGTAACCCGAAAAAGTGTCATATCTGGCGTCGGGCTCAGTTGCAACTTCTAAAAATCGGCCCCAGCCACTTAGCGGTACTCCGGAGGAAACCGATGCGTACTCAACGCCTGATAACGCATTGAGGTTGGCCAGGTCTTGGTCTAACATGCTCGCTCGCTCATCCTCTTCAACGGGTAAGTTAGTCGCAATATAGAATACATTTTGCTCATCGAGACCTGAGGCACGACCTATCGACTGCCGTTTATCCATGGCAAGGAATATTGCATTAACTAATATCGTAAAGGTGATCGCAACCTGTAAAATAAACAGCAGTGACGCGCTCAAGTTACTTTTGAGTGACTTTATAATTGGTAATAAATCCTTCATTCATCCTTCTCCATTACAAGCTTTTCAGCTGTGTTGCAGGCTGAACTCGAATTGCTTTCACGATTGGGAACAATCCAAAAATCAAACTAGAAACGATAGACAACAAGACTGTCACCACCATTAACTGTGCGCTCATTGCCATGATATCTTTACTCAAATGCGTATAAAGTTGGCTCGACAACATCAAGCAAACTTGGCTCAGTAGCAACCCGAACAGGCCGCCAAATAAGCCGATAATGCCTGTTTCAATCATATACTGTTGGATCAAATCAACACTACTAGCACCAACTGCACGTCGAAGCGCTACTTCACCCGCTTTGCTTTGGAATTTGGTCATTATGATGCTCATCGCATTTAACAAGCACAGTGCAAAAAAACAAATAGCAAGCCAAACCGCTATCTCACTGTCTGATGAATAAGCTTCACGTTCTTTCAAATACTCGGCAGGTGATTGCAATTCATTTAACATGGGACGTTGAAAACGACCCAACGCTTTTTGTTGCTCTACATAAGACTCTAAAAAGTCCATATAAGCATCTTTTTCTAGTTCATTATGTAGCTCTACCCAGAAGTAGACCCAAATACACTCTGATGCCCAAAACGCTTCTACTGATGCATTGTCAGCCTCTTTCCAGCACTCAAAAGCCTGCACGTTTGGCGACCATAGCTCTAAATTCAACTGGGTTTGAAATGGCACGAATACATCTCGCGGGCCCTTAAATGCACGCGTGGACTCACCATAAAAGCGCGGTAAAATAGACCAGTCGTCAAGCACTCCAACCACTGTAAGTTGGTGCCCTCCAAGTTCAACTACTTGTCCAACCGAGTTTTTACCAGCAAACAGCTGATCATTAAGTTTTTTTGAAATAACCGCAACTTGTTCACCACTCTTATCACTGCCTTGGGGCCAAGGTGACCCATATAAAAAAGGCACATCAAAGGAAGAGAAAAAATCTCGAGTGGAGCTGCGCACAAACGTCATCTTTGCATCAACAGCATCCTGCGTGGGCAATTTAAGCATATCCTTAAACCCAGCAATTGGAATTTGCGCTTGAGCTTTCTCGTGGCGGATTAGATTGACAGCATCTTGCACAGCCATGTAGATAGGCGCGTGCTCTTCATCCTCGTTGCCATAAATGACGTCTGGGCTCCAATTATTAATTCGCACTAAAAAAAGGGAATCTGACTTCGATGGTATAGGGTCTTTTGTCATCATATAGTTGATGGTATAAGTCGTCATCGTCGCCGCAATACCCACTGCTATAATGATGATTGCCAACAAGCTCATATAACGGGTTTTCCACAAGCTCAGCATCGCCAATTTGGTGTAATAAATCCCCATGAAATATCCCCTTAAGCTATTTCTTGAGCGTAGTTTTCTACATCATTAATTACACCATCTTTTACTTCTATGACTCGGCTGGCAAACGCAACCTGTGACAGGTCATGCGTTACCATAATAATGGTAGTCCCTTTTTGGTTGATCTCTTGTAGCAAGGACATTACACCGCTGGCCATCTTAGAATCTAAATTTCCCGTCGGTTCATCTGCCAATAAAAATGAGGGGGAACCTGCAAGCGCTCTGGCGATCGCAACACGCTGTTGTTGACCACCAGAAAGCTGTGAAGGGTAGTGAGTTTGACGTTTAGCAAGGCCTACTTGCTCTAACGCCTTTTCAACCCGCTCTTTACGCTGTGACGCAGATAACTTTCTGTAGCGCAGCGGCATTTCAACATTGTCGTAAATATTTAATTCTGGGATCAGGTTAAAACTTTGAAATACAAAACCAATTTTTTCATTTCTAAGACGAGACTTGGCTTTATCCCCCAATGTTGATACCTCGATACCATCAAGCCAATACTGCCCTTCACTGGCTGTTTCAAGTAAACCTGTAATGTTAAGAAAAGTTGTTTTTCCAGAGCCTGACGGCCCCACAACAGCTACAAACTCACCTTGATTTACTTCTAAATCGAATGGACGAAGCGCGCTCGTTTTCACTTCATCTGTGCGATAAGTCTTCGCTAATTTATTCATCCTTAACATACTACCCCCTATTGTACGATTCTTACACTTCCTGCATCTTTAAATATACTCAAGTCAGAAATTACGACTTTATCGCCCATCGCTAAGCCAGAAATAACTTCCACTTGCCCTAAACTCTTTGAACCTAATTTAATCGATTTTTTAACGGCAGTGCCTTCTTCTACTACGTATACAAAACGCCCACCACCTGACTCAGTGAACTGTCCTCGCGGTAGATAATAAACATCACTTTTTTCTTCTAAAACAACCCGGCTAGTCAACCTTTGATTTTGCCTTAACCCTTTAATATCTTTGTCTTTAAAGCGGATCTTTCCTTCAACTTGACCACTGACAATTTCAGGTGAGATTGCAGTCAGTTCACCTTGGTATTTATTGCCATTAAGCATCAAGTCTGCTCCCATACCTAGCGCTAAATCATCCGCATAATTTTCTGGGATCTTTACTTCGACTTCATACTGCGACAAATCAACAACGTTTAGTAGTGGCTGATTTTTGGTAACCGTATTTTTTTGTTCAACCGTTAAATTACCAACGATGCCTGCAACAGGCGAAACAATTGAAAGAGATGAAACTTGTCTTTGTAGCTCATTAACAACTACCTGTTGTGCTTCCAGCTCAAGCGCACGGGTTTTGATTTCAAACTTTTGACTTTCCTTTAATAACGCCACTTCTTTCACTGCCAATCGATATTCTCGCTCAGCATTTTGCAGGTCATCTTTAGCCTTTTGAAAATCAATGTCACTGACAACCTGATTCTTTTGACCTTCTTCATTTCGACGCATTTCACGTTTTGCAGCATTCAGTGCGACTTGCGCTTTACCTATATAATTTTCTTGTTCTAAATCCTGTTTTTTAACTTGTATTTTTTCACGTTCTAATTGCGTTTTTAACCTTGTCAATTCTGACTTTTCTTGTGCTAGCAAACTGGTTAGCTCCGGGCTATCTATAACAGCAAGCGCTTCACCTAACGCAACTGTATCACCAGGCGTAACCAAATATGTCACAGTACCTTGTGCGGGGCTATAAACCGTAGGCCGTTTCGCTGCTATCACACGACCTTGAACTGAAATATCACGAACGAATTGCCCTTTTTGTACTTCAGCAATGCGAATTTTTTCTAACCGAACAGCACTTGTACCACTGAGCCAAATAGATATCTGGGGAACGATTAAAGTCAGAAAAATAACGATACCAACAACGATTGCAACGTAGAGTTTATAGTTCCTTTTTTTTTCAATTTGCGTGTCTTGCGCACTGGTATCAGATATATATGTCATGTTACTTCCTTGAGCATTATGTAACTGCTTATCATTGATTAAAATACACAACCAACCTCGCAATGTCACTTAAAATAAACATTTTATTAAAGTAATAATAATATGAGGCTGTCCTAAAAACGATTACGCCTTATACACAGTCATTTCACAGTGTTAATTTTGAAGGCGTTATGGCCGCTCAATATTAACATGAACACAAACATAGTTTAATCAACATTAAATTTTTTACAGGTTGTTTTAACAATCAATGAAGAGGAGATGGGAAGAAAATGTGCAGCTTCCATGCCGCAGCAAGTGCTTGGGAATCTATTCCATTCAAGTAAAGTCAAGGGGGTCAACTAAAAGCTAAGAAGCCTTACTCTAAATGTTAACAAAGCTTCTGAGTTAATACCGTTTCGCTATTGCTCACTGCACGGCTGATCGCCTGCGCTAAGCTTTTACCCTTTGCTTTAACGCGAATGCTAGGCAAACCAGGTAAAAGTACTTCAATACTGCACTGAGTCAGCGTGCCATGTAATTTCGAGGGAACATCATCGATATGAACTTTAACCTTACGAATATTGGTAACGTATTTAATTAGCTGCTCACTGACCATCTTGGATACCTTCGCCTTCGCCGAACTGCCTATCGCTTTACCCGTCATTCTTAAGTTAAGTTTCATATCTTTGACCTCGCTCATAAATATGCGCTAATTACCGATATTGGTAAAATAAATGATTGCGCCGTTAAGTTAAATCTACTAAGGTGGAATCAAAGATAAAAGCTGATTAAATCTTATTTAGACATCGAAATTTACGAAGTATGATGAATATAAATTACAACCACCTCTATTATTTTTGGCAAGTCAGTAAACTAGGCAGTATTGCTGCTGCTAGCAAAGTATTGCATCTCACGCCACAAACCATCAGCGCACAAATAACAAGCTTAGAACAAAGATTGGGCAAGCCGCTGTTTGTTCGTGAAGGTAGAGGATTAAGGTTGACAGAATATGGGCAGCTTACCCAGCAATATGCCAATGATATGTTCAGTGTCGCGGAAGAGTGGCTAGAGACGACACGAGGTGACCTTGATAATATAAATCGCACATTAAAGGTGGGGATCTCTGATGCTCTGCCTAAATCTCTCGTTTCAAAGTGGTTATCTCCACTGATCAAACATGAGCGTATTACGAATTTACACTGCATTGATGGACAGCAATCTGAGCTATTAGCCCAAATGGCAACACACAAGATTGATTTAGTCCTCGCAGATAAACCGTTAGATAGCTCGACACCTTTTAAAGCATTTTGTCATGAAATTGGTAAAAGCCAACTTGGACTGTACGGAAATTCTGCATACTACGCAAAACTAAGTAAAAACTTCCCAAGTACCTTAAAAGATATGCCGATCATTCTGCCCGCTAAAGCGAGCCCGGTGACAAACGCGATTCAATACTGGCTGGAAGATCTCGGGATCAATATGTCTGTTGCAGGCCATGTGGACGACAGTGCATTAATGAAGTCACTCGGTCAACAAGGATTTGGTATATTCCCAGCCCCTTTATCAATCAGAGAAGAGATAGAGCGTCACTATGACGTAACATTTATTGGCAACATTGAAAACGTCTACCAACACTATTACGCCTTCACTCCAGATAGACTAATCAAAGACACGATTTATTCTGAATTCGTACAAAATGCACAACGCGAAGGTGAATAAAGTCCCTTCGCTTTTACACACATATACACTCAAAAGGCGGTGATACTCACATGCACAAACCCAAAATTACCATACACTATTGTGTATTATGCCAATGGTTGCTCCGAAGTGGTTGGCTAGCCCAAGAGCTATTATCAACCTTTAGCGATGATCTTAAAGAAGTGTCGCTCTCACCAGCAAGTAAAGGCATATTCAAGGTTTATTATGATGATGAACTGATTTGGTGCAGAGTAGAAGATGGCGGCTTTCCAGAAGCGAAAGAACTTAAAAGGCGCGTGAGAGATAAATTAGATCCTAACCGTGACCTCGGCCATATCGATAAACACCAAGGTTAATTTAAACAGCGACATAACCCTTAGGGTAAAGCTATTGTTTATATTCTTAGTTCCGAAGCACCAAGGATTATCATCAAGATAGTAAATATAAACTGAGATAAGCATAAAATAATACTAAAGCAAACAGTCACATAATACGCCTGACAGCCCTTTATCACATGTAATGCAAGTGCTATGTAACAAGCTAATTGTAGCAGCCCAATAACGAGCCAATGCCGAAACTGCCAAGCTAACTCTAGAAAACGATTACCAAATGCAGTAAATATGGCATAAAACGGTATTAACGCACTGATCACCAATAAAACGATTAAAAACCTTTGCTGTTTTTTATTTAGGCCCTGCTTGAGCAAACAAGATTTCAAATGGTTCAATTTCAACGTAAAATTGACCATATTGCAGGCTATAAAAACAACTTAGATGCGACAAGATAAAGCACAAAAGACGCTATAACATGACATACTAATGGCAGTAACATAACGTAAAATTTCGCAATAAAGAAGTTGCCTTCGGCACCATTCGTAAATCCGCTTTCTTTTTTAATTCCGGCTGAAAACTCATCATCCATATCTTTAACAACCGAATACATTTTTTTGTAAAAAGGCAACAGCAAAAAAAAACATACAATTGCGCAAAAAAACACCGCAAAATAACTCATTCACATCTCCTTCTGTCACTACTTCACAGCGCACAGTGACGCTATGAAGCAGAATATTTGTAAAGGCACTAAATAGTAGAGTTTGAAATCCAATTACCTACCCGCATCTCTGCGTATTTGTTGCAGTAACTCATCGTCTCTTATCAATCGCTGCATGACCGCCTGAATTTCAGAGCTACTTGCATTATCGTACATTGCTAAAATATCGTTTGCTAGCTGCTGCTTAACTTCTGGATCGCTTTCACCTGCTTGATAATACTGGCCCATCAGACCTTCCGCAGCCATTGTTTTCATATATTTATTAGGCTCTTTTTCAATAATATCTTGTAAAGACTTAGCGATACGGCTGTCCACAACAGGTGAGTGAGCAACCACTTCCAATGCTTGTACCTTGAGTTTGTCGTCAGCACTATTTCTACTAATTTCAAGGACGGCATCTACAGTCTCATAATCAAACATTTCGCCTTGTGTTCGATTAAGAATGTACATGTTCATTTGTAATTGTCCCATCGCAGAGAGGCGCTCTTGCGGTGTTAAAGTTTGGTCAAGCACCTTACCTCTTAAATCTTGACTCACTTGAGATGCATACTCTGGATCCGTCTTTAATTTCAAGTCATAGTCTTTGGGCAAATCTTCGTAAAACCCATAAACAGGATTATCTTCACTTCTTTTTTGCCTTTCTTTACGCTCTTTCTCTTCAAGCACAGCAAGGATTGTTTCTTCCATCGCGTCATTCGAGGCACCAGTGCCGAAAGCTTGATTTTCAATATCTAATAGACGCTCCTCTAAATATTCGATACGTGCGATTAAAGCACTGTTATCCATATCTTCGTAGCTTTCATTGTCATGCATCTCAAGGTGAGCACTGTCCACCTGAGAGTGGACATGTTGCTGTTGAGATTGTGGCTTTTCAGCAAGCAATAGTTGGTTGCTAGGTTCAGTTGAGAAATGAGAATACAACGCCAGCGCTAGTGCCGCTGATGCAACGCCTAATGCTATATTGTTTTTTGTTTGAGACATCTTATACCTACACCTCTAATTCAGGCCTTAAATAAATTGCGCTTCCTTGATCCAACAGTTAACGCTGTAATCTAAACTACTTAGACATCATAAACTGTTAAAAGTTGTACACTAAATTTAGCCATACATTGAGGGCAAATTGCAATCTTTGGGCGATATAAAAGCAATAATGAATTATTTAATATTAATTTAATTGAATTTTTAGCATATTATAAAAACACAAACCATTGATATTATTTAATATAATAATTACAACCCCTATTATAGTAACTGAAAAGGCACATGATTAATCTTAATAGGATTTGCTCATTTCGGAGCAATTTGACTCACTTTTCATTGATGATTCAACGAATTTAAGTTTAAGCCAGTTAAGTAAACACATTAATGCCTCACGATTGCCTGTGTTTTGACTCGTGACAAAAAAGTATGAAAATGGCATTAAAATAGGTTCATAGGGTAATTTGACGAGTGCACCTTGTGTCAACATTTCACTGGCAATGTGGTGCCAACCTAGTGCGATACCTTGGCTATATTTAGCCGCAGTCAATGTATGACCAAGATGACTAAATATTCTAATGCTTTGATTAGGTATGCCGTCAACAGAGTGCTGTTCAAGCCAAGTTTGCCAATTAATACAACCAGGTGCGTCTTCTATCCCGCCTTGGTAACTTAGCAAAGGAGCACCTTCGTCCAGCGCTTTTAAATAATTTGGTGCACAAACAGGGTAAACCCACTCAGGTGCAAGCTGTGTACAGCTGAGTCCTTGATATTGCCCATGACCAAAATGTAAATGCGCATCTACATGGTGACGATTAAAGTCAATGAGCTGATCTTGTGCAATTAAGTTCAGCTCGATATGGGGATAGCATTGGTAGAACTCTCCCAACTTAGGAATTAACCAGTGCTCCAGTAACGACGGGATCACTGCCAGCACAATTCGCTCAACTTGAATCGAACGACGAGCAGCAATCACCCCATGCTCTAGCACATTAAACCCTTTACTCACATACTCATAAAGGCGCACAGCTTCTGGCGTTAAGGTCACACCTTTTGATTTGCGATGAAACAAGCTCATACCTAACTGAGATTCGAGCAACTTCATTTGATGGCTAACTGCACTAGGAGAAATATGCAAAATACCTGCTGCAGCCGTAAAATTAAGTTCTTTTGCAACCACTGAAAAAGTATGCAGTGCGGTCAATGAGAGATTTAAATTACTCATGATGTGAGAATACCTCAAGTCACTTTGAGTTATTATCGCTTCTATATGTCAGCTGTCAATTTCATAATAATCAGCACGTATTTAGTAATCACACGGGACTAAGCCAGTGTGCAATTTAAATTCAGAGGATACCTATGTCTATTCATACAGCAATTGTTTCTTGGCATCGTCAACCAAATGAAGCGTTTATTGATGCAAAATATAATCGAGCACATACTTGGCGTTTTGATGGTGGCATTGAAATCGCTGCATCATCTTCCCCTTCGGTTGTACCTTTGCCATACTCAGAGCCAAACAATGTGGATCCAGAAGAAGCGTATGTTGCATCACTATCCAGTTGTCATATGCTATTTTTTCTTCATTTCGCAGCACAATCAGGGTTAATTATTGAATCCTATACTGATAATGCCTCAGGGGTAATGGGTAAAAATACACACGGAAAAGCAGCGATCACAGACGTGATACTCAAGCCTCAAATCACATGGCATCACACAAGCTATATTGATGAAAAAACTATCTCTGAACTGCATCATCAAGCCCATGATTCGTGTTTCATTGCAAACTCTGTAAATACACGTATCAGGGTTGAATAAACAGCCAATGGCAATGCACTTACCATTGATATTAACTCACGCATAGAAACGAGCTGAATGTATCAACCAAGCTCGGTGTTAGTCGGTTCCCAATTAATGCTGAGCGTATATTTACTATCAATGTGCACGTTTAGTGTCCATCCGAAGCAATCACAGACCTGCGACATCATTTGACTACCAAGACCATGTCCTGAGTGTGTCGGCTCTGCTTTAATGGTATTGTCAAAAACCAGTCCACCTTCATCACACCTTAATCGCAGCGCACCATCACCATGTTGCAATGCGTTTTTCGCCACTTGTATTAAAAACAACTCAAACAATTTAGGCTCAATAGCCTGCTTTCCCACTAGGTGATCATCCTCAAGCTCTATACTCAGGCCGTGTTCACGCCATTTTGTTTGCCACCTCATTAACAAAGGCTGCAAGGCGTGGCGTTCAAGCTTTGCTTTATTAGGTTGACTCAATAGTAGGACTGCATCAGCAATGTCAGTCAGAGCCTGTTGCCCACTTTCCAGTTCATCAAGCACGTCTAACGCTGCCAAAGGTATTTCGTCAATTTGCTGTAACCGGCTCATACTGTGATGAATGTGAGTCAATGGTGTTCTCACTTCATGGCTCAAAAATGCCGAAAACAAACGTTCTTGCTTTTGCGCATGTCGCTGTGCAAAACGTGCCATTTTTACCGTTGACTGTAGTTCGGACATTTCAATAAAACGCGCACTCGGCACTTCATCTGTCTCTAAGCTGCGCGTAACTCTATTTAAATCACGACTCATAGCTCGCCAAACCCGCCAGACTAATAACCCTAAAGGAATTAGCATGAAGCTACTCAAGACGATGAAGATTGGCACTAAACTTGGTGAGTCTTGGTGAGAAAAAAAGTGAATAATAAATAATGAGCGGCCCTCAGTATCTTCACTTTTGAGGACATACATATCACCATTAACTGATGACAATAAAAACGTATGCTCAAATTCAATATCGTCAATATTCAAAACAGCTTGGTATTCGAGTGGCATATCATCTAAAAAGCCGATGAACTTCTCCTGTGTCATCAGAGGCAGTGTAAGCTGTCCACTGTGCGCCAATGCTAAATCTTGATAGAGATAATGCTCTGTTGTGTCATCCCATGCAAAATGATAGACCCAAGTCGCTACTTGGATCCAAATTACAATAAAAACCAGAAAGAATGCACCTACCCTAAGGATAAAATAACGTCCAAAGCTTTGGGGCTTATTCATCATTGCACCTTAAGACCACACCTTGACTTTTTATAGTATGGATCAGCTCTAATTCAGCCGCTTTCGATATATTACGACGTAACCGGGTAAGTAATGACTTATACATATTATTGTTGACGTCTTGATCTGGCCATATTTGAGCTAAGATCTGATCTTTGCTCACAGGCTCTGGACTTTGCTTGGCAAGCAGAGATACTAGTTGCCATTGCTGAGGAGACAGTACCAAAGCTCGCTCTCCTCGCTTTGCTATTTTCAATGAAAAATCAATAAACAAACTATCTAGTTCAAATATCGAGGTTGTTTGCGTGACCTGCTTTTGGGCCAGGATTTTAAGCCTAATTGCCAACTCTGGTAGCGCAAATGGTTTGGTCATGTAATCAAGTGCGCCTGCTGAAAAAGCAGCCAGCTTATCTTCAAGTGATGTCGCTGCAGTGCAAAACAACACAGGCACACCTTGGCCAAGAATATGTTCAGACAATAAATTCAGCCCGCTCCCATCTGGCAGGTCCATATCCAAGATCACCGCATCATAGTGGGTATATTTTTGCGTTTGTGCCGCTATTTCTTTTGCACTTGAGACCGAAGTGGCATAATCCACTTCAATGCCTTCGAATTGCAAAAAGTCGATTAATTGTGCAGCTAAAGCTCTATCATCTTCAACCAGAAAAACAAGCATAAAACCTCTACACTGTTACCTTGTGGTTACCATGCCATTGATATTGTAGCGCCAACTAACAGGAGTCAACCATGAGAGTCACAAATATGTCTTTAATTCCTTTAATTGTAGCTGGCCTTTGTATGTCTGGCTGTAACTCAGATTCAAGCCCTACGGCTAATAATTCCGTTAAGAGCAATACGCCAGAGACAACACCTAGTCAAACTCAACAAGACAAATCAACCATGGTGTTTGTAAATGGTGACATATATACAGTGAATGAGGACAAACCTTGGGCGCAAGCGGTTGCAATCAAAGACAATAAAATTATATTTGTCGGCACCACAGAGCAAGTGCAGCAACATATTGGTGAAAATACCCAAGTTATTGACCTTAAAGGCAAGATGATGATGCCAGGCTTTCATGATGTACACATGCACCCATTAGAGTCTGGATCTGATGCCACTCAATTTACCATTCCTGAATCCGAGTCTACCGATACTTATATCGACCTTGTTGCAGACGCCGCATTTCAAAATCCAAATGCCCAATGGTTGATTGGCTATGGGCACTCAATTGGCACTTTACTCGAAATGCAAGACAGTCCTATTGATGTATTAGATGAGGCAGTACCCGACCGCCCAGTTATCATTATGGAGCAAACATCTCATTCAATGTGGCTCAATAATAAAGCAATGGAATTAGCGGGGATCCACAGAAATAGCCTAGACCCCATTGGCGGTGTTATTGGCAAAGATGAGCAAGGCAACCTTGATGGGATCCTTTACGATAATGCTGGTAACCAAGTTATGGAGCTGGCTATGCGCTCCCTGACCAATACACAACAAAACGATTATTTAGGACTTATAGAATATACCATGCCTGCGCTAAACAAAGCAGGGATCACCTCAATCAGTGATGCGAGAACCTACTGGCAGCGCGGACACTTGGAAACTTGGCTGAAAATTGCCAACGAAGATAAGCTAACACTCAGAGCGCATTTAGGTCTGTGGGCTTACCCACAAATGAACGATGCTGCCCAGCTAAGTAAACTAAAATCCCTTTATCAAGCAGATCCAAATAGCTTGTTAAAAGTAAATCAAGTCAAGTTTTATGTAGATGGTATATTAGTTAACACGACCGCTGCGATGCATGAGCCGTATCACCAAAATTGGCTTGAACTCGATGGTAACAATGGCCTCAACTACTTTACTCAAGCACGTCTTGAAAAATACATAAAAGCGTTGGAACCAACAGGATTCGATTTTAATATTCATGCTATTGGTGATAGAGGGATCCACGAAGCGCTTAATGCCATTGAAAATGCCTCATCGGGTCAGTCTCGCCACAGATTGACGCACCTAGAAGTGGTTGACCCAGCTGACTATGCGCGCTTTGCTAAACTCGGCGTGATAGCAGATGCACAAGTCGCAGGCGACTTTACTGACCCAGGTCACTGGCCTGAAAATATTCCTCTTTTAGGTGTAGAACGCAGCCAAGACTTGGTTCCAATCAAAAGCTTAGTTGAAAACAACGCAACCTTAACGCTGTCCAGTGACTGGAATGTCAGCCCATTCAACCCATTTATCGGTATCAGTAATGCGATATCAAGAACACCGCAAGCTATCACGCTCGCACAAGCACTCGAAGCCTACACACTAAATAGTGCTTATGCGATGCAACAAGATCACTTGGTTGGCAGTATAGAAGTAGGCAAACTGGCTGATTTAGTCGTGCTAGATAACAACCTATTCGAAAGCACAGTCAAAGAAATCGCAAATACGCAGGTCACGATGACATTGTTGGATGGAGAAATCGTCTACCAACGCTAAATTGAGTAAAATTGGGGCCTCTCGGCCCCACCGAGCATCACTGAATTGCAACAACTTAAGACTATATTTAGCTTTTAATGATTTTTTATTATCAGTGCATTGTTGGTATCGTTACTTTTTTACGCATCAAATACACACTAAACACTTACTCAACATAACAAGCACGTTCCATTACATTTTTTTGTTTAAATATACTGAATAAATACTAGATTATTTTAAAAAGGACAATGCTACCATTGCGCAAATTTTAAACCTGTTTAATTTAGTAAGTTACCCATACCATGTTCAAAGCATCCGTAATATCAAGAATATCAGTCGGATACACGGTAGTTCTCCTGGCAATGGTTGCCATCAGCGTTTTCTCTCTCTTTAGAATGTCTGAGATTGATAGCAACTTGAAAAAAGTGACCCAAGTCGCTCAGCCTATTGATATAAAAGTAAACTCTGTAGAAAGTAAGCTTGATCAGCTTAATTTGTCTGTCTATCAGCACTACTATACAGATGATATTTCTGAACAGTTAAGATTGGAAGGTTCCATCAATGCTTATCAGAAAAAGATCCAACAACAACTCGATGCGATGGCAGAGCTGTTCACGAATTTACCTAATAACGCTGAAAAAATACAAGTTGTTGAGCAATTTGAAACCAGTAAAGCACAGGTATTTAACGCTCAACAAAAATCAATGAGCGTCGCGAGCACTGCGCTAAAAAACAAAGCCACACTCAAACAGTATCAAGCACAGATCAATCAGCTTGATGAGCAACTTGCGAATATTACTGAACGCTACAAAAAGTATAGACAAAACCAATTAGTGACCGCCTCTTTAAGTCAACTCAGATATGGTATTTCTATCGCGAAGCAGTTTTTGTTGATCAATAACTTACAAGAGCTTCAAGCCCTATCACAAGAGTACAAGTTGTGGCTATCTGATTATGTTAAAAGTGGCTACCAGCTTCAGTCTATTTCATCGAGCGCAGCACTCGAGCGAAATATTCTTACTCCACTTGGCGCTGTAGCGACAGATCTTGCTTGGATCATTGGTAAGCAAGATGGCATTAAATCTCTGCAAAGTAGTTATCTTTCTAGTAAAAATGTCCTGATCAGCAACCTAGCTCAAGTAGAGTCAGGCTTACAACAGCTGAAATCAGATATGGCTCGCATCAGCCAACTAAGCCAAGATTTTAGTGCTGCGGTAGAGTCGCAAACAACCGCATCAGTTGAATCAAGCTTCACTTGGATCTCTGTAGCAACACTCGCCACACTCATTTTCGGTATTATGACAGCGCTGTATATTACACGTAGTATCAGCCGCCCACTTAAGCAAACCGTTGCAGATATCGAGAAACTCGCAACAGGTAACCTAGGTGAGCAAATCAATGTAACGGGTAAAGATGAATTTGCACAATTACGTCAATCACTACAAAGCTTAAGAGTTGCCTTTGCTAACATCATTACCGATATAAAGACGCAATCAGAACAAATCAATCATTCGGTAGATACCCTATCAAGCAGTGCACAACACACAACTACGATTGCAAATCAGCAAAAAGATCAGACCACACAAGTGGCCAGTGCCGTTCTTGAGATGACCGCCACTTCGAGCGAAATTTCTGATACTGCTGTACAGGCAACACAACTTATGGCACAAGCTGATACCCTTGCCACTCAGTCGCAAGGCTTAGTGCAACAAAACCAAACCCTGAGTGAGCAGTTACGCTGTGATATGACATCTGCTGCTGATGTAGTGGCCTCTTTGGATAAAGAATGCCGTCAGATCGAAGAAGTGGTCAATGTTATTGATACCATCGCTGACCAAACCAACCTGTTAGCACTAAATGCCGCTATCGAAGCAGCACGAGCCGCAGAGCATGGTCGAGGCTTTGCAGTTGTTGCAGACGAAGTACGTACGCTGGCTATGCGAACGCAAGCTTCCACAGAGCAAATTCAAACTAAAATTGATCAGTTACTTAAATCGTCAGATCTTGCCGTGCAAGCACTTAGAAGTTCAGTGCAAAATACGGAATCCTGTACCCAGATGGCTATGGAAATTGACGTACAAATTAAAGAGTTTGCCCAAGGCGTGAGCGACGCGCACCAACTTAATGAAGTGATTGCGGAAGCCGCAAAACAGCAACATATCGCTGCTCAAGAAATAAGCACCAGCATTGAAAACATCGATGAGCTTTCGCTACAAACGCTCGACCAAATTCAGCATAACAATGCGGCTGCAAATGAGCTAGACAAGGCATCTGATGCTTTAGTGACAATGAACGAGCAGTTTAAGGTGCAATAGAAATGAACGTGACGAAACTTTTATACCTAGTAATCATCCTATTGCTTTGGCCTGCCTTTGCCAGTGCCAAGCAACAACTCGACCTTTACACTTGGCGCCAGCAAGAACAGTTGTTATGGGAAAAGATCAATAATCAAAACTTGCTTGGCGATGTACAAGTGAATGTGAAAGTCATTGACTTTGATACTTATCAATCCCATGTGCAGCTGGCAATGCAAAACCAGCGTGTTGATCTCTTTCAATGGATGCCGGGCCCTGCTGCACTGGCTCCACTAATTGAACATAACCTGATCTCTGCGCAAAGCAATGAGTTAGCTTCTATTAACGCCAATGCACTGCCAGCGGCGACAGGTGCCGATGGCAATATATATGGTGTCCCATTTGCTATGCAGCTAGAAGGGGTATTAGTCAATAAAAAATTACTAGAAAAGCATGGTTTAAATTCACAGCCACAATCTCTTGCTCAATTGGAAAGAGTGTTTACACAATTAAAGCGTCAAAATATTACACCACTACAAATGGCCAGTGACCAATGGTATCTATCGCAAGTGGTTGCTGAAGTCATGGCTGCGGGACTACTGAAAGCATCACGAGCACAAGCCCTTATTGCAGGCCAAGCCTGTTTTACAGATCCTGACTATGTAAATATTTTAAGCACCTTAAAAAGCTGGCATCAGCAAGGTTTTATTAATCAAGACGTCTTAACGCAAGACTATCATGGCATGGGCACCAGTAAAGCGCTTGGTAACTCAGCTTTAGCACTGGATGGCGGCTGGCGTGCAGGACCAAACTCTGTTTTTTATCAAATAGATAAAAGCTACAAAGTTGGCTTTTGGCCTATCCCCGGACAAAGTGGCAAGTTTTATGGATTCGCTGATGGTACATACCAAATTAATGCCACCAGCGAGCATGCAGTCCTTGCACAAAAGGTACTTGATTTTACAACAACCAGATCTTTCGCCAACTTATTTGCGAATACTCTGAATGAAATCCCGGCTTATGATGGACAAGTTCAAATCAGCAGTGCAAACCTTAGAGCGCAAGCTCAGCTATTAAATGAGCAAAGCTATGATGCGAGCTTATTTACTGCTTCTTCATTAAATCATAACTCCCCAAGCTATCAGCAACTTGTGGCTGAGGCCATCAAGCAAGTGTTTTCAGGTGCATCAGCGCAGCAAGCCGCACAACATATTCAGCAAGGTCTAAATAGTTGGCAATATATTGGCTCTCAGAACTGTGTTGATTTGACGCTACAGAACTAACAATGTAATTCAAACCTTTTTCATGCAGGCAGTCACCATAGTGACCCCTGCATGAGCCGCAAAATAAAGCGATGTACTTATCACCTGAATTAAGGCAACTGTAACACGATATAAATTCGCTAAGAGGTAGGTGTGCAAAGATAAAATGAAGATTCTACTCTCATAAACACATAACCTGAACACACCTCGATAGATTAGCTAAACGATATAAGTACAGCTAAAGTCAGCTATGACAAGCATAGTCAAAGGCGGCTAAAAGTTTTGGAAAATTAAAAAAAATCACGAAAAAACAGTCACAAGAGAAAACGAGCGATCACTTTGTCCTGAAGCACTCAACATTCTTATTTGATTTGGTAAAGCTTCTATTGTCAGCCACCAAACTAGCTTGTTGTACTCACCTCACTATTGTATGAGTCAGATAACATAAAGGCCCAATATACATACACTTAAATAAGTTCTTAACATAAGAGAAAGCTGAACCATAACCAGGTTAAAAACGGCTAAGCTCATCAAACTTGACGCTAGATTAAGCCAGCTAAGCCGAACTTCAAAAAAATTAAATAAATACTTTAAAATTTGACAAAAGGAATAAGTTATAAATCACCAGAAAAAATTGATTTAGATCAAGAAAAAACAAATATGATAAATTAGTTCAATCGTGATTATTTTTAATTTTTAAAGCCTAGCTTGTTTATCAAAAAAATATCTGTTGTCACTAACAAAATAAAATACATAGCTAAAAATAATCATATAAAGCATCCCCCTCAAAAAAAGTGTAATGATAATCAAACCCAATAAACAATATAAAAAATTAAAACCATATATTTCATAAATTTAAAAAGGGCAAACTATTCTTTCATTGAAAAATGAATGTAAATAAATACGTCTTTATATCCATAAAGTGCTTATGAGATTGAAGTTGAGACACAAAAAGAATATGCCCGCGCTCGATACCTCACAACATATTATTTCAAAAAACAAAATAGACATCATAAAACCCCATTTATTCATGCACAATAAACGCCCAAAACGTTAAATAAATACAGATTTGACACAAATAAGTAACATAATGTACAAGGAAATGGAGGATTTTCCTCAATGAAATAAATTAAATTTAAGAAGGAATTAAAAATGATTGTTGAAGCACCTAAAGAGAAAGTATCTATCTCTGAAAAACTTGATGCGCTAAAAAGCAGCTTTTCAGATCAAACACTAAACATTGCTAATGTTGACCAGGCACGTGTTGATAGCATTTCTGTTGCGCCTCCTATCACAGCTTGGAACTGGTCGAAGTCATTCGAAAAGTAACCTAAGACGTGATAACCATGCTGCTAAACACTTGTATTTAGCAGCTTTTTAAGGACAAAAGCATGAATACACTTACTCAAGAATTGCCCAAGTGTTTAGAGTTTAACAGCGATGGTTTTGCTGATATATTCAGCCAATGCAAGATTGATCTTTTGGTAGACATTTTTAAGAAAGAAATCTTATCACACAAAGAGCTCTCGGAATTATTTGATAAGCTTTCGAGTACTCTATCTTCTGAGGAGTTTTATCAATTTTTCAAGCTCCCAAAACTATGGAAAGCCATTTTTACTAGCCGTGGTAAAGATGATTATATTGATCACATAAAATCACTCTTTCTCAACGAACTAAAATTTGCTGAGTTAGATAATCAGGTTATATCCAATAGTGCTTTAATCGAGCAATCAGAACTAATCTGGAACTTACGCTCTGATATAGCATATAGCACACTCACCCAAACAATGTATAAGAGTAACTACCGACACAAAGAAACAGGTATTCTCATTGATTACTTTAGTGATCTTGCTCGCGGTGAGCAAAGAGATATCCCTTGGGGTGACACTGGGGTCTCGCAATTGCTTATCGAAAGCACAATGCCAAAAATTATCGCTGCAATAGATTATATCCAGTCCGTTTCTCCAGCGTGCTTTAATGTTTTAAAAGCCAGTATCTATTCTATCACTGTTCGATTTGACACCAATAAAAATAAATTCAATTGCGCATCTACCAATATATGCAACGGACTTGTGGTGTTAATAAACCCACATCTCAATGAAGTAAGTGTTGAAACACTAGCAGATGCCATTGTGCATGAGATGACCCATAACTTATTTGATATTGCAGAGCTTTACGAGCCTTGTTTGCCTACCAAGTTTCACCCTCAGACAATCAAATCGCCTTGGACAGGTAGAATGCTGGACCCCAACACCTATATTCAAGCTTGTTACACCTGGTATGGGTTAAGAAACTTTTGGCAAAAAGCCTTTGCCAGCTTTAAAACCGATAATGCAAACAAATACTTGCAACAAGCATCAATAGGCTTTAAGCAGGCAGAGTTTGTGCGGATAGCGAAGAACTCAGACGAAATCATAAACACAAAACTGATCGAAACATTAGAGCGCTTAAAATAGATAGGAATTGAAGATGTTGAAGTTTTTAAGCAGCCCAAAGGGACTTTCTTCTATAACGGGAGTTTTTTCTCTGTCATTAGGCACTATTTTACTCGGTGTAATCATTGCATTCGTATTTGCAGATAATAGAATTAACAATGGTGTTGCTGACAATATTTATAAAATTGAAACCCTGTTTAATTTACCTAATGGAGAGCAAGTTAATAGCTCTCAAGCCCCTGCTGCACTAATACCTGCGCTATCTTCACTCAATGATATCAAGCGCCTCGGAATAGCACATAGAGAAATAATCAACGTATTACACAATACCACTGAAATAAAAGAAGCACAGGTATATGCACTTAATGGCGCGGCTTTTAATATGCTGTCACTCAGTTCAAATGGTATCTCTGCAGTCGAAAATAATCAGGTATATTTGTCACACACATTTGCCCGACAACTCACTAATAACCCTGCCAGTCTAATCGGACAAACTCTAAAGCTAGGTCAATTGGGCAGGTTCAAAATTGCACAAGTATTAGAGTTAGATAAGAGCTTATCAATTAAACCTGACCTCATGATTGCTTTTGCCTCCACCTTTGAGCCTGTTATTCAATCACAATACGGTAATTGGTATGACACACATGTACATTTATTCGTTGAATTAGAAAATCATACATCTCTGAATCTAGAGCAGATCGTGTTAGAAAATGCCCCCCAAATACCTGGCGCCCCTTTCACACCTTCTTCATTTATTCACTTATCTAAGCGCCCTATCTCTCAATTACATTATGATTTGTCGCTACCTGATGAACTAGGAACTACATTTGCTAAGTCAAGTTTATATCTCATTTACGGCGTGTGTGGGTTTTCATTTTTACTCGGCTGCATCGGGTTTTTAAGCGCCGTGTCTTCTATCCAGATCTCACACTTAGAGCGCATAAAAACCTTATTAAGTATTGGCGGCAGTTATGGTCAAATTGCACTGAGCGCGTTACTTGACAACAAACTATCTCTACTTGTTGCCAGTGTATTATCTTTATCTGTATTTTATTTCGGCATGCAATTTCTAAGCGCTGAGTTTCCACTTTTAACCATACTGGGCACCACACATATGTGGTTAATTTCAGCATGTATGTTGTTATTGCTCGTCTTAACGTACATTGCAATTATCAGCCTTGTGATACGTAAAATTGTGATTACACAAGATAATCAAGCAATTTCAAGATCCGCAGGGCTCAGCACGATGTGGATGACGCAATTGACCATCGTCATGCAAACACTCATAACGACTATGGTTATGTTTGTCGCTGTGAGCGTGACATACGAATTGTTATCCGCTAAACAAGCAGACTATGGTTATGATATTAGCCGCACACATTATGCAAAATTAGACGGACACAATGACCGTTTGCCTACTCGCATTCGGGATAATATAAATACCAACCACGGCAGGGTGTCAGAAGTAAGTAGTTGGCGCCCTTTCGATAAATCAGCGAATTACATTTCAGTGTCAACAGCTCAGCAAAAGTTAGATGAGCAACTTACTCCTGTTCACTACTTTTTTGCAGGCCCTAGTATTGCGCAAGTGCTGGCGCTTGAAGTTTTAAGCAGTAACCAAACGACCTTAGCGCTGAACAAGATCAATCATGACGATGGAAAAACTCGTGTCATTGTCACCCAAGCATTCTCCAAACTGTTCGACAATATTCAGGTAGAGCAGCTCATCAACCATCAATTTTATGCCGATTTCGGAGCAGGTTTGACTGACGTCGAAATTGTACAAGTAGTGAGTAACTTCTATCTAGGTAAAGTGAAAGCTGACTTTGATCCCATTATGATAGTGCTTGATGACACCAAGACAAACACCTTACTGGTAAACCACAAACGTCCAACAAACTTAATGCCTCAATTATCTCTAACACCTAGTGAACAAGCCCTAGACGCAGAGTTTTCAGACTTGAGTAAAATCGTGTTCTACCTGCTTCTTGTCGTTATTTTAAACATTGTCTTGATTGCGATGAACACCATTGCTAATTCACTGGTGGATGTTGAAAGGCATAGCGACTCGCTGCATATAATGAAGCAACTTGGCGCAGACTTAACCGCCACCTTTAGCTTTATATTTAAAAAGAATGTCTATTTATACATTACTTCATCATTCGTTGGCATACTGCTCGGTTATATCACTCTCTACCAGCAATTGATCCCATTAGATCACATGCAATTTAGCTTCTACCACTATTCACTGTCGCTCTTTGTCGTTGCGACACTTATCGCTTTTATCATTTCATTGAATTTTGGCGTAATAAGTAAAAAGTACCTGTCAGAATAAGGAGTCACGAGATGGATACAGTTATAGCTCAGCCAAAACACAGCAAAGCTAAAATCATGTTTGCCATAATCATCGTTATACTGCCAATTGCACTGGGGCTTTTATACAGCAATCAGTCAATCTCCAGCATACCGATTAAAGACGTTAATCGCGTTAAAATTGCCAGCGTAAATCCAAACATCACTTCAGTGGGTACCATCAAACCTAGGAAGTCAATTAAGCTATCTTCAGATATTGGCGGTCGCGTTAAGTATTATCTTAATAAAAAAAATTCATTCGTAAAAAAAGGCGAGGTGCTCCTTGAGTTAGAAAACTACGATTACATCCTCAAGCTCACAGAAAAGATTGCACAAATATCAGAGCAAATAAGCAATCTTAAAAATATGCGCTTAAACCTGCGTCGAGAATTAAAGACCTCAAAGCTGTCATTAGAGGATGCCATTTTTCAAGTCAGTGTATTGGAAAGGGAGCTTACTCAAAAACAACAGCTACTACGAAATAATCTAACACAAGAGTCGGAAGTACAGGACGTACAGAGTAACCTCACCCGTTGGCACGCAAAAAAACAAGTATTGGCAAGTTATTACCAATCACAGAAAGATCATATTAAATATCAACTTAGCGAAATCAATGATACGGTAGATATACTCAACACCCTCCTGATCAAGCTACAAGAAAGTGAACAACAACTGGTGATAAGAGCGCCTATTTCAGGCAATTTATCCGGCTTTGATATTGAGTTTGGTCAGCAAATATTACCTAAGCAAGAGTTTGGCTCTTTAGATCTCATTGATGACTTTTTAATTGAGGTTGAACTCAGTGAGTACTATTTAAGCCGTGTTCACGACGCCATGCAAGCCGTGGGAAGTATCAAGAATCGCAATGTTGCATTGAACATCATCAAAATTTTCCCTCTGGTAAAGCAGGGTAAATTTCGTATGCACCTTGAAGTGCCCTTCCAGCAGAGTATGAATACGCAAGTCAAAGTTGGCCAATCCATTGAAGTATCCCTTACAGACACTGCGGACGCGGAACTTCCGAGCGTCCCTTTGAATGCCACATTTAAAGAAAATAACGACACGTTTATTTATTTGTTGAAAAGCAACCAGTCCAAAGCAGTTAAAACACTGTTGAAAATCAAGGACCAGATTGGCGATAAAGTGCTCGTAGATAACCCCAACATACTTGGCAAAGAGCTCATTATTTTGGATTGGAATAAGAATTATAAAGAGGAGCTGTACATTGAGTAACATGATCAAATTAGAAAATGTATACAAGCATTTTTACACCAAAAAGTTAAAAACGACTGCACTCAACAACGTGTCATTACAGGTCGAAAAAGGCGAATTTTTGGCTATTACAGGCAAATCGGGATCTGGTAAATCAACGCTACTCAATGCGATAGGCCTTTTTTCAGATATTGATGAAGGTCTCATAGAACTAAACGGCACAAGCGTTGCGGGCATATCCCAAAAAAAGAAGCTCAAATACCGTCGTGAGCACTTAGGGTATGTATTCCAGTCATTCAATTTGATCCCAGATTTAAGTGTGATCGAAAACGTGATGCTGCCTCTTAAATTCAGAGGGGTGGAGCTAAAAGAGCGCATGGTTTTAGCGGAACAAGAACTAGACAAGCTATCTCTAGCATCGCGGCGCGACCACTATCCAAGCCAGCTCTCAGGTGGACAGCAGCAACGTGTTGCCATTGCCAGAACCATGGCATGTCAGCCCAGCATCATTTTAGCCGATGAGCCAACAGGTAACTTGGATGAGAAAACAGGGCAAACAGTACTCGATATTCTACACCATGCAAATACCGCCTGCGATGCCACAATCGTCATGGTAACGCACAGCGACAAAGCGGCGAGCATGGCCAATCGGCAAGTAAAAATGGTTCAAGGTGAACTGGTCATTTAGGGAGAATACATCATGCTCGGAGATATTTCCGTCAAAGTAATAGAAGAACCCGTTAATCCCGTCAATCAGCTAGAATTAACGGATTACCAATACTCTCGTTTAGCGTCACAATTGATAGGCGAAATCCCAGCCAGTGAAATGCTTGATGAAGAAGAACTTGCGTTATTTAAACGAGAGAAGAACGCCTATTTTGAAGCCAAACCACTCAACGCAAGCAAAGTAGTTGTGGTACTAAAAGCCACACGACTGTGCAATCTCAGGTGTACTTATTGCCACTCATGGGCTGAGGGACCAAACCAAACGGTCAAATTTGAAAACCTCATTTCCATTGTAAAGCGCATCTTGGCTATTCCCAATGTCTCAAGGGTCGAGTTCGTATGGCATGGTGGCGAAGTCACACTATTACGTCCTGCATTTTTCAAAAAACTGATCTGGCTGCAAGAGCAGTTTAAACGCAAAGATCATTTTATTACCAATACGATGCAATCAAATGCGGTGAATATCTCAAAAGAATGGCTCACCTTTTTACAGGGTATTGGCATGGCCGTTGGAATTAGCTTTGATGGGGTACCTGAGATCAACGATACCCGTCGGCTAGATGTCCGTGGACGCCCGACTAGTCTGAAAGTTGCCGAAGGGATCAAGCGTTTGCAAGAATATGGGATCCCCTATGGCGCACTGATCGTCGTTGATAGAGATGTGTACAATATAAGTCCGCAGCGGTTGCTCAGTTACCTCGCATCGATTGAGCTCAATGACATTGAGTTTTTAAACATTGTTCCTGATAACCGCGCACAGCCCGGCGATGATATTGGCGATGCCTATATTAGTTACAAAGAGTATATCGAGTTTTTAAGTCGAGTTTATACCGTTTGGCATGCCCAATATCGCGGCATTATTCAGATCCGCATGTTCGAAAACTTTATGGACGTATTAGCAGACAGAAGCAAACAACTCTCTGCCTGTTATTGGGCTGGCAACTGTTCACAAGAGATCATTACCATCGAGCCAAACGGGGACGTGTCGCCCTGTGATAAATATGTTGGCGACATAGGTAGTATTTATGGTTCATTGCTGGATTCAGATTTAGCCACGCTGCTAGCCAACTCCAAGCATAACCAAACCTCAGTACAAGAAGAGGTTGAGTCACACTCTCGCATGCATGAATGTAAGTGGTTTTCAATTTGTAATGGCGGTTGCCCTCATGATCGTGTAATCAATGCCCGACATGTAGAAGACTACGACGATAAATGTTGTGGCACAGGCAAATTATTAAAAGTCATTGAAGAGTCGATTTAAACATATGCAATTCAATGTAGAAGGGGCCGTTTATCAAAAACTGAAGTCGTTATGTGCCAAACGCTACTGGGCAATAACGTGTATTGTTATGCTAAACGTCCTTGTCGTTTGCAGCTCATTTGGGATTGCTTATACCGTTGAGCTGCTGTTTAAACAAGAGGTCACTACAACCAAACTGAACCAATTTGTTGCCATCATTTTACTTCTGTTACTTACCTTTGTAGCAAGCAATGCCCTGAGACAAAAACTCGTATTTGATGTCAAAGAAATGATGAGCACCAAGTTGATGAGCTTTGCCATTGGCCGGTTAATGTATAAGCAACAGCAACTCTTTGACCAAACAGCGCCGTCTAAACTGTATTCTAATGTCGATTACGACATCAAAGCCATTAATGTCTATGTCCACTTTGTTTTGAGTATTTTAATACAAGCATCTGCCACCTTGCTGTGTGGATTTATCTATTTGCTTGCTACCAATATCTATATGACCTTCGTTTCTATCGTTGCCGTGCCTGTGGTGATCTTAATGATCTTTCGTATCAGCCAAAAAGTCTCACAAGCCAATAATCATAAACGAGAGATGGTCTCTATGCTCAACGCCGCCATCATTGAATCTCTCAGTGGTATCCAATCTATCAAAGTGCACAAAATGGAAGGGTTACTCTCCAAACAAATAGAGTCAAAAGCAAGTGACGTCTACCGCGCGACAAAAAGGCTGCACTCATTAGAGTCTATTGTCTCAGGCTTGATTATATTTGGCGGATTTTCAAGTGTTATCTTGGTGCTTTGGATAGGCGGGCATAACGTCATTTCAGGGGCAATGGCATCAGGTGAGTTGGTCGCTTTTGTTATGGTATTGCTTTTAATGTCATATTCATTTGCCTCGATCAGCGATATTAATACCGTGACTGCCAAAGCAAAAAGTGCAATCAACAACTTAGAAACGTTATTGCAATGTGACTACGAATTGCACGCCATCAGCACAAAACCAGCCAAAGATATCAAGCATATATCACTTTGTGATTTGTCGTTTAGCTATCAGAATAATAAAGACAAAGCCCTCGATGGGATCAACTACACTTTTCAGCGCAATCATATTTACTCCATTGTCGGTCGCTCTGGCTCTGGAAAAAGTACACTGATCAAACTCATTTCTGGGCTGTATTATAACTACCAAGGCAAAATCTTATTGTCTGATGCTGAAGCAAAATCACAACAAGGCAATCCACACAAACACATAGCACTGATTGAGCAAGACCCATTTTTTTTCAATGGCACAATTTGGCAAAATATTACGCTTGTCGATAACGATAAAAAGATTGATGAGCTGAGGCTTAACCGCGCACTTGCACTCTCACAGTTTGACCGTGTTATAAAAAACAATCAGATCACAATCGACAGTAATATCAGTACTAATGCCAACAATTTGTCCGGTGGCGAAAAACAACGCCTTGCCATTGCAAGAGCACTATACAGTGACTGCGGCATACTCATACTTGACGAAGCCACTAACTCTTTGGACAGGGCCACAGAATCGATACTGCATCAGCACCTAAGAGAAATCGCGAGGAATAAAATCGTCCTTGTCATCACACACAACTTAAACAGTATCAATCTGTCTGATCAGGTGCTAGTCATCGAAAAAGGTAAAATTGCGGCTGCTCAGCCACCCAATCAAATCATTACCAACGAACACTTTATAAAAATCAGTGAACAGACTAAGTCATTACAAAAGGAGTGTTAATAATGGAGTCAAACCACCAAGTTGTTATCATTGGCGCAGGCCCTGCCGGGATGCAGCTCAGTTACTTTTTAAACAAAGCAGGCGTGTCTCATGTTGTGCTTGAACGCGCCGATATTCCAGGTAGCTTCTTCGCTACATACCCTGTACATCGCAAACTTATTTCAATAAATAAAGTGCATACCGGATTCGACGATAAAACCAAAAACCTGCGTTGGGATTGGAATTCATTGCTCAATGATGATGATGACTTTTCATTTAAGGACTTTGACCAAAGTTACTACCCGAGTAGTGATAAGCTGGTCGAGTATATGGCTCAATTTGCCACACGCTATGAATTACCCATCCAATTTAATACCCATGTCGATTCAATAACAAAAACCAACTCGCAATTTGTAATTAACTGCCGTAACAACAAAACTTACAACGCTGATATCTTAGTCGATGCAACCGGTATTGGTGAGTTAAATGTGCCTAACATTGATGGTATCGAGCATGTGATCCCCTACACAGAAATGAGCAATGACGTCTCTCAATTTAAAAATAAACGCATCTTGATCCTTGGTAAAGGAAACTCTGCTTTTGAAACGGCTGACAGCCTGATGGAAGTATCAGCGAATACGCATGTAATAAGCCCTAAAGACTTTAATTTTGCATGGGTTAGCCACTACCCAGGGCACTTGCGCTCAGTCAATCAAGGTTTTTTAGATACCTTTTTCCTCAAGCAACAAAATGCCATCCTAAACGGCACCATTGCGTCAATTAAACCGACCGAGCAAGGCCAATACTTAGTGGATATGATTTTCTCAGAGGATGGAGAGCGGGAGCTCAACACTTACGATCATATCGTCAATTGCAGTGGCTTTAAATGCAATTTTGATCACTATAGTGCTGATTTAAAGCCTGACTTATGCTTGATGGACAAATTCCCCAAGCTCAACCATCAATGGCAAAGTACCAATATTGATAATCTGTTTTTCTGTGGCGCGAATATGCAGTGCAATGATTACAAAGACTCCTCTACCCCCTTTGTACATGGCATTCGACACAATGCACAAACGCTGGCCGAGATACTGGTGAACAAGCTCCAAAATCGCACATGGCAAGCTAAGCAAACAATCACAGCAGAAACAGATTTATATGATGCCATCAGCGAGCAAATTCGACGTGCAACCACCATCTGGTTTTTATTTGGTAACGTATATGATGTTTACGCACTTGATGCGCAGAATAACTTTCAGTTTTACGAAAGTATCCCTAAATTAGTCTTTGAACAAGATGAGTTATTTAAAAACTTCAGTGGCTATACGCTTGAATTCAGTTACAAACTGCCAAAAGATGAGAGCGAAAAACCCAAGTTTTCAACACATGGCTTTTTGCATCCCATCATCATGAAATATCAAGGTGGTGAATGCATTGACGAAATACACATGCTGGAAGACATTTATAGCGAATGGGAAGATTTAGATAAACTTGATAATGGTATTAAAGAGTTTATTTTAACAAGCCAATTTGAGGCCTAACCTTACTCTACATATCTATATGGCGCCATTTGGCGCCATATCTACTCTACTTATATCTAATTTCCCATCATATCATCAAGCACTTGTCGGGCTTTTTCTAATTGAATATCATTGTTTGTAGCAAATGATAGTTGCGTAACTGGTACCAAGTGATCAGGCTGAATACCTACGCCAATCAGCTTACTGCCATCCACTTGATCGGAGCGTTTACTGGTATACACGTATGTAATCGCACTGTCGTTATCACCTTTAAACACTTCACCAACCATGATGTCTCCATTAATACCACTTGTTACTTCTCCGATAATTGGGAACCCCATACTTTGGACAAACATCAGCATATGCTCACCGGCGCTTTGATTTTTCCGCTCACTCATGACAACTGTAGGCACGTTGAACAGCTTTTCGGTATCAGGCAATCTTGGTGGCTCTGATAATACAACGGAGTCCGCTTGTTCTGGTAATCTCTGAGCTGCAACAATAAAAGGCCCTACCGTTGTGAGTTTATCTGTAAAATAACTTAAAAACCTTAACGTCAACGAGAAGTTACTAGGATAATTGCGCATGTCTAGCACTATCCCTTTGGCGCTTTTTAACGCCTCTACCGCTTGCTCTAACTCTGCTTCATCAGCCATTTTAAACAGTCTAAATAAAACGACGCCATCACCGAGATCTGCTAGCAAAGGCTGTTCTGGTAGATGATCATGTAGTGGCCCCATCACATCTTTATGTACGGTGCCCGTTGTGGTTGTAAATATTTCACCAGATAACTTTTTAAAGGTCAGCTTAACAAGCTCCGGGGTTTTATAACTGCGATGAAACCTAGAAACAGCAATTCTTTTTTCAACATGCGGGCTTCTAAATGTTTTGCCTAACTCAGCATTGATAAGATCTTCTATTGATACGTCATCAATCGCAATTAATTCATCTCCAATATCTGCTTGTAAAGTCAAATAATGCGTTTTTTTACTTAAGATGGCTTTGCCATCAATGTACTCTAAATCAAGCGGAAGTCGATAGTCACCAAATTTAGAAAACTGCTCTGGCAGCATAATAAAAAGGTGATTGTCTTGAAGTTTAGTAAACTCTCTTTGCACTTCACGTTCTATATTTGCCGCTGCCCCTGTACAGGCTGTGAGTAAATTTTCATGGCTATTTTTCCAATTGACCGGAACCTGTTCAAAATAAGGCCAAAAATGATTGATTTCTCCCCATATCATACTCAATGCAGCCATACATTTTGGGGGGGAAGCCAAAGAAGTACCCAAATTGGAAGATGTGTAAGCCTGCCCGCTTAGACCTTGCTGATATTCTAAATAAAGTGGCCAATAGATGGATTGCCCAGCATATACATCAGCGTATACATCACGTTTAGATGTCACGTCCCAACTTGAAATACTGCCATACTCAAAGGTCTGCATGACTCGAAAATTACCATTCATTGTTCTAGCGCCAATATTTATCCACGTATTTACAACGTCGGTATCATTGAATGTTGGCAGCTGGTTTGAATTGCTATAAATATGCGGTGCAACCTTCTTTAACAGCGACAGTCCCGTCTCTAACCTTTGTGTAGTAGGCGCTTCCACCATCTTACTAATGCTATGTTCTAAAAAGTCTTCCCATTGTGTATTTGATACAGCATGACTGGGATAGTAATAACGCACCCTGTGTACTAATTCACTAAACTCAAGAATATCAGGCAATGCTGCTTGGTACTGATCTTTATCGAAAACGAAATCTGATGATGCTTGCGCAAATTTATTACTTGCATAAGACGTACTACTGATAGTAATTAATGCGAGCGCACACGCCCCGAAGCTCATATATTTTGTTGTCATGCCAATTCCTTGTTATTATTTTGCACAACCTATAGTCAATAAAAATCAACTTTAATGTCAACTTACTAACAAATAAGATGAAATATTTAATAAGTCATCTATATCAACTTATCCAAATAAAGGCTTGTTTAGTATCGTGCTCAATCAAAAGTTAAACCTCGATATCCAAAATTCGTTCTAGCGAGCACATAATAAAACTCTAAAAAAGTATATTATTTTAGGAAATTGCACAGTAGTTTAGAGCCTGAACCTGAACGATGAAAAATTAAAGACGACTGCCATGCATGCTTCTAATCAAATAGTCGATCTGATAAAAATCTGTTTCATACTCAAAATCGATTAAACTACTAATACTTATTTCTCATAAGTACACAAATTATGCTTGTGTTAGAAACTAGGAAAGGTATCGTATAGCAAATTTTATATTCAAGCTTGTTTGTTGGAAGTCAAATGCGTTTATTTATGTTTTTACTTTTCTCGTTATCACTCCCTACCTTGGCCTATCAAGTTCAACCTATGATTGTTGACCTTGCAGCACATGGTAAAAAGTCATTGGTTACTTACCGACTGCAAAATCCCAGTGAGAACACATTACCAATCGAAATAGAAGTATATAAACGTACATTTGATGAAAACCAGCAGGAAGTACTTGTACCAGCAGAAGATGATTTCATCGTACTTCCTCCACAGGTCGAAGTTGCAGCAAACAGCTATCAAGTATTTCGCGCCAAATACTTAGGCTCACCAGAGCTAAAAGAAACACACTCATACCGCATCGTTTTTAAGCAGCTTCCTTTACCTGAAGAAGATGACAAATCTGGGGTAAAAATGGTCTTTAATTTCGCCACTCTGGTATTTGTCAGTCCAGAAGGAATAAATGCGCAAGCACAAAGCTCTGTCCAGTGTGAAAAAATTGAAGATTGTACTCTCACAATTGCCAATTCTGGGAAGCGCGTTTTAGATTTGTCGACCTTTGATTATCAATTCCATAATGGCGAAACTAATATCGAATGGGCACAGCTTCAATCTATTACCTCTGGTCGCTTTATTATGCCGGGACATAAAATGGAAGTTGACTTGCAGTCTATTCTAAATGAGAAGCCAAGTAAAAGCGCAAAGCTGATCAACCTATTTAATCAAAAGTAATTTAGCCCATGTTTAAAATAGGCGCTTATATCTGGCCTACTCGTTTGCGAAGTGTGTTAATCACACTTCTGTTATTCTGGGCTACTCGTGTTTTTTCAGCCTCATTCGAGATGGACTTTCCAGTACGGCTATATCTTGCCGAGGTGGGGCAAATTTCTGCCACCACAGACGGCTTTGAACTAAAATCCGTCTCTGCTGCTGAGTTTAAACAGCAACTAAGCCCTCAACTAAGCCAAGATGTTATTATGTGGCTTACCACTCAAGGTGAAAAAGCCATCACACCAGAAGAGTTTTCGGCGCAAGGTATTGAGTTAAAATTACAACCTCAAGATCTCATCATTGATATGACACTGTCAGAAGCAGCCATGGCAACTGATAGCTTGTCATATGGTCGACAAACCCATTTTGAGCAGCCCAAAGGAGAAGCTTATTGGGCCATGTTGAACAACCTTAATTTAAATCATGAACGTTTTAATAACCATGATGACCATAGATCTCAGTTTGAGTGGCTGATGAATGCAAATATTGGCGGCGGGGATGGCGTCAACATGCGCAGTTCATTATTTTGGGAAGATGGCAGTCGCAGAGACAGCAAAGTCTACCGAGGAGAAACTGCACTTTATTACGATCAACCTAACAAGCCGCTACGCTTAACCTTGGGTGATACCAGTATTACGAGCACAGGACATTTATCTGGCGCACAGCTGGCTGGGTTCAGCTTAAGCAAAGCCTACTCTAAGTTACAGCCACAACGCAGTATAACGCCTGGCAATAGCCAACAATTTGTTTTACCACGCATGGCCATATTGGAAGTCTACATTAATGACTTTTTAATCTCTCGACTACGCCTAAATGCCGGTCGTTATGATCTCAGTGATCTTCCTCTTACTTCAGGCGAAAACAACATTCGCGTTATCGCCACTTACCCTAATGGTGAAACAGAAGAGTTCAATTTTACGACACACTATAATGCAAGATTACTTGCCAAAGGTTTAAGTGACTACTCTTTTGCTATCGGTTATTTGTCAACATTTGAAGAAAGACGTTTTGAATACGATGATGATTTACTAATATCTGGTACCTACGAATACGGTTTAAGTGACAATTTTACCTTTGGATTTAACGGTTCAGTACACCCCATTGGTCATGTAATTGGCTCTTTGGCAACCATAAATAGTCCTCTCGGTAATATTTCATTACGTTACTCCCAAAGCGATAAAGATGGCACTACAGGCAACATTTATTCAGTAGAAACGGAGCATAGTGTATGGGGACATGGTAACTTTGGCTCTCCTAATTTACGCCTTGGCTACGAGATCAGCCACAATTTTACTAATACCCCATGGCTTGAGTTTAATACTTTCAACAATCGTAATCGTGCATTTGTTGATTACAGTTATTTTATCAATCAACATATGGATATTAACCTCAATGCTGCTCGATCAGACAATGATGACAATAAAACAACAGACATTATCACTGCTGAATTCAATGTACGCTATGAAGACATCCGTTTTAGGCTAGGTTACAACTTTAGCGACAGTGAGGATGAGCGGTTTGTCTCGGATAACAAACTTTTCCTCACCTTTACCTGGAACTATGATAGCCGCCGTTCAAATCATAGAGCCCGAGCGCAATATAATAGCCGCACAAAAGTCACCAGCGCCAGTTATGGCAAAACAAATTACAATTTTGTCAATGACTACGGATATCAAGTCTTGGCTGAGCAAGGCGAAGACTTTAGGCAAGAACAATTAGAGGCCAGCTATACCGGTTCATTTATGAGAGCGGATGTCAGTACCAGCAACTATTCTCGCTATGGTATCGGTTCCGACAGTACCAGCAGTGTAAATCTATCAACCAGCCTAGGTATTGCCGACGGACACGTCGGTATGAGTGCAACCACAACAGCACCCTTTGCCGTTATTACCAAACATAAAACGTTGCAAGACGCAGATGTACTGGTCAATATCGACAGAGCGGGACGAGCTCAATCAAAGCCAAGTAATCAAATTGGTTCACTTATAGACTTAGGCAGTGGTTACAGTAAAGCGCAACTCAATATTGATGTACCCAATGCGCCACTTGGCTATGACTGGGGGCCAGGTATGTATGTTAAGGTCGGAGGCGCAGTCACAGGACATCATATTCAAATTGGTTCTGACTTATCTTATACCGTGATAGGCACATTGGTTGATCACTCAGGCACACCAATTGCAATGAAACGAGGACGTATCATCAAACAGTACGCTGGCGACTCGGATAATAAAAATACGACCGATACACAGGCGCAAAGCTGGGCATTCTTTACCAATAGAACAGGACGCTTTGTTGTCGAAGGTATTAGCACCGGCCACTATCGTATTGAACTGGATGAACTGAGCGGGCAATTCAGTATTGCTGATACAGCACACAGGTTTGTTAGGCTAGGTACTATCTCCACACACATTGCGCAGCCTAAAGGAGGCACACAATAATGAAAATCAAAATCTTGACCTTAATGATTTTGAGTTTTTTGATACTCAGTGCCAAGGCTCGCGCAGACTGGTATAGCTGTTACGGCAACTTATGGGTCACTTCTAATTCAACCGACATCATCACTGAGCATACAAATAGAGTTACCGTTTTTTTACCACTAAAAGTTCAAGTTTCTGAGCAGCTGCTAAACTGTGCAGACGAAATTTGGGTAGAAGATGTTTATTACTACTCCATGGTATTTGAAGGGCCAACCCAAGACAAGTATGCCAAATTGTTTGATGCCCAATTTAAGAAAATTAAAGTCAGAAATGGCATTTGGAAATCTCCATTGAATGAACGCACCACACAAATGTGGGTTCGACTGCGTCATTACAGCTTATTCCCTGCAGGTGCTTACAACGGAGCGATTAGAGTCTCTATTGTCAAAAACAATCAAATTGTTGAAGAACAATATTTTGACATGACTTACTATTCAGAACCGCAAGTTTCGATTTCTCTAGACAACAACAGCCAAGGCAAAGTCGCCGGCAGTCACGGTCAATATCAAATTAACCTCGGAGAGCTAAAAAGTAATATGCGCTTTTATTGGGGTATAAAGATACTCAGTAATAGCTCATACGATATCGTTTTGGACTCAGAATTCAATGGTTTGCGTCATGAAACCAACACCAATGCGCTTATTAATTACTCAGTCAGCTTTGATAACGTCAAAATGTCGTCAGCTGATCAGATTTATCGTAGTTACAACTTCAATCCAGGCGTCAAAAATAAGTGGTATGGCTTTGAGTTCATTTTGGGCAATGTCGAATTAATGCCAGCCGGTTACTATAGAGATAATTTATCATTAACCGTTTACCCAAGATAACATTATGATTTAAAAAGAATTAACAAACTTTTATGACGAAACACACAATTTTTTTGGAATAAATTTTTATTATTGGCACACCCTTTGCTTTTAATTAGCCAACTAGGTGAACACACCTAGAAATTAAAATTAGATATAAAAACTACTTCTGTTTTTTAAAGGGGAAAAGCCATGAAAACACTATTAAAATCACTATTCGTTGCAACTGCATTCACATCAATCACAGCTGCGGCGGCTGTATCAAGTACAACTGGCACTGAGGCGAAGTTTACTTTTGAAGGTACGATTGAGCCAATGTGTAAAACTAGCAGTGGTAGTAACAACAGCATCACAGGTCTGAAACTTGATTCTACTCAGCAAACTCAAGAAATCGGTACTCTTGATGTTTGGTGTAACACTGGTGAAAACGCAACAACAGAATATACCTCTGCAAATGGTGGTTTCTTAGTAGCAAACAATGCACAGGGCAGTAAAATTGCTTATACACTGAACATCGGTGATACATCTGGCATTGATTTACAAACAGGTACTTACAAGCATTCAAAAGCAACAGCAGCTGGTACAGGTGTTTCTGGTGAAACACAAGCAACTTCACTTAAAATCACACCTCAGTCAAACGGTTTAAATGACGCAGGTACTTACTCTGATACTATTACCGTTACTGTAAGCCCGAACTAATTCAATATTAGGCGGCAAAGTTTTTATGGCTTAATCTTCACTGCCTAATATAAGATGATGGGTTAATTTTTTAATTAGCCCATCAAGCTATAAAAAACACTAAACCACTCATTATTCCAATTAAATATTGTATTCGCAAAACCGACTTCATACTTTCCTGTAAAATATTTTTCAAATATCAGGGTGCGAGCACACTTTGTTAATTCCTATTAACCAAACAAAAGCTCAGCTCTAAGATCATCGTCGAAACTTGCTGCAACGAGTTTGCTGCGAATTGAGCCTTTACTTTTTGTGTGCTGCTTAACTATATACGAACAACCCGCCTAAATAGCGCCATATGCTGAGCACTTAATGGGTCATGGGTTGCACTGTTGCCTTCTTTGAACACGACATCCAAAATCCAGTACTGTTGATTTTCTATCAGCCAGTGCTGTCGAATTGCTCTTGATGAAGAGAGTTATCTGTTGATGAGCTTAAGTAATAATGTGTATCAATACTGGTTTTTTGTCCTTTAGCTCAACGTCAATAATGGCTTTAATAGCAAGCCCAATCTTGCCTAACGCCTTTATCTAAGCTTGTAAACAGTTCGGGTTTCCTCCCGGCCATGCCCCTTATCTGAAGTCACTTTCATCTCCATACCCCCTTTGCCAGCATCAAATTTTTGTTGGAATACATTTGCAATAGCACAGTACAGGTTCTTTTTATTGCCTTTAGCCCGCACTACATAATCGGCTTGTCGGCTAATAAGTTGATTTAGTGTATCCTTTTGGCAATGCATTGCATCCAATATAACCATCGCGCCTGTAATATCAAGCATTTGAAGTAACTCGCGCACCGCTGGAATTTCATTACTTTTGCTATCGACACAATTGTGAAGCAAAGTGAGACCTGAATCACAGTCGTAAGCGGATACTAAATAAAGTTTATCGGTAGCGCGCTTGCTCGCTCCCCGAATAGTCTTACCATCAAAAGCGATAACGGGTATTCCTGATTTGTCTCGTTGATGATTCACCCAACTGTACAGTGCTAGCAATTGTGAGTCGCTAAAATACGAGCGCGATGCTGTGCCGTGTGGGAATACCATGTACAAAAGGGCGAAAACACCTTAACCATGGCTGTTTTTTATTGCCATATTTTTCAATCTCTTGTCAACCTTCACAGCCTGAGGTTATGGCGCTTATTATCAGAAACATAATATCTATCAAATTGTGGTGTTGGTTAATTGTAGAGCGGTTTTCTTTGACTAATTCGAGATGTGAAAATAAGGACATTGCGATAGGAAAAGTGAAAAAATTAGCGCTATTAGATCATAGGTTCACCATCTTTAAAAATGTGCCCCTCCTTGTACCTATAAAGGTAACGAACATATAAACACTCTATTTATGTCAGATATACTTTTCGAAAGGGAAGTTAATAAAAACGTAATTTCGGGAATTAACCCACTTGTTTTTTTCTTATTTAAACAAAGAATCACACAAAACATTAATTAAATTAATTAATTTATTTTAATAAAACATTAAAATAAATTAATAAAATTATAAATTATAATTGACACTATAAAAATATACATATAGCATAAAAATGCCGCTATAACTTTAGCGAGCATTTATTTAACTATAAGGAAATTAATTATGTTTAACAAAAAAACTTTATTTGCTGCACTTTCATGCCTTTCTTTTTTCTCACAAGCTGATGTTGGTGTAACAGAAAGTTCTAATATTGAACTACAAAATGGGCAAACTAAAATATATTATTTTTTAACTAGCCCTGTTCATCCATTTCAACATACCACTTACCATCGTTGGGGCTCTAATGGCTCATACTGTACCATTCAAGGAGGGAGCTATAACACGAGGCTAGCTAATTCAGGTACACAGCGTTTTAATGTGGCTTTTGGCAGACAGATGTGGACACTAACATGCTATGGAGCTTATGGAGATCAGGCAAGACGTATAAACTGGACCAACCACATGGGACGTGCCCAAGCGTCAAACGGTATTGAAGCATTAGAAAATATCGCACCAGTTTCTATTAATGATTTAATCAACGAGTATAATGTTGATTTCAATGAGCTCAACTTGGAACATGGCTATTTTGATATTGAAGTCGCAGATTTAGATTCAAATTCATTTAACGACATCACCATCGTAGATAAGTATAGTAAGAAAATATATATTTATATGGCCGATGAGAACGGGGTACTTAATTTATCTTACGCACAAGATTCAGTCCCTTCATTTGAAAAGATTGAAAGCATCAACTTATACAACGGCAAGGTTGTAGACGTTAGCGTTAATGCTAAATAAAATAAAAAATAATAAACCAGTCAATTTAAAGCTTAATTAACTAAAAAATTGACTGCTATTTATATACACCAGAATCTAATAAATCCACTTTATTAGATTCTTTTACAATTATTAAAAATCAATTACACCTAAATTCAAGTCCGAAGTGCACCACTCTATAAATTAAGCCACATGACATAGCTCATCAAACACGACTTGCGACTGCTTAAACTCAGGGCACTTCCTCGGTCTTAAATTTAAAGCCCTTGCTATTTCTTTAATATCTTTATCCGTTACAGTCCTTAAGTCTGTTCCTTTGCGAATGTACTGGCGTAATAGTCCATTGAAGCTTTCGTTTAACACTCGCTCCCAAGAGAAATATGGGTTGGCAAAGTAAATCTCTGTCTGTAATTTTTCCGCTACTAATTCATGTTCGTAGAATTCGCTACCGTTATCTGCTGTGATTATTTTGACGTGTTTACGGTAACGCCATAGCATGCTTATAATGGCTTTGCTAACATCTTCAACTCACTTACTTGGCACTTTTCTTATTAAGTACAACCTACTTTTACGCTCAATCAAGCTAACGATTACACCTGTACCTTACTTTCCTAGCACCGTATCTACTTCTCAATCACCAAGGCGTGTTCTCAAACCCACTATAGCTGGCCTGCGCTCCATACCTACTCGATTAGGAATAATTCCTGTATTTCCGGTGCCCATGACGTAACTGTTTGTATAATTGGCCACTATTAAGCTTATCTTTTTGGATGTGAGAATACATCCACTCATGACTTACAGGTAGCTCTATTATTTTACTGACCCCAACTATGTGCTCGGGGCTCCATTTAAGTGATAAAGCATACTCAACAAAAGTAACTGTCAAATCACTCAACTTTTTCTTAGACGCTTGATGCCTCCGTTTGAGTGCTTGAGCTTGAGCCACTTCTGGTAAATAGTGCGAACCTCTAATTTGGTTACGGTTTACCTCCCGGCTGATGGTAGTGTGGCTTACTTTTAAGCGCTGGGCGATTTTTCGATAACTAAATCCATCGCGTAAATAGGCTTCTATCTGGTATCTTTGACCTTCGATTAACTGCTTGCAACTCATGATATCTACTCTTTTTTTGGCAATTACAGAGTACCACCAACAGGTAGTTGATCTCTTCTCACCTTTTAACCATAAGTGGTGCACTTATTATCTGAAATCAGGCCTATTAAAAAGACTATATTGTTTTAAACTTGGTGCGCTTAGTTCAAACTTAAAGCGCACCTTGGTTAATAACCCCTAGCAAGCTATTTAGGTGAGCGCCATATCGCTGCCAGTATTAACATCACTGCGATCAGCGCAAAAGGCAACCCATAATCTAACCCGTAAATGGCAGTGCCCACAATTGGGCCGGTCACAATTCCTAGCCCTTGTGCAGCTGAAACCGTACCTGCAGCAGCACCTTGCTCATGTGCTTCAACCGAATTAGCAGCCAATGCAGAGAGTGATGGATATACCCATCCCATCCCAAAACCTGCCAAACCATACCCTATCCATAACATGACCGAAGATAAAGAAAGGTAAGCAACAATAAAGCCCGCCGCAGCAATGAGCGCGCCGAACATAATGAATCTCTGTGGTTGCCACATCAGCTTTTGCACTGCGACTTGCGCGACAATTAAAGCCACACCCACAACCGCAAGCGCAATACCAGCAGCGCGTGCAGCTGCTGACGTATCGAGTTGAAGGCGATCAAGAATAAAAAAGCCCACGGTAATTTGTGCGATCGCAACACTAAACGCAGCAACAAAAGCCACAGCCACAGGCCTGCGAATTCGCGCATCTGTCAAACTCACTGAGTGTCCATCAGGCTTCACATGCTGCTCCACTTTAGGCAGTACGCGCCAAAGTACCAACAGTGCAATGGCCGGTAAAATGGCCGTAACGTATAAAGGAATGCTTAAGCTATACGCACCAATCAGGCCCACAAAGCCTGGGCCAATCACCATGCCTGCCGCACTTGCCGCACCTATACCAGCCATGGCCGCAGTACGCTGCTTAGGCGTTACATGATCAGCTACCAGTGCTGCACTGGTAGCCGGTACTGCCGCATAAAAGACCCCAGCAACTCCTCGCCCAATCACCAATCCAATGAATGCCAGTATCGGAGCAATAGATGTTTTCATTGAGAAATCAATAAATAATGCAAGGCATGCATAACTGATCACAAACCCGCTAAGGCCAAATAATATAACTGGACGTCGCCCGCGTTTATCACTCAAGCGCCCCCAAAAACGAGCCATCAATACCCAAGCTAAACCCGCAGCGGTCATGGCAGTACCAACTTGCCATGCTTCTAACCCAATCACTCGGGCTATCGGCCCTGCCAATGCAGCAAATGCCATCACGGCCATCGTGCATACAAAGGTTTCAAACATCAGTGGTTTTATACTAAATGGTGCGTTTTCTTTCGACGCTAATTCACTGCTTGCTAAATTGGTCATTTGCATTCCTTGTTATTGAAACTGAGCCACATTTGCTGTTTTCTTTTGTGTCAGCGCATTTATTTTGAAAGCGATTGTCATCGATTGAGCGTTCATACCCTATCCCTGCATAAAACAAGTAGCTACCGTCAAGTTCAACACCGCGCTGAGCCAATGATTGTGGCATATATTCCTGCATATGCATGTCAGAGCCACGGAGTAAAAGCCTTTGCAGCGCTGGTTGTGCCTGCCAGCCACCTTCTTTCCAAACCCAACTTAACACAGACACTTCAACACCTGTATCGTTGTTTTTTATCGCCACATCACTGCTTCTTGGTGCACCAATGAGCAACTCAAGGGAGTCATTCCCGACAGTTTTAGACAAACGAGACAATAAATCACCTGAGTCAATGCCCTCAAACACCGTCATCATAGAGCTGGGTGTACGATACTCAGATGCGCCCCAACTATCCAAAGATAAAGCGGCATAAAGCCCAAGCCAACTGATATCTCCATCCATTGCCTTGGTAATGGGTTTATCCGTTGTCGCAAACTCTTCAGCAAGTTGTTCTGAGGCACGCTTGCGCACCGCAATTGCAGCATCAAACCCACTTTGAATTTCGACACAGCGCAGTGCCGTCCAACCCGCGACTCCCTCGATAAACCAACGTGCACCAGCTTCGTCTCGTAACTCGCCTCGCCTGCCGATCGCGTCACGCGCCAATGCAGCCGCCAAGTTATATTGTCTTTGCCAAGCACCTCTGCCAGTCCCATCGCTTTGCCATGCAATGTCTTCTGGTGCCCACAATACACCGTTATAAAGCGCAATTTCACCCGATTTACGTGGCGCTTGAACCACAGTATTGATAGGGGAAGTCCCCCCTAATTCAGACTCGACACACTGTTGCAATGACACCAATTCTTGCGCAAAACCATCAACTAGCGGCTGGCGAGCATCCCCCACTAAAAACTCAACACCAGATTGCTGATGCGTTGATGATCCGTCACGCTGCCATATCGATGCAAAGGCCAGTACCCCTTCGATATCACCTTTATCAAATACCTGATACTCACCAGAGCCACTATCGATGGCAACCGACCAAGTCCAATCGCCCATAGGCGCAACACCCTCTAATGAGGCTAGAGCAGCAGCTTGCGGGATTGCTGGCAACTGCGTCGGTAAACCGAGCAGGGGCCGATCGCCAATAGAGCGAACCAAACGCTGTGGGTCATGACCTAATACCGGTAATACATCGTGTGCACGCAGCCAAACACTGGCTGTATCTAGCCAAGGTGCCGCCTCTGTCTGCCAACCTTGCGCGCCAATGTTCAGTTCAAGAGTCAGTTCACAATTTACCAAGCAGCCAGCCTCAACAACAAAATGCTCACTATCCACGGCAAAATCAAGTGACATGCCTTTTCGTGTCGCGCCAACAAGTTCAACGCCATGAGGTAATGTGCCATGCAGCCTTTGTGCGCGCACACCTTCTAAACGCCAATTGACATCACCAGTCCCATTTGCTGGGTTGAGGCGAATTAGCACTTCCCCGCCACTGATTGAATAAGGAGATGCTTGCTTCCACCACTTTTTCTCCCAATTTCCATCATGTGCCAATGCATCCATTGAAGAAGCATATCCACCCTCATTAACAAACCGAGTATTAAGCACAGCAATACACACAAATACCAAGGACAGAGCGGCCGTGGCAGCCATACCTGCAGTGCCGACCACACGCCTTTTTGCTTCATTGATACGGTCGCGTAGAGTCAATGCAGTCCCCCGTCGCCAAGCAAGCCAACTACCAGAAAATAACAAGAAGGCAAGGGACAACTTTAAGCTGGCAAGGGCAACAATCATCGCTATCCACGGAGACCAACCAGCCAGTTCAGATGGGTAAGCATGAATAGGCGTACCAATCGCAGCGGGTGTATATTGCACCAGCTCCACTTCATGATTCACAATCGCGATAAACGCAGCGAGTATCGATACAACATAGGCCGTCCCAGCGCGTTGGAAAATAGCATGGGCCAGCACTGCAATAGCACATAACTCAGCCAATGCTGGAAACACTGTGAGCAATACATAGGCAAAAGGATAAATGATATCAAGAGCGTGAGGCGCAGCGATTGCCGTCATTAATACCGATGCGACAGCGGGTACCAAGCATAGTAATGCTGTGAGTCCCAGTGCGGCAATAAAACGTGCGAACAATCTCGTGCCAAGTGGCACCGGTGACGTATCTAACCATTCAATGAAGCCATCGCAATCATCTCGGCGCATTAATGCCCCGACAAAGCCCACCACAACAAAAACAATAAAAACAAAGAAGAACCCGACCATAAAGTAAATTAATGCCTGAGGTGTGGGCACCAAAGGACCGTCAATGTGACCAATCGAATTTACCCATGCTGCGGCAACACCAATTGCAGTGAGTAGTAGTAGCGCGAGTCGTAACCCAAAACTCTGCAATGAGATCTTTAAATGCCAGGTACACTCCACCACCAAAGTACGCCACCAATTAGGGTTGACAATTAATCCTGCGGGCGCTGCTAAATACTTTGAGACTGACGCGCCTTTGCGAGCCTGTGCACGAGGAGCGCGTTCCATTGCAAGGTGCTCACGGCGTAATCGAACTAAAAGAATGCCCCCCACGATTACCCCTACAGACAACCACAATCCACGGTTGATCAATAACATATCTGTCAGACCAATCATCGCGACTTTTTTCTCAGCAGGTGTCCATATCAAAGCTTGTCGCTCAGCTTCCACATAAGCAGAGGGATCGATAATGGAGGCAAGCATCGGACTCACTCCGCCCTCGTGCAATACAACTAAACCAATCATCCAAATCAGGCTTAGTATTGCTGCAGTGGCAAACGCACCAGTATTTGAACGAGTTAATGATGCACCAGCTAAAAACAGCACACCAGTGGCAAATGCACTGGGAATGGTAAATACCAGCAAGGAAGCCGCAGCTGCCGCCCAAGGTACAGGGCCGACAGCATCAGGCGGAAGTGCACCAAATGTCACGAGGATTGGCGCCATCAGTAAGCCGACACAAATTGAAGAACCTAGGATCACAGCCACGACGAGTGCACCACTAAACCGCGCAGCAAGTAGTAATCGCAGCGAGATGGGACTTGCTAGAACAACCTCATGGAGCTCGGCTGAACGATCTCGAACAACAATTTGCGCAAAAATCCATGCCCATGCAAAAAATAGCCACAAGCTTTGCCCTGATACCATCAAATAAATCACGTGCGGACTGTTTCGATAAATGTCTACAGCGCCCATACTGCGCATATAATCTGCGTTGAGTAAAAAAATAAGCATGTAAGCTGTCAGGCCGAAAAAGACAATGGGCGTGATCAAGCTCTTCAAGCCCAGCTTGGCTTCATTGGCGGCTTCTTGGAAAAAGAAGCTGGTGCGAGAATGTCCCATCAGACCTCCTCGACTTGCGCATTGCGCAAGGCATGATAATAAACATCTTCAAGGCGCACCGTACGCTCGCTATACCCAGCCAAAGCTTCACCAGCCATAACAACTCGCGTACCATAAGGTGTCGCTGTCGCATGGAGTGCATCATCTGGCACAGCTTGCTCGCGTGAAATTTCCTTCTCCCAAATCAGTCCTTTGAGGCTCGCCTTTAAGCTATCAGGCGTCCCAGCGGCAACGATGCGGCCTTTGGCCATGATAGACAGTCGTGTACATAAGTTTTCAATGTCTTCAACGATATGCGTCGATAAAAGTACGACTGCATCAGAGCCAATATCAGCAAGAATACGATGAAAACGACTTCTTTCTGCCGGATCTAAACCCGCAGTTGGTTCATCAACAATGAGTAAACGAGGTTCACCGATAAGCGCAACGGCAATGCCAAAACGACGCAACATACCACCTGAATAGGTAGCAACAGCCCTGTGTGCATCACGCTCCAAATTAACACGCTCAAGCAAGTATTCGACTTCTTGCTTACGCACCTTTTTATCCGTGCGACCCTTTAACCAAGCAAAACGCTCAAGTAAATCGCGTCCAGATACATTTGGATATGCACCAATTTGCTGAGGCAAATAGCCGAGTTTAAAACGCAAACTATCTGGATCTGCTAACGCATCGATACCGTCAAGAGTAATTGAACCTGAGTCTGGCTGCTGCAAAGAAGCCAGTGTACGCATCAAGGTACTTTTCCCAGCGCCATTAGGCCCGAGTAACCCATACAATCCAGGCGTCACTTCAAGGTTAACGCCATTCAGCGCACTGACACCGCCTTTATAAGTCTTCCTTAGCCCTTTCACTACCAGACCACGTTTGCTCACTTGTTGTTCAGTCATGTCTTGTCACTCATTCCTTTCTAATATTGTCTAAAAAGAACGCATGACCCAATGAGCAACGCGTTCCTTACTGCACCGATTTTTACACCATCACGTCGACTGCTTTACCAGTCTAATTGGAAGCCAACACCTATCGTACGCGGCTCACCGATGCTGCCATAAGCGCCGGGCAGGCCAAAGTCTCTACCGTCTTGGACAAAGATTTCATAATCATCATCAAGCAGGTTATTACCCCAAACATAGGCTCTCCAATCATCTTGCTGATAGCCGATCCGGCCACTCAAAAGGCTACGATCGCGGATTTTAGTGATTTCAGGGGCATCAATGCGAGAATATGTTTTATCGGTATAGCTGTAAGTCATAGAGACAAAAAAGCCATTATCGTTTTGATATAAACCACCTAAATTTGCGGTAAACTCAGGGGCTTGAGAAAAGGACATCCCCGCCAGATCAATACCTTTGGTAACGAACTCTTTAAATTCAGTATCAATAAAACCAAAGTTTGCGAATAGATTTAAATCAGCGGTTGCCTGATACTCAATTTCAAATTCGGCACCACTGACTTTTGATTTACCAGCATTAACCACCGCGTCATCAAAACCCGGTAAGCCACCTGGTAAGGTAATAGTGACTTGTTGATCTGACCAATCAAAATAGAACAAATTAGCATTCAATAACAATTTGCCGTCAAGGAGCTGGTTGCGCATAAAGAGTTCATAGTTATCAATGTACTCTTCTCCGTATGGCGTCGCTTCTCCAAGGAACATCGCGAAAGAAATACCACCGGCTTGAAACCCTCGACTGTAACTGGCACCGACTCGAGTAATGTCACTGACATCGTGAGCGACTGTAAAAGATGGGATAAATTGGCTGAAAGACTCAGAAGCGGTCTGATCACTGACAAAGCCATTGTCCTTAAAATCTTTTGTTGTGCGCTCTTCTTTGTTAAAACGCGCGCCAAATTTAAATTCCCAATCTTCGATAGGTTGCCAATTTAGTTGGCCGAACAAGGCTTGCTGTTCAATGATTTCTGTACTTTCAACAGTGTTGTTAAATGGCACAACTCCGCCTTGCCCGTCAGGAAAAACACCAGCTCCGGTGAAGCCATTGTTATAATCTCCATCAGAGTAAAATAAACCGACTAAGGCAGAAAACTGCTCTCCTTCATAATTAAAGCGAAACTCTTGGCTGAACAGCTCTTCATTCATAAAGCCGTCAACACCTAACAGGTCAAAAGCAGTGTGATCTCCCTCAAAACGCTGCTCAACACCAAAATCATTGAATCCTGTAACCGAGGTAAAACGAAGCTTATCGCTTATTTGCCAACTGGCCTCTAAAGAAAATAAATCAAAGTCAGAAGGGAAGTCACCTTCAATATTGTAGACTTGTTCACCATGAAAAATATCGCCGTCAGGTAAAGCCGCCACAAAAGGCGTTGCATTGGTGTCTGATTTATTATGCATATACGTGAAATCAAACACCAAATCCTCATCACCACGAGGCTGCCAACGAACTGCCAAACGAATTGTTTCCTCATCTTCGTTCTGAATATCCTCACGGCCAGTGGTTGTATTGATCACATCACCATCAGATTGACGTGTTTCGACCACGACTCTTGCAGCTAGTGTGTCTTCGGATAATACAAAATTTTGCATCAGTGCTAGGCGCATGGTATCAAACTGCCCGGCTTCTGCTCGCACCGCACCTTCATAGCCATAAAAATCAGGACGATTGTAATTAATATAAACAGAGCCAATCAGTGCATTTGGCCCTTGTAATGAAGACTGCGGCCCACGTAGCACCTCAGCAGAAGTTGCATCAAACAGCGATGGTTTGACATAGTTACCAGCAGACACGCCCATGGCAACTTGGTTTATCAGAATGGATGCCAGCGCATTTGATCTATTCAAGGAGCCTGCAATGCCATCCGTATTTACACCTCGAATGCTATATGCACCAGAAATCGAGCTGCCTATTGAAACATTTGCGGTACGATCAAAGGCATCTTCAACATTATAAATGACTTGGTCTTTAATTTGGTCTTCACCAAAATACCCAACGCTAGATGCGATCTCCTGTCGTGTTTCACCTGTTTTACTGCCCACGACGACGATTTGCTCAATCTTACTCGCCTCAGGCTTGCTGCTCGGCACGTCCGCCTCTAATATAAAATCACCCGAAGCGGTTTGAGCAATGCGTAAATCATTACTCGCAGCTAATTGTACTAACGCTTGTTGTGCTGTGAAATTCCCTGAAACAATTGCGCTTTTATATTGGCTAATGTCGTCAACTTGCACTACAACCTGTTGCCCGGTTATTACCGTAAAATCTCGCAGCGCCTTCATCAATGGCTGAGCCTGAATCTCAAATCGATAAGTCGCGCTGCCATCAACTGCGCCTTGGCCCATTGCAACTGGCGCGGTGATTAAAGCAGGCACAAACGCCAATGAACACAATAAATTAATGCGATTATTTTTCTTTCGGTATTCCATGCATACCATGCTTGATGTCTCCATTCAGTGTTAGACTCCGGTGACAAACTCACCGGTTCTTAGCTAGGTAGACAATTAAGCTGGCTGTACCCGTAAAAAATTAATCAAAAAAATAAAATAAACTTTCTAGAGAGGTCTTTGAGGCGTTTCAGAACGCAGTACCAATGTATTGCGACCTTCTACATCACCACTTAAGCGGTAACTTTGCATAATAGCTCGCAGGGCATCATCCCCTTTATTCAGAATGAATGTACCTGAAACTGGGCGTTCCCCATCATAAATATAGCGGGTGTCCAATAGATAAGAAGTATAAGGTTGCAGGACTTCAAGTGCTTCAATCAACGGCCTCTGCTCAAACACAATGATGCCGTCTCGCCATGCGCCTATCTCGGCCAAAGGTCTGGTTTTGACCTCACTGAGCTTGCCATCTGTGACCCTTACAACATCAGACTCACCTAGTTGTTTGGTCACATTGTGATTTGTGTCACTCACACCAACCGCACCACTTAATACTTCAATTTCTACCGCTTGATGGTCCAGTTTGCTCACCACAAACTGCGTACCGAGTACCGTTGCAACTGCACTGTCACTGGTCACCGTAAAAGGCCGGTTCGGATCGGGCTGCACACTAAACAGCGCTTTACCACTGAGCAAAGAGACATGTCGACTTGAGTCCGTCATTGAGACTTTAAGATCAGTACTCCAATCTAACCAAACCTCAGTGCCATCTTCTAGCTCAACAGTTTGCTGTTGTCCCCATGCAGTTTGATAGTGTTTAGTCGACACTTTGGGCTTACTAGTCGGAGTAACCACCTTAACGACTGAAGGCTGAATGGGAGTAGGGGCTTGCTCATCGACACTGACATACAAGAGCGTCGATAAAGCCATAGCGATACCTAGAGGAGGAATAAGTTTAAGAGGTGCTTCTGCAAAACGCTCCAATCTCAATTGAATGGCGAGCTTAATTTTATCAAAAAGAGATAAAGACACATGCTCTACCAGACCCAAGATCGCCCAATCAGCCTCCGCCTTTGCTGCTGCTTGTTCATGCATGGGTGACTGCTTTCGCCAAGCATCCAACTGTGATCTACTTTTTGGGTCATCGTAAACTGCGACCACTAAGTCAAACGCTTCTCTTAATAGGCGCTTGTCAGGCTGTTGGTTATTCACAGCTTGTTCCTCAATTAACGTATCGTGTCCTATGAAGCCCAAAGGCTTCAATGTCTTCCTATTATAGAATACACGTCACGCGTAAAAAACCGTAATATTTAGTCATAAAGGCATGTGAAACAATGAGAAAGTGCTTTTTTTACGTGTTTCTCCACAGTGGAAAGGCTGACTCCTAGCTGCTGGGCGATGTCTTTTTGGCTGATCCCATGAAGTCTATACATGGTAAAGATTTGACGCGTTAGTATCGGTAAGTCCTGAATAGCTTGATTAACTTTTATAACATTCTCCCCAGATTCTGCGATGCTCTCTGGGGTGCGCTCATCCCGCTCATCCATCATTGGTGCGATCAAAACATTTAATTCAGCTCTCGTGCGCTCAGAGCGCTGCAGGTTAAACGCTGCATTTTTAGCGGCTCGATATAAAAACGCTCGAACATCTTCAATGGGAGGATTTGGATCACGCTTTAGCAGGTTTTCTGCGACGGATTGGAAAATGTCAGCAGCCGTATCGGCACAGCCCACACGTCTGGTCAGGAAGCGATTAACTTCCAGTCGATATCGTTCGATTGACCCTGTGAGCGACTCAACATGGGACTTCAAGGATTTTTTACTCTTTACAGACAAATACATTATAAGTTCTTGATAAAAGGTTGTTGAACAAAATACTACTGACTGAAAACGACAACTGAACAAACTATGTTATTCAGTACCCATGACACTATCACGAATAAAAATCATTCTCAATAAAAACCAGACCAATATCAGGAACTAAAATCACCCCCTTTAGTTTGCAACCACTTACAAACCACATAAGTTACGAATTAAAAGTAGTAAACACAATTAAATAAGCGCCAATCAAACATGTGAGGTGCTCACAACGTTAGATCAGCGCTCATTGATTTTCTATCATTAATCGCCGTGGAGTTTAACCACCAGCGATTAAATTAGCTTTCATCTTCGTCATCATCATCTTTATCTGACGGCTTTGTAAACTTAAAGCGCTCTGGCAAGGTGTCTAGGTCTCGACCTTTACTCGGCGCTCTCAGCTCAGCAGTACCGTTTACTAACTTTGTCATATAGTCGTGTGCTAGGTTTCCAAACATAGGACAAAACTCAGCACTTTCATCAACAGCTGCTTGGAAGTGTACGCCACCCCATACACGGCTTTGCCCGCATTCTTCTGCAAATTTAGACCATGTATTGTAGGTGATTAGTGTGTCTTTCGCTGGTGTCACACCCGGCTCAATACGTGATTTACCTGTAGGGTAAGTCAAGTTAAACGTCATGTTATCATCGCCAAAATACAGCCTTGCTGCTTGTGCATGCGCATAACAAAAGCAAGTCGATGCAGACGGATATTCTGGATGGTCGGCCTCTTCAAGGTAGCTCTTCCAGTCTCTGCCTTTCATGGTAACCGTGCCCTTACCTGGACCGCCCCATGCCTCTACAACATTATCTTTAAATAGCTTTTGAATTGCACTGAAAGGTCTTACAGCGTCATATCTGTATTTCTCTTGCCAAACAAAAATACCCGCATCAAATGTTGCCATATTGACCACAAATTCAAATTGCATGAAGTCGAGAAGCGGTAAGTTTCTCGCGGTCGTATTTGATGCAACAGAGTAAGATAATGAACTGAATTTATCGTCGAATAACTCAGCTTTAAGCTTAAGCTCATCAGTTAAGTTTGCCGATACTTCTAGTACTTCTTTCGCTTGCTGACGATATGCTTTGCGATTACGGTGGTTACTATTGTGCGGAGGCGGCATTTCAAAATCACGCGGATCTTCATATGAGTAAGGTTCTGCCAATGCAAATTGTGGAGTTACAAACTGTTGGATCTTGTACAAGCCCAACCCTTTGCGCTGCATATCTGGCTGCCAACGTGACGGGTTTTTCAATTTATACGCCGTATTGACTGGCTTGTAGTTTGTATAATCCGCATAAGGCGTTGGGTTAAATGTTCTGCCGACATCACCATATTGATTCATACCATCGTTAAGGCGGCCTGCGACAACCGCTTTACCAGCCACATTACCTAAACCAATCGGTGTGGTGATATCTGTACTGTTGTTGTCTGGGTCAAGGCCAACATCAAGCAATAGCTTACGCCAAGTTGGCTTGTACGTTGGCATGTAGCTATTGAGTACATGATATGACGCATAAAACACGGCAATATTGATATTTCTGTTTGTTGCCTCACTTTGCGGTCTGCGGCCTAAGTGCGAATAGACACCAACCGCAGTTGGGTGATAAGCAGCGGTGGCATCGTACCACGCGTTTGTTAGCAAAATTGCATAACGAAATACCAGTGATGCATCACCATAATTTGCCGATACGTGCTCGCGCAGAGCTGGCAGACTACCAAAACCAACAACATCCAATGCCGCATTGTCGACATCAAAATCAAAGTCTTGCTTTACTTGCGCCACACTGTGCATTGAGCAAAATAGAACAGACACTAATAATCCGACTTGGCAGATGTTTTTTCGTATTTGATAAATCATGTGTCTAATCGAAAGATACATTTTCATTTTCTTAAATTTCCTTGTACAAGTAGGAACCAGAAAAATACAGCACTGAGCTACACATTAAGCTCAGTACTGCTATCACTGGCATATGCAAAAAATTGAGCGGTTAATCCTCATCAACAGGTAACCCATGCTTAGCTCGCCAATGCTGAGTTTGCTGGCTGATAAACCACTGAATAATTCCGTGGTACAACGACTCAATATAATCAGCTGGCAACTGGTGTTGCTCAGCCCATTGACGCCTTTCCAACAACATGGCGGCAACCCGCTCTGGTGCAGGAATACTGGCTTGGTTTGGTTTAAAACGCGCAGCGGACAACACATATTCCATGCGTTCTCCCAACAGTTTGATGATCTCTTGATCAATGGAATCAATGCCGTGACGGATGTCCGTCAGGTTTTCACAGTCTGATGGACGCTTCATAGATTTCACAAAATTATCCTTCTTTTCTAATCATTGTTGTTTCTCGGTGCCCCATGCATACGCAGATCCGTATGCCCATTTTTTGCTTGCCTCTTTTGACCAAATTCACCAGTTTCATTAATGAAAACACCTGCAACGACGCGACCCGTAAAATTTGCCCAAAAATTTTCCTAAAAACCTCATCACTGCGCTCTAAGCTGTGCTTGAAGCACTTCAGCAATGTAACTAAGTAGCGCAGCGCGACTAGCCTCATTCAGATAAAAGTGATCGCCTGCAAATAATGTTCGATTAAAATAGCCACTCGTTTCATTGCGCCAAGCGTCAAGCTCAGCCACACCAAACTCGGGCTCATCCTCACCACCAAAAGCATGAATAGGGCAATCAAGAGGCGCTTCGGATGCATAGCTATAAACATCTGTGATGGCAAAATCGGCACGAATGACTGGCATAAACAGCGCCATCAATTGAGCTTCTTGCAACACGGTTTCAGAGGTGCCACCTGCATAATGGGTGCGTAACACATCAACAAATTGCGTATCTGGCAAGGTATGATAAAGAGACCGAGATAGCGGCAAACTCGGGGCGCGGCGCCCAGACACCATCAGTATTTGTGGCATTGGTCCACCACGTCGGCGTAAACTCCGCGTCAATTCAAATGCCAATAACGACCCCATACTGTGGCCAAAAAAAGCAAATGGTTTATCCAAATAGTCACTCAGGCCATCAGCCAACGCGTCGGCAGCTTGATAGGCATCATCAAAACATGCTTCACCAATTCGCATTTCTCTGCCCGGTAACCTTATCGGGCGTACCTCAATATCCGAAGGCAATTGCTGCGCCCAACCTCGAAAGGCCAATGTGCCGCCACCTGCGGCAGGAAAGCAGAATAACCTCATTTTTGCTTGCGGGTTCTCTGTTCCACCAACCCATAATGATGCTTCGTGGCTCATGTTGCGCTCCTTGTATGCATTAATTTTTTAAACATTCATAAATTGCCAACTTCACCCAATGGTGAGCTAGCAAACAGTGAAAAATGAACTTAGCTTAGGCACCTCTTCTCACATCACCTCAATGTGCTTTTAAACTAAGTTCGGCCCCGATTGCGGGGCCATAGGTGCCAATCATGGCTTTGTTTAGTTAGTTAGATACGCAGTGATATGCTCTGAGATTTGTTCAGTGCCCGCAGTATCATGCATTGTGAAGTGATTACCCACTACCTCAAAAGGCACTACTTTTAATGAAACCTCTTGCCAACCTGATCGCAAGCTGTCGCCCTGCCCTGCAAGACGCTCTGCAGCGCTGAAGTAAAGGATTTCCTTATTCAAGGCATTTGCTTGATACGCTGATAGCGCACTGAGGTTGGCACGATAGATAGGCAGCAATTGCGCTATTTCATCAGGACCGAGTGAATTTGTGGCCTGTGCAAGACGTGCTCGCAACACAGCGCAGCGGCGCTCAGGTTCAATATCTTGAAGCTCGGAAAATACAGCCTCGCTGAGCTCACCAGTTTCAGCCAGCAGGTGCAATAAGACCTCATCATCTTTAGAGGCTTGATGGTTTGTACTCACACTTGGCAGAGTTGAATCCGCTATCGCAATCATGCCGACTTCGCGCCCATCAGCAAATAGCTGGTGCGCCATTTCAAATGCAATAACGCCGCCCATCGACCAACCATACAAGTGATAAGGACCTGCTGGGTAACGTGTAATAATCTCCTTCACATACTGTGCAGCCATCATTTTGATATCATCGAGCGGTTCAGCTTCGCCCTCCAAGCCTAAAGCCTGTACACCATAAATACTGCGTGATGTCCCAAGTGATTCAGCCAAAGCTTGGTAGCAAAATGCACTGCCGCCCACCGGATGAATACAAAACAGTGGCGCCTCTGAGCCACCACTTTGCAGCGGCACCAGCAGGCTCTCTTGCCAATGCTTATTCTCTTGGATTGCCAGCGCCAAGGTACTTGGGGTCGGGTGTTGAAATAGCACACTGAGCGGCACTTCAATACCAAGCCTTGTTCGTAGTATAGATAGCAGTCGCATTGATAAGATTGAGTGGCCGCCTAGGTCAAAAAAGTTATCGTGAATGCCAACCCGTGATGTACCAAGTAACTCAGCAAATGTCTCACATAAATCCGCTTCCAAACTGTTGCGCGGCGCACTGTACGATGGGCTTGTCTCGCACAGCTGCGCGTCGGGTACGGTTAATGCGCGTCGGTCAATTTTGCCACTGGGCGTCAGTGGTAAAGTATCCACAAAGACAAAGCGCGTTGGGATCATCCAATCAGGTAACAACGCGCGTAAATGTGATTTAAAATCATATAGTTGTGGCGGCTCACCGGCCATATCATCTAACCTAACCCAAGCAACTAGCTGCTTACTCTCACCTTCTCCCCAGGCATCAACCACCACAGCTTTAACCAAAGCATGTGATAGCAATGCACTTTCAACTTCGCCACACTCAATTCGAAAACCGCGTACTTTAACCTGTGTATCTACTCGGCCCAGATATTCGAGTGTGCCATCGGATAACTGTCGACAAAGATCGCCAGTGCGATAACAAGGTGTTTCACTCTCGCTGTTCAGCGGATCAGCAATAAATCGTTGCGCGTTAAGTTCAGGCCTATTCAGATAACCTCGAGTAACCCCAGCTCCACCAACATACAGCTCTCCAGGGATACCAACAGGCACAGGCTGTCCCCATTGATCTAAGATATAGACGTGTAAATCTGAGATAGGCATGCCAATGTTGCTTGAGGTATTCTCTGCATCTTGTGGCTGTAACACATGCAAAGTCACATGCACCGTCGTTTCGGTAATCCCATACATGTTTACCAGCGTTGGTCCCCGCTCACCGCGATGTGTATACCAAGGTTTTAAGCGTGCTGGCGCGAGCGCCTCACCGCCAAAAATGACCCAACGCAGTGCCAGCGATGCTCGTTGCGGTGCACTTAACGTTTGCTCATACTCTATCAACTGATAAAAAGCAGACGGCGTTTGGTTTAAAACACTTACTCGCTTTTCTTTCAATAGCTGATAAAACAATGCCGGTGTTCGAGTCGCCGTATAGGGCACAATAACCAGCGAACCACCATAGATAAGCGCCCCCCAGATCTCCCACACTGAGAAGTCAAAAGCATGTGAGTGAAACAATGTCCAAACGTCATCACGACCAAATTGATAGGTTGATTGGGTAGAGTCAAAAAGCCGAACAATGTTGCGATGCTCAACACACACGCCTTTTGGCTTACCCGTACTCCCCGAGGTATAAATGATATAAGCAAGGTTATTTGAACCACAGAGCGGCTCTGGATTTTCGGTGCACTCTTTTGCTATCGCTGCTGAGGACATATCTAACGTCTGCACCTCACACTTTGGCAAACGCGCTTGTGTCGCCTCATGGCACAGTAATACTTGAAGATCGGCATCCTCGACCATAAAACTCAGGCGGTCTGCCGGATATTCAGGATCAAGGGGAACATAAGCACCACCCGCTTTGAGGATTGCCAAAATACCAACCACAATGTCGATTGAGCGCTCAACAAACAAGCCAACCAACACATCTGGGCCGACGCCCTTGCGGCGTAAATGATGTGCCAAGCGATTAGCCCGCACATTGAGTTCACCATAACTCAGCTGCTGCGTTTCAAAGATCACCGCCGTTGCATCTGGGTTGCTTGCTGCATGTTGTTCAAACAAGGTGTGGGCACATGTTGTCCTTGGCACATGCTCACTGCTGACAGATGGCTTTTTCACCCACATTTGTTGCTCAGACTCCGTCAGCAAAGGGAGCTGTGCAATCGATGTGTGTGGCTCATGTACCACCGCCTGTAAAATCACTTCAAAATGACCCAGCATGCGCTGGATCCTGTCCTCATCAAACAGTGCCACATTATATCTAAACATGCCTGATAAAGACTGCCCAGCCACATCCAATACATCAAGGCTCAAGTCAAACTGGCCTTCTTGCTGAGGCATTTTAAAGGGCTCAAGTGTCAGCCCAGCACTGTGAATAGTTTGACTTTTACTGCTACTCGTCGCCGAATAAGCGGGCGATAACACATGGCCTTGCTGCGGTTGTTGAAGGTTAAATTCCACCTGAAAAAGTGGAAACCTATCGCTCTCTCTTTGCAGCGCTAAACGCTCAATTAATAACAGCGACGGGTAATCTTGATGCGCCAACGCCTCTAACGTCGTATGCTGCATGTGTGTCAAAAATGAGGCAAAACTTTGCTGTGGTTCTAGTTTTCCACGCAGTACAATAAAATTAAAAAAGCAGCCGCAAATATCTTTAAATTCATCAAGGCTGCGACCCGCCGCCGCTGATCCAACCCAAATATCTTGTTGCCCAGTATAGCGATGCAAGAGTACTTGAAAACAAGCCAACAGCACCACGTATAAGGTGCTGCCAGTACCATTCACATACGTTTTCAGCTGTTCCGTCAAGGCTTTTGACAGAGTAAAATTAACGGAAGCACCTATATTTAGCTGCTGCGCTGAACGAGCTCTGTCCGCCGGTAAATCAAGGGGCGCTGGCGGATCGGACAACTGCTTTTGCCAATAAGACCAAAGACGTTCTCCTGCATTACTGGAGAACAGCGCATTTTGCCAACTGACATAATCTTGATAACACCAAGGTAAAGGCGATAGGTCTGAAGGACGATGTCCCTTTATAGACTCATATAAAGATAAAAACTCAGACATTAAATTCCATAACGACCAACCATCAAACACAATATGGTGGATGGTCATTAATAAGACATGCTTGTCCTCTGCTTGAGTGATTAAATGCGCTCGAAATAATGGGCCCTCTTCTAAGTCAAACGGACGCAAATAAGCCTCCCTGACTTTTTTAAACACGCCCTCTTCACTGTCTTTGTCAGCAACTTGTAACGTTAATTCGACCCCTTGATGAGCATGAACCTTTTGCATTGCTTGCCCATCTTGTTCAAAAAATGTGGTTCGCAGCGATGGGTGTCTATCTGACAATGCTTGCAGTGCAGACTGAAGTACCTCAGTGTCCAATTTAGACAAAATGCGCCACGGCATGGCCACATTATATGCCGGGCTTTTTGGCGCATTTTGGTATAAAAACCAAAATGCCTGTTGCCCATAAGACAGCTCAAAAATCGACGTCCGATCACACCGTTGCAATGCAGGCAATTGCAAATAGCCGCCTGCGTGATCTGGCTCTGGTTGGCTAATCGCTGCACTTGGTGGCCGCATCAAATAAGTGAGAATATCCCCCTTATTGGCCTTTAACTGCGCCTTCAAAGCGGGTGAGATCCCCGCCGTTGAGGTACGCACTTTTAACTTGCCATCTTCAACCCAAATCCGACAGCCAATTTCCTTGAGATCAGCAAGTAGTGAACGAACCGTTTCCGCCGCACTCATAGCTCAAACTCCTCTTCACCCACTTGCAACGCCTCTGTGGGTTTAACATTAACCCCTTGCCGAGGATCTAGCTCTGATGCCAAGTCTAATACAGTGGTGCCTGCTTTCATGATTTGCGCCATGGATAGCTCAGCTCCCAGTTCTGAGCGGATCCGATTTCGCAGCTCAATCGTCATCAAAGAATCAAGCGCCATACTATTTAGCGGCTGTTGAACATCAATTTGCCTTGCGGTCATGCCAAGCACTGCACTCAATTTATTACGAATAAACTCAGTCAATATGGGGGCGTACTCGTCATCACTGGCTTGCGCTAATTGCTGTTTAATCCCAAGCGTATTAGCCACAGGCACGTCATCCGAAGCCAATACAGATAGAAAATGAGGTACTTTAGGTAACTGACTGAAGAAACGGGTCCAATTTACTGGCAAAACGCCAACTTGTGCATGATGGGCTTGGTGCAACAAGCTTGTTAACTGAGCCATGCCTTGCTCAGGTGCAATTGGGGTCACCCCCATGGCATGCAAGCGACTTTGCTCTCGTTCGTGACCGGGCATTCTGGCTGCCATCCCGATACTGGCCCAAGGGCCCCAGTTTATTGACAATGCAGGTAAGCCCATTTGTCTGCGGTAGTGAGCCAAGCTATCCATAAAGGCATTAGCACTTGCATAGTTTGCCTGTCCAGCTGATCCCAACAGAGAAACCGTTGAAGAAAAGCACACAAAAAAATCCAGCGCGCTATTTTTTGTCAATGTATGAAGGTGCCAGCTGCCTAAAACTTTAGGTGCCATCACGCGCTCAAAACGCGCCTTATCTTGTTGCACTAGCACGCCATCATCCAACAGCCCAGCCGCATGAATAATGCCTTTTAATGCCGGCATGTCTGCGTCTATCTGGTTAAATATATCGGTTACTTGGGCTTCATTGGCAACGTCTGCCCTGATAACACGAACCTGCACGCCAGTCGCTTGCAACTGCGCAATCACATTTGCGGCTTGTTCCGTCGGTGCGCGTCTTGCAGTTAAAACAAGATGGCGAGCGCCTTGCTTCGCTAGCAGTGTGGCGACTTCTAATCCTAAATCACCCAGTCCACCAGTGATAAGATAAGTCGCATCTTGGCACACAGGTGTCTGATTTTCCTCACTTGAAGGCACAGTCAAAATGACTTTTCCACTGTGCCTTGCCTGCTGCATGTAGCGGAACGCATTAATTGCATGGCTGATTGGAAAAGCTCTGAATGGCAGAGGCTTAAGCTCACCTTGCTTAAATAGCCACATGAGCTTTTTCATCATGCCTTGCACTAAATCTGGCTGGTCTTGACCCAATTGCGCTAGGTTTATCTGATGGTATGCCAATTTAGGGTTAAATGCCTGAACCTGCTCAGGCAGCCATGTGTTGACCACTGAGATCTCTAAAAAGCGCCCACCCGTTCGCAATACTGATAAGCTTTTTGGAATAAAGTTATCTGAAGTCAATGAATTTAAAACTACATCTACCCCTTCCCCATGGGTCACTGCCATGATCTGCTCGGCAAATTCCGTGGTACGAGAATGCATGATGTGTTGAACGCCCATCGCTTCAAGTTGCGGCCATTTACTGGGACTTGCAGTGGCAAATACCTCTGCACCTGCAAGCTGTGCAATTTGTATCGCCGCCATACCAACGCCACCGGAACCCGCATGGATCAGCACTCGCTCCCCTTTAGACAATTTGGCAAGTTCGTTCAGTGCATACCAAGCAGTTAAGAACACCACAGGGATAGTCGCTGCGGCTTCAAAGCTAAGCTGCTCAGGTTTGGCCACCACTTCACTTGCGTCAACCAGCACGTACCTGCTGAAGCTATCCGGTGCTGCTGCAATGACGGCATCCCCGACATTAAACTCTGTGACACCTTCGCCAACAGCCACGATTTCGCCCGCGCACTCTCCACCAAACGGGGGACTGCCCGGATACATGCCTAATGCATTGAGCACATCTCTAAAATTTAGGCCCGCAGCACGCACTTGGATCTCAACTTGACCTTGTTTTGGTGCTGGGCGAGAGACATTCACAAGCGCCAGCGCATCGAGCGCACCTTTTTCAGCCATCTGCATATTAAATGCGCCTTGAGGCAAATCTAGCTCATCTTTTACTCCCTTTGGATCATGCTGTACCAACCTCGCGACAAAGCGATCATGACCATGTAAAGCAATTTGATCTTCACTATTATCCGCGCCAAGTTCAGCATATAAAGGCCCAATGTCATCAATTTGGCTCAGGTCAACACATGTACAGGCCAACTCCGGGTGCTCCATCGCGATCACCTTGCCTAAGCCCCACAGAGGCGCTTGCGCTACGGCTATCTCTGAGATATTGGCACCAGTACTGACCGCATTGTGAGTCACCAGCCACAGCTTGCTCGACCAGCCCAGTTCAGCCATTGCCTGTACCAAGTGTAAGGTACCTGCACAGACAAGATCTTGTGCTTGCAGCAATGATTGTTGGCATAACTCGTCAGAATCAGGGGCGTCTAAGCTCCACAAGTTAATCACCGCCACAGGCGCGCTAGATTGCTCGGTGTAATAGTGATTTAAAAGCTGTTTAAATTCAGTTGGATCGGATGGGTTCACTGCTAATTTAGCATCACTTTGGGCACTATCAGCTCGGCTACCCGTGCTGGCATAAACCAACACACAAGATTTACCCTCTTGTTCTAGTTTGTCTGCTAGTTTTTTCCCTGTGCCCTGTTTATCCGCCAATATCAACCAAGTACCTTGGCCAATATTATTAAGGTGAACTTTAGAAATGAGCTGTTGTTGTTGCCACTCTATCTGATAAAAGTCGTTCGACTGGTTTTTAAAGTGGTGCATCACTGTCGCGTCAGCCACACGGCCAATTTTAAATCCGGTGACTTCAGCAACCAATTTACCTTGGCTATCAAATAAGGCGATATCCGTGATCACTTGATCATCACTTTGCTCAATCAAACGCACAAAGCTCCATAGCTGTTGCACGCCTTGCTGATGAACCGTCAATGCATCCAAGCCGATCGGCATAAAAGTCCCTTCAGAAGGCTTGGCAACGGCAGCACCTAAGATTTGAATACAAGCATCAAACAGGGCTGGATGAAGATGATAGTGAGAGAGTTCATTGGTGGTGATACATTCGGGCAATTGAACGTGTGCCAAGGACATTGAGTTGCCTTTTTGCAACTGCGTGATGCCACGAAAACTTGGTCCATAATAAACACCGCGCTCATCGGCCATACTGTAATGTTCATCAACACTTAACTCAACAGGGCATTGAGCTTGTAATTCCGCTGACGTCACTACACGTGGCGAAGAGGTTGGCACGCTCGCGGCGAGTTTCCCTGATGCATGTACCTGCCATACTGATCCATCTTGTTGGCTCAATATTTTAAACTCATAGCCATGCTCACTCGGGCTTAAAACCACTTGCATGATCTGAGAACCTGTCTGCTCCAAGATCAGAGCTTGCTCAAACCTAATGTCTTGTATATGCAGTGTGTCCTGTGCAGCAGTCACCGCTTTACCCGCAGCCATGGCCATCTCAAGGTAACCCGTCGCAGGAAATACCATGGCATCAAAAAAGCGATGCTCACTCAGCCAAGTCGTTACCGACACATCCACTTCAGACTCAAAGTAAATCTTATCTGAGTCAGCCAAACGCAGCTTTTTGCCCAGTAAAGGGTGCAGTTTAGGATCTTGGTAAGTGCGTGGCTTTGAGGTCTTTTTTTCAACCCAGTGGCGTTCACGCTGAAACGGATAGGTCGGCAGGTGCACTTTACTTCGCGCATAATCAGCATCAACTGCGAGCCAATCAACCTCGCCTCCTTGGTTGTGCCACTGCCCTAGGCTTTCTAACAATTGCTGCCAATCAGGCTTGTTATCTCGCAAGCTTGAGAGCTGAATAATCTCGGTATCATCCGCTAAACACTGCCTTGCCATGCCAAGCAGAACAGGCTTTGGACCGACTTCCAGTAACACCTGAATACCCTGTTTTTGCAGTGTCTCGACACCCGCAGCAAAGCGCACCGGTTGGCGCACCTGTTTCACCCAATAAGCAGCTGAGCAAAGCGCTTCACCACTCATATCTCCACTAACCGTCGAGCAAATGGGTAGCTTAGGCTTCGCATAACTAACCGCCGTTGCGACCTTTTCAAACTCATCTAACATGGGCGTCATCATCACAGAATGAAAAGCATGAGACACGGCCAGTTTTTTACCTTGGATCCCTTGCTCAGATAAGCCCGCAGCAAGCTGTTCAATCGCATCTGCCCCTCCAGAGAGCACCACACTTTGCGGGCCATTTATCGCCGCAATTGAGAGCGCATTGCTATCAGCAATCAAGGATTGCGCTTTGGCCTCGCTGATTGGCAATGCCAACATTTCACCGCCAAGGCACAGCATGTGCATCAAACGACCTCGCGCTGCGATAAGTGTTAACGCATCTTCTAAACTGAATACACCTGCAATACACGCTGCGACGTATTCACCCACACTGTGTCCCATCAAGACATCTGGCTTTACACCCCATGACTGCCATAGCTTCGCGAGGGCATACTCAATGCAAAATAATACAGGCTGCGTATACACCGTCTGATTGATGTCAGTTGGCGCCTCACTTTGCTCATAAAGTAGTTTCAGTAACGGCACATTTAATGGACGCAAAATTGCATCGCACCGCATCAGTGTATTTCTAAACAACGGCTGCGTTTCAAACAGCGTGCGACCCATACCAAAATATTGTGCGCCTTGGCCGGTAAATAAAAAGGCCGTTTTTGGTGCGGCTTCTGTGGCAATACCTTGCTGGTACTGATGGCTTCGCAATTGGGCTTGAGCCTCACTAATAGAGCCTGCAACCAAGCTTAAGCGATGTGCAAAGTGGCTCCGCCCTTGTGCAGCGCTATAGCAAACATCCGCAAAATCTGACTGTGGATTTTCAGTAAACCAACGGTCATATGACGCGATTAGGGCATTCAAGGCCGGTGCGGTTTTAGCCGACAACGTCAATAAATGTTGCGGGCGCTGCGCATTGACTTCAGGTGCTTGACCGACAATATTCGGCGCTTCTTCAAGGATGACATGGGCATTGGTGCCGCCAATGCCAAACGAGCTCACCCCGGCACGGCGGGGCTCATCTTCACTTTGCCAATCTGCCAATTCGGTATTCACGTAAAACGGGCTATTGGCAAAATCAATATTGGGATTGGGTGACTGGTAATGCAAACTGGGTGGAATTTGTCGGTTTTTCAGCGCCAGCACGGTTTTAATTAACCCTGCTACGCCCGCTGCTGCATCGAGGTGGCCAAAATTAGATTTCACTGTGCCAATTGGGCAAAACCCGACTTTGTCAGTCGATTCTCTAAATACACGAGTCAGTGCGGCGATTTCAATAGGATCGCCAAACGCGGTCGCAGTGCCGTGTGCTTCAATATAAGAAATGGACTCTGGTTCAACATCAGCAATGGCCTGTGCTTCCATCACCACCGCCGCTTGCCCTTCGGCACTGGGCGCTGTGTACCCTACTTTTTGCGCACCATCATTGTTGATGGCAGAGCCTTTAATAACAGCGTGAATGGTATCCCCATCCGCCATTGCTTCTGTTAATGGCTTTAACACCACAATGCCTGCGCCATTCCCAAATAAGGTGCCTTTAGAGTCCGCATCAAAACTGCGGCAATGTCCATCAGGAGAGAAGATCATGTCCTCCTGATAGAGATAACCGCTTTTTGCAAAGTTGCGAATAGCCACGCCACCAGCAAGGGCAACGTCACATTCACCATTGAGCAGATTCTGACACGCCATATGAATCGCAACTAAGGCACTAGAACAGGCAGATTGAATAGTGACAGCCGGTCCTCTCAAATCTAGCTTGTATGCGATGCGAGTACTCAAGTAATCTTTTTCGTTACCTGCCAGTCCAGCTAGCCCGACATCCTCTGGCGTGAGGTGGTCAAAAAAGTAGCTATTAAGTGCAGCGCCTGCATAAACACCAACCACTTCCTCTGTCTCACCCGCTTTAAAACCTGCGTCTTCTAATGCCTCCCACGCACACTCCAAAAAGATCCGCTGCTGCGGATCCATGATCTGCGCTTCTTTGGGGGCAAAACCAAAAAAGTCGGCATCAAACATATCGACATCAAAAGGCGTTGGGCTTGCTTTCACATAGTTAGGCATCGCCAGCAGATCAGGATCAACGCCCGCATCTAATAGTTCTTGATCAGAGAAAAAAGAAACAGACTCCTTCCCCTCTCTGAGATTTTCCCAAAACGTCTTTATATTTGGCGCTCCTGGGAAGCGACAAGACATACCAATAATCGCAATATCAGACTCATGAGGTAAATGCGCGCCCATCAGCTACCCTCCTGCGGGTTTGATCGATGTTTTTTACGTGCTTGCTTGCGTCGCTGCGTTGAGCCTCGGCGATCTTGTCGTTTATCTGCCTTACTGGCTATTGCCTCTTCTACCTTCTCCTCTTGACCAAGATAACGCGCAAGCGCATCTATCGTTGAGTGCTGGAATAGCTTGGTAACGGGGATCTCTTGGTGATAAATTTCCCTCAGCTTAGATTGCATCCTGACAATCAGCATGGAGTCTCCCCCGGCTTCGAAAAAGTTATCATGAATACCGATATTGTCATGTCCCAACAACGCTGCCCAAATCTGCGCAATGGACTTTTCAAGTGCACTGTCCGGCGCCACAAATTCAGGTTTCTCGATTTCTTGATTGTCAATTTGCGCGTGTAAGGCCTTGCGGTCCACCTTGCCATTGGCTGTTAATGGCAAGGCCTCAAGTAGCTCAAACGTACTCGGCACCATATAATCTGGCAGTCTCGCGCTGACGAAGTCTTTCAATTTATCTGCAAGAGACGCTGTTTTTGACACCGGACGCGACAGTTTACGCGTCTGCTCAGGATCAATGCCTCCGCCAAGGAAGGTATACAGGGGTAAATGACGCTCACCTAACCCAAATAGTGCCTCGACTGCAGAGAGATCCTGCTTGCCAATCGGGCAAAGGCCAATACCATGGCGTGTCGAAGACTCCATCAACATCTGACCTATATGTCCGGCTTCTAGAAGTGAAAAGCGCTCGGAGTAATGCGCATATAAAGGCTCTATGGCACTGAGATCACTGATCAAGAAAATTGCAAACGCGGCTTCCTCATAAATATCAATGTTGCCAGCAAATACTTGCTCGCCTATGTCATTTGTTTTGGCCATTTGCAGTAGCGAGTTTCTCACTGGATGATGGTAATACACACCGCCTTCGAGTCCTGCTACGCGGTTTGGTTTGACGTATACGTAACACTGAACAGGATACAAGCTACCTGCGGATGGGTAGCGATACTTAGGGAGAGGTGTCTCCTCAAGCGTTACTGCACTTAGGTGTGACAACAACTGACCAAGGTGCTCTTGTGCTAATGGGTCTTGACGAAACTCACGGTAACTTTGTCGTGTCAGCCAAGCTGACTCCACCACCTCTGGCGCGGCAATGGGGATTTCAACCATGCCGTCTTCCACTTTGCGTACACCCGGCTGCGTCAGTTTAAATTCTAACCCTGCAAACTGATCTAAGATCACCTCCTCTTGCTCTGCCTGTTCACTATCGCCACTAGGCTGCCCAGTTCCTTCAGGCACCACAAATGCCGCCAACGATTGCAGGCTGCGCTCACCGCCCACAGCGGTAACAACCGCATCACGAATGCCCGGGTATTCACTGATCACAGATTCTATTTCATTTAACTCAATGCGATGACCTCGGATCTTCACCTGAAAGTCAGAACGCCCCATGATCTCTAAATTACCATCTGGTAGATAGCGAGCGAGATCGCCACTCTTATACAGGCGCTCACCGGTTTGCGGATGAGTGATAAAGGTTTCATTGGTTTTTTGCGCATCTCCCCAATACCCTTTTCCTAAGCCTCGACCGCCCACGTATAAATCACCCGTCACCCAAACAGGGCGAGGCTCTAACTTATCGTTTAGGACATGTAGGGTTTGGTTCGCAAGTGGTTTACCATATGGGATACTTGTCCAACTGGGGTCAACCTCTTCAATCACATAATGATTGTTCCAAATCGAGGTTTCTGTTGGGCCACCTAATCCAACAATCATCACATCCGACGACAATTGACGAATGCGATCCGGTAAATCAACAGGGATCCAATCACCGCTCATCATAACCAGTCGCATACTCGATGCTAAATCACCTCCACTGGACTCAAGGTAATCCACCAACATTTGCTGAAGCGCAGGAACTGTGTTCCAAAGCGTAACCTGATGCGTATTTATCAACTCTCGCCAGTGAGCGGGGTCGCGCAGCCCGCCATGTTCGGGGATCACCAACGCGCCCCCTGCGCTCAAAAGACCAAATACATCGTAAACGGATAAATCAAAGTTAAGCGCAGAGAGACAAATTGCTCTGTCTTTCTCTGTGACCCCCAATTTGCGATTCACATCTAAAATCGTATTGACTGGACCACGATGCGGTAGCATGGTCCCTTTTGGCTTGCCTGTTGAGCCTGAGGTGTACAGCACGTAGGCAAGATCTTCGGCACTGATTGAGACATCTGCTACTTCGGTATTTTGCTGTGCTAGATTCTCATCAGTGATGATAAGTTGCAGCGAATCAGCGGGCCACGCTAGCGTCTCAAATTGCGGCTGTGTTAATACCAAGCTCACTTGCCCATCGGCTAAAATAGCGTGGCGACGAGCATCAGGTTGATGCGCATCCACTGGCAAATAAGCAGCACCTGACATCAAGACACCCAGCACAGCAACAATTTGCTCCCACCCTTTTTCCATTGCCACAGCAACTAAGGTATTGGGCTTTGCACCTTGTTGCTGTAGCCAATTAGCAGTGCGCTTAGCAAGGTCTAGTAACTCACCATAGGTCAAGGTTCGAGACGCAGAGATCACCGCGATTGCATCTGGGTTTTTTATGGCTTTCGCTATAAATAATTCGTGTAAAAGCGCTTCTGAAGGCGTTTGCGCAGTGTCATTGATAAGCGCACGATGCATCAATTGAGTCGCTAACAACTCATCTTGGAATGACGCCTTTTGCCACGCTGTTTCATCGGTGGCCAGCAAGGTAAGCATGTCACAATACGCATTAAACATGCTTTCTAATAATCCTGCAGGGAAGCGCTCCTCAACGCAGTCCCAACTCACAATCAGCTCACCTTTAATTTCCGCCAATTGATGATCAAAGAGCACTTGAGGGGTTTGCGTGATGCCATATACCGAGTCGCCAAGCCATCCTTTTGGTGACATGTCGCCTGCAAAGCTTTCCTGCTCAGAGCCTGACCACAAGGTACTGGTGAATACAATTGGCATGGTGACATACGCCCCTTTGCGACGTCGTGTCATCTCTCTTAACACGCCAACAGCACTGATGGCATTGTGACTTAAATCTTCCCATAACTGCCGCTGGATACGCACGGCACGGCGCTCAAACGACTCAGTGGTGGTGTTGTCAATTTCGACTAACATCGGAGAGGTGAAATCACCCACAATATCATTGACCTGAGGGTGCAAGCGGTCAAACTGCGTGACATTAAGAATAAAGTGCGAGCTCTTACTCCAAATACTTAAGATTTCCGCAAACACAGCGGTCAAAATACTCGAAGGCGTCAACCCCAATTTGGCGCCTCGTGCTTTGAGTTTGCCCCAAACATCAGCGGGGATGGTATCGTGTCTGCGGCTAAACCGGACTTGAGTATCTTCGTCCACTGCGGGCACCAAAGGTAGCTCTGCTGAGGGTGGTAGGTTATCAATACGGTCAAACCAGTAATCACATGACTTTTTGTAATATGCTGTCTCTTGGATTTTGTCCGTGGCCAGCACATAATCACGGAAGTTCAGCGGTAACGGTGGCAGCGCAACCTCTGGCTGATTCATCATTTGATATAGCTCTTTGTAGAGCAAAAACCCGCTGTAACCGTCAACCACCAGCATGTCGACACTGACAAATAGCCTAACCGACTGCGAGCCAGTACGCACCGCTTTAATATCAAAAATAGGCCAAGTATAAGCATCAATCACTTGATGTGACATCTGCTCACGAAGTTCGGCCAGTTGCGATGCTTTTGCAGCTTCTGGCTGTGCACTCAGATCCGTCACCTCAATGGTATAGGGCGGAATTTCTTGCGGTGAAAGGACTCTTTGCTGACCATCGGGTAACATCACAACCCGCAACATATCGTGGCGGTCTATAAGCTGTCGGCAGACCTGATTAAACGCTGCAAACTGTGCCTCGTCATAAGGGCAATCAATTTCGTGATACCAGTGACAAGCAAACCCACCAAAGTCAAAGCTACTTTGTCGGCCTAACATGTAAGCTTGCTGAATTTCTGTGAGTGGGAAAGGCAAAAAGCGCCCCTCCGGATCTGCCTCTACAGTCGGTAATGCCTCACTGATATAAGCAAGTTGCTCTTTGCCCGTATTTGCCTGTTGCTTTTTGGTTTCCACTTCAGCGCGCAATTTCTGTTGAAGTAGTGCGCGCTTTTGTTCCGTCGTCAGGGCTTGTTTATTGTCTTGGGTGTTGTTCATTAGGTTAACCTGCTTAATTGTTCTAACCGAAATATTCATCAAAAAGCGCATCGATCTGCTCACCACTTAACTCTGCTGAGTCCAATTGGTTGAGCAGCGCTTCTTTTTCATCAGTTGGCGTCTGAACGAGCAGTGCACCAAGTTGACCGGCCAGATCCATCACGCTGATGTCGTTCATAATATTGGCCATGGGAATATCGATATTGAGCTCAGTTCGGATCCGATTTCTAAATTCCACTGCGCGCAGTGAGTCCAGCCCCATGGTATTGAGATGCTTGTGGACATCGACTTGCGCTGTGTCCATTCTCAATACCTCAGCAAGGCTACTTTGGATAAACTCCGCCAACATCCGGGCATGATCCTCAGCGCTCGCTTGTTCAAGCAGGTGTTTAATAGAGAATGACATATCATTATCAGACTCATTGCGTGTCAGTTCAGATAAGAAAGGCGGCACCTGTACCGGATAGAACATTTCCAAGAATTTAGCGCTGTCGCCTGGTAGTACGGCATTACAGGTCACATCTGGACGAGTGATTAAATTATCTAAAATCGCCAAGCCAGATGCAGCGTCTAGAATGAACTCACTCTGTGATTTATTTACTCCCTCATCAATATCCGCTGACATCCCGCCATCAGCCCATACACCCCAATTGACACTGAGCGCGGGCAGTCCTTGCTGAGCACGTAACTGGGCAAGTGCATCCATAAAGGTGTTAGCTGCAACATAGCTGCCCATACCAAGACCACCTAACAGGGCAGACAAAGAAGAAAAACACACAAAGAAATCGAGCTCTAGGTCTTTAGACAATTGATGTAGGTGCCAACTTCCCTCAACTTTTGCGCTCATCGCCTGACTAAAGCGCGCCCAACCTTGGTGCGTTAACGCGTCTTGGTCCATCACACCCGCTGCGTGAATAATGCCTTTCAGTGACGCCCCCTGACCTGCAATCTCATTAAACAGCCTAGTCGCTTGTACCTCATCAGCGATATCTGCGTTTACAAGCTGTATCTCGGCACCGCGAGCTTGCAACTGTGCAATCACAGCGTTTGCCGCGTCAGATGGTGCACTGCGCCCAGTTAATACTAGCTTGCGCGCCCCCTTTTCGACCATCCAGTTAGCCAACATGAGTCCCAGCCCACCTAAACCACCTGTGATCAGATAGCGACTGTGCGCATTTAGCTCAGTCAAGGTCGCGCTTTCATCTTGCGGTGCGCTGATAACGCGGGGCACATGTCGAGCGCCTGCTGTGTAAGCCACTTGGTCTTCATGATCATCAGAGATAATTTCTCTCACCAAGTCACCCACACTCGGGTTATCTATTATGCCGCCCCATAATTGCGGGTGTTCTTGAGCTATCACTTTTCCAAGTCCCCACAAGCTCGATTGGGCAATATTCAACGGATGCGTTTGTTGCGCCACTTGCACGGCATTGCGTGTTACCAGCCACAGCTTGCAAGACTCAGCATGCTCAGCTTGCGCTTGAAGCAGATGCAAGACACTTGCACAGCTCAATGATTGCGCATCTGTGAGCGCTGTTGCACTTAACTCTGTACTTGTCGGTGTGTCGAGACTCCAAAGATGCACGACGCCTTTAAGTGGTGTAGTTTCATTCGCACATACTGTTGCAAGCAGAGCTTTAAATTGCGCCGGCGCGCTTGGGTCTAGGTGATAGTGAATACCTTGTGACGAATCAGACGTCGTCAGCGCTGCAACCCCATTTTTTGCATATACTTGCGTGCAAAGATGGCCTGCTTTTTCCAGCTGTTCTGCCAATTGCTGACCTTGCTCACCTGCGTCAGCAAAAATCAGCCAATGTCCGGCCTCAGTGTCATGATTTGACGTGCTGATCTCACTTGGCTGCCAACGTGTCTCATACACGCTCTCTGACAGCAATGCTTGAGTTGGGCGACCTTTTAATAACTCGGTATAGGTCATCCAATTACTCAAGCCCGCCTCATTAATGCGTCTTAGCTCTTGTGCACTTAACTGCGTATCTTTTTCTGCGGTCAGTAATACAAAGCTCGCCAACTCGCGACGTAATAGCCCACCTAATTGATTGTGTGAGCGGATCCCTGCGCGTGCTTCTTCAGTTAAATCAAATGTCGCTAAATTCTCCTCAAAGTGAGGATCTTCAAGGAAATTTGCGATTTCATGGCTGGCATCAATGCAATCAACAACTTTTAAGTTGTTTTTTGTTAACTGCTCAACCCATTCATCTTTGGTGATTAAGAAAGATGATGTTTCACCGTGGTCAATGTCAAACAGCGTATTGGAAATAATATCTGCCAAGACTAATTTGCCGCCTTGATTGAGGTGATTACCTATGTTGGCAAATAGCGCGGTTTTATTTTTAATATGCAGTGCAACTTCAAAACCAAAGATCAAATCAAATTGGTCTGGGAACTCTTCAATGGCACTGTCTCGATTGAACACCGCAACGCGATCTTCTAACCCAAACTTAGCGATCTTTTTATTGGCCGCTTCAAGTTGCTCCCCCGAAATACTGTAGCCTCTGAGTTGCAGGTGCGAGTGCTTTCTGGCCAGCACACAAATGTCTGTGCCAAAACCACACCCAAAGTCCATCACTTTTTCACAGGCATCAAAGTCGACTTTTCTAAATAACACTTCACGCATGGACTTTTGTGCATTGAGTACTAAGCGAGAGTGCTCAGGGTATTTTTGTGCATCAGAAAAGGCCAGTACCCAAGAAAAGCCCGGGACCATGTCAAAAAATGGGCCAAAGTTTAGGAATCGTCCTTCCTCTAAATGATAATCTTGGGTTTCTAAATTTGCCGTAGAATCATAGTACTTAGTTACAGTTCGGCTTCTTTTATCCTGCTCCACAAACACCTGTAACAGTTTCAAACGCTCATGCGGTTCCATCGCCTTTACCTTGTCATCAACAAGGCTATTGAGACGTTTAAACTGCTCAAAATGCGCTAAATCACCTTGGAACAAAAATTCAAGTAAGGGGTGGGTTTCTTCAGGCTGAGCGGCTGTTGCATTCTTTTCTGCTTCAATCCAATAACGTTGGCGCTGGAAAGGATAGCTTGGCAATGACACTTTATTGCGTCCATAGCCCTTATCAAATGCTTGCCAATCTACAAAGCCACCACAGGCATGCCATTGCCCTAAGCTCTCTAAGATTTGCTGCCAATCATCTTCGCCCTCACGTAAGCTGGGTAATTGCACCACAGGGGTATCCGCTGTGAAGCAATGTGATGCCATCCCCAATAACACAGGTTTTGGCCCAATCTCGATAAATGCAGTGACGCCCTGTGCCTCTAACGTTTGCACGCCCGAAGAAAAACGCACCGGCTGGCGAACTTGCTTGACCCAATACTCAGGATCTGTCAGCGCATCACTGACATTTTCCCCTGTGACATTGGAGCATACTGGCAGTGTGGGCAATGCATAATCGATACTTGCGGCAACTTGCTTAAACTCAGCCAACATTGGCGCCATCATGCTTGAATGAAACGCATGGGAAACCGCCAGTGGTTTTGCTTTGATGCCTTGCTGCGCCAAATTCGCTGATAGGGCTGCTATCGACTCACTATCACCAGAAACAACCACGCTATCAGGGCCGTTAATCGCACCAATTGAAACCTTATCTTGCACAGGTGCTATCAACGACAGCGCCTGCGTTTCACTGACAGGCAAGGCTAACATCGCGCCTTTTTCACACAGTGTGTGCATTAAGCGGCCACGGGCTGCAATGAGGGTTAAGCCATCTTTTAAGCTGAAAACATCGGCTATGCAAGCCGCCACATACTCACCAACGCTGTGCCCCATAACGGCATCTGGACGCACGCCCCATGACAGCCAAAGTTTTGCCAACGCATACTCTAATGAAAACAGTACAGGCTGGGTGTATACCGTTTGATTGAGCACCTCAGCGTCAGCATTGTCACTGTAAAGCAAATCCAACAAAGGTACATCCAGTGGGCGTAAGATGTCATCACAGTGCTCTAAGGATTCTCTAAACAGCGGCTGCGTTTCAAATAACTGCTTACCCATATTCAAATACTGCGCACCTTGTCCGGTAAATAAAAACGCGAGCTTAGGCGCATCCTCTGATGCAGTATCAATATGATAAGTTTTATCGCGCAGCTGCTGCTGTGCGTCCTGGATTGAGCTGGCAACTAAGGTCAAACGATGTGCAAAGTGTGTACGCTGATTAGCAGCACTAAAACACACATCAGCCAAGCTTGCTGCTGTCTGCGTGTCTAAGTAATTTGCATAGTTAAGCGCTTGTTGGTTTAGCGCGTCTGCGCTTTTTCCCGACAGGGTTAAGACATGTTTTGGACGTTCTGCTTGATGAGATTCTGGCTGTGTAGCGAGGACTGGCGCCTCTTGTAAAATCACATGCGCGTTGGTACCTCCAATACCAAATGAACTCACCCCAGCACAGCGAGGCTGGCCATCATTGGCTTGCCAGTCCGCCAGTTCACTGTTGACATAAAAAGGGTTGTCATCAAAGTCAATGTTCGGATTTGGCGTATTATAATGCAAGCTTGGCGGCAGTTGCTGATGCTTCAATGCCAGCACAGTTTTGATCAAGCCTGCGATCCCTGCCGCTGCACCAATATGGCCGATATTACTTTTTACCGTGCCAATTGGCAGCTTATCGCCTGTTCGCGCTTCAAATGCAAGGCTTAAGCCTTCAATTTCTATCGGATCGCCAAGGCGCGTGCCGGTACCATGGGCTTCAACATAAGAAATATTGTTCGGATCAACGCCAGACACAGCCAGCGCATCCGCAATGACATCCGCCTGACCTTCAACACTCGGTGCCATATACCCAACTTTCATGCCACCATCATTATTGACCGCAGAGCCTTTGATAACCGCATGAATAATATCACCATCCGCCAACGCATCATCTAAGCGCTTTAATATCACCACCCCCATGCCATTGGTAAATACCGTGCCTGTTGACTGCGCATCAAATGCTCGGCAATGACCGTCGTCGGATACATGCATGTCATCGTAATACACATACCCTTTTTTCTGTGGCAACACTAAGCCCACACCACCGGCAAGTGCCATATCACACTCACCATTGAGTAAATTTTGACACGCCACGTGGACACCCACCAAAGCACTTGAACACGCGGTCGCGATCCCCATGCTCGGCCCAGTGAGATCCAACTCGTATGACACGCGTGTCGCCACATAATCGGCATCATTACCAATCAGTTTCGGGAAAAACTCGAACACATCACGTGATTTATCTGCGGTTTGCAGATTATCAATAATATATGAACTCAGATTGGCACTGGCGTACACGCCAATGGCATATTGATGCGTTTTAGCGGTATAACCCGAATCCTCGAGCGCTTCCCAAGCACATTCAAGAAAAATACGTTCTTGCGGATCTGTGATCTCAGCTTCTCTGGGTGTAAAGCCAAAAAACTCGGCATCAAACATATCGATATCGGGTAAAACGCCCCCAGCTTTGACGTATTCAGGCTGAGCAAGCGTGGCTTGATCAACGCCAGCATCAAGCAGTTCTTCATCAGAAAAAGCAGTAATAGATTCCACCCCATTTTTGAGGTTATGCCAAAATGTCTCGATGCTTTTTGCACCGGGAAAACGGCAAGACATGCCAATAATGGCAATATCCGAATCATTTATATTTGGTAAATTCGTCATCGTATTTTCCTTATTTAACGCTGAATGTCAGTCTGACGATTCGAACGGCGCTGCTGCCGCGTTTGTTGTTGTTTTCTCATAGAGCCTTGTCGAGTGCGTCGTTCGCCTGCTCGACTGCGATTGGCTCTTTTTTGCTGGTCTCCGGCTAAATAGCGGGCCTGCGTATAGATGGTGGGATTGGCAAATAACTTGGCCACGGCCACATCCTTATCAACCTGCTCCTTGAGCTTTGACTGAAGTCGGACGATGGACATGGAGTTACCACCGGCTTCAAAAAAGTTTTCATGAATACCAATGTGTTCACGGGTCAATAATGCACACCAGATATCAGCCAGTGTTTTTTCTAGCGCTGTTTTTGGCGGAACGCGTTGTGCCTGCGCATCTCTTTGCGCCGCATCCGGTGCAGGTAGGGCTTTTCGGTCAACCTTACCGCTGGGTGTGAGAGGTAACTTCTCAACAAAGACAAATTGAGTTGGGATCATCCAATCAGGTAACGAGGTTCGCAGATGAGCACGCAACGCATCCCATGCTAGCGTCGTATTTTCCTCTGCGGATGACGCGCCAGTCAGCCAAGCAACTAGCTGCCTGCTTTCCCCTTCACCCCATGCATCAACGACGGCGTCCACAATGCCCTCATGACATAAAAGAGCAGTCTCAATCTCGCCGCATTCGATGCGAAATCCGCGGATCTTCACTTGCGTATCCACGCGCCCAAGATATTCAATATCGCCATTGGATAACCAACGACATAGATCGCCTGTGCGATATAATCGCGCTGCTGTATCCTGAAATGGATTTACAATGAACCGCTCATCTGTCAGCGTTTGACGATTTAGGTAGCCACGGGTTACACCCGCTCCGCCAACATACAACTCACCGGGGATCCCGATTGGCACTGGGTGTTGATGTTGATCGAGAATGTAGGCGCTTAAATCAGCGATTGGCTGGCCTATGTTGCTTGTGGCAGACGCAATGTCTTTTGCGCTTAACTTATTGAGCGTGACATGCACGGTGGTTTCAGTGATCCCATACATATTCACCAAGGTCGGTGTTTGCTCACCGTGACGTTCAAACCAAGGTGCCAACTTTGCTGGTGTCAGTGCCTCTCCGCCAAATATCACCCAGCGCAGCGATAACGGCTCGCTCTGAGTCACATTGGCTGCTTGCTCGTACTCAATCAATTGGTAAAACGCAGACGGCGTTTGATTCAGTATCGTGACCTTTTGTGCTTGCAGTAACTGATAAAACAACTCAGGAGAGCGCGTCGTCATGTATGGCACAATGACTAAGCGGCCGCCGTATATGAGTGCCCCCCAAATTTCCCAGACAGAAAAATCAAAGGCATGAGAGTGAAACAGTGTCCACACATCTTGATTGCCAAAGCCATATTCCTGCTCGGTGGCTTTGAATAAACGCAGTACATTTTTATGCTCTACACACACGCCTTTGGGCTTGCCTGTGCTGCCCGAGGTATAAATGATGTAAGCAAGGTTATCTAACCCAGCAAGCGGCGCTGGGTTCGCCGCACTTTGCGCTGCAATCGCATCAGCCTGCACCGACATATCCACGACAAGCGCGTCGCTTTTAGGTAATCGAGAGACAGTAGCGCCATGACATAACAGCACCTTAAGCTCTGCATCTTGCACCATAAAGGCGAGTCGCTCTGCCGGATAATCAGGGTCAAGAGGCACATACGCCCCACCTGCTTTTAAGATGGCCAACAGTCCAATCACCACATCAAGTGAGCGCTCGACAAACAAGCCAACGCGCACTTCAGGCCCAACCCCTTGCTCACGTAAATAATGGGCAAGCTGATTGGCACGTGCGTTTAAATCGCCATAACACACTTGTTGATTTTCAAACGTCAGTGCGACCGCTTTTGGAGATAACTCGGCTTGGCGTTCAAATAAGGTATGAACACAGCTGCTTTGCTCCAGATTCACCGTAACCTTTTGCCCCTGATGCAAAAGTTGATGCTGCTCTGACTCGGTTAAAAGGGGCAGCTGAGCAATAGACGTTTGCGTATTCTCAGCAACGGCAGCTAACAAGGTTTCAAAATGACCGAGCAAGCGTTTTATGCGATCTGCATCAAATAAGTCTGCGCTATAGCGACATATTCCAGATAGTGACTCGCCCGCCACATCAATCAGATCGATACTCAAGTCAAATTGACCTTCTTGCTGCGTCATTCGAAAAGGCTTAAGTGTCAGTCCATCTCTTTGCACGATATGATTTTCATCCGCCCCTAAGAAAAACGGCGCGAGGTCATCTTCTTCATGAGGTTGCTGCAAATTAAACTCAACTTGAAACAACGGAAAGCGATTACTGTCTCTTTGCGGTTTCAAACGCTCAATTAACAGCAGTGATGGATAGTCTTGATGAACTAGCGCCTCTAGCGTCGCTTTTTGCATCTGACTCAAAAAAGATGCAAAGCTTTGATCTGAATCTAATTTGCCTCGCAGTACAATAAAGTTAAAAAAGCATCCGCAAATATCTTTAAACTCGGCAAGGCTGCGCCCTGCCGCTGCGGACCCTACCCAAATGTCATTTTGCCCAGTGTAGCGATGCAGTAAGACCTGAAAAGCAGCAACCAAGATGACATACAAGGTGTGGCCTGACTCTCGCGCTTGTAATTTAAGCTGTTGGGTCAACGCTTTTGGCAACGTAAAAATAATGGATGCGCCATTACTGGTCTGAAGCAAGGGCCTTGGTCTATCCGCAGGCAAGTCGAGAATAGGCGGCTGCTCAGATAACTGGTTTTGCCAATAGCGCCATAACTGATCTCCTTGCTCACTGGAAAACATGTTATTTTGCCAGCGTACATAATCTTGGTAGTGCCAATCCAAAGGCGGTAAGTTGGCTTGTTTTTCAGCTTTCAACGCAGGATATAGCGTTAAAAACTCCGACATCAGATTCCAAAATGACCAACCATCTGTGATGATGTGGTGTGTGGTGATCAGCAAAATATGCTTATCTTCTGCTTGCGTTAATAATGTCGCACGCAGCAACGGGCCATTTTCTAAATCAAACAAACGCAAATAAGCGTCACGGGCACGCTGATAAACTTGTTCATCACTTTCACCAACCACGTTTAGCACTTCAAAGCAGACATCTTGCTGAGGATGCACCGTTTGCATCGGTTCACCATTTTGCTCAGAAAACGTTGTACGCAAAGAAGGATGACGATCTACTAAAGCTTGCAAAGCCGCCTTTAAGATGGCTAAATCCAGCTTGGATAACATGCGCCAATGCATAGTCACGTTATATGCTGGGCTTTGCGGTGCGTTGCGATATAAAAACCAAAACGCCTTTTGTCCGTAAGAGAGCTCAAAGGTCTGAGTCTGCTCGCCTTTGACAAGCGCTGGCAATTGCACAGCATGGGTTGTGCTGCGCTGTGCCTCAAGCGTTTGTGCCATTCTCGCCTCGGATACTGTGCGACTTGATGGCGCTGTCAAATACGACAAAATATCCTGTTTGTTGGCTTTCAATTGTGCTTTTAACTCAGAGGGTATGCCCGCTTTAGACGTGCGCACCATAAGCTCGTCATCTTCAACCCAAATACGACAATCAATCGCCTGCAAATCGGCTAACAGGGTACGTACGGTCTGCATAATGCTCATACCTTAAACTCCTCTTCGCCTTCTTGTAGCTCTGTTTGCGGTTTCACATTGAGGTTGCGAGGCGGGTTTAACTCAGCGACCAGATCCACCACTGTGGTGCCTTCGCCCATAAATTTGGCAATGGAGATATCAACACCCAACTCTGCACGGATGCGATTTCTAAGCCCAACAGTCATCAGTGAATCCAAGCCCATTGAGTTCAGGGCTTGTGTTGAGTCTAGCTGCGTGGGACAGAGCTTAAGCACCGCAGCGAGTTCTTTGCGAATAAAGTCTTCTAAGATCTCATCATGTGCTTGCCAATCGGCTTGATCCAGAAGGTGCTGTACAGCTAGCTGTGGAGATGGCACGTCATTTTCTTGGCTCAACGAACGTAAAAATGCCGGTATTTCACCAGGATAAAACTGCTGTAAAAAGGCCGGCAAGCCACCAGGAAATACAAATGCATGACTGAGCTGTGGGCTGCTAAGTAAGGCGTCAAGAATGCTGAGGCCTTGCTCAGTTGAGAGCATAAAGTCACCTAAGCTTGCTTGCGCATCAGTATCCCCAGCCATGCCGCCATCAGCCCAAAAGCTCCAGTTGATGCTTTGCGCTTGCAAGCCTTGCGAGGTGCGATATTGGCTAAGTGCATCAATAAAGGCATTGCCCGCAGCATAACTTGCCATGTTGAGGCCACCCAATTGCGCTGCCGTAGAAGAAAAGAGCACAAAAAAGTCCAGCGCCAAGGACGCGGTATGACAGTGTAAATTCCAGCTACCTTGTACCTTTGCAGCCATGCCTTGGTTAAACTGCTGCCAGCTTTGCTCAACTAAAGCAGCACGATCTACCACACCCGCGGCATGAATGATGCCCTTAAGTGGCGGCATGTCCGAGCTTAGCTGATGGAAAAGCTGTGCAACCTCATTGTCCTTTGCCACATCCGCCTGCATCACGAATACGTTAGCGCCCATTCCTTGCAGCTGATTAATGGCCTCTTGCGCGTATTGGGAGGGCGCGTTGCGTCCAACTAAAGCAATATGACGAGCGCCTTTTTCAACCATCCAACGCGCTAAATGCAGTCCCAATTTACCCATGCCACCTGTGATGAGATAGCTCTTGTCTGCGTACAGAGAAATATGTCCTTGCACAGGCGCACTGATGCTTGCTTCCATACGCGCGACATATCGCTCGCCATCACGATATGCAATGTGATCTTCTTTTTGCCCGCTCTGTACTGTGTGTTTGAGTTCATCTAACAAAGCGGATGTAGAGGGGCTATCTATCATTCCCCCCCAAAGATCTGGGTGCTCTTGTGCAATGACTTTGGCAGTGCCCCATAACGGCGCTTGGCAAACCGATACCGCATGATTGTCATCACCCACATTTACAGCATCACGGGTAACAAACCATAGCTTTGCAGATTGCAGCTTCGCTGCCGCGCGCACAAGGTTCAGTACACTGGCGCCAATATGTGTTTGAGCTTGGTTCAGTGACGACAATGACAGCGCAGAAGTTGTTGGAGTATCCAAGCTCCAAAGGTGCACCACGCCAACAGGTAACGCACCATGCTGCTGATTAGTATGCGCGAAAAGCGCCTCAAAGTCCGCAGCTTCTTCAGCATCTATGTAGACTTTTTCGCCAGTAAATTCACTACTGTAACCCCCCTTTACAGTCTCTAACTCGGGGGCCGTTTTACTGTATACCAAGGTGCAGTTATTGCCTTGTTGCTGCAACTGTACCGCCAGCGCTTCGCCTTCTCCGGCTTGATCTGCAAAGATTAACCAATTACCAAGCGCCTGCGCTTCACCACTTGCTGCTGGCAATGGCGCTGGTACCCAATTTAATGAGTAGAAATCATCTGCCCCTTGTGCAAAGTGACTGCGAAGTGTTTTGCCATCCATTTGCACGGCGGTTAAGCCTTCAATACTTGCAACGGCCTTACCCGCTTCATCAAATATTGAAATATCTAACGTGAGACTTGGTTGCCCAGATTGAGCGTTCTCAATCACCTTAACCACACTCCACAAGGTGTTGCTGCCTGCACCAAACATGCTCACCTTGTCTATTGATACAGGCAACCAGGTCTTGTCAGCTGACTCCGTCGGGTCAAACATCTGCACAAACATCACTTGCAAACACGCATCCAGCATAGCGGGATGCAGCCTTTGGCTAGCCTTTAGCAGCGCACCATCAGCAAGCAGGTTATCGGCCAGTGTAACCTTGCCAATGGCGACGCCCTCACCTTGATGTAATTGCACCAATCCTTGGAAATTAGTCCCATAATGTAAACCTCGCGATTGCCAAAGTGCGTACTGCTCAGCAACGGGAAGTTCACTTGGGCAACTAGATAACAGGGCTTCAAGGTCAATGTTCTGAGACTGACAAACGGTTTGCTCAGCGACAACTTGACCAGTTACATGTGAGCCCCACTGCCCGTGTTCATCTTGGCTAAATATCTGGAAAGCGTGACTTTGAGCAGCTCTGTCATTATGAGGAGCAGACATCACAGTCTGAATGGACGAAGTGCCCTGCTCAGGTAAAATCAATGCCTGCTCAAAAAAGATATTTTCCACTGCAATGCTAGAGGTCTTGTCTGCCTGCACTTGCACGCCTGCGCAAAGTGCCATCTCAATATAGCCTGCGGCGGGCAGAACAGCGGCACCAAACACGCGATGGCTTACCAACCAAGGTGTCGAATCTTCGCTTATTTCACTGGCAAAACGGGTCTTATCTGTATCTGCAAGTTGTAATTGTGCACCTAATAAAGGGTGAACCAGCTCATCACTTGTGCTTTGCTTATCCTTGCTCAGTGGCGCCATCCAATAGCGCTGACGCTGAAATGCATAAGTTGGTAAAAGCACTTGTCGGCGCCCATACCCTGCATCAAATGCTTGCCAGTCCACAAGCCCGCCATGGCAATGCCATTGACCTAGACTCTCTAATAGTTGCAATTCATCATCTTGGCCTGCTCGCAAGCTTGGTAAGAATATATGTGTATGCTCATTCGCTAAACATTGCTTCGCCATCGCCAATAAAACAGGTTTGGGCCCGATCTCTATAAATGCCTCAATACCTTGGCTTTGCAGTGTATCTATCCCAGCGGCGAAGCGCACAGGCGCACACACATGCTGCACCCAATAATCCGCACTTGCGATGTCTACGTTTATCATCTCGCCAGTGACATTGGAGCACACTGGAATACTTGGCTTGGCAAATTGAATACTTGCCGCAACGCTTGCAAATTCAGCTAACATCGGTGCCATCATCGCAGAGTGAAAGGCATGAGAAACCGATAACGCTTTACTCTGAATGCCTTGTGCTTCCAGCGTCGTTACCAAGCGCGCCATCGACTCAGTATCACCAGAGATAACAATATTTTCAGGGCCATTCACTGCGGCAATCGATAAGCGCTCAGCAAAAGGCGCAACCAGGGTCTGTGCCTTGGCTTCATCCACAGGCAATACGCGCATTTCGCCAGACTGACACAAGCTGTGCATCAAACGTCCACGCGCACTAATAAGCTTTAAGCCATCTTCTAAACTGAACACCCCAGCGAGGCACGCAGCGACATACTCACCCACACTATGTCCCATGACCGCATCTGGGTGCACGCCCCAAGACTGCCATAACTTTGCCAGTGCATATTCAATTGCAAACAACACAGGTTGGGTATACTGAGTTTGATTGAGTATTTCAGTCTCTCGGCCATACAGTAACTCAAGTAATGGCACATCTAACGGTCGCAATATGGCATCACAGCGCTCTAGCGTGTCACGAAACAGCACTTGAGACTCAAACAACTGCTGTCCCATTGCAAGATATTGTGCGCCCTGCCCGGTAAATAAAAATGCCAGCTTAGGCGCTTTCTCTAGGGCCTGTGCACTGCTGTATTCTTTACCTCTAAGTTGCTGTTTCGCGTCTTCCAATGAACTGGCAACTAAGCTTAACCGATGGGAGAAATGTGCTCGTTTATTGGCTGCGGTGTAACACACATCCGCAAATGCCAAATCAGGGTGACTGTCTAAATATTGCGCTAACTTACCTGCCTGTTGTGCCAACGCCTGTGCGGATTTTCCAGATAAGGTCAAAACATGATGTTGTCGCTCAGTACTCTGTTTAACACGCGGTGCGTTAACCGTGGGCGCTTCTTCTAGCACCATATGCGCATTAGTCCCGCCCATGCCAAATGAACTGACGCCCGCTCTGCGCGGCGCCTCTTTGCGTGGCCATGGCGTCAACTCGGTATTAACGTAGAAAGGGCTACTGGCAAAATCGATGCTTGGGTTTGGTGCACTGTAGTGCAAACTGGGTGGGATCTGCTGATGCTTTAACGACAGCACGGTTTTTATCAAACCAGCAATGCCAGCTGCAGCATCTAAATGACCTAAATTAGATTTCACCGTCCCAATCGGACAATAGCCTTTTTTCTGGGTGCCAAACCGAAATGCCCGTGTCAGAGCGGCAATTTCGATGGGGTCGCCAAGCTTGGTGCCTGTGCCATGTGCTTCAACATAAGAAATGGTCTCTGGGTCAACATCCGCAATGGCTTGTGCCTCAGATATCACCGCGGCCTGTCCCTCAACACTTGGGGCGGTAAAGCCAACTTTACCCGCACCGTCGTTGTTGATGGCAGAGCCTTTGATCACCGCGTATATGGTATCGCCATCAGCCAGCGCATCATCCAGGCGCTTTAACGCCACAACGCCAGCCCCATTGCCCGGTACTGTGCCCTGCGATTGCGCATCAAAAGCACGACAGTGGCCATCGGGAGATAACATCATGGCCTCATGATAAAAATACCCACTTTCATGGGGCACACGGGCTGAAATTCCTCCCGCCAGCGCAATATCACACTCGCCATTTATCAAGCTTTGACATGCCATATGTGTCGCGACAAGCGAGGTGGAGCAGGCCGTTTGAATGCTGACCGCAGGCCCCTTTAAGTCCAGCTTATACGCGGCATGTGTCGCCAAGTAATCCTTGTCATTACCCAATAAAGTTGAAAACGCTTGCGCCTCTAAAAATGGCAGTTGATCCGATACGCGGTCAAAGAAATAGCTCGTCATGCCAGCGCCAGCGTACACACCGATAGAGTATGTGTCTTTGTCGACAACATAGCCCGCATCTTCTAAAGCTTCCCATGCACACTCTAAAAAAATGCGCTGCTGTGGATCGGTGGACTCTGCCTCTTTCGGAGATAAACCAAAAAAGCCCGCATCAAATTTATCGATGTCCTCAAGCACAGATCCGGCTTTTACATAATCAGGCCGAGCCATCGTCGAGGCACTGATCCCCGCTTTTTGCAACGCGTCGTCTGAGAAGGGAGTAATAGACTCTACGCCGTGCTTGAGGTTATACCAAAACTCGTCCGCCGTTTTTGCACCGGGAAAACGACAGGACAAGCCAATCACTGCGATATCCGAGTCACTTATCGATTCAAAAGTCGTCATAGTGTTACTTCCATTAATCTGCTTTGCTTGGAGCCCCGCCCTACTTGGCGCTGACTTAAAAAGACCTTTTTGTCATGTCTGTTCATGATTAGGAGTTCTCCGCTCGGCTGCGCCTACGTGCTTGCCTTTGATCTTTTGCTGATTTCCGACTGGTGCGCCTTTTATCAACTCGGTTACTGCGAGCAGCATGTTCAACCACGTCTTCACCTTCTAGGTGCGCTGCCAGTGCATGTATGGTTGGATGTTCAAAGAGTTTGGTGATAGGCACTTCTTGACCTAGTGCCTCCCACAGCTTGGCGTGAAGCTGCACAATTGAAGCGGAGTCGCCACCGACATCAAAAAAGCTGTCGTAGATCCCAATGTGGGTTCGATTAAGTAGCGCACACCATATCTCTGCCAAAGTTTGCTCAAGCTCTGTCTCAGGTAGAGTCTGCGTATCACTTTCAAGGCTTTGGGATAGATCTGGTGCTGGCAGTGCTTTACGGTCCACTTTGCCATTGGCTGATAATGGCAATGCATCCAGCACAGTGATGGTGGTTGGCACCATATACTCTGGTAATAAACCAGCGACATGGGCCTTTAACGCTTTGATTAAGTCACTTTGCGCATCTTCTGCAAGTACCTTATCTCCCTGTAAAACCACGTACGCCGCAAGAGACTGCAAGCTGTGCGATTCTCCAAATGCAGTGACCACCGCAGAGCGAATATCACCACGGTCGGCCAAAATGGCTTCTATCTCTTTGAGTTCAATTCGATGGCCGCGGATCTTCACTTGAAAATCAGCACGTCCCATGATTTCCAAATTGCCATCTGGCAAGTACCGAGCAAGGTCGCCACTTTTGTACAGCTTTTCACCGCTCTGTGGATGGACAATAAAGAGCGCATTGGTTTTTTCCTCATCCTGCCAAAAACCTTTTCCTAAACCGCGCCCTCCCACATATAGGTCGCCTGTGACCCAAACAGGGCAAGGCGCAAGGTCTTGGTTAAGAACATGCAGCGTTTGATTGGCCAGCGGCTTACCATAGGGAATACTCTGCCAATTTGGATCGACGTCTTCGATGACATAATGGTTATTCCAAATTGACGTTTCAGTCGGGCCACCTAGCCCAACAACCATCATATCTGGCCACAAGGCACGAATGCGGTTAGGCAGATCAACAGGGATCCAATCCCCACTCATCATCACCAAACGCATATCTGGTGGCACCAACTCGTTACGCGGCTCTAGATAATCCACCAGCATCTGTTGTAATGCAGGGACTGTATTCCACACAGTGACCTTGTGCTCAATCATTAACGCTCGCCAATGAGCGGGATCTCGCAGTCTTTGTTGATCAGGCATTACCAGCGCACCGCCTGCTGCAAGCACCCCAAAGACGTCATACACAGATAAATCGAAATTAAGCGCAGAGAGGCAAATTGCTCTGTCGTTCTCTGTCACTGCAAATTTGCGATTCACATCTAAAATGGTATTCACTGGTCCGCGATGCGGCAACATGGTGCCTTTTGGCTTGCCCGTTGAGCCCGAGGTATAAATCACATAAGCCAGATCTTCTGGGCCTATCGCAACCGGAGTAAGCTGTGCTTGTTCTTGAGCAAGGTTGTCTTCTGTGAGGGTCAAGCGCGTGATCCCCGCCGAGAGCGCTTGATGCTCAAATTGGGGTTGAGTGAGTGCAAGCGTAACCTGACCGTCGGCCAAAATCGTGTTGATGCGCGCTTCTGGCTGATGCGCATCAATCGGCAGATAAGCACCGCCTGACATCAACACCCCAAGTACCGCCGCGATTTGCTCCCAACCTTTTTCCATCACCACAGCCACCAGAGTATTTGGCGCAACATCATGGCGCTGCAACCAATGCGCGGTACGCGTCGCAAGATCTAACAATTTGCCATAGCTCACACTGTGGTCGTGAGAAATCACCGCTGGCGCATCAGGGTTTGTCTTAGCACGTGCGATAAATAATTCATGTAATAATGCGTTGGATACATCACCCGAAGTATCATTGATGGCTGTGCGTTCAGTAAGCTGCTTTTCCATGAGCAGTGGTTGAAACTTGCTTTGCTGCCAAGTGGTCTCATCATTTGCAAGCGACGACAACATGGTGCTATAGGCGCTTAACATGTCATCAATCAGCCCCTCTGGGAATAGCTCTTCGATACAGTCCCAATTGAGGATTAACTCGCCTTTGTTTTCAAAGATTTGATAATCGAGCCATACTTGTGGGGTCTGGCTGACAGTGTAGGCAATGTCACCAAATTGGCTCACTGATGACATATCGGAACCAAGCGAGCCAAGCCCCAACGTACTACTAAATACCACAGGCATGGCTGCGCGCTGATTGCCGCCTTGTCGCCTCGCCAACTCGCGCAGTACTTGCACACCATGGATTGCATTGTGGTCCAAGTCATCCATCAACTGTTGTTGAATACGCTGTGCACGGGCAATAAATGGTTCTTCAATCGTATGATCCACCTCTAACAACAACAGCGAAGTGAAATCACCGACAACATCGTTTATTTGGCGATGTAAAGGCTGGCGCGTAAACAGCGTGATATTGATGACAAAGTGTGCATTTTTGCTCCAAATTGCCAGCACTTCGGCAAATACCGATAGCAGCAAGGCCGATGGCGTTAAGTTCACTTTGGCTGCACGCGCCTGTAAAGTTTGCCATGTATCCGCAGGCACTGTGATCCCACGGTGTGTAAACTCATGGCTTTTCAGCGCTTCAGGTTTAATTGCAAAAGGCAGATCAGGCGTAGGCGGCAAATTATCTAAGCGCGCAAACCAGTAGTCCTTGGCCTTTTGGTAATGTGCGGTTTCTTTAAATGCCTCTTCGGCCAGCACGTAATCGCGGAAGTTGATTTCTAGTGGTTCCAGCTTGTGTGGCTGATAGATAATGTCATGTAATTCTCTAAAGATCAGGAACATGCTCCATGCATCCATGATCAAAAGATCTAGCCCAACATGCAAACGGGTGCGGTTGTTCTCAAGTCGCGTCGCTTTGATTTCAAAAATAGGCCAAGTGTAGGGGTCTAAGATCTGGTGCGACATTTTATCCCGTGTGGCCATGAGTTCGCGCTCTACCAAGACCGCTGGCTGGTTGATAAGATTACTCACTTCAATCTCGTAAGGAGGCACATCCTCTAAGATCTGCTGCCTGCCGTCCGGTAACATCACTGCGCGCAACATATCTTGGCGCTGAATTAAACGCTGCCAGCCGGCATTAAAGCGCGCCAAGGCTTCATCGTCATAATCACAGTCAATCTCGGTGTACCAGTGTGTTGCCACGTTACCAAGGAATGTGTCACCTCGACCAAAAATATAAGCGAGCTGAATGTCTGTTAGCGGAAACGGTTTTGAGCGGTCTTGCGCAGATGGGATCAGCTGAGGTAACGCATCGCTCAAAGCGGGCTCCGCAGTTTTGGCTGTGCCTTCGCTCGCAAGCACCTGATCGAAAACGTGACTTGTCAGCGCCGTTAATGTCGCATGTTTAAACAACGCCGCCGATGATACCGCCCGACCCAAGCCGGTTTGCAAACGATTTCTCAGTGCAACCGCAGCTAAAGAGTCCATCCCTAACTCAAAAAAACTGATGTGCGCATCTTGCAACTGTGATTCACCTAAACGCAGTGCGACAGCCACTTGCGTGCGGATATAGCTCAGTAAATGATCGCGCTGAGCTTGTGGCGACGAAAGCTGAGCTAACTCATCAACAAATGAGCCCACTTGGCTTTTGTGCTCGCCGCGCAGCTCGTTGAGTGCTCGCAAGTTCGAGCGCTGGATTTTTCCGACCGTGGTTTGCGGTAATTCGTCGATAAACTCAATCCAACACGCGTGATTTCTTGCCGAATGTGCTCGAACAAACTCCTGTAATTCCAAAGCGAGATCCGCAGAAGGGCTATATCCATCTTTAACAGAGACATAAGCAACTGGGGTGATGATCCCCTCATCAGCAGAGCCCACAACGCCCGTTTCAAGGACAGCGGGGTGTTCTTGTAAAACCGACTCAATGTCTTTTGGCGATACCCATTGACCGCCTATTTTCATCAAATCATCTTCACGGCCGACATAATAAAAAAAGCCATCTTCATCGACTTTAAACGTGTCCCGCGTGTTACACCACTCACCTAATAAGGTTGCCTGTGTTTTGTCTGGGTTATTCCAGTAACCTAGGGTGATGCTCTCCCCTTTGATCAGTAAGGTGCCTCTCTCACCAACGGGTAATTCTTCTCCCTCGTCATCGACTATCTTTGCTTCATAGCCGGGGACCAGCTGACCGGTACTCCCTACTTTGGCACTGCCTGCTCGATTTGAAATAAAAATATGCAGTGCTTCTGTTGAGCCAATTCCCTCTAACAGCTCTAAACCAAAGCGCGCTTGCCACTGTTCAAACAACGGCTTAGGAAGCGGCTCCGCAGCAGATAAGCACATGCGTACATCACCAAGCGATGTTCGTCCATCTCGCTCAGCGGCTTGCAACAGCACAGTAAAGTTGGTCGGGACGCTATAAAATACACTTGGCTGATGGCGATCAATGATGTTAAAAACCGCTTCTGGGGTAGGTGCACCCGGCAATAGCACCGCCGTGCCGCCTGTCCAAAGCGGGAAGTACAAACTGTTACCTAAGCCATACGCAAAAAACAGTTTTGGCACAGAGAAAGAAATATCAGATCCCGTCAAGCCAAGCGCCTGCACAGCATAGCGCTCAGAGGTCACTATCATGTCTTGATGGCGGTGAATGATCCCTTTTGGCAACCCCGTCGTGCCTGAGCTGTAAAGCCAAAAAGCGACATCATGGCGGCCCGTTTCAACGGCCTCCAGTTCAGCAGATGCCCCCGCCAGCAGTCCCTCTAAGTTCGGATATTCCGTGCTATCATCACCACATACCAAAACATGCTCAAGATATGTTAGCTCAGATAAAATAGGCGCAACCGCATCCAAAAGTGATGCGTGCACAACCAGCACGCGGGCGCGGCTATCTCGCAGTAAATGCGCGTATTCAACGCTGTCTAACAAGGTATTCAGTGGCACTGCAACCGCACCGATTTTCATAGTACCAAAAAAGGTAAATCCGAACTCTGGGATATCGGGAAGTAACATCGCAATACGCTCTTCAATACGCACCCCAAGGTCTCGAAGGACATTACCAAAGCGGTTGACGTTTTCATGAAGCTGGCGATATGTGATCACACGCTCTTCACACAAAATAGCGGGCTTGTCACTGCGCCCTTCTTCTATGTGTCTGTCGACGAACACGGTTGCAGCATTGAGCTTTTCTGGAATATTCAGTTCAGACATCAAGACTCTCTCTAAAAAATAGCTAAGGAATGCAAGCCAATCACCTTCAAAAACAGGTAGCTGCCTGCAAAAATTACGGCACAGGCCGCGTTACTGCTCGCAGACTACGTACGGTGCAATACCTGCGAACTTTTCGATTGTTTCAATAAATTCTCGTTCTGGGGTCGATAGGCCAACCATGCCGCACCCAGCCTGTATCCAAGACTTATCGGCATCTTGAAATGCAGAGCGCAGTACCAAACACGCCTCAAAGTTGTGCTCGTCCAGCATTAAAATCGCGCCGGAATATAGGCCTCTTGATTCGGTTTCAATGTGCAAAATGGCTTCGATAGACTCGGCTTTGGGGATCCCAGAAGCGGTAATAGAAGGAAATAACTCATCAAAGGCATGCCATGCATCTTTGCCGGCACTGAGCGTGCCGCTCACTTCAGAGCCCAAATGCTGCACACTGCCGCGCTCAAGGGTGGCCATGAATTTATCAACCGTCACAGAATGTGAAAATGAAGACATCTCTGTGACGGCTTCGCGGACTGAAATAGCATGCTCAACAATCTCTTTGGGATCAGAGTGTAAGTCTCTGCGTAGTTGTGCATTGTCGGCCATTGCACTATGCAGTGCCCGAGTGCCTGCAACTGGCTCTGTTAACACGGTTTGTCCGTTCACCGCAACAATGAGCTCGGGACTAAAGCCCATCGCTTCACGCCCCATAAATTTCACTAAAAACGAGCGTGACGGCGTATGAATTGGCCGAGACTGCACAAATGTCCCCAACATATTTATGCGTTTGGGCACCGCGACCTGACGAGATAGCGTGACTTTTTCGCATCGCCCTGAATGGATCACATCAAGCACTGCTTCGGCCGCTTGTTGGTGAGCAGCTTGGCCGCCTCGGGTATCTATGGCACTGACGCCATATTCACCAAGCGCATGTTTTTCTTTGGCTAATAAAGTCTGTAATTTGCCTAATGTGGTGATATCTCGAGTGCGGATAGTGACGTGCTGATGGTTGAGGGTGATTTCACTGTAGGGCACCATTAAGCTTAATAAAGGCCAGTTTTTCTCTGAAGCCTGCTCAGTGATCAACACCCCGTGAATGTGCGCTGCGTATTCAAATGCTGCTTGCCCAAAAGTATGCCAACCATGACCGCCATGGGCCTTGACAAAATTGCGTGCCAACTCAGATATAGGCTGAGTGAGAGGCTCTGTTAGCGAAGGCTTGTCAATGTGCAGCTGAGTCACCTGAGTTGGAGTAACCACCAATGCCGCCTGCATGCCCAGCGCAATCTGCCATTGACCAGACGCTGGGTTTTCATACACGTAATAATCTTCGTTCGCGTGACGTTTTACTATGGCTTCTATCACGGCAAGAGACTCAGTTTTTGGCAGTACAAAAGTATGCTCAAACACGCCGCTGCGCACCTCATTTTGTCTTGCTTCGCCGTGTAGTTTGCACGCGTGTTCGGCTTGCTCGGGATTCGTCACAATATCACCTCCTTTGAGTTGTCCCGGTTTGACTTTATGCTGGTTGCAGCTGCTCACCGCTTCCAATGTTTTTCTGGTTGTTGACCTCAATGTCAGCCTCAAACTAAGGGCTTTTGCCGACCTTTGAGGTTTTACTTTGTATTTTTATCCGCTTAATCTACGTCGCAGGGGTGTGTCGCTTCATGTTTACCATTGCCAATTTTTCGGTCCGCCCAGCGGTTCATATGCGCAAACGTCGCAGGCGCATTGGTATGCAAATTCAAACTATGTCCTGCATCTTGAATGACTTTGGTGTGCAAGCAGGATGATGCTGTAAAAAAGTCAGATTGATGGCTATGAACCTCACTGGCACTGTTACAATCCAGCGCGCCGCCACAAAACACGGCATCAAATTCCCCCACCAAAAGCATCACTGGGACGTCAATTTTCAGCGTTTGAGTAAACGGCAAGGTAAATGCCGTCTCCCCAATTGAAGAGGTATCTTTTGTGAGTTCATCCATGATGATGACTTGCGGCTCAGCTGTCTGCGAGTGATAAAAAAGCGCAGCACGCTTATCTGGCACCGTTGTGAAATAATCATGATGAGGAAACTGCCCCAAGAACTTTTCATCTAAAGTCGCTGGGTGATAGGCGTTTTGCGCCAGTTCAAAAAAGTTAGGATTTAAGTTGTGTAAAAACCCACTTAAGATTAGGCCATCTAGGTCATCGGGATGACGAGCTGCCAGCTCAATCGCAATCATCGAGCCTAAGGAATGGCCCACCGCAATGATTTTTTCAAAACGCGTGTGCTCATTATCTTCAGCACGCAGCGCTTGGATCACTTGATGTACCACATGGGCATGAGAGACAACGTCAACGAGGTTGCCACTGGGCCTCTCGCTTTGTCCCACACCAATGCGCGCCAAGTTTAAAGTCGCATAGCCTTGCTGATTCGCGGCATCAACATAAGAATACACCGCCGGATTCAAAGGAAAGTCCCAGTAAACACCGGAGTAAGTCCCGCCAGATAACAACAGTTGTAGGGTTTTGTCTTCAAAAGTCCCGTTAGCGCATAAAGTCCCGACAACCTGATACATGGTTGCATCGTTTGGACTGAGGCTGACTTGAAATGTACGCTCATGACAGCGGCGGCGCATATTTTCAAGCATACTTAACGCCTGCTTCACCTCGTTGGAGCCTATTATCGTCAAGCTACCATCGTCCAACTGCGCTGGCGTAGTGTGCGTAACCGCTGAGCCAGCCGTATGTGAAGACATTACCTCAGCCTTATCTTGGCTCCATGCACACTGCACACAAAACATCACCAAAGGCAGCAAAGCTTGATGCCACCAATTAGCTTTTTTGTTTTGTTTTTGATGTCCCCAGCAATTCATGCTCAGGTCTCCTTTCACTACTTTGATCCGTTGACGCAGTTCGTCAGTCTTACTAATGTGGACACACTGACTGACCGGACCCGTAATAAATAAATTAAAAAATTTATGAAAAAGCGTTTTGAGGGTTATTCAAGTAGGAAAAACGACTGATAAAAAGGGAGTTATGGTGAAGTGCCTCAGTCACAGTGAAGAGCCAAAAACTAGGGGCGTTGCAAACCTATAACCTAAATCACGACTCAACCTCCCCCCCGTCATTGCGGGCTTGCCCCGCAATCCATATTTTGTCAAAGGAAGCTATGTTGCTAAAACGGGTTAAGTTAAAAGGTCTCTCCTCGTTATAGGCTCTGAAATAAATTCAGAGTGACAAGGGGAAGTTATGGTGAAATGTCGCAACCGCAGTGAAGAGTCAAAAACTAGGAGCATTACAAACCTATAACCTAAATCACAGCACAATCCTCAAACCCCGTCGTTGCGGGCTTGCCCCGCAATCCATGGCTACCACACCTTCCAGCGGCTTACTTGCTTGTCTTCTGGATCAATATACTTTTTCATCACTTCAGGAAAAGGGCCCGTACCCATGGCGTTTTTATCTTTTTTATAATGCTCTTCTATTGATAAATGTACATCTCGATGTATCGGCTCATTGATATCCATAAACTTCAAAATGGCTGTCCAATGATCTTTTTCCATCCCCCCAAAAGTGGCAATGGTTGGTCGCCACCAAAACTTAGCTGGGTATTTAGTCAACACTAAACCACCCGTTCCCATTTCACCTCCTCCTCTCGCCGCTTGAATGATTGGCCCTTCACACATTTCAACGTCTTCAATCGGGACATAAAATGGCCGTCGCAATAGAGTATGTGAGGTACGCACAAGCCCGGTATGACGGTTAAACTCAATCTTGTCTAACCAATCCAACTTTTTCCATAACTTATAAGTCAACCAAGGGCCAATACAAAAAAGAGCTATCGCAGCTGGCATTAACCAATTCGGGCCATGGAATACCCCTTCAAAGAAAAAACCAAACCCACCGACAAAACAAAAAAGAGATAGAAACAAACAAACAAGCCAAATTCCGGGGGCTCTGCGCAAAACCAACACTTGTCCATCACAATTACCTATGTGGTAAAACATATCGGTATGGTCATGGGATGCGAACTTTCGTTTAAAGGGTTTTGCTACTTTGAATTCACAACCATTGAGTTTTGCAGCCATTGCTAAACGATCTTCATAATTACTATGATGAAGATACTCTTTTGATAGTTCTAAATAATAAAAGCCTAACCTTGAATATTTCGTCACATTACGATTTCTTAAACGCATTGCCGCTCGTTGCTGCTCTCTAATTTCTTCTTCTGTTAGCGCTTCTTTGTTCATAACTTTCCTTTTTAGTGTTTTTATGCTTTTTTAGCCGCTTTAAATAATAACTTTACAGGGCTAGCAAACCGCTTGGCTGAGTGTAAATAGCATTCATCGACAAGCCGCCATGACGCTGCTCAACCCCCCCCCCCTGCTTTCGGTCAAACCTAATAGGCAATACAAATTCCTGCTTAGTGCCATGAATGATGGGCTCGCTTATCCCTCTTGGATAAGTGGCATAAAGTACTTTAAATTCAAGCCTCATATCTTGCTGAACCCCTAAAGCGTGCTTAATTTTTGAATAGGTCGTGGTAAACTCCCAACCAGTGCGGCTGGGATAGAGGTCAATCGTATCGACCATTTGACTAATTTGATACCTTGATAAAATACTAAAGTTGTCGCCACCTTGCTTTTTGTACATAAATACCAGTTTTGCGCCATTTTCAGGGTATGAAAGAGGCACACTGAATGAAAACTTCACGGAACCAATCACATTAATAGAGGTAATCGATAAATTGGGGCGATAGAGCGTGTTGTATAAATCATGCAATGCCAACTCTGGGTTTTCCTCCCACTGGGCAGCGCGGATCGTCGCATCATGACTGTCATCATTTTTAAAGCGGGTCTTTCTTTTACCCCAGTGACAAGCCTCCAGCCAAGCCTCTATCGGCTCTTCCGAAAATGCCCATGCGATACCCGCTCCGATCAGTAATATAATCACACCTGCAATCGCAAGTCCCGAAGCCAATGACACAAGCGCTGCGCTCTGAAATACCAAACTCGATTTGGCCAATATCCCTAAAAGGGATGACAAGGTCATACTCGCTGCCCCAGTCATCATTAAGCCTTGAGACAAGACTTGTGCACCATCGCCGCGCTCATATGCTGATATCATGTTGTTAAAAGCAACGTATGTACTAACCGCACTGGCAACAAAGGTCAATGCGTTTGCCGCCACCGAGCCATATACTTTAAATTTCAATTGAGATGACCACCAAAAGCGCTTTGCTAACGCACTTGGCGGAACAGGTTTATTACGTATGATTGCGTAGCATTGTTTTGGTGAAGGCAGGCCTACTTTTCTTTCCACCATATTAAGGCCAATATTGCCCATAATATCCGCTGCATCTAAAAGCGCAGATGCTTTAGCTACTGTTGATGCATTAGGGTCACTAAATGTACTAAAAAAATTCGTGACCTCTAACATGGCCACAACAGGTAACAGGTGTCTCAACACCGCATCTAGTGTCGCTGGATTAATGTTCATTCTGGCCATTTTACTCAGTGCCGCATTTTCGTGACTGAGGCCCTTTAATTTCCATTCAGCTTCTAAGCCCTGGGCTAAATTTCCATCGATCTTATCAATATTTTCCTCAATGGCTCTATCCAACTCTTCCACAGCCGACAAATCCATCACCACTAAAGTTTTTTTAATGCGTGTTTGCCCAGCCTCTATATCAGCTTGCTGTTTTTCCATCACTTTAAGCACTTCATCCAAAGAGCCATCCAGCTCTAGGATGTGGTCTAATCGCGCTTCAATAGAAGCAAATTCGTCTATTTTTGCTTTTACTAAAGGATCTGTTTGCGGGCTCTCATAGGCACTATCAAACCCTTCTGCAGCCCGTTCAAGCTTTAGCAAGCTCTCTTGGGCGCGTTTGGCTTTATCTAAAAAGTTAAGCGGTACTTTGCCATCAGGCAATTTGTTAGAGTAATAATCGTTAACATCAATATCTATTTCTGTAAGCAAATCGCCTGTCATCACTTTAGCTAAATGCATATAGCGAGTGTGTGGCACTTCACGTAATAAAAGATCTCGAAACGACTTACCTTGATAATACTCACCGCTTTGATGTAACAGCTTTAAGTTTTGCTTGGTGCGGATCAGCCTAGCACGCGCCCGACTATGGTTATCATGAAGCGCTTCTAACTCTTCCATTCTGTTGGCTAAAACCTGATCCATGCTATCCGGTATTGATTTACCCTCTCCAAATAACCCAGACTGTAACTCTTGACGCACTTGTGCATTTGCAGCTTGCCTTGCACTGATCTCCTGTTGCTTCAATGCAATACTGTCGTGTAGGTTGTCTATTTCTTTTTGAATCTCTGAACGTTGCGATCTCAACCTCTCTTCTTGTGTGTTTCTATCAGCACTGTGTGCTTTAAAATCTTTGCCAGATCCCCCAGCAGCATAATAGCTGGTTGGTACGGAAAAACTCACAGCCAATACGCCCCAAACCACATGCGAAGCACGGCGCCAAAATTCGCGCTGCTCGCCAGACATTAAGCCTTCGTCTATGTCTTGCTGAATTTGTTGCTGTAATTCAACTGAAAAAACAGTGTCAAATGGGTCGCTGCTTTCTCTGCGCGCGCACTCATAATCGCTCAATGCGGTGCCGGTCTTTTTCGGGTACATCAGTGCCGTCAGTTTTAAGCTGTTGGCTGCGTTTTCAGTATCTAAGGGATGCGTGCCCAGC
>NZ_JAKFZS010000059.1 GCF_021654285.1 Pseudoalteromonas luteoviolacea | reverse complement strand
CTGTATCGACCCCAACGCTCATAGCTCTAGATACCAATACGGTATTGAGCGCATAGAGGTGACTGGCTCGCAAATTGACAGCGCTTACTTATCTACTGGGCGATACTTACAAGCAACCATTACATTTTCTGCGTCAGTGAATGCTGTGTTTGATTTAGAAATAGAATAAACGGGAGAAATGTTCATCTTCACACCTCTGATAAGCACTTTCATTTTTGCTTTTCGAGGGTTATTGCAAATACCCCTTCCTCCATTTTTGGTGTCCTAAAGTGTGAGTAGACAGACACAAGCTAAGCGAAAAAATGAATCATAGGATAAAAAGCTTATGTGACTACCACATAAGCTTCACTTAGATTAACTAATATTAGTGATTTTTGAGGTTCGTATTACCTTGAACTAACTCATGGCAGCCACTTGCACAGTTTGTACAAACACCACCTGCTACATTTGGCGTGAGCGCATTAGGTAGTTTACTTTTATCCTTTGACAAAGTTGCTAAGTTTTTCTTCTTTATTTTTAATATATTTTTCATAGTAGAACTCTATTATTTATCTTTATTTACCAATTACGCATTAGCAAAGAAACTAAGAATTATATCGTAGATTTCAACACCAACACTCAATTTTTGTTCTCACTAGACAAAACCACCTTACTGAACATTATTTAATGATATATCATTAATATAAATCACCAAAAAATCAGTAAAGAAAGTTAAACCCAACAAAATAATACATAAAAACAACAATAAAACTCAACAAAAATTAAACAAGAACTTGAAATTTATAATTTTAAATAGTGCTACCTAATATCTAAGCTCGCCAACACAAAATTAAAGGCACTTTTATTACACGACTAAAAACGCTGGAGATATTAAAAATTTAATATTAAAAACCACATTAAAATTGACTGGCATATTTTTCATTTAAAAATCATGAATAAGAAATATAGAAAAACATAATTCACAATCTACTATCTTACAAAATTAAAGACTCAAATACTTATAGATCAATATAAACAATGTACTCATCATCGCGCTCATTTATAGGTCTAAGTGAAAAGCTCAATACACCTTTTCATAGCGATAAAAAGCAAGCATATACATCGATGCCGTTGAGGCGAAACTCAAGCGAACCTATCATATTAACCCAACTTTCATGGTTTTAAATACCAATTTGGTATTTAGCGTATAGAGATAACTGGCTCTCAGAGCCGCAACATCTATTTCTACTAGCTCCTCCATACACGCAACCACAACATAATCTGCAATCAGTGAATGCCGTGTTTGATTGAGCAATAGAATAAACGACAGAAATATTCGTCATCTCACATAAGTAACTTGTTCAGCCCATGTCTGATACGCACTTTCATTTTGCTTTTTGAGTGCATCAGTTAAAAATGACAGGAAAACGCGTACTTTAGCAGGTAAATAAGTGCGTTTAGGGTATATTGCAAATACTCCATTCTCTATTTGTGGTGGTCTAAAGTACGGGTACACAGAAACAAGTTTGCCTGACTCTAAGCCAGCTTTTGCCAAAAAGTGCGGTAATTGCGCAAACCCTAATCCATCTTCGCACATTGCCACCATCATTTCCCCATCGTCCGTAATATGACTTGACTCAAGGTCATACAGAGCATAATCACCTTGTTCATCTGGTAAATAAATGGGTTGCAGTTGCTGCGTTTCTTTAATGCGAAATCCTATCCAGTGATGTGCTTTAAAGTCATCTCGTAGTACAGGTGTGCCATTTTTAGCTAAATAATCTGGTGATGCACAGACAAAAAAGTCCATCGGACTCAGCCTTTTTGCTATCAGCCGACTGTCTTTCACATGACCAGTTCGAATCGCAATATCGACACCACTCTCAATAACATCCGTATGCAAGTCATTAATTTGCAAGTCGAGTTTAATTTCGGGGTAGCGCGCACAAAACGCAGCCAGTACGGGGCGTAAGTACAAATGTCCGTAACATACCGCGGAGTTGACCTTCAACACCCCACTTGGCGAATCATTGAGGTGTTTAATCTCACCTTCGCACGCAGAGAGTTCCTGTAACAGCTTTTGTGCTGTAGACAAGTATTGCTTACCCGCATCGGTGACACTCAACTGTCTGGTTGAACGCTGGATCAAAGTCACTTGAAGCTGCGCTTCTAAACGACTAATTGCTTTACTCACCGCGGATGGATCAGTATTACAATATGCCGAGGCCGCGGCAAAGCTACCTTCTTCACAAGTTGCAATAAATAGCTCCAATGCTCTTAACTTGTCCATTAATATGTTCCTTCTTTTTTATCTCTAATGTACCAGTTTAATCCGTGAATTATATTCATGGTTGTTCTGTATTTTTTACTATTTTTCCATGAATAACGTCTTCATACACTGAGCTAACCATTTTAAAGTACTATTTGGAGGCTAAGTTTTGCGACAACTCAACGAGGATACACCAGATAAACAACCGTTAAGACTATATTTTGCGGTTGCTTTCATTGCTATGTCAGGGCTCTCTTATATCAATTTTTTACCGGGTTTAATGAACGCACTGGCAAACGGCTTAGGACATACAGAAAGCCAAGCTGGTCAAGTTGTTGCACTCAATGGATATGGCGCTTTATTTGGCACTGCGCTGGCTATTTTGAGTGTGAAAAATATACATTGGAAACCGACGATTATCAGTGCTATGTCTGTCTTACTACTTTTAGAACTAACCACTCCCGCGATTATTAACTTTGACGCCTTGTTGGTGCTGAGATTTGCCGCAGGTTTTGCAGGTGGGCTGGCCGTTGGCGTGTCATTTTCTGTGCTTGCAAAAATGTACAATACAAATCGGGCTTTTGGCTTTTTGTTATTTATCCAATTTATCATTGGTGCATTGGTGATGTACACACTACCACAGCTTGAGCTTAACTTTGGTGCATATGCTGTATTTTATGTCATGGCGACAATTGCGGCCTTGAGTATTTTAATGGCAAAAAGTATTCCTGCCGGGCGCTTTGCAACTAACAATAAGTCACAAGAAAGCCATACAAGAGTAAGATCACTGGGCCTTTCAATAACAATTATGCTGGTCATCTTTATTTATTTAACCGCTGCCAGCGCACTTTATGCTTATGTCGGTTTAATTGGCATGAAAGCAAACTTAAATGAAACGCAAGTGAGTACTTATATTGCTTTTACAGGATTATTAGGTCTGCTAGGTGCTGTCATTCCCATGATACAAGCACCATTTGTTAAAAGAAGACCACTGACCATAATCAGCGTTTCACTATGTCTCGTTGCTGTACTTGTATTACTTCAACCAACCATCTCCATCAATGCCTATATTGTCGCACTGGCCCTGTTCTTCTTTGCATGGCCAGCAGTACAATCCTTTTTATTTGCGGCGATAGCTGATATCAGCCCCAGTGGACGACTGTCTACTATAAGCTCACTCGTATCTTCTATTGCGATGGCATCAGGACCCATGCTAGCCGCATTTTTAATAAAACCAAGTGACTATAGCCTGATGCTCACGCTCTGTGCGTCACTATTTGCGCTTTGTGCTGTCATTTTATATATGCCGCTCAAAACAGCGCCTCCTGCAAAGGGACAATCTACTCCCACTCTTACCACACAAACTAAGCAATAAAAGGAAGTATCATGATCAAATTTTTGCTGAATAAACAGATACAAGATATGAAATCAAGATACGACTATGATGTGCAATATATGGAAGATATTTTGCAATCTAATTTGGCCGCTTTTTTCAAATATTGGGGCTTTACCAGCATGTCATCCCATAGCGCACAGGTACCTGTTGCCCCGTTATTTGCCGCACGTATACGCACACTCATCAATGAAGATTGCGGGCCATGCATACAACTTGCTGTCAATATGGCATTAGAAGCTGGATTAGACGCGGCGCTTATTGAAAAGATTATAAAAAACCAGCAAGACAAGGTGCCTAAAGAGGTGGCGCTTACCATGCGCTTTACCGAGCTGGTACTGGCCCATGATCCAGATGCTGATGACCTCAAAGCACAAATTGTTTCACTTTGGGGTCAACCAGGGCTAATCACATTAAGCTTTAGTATCAGCACCTACCGCGTATTTCCAACGCTCAAATATGCGCTCGGCTATGGCAAAACCTGTCACAAGATTGAGATAAATAAGGTGGTACATAAGCCGGGTTAACTCAAAACAGACGTTTAACATTGCCCACTATAGCCAATAAAAGTGGGCTAAGAACCTCGTTTGAACCAGGGTTAAAAGACCCCATTCGCATTGTTAATTTTACCGCCCATAAACAAGTTATACAGTCGCATAGACATATCTAACGGCTGTATCGCATCCCAATGTTCTACCAACTTCCCCTCTCTCACAGTCCACGTATCTATGATATTCATGCCTTTTGTATCATCACCACGGTGCTTTGCTTTTAATGTCGCATGAGAGTGAATGATCACTTGTTCACCATCAACAAACATGCGTTTGACGTCATAGCTAAACTCAGGTGCTAATTTCACAAAGTCTTTAAGCGTTTTTACCACACCACCGATACCATCTGCCATTGTACGGTTGTGCTGCTTGTATTGATCTTCTCCAAAGCGCGCGATGACTTCGTCAAAGTTGTGATCATTCATCAGTAACTGCACAAATTCAACCACAGCTTGGGCATTACCAAGCTCCTCTGTTTGCCAGTGAGGTTGAGTTAGTGCTTGTAAATTGATCTGTGGTGTACTCATTATTTGCCCTTAAAAACTTGATTCAATCAAGGCTTTAATCGCCTTGCATTTAACTTTTAAAATGCAAGTTAAATTATTTGATTGCAAAATGCAAGTGAATTATCATGTGAGCATATCGAAAAAAGAGACCTATTATGACCAAACGTTCTGACTGCCCTATCTCTAATGTGCTTGATATTGTTGGGGATAAATGGAGTTTACTGATCATCAGAGATCTGATGTTTTTTGCTAAACATGCTTACTCTGAACTACAAAACTCTGAAGAAAAGATGGCTACCAACATTCTATCCAGTCGCTTAGAGAAGTTAGAAAAGCAAGGACTCATCAAGAAATTACCTGATGAGAAAGATAAGCGAAAAAAGGTATATCAACTTACAGAGCCTGGCATAGATTTAATGCCGACTCTGTTGGAAATGATACTTTGGAGCGCAAAGCACGCTCCGGATTTAAATATACCAACGCAATTAGTCGAGCGTGCACAAAACGATCGGGCAGCATTATTAGAAGAGCTGATGGCGAATATTCGACAATAGCCACAATTCATACTCTGTTTTTTATTGTAACGACATACGCTCAAATATGGCGGAGGTGCCTGTTGCCCCCGCTTGTGTTGCTCCACCCAACAAGTAGATGTGATTGTTTAAAGTTAACGCACCAAGCCCATGGCGCGTCGAGGTCATTGTAGCCGGTTCCGTATGCCAAAGGTTGGAATCCGGATCGTAGCGCCAAATACCATCAAAGGTACGCGTTTTCATTTCTCGTTCTCCGAGGTTGTTCGTGATGTATGTATACTCTTCACCACCAAACACATAGATTTGGCCATTTAAAACAGCACCAGCTAGCCCAGCACTGGCCTGCGGCATGTTTGCAAGGTTCTCCCAGCTATCCTGCTGAGCGTCATATCGCCATAAATTATCAAGATTTTTAAAATCGAGTGCATTAACACGACCCCCCATCACATACCATTGACCATTAATCACCACTGACGTCGCTGAATTACTGGCAATCGGCAAAGGCGCAGCTTGCTGCCACTGACCAGCCTTCAATACCCAGTGCGCATTTGTGTCGCTCAATTTACCGTTTATCAAAGTGCGACCACCAGCAACATGGACATAGCCATTGATCACACCGTACACTGATTCCCCCAGAGGCATTGGTAAGTCAGGCCCTACTCCCCATGTATTGTGCCCTTTTTGTAATGTGTAAACGGTACGTTTTACTTGCCATGCGTCGTCTGATGTTGCATTAAATCCACCTATTGCATAAAGCACATTGTCATTGGCTATCAGTCCTAAATGATGTCGAGGTTCTGGCAACACAGGGCCACGCGTCCACTTTTGAGTTTGTGCATCGTACACATAAGTATTTATAGATGCCGCCAAGTGAGCGAGCACAGCATGTTCAGGAGGCATATGTTCAAAAGCCCCTGCAACATATATTTTTTCATCAAAAACGGTTGGGTACACTTCTTGAAGTGGTGCGGGTAACCTTGCCTGTGATTGCCATTGAATATTTTTCGACTCAAGCGCTGTGCCTAGCGTTGAATCAATAGAACAAGCTTGCAGTGCAATAGCGCAAAAAGAGGTGATTAAAATTGCGTAAAACTTTTTATTCATAGGTTGAAGTGGTTACATTTGTGGTCTGAGAAGTAAAGCATACTAGGCCCCTAATGCCTGTGACTTTTTCCTCAACTTAAAACTTATGTAACTAAATTAGCATATTAGACTTGAAGTGATTCTTGTAGATAGGCAGTGATTTCTCGTTTTTGCCGAGCGTTGAAAGCATAATAGCCAAAGCGAATTGTGTTTTGTGACTCATCTGTGATGCTAAGCTGCTTCCCCAGTAAGCCATATGCCACCTTAAATTCAATAATTTCAGAGCGAGATAACAAGCTACTTTCTCCGAGTTGTATCAATTCAAAACTATCTTCGCTCAGTTTAACACCGTGTTCTACCACGCGACTTTTTCCTGTATTAAATACTGCTAACCAGATAGGGGGAACCATAACAATGAAAGCAATGAATACGAGTGCAACATATATTTGATCCTGATTTATACGCGCATCAAACGCAAAAATACACAAGCTCGCAATCGTAAACTGTAACAAAGAAAAACATGCAACTTTGTAAGCCCTATCTATCACATTTTGTAGTCGAGACTGGATAATTAACTTGACCATCACCTTCCTTGATAGCAATCTATTAACGGCGGCACACGCCACTTTCGCAACGCGACTTGCCTGTTAGTAAATACGAGATACGATAACGATTTTTTGCAAACAACAAATAAACCTTATCCGCGATTGGTTTAATGAGAGGCCAGCGCAGTGGTGCGTACAGCCACCCCATGCCGACCAATTGCCATGCACGATGTGTGACATCTAATCCCAGCAACAAACCGCCTTGCTCGTCAAGCGCATGTAAAATTAAATTAGCTTGCTTTGGGTCTATGTGTGGATAGTTAACAAACTCATCACTGTGTATGTCCACTGTTTTAATTTGCGCAGTCTTGTCACGTTTAGTCAATGCCGTCATTTCTTTCACGCAAAGTGGGCAAGTACCATCGAAAAATATCGTTAATCTAGTCATGTTTATCACTCTTGTTTATTACCCGATACGTACATGCAGATAAATACGATCAGCACCGCGCTTGTAAATACACAATAACGCAGAAAGTGAACAGATTAAACCAAATTACAACAAATTAGCTTATGCGCAGAGCCAACAAACCCATGAGGTATAAAAGTAAAAAGAGCCACACTTGTATGGCCCTATTTCTGATTAGTATATTCAAGCTTAGCTAACTACTTCGCTATGATTATCGACCACCAAAAACGCGTGGCGTGCCACCTTCATTGATACAACGAAAATACGCGCTATTAATGGAACCATCACTATATGCCTCTTCATACCACAAGAATGAACCATTTTTATAACATACGACGTAAGTCGCTTCCTCAGCTGTAGCAATACTAGGCAGTGAAATAGTTATGATGGCAGCTAATGCAGCGAGTGTTGTTTTAATCATTATTTGTCTTTCCTTATTTTAATAATTGATGTGATTGTATAACCACGGCAAAATGCTAACAAAACAACACAAAAAAGAAAACAAAATATAAACAAGTGTATTTTTCCAAAAATAATGAGAGATTTTCGTCTTTTTTAACACTTCCCCGTCTTATAGGTGTTAATTATTTTGGAGGCATTTATGCAATATCTCGACACTCACTCATTCAACTTACAAGCCCCAGTAAAAACTGGATCTGCACACAAGCCAAGAGTGCTTATTTTATATGGCTCACTAAGAGCCAATTCCATAAGTAAAAAAGTAGCTATTGAAGCCGGCAATATACTGACCGATATGGGCGCAGAAGTCAGATATTTTAATCCTCAAGGTCTGCCTGTATTTGATCATGGCGAGAGTGCAGAGCATCCCAAAGTCATTGAGCTTAGAGATTTAGTTACTTGGTCTGAAGCACAAGTATGGAGCTCACCTGAGCTACATGGCAATATGTCTGCTGCACTTAAAAACCAAATCGACTGGATCCCCTTATCCATTGGGGCGGTAAGGCCTACACAAGGTAAAGTTCTTGCCGTCATGCAAGTCAGTGGAGGCTCGCAAAGCTTCAATGCGGTGAATAATATGCGTATTTTAGGACGTTGGATGCGCATGCTAACCATACCTAACCAGTCTTCAATAGCGAAAGCTTACAATGAATTTAATGACGATGGTTCCATGAGGGCAAGTAGCTATCGAGATAGAGTTGTTGATGTGATGGAAGAACTGATGCGTTTTACCTATTTAACCCGAGACAATAAAGATTTTTTAGTAGATAGATACAGTGAGCGAAAAGCCAAAGTTACGCCACAAACATACGCATCCGCTGCGATGGCAGATATCTTAGAGCAAAAAACACCACCCGTTGAATCTAAACAGGTGCCGTGCTGCTAATATAAATGGGCAATAGTACGTGCTATTGCTCTTTAGAGGATTGATATGACCATAGAAGAAATCTGGCAAGTATATAGAAGCAGCTTAAAGGCGTTTTTACATAGCAAAGTCTCTAATCCAGATGATGTTGAAGACTTACTTCAAGATGTATTGCTTAAAACACACCTAGCTATGCACAGTTTAAATAAAAAAAGCAGTATTAAAGCATGGCTTTTTCAAATAGCGCACCATACTGTGATAGATCATTACCGCAAAAATGGACAAGAGAAACACATTGAATCACAGCAACTATGGTATGAGTCGCAGCAAAGAAATATAAAAATGGAACTGGCACAATGCATCAGGCCTTTTATTCAAGCACTGCCTGAAAAAAGCGCCTCTTTATTGGAAGAAGTGGAGCTTGAAGGTAAATCTCAAAAGCAACTCGCACAAGAGCTATCTATAAGCTATTCAACGGTAAAATCCCGTGTACAAAAAGCTCGAACAGAGTTGAATGACGTTTTTCATGCTTGCTGTGACTATGATTTGGATAAACGTGGCAACCTTATTGAATACCACCCAAAAGCGGACTTTAATACACGCAAGTTAAAGCCCGCTAATAAATAGAGTGAGTATAAATAGCTATCTTTATTTAATTCACTATGTGAGTTTTCTAATCAGTCGCTGCTGCTAAAATGCACTAAAGGTAAAATACCCATTTGAAAGCACTCAATTATAGACTTATCACTTTGGGATCGTCAGCTTCTGCCCAACATGGATAATGTTAGACTTGAGCCCATTCTCTTTTTTAAGTGCTGATAAAGAAACATTATACCGCTGTGCAATCAGCGATAATGATTCTCCATTTACTACACTATGCACTGGCATGTTTTTGCTCGCTAATAAGGAGCCTTTAGGAGGGTAACGATTAAAATAATTTTGGATCGAACGAGTAATCGCCGTCGCCAACTTTTTCTGATGAGCTGGATTATTTAAGTTTTTTTCATCTTTTGGGTTTGATATAAAGCCCGTTTCAATAAGGACTGATGGTATATCTTGCGCCGTCAATACCGCTAAACTTAACCCGACAGGTTTTGTCTTGTGTAACTTAGTCACCTTTTTCAGCTCTTTTAAAGCTTCTGTTGCAAACATGTAGCTACTTTGAGTAGTAAACTCTTTGGTCATGTCAGCGAGGATCACGGCCAAATTATCGTCTTGCGTATTTTTAATTATCTCGCCTGCGCCACCCAATAATTGAGACTCTTTTTCGCGATTTGCTATGACTTTGGTAAATTCAGAATTCGCTCTTCGAGCCGATTGCACCAAAACAGAAGCGCCATTTGGCTGAGGCGACGTAAACGCATCGGCGTGGATTGATATTAATAAATCAGCTTTATTTTCTCGTGCCATTCGCGGCTTTCTTTCATGCCTGACAAAGTAATCTCCGGTCCGTATCAAAACCGCTTTTAGGCCATTTTTCTTATTAAGTTGAGCTGCGAGTTTTTTAGCTATCGCCAAAGTCACATGTTTTTCATAACTGCCCTTATATCCAATAGAGCCCGGGTCATCCCCACCATGCCCGGCGACAATCGCAATCACAACGTCTCTATTTTCATCAGCCTTTTTATTTTTAACCACAGGTTTAGGCTTTGCGGTATCATGCAGTTCCACCACTAGCCTGTGACCATACTGCCCTGTAGGTGCTAAAGGAAAAACGACCAGCTTGTAAGTACCCTCTAACTCTAATACAACGCGTTTAGATTTTTTATTTTTAGGTGTACTGGTTCGCACTTTTTTAACTCGATGATCGCTTCGAGCTAGCTTTTTAAAATCAACTTGAGCTTGGCTATCGCCAAAGTCTATGACCAAGCGATTTGGTGAACGTAAACTAAAAAATGAATAATCTGGCTTATCTTTTAAATCAAAAACGACTCTCGTACTCGATGGTGCTGACCAAAGACGTACCGATTCAATACTGTTGCTTGCGTGTGCTTTGACGCTATTTACTGCTACAAAAAGTATGCACAAAACTATAAATGAACTGGTCAATAATTTTGAAGATAATAAGGCGGTTTTCAAAGCTCATCCTTTAAGGAAAAATACTGCATTAACCAAGGTTATACTAGTGTATGAAATAAAGTAAGTGAAATTAATATTGGTAAATATGCACAACTCCATATTTTTTCACCAGTCACTAAACAAAGTGAGAAAACTATTTAACCTAAATGAAGCTCAAATCAGGTTTAATGTATGTAAAACACTGTGTGTTATTCTAACCATTCACGTGTTCTTATTTGGCTCTTAAACACAGTTTCATTGTTTGACTTACTGGTTAAAACTCAATGAGATCAATTGTAAAAAAGAGCAAGGCTACATATGCTTTGCTCGCAATCAAAACTAACTTATGCAGGAGCACACTCAGGCACGGATTTAAACGGCTCTACAGAAAAATCTAACTGCAACGTCGTACGGACAGGTTGTGCTATCAGGTTATCTTTGGTCTGTGTCCATTTAAACTCTTTCAAAGCCTTTCTTGCTTCAACATTAAAGATCCCCTCAGGAATGGACTTGATGACTTCGTACTCAGATACTTGACCTTTACTAGATATCACGATTTCAAACTCAACACAGCCACTTATGCCTTTTTTTGCTGCTCTTACAGGGTAAAGCGGTGCAACACGCTTGGTATTTTCCCAATATTTTTCAACAAGCAATTTTGATTTTGTTAAATCCATGACATTACTATTTTCAGTATTCTCTATATCCATTGATGAAGAACAGCCAAGTAACGATAAAACCATTATTCCAAGTGTAAAACTTCGCATATATATCCTTATTATTAATCCCTAAAACTATAAATACAAAAAGTAATTTTCATTATATGTCTTTTCTAAAAATATAAAAGCCATATCCGAGAGTACTTCTCCCCCATTCAAGATAAATATCCATCCATCTATCTAACTTTTGAGCATTTAGCCTTATTGTATCTTCACAATCGGGTTCTCCTAAAAGCGAATGAATATTCATAACTCGACTCCACTCAAAATTATCCCATTCTTCTTCACTGCTTGTTGTAGCATATAAAGCAGTAAATCCTACTTCTCGAGCCAATTTTATATTGCCATGATGAGTTTGATACATATCTTGCGTAACACCCAATACATCCAAGTAGTTTTGGTCCGGCTGCTGCTTCCAATAGCACTCGCCAAGTAAAAGTCTTCCTCCTGGCTTTAATAATTTTAAAACCTCAGAAAAGGTACTTTCCAGCGCACTTTCCCCCTCTCCAAAAGCATGTGAGGAGCCATTACAAACAATTAAATCAAAATACTCTTTTGGTAAATCAACTTCTTTTATCGGCTGACTAATAAACTTGAAGCAATCAGGGGCCTTGTTTCCTAAATAATTGAACTTCTGACCTTTTGCGTGATCAGATCAAAAAACATAACCT
>NZ_JAKFZS010000058.1 GCF_021654285.1 Pseudoalteromonas luteoviolacea | reverse complement strand
TTCGTCGGTTGAGTTGCTCATATGTCAATTGTTCATTGCAACTAACTAGCGCTATGGCATCTGGGGTCGCGTGAGCCTGCTTTTCAAAAAGTTCATGGATACAGTGATTAGTAGCGAAGTCTGCGGCGGTATCATTGAAATCGTGTAGTTGATATTGGCATTCTTGTAATGAAATCATTGTTAACTGATTCAAAGGTATATCCGCGGTTACCTCTGACATTTGGGTCAACAATCGGCTCAGGTATTGGTTTAACTGCATAATGCTCGCGGCATCGAATAAAGCTTTATCCCAAATCCAATTTAACTTTATCGCGTCGCTATCAAACTGCACATCTAGTTCAAGATCAAACAACGCAACCACATGTTCGGACGCTAATGGTGAAATTGAAACCTGTGGTAAAGTAAAGCTGCCATCGTTCTGTGATATACCATAGCCAGACTGCATTCTTAGCATGATCTGAAACAATGGAGTATGGGCAGTGCTTCGAGGCACACTCAACAGTTCAACTAATTTCTCGAAAGGCACATCCTGATTTGACTGAGCATTAAGATGTACACTACGCACCTGCCTCAAATAATCGTTAAGGTTGTTGTCAGACGTGTCTAATCTCAAAACCAACGTGTTGACAAAAAAGCCAATCAAGGATTCCACTTCTGATTGCAAACGGTTAGCGACCGGTGTGCCTATTACGATATCGTTTGAGTTACTGTGTCTTGACAATACCAATGATAATGCGCCATGTACCAGCATAAATGGCGTGACTTGGTGCACTGCTGCTAACTTTTCCAATCCAAGAAGTACTTCGATAGGTAACTCAGCAGACATTCTTTCGCCAACGAATTCCTTGACTTGTGGCCTAGCGTGATCTATTCGAAGACTGTGTTTAACTGGCACATCCGTTAGATGTTCTCGCCAGTATGCCAACTGACTCTCAAGTATATCTCCCTGCAACCAATCGCGCTGCCATTGAGCATAATCTGCATACTGTACAGAAAGTGGTGCAAGCGTAACGGGTTGTGCGGATACATAGCTTTGATATAAAGTAACAAACTCTTTTATCAACAATTCCATAGACCAGCCATCAGAGGCTATATGATGCATATTGAACAATAAGTTCGCTTTCTCTTCTCCCAACACCACATAGCTACAACGCAACATAAGATCTTTGCTAAGATCAAAAGGGCGTTTGGCCTCTTTGTCTAATAAAACCTTTACAGTGTTAACTTGTTCAATATCTGATTTTGCACAAAGGTCATACTGAGTTAAGGTAAACTCTGATGGTGGCTGGACGAATTGCACAGCCTGTCCATTAACTTCTCGATAAACGGTGCGTAGCACTTCATGTCGACTAATAATAGTAGATAGACTTTGCTCGGCAGCATGAATATTAAATTTGCCTTTAAGAAAAAAGGCAGCGGGCATATTGTACACAGAACTGCTGCCATGCAGCTGATCTATAAACCAAAGGCGTTGCTGAGAAAATGATAAAACGTCGCCGCTCTCTGTGCGCTCATGTGCAATGATTTGTGGCCTTATGGCTTCTTGACTGCAGGAAATCACATAGTCTAACGCCAAAATAGTTGGTGATTCAAACAGTGTTTTTATGCTAATTTCTGCACCCAATTCTCGACGGATGTCGGATACCAAACGGACACACAGCAACGAATGTCCACCCAGCTCGAAAAAATTCGCAGTAACACTAATCGACTCAATATCCAGCTGTAAAAGTGCCGACCAAATTGTTACCAACGCCTTTTGTGTGTCAGTTTGAGGTGCCATATATTCACCTCTTAACTGACGTCCATCCACAGCAGGTAGTGCTTTGCGATCTATTTTTCCGTTACTGGTCAGCGGCCACTCACTGATAGACATAAGTACTGACGGAATCATATGCGCTGGCACTTTTTCAGACATTTGTGCTTTTAAGTCATGCAACCAATCTGTATTTGTTTCTGGCTCCTCAGGCCGGATGTAACCCACTAATTGTTGCGAAGAAGTGTCGTCAAGCGCCATAACTAATGCACTGTGTACTCCATCACATTCACTTAGGTGGAATTCAACCTCGCCAGGTTCAATACGAAACCCCCTGACTTTAACCTGGTTATCAACACGACCAATAAAAGCGAGATTGCCATCAGTGAGGTAACGCACCATATCTCCTGTGCGATATAACACGGGGTGGCTATCAGGCTTAGATACATTGAAATACGGATTAACAATAAAACGTGATGTTGTCAGCTGCGGCTTATTCAAATAACCACGCGCGAGGCCTGGTCCACCAATATGCAATTCTCCAACCACTCCATGAGGTAATAACTGTTGATTATCATCTAATACATACATAGACAAGTCATTTAGAGGCCTGCCAATAATTGAGCCTTGGCATTCTTTTCCTGTGACTTCATATGCTGTTGCATGGACAGTAATCTCCGTAATACCGTACATGTTCACCAATCGAGTTTGCTGACTTACGGGGTGTTCAAACCATGATTGCAACGTCTCAAATTGTAAGGCTTCGCCGCCAAAAATAACCCAGTCAAACGGGTTGTTTTTGGCATCATTTAACATAAATTGAGAAAGCGCTAGGAACGACGTTGGCGTTTGATTTAACACAGTTACTTTATTGGTGATGCAATAGTCGTAAAAATGGTCCAAATCGCGAATGTTATCTTTACTGGGAATGGCCAGTTTGCCACCATATAATAAAGCACCAAATATTTCCCAAACACTAAAGTCAAAACAAAAGGAATGGAACAATACCCAAACGTCCCTCTCTGAAAATGCGAACATGGGTTGAGTGTTGGCAAACAATCGCTGAACATTGGCATGTGCCACCATAACTCCTTTTGGCTGTCCCGTAGAGCCAGAGGTGTAAATAATGTAAGCGAGATTGTTTTCGCTGACGCCAGTATCATCGTTAGTTAACCAAGTATCACTTTGCGCATTGATTTCTTTCAACGTTTGCAAGTCATCCAAATAAACATGCTCAAAATTCCCGCTTGGTAAATGGGAAGATGCAACCGTTGTAGTCAACACTATCCCAAGCTGAGCATCAGACAACATGTATTCAAGGCGACTGTCGGGGTAAGACGGATCAAGTGGCACATAGGCGCCACCTGATTTAAGAATTCCAAGCATACCCACCAACATTTCAAAACCGCGCTCAGCACATAAACCTATCAGCATATCTGGTACTACATCATAACGCTCACGTAAGTAATGAGCCAACTGACTGGCACGCTTATCCAACTCTTTATAACTGAGAGTTTCTTGCCCACAAATAAGGGCGATAGCCTCAGGGCTTTTTGCAGCTCGTTGTTCAAATATCTGATGAATACAAAACCCGGAAGGTTGCTGAGCAGAGGTGTTATTCAGAGTCTCTAGTAAGTAGTGAGACTCCTGCTCGGGTAGTATCGGTAACTGGCTAATAGAAATCGACTCTGATAACTGGGTTAATTGTGTAAGTAAGTGACATAAATGTTCGTTAATTTGATTAATATGTGTTGCATCAAAAATGTCACTGTCATAAGTCCAAACTATGTTTAAGCCCGTAAGATCCAGAATGAATTGGATTCGGATGTCAAACATAACTGTCGTTGTATCAGAAATATATGGAGTAAGAGAAAAATCTGTAAAGGCTTTTTCGCCGCTCTCACCTACACCGTTTTCCATTGAAAGCATGATTTGGAAAAGGGGTGAATGTGACGTACTGCGAGGCACTTTTAAACGTTCAACTAATTGTTCAAAAGGCACGTCTTGGTGAGATTGAGCACTTAAATGCACTTCTCGTACATGGCTTAGGTATTCTTTCAGGCATCTTGGATTGGTATCAACTCGCAATACGAGAGTATTAACAAAAAAGCCAATTAAAGATTCTACTTCGGCTGGGAGGCGGTTAGCTGAGGGCGTGCCAATAACGATATCATGGCGGTTGCTATGACGCGACAACACCAAAGATAGCATACCGTGCAGCAACATAAATGGTGTGAGTTGGTGCTCTGAAGCTATCGCTTCTAGACTACGAGTGACTGCAGCTGGCAATCGCTTGCTTACTCTGGCTCCCTTATGTCGTTTAACAGCAGGGCGTGGCTTATCAAGGCGAATTCCATGATCCATGGGAAGGTCGCTTAATTTCTGCTGCCAGTAATTTAACTGTCGTTCAAGTTCATCACCTTGCAACCAATCTCTTTGCCAACTTGCATAGTCCCCATATTGTACAGCAAGCGCATCTAGCTCTACAGTTTGACCGAGAGAAAAAGCTTGATAATAGCTGATAAACTCCCTTACGAGTATATCCATTGACCAACCATCGCAAGCAATATGATGCATATTAAAGATCAATGCGCCGCGTTCTTGTTCTAGTAATACGTAGCTACAACGCAGCATTAAATCCTGAGAAAGATCAAAGCAGTACCACTCTTCATCTGTGATAAGTTGCTGGAGTTTATCAAGCTTGTCTCGCTCACAAATATGTCGATAATCCACAATATGGAGCTCAAAATTATCAATTGTATTTACTCTTTGAAACCCTGCCCCACCTTTTTCAAAATAGGTAGTTCTGAGTATTTCATGGCGCTTAATAATCTGCAGTAAACTACGCTGTGCAGCATCAATATTTAGGTTTCCATCCAATATGAATGTGACGGGCATGTTGTATTCAGGGCTGCCATTTTGCAGTTTGTCAATAAACCATAATCTTTGTTGTGCAAAAGACAGAGGCAAATCACCAGAGCGGTCTGTGGGGTTTATTGCCATACGCTGATTTTTTTGCGCATTCGCAAGAAATAAGGTAATGGCATCTTTATTATTTTTAATTAATAGTTTTATATCAGCTGTAATCGCCCCTTTTCGCGAGCGAGTTTTTAACTTTCCGTCTTCTATATAGGGCTTAACGCCCTGTTTTCGAAGATAAGTGACAATATCGGCTGTGCTTTTTAATTTATTGTGTTCCATTTTATTCTTATAAGAATTCATTTTCTAATTACCATTCAATATCTTCGAAAGACTCATCAATGTCATCAAACTCTTCATCCCCGGAGCTTTCTACCAACACTGAAATGACATTTGCCAACTGCTGAATGTTGGAACTTTCAAACAAGTCTTTAATCTCGACTTTCACATTGAACTCAGAGGAAATTTGGTTAAGCATTTTGACGATAAGAAGAGAGTGGCCGCCTAACTCAAAGAAATCAGAAGTGACACTAATGCGTGAAATATTCAACAGGTTCTGCCAAATTTCCTGCAGAGCAAATTCTATTTCAGTTTCAGGTGCGACATACTCATCAGAATCTACCATCACTAGATTAGGCAGCTTATTTACATCAAACTTTCCATTTGGTGTTACTGGAAAATAATCCACTAAAAGAATATTGTCTGGCACCATGTAGTAAGGAAGTCTTCTACTAATTTGACTCTTGAGTTCTTTAGCTACCGCATTGTTCGCGACTCTAAGCTGTGGTTTGTTGATTTTGTGAGATTGTCCGTATTTATCTTTAGCCATGACCGCATAGCGGTTTGCATCCTGTTTTTTGATGAAAATCAAATCTGCCAGTGACTTGGATTGTTGAGACCAGGTCGCTTCAAAATCAAATCCATATTGCGATGCGATCCTGTGTAGATCAGGCAAGTCAGATACAGCTTCGATACCCATCATTTCAAAGTTAATATCGTCTTTCGCATATTCCATACTATCGAAAATCAAGTGAGTGTTTTTTACATCGAGTAGAACCCGCTCGTTGCAAAACCCGCTAATACCAAATGAGCCTCTCGACTGTCTTAATCGGGTTTCAATGTCCTCTAAAGAACTCCATTGATACCAGTTTTCAATCATTTGGAGGGGGTTGTCACGTTTAAAGCTCAATATCACATCATAACGAAAACGAGTCATTTCATTATTGAAAGTGTCCTGCTTCAAATAAATGCCAGCACATACAAAATCATTCACCACCTCATGAATAGCACTAAAAAACGATGGGCTGATTAGTAGCTCGTTGTCATTATAATCGTGAAGTAAGGTTTTGTTTTTCAGCTCCAAAGGTGTGTCACTTGGGTTACCAAACAATGTATAAGATAAGCTTGATTCCAGTTTCAAATCCAAGTTTCGAACATCGCCAATTAACAAAGAGCTATTGTGGCTCAAGTAGCCTCTTAAGTTTTTAATCAACTCAATAAAATATGTGTCGCTCGGAAAATATTGAACCACCGAATTGATGATGATTAAATCGAATTGCTGTTCTTTAAGGAAAGTAAGATTTGATGCATCTCCCACGTAAGCTTCGACATGATCCCACCCCTGACTTTCGGTATGTGCCCGAATATTACTGATTGCTTTATTAGATAGATCCAAGGCCACTACTTTATCGCATCTGTCTGCGTAACCATAAAGCAGCATGCCTGTTCCAACCCCAATTTCTAAAATCCGAGACGCACCTACAGAATTAATGCGTTCTACCGTTTTCTCAACCCATTCCTGCATTTCATGATCTGGGATCTGACTTTGTCGATAGCTACAAGTCCATCCGGAAGTATCCAACTCCTTATCTTTGTTGTTATCAGATGAGTAGGCAGAATCGAACACATCAACCCAGTTTTTTACTTCCTTTTGATCATCGAACCTGTCCGCTTCGTAGAAAAAGTCTGGAGCAAGTTTTACGAAGGCCGACAAGCTGGTAGACTCCGCTTCTTTGCATTGTGGAACTACCTTGACATCACCGACAAAGGGAATACTTTGAAATTGATGTTCTATTTCGCCTAACTCAATACGGAACCCTCGAATCTTTATTTGGTTATCGTTGCGCCCCACATATTCAAATTCACCATTGGGGAGTTTGCGCATCAAATCGCCGGTTTTATATAGTCGACCCTGTTGGAATGGTGAATCAATAAATGCATGGCGGCTGAGTTCTGCACGATTTAAATACCCTTTTGATAAACGAGTTCCACCCACATAGGCTTCCCCCAATACGCCTTCTGGTACTGGCTGTAAATGCTCATTCAAGAGCAATATATACTGCCCTGGAAGCGGTTTACCTATGGACTTTTCGTAGACTTCATCAACAACTAGCTTTTTAAAGCTGGTATGAACAGTCGTTTCTGTAATGCCATACATATTTATGAGCTGAGTTTTGGCCTGTGGATAATTATCAAACCAATTACGTACAGCGTGATATCTCACAGCTTCACCACCGAAAATCAAATATCTTAGAGACTCTAGATATGTTTTTTCTGTGATCAGTACTTCACTCAACCATGAGAAAGCGCTTGGAGTCTGATTGAGGACCGTGACTCCATGTTGTTTAAAGACATTAATTTGTTGATTGGCATCTGTGATCTGGTCCTCTGAAAGAAGCACTAAAGTGCCACCATAGAAGAAAGCCCCCCACATTTCCCAGACGCTGAAATCAAACGATAATGAATGATATAGTACCCAAACATCCTCATGGCTGAATTCAAATAAGTTCTGTGTTTCATCCATTAGAGATATGACATTCTGGTGCGTTTGCACAACACCTTTAGGTTTTCCAGTCGATCCAGAAGTATAAATAATATAAGCGGGTGCAATATTGTCGCAAAGGTCTATACAATCGGTATAATGCAAAGTTTGCTCAGCTGGTTCCATCCTTTGAGTTAGTGCTTCTATATCAATAACCTTAACGTCCTCCGTCGTGAAACCCAATTCATCTGACGCGATGTTGGTCAATACACAAGCGGCGCAACTGTCATGCAAAATAAAAGTATTTCTACTACTTGAGTGCTTAGGGTCTAATACAACATAAGTGGCACCTACTCCCAAAATTGCCAACAAAGAGAAAACCAACTGAGGTGTTCGCCTTTGATAAACAGCAACGACATCCCCTCTCTGTACGCCTTGTTGCTTCAAATACAGTGCATATCGAATGATATTTTCCTGTAACTCGGTATAGCTATATTTTTGTTCACCGAATATCAGAGCAATGTTGTTTTGGTTATTTTTAAATTGTTGATTAAGAACGCTATTAAGGTTGTTGAATGATTGAACTGGTTTATAATCATACTCTTGACTCAGCAGTGCAGAGGCTTCAGATTCACTGAACATCTTAATTGCAGAGATTGGCACGTCATCCATTTTCAAGCAGTTTTCTAACAAGTAGACAAAGTTTTCATTTAGTTTGGCAATAAAGTCGTCACTAAAGTTGTCATTAGAGTAAGTCCATATCAGTTGATACCCTTCACCAAGAGAGTTAATGGATAGCTGCAAATCAAAAATTGGATTAACGACATTGCTTTCTACGAACTCAATGCTTAACCCATCTATTTCTAGTTCAGTCATCCCCACATTGTTCATGTCGAGGACAATTTGCACTAACGGATTCTTTTTAAACTCTCTTGTGATATTTAATCGCTCAATCAGCAGGTCAAAAGGCATATCCTGATTGGATTGCGCGTCGATATTTACTTGTTTCACATGCTCTAAGTAAGTAGCGAAGTCGGAATCATCAATATGTGTTTTCAGTACCAATAAGTTGACAAAAAAGCCCTGCATTTTCTCCAATTGCTCCGACATTCGATTCGCTACAGGAGTTCCCAAAAGAACCTCCTCGCGATTCATATATCGGGCAATCAGGATAGAAAATACTGCATGTATGACCATAAAGTGCGTAACGGCATACTTCGTTGCCACAGTCTGCAATTGATTAGTTATTGGCAAGGATAATTTATTGGCAAGTCGCCTACCACTCAATTGGGGGTTCTGACCATTATCTTGTTTCTGTGTGAAGCTGTTGAAATGTGGACAACCCTTTAAGTGGGATTCCCAGTATGCTATTTGTTTGTCGAACTCATCAGACTCCAATAAACTATTTTGCCAACTGGCAAAATGCTTATATTGTAACACTGGCTTTACGTCCATATATTGCTGGCCAGCTTGCGCCTGAGAGTACGCCTGACTAAACTCCATCGAAAGGTTCGACATGGACCAAGCATCAGATGCAATGTGATGCACATTAAAGTAGAAGACATGATCTTCCTCACCAAGCAATATTATGCTCCCTCTAAACATCAAGTCCTGTTGCAAATCAAAAGGCTTCAATGCATCGCTATCCAGTAACATATCAACTTGTAATGAAGGAGTATCACTCTTGCTCAGATCGTGAATTTCTAAAGCAAAATCAAAGGCGTGGTTAATGACTTGGCGCGGTTCCCCATCTTTTAATTGAAATTGCGTTCTGAGCACTTCATGTTTTTCAATTAAATTTCGTAATACGTCTTGCAATAGCCCTATTTGAAGGGGGCCTTTGATACGAAATGCTCTTTGCATATTATATTGTTGTGATGTTCCCAATTCCTTGTCGATGTACCAGAGCCTTTTTTGAGCATAAGATAGTGGAATATGCTTGTCATCGACTTCCGTTTTTTCTATGTGTTTTTGGATAGAAACATTGTCAGCAGTATCAATGATTTTCGCGAGGCTAGCTATTTCAGGTGAATCAAATAATTGTGCTACAGAAAGACGAGTCGTGAACTGGCTTGAAATTCTGGAAATGAGTTTCACCGCTAGCAACGAGTGGCCGCCCAGCTCAAAGAAGTTCGCTGTAGTCGAGATACTTTTAGCATCTAGGTTTAGTAATGATGCCCAGATATCCACTAATGCTTGTTCTATATCATTGTTGGGTGCTACATATTCTGATGCTGACAATAAATGTTCGACATTCGGTAAAGTCTCACGATCTACTTTACCATTTGGTGTCAAAGGCCACTCACTCACGGGGACAAATAAGGAAGGAACCATATGCGTGGGTAGCTGTGCCGACAACTGCATTTTCACAGTTTGCACCCAGTTGCTGTCATCATAATGTGGGGTTTCTGATTTGAGGTAAGCAACTAACCTCTGAACAGGGGGTTCTCCTTTCACCATGACTAAAGCACTATCGACGCCATCACAATGACTCAAATGATGCTCTACATCAGCAGGCTCAATGCGAAAACCTCTTATTTTTACTTGATTATCGACGCGACCGACAAACTCGAGGCTACCGCATGGCAGATAGCGCACTTTATCTCCTGTACGATATAATCGCGAACTAGTATTAGCACTTTGAGTGTCGTAGAAAGGATTGGTAACAAAACGAGAAGCTGTCTGCTTAACCTGGTTTAAATAACCTCTCGCAAGTCCCTCACCACCGATATATAACTCCCCCGTTACACCCGCAGGCAACAGCTGCTGCTGTGCATCCAAAACATATAGCTGTGTATTATTCAAAGCGTGGCCTATGTTGACAGGGGGCTTTAAAGATAAATTCGCTACCGTACTCCATACAGTGCACTCAGTTGGGCCATATTCATTATAAAGAGTACAATCAGATAAAAACTCATGAGTTTCGTGTTGTGCTGGCAAGTTTGTCGGACAGCTTTCCCCTGCCACGATGACCCCGCGAAGTTGATTACTCTTATCTAAATATGGTAACAGTGCCTGATATAAACTAGGGATCATCAACATATGACTTACTTTAGTCTGGTTGATAAGAGCAGATAAACGCCCCAAGTTTTCTAATTGTTCAGATGTTGGTAGACACAAAGTTGCACCACTGCAAAGAGAACCAAACAGGCCTGCAATTGAGCTATCAAAAGACATCGAGGAGACGACTAGAAAACATGACACATCAGAATAATATTCAATACGGTTGTGAGTGGAATGACACAGTTGCTTATGCTCGACCATTACCCCTTTGGGTTGCCCTGTGGATCCTGAGGTGTATATAACGTAGGCAAGATTATTTGTAGTCAAACCTGTTTGAGCAAGATTCAATCGAGTATCTGGCAATTCATTTATAGAAGTTAATGTTTCCGTATTATCTAATACAATTTTTGTGTATTTACCTATAGGTAACTGAGGGGCCGTTAAATTTGTACACAATACAATACCCAGATTGGCGTCCGAGACCATAAATTGCAGGCGGCTATCGGGATAACTCGGGTCCAGAGGCAGATAAGCTGCACCAGATTTGAGGATCGCAAGAATGCCGACCACCATATCAATACTTCTCTCTACGCAAAGTCCCACCAATGTGTCGGGCGCTATAGTATGCCTATCTCGTAAATAACGAGCTAACCTGTTCGCTCTGCGCTCCAACTGGCCATAAGTCAGGCTGGTTCCATTATAAGTCACAGCAACCGCATCCGGTGATGCCTGAGTCCAGTACTCAAACAACTCATGAATACACTGCTTTTTAGGGTAATCAACGCTATTGTTGTTCAGAGAATGTAAATAGTGGATTTCATCATCTGAAAGCAACGTTAACTGGTTTAGAGAAAGATCCTCTTCAATTTTGGATAGCTGGGACAATAAACGACAGAAATGATCATCGAGCTGGGCAATACGTGACTTATCAAATAAAGCTTTATCCCAGGTCCAGGTTAATTGCACCCCGTTACTGTCTATCTGCACATCTATTTCTATGTCAAAACGAGACACAACCCTTGTGCTTGATAGTGTAGACAAAGACACGCCCGGTAATGAAAAAGGAGTGTCTTGTTGCAGTACACCATAGTCTGAATTCATAGTCAGCATGATTTGAAAAAGAGGTGTATATGCTTGACTACGAGGCACTTTGAGTAGTTCCACCAGTTGCTCAAAAGGTAATTCCTGATGTGACTGAGCATCAAGGTTGACTTGCCTTACATGGTTTAGAAATGCATCAAGCGTTTTGATCGAAGTATCAACTCGTAGTACCAGTGTGTTGACAAAAAATCCAATCAGAGACTCGACCTCTGTCTGTAAGCGGTTTGCGACTGGCGTACCAATGACGATATCATGCTGATTGCTGTGTCGAGCCAATACCAAAGACAACGCCGCATGAATCAACATAAATGGTGTAAGTTGATGACAAGAAGAGAGCTTATCAAGCCCTTTTGCTACTTCAAATGACAGATTTGAAGTCAACCTAGCCCCAGTATTCCCCTTGTTTTTAGGCCTAGGATTATCAAGCTGTAGACCATGTTCCATAGGCATATCAAAAAGCTGTTTTTCCCAGTAATCCAACTGAATCGATAACACATCTCCTTGCAACCAATCTCGTTGCCATTGTGCATAATCGCTGTACTGAACAGGTAAGGGGTCAAGCAAAGCAGATTCGCCGTTGATATAAGCTTGATAAAAGAGCACAAATTCTTTGAGAAGCAACTCCATTGACCAACCGTCAGATGCAATATGATGCATATTAAATAGTAAAATACCTTTGTCACATTCAAGTTGCACGTAGCTACAACGCAGCATGGTATCTTCACAAAGGTCAAAAGGACGCATTGCTTCTTCATCCAATAAATCAGTCAGGCGCTGCTTTTGGTCTGCTTCACATAATGTAGTTAAATCAAAGTGAGATAATTCAAAATTGACTGATGAACGAACCTTCTGTATCGCTTGTCCATTTACTTCTTGATAAACAGTGCGTAATACTTCATGTCGGTCAATAATTGCTGATAGACTAAGTTGGGCAGCGTCGATATCAAAATTTCCATTAAGCAAAAAAGTCACGGGCATGTTGTATTGCCAGTTATTTTTTTGCATCTGTTCAATAAACCACAGCCGTTGCTGAGCAAAGGACAATACAGCTTGCTTCTTGTCGCTTTTCTTAATTGGTGGATACGATTTTTTAACTTTGGCACCCGTAGCGGCAACATTTAAATGAGCGATAAGCTGCTCTTTATGTTGTTTAAGCAAGGCTAAACTCTCGCTATCTAAGTTTCCTTTTTCAGCACGAGCTTTTAACTTACCGTTGTCTAAGAACACGTCTATACCTGAACTATTTAGTGACGTAAGCAGAGCGTAAATATCCATTAAATTTCAACCTCTTCCAGAGCATTTTTATCTTTGTTATCCAATTCAATTTTAAGGAGCTCGGAGTCCATTACCCTTGCTATATTAAGGATATCGTGCTCTATAAGTTCCCTCAGTTGCAGCTTTATAGAGAAGCGCTTCAATATTTCACTGTTGTATTTCACAACTAGTAAGGAGTGACCTCCCAA
>NZ_JAKFZS010000057.1 GCF_021654285.1 Pseudoalteromonas luteoviolacea | reverse complement strand
TACGACGGTGCTATCCAGTATGCCTGCCGCTTTCAGCTTTTGGATCAAATACGCACTTAGACTACCTAAGTGGCTGCGCATCTCAGTGTAGTACGGATAGTTCGGCTGGCCGTTGCTCCCGCCATGAATCGCATTGTGATAGTGGCCTTGGAAATTTAATTCAGGAATACGGAATTCTGCCTGATGGTTACCAAATGCCAATGATACCGAGCTGGTCAAGTTACATTGCAGGGCAGCTACGGCAATATCTGCTTGCAAACGGGCTTGTTGACTGAAGGTATCAAAGGTTAAAGGAAATTCAGTATTATCCGGTGCGATACCGCAAGATACGCCGCCGTATAGGTCATCTAAACGGCGCTGAGTATCTGAAATCGCATCGAGGTGGTCATTCATCCTTTGTATTTCATAACCGGCCAATCGGTTTTTAATCGCATTGGCCGCCGACATATGTGCATTCATGATAGGCGTTTTACTATTGCTGCCTTGTGCACTGCCAAACACCATTTTGAACACGGTGAACGGGTTTTCTTGGAACGGTAAGTGGTTGCGATTGTCCTTGGTTAACTGCCCTTGACCATTGCTGTGCACACCCAAGTTAAGATATCGAAACGGTAAATTGGGCCCAAGTGCATTACCCATGGTTACGTCATAGCTATCGCTGCCCCAGTTTTGTGCTAGCAAAATTGGCATTCGGCCATGTCCTGCGTTGGAATGTGACATGTTGACCATAAAGTTACATTCTGTTTTGACCGGTTCATAGCCTGCTGACATCACGCCCAACTGCATATTTTCACCGCTACCTGTTGGGTTCCAAAGAGATGATATGGACCCGCCTGGTATATAAATGGACACGGTTTTATTTGGCAGCCCTGCGGTTTGCGCATCTGCATCTCTGGCAAACAACAGGCCCGATACCAATGGCGAAGTGCGGATCAGGGCGGTAGAAATCCCCGATGCCATAAACACTTTTAATAGCCTACGGCGCGACATCATCATGTTATTTAAATGTTCATCTTTCATTTTACTAACCTTCTGTATTGTGACCCGCACTATTCATTTCTGGACCAAGCTTTGCGATAACGCACTGACTTCAATGAACCAAACTTCTCCAACATGGCTCTTGGGCTGTTTTGCATCATGGCATCTGTGAGCGTGTCTATTTCGCACATGTACCCGACTTTTTCTGTTTCGGATAGGCGTCTATCTTCGTCGCTGGTTGGGTCGAGCGAGTCGTGACCCACGCCCATTACGTAACGGAACATTTGCTGTGGCAAGCAACTTTGGGCGGATGACAGATCCGAGATCACGGCACCTAATTGCTTTGCACCATTAAATGGGATGGACTCACTGACTTCTGCGTATTTCTCAGGGGCGAATAGGGTACCAGATGCATCTATGGTATTACCGTTGTTGTCTGCACTTCTGATTTTGCCCACGGCATCAAAGTCTTCCATGCCGAATCCCATTGGGTTGATGTACTTTTCGTGACAAGCAGAGCAAGGCTGACCTTCTGTTAAGCTGTGATACTTAAGCTTGTTAGTAGTTGATGGGTCTTGCAACATGTCAGAGAGTTCAGCCAGTCTTTGCTCTCTGGCTTCAAAGGTACCTGCTGGTGGATCGGGTTGATCTTGACATAGCATACGGCGGCGCACGCGTACTGAGCGCAAAATAGGGTGTGACTCGGCAACCTCAGCCCAACGTGCCATAAATGCCCCATTGGCTAATATGCCACCGCGTTCAGTTGTATCGACCTTTTGTAACTCTTCGCCAGTGACACCTGCAATATTGTAATGCTCTGCAAGCAACTGATTGACGAAGGTGAAGTTTGCAGTATAAAGCGAGCTGAACTTCTCATCAGGTTGGGTCATGATGTACGAGAAGGTCTCGTTCATTTCTGCCTTCATGGCTGGGACCAATTGTGCAAAACCCGGGTAGACGGTTTGATCTTTGGTTGCCACTTCTAAATTACCTGTGCCAAGCCAACTGCCCACAAAGTCACCAAGCACAGACTTTGCGCTGTCAGCTAGACGGTTAGCGTGGGCAATGATGTTGGCTTCATCTCGAAGCTCATCACGCTCAGCTGCTTGCCAGAGTTGTTGGTCAGGTGTTGAGCCCGTGAATGTGTATGACAAGAAAGTCGCCATTTCCCATGACGTCAACTCGAAGGCATCCGCGTCCAACTCTGAGTTATCAGGATTAGGTTCGCCTAATTCGTGGCGATAAATAAATTGCGGTGAAGACAGTAATCCTTCTAAGGCGAGTTTCATACCTGCTTCAATATCTCCACTGTGGAAAAAGCCCGTTGCTATCAATCTGTAGTTTTGTGCTTCATCTTGGGTCAATGGGCGACGGAAGATTTGCGGTGCAAGTTCATCCACTAAGCGATTTGCACAGTCTTCATTAACCGCATCGCAGTTGAGCGCAGGCGAAAAGTTATTTTCAGCGGCCCATTGTGAAAGCTCTTCAGCGACTAACAGGTAATTGCTGTAGTTAGAAGGTTGCACGCTAGCATGGGTATTGTTGATGAAAAAGCCAATTTGAGAGTCTGGAGATAAGCCATCAGATACCTCAAAATTAACACCAAGCAAGTCTTCGACCGTATTTTGGTACTCAGTTTGGGTTAAAATCTTCAGCTGCCTTGCCCCATATGCCACGGGTGCAACACCGACATCACAGGTCAAAGGTGCAGGCCAAAGAGTTTGCAGATACGCTGCGATATCTGCTGCACATTGCTCATCACACGCACTTGGTGTGCCATAAGGCATGGTGGTGACAATGGTATCAATCATGGTTTGTATATCTCGTTCAGTATCAAGCGCTGGGAATGACCCTAAGCCACCTGCTTCTGAGCCGTGACAGCCTGCACATCCCGTTTGATATAGTTGCATACCTCGGGCAACAGGATCTGTTTGAGTGACAACGATACGCTCAATATTACTTGGTTCTGAAGGTACTGAATTGTTGAGTGCAATGACCTTGTAATCGAACTCGCCTGATTCAGGTAGCCCTGATTCATAAAAGCTTGAGTTTGATGCCAGCTCAGCAGCCGTTTGCCAGCGTCCATCCAAGCTTTTAAAGCGCACCAGATAATTGGTTTCGTTATTGCTGTTATCACGCCAATTCAATTGCGCCTTGGCATCGATTGACAGCACACTTGCACTGAGCTCTGAGGGAGCCGCTGGTTTTTCTGGCATCGCAACTGGCTCAAAGTTGTCTTGCTCGGCAGCCAAATAAGTCAGGTTGAAATAGACAGGTACAGATTCACCAATACTTGAGAGATTGGCAACAATACGCAAAGCTTCTATGCCATAGTCCATTTCAAAGCTTTTGCTGTCGATGATCATGGGTGAAAGCGTGCTGACATTGACTTTACCGGAAGCAAGTTTGACAACCAGCACATCAAGCGTCATCTGATGATTGGTGCCATGTAAGCTCATTTCACCAGTCACATTTTGAATAACTGGCTGGCCAATTTCTAAATTACTTAACAATGCAGTGTTGATTTGAGCACTGAAGTAAGCGACGGGCAGTAAATCTGTCTCAAAGAGTAAGTCTAAAATGCGACTATTTCTGATATCCACACCAGTCGAAACGGTACTTAGATCGACTGCCAGTTTTACGTTACCATCGGCGTCGATACTGCCAGACAGGGCTGGGGAGTCATTGTTTTGTGTAACAAACTGATTTAACTCTGCAACGTGATCTTTTTTTACCGACACATAACTCAGTAAAGACGCCGTGCTATCAAGTTGCCATAAACCCGTTTCAATTACATCATCCGGTGGCGTAGTGGGCTCTGAATTCGTGCAAATATCACCACTTAAGGTCATGGTGACATCACCAGTTAAGCCATTTTTGTTGGCGACAAAGCCTAAACCAAATGACTGATTGGCGTGTATGGTATGGCTTTGTGACGAAATGGTACAGCCTGTATCATGGCAGTTAAAGTCACCATTCCAGCTATTTTGCAGGGAAATACCTTGATCCCATGTAAGTTCGATGGACCAATCATTGAGATCCTGATCTGACGGGTTATCAATGACAATCTCTGTTTTAAAGCCATTGTTCCAATTGTCTGGAATAGTGAAGGAACACTGTGCCGCTTGAACAAAAGAAGCACTGGTTAGTAGGCTTAAACAGGCAGCGAACTTAGCGATTTTAGGCGTATGAGACCAAGTATCAGTCAAGGTAAAAAAGCGTGTTAAATTATTGCGTTTCATCTTCTTTCCCTCCTATTGCTGCGCTTCAAAAACAAGGTTAAAACTCACGGGCACTGCGTAACTGATCACCGATAAGTTTGCCAATGTTCTGAGTGTTTCAATACCAGACTCTAAACCAAAGTCTGTGGCGTCTAGCACAATTGGTGTTAAGGTTTGCACCATAATTTTATTGTTTGCAAGACGTCTAATAACGACATCAGCGTTCACTTCTTTTATAACGCCAGTGAGGTTGAGTGTGGTTGAGATGGATTGCATTTCAGTGCTACCAATAGGAAGTGCAACGAGCGCAGCATAATCAATAGCAAGCAGGGCTTCGGCGGTTGGGAATGACTCGGTATCGAATAAAAATTCTTTCATTCTGCCATCGCGGGTGTCGTTAGCGGTATCTACACTGCTCAGGTCAATGGCTAATCTTGCTACCCCTTCAGGTGTAATACTGCCACTGATATTGTTAAATGTGTGTGATTCAACGAGGTGCTGTTTTTTGGTCGATACAAAGTAAAGATGAGAGCTTTGAGGATCTAATATAAATGGAGCGCTGATGGGTGGCGCTTCAGGTTCTGAAACTTGAATAGTGACTGGATCGCTGACTGTGCTTATAACCCCGTCGTTGACCGTTAACGTGACGCTAAATGTGCCTTCTTCTTCATAAATATAAGTAGGGTTTGGCTCGCTTGAAGTCTGTCCGTTGCCAAAGTCCCAGCTAAATGTGAGTGCATCACCGTCTAAATCAGAAGATTCATCGCCTTTAAAGTTTATCGTGAGTGGGTAATCTCCTGATGTGGTAGAGGCCGATGCAACTGCTAATGGTGCGTGATTAATATCACCGTCTAATGAGCATAAACCGCCAAGAGAAGGAATTGCAGGTGTATCATTTTCCTGTGCTTTTTGGGCATTGAAACCAAAATCTAAACTCTGGCCTGGGTTAATAGTGCTGTTGTAATTTTCATTAATGATTTCATACGGGTTATTGCCACTGTGCCTAGCATGCCATACGCCCGTCAACTTGGTGTTGTCTGAAAATGCCATGAGTACTTTCCAGTTGGAAATAGCAACACTTTCTGTATTGGTAATGGTAACTTTGCCACGAAACCCTGAGATCCACTCTTGTTCAACTTCAAAAGTACACTGTGCAGACTCAGGCTGAGCTTCACTAATGGTAACTGCTATGGGTGCCGCAGGGTAATTGTTTGTTCCGTCTTTGATGGTCAATAAAACAGAGTAAGCGCCAGCTTGATCAAAGATATGTTGAGGATTTATTTCATTAGAGGTTTGTCCGTTACCAAAATCCCAGTGGTAGCTCACATTATCTGACGGTAAATTAGTCGCCTCGCTGGTAAAGTTGATTGTCGCGGGTGCTGTCCCTTGGTTGTTAGACGCTGACGCCACGACCGTAACATCATTATTTTGTGAGCCTCCTTCACAAATACCAAATAATCTTGGTGTGGTAACGGCTTGCCCATTGCTCTTTTTGACGTTAAAGCCAAACGCTTTGGATGAGCCCGGCTGAATGGTGCTGTTCCAATTAAGGTTGCTAAATTGATATGGACTATTGCCACTCAATTGGGCGCGCCAAGCATTGTTAATTGATTCACCTTGGTTAAACGCTAATCCAACTTCCCAGCCGTTTATGACTGAGTCAGTATTGTTAAACACGGTGACCTCTGCGGTATAGCCACTTTGCCATTCATTTTTTACATTGAACTCGCATTGTGCAGCTAAGCTGTGTATTGGGTGCCCCAAAACCATTAAACAGAGGCCGATTTTTAAAAATCGGTGCTGCTTGCTGTTGTATCTATGTTGTCTCATGAAAATTCCCCGAAACATTGCCAATTGACATGTTATTTCCCTGCTGTTCTTCATTGAACAGGCATTCGACCAGAACTCACAGGCGGCAATAGCTGATGCAAAAATCGGGTATGAAGAAAGACCAAGGGTTGGAGGTATGACATGACATGTCAAAGACGTGAATACCGATAGGCTACGCAATGCGCATACAAAACAACAGTATGCACATTGTCACCATTTTAAGCATTGGCATTCAGCAACCCCGCTATCTTAGTTTTCACCTTAGACCGGAAGCTTTGCGTCCCTTTCTTTCAAAAGGTTTGCTATTTTAAGCCTGTCAAAGGAACTTAGCTTAAAACCGTAATAACCGCAAAGCACCAACTGCAACTTTCACAGTATTTGCACATTTCACTTTAAAATGCGTTGTAAAGTCATACAAAAGCCTCAGATTTTATCTAATAAGTTTATATAAATTAGTATCTTGCACTAAAGTAGTATTGTGAATGCACAATTTGAAATGAGGGGAGGATTGTGCACACCTACAGAGCAAATAGACACATTCAGTAATGTTATCAGGAGGAGGTTAAGCTGCTTGCAACCCACAGCCAGCATTGTGTCTTTTTTGGCATCATTAACGTTAAAGACTCTTCAATTGCCTCATCTTCCAATAATATTCAAATCTAAGATCAACTCATCGAGCATGGTTAGGCTTCAAAGCTTGGCTTCGGTAGCTAATTACTTACTAGGGGCATATTACCGCGAATTGACTAGTGCTTAAGTTGCAATAAAAGCACAATCCGAACTGTCTTTCGGTTTAAAAGCGATCAAATGTTAGTTAAATGTTTACTGGTGATGTATTATGATTTTGTATCGTTCCAAATTATAAGGGGTGAAATGAAAAAAATAATATTTGATACAGATCCGGGCATTGATGACGCGATGGCACTGCTTTTGGCACACGCTTGTTCGGATATTGAATTGGTTGGTATTACGACTACTTTTGGTAATGCAAGCATAGAAAATACCACACGAAATGCGCTTTATTTAAAACAACAGTTCGGTATGTCTGCTGAAGTCGCTAAGGGGGTTAACATCCCACTAGATCAAGTGAAAACAGAGCCCGCCACCTTAGTTCATGGTGACAATGGGCTGGGAGATATTGAAATACCTAAAGTTATAAACACGCAGATATCACCGCTTATTGCACATGACTACCTTATCGAAACAATTAAAAATCAGCCGGGAGAGATCACGTTAGTTGCGGTAGGTCGGCTAACAAACTTGGCGATGGCAATTGAAAAAGCGCCTGAAATTGGCAAGTTAGTGAAAGAAGTCATCATTATGGGCGGTGCATTTGGACACAATGGTCATACCGGAAATTTGACACCATTTGCAGAAGCGAATGTGTATGGCGATCCGCTAGCTGCAGATATTGTGATCAATGCTGACTGGCCAGTTACTCTCATAGGATTAGATGTCACGCAACAAACTTTGATGTCAAATGCGTATTTAGAGAAGTTGAGAGTAAGCAGTGCACAGTATGGTCAATTCATCTATGACATCACACGTTTTTATGCAAAGTTTTATAATGATGACCTCGGTTTAGATGGGTTTTATGTTCATGACTCTTCTGCAATCATGTACTTGGTAGCACCTCAAATATTTACGACTAAACAGGGGCGTATACGAGTTATCACTGACGGGCCTGCAAAAGGTCATACCTTGTTTAAAAGCTCAGATAGAATTTTTCCCATTGATGAGTGGGCGACTAGGCCAAAACAAACCATCGCAATTAATGTTGATCCTCAAGCATTCAATCAATATTACTTCGATATTATTTGTAGTGATGAAACTGACTAGTTGAATTTGGGAGTAATTACATTGTCAGACAGGCTTTTATGGTTTAAGTAAATTAAACCTAAGAGTGCATAAAAGGTCGAAGATTTAGCAATTGCTTGTTAAGTATAGATAAAATTATAGTTTTTATTTTATAAAATTACTTAACGGTCTAAATTAGACGATTGTTACAACTGAAAGATGTAACGCAAAACTACCTTAGCTTTGTAAAACTGTCGTATAGTCTTCAGGATCGTGTCGTATAAATTTCGTTAATAGAAGAGACGAATTTAATTTATGTTTTACCTTGTATCAAACACTCAGGTTATAAGTATCTAATGAAAATAAATGCAGATTTGATAATTAGACTAAGGCATCAAAAGTCTTGGTCTCAAGAAGAGCTGGCGATTGCTGCAGGCTTAAATTTGAGAACTATTCAGCGAATAGAAAAAGAAGCAACGATATCTTTGCAGTCTAAAAAATCGTTGGCGTCTGCGCTAGAAGTAGATATTCATGATCTGGACTATAAGGAGACGACAGAAATGAAGAGTTACGAATATAAAACAGTATCAATTAAATTTAATCATGGTTGGTTTAAAAAAGGTATTTCAAATGTGGACCAAGCGCTAAATGAAGAGGCAATTGGTGGGTGGCGTTTTAAGCAAATGGTAATCCCTACTGATTCAACTGGTGGTTCGGAGCAAATGATTGCTATTTTTGAAAGGGAGTTGGTTGAATAGCTTACGACATGCTGAGCCGTGCTTCGTTACATGGCTGCTTCCCTTTGTAGGCTGCTCATACGCACTATAATTTTTAGAGATATAAAGCTTCAGATGGCGTTGTTGACGATCATAACGCCCTTTGTTTTAACATGTAACAATCCTTGATGATTTACTTTTTTTATATGTGTTTTCGAATTTTAATTAATTTTTTAGCCCCCTTTATTTTTTGGCAATATAAACCTTGAAGCGGTGTTTAATTGGTTTTATATTGGTTTGGCCATAAGTTGTTGTAATTATTGATTTTATTTGTTTTTTCTCCTTGGTTTGGTCGTTGCTTGATATTGATGGTGTTTTATATAAATATTATTGTTTAATAATCAACCCCTTTAAGCCTTTAATATTAATTTATTAATATGGTTTTTGGTGCGCCCTTGAGTTTTTTTGGTTTTTATTATATTTTTTCAAGTAATTATTGCTATGACTATAGTGCTTTTTAGTTGGTCGAGAAAAAACTGACATTCACTATATCTTCAAAAGGAATTTTATATTTTGAAAATTATAATTTTGACACTGTTCTTTTGTCTTATTTCGACGATTGCTGATGCATCTAGTTTTAAAGGAGTAGCACTTCCTAAATCGCAATATTTAACTGAGCTCCCAAAAATCACCGTCGCACTCCCTTCATCTTATGAAGCCAATGCTACAAAAAACTATCCAGTATTGTACGTACTTGATGGCGAACTCAATGGTGAGTTAGTTAACGGAATGCTCCATAGGTTGCACCTGTCCAATGGGACAAATGAACATATTATTGTCGGTTTAACTAGCCATGATCGTATTACAGATTTCGCACCCACTGTGAATAGAGACCCGCGAGGGCCTGTGGGAGCAGGTGGAGGCGGTGATAAATTTTTAGACTTCATTGAAAACGAACTCATTCCACAGGTTAATAAAACTTATCGTACAAATAACTTTAATATTTTAGCTGGTCACTCAATCGCTGGTTTATTAGTTATCCATAGCTTTCAGTCCCGGCCAAAGCTTTTTCAAGGTCATTTAGCCTTTAGTCCAGCGGTTTGGTGGGGAGCTCGAGAAACAGCTAAGGCGACGCAAAAATACGTAACTTCTAAACAGCCAATTAAAAATTACCTCTACATGAATATCGGCAGCGAAGGTGGCGAAATGCGTGAAGTTTATGACGAATTATCACAAACAATTCTTAGAAATCGCAATCTAGATCTGTACTTGAGGCAAGATGAGTTTAATGACGATTCTCATGACTTTACAATGGCTGCTGGCCTGTTTAATGCGCTTACTGGGTTATATCATTATCAGCAGAAGCAAGGCTTATAGACTGCTTATTCGGTCTTAGGTTTTGGTTTACACATTTGCGCCTGGAATAATGTGAAGCTAACTTTCCAACAAAGCCAAACAATTAAGGCTGGTAGGCCTATACGTTGCGCAACTAAGGTTTTCTAAATCTCCAACAAGAGAGATAAAAAGGATAAATTTTGACAGTATTTAGAAATAAGCTGCTTCTGATAAGTTTGCTGGTATTGGTCGTTGTGTCGGCTTTCATGGGCTATCAGCGCTATACGCAAGAGTATACATCTGCTTTTATAGATCATAGTCTTTACTCAAAGGTGCTTTCAGAACAAAGAAAAATTTTTATCAGATTACCAAAAAGCTATGACGAAAATAAAACGTATCCATTAATCATAAAATCTGATGGAAATTTCAATTTATCTCGGTGGGATGAATCTCTCACCCAATTAGCCCAAGCAGCTAAAGTTGAAGACTCTATTATCGTGGCAATCCCAAATTTATTTTGGACAGACTCACGTAACAGAGATCTAGTCCCTCCATTTGCTAGAAAAGATGTGGCAATCGAAGCAAGGCCTCCTAATGATAATTCACCTGAAATATTTGGTAGAGCTGACTTGTTTTTATCCTTCATTGAAACAGAGGTGTTACCTTATGTTGAGGCCAACTATAAGGTGAGTGAGAACCGAGTCCTAACAGGTTTTTCTGCTGGTGGTAGCTTTGTTTTATATACACTCATTACCAAGCCTGAACTGTTTTCCGGTTACTTTGCGTTTAGTCCTGCAGCTTGGTATGACGATTCAGTGGTTGTGCGAGAGTTTGAAAAAGGGCTGAAAAACGTAGAGGGTGACCCGTTATTTTTGTATCTAAGTATAGGCGGTGCTGAGAATGATATTATCACAGGCTCGTTTAAAGGCTTACTCAAAGCCATAGATTCATATGGGCCAGAAAACTTCTACACCCAGCACAGTTATAGTGAGGGAGCTGGACATGTTGAAAACCCATATACCTCAGTGCCTTTAGCTTTAAAGAGTTATTATCAATTTAGAAATGAGAAATTATAACCTCGGGTAAAATCGAATTTTAAATTTAACGTGATATTTACATTGCTTATTAATAGGTTTTTTATTAATGTTTTGTTTTGTATTTTTCAGTGTTAGTCATGTTTTTACTCATGTGCTTTGAGGTTTTTATCTCTTTTATATTTAATTTTAATATGGTTGTTTATAATCAGCTTGTTTAATTTATCGAAGCGAGACTAGATGCTATTACAGGTACTAGCTTCATACAAGCGAAGGATAGAGAGTTATATGCTGAATACGCACATTAAAACTGAGCGATTAGAGTTAAAAAATTTAGATGACAAAGACGCAGCCAGCTTATTAGAGATTTTTTCAGATCCTGAAGTCATGAAATACTGGAATACACCGCCTTGGAATTCAATTGAGCAAGCCCGCGAGTTTATCTCTACAAGTGCCGATGCTATGCGAAATTCGTCAGCTCTTACTTTGGGTATTTACTGCAAAGAAACAAAGCAACTTCTGGGCAAGGTAATGTTATTTAACTATGATAAAGAATCAAGGCGTGCAGAGCTTGGTTTTGGTATAAAGCGCGAGTATTGGGGCAAAGGGATTGTTTATGAAGCCTCTTCCGCATTGGTTGAATATGCATTTAGTCATTTGCAGTTGCGTAGACTAGAAGCCGAAATTGATCCTGACAATACTGCATCAGGAAAAGCATTGGAGAGGCTCGGCTTTGAGCAAGAAGGGCTGTTAAAACAGCGCTGGGAGATAGACGGTATCGTATCTGACTCCGCTATATATGGCTTATTGGCAAAATAATCATAAAGCGCTTTAGTTTAATAATTAGGTAGCTTACTTTAAGGACACTTAGTTAGGAAGATGGTTTATTGAGTGATAGTTACTCCCAAGCCACTAGGTCGAACGCTTTTCTAGCTTCTATAAGGGAGCAATCTGTTTTTATTATTAATTGCTGTAGCGTTATATTAGGATTTGCATTTATTTCAGCTACTAAATCAGCAATACTTGGTTTGGGTTTCAATTTGTTTAATGCCTCAAGTACCCAGTGCCAGCTAGGCTCGTCCTGCTGTTGTATGCGTTGAATGATTAACTCACATTGAGAACAACTTCCCTGTAGCCGCCAGTTTCTTGAGCGGCCTTTTCGACTAAGTTGCGCACCGGTAGCTTTAATGATGTCTTTAAGTTCACTTGCATGATTGACTCGGCGTACAAAGCTATTTAATTGGATATCAAACATAGAGGGATCTTAGGGAAAAACAAATAGAAATTATAACAAATTTAGCTCTGGCAACGCTAATGATACATTCAATATGATGTTATGCGGTGTGGTAAGGCCTAAATGCTTGTTTACATTGATGTCTTTTTTAAAGGAAGTGAAATTAATCGTTATGTTTACTGGTTAATTATCTGAATATGAAAGCTTTGAGTTTAATGAATAATTTTTGCTCTTAAAGCACTAATTTGATATGAACTGAATTTAGGGGAATAAATTAAAAAGACCGCATATAGCGGCCCTATTTGTAAGATCTTATGCGCACTGTACTTTACCATCATGCATTGAAAGCCAGCACACATTCGCCGTTCTGTGTGTACCTGCCGCAGCAACTTTAGGTGTTGCTTCTAGCGCCAAAGATTGATTTTTATTTAGAGTTTTAAGCGCTTTTTTCTTGATTTTAATATTCATAAATTATCCTTTTAATTTTCGCTTGATATTGATTTTTTCTGTTTATTTTTGTTATCTATAAACTGATGATTAGATACTGTTGCTAAACGATACTTTATCTATTAAGCACACTGCACTTTGCCGTCATGCATTGAAAGCCAGCATACATTTGCCGTTCTATGTGTACCTGCCGCAGCAACTTTAGGCGTTGCTTCTAAAGCAAAAGATTGATTCTTATTTAAAGTTTTTAGCGCTTTTTTCTTTATTTTTATATTCATAATATATCCTTTTAATTATTTCCCATCAAAGCTACCCTCATTTTTTTAGGTTGTCAATGCTGCTTTTATGTTTGGGTATGTAATTTATTAATAAATTAATTTTTATTTTCAGGAGTGGAAATTTTTTGTTTTAATATAAGTTTTACTATTAAATGGTCTGGTTTATCTAAAGTTTAGATAGGGTGGGTGAGTTTATTTTGGTAAACCTGTTAACTATCCTTTTGAGATTACATATATAATTGTCATTTTTTAGCATGTAAATAATTATGTTAGATAGGTTTTTCTAATTTCAATACAAGGTTATAAACCTAAAGTGCTCTATTTTAAAATGTTTTTAAGAGTATATGGACTTATTAATTCAGATCCAAAAAGCATCATTCGTTTTTTAAGCTACTTATATCTTATTAATACCTAAATAACAGAAAAAGTCAGAAGCAACAATCACTGGTTTGTCGTTGCTTCTGGTGGACTCAAATGCTTTGGTTTATCTCATCCAAAGAAGAGCCCATTGTGTTCCGTTAGGTTCTTTGCCATTACATTGACCTGAGCCAGTTCTACCAGACTCATGTGAGCCCCTAGCAACCCAGCAATAACTCGCGTGAACGTCACCTTGCCAACCGACAATAGTATGCGTACTTGTCATGGACAGATAGTTTGAGAATACGCAGCCAGGAACAGGTTCAGAGCCAGGCTCTAAGCTTTTTAAACATGCTGGGTTGTCAGTACGCATTGGCATATATTCAACTCGTTCATTATAGCCCCACGTATACCTGACTAAGTCTAGCTCTGGCGTTGTAAAATTAAGCCCATATACACTGTAGCCGCCTGCACAATTATCACCAGAGCAACTAATTTGCTCTCTAACATCTGTAAATGCGCCTAAGTCACCTTTGTACATCCACAGCTTTGTGACATTATTTGGGTTTGTTTCAGGTATATCGCCGTATTGTGCTATTGAACTTTTTCCACCGGGTTCGTTTTTTGGGTAGCTCCCTACAAGCGTCCAACCACCTCCGTCAGTTGTCATATCACAATACATATTTACGGTATTGCCCATACCATCTTGCAGTTGATATACATCGTCTCCGCGGCTCAACCCTGAGTTGAGAATATCGTTACAGCTTGTGGCAGCAGTAGGCAGCACTGGCGCTATAGTCCAATCACCTTTTTCTCCGTTAGCAGCAAACCAAGTGCCACTGTAGTGTCCTTGAACATCTACTTGGCCAAGAAAGTACTCTGTTTTAGAAGGTGTTTTATCGGACATTTTGAAGTTAATCACATTGCCATTTTGCACCGTGGAACCAGACAAAAACTTGGTTGCGGTTTCAGAAAAAAAGTGTTTCTCATCACCAGTGATAGTGATCTCTTGTACTAAATTAGAATCTACCGTTCCGTCTAAGAATGAGTCTTTTGTTAGTGTATATTCACCAGCAAGCATTTGCTCTTGAGCAAGTGCTAAATTGCTCACTAATAAAGCGCTTATTGAAATGGCTAACTTATTCATATTTGTTCCTTTATATTTCTGATTTTCTACCCATGAATTTAATAAAATCCATTAAAGAATTAGTGGTTTTAGTGAAAGTGAAAAGCTCAGTGGTTGAGAGGTTTAATCATACTACTGATTTTTAATTTTATAAATTAAAAGGTGTTTTATATTGTGATATTCATAGCGTTTATGATTTTATTAATTTCATTGTGGTAAAGGTGGTTTTGGTTTTTAAGTGTGTTGGTTTTATTTTTAGAATGTTTACATCCATATATTCGCTAT
>NZ_JAKFZS010000056.1 GCF_021654285.1 Pseudoalteromonas luteoviolacea | reverse complement strand
TTACTAAATTACAAATTGAGCTGCTCACGAAAACTTAACAGCATCAAACTAACTGTGCTTTAGTCTTTTCTTCGGGCGCGAATATAAGCACTGGCTACGAGAATATTACAAAAGTGCGCTACATCGCTGTAATTACGCAATGAGTATACTCCCCTGCCGTACTGACCTTCAGAATCAGCATCCCCAGCTTCCCATTGATGTACTTGAATATACCCAGAAGAGCTGTTTGCGATTATTTTGTATGCAACAGCATGATGATTATCAATAAATATTTCAAAAGTACGACTACCCTCAGACATTTCATAGCCTTGCTCATGGCCAACCAATTTAATTTGTTCTACTGCAAAATCAAAATCCATTGTTATTTCCTTATCTAAAAATACGCATTTAATTAAAAGATGATCGGCTTGCTATAGGCGCCAAGCGATTGCAAGACACCAATAGAGCCATAGATTAAAAATTAACAAAATTTAAAATTAAATACACTTAAAAATATCTTCAATATTGTCGTCTTTTCCAAAAATCCGTATCATAGTGTGTAACCCGTTGATACTCTTTGTTTTTGTCAATCACATAGGTCAGAAACTGCTCATGCATAAGCTGCTGATATTGCGCTAAAGAGTCTTGTTCCTGCGCCATGGCCTGAGCTATCGCTGTTGCACCATAATAGGCACTGCCCATCGCCGACGTGATCCCATAAGAAGAAAGTGGATCATAACTACAAGCCGCATCACCGATAGCTATCCACCCTTTTCCAACGCAACTCGCCACACAGGAAGAGTAAGAAGAAATCGCTTTAAATTCAGTTGTTTTCTCTAGGTTGCTCTGGGCTAAATATGGTTTAAGATAGGCGAGTTCATTTGCTTGGTGTAACAATGCAGAATGTGATTTAGGCATGTCTAAATCATTGTCTGTAAAAAAGCATAATGTCGCCATCGTTTGTGAAAACGGTGCCAAATACCACCAACCATTAGGGCAGCTTTTTATCACCGCTGTTTGCTTGCCCATCAGCCCTCTGCCATCGTGATGTAAATATGTGCAACATGCCATTAAGGCGTCCGCTTTTTTTTCAGCAATATTGAGCTTTCGAGTTAGTACCCGAGCACGCCCTGTGGCATCCACTATATAACTGGCGGTAAACTGCTGTTTTTGGTTGATATTAGGAAATGCCTGCTCTGTGTTTTTTAATTGCAGCAGCCACTTATTGTTTTCGCGACCAATGTCTATTAATCTGGTATTCCAGAAAAAATCTACCCCTGCTGTTAGAGCCGCGCTTAATAAACTACTATCAAATCGTTCTCTATTTAAAATCCATCCGGTTCCGTATGGACTGGCAATTAGGTTTCGCTCGTAGCGGCCTTCTCTATCCCAATCGACTTCGTACCCTTGCAATTCAAAATGCCCATCACGGCAAAATTGCTCAAATAAATTTAATTCAGATAAAATCGGTTGTATTGTTCCATGAACACACTCTCCAAAGCTTTGCTTTTGTCTCGAGTTTTTATCCACAACTGCAACTTTAACGCCGTTTTTAGCGAGCACAAGTGCTGCGGTAATACCCGCAACACCTGCACCCATAATGACGACTTGATAATTCATTGACGTCATAACTATCGCTGATTTTGACGCGTAATAATTTTACGCGGAGGAAGATTTTGCTTGGCCGCTTTACTCTCTTCCTTATCCAGTTGATTTATCGCATCTTCAGACCCAGCGCTGACGCCTTGTCCACCCTCGAGCCCTGCAAGTTGCTGTATATTAAGAAGCTGTCGATAACTGGCATCTTTAACTAAATAGCGGTCGTCTACTTGAGATTCGACCCAAACTTCATTGACCTCTGTATCCTCAAGTGAGATAGGACTTTTAATGGGCTTTTTAACGACAATTCCCATTTTATCCCAGTTATCAACCATCTTCACTCTTGGGTTTTCTTGGTTTTCTCGCAAAAACCTTAGCCAATCTTGGCGATAGCTAAAGTACTTGAAACGCTGAACTTCTGATAACTCATGGTTATCAAGTTGCTGAAATGATCGCTGACTCATCACCTGATTCGGTACCCTCGCCGACCAATATGTGATTGTCGGTAAATACTGCGCCGGATCGTAATCTTGATTCGAACGGCAGCTTCCCTCATCAGACTGCCAAGGCACGCCCATAAAACGAGTTAGTGTGCCCGGTCCACTGGCATTAAACATTTCTTTCAATGCAACATGAGGTGTTAAAACAGGCCCAAAGTAATCTTGCACCTCTTCATCTTTTGGCAAGATATTTAGCCGCATTGGATCAAACTTGTCCTTCACATTCCACATACTCAAGCGGCGCATAAACCAAGTCAATTCAATGCCTGGATGGAATGGCCCACCTAAGCATTGCTCAAGGTTCGTTTGTGTCAGTGCAAATGGGCGACGATTTACCGGCTCAATTGTCTCCAACGGATCGGTAATATTTTTCAACGGTTTTGAATTACTTTTTGCGTTTTCACCTTCAATGAAATCGCCGTCAGCCCACTTTTGCATATGATTATATTGCGTTTGCGTCAGACTAAGTCCCTTTAATGGCGAGTCGTTATCATCCCCATACAGATCACCGAAAATAGGCGGCAATTGAGATGCTTGTACTAATGCCTGCGACTTTTCAATGGCCTTATCTAGGTTTTCTTTGATGCCTTTTTTCAAAGCCGGATCAATATCCTCGTTGCCGCCTTCCTTTATCAGCTCTTTTACAAGCTTTTTCCTTTGCGCCTTAGTGTCTTCCTCTGATAGGCGGAAAAGCTTAAAAACAGCTTCCCTGATAGGCTTATTAGAACCGCAATTTGATTTCAGCTTGTCTAAGATCACCGGGTTATTAAAGTTACCGGGAGAGCCATCACCAAACACCATAAAGTAGCCTAAATTCACCCCTTGATTTTCAACTAAGCTGCTAAGGACTGGGTAAATGTCACGATAAAATTCTGTTTTTGCAGAATATGAAGGAAGTTCATGTTTTCTGAGCATCAAGTCAGTGACAACGTCATACATGGTCACTACACCTGGCATATTCGGCGCAAAGTTGGGTGGCGTAACTGCAACCATAGCAGGTTCAGCTTCGACTTCTTCGCTATTAATGATGATTTTAGCGCGGACTGTGCCATCTGAGATATCGTCATGCCAATAATCATTGTTAGCAAAGGTTTCTATCTGCTTTTGCTCATAACTACTAGAATGCCCTCGGCCACCAAGTACAAGCAACCTGCCCTGCTCATCAGTTCTCAATTCACCTAGGTAAACCGTTTTCTCTTGGCTCGTTCCACCAAAAATGGTGCCATCATCAAAATGATATTCATTGCCCGACTTGTTTTTGCCTTTAATAGTACGAGGTTTAGGATCAATGAGCAGTTGTTCTTTGCGCTTTTTAAGGTCTTGGACAAACGCGTTTCTTAGCTCACAATCCTTTGAGGAATCACCCAAGTCCATTGCATCTTCAAACTTATAGTTGATTGATTTCCTGTTCGCTAACTGTACTTCCCACTTAATTGTGGCGTCATCAGCAGTGATCTCACGTGTGACTTGACCACTGTCATTAACCTCAAAAATTCTAAAACGAGCCGCTTGTCGCTTTACCCTGCCTTTTTTATCTTTGTAATCTAACTCAACATCTGGGCGATTCGTGAGACTATAGTTTTCGTAACACGCTTTTAAGTTATTACCTGTATAGTTTGGGTTTACATCTTGATGCGGTACCTCAGGGCCTAGAAAGAAACCTGATTTCGAATTTCCTAACCGTGCAATACCAATGGCGGGATAAATATAATACTTAGCCATAGTCTTTCCTTACTTTTCAAATTAAATCAATACCGAACCATAAGCTGAAATAAATAGGAGGGAACAAATACAAGGTTTACTCAAGGATTTAACACCTTAACGCCCTTATGCATGAAGGAAAGTTTATAAGGCGAGTTTTTATCAATAAAACTGCTTTTTCTATATTCCTTCATTGCTTAAAGGTAATAACCTTATTGATATAAGCTCACTCCAATTACCTCTGCATTTAAGCTCAGATAATCACTGCTTTTACTTTAGTTGATAGAATTTAATTAAAGTATTACAAAGCCTTACAAGGCATGGCTAACTAGCCATCTAGCACATCAAATGTAGATATTATCGACTGTGCTTATACGCATTAATAAGCTGGATTAATCCACTGGCTCCCAGCCAAATTTAGCCTACAACTTTAAGCACCTCTGGTGCTGAAAACTGTTGCTTACTTTGCCAAAACTTGGAGTCCGTGAATCGTTGCTCACGACGATAATGTCCTAGCAGCTCATTCAAATAGCTGTTATAGATTTGCGTCATAGTTTCACTGTAATTGCCTAGTGCACCTTGCTCGCCTTCAAATGCTTTATGTATTGCTTGTGCTGACTTTTCCGCCATATAAATTGCCGTTGTCATGCCATGAGAAGATAAGGGATCAAACGACATCGCGGCATCACCCGCGATGAGCCAGTTATCGCCGTGTAGTTGACTGATTATGTGACTACTCGCATTGAGTGTTTTTATATCAAATGGTTCTTGAGGTAGGACTTTTCTAAACCAGTGTGTTTGCTTGGCAATGCTATGCCAGTTCTCACATTGCTTTAGCTTACCAAAATCAGGTGTGAACTGATTACAAAAAATTGCCAGCATACACTCGTGGTCATTGATTTTGGAAACCAAGGTCCACCCATCCCTAAAGGCCTCAACCGCCACCGCAGGCTGATTTTTTATGGGCGCTTTTAAACTCATATTTGTCACAAATGCACTGAGCTTATCAAATGTATGCCGTTGCAAATTCAACACTCTTGGCAAATAGCCCTGTCGCCCGCTTGCATCCAGTACAAAGCGCGCTTTGATCACCTGTTTGTTTTGAACATTGGCACAAGTGATACTGCACTGCCAGCCTTGAGCGACACGAAAAACATCCTTTACCCTGCCGAGTAAGGTGGATTGTTTTGGTAATGTCGAGCGTATTTGTTCAATAAAAAATTGCTTGTCTACTTTCCAACCATGATGTGCCGCCGCTAAAGGGGCTGTTTGCATTAAAGGTGAGCCCCACGAAGACACCATACCCGTATGACGAACATGCGGCCCTGATGTCAACAATTCAAAAAGCCCAATGCGCGCCAAAAGAGGCTCTATGCTTGCCGGTAGGCTTTCGGCCAAACGAATTTTTGAGGAGGAACTTTCCTCCACTAGCACCACCTTATGGCCGTGCTCAAGCAACAGCTTTGCAGCCACCGTACCAGCTATCCCACCACCGATAATGAGACAGTCACACTCTAAAACATCGCTCATTTACTATTTCCTGTTTAAAGGCACCGAAGTGCCTTTTTCATGCATTAGAGTTAATCTTTATCAGCTTCGCTGTAGGCAACATAGACCACATTTGGGATGCCTGAAGAACCTGGGTTTTCGACAGGTCTCGCCATCACCATGCCCATGTTTTTCCACTGACTCACCATTTGTATCAAGCCATTGGTGTAACCTCCTTCTGCATGGTAGCCAACAAAGCCAAGATCAGCCGTATGAAGCCACTCTAAACGTTGTGAAAATTGCTCCAACCGTAAGTGTTCAAAAGTCGACTCAGACATGCCCTGCGCAATACTATGCGCCATACCATTAATTTCAGGTAAATCTGCAGATTGGCTATCTTTAAACTTGTTATACCTTGCCAAAGGCAATACATGGACTGGCAAGTTGGCTGCCCACCACGACGGAATTGGGAAATCTTCTGGAGTGTAAACGGCTTGGCAACTTGCGGCATCAGACTGCCAAGGGATCCCCATCCATTTAGTCAAATCGCCCGGCGTATTTTGCCATAACCATGCTGAATCAGAGTTTGGAATAACGGACTCGGTGACGTTTTCGACCCCTATCGAGTACCCAAAGTCTTGATACATATTTTCAGACTTAAGACCGTTCGGATCTTGTTTAAGCCTAAACTCTCTTAAGCCCAGTAAACTGATGTCAGGGGTGACACTGCTTACAGCTTCATTTTGGCTGTAAATCAAAGCATGGCGCATCGGCCAAGTTAGTTCAACCCCAGGGTGAAACCCGCCCCCGTATAGCGCATCTAGTGCGGCGCGCGCACACAATAGTGCACTGTTTGGAGAAGCTTTAAATTGTTCACCGTAAAAAATGCCTAACTCTTCAATTGTGTTTGCACACTCTTTTTCAGCTTGAGTAACAGTAAACTTCCCTGCTGCCCAGTTTTGTAGATGTTGATACATAAAAGGAGGAATAGCAAACCACTGCATTGGACTACCCGGATAATCAACACCGTCATTAGGGTAAAAAGGCAGTTTTAACGGGTAAGTCGCTGGGCGCTCTGCGATATTCGTTTTGTCCTTACTGGGGATGATACGGCTATCACTCACCCAAATACTGCCACTTGTATTAGGATCATCGTCCGTCACGCCTTCATCAAACAGTGGGTTTCTAAACTGATTAAAGATCCCCTCACGTAGTGACTTAGCCGCAGTCGATGTATCTAATAACTGCGCAAATTTTAATTCGCTATTCAATTCACGAATTTGTGTATTAACGGCATTATCCGTAAAGTCCGCTTGATTCACCCACTGCATTCTGTACAAACGGTACAAAATTGGAAAAACATCGCTAAATTGTGTTGTTAATGTATTTAAATCGCCTTCTTTGAGTGCGGCGCCTGTGACCATGTCATACATAGTCACCAAAGGCTCAATTTGTGGCGCATAATCTGGTGGAGTCGTCGCTACCCAAGCGCTGTTACTTTCGTCATTAAGCTCAAAACAACCACCTTCTTTAAGTTCGACTAAAGCGGTTATACGACCATCGCAAATATCATCAAACCAATTTGAATTATCAGCAAAGTCTGTATTTAGTGATGATGGCGATAATGCTTGTGATACGCCGTTACCCCCATAAAAACGAAGTGTTCCGTCTTCTGTACATTCAAGACTGCCTTGTAATACATTGTGACGCTCTTGCAAGTTGAGCAAGTCACTTAGACGATTTTTTTCATTCGGTTCATTCGCCGGAAACTTGCCACGCAATGCAACTTGGCCATGATGTCCATTTGAAATACACCCTTGACTTGAGATCACCAACTGCTTTCTTAAGCCATTTGTGGTCACATTTGGGTTTCGACGCTTTGCTGTCTGCGCTGGTGCGATACGATGTTTGCTGACATTTTTACTCAGATTGCCAGACCCTTCTGTCTGTAAAGACAAATCAAGCGCGTTGTTGTAGTCGTACCAAAAAGACTTTTTATTTGCCACCTCAACATGCCAAGTAACCTTATCGCCTTCGCCTAGTTGAAGCTTTTCGATTGGGTTGCCATGTTCATCACATTTATAGATATAAAAGTTTTGTGCCTGCTTTTTTACTGCGTGCAAGTAATGATCGCTCAACACTTTTAAGATGGCATCTTTTATTTGCTGTATAGCTGAACAAACGTCACTCGTATTCTCTAACACAAGATTATCGAGGCTGCGTAAAATCTGCGTTTTTGGCACTAAATGAGATAAATCAAGTAGCTCTGTGACTGTTTCAATATCATCTTGAGCGAGCTTGGATGTATTTTCTTCACTCAAGTTTTTATGAATTTGGCTAATAGCTTGTTTGGTTTTATCACCAAAACATGACTCTACCAGTTCAACCAGCTCATGCTCGGTCACCAAATATTGAACATTGGTGTCATACAGATGCGCCCAAGGTACTTCAGGGGTCGATATAGATAACGACTTGACTGCAGGACCATTTCCTACTCTAGCAATACCCAATGGCGGATAAATTTTATATTGGCAATTTGACATGGTTTGTCCTTAATTAAATTAAGTTTGAAGCACAACTGACCGAGCCAAAACATAACGAGCAATAAACACGCGTTATCTCAAACTCAGTATTTACAAAGCGAATGACGAAAAGGAGAAGTGTTGGATAGCGCAGAATATTGCTGGGTATGGCTGCCAATCACCTTCAGCAACCGACACGGCAAAACGCGAACCAAATTTGTAGTCATAACCTCTCCTTGAAAATTTCAATTAGACTTTAATTGAATAATAAGGCACTAAGTTTAGTAACAAATCAAAAACAATCCATTACAGATTATTACGCGAAACGCGAGAGTAAATTGTTATGAGGGCGAGTAAATTGTGTTGATAAGCCATCATTGAAGTGATAAAAACTAAATGAATCTTTAACTCAGGGGTGCTTATAGGGGCATCGATGGCCCTGGATGGAAAAATGAGCTAACAGCGTCGCAGCTCTCAGGAAATAAGCAGTAACAACGCCAGGCTCAACAAGGTTAAGTGAGCATGTATTGTCAGCCAGTATATTTTTGAGTAAGCGTTATATCTCCAATGTCTGTGTGGATATTTGACTGCATGACAAAGTCGACCGTTCTCACCACATCCTCTATCGGTATTGGAATAAGGCCTGCAAATTCGCCAGAATGAATATCTGCCAACACTTCTTCTGTTCCCACCAAGCCAGGGTTTATTGTTGTAAATCCAATACCTTCATTTTTATACCCAATTCGCAATGAATGCACAGCACCTCGTAATCCAAATTTAGAGGCGGAATATGCAACCTCAGACGTTGTAGAAATATCGAGACCAGATGTAGCGCCTATGAATATGGCCCTTGGATTTTCTGATTGCCTAAAACTCGGCAAAAGACCCTTAACAAGCTCTATGGGTGCAACCTGATTAACATTGATTATATTTTTTGTTTCCGAATATGGACTTGCCTCAAAGTTATAGTCTTTAGTAAAGGCATTCTCTTCCCAAATTCCCCCCATATACAACAAAGCATCAATGCTAAGGTGGGATGTTGCGTCCAGCACTTTTTGTATACCCGCGATATGAGAAATATCAGCTTCAATCCATTGGCCCACACTGGATGGCGTGCGCGAAACAGAAATCACATTGTTTCCTTGCGCGTGATAGAATTGTGCAACCGCTAAGCCAATCCCTCTGCTTGCACCCACGACTAATATATTTCGCTTCATACCACTCTATCCTTATTTCTGGTCAATATGACACCAATTAAATTGCGTTATTATTTTGTATAGTTGAGGTCAAATCTCACCGCTATAGTCGCTTTATAAATAACTAAATTTCGGCTCTGGTAAAAGACATTTGTCAGCTAAACTCACAACTTTAATCATGATGTTGATAGCCTATGATTTCTGCTCCCAAAATACACATATATCTTGCCAATACTTTCTTGAAATAGGACCAAGCCACTTCTCAAAAGGTTCATAGCTAAATGCTTTGTGAGACGCAATATTTTGAACATCCTCAAACAGCCCTACTATTATGAGCGTTTTAACTTCGTCTTCAGCTTTCACTAATATCGACTCGACAACATCAAATATTGCTTCAAAATCGCTTGTTTGACCTTGCTCATACTGCTCTACGAGGTAATGAGCGACAACATTAATATCATTGTAAACCCCTGCGACACTATCGCCCCAAAAAGCCTGATGTTCCGACCATTTTTCTGCAATTAAAGAACATTTTGATAAAACTAACTCAATCGCTTTATGGGAGGTCATATTTTTCCTAATGCGTAATGTCTGCGATAAACCGCAGCAAATAATTGGCTATAGTTTATAAAGTACAACCCCTTCTTTCTAAACAAAAGAATCAGGGAAAACTAACAGCGTATCTTTGACTTTTAATCTGTGTCTGTCGCCATTAGAACATGCAACAAACGTGTTTTTTTGTTTAATACAACCCATGTACAATCCCACGCTACATCTAAAAAGAAGCTACACCAAGCCAAGTTGCATGTAATTACAACACTGTCTTCATAGTCATTAGCGATAAGTTCCAGAGCAGCTTTTTCACCTAATTCCTTAGAGATTGCACCACCCCAATCAGGCTTTTCGTAAGGCCCGCCACCGTCGAGTACCCATGCCAAAGAGCCTCCTAATAAAAATGGGGAGGACCATTTAAAAGCTTTATTTGAATCGTCACAGATATCACTGAGGTTAAAGAAACTTTTGATGGGTTCTTGCTCCCAAACTTTCCGGAAAAATTGCATTTCCTTAAGCCGGTTTCTAGAACAATACCAATCAAGAACTTCAGAATCACCCAATTTAAAACACCCATATTTTACACTGCCATTGATATAACACTTGCCAAGCTGAGTTACGTACTCTTCTATTGCTGGACTTTTAGCTGCCACAAAATCAATTAGCAACGAATTCCACATCGATTTTTGTTCTTCAAATTGAGGAATTCCATTTATCCCTCCGTTGTATTTTTTCATCTCGATCATTATGTACCGCCTAATGCACAACAGAAAATTAATCCGCTAGTTAATCATTGAACCGTGAAAGTGTTGTAAAACAAGTTTTGATAATATTTTCCAAAACTTCTTTCATGGCACTGTAAAACTCAGCCTCATTTGAAAACGCAGCGTCAAAGGCTTGCTCAATATAAGGGTCCATGATGAACTGCTTGCTTTTATATACGTTGTAAATTTTTAGCAAATAATCGAAATGTTTTGGAGGCTTTAACTGACCTTTGCTTGCGATAAAGTTAAGCATAACTCCATTTTCAACTTTATCTTTTTCACTAGCAGCATTACACTCATCGTTGAAATAAACATCTGCGAGCAAAGAAAGAAGTGCTACTGCAGCACCTTTCATTAGTATGTCGCATTCGCCATCCGTAAGGAAAACAGTTTTACCAGAACTGCCGCCAACCTCAAGGAATCGAAACGGATCAAACTGTCCTAATTCCAGCCCTGAAAAATCACCACTTTGTACTATTGCATCTACGAACATATATAGTACGTCTTTTAATGCATTCTCAGCTTCTTTGTAATTTTCTTCATTAAGATTCATTAGTTACCCTTAAAATTAGCACTCAAAAAATAATCCTATAAAGGTTTAACTCAACGGTGCTGAAAAATGGAACAGAGCCAAGTTTTCGTAGTCGCTCATTTATGGTAAGCTCTAATTATTTTATACTTCAAACAGGAGTTTAAAATTTAAATAATATAAAGAAGCATTATAAAAAACCACGGGTTACTTTATCATAATAACAATAAGCAAGGTTGAAAACTTTCTTCTCAACCAAAAGGGTTATTTTCTCCTGATAAAATTAAGAAAATATAAAGTAAAAACACTTCAATTAAAACCAGGGTTCAGCCTTGAAAATAAATTTATGGGAATGTATTTTAGGATAGACCTTCAAAAATACAATTAGCAACCTAACTAATACATAGCTATTAATTTGAGGTGGATGAAAAAGAAAATAAAGAAATGCAACAAGACATTGATAACCACTATGTAAGTTGCTAGCTCAAAAAGTTAACCACCACTTTCAATTTAAAACCAAATATATAGAAAAGAAAGAAATTGCAGTGAAAGGCTGAAAATAGTTATTAACAGTTATATAAACCACAAAAAATTCTATTCAATTTAAAACATTATCAGTTTATAAAATTGAGGCTTGCATATCCATTAACTTTCCTTAATCGGTAAGCGAAATACCAAACTTAACTCCTGAGACTTAGAGTCACACGCTATGTGACCAGAGTTATTAGAAATTAATTTATATTGCGTTTTTAAAATCATCTCCTCAATGATATGTGGAGGAATATCTTCAGGGTAAACCTCAACGACTTTAAGATTACTTATTTTAAAATGACCTATGTCAGCTTGAAAAGTTACATACCCATTTCGTTCTGAAGAAGAGTATGATTTATCAAAAACTGGTTTTGCTTGCTTCACAACATAAACACTGACATCCTCACTGCATGGTCTGCATGCGAAAGAAAACGAACTAAAGAATATGAAAAACACTAATATTGCTTTCAACTTTCACCTTCAACTTAACTATTTTAGTAAACGATACAATACACCAGAGTAATTTAGCAAACAAAGAGCAAAGCCCTATCACTTTTAAATCATTATTTATAAGTATTTTTAAGATTTTATGCTGGGAAACTCCTTGCTTGCACGATCTAATAGCCCCATTAGAAATTTTGGTTTTTCTGGAGGTGTATATTCTAATAATTGACCCAATGGAGTATCTAATATTCGGTGTTCAATTCTTGGTGTAGTTAGTCCCTTTAACTTTCGAAGCCTCTCTATTGCTAATATCTCAAATGGGTAGTAATACTCAAGATCCCAATTTTGAAAATCATAGAACCTATTATTATTCCAGCTATCCTGTCTACACTGATGAGTATGTCTGTCGGCAGCTTGAATTAATAACTCCGAAAGATACTTTGTGTCTTCAGTTGCCCAATTTTCTACTAATCTATTAAATAAAGGGACATCATACGCACATTTAATGTCCAACTCTTTTTGAATTTCATCCGTGCCATTGTAATGACTTAATAATCTTAAAATAAAGTGCTGGGTCCGCCGCCTGGAACTACGGTCATAAGCATCACTAAAACAAGTATTCTTTAAATTATTATTAATACCTGTCATGAGTTCATCAGCATAATCCAGCCAACCTAAAGCGATGCAACTTCCAAGAGTGACTCCTGCATCCCTAAGAAATAACATTGAGAGCTTAACTCTTTGTCCTTCATTAAATTCTTTAAAAGCCATATCATGAAATTTCAAATCGAGCTTTAAGGCCCAATATTCATATTCAATAGACTCTTTAAAGTCTTTCGTCCATGTATTATCACCACTAAAGCAGGACTTAAAAGAATCTATTTTAAGTTTTATTGCATAAAGATTAAGGTCTCTTGCCATTGAAGACCATGAATAAGTAAAGGTTTCGTTTGGGGCATATTCTGATTTATATTCCCAAGGACCCTCAGATAAGTATTTTTTTAGGTTATTAATGTCTACGTTAATAGAAACTGGGTCTTTTAACGATTTAATATAAGTCTTCAATTTAGGGTGTCTTTTATAGACACCCTTGACATCCTGCTTTAATTCATTTGGTTTATACATACTTTCCTTGAAACCTAGCCATTTTATCTACGATAGATGCCGTATAACAATGACTATTCCTATACGCTCTTTAGTAAAACTTACCATACCAATAACTTATTTATTTGTCACCAAGTTAGGGATGTCCAGTGGTATCAATTGTTTCATAACAATGATATTTAAAAACGATCAACATTGCATAAAAGCACATCAAAACTTCAAGATATTAATTACTATTTTAATCCTTGAGTGGTTACGAATTAATATACGTTAAAGAGGTAATAATATGCTAAATTTCAATAGCCGCCAAGGTTCGTAAGCTAAGATTTTTAGTCACTTGTGACGAGTATTCTGTAATTAAGCATGACCATTGATTAGATAATCAGATTCAATTCTTTATAGAAAACATAGCTTTTTATTACAAATTAATGTTCAATGATTCTAATTTATCATTTACTTAAATAATGAAATTAAGCTACTTTATTGCTTTATAAGTCCACGACTCAATAAATCCACATTCTTAAAAAAAACTTTATAGCTTTCTATATAAAAACCTCTGACCTTTTTCATCATAAACCAAATTAAAGCGAAATTTGTACTCTTTTTCTTCGAAGGATGCATAAAGTTTCAGTAACTTTGATTCTCTTCGTTATATTTTCGCTTTAAATATTTAATATTAGCATTTAATTCTTTCAAAACAGCTTGTGATTCAATGGCTATATCTCGCATTTCCTTTATCCGTTTTGAAATCAAAATTACAAATACTGGGACTGCTATCCAGAGTATCGCCAATATTGAGTAGGACAATACACTTAGAACACCAACCCCACCAAATATAGTTTCCATATAGTTACCACTTTAAAAAACTTAACCTTCATTCAGCCGTGAATTACAATAGCACAAAATTACAACACGGTGAGTTTACAGTTAAATTAACCCACCTTTATTAACACACGACTAAAGAAAAACATAGCCCCCAGTTAAAAAACTTCTAATATGTAAAGCAGTACGAAGTAAAAAAATTAACTTCATCAACTTTAGGATTTCTCGTTAATCAACTAAAAAATTGAAAGGCATTAAACATAGACATTTTATTAAAGAATATTATTTTAAATAATTAGTTTAAACAATACTAGATGACGATAAAAAATTTAAAGTTAACACTAATATTTTAATCGCACACAAGATAATACTCAGCGGTGCTTAGCTTGGAAAACTCTGTGTCTATCTCCATTCACTGTTATACTACCTAACACTGGAATCCATAGTTTTCTCGATAGTATTTAGCTTGTTCCTCCGGCATAGACTGAAATAAAACGCAGGTCGTAAAATTGCCGTATTTTTTTCCTTCATATGAATAACCCCAATCACTAATCATTGATTGATCAAAAGTGATTTTTTGCCCTAGCGAATAACCTTCGATTACCTTAGGCTTGTTAGCTAAGTAGCCGGTTATACTGTTTTGATTTTCCTCAAATGGCATTACCCAAAAGTGTTCATGACCCTTTGTGTCTCCAAGTCTCACCTTTAATACAAAATCTGACATACCTTCTTTAGGAGTTTTAGCTATTGCTAGAAATTCATCTAGAGAAGCTCTTGCTTTTTTAATTGCATTGAGCATTTCGGGATCTTCGGATTTTATCCATACAATTTCATCTTCTTCAGTAGCAACCACAATAGAAGAGACTAAACCCATCAAAATGACTATTACTTGTTTTTTCACTTATCAATCCTTATGGCATAACGTCCAAGAAATGGAAGCTTTTCAGCTGGCTAAACAAGTAGCAAGCTACATTACCCCGCCAACTTGAAACCTTTAAAAAATTATCTATGACAAATACAACATAAAATAACTATGCATATACAAAATTTAATACCATACGCCATAAATATAAATACAACCTAAATAACTTTAACACGACTTGAGGCATTTAAAAAACACAAACTACCGTATAGTAGTAATATCTTTTAAAAATCATATAATATTTAAAAAACACAAAAAATGATAAAAGCACTAGCCTTCCATCAGGAAATTATTATATTAAGGAATCACAATTCAACTTAACTCATTTGGTTTTATTGCCAAAGCCCAAACTTTCGTCAATACCCCCAAATAAAAAATGGCAAGCTTACCTACGTCAAGAATGTGTACAAGCTAACTGTTTTGCATTCATAGCTTGATCAACTTATTTGTTATCATATCAGCCTGACCAGCTTAACGGTTCAGGGTATTTTAATTTATACGCCTTAATCTCCTCCGGTGATGAATACTCAAAATATACTGAAATGTAATCAGTTAAGTACTCTTCACCAATGCCCATACGCCAAAACATACTGCTTTTGGCTTCGTCGGGGTATTTCTGCCATGGCGGGACGGGTGGCGAACTTTTAAGTTCATTGTCATATCTTTTCTTAAGCTTTGCCCGCCACTTTTGTTGGTGAGCGAGGTAATTATTCCAGTCTTGCTGAGAAACACCTTCTGGTGGGGAGTTATTATCTGTAGCCATACAAAAACCTGATAGAAGTAAAAATAGTATTAAAAATGCTGAGAGTTTCATTTGATAACTAACGTCGTTGCTACTGGTTAAAAATAGTTGAATAAAATTACGTGAAACACAAACAAATCCAACTATTATTTCTAGAAGCTTGGTGTTTTTTATAATTTCATCATTTAATTAGTGCTTTATAATATACCGAAATATCT
>NZ_JAKFZS010000055.1 GCF_021654285.1 Pseudoalteromonas luteoviolacea | reverse complement strand
CGCTGAGGCGCTCTTTTTATTTGAATGTTGCTAATAGTTGCAACAACTGCTGTAACTTAAATACAGTCTTTTTCAGTTGCTCTTCATCTAATTGCTCTGATTTACTTAATGCATCTACATCTGCTGCAACATCAAGCACATAGGGCTTAAATCGTTTTGCTTCAAAGCCAAACCCTGCGTCTTTCGTGAACAGAGATGCGAATTTACCATGCCCTTGCTGCTGTAGTTCATCTAATTTTTTATCTGCATCAAGTGCTTGACGATAAACAACTTTTAAATTTTCGTTGAGTTTTTCGATGATTGCTTGCATGTTTTTCCTAAAGTCTTAAGTAAATCGGCCGATATTTTACTCGGATCCATCAAACTTGTCAGGTGAATACCTATGAATATTTCCGGAAGTAACCTTCCTGCTATGTCTGGCGCTGGTCCAGGTGGCGAAGTATACAGTGCTTCTCTGGCTAAAAAGCAACAGCAAGCAGATGGACGAGCAGCCCTCGCGTTAATTGAGTCAGCAGGGAGTTCTGCGGCAGCGCAAACTCCAGCTAAGTCAGTGACGGCAACCTTGGGCAACAACATCAACGTATATGCTTAATATACGTTGATGTTCGCATTTTAATTTAAATGCAAATCAATCGGCGTCTTACTTTGTTTGCCGCCGATTTCTCTCACCAGTTTAGGGACCAAAAAGCCCGGTAATATTTCTAGCATCTGAGCAACCAATTCAATCGCTTCAGACTCGCTCATATCAAAATGACTGGCACCTTCAACCTTATCAAGCAGATGAAGATAATAAGGCAGAATATCACTGTCAAACAAAGCTTCGCTTAGCGCAGAGAGTGTTTGAACACAATCATTGATACCTTTGAGCAATACCGCTTGGTTTAATAGCGTGACACCGGCTTGTTTAAGCTTACCCATAGCAGCCTTGAAATCATCGTCTATTTCATTTGGGTGATTAATGTGATTAACCAAAATGGCTTTGAGACGGCTGTTTGCTAATCGATTACACAGTGCATCGGTCACTCTTGCAGGAATAACCACAGGTAAACGACTATGTATCCTAATCCGTTTTATCTGGGGCAATGCTTCTAATTCATCTAATAGCCAACTGATCATGTCATCTTTGGCCATCAGTGGATCGCCACCGCTTAAAATCACCTCATTAATTTCAGGGTGTTCGACCAAGTACTTAAATATCGGTGCTAGAGCACGTTTGTTGACTTGGTTATCCTGATAGGGGAAGTGACGTCTAAAGCAATATCTGCAGTTTACTGCACACCCTGTTTTAAGCATTAACAGCACCCGAGACTGGTATTTATGTAGCAAACCTGGCACAGGTGCGTCTTGTTCTTCGAGGGGATCTTTGTTAAATCCAGAGGCTGCAATAAACTCTTGATGCAGTGGCATCACTTGCAATAACAGCGGGTCATTGGGATCACCGTAGCGCATTTTGGCAATAAAGGGTCTTGGCACACGAACAGGGAAAAGCCGCTTCGCAGCAAGGTCTTTTGCACTGAAATGAGACTCCAAGCCCAACATTTTGAGTAGTGTATCTGGGCAAGTAACGACATTCGCCAATTCTTTTTGCCAGTTAGTATGCAAATTTACTTCATTTATTTGTATCATTAGCAGGTTTATTACTCGAAATACGATGATTAGAGGATACGATGGCGAATTATAGCACCAACGAGTTCAAGGGCGGCCTAAAAATTATGATGGATGGCGAGCCTTGTACGATCCTAGAAAACGAAATGGTTAAACCAGGTAAAGGCCAAGCTTTCAACCGCGTTAAGATCCGTAAGTTGATCTCAGGAAAAGTATTAGAAAAAACGTTTAAATCAGGCGACTCTGTGGAAGGCGCTGACGTGATGGAAACAGATCTAGCTTATCTTTATACAGATGGCGAATTCTGGCACTTCATGAACAACGACACATTTGAGCAGATCGCAGCTGACGAAAAGGCTTTAGGTGACAATGTTAAGTGGTTAGTTGAAAACGACGTTTGTACAATCACACTGTGGAACGGCAACCCAATTGCAGTAACACCACCAAACTTTGTTGAACTAGAGATCACAGATACTGATCCTGGCCTAAAAGGTGACACAGCGGGTACTGGTGGTAAGCCAGCGACACTAACAACCGGTGCGGTTGTACGTGTACCACTGTTTGTACAAATTGGTGAGGTGATCAAAGTTGATACGCGTACTGGCGAATACGTGAGCCGCGTTAAGTAATTATTTACTTAATCACTTTGACGTAAGAAAATCTCGGCTTCGGTCGAGATTTTTTTTGTCGTTATAAATATTATTTGAGGTAACCCATGAATGAGGTGAAATGGGCGCCGAGTGCGCAAATTGAAACCCTTAAACAGCGTGCTGCAGTGCTGGCAAGTATCCGTTCATTTTTTGCTGAGCGTGATGTTTATGAAGTGGAGACGCCGAGCTTAAGTCAGGCGTCAGTGACGGATGTCCATTTGGCGACATTCTCAACGCAGTTTGTTGGGCCGAGTTATGCTAAAGGTTTGCCTCTGTATTTACAGACTTCCCCCGAGTTTGCGATGAAACGCTTACTTACAGCGGGTAGTGGTGCGATTTATCAAATTAGCAAAGCGTTTCGAAACGAAGAATCAGGTCGGCATCATAACCCAGAATTTACCATGCTCGAGTGGTACCGCCCAGGGTTTGATGAGCATTTATTGATGGATGAAATTGATGCGCTTATGCAGTGTATTTTATCTTGTGATAAAGCCCAAAGAATAAGCTACCAAGCGGCATTCCAGCAATATTTGTCTATCAATCCGTTAACGATAGAGTTGGAATCATTGAAAGCAGTCTGTGCAGCATATGGCTATAAAGACATTGCTGATCAAGAAACCACAAGTGACCCTTTGCTACAGCTGTTATTTTGCATGGAAATTGAACCTCAGATTGGACAAGATATACCTTGTTTTGTGTACCACTTTCCTGCATCACAAGCTGCACTGGCTAAATTAAATGAACAAGATAAGCGAGTAGCGGGGCGTTTTGAGCTGTACTACAAGGGGATGGAACTGGCTAACGGCTTCAATGAACTGACAGATGCTGATGAGCAGAGTAAGCGCTTTGATGAAGATAATTTGCAGCGCCAGCAAATGAATTTGCCTACCGTAGATAAAGATATGCGTTTTTTAGCCGCATTAGATCAAGGCTTGCCTAATTGTGCTGGGGTTGCTTTGGGCATTGACCGCTTAGTGATGCTGGCCACAGGCAAGCGCGAGATAAAGGAAGTGATTGCCTTTGATATTGAACGTGCTTAAAGTACGGTAGATACAAAAAAGCTCAGCATTTGCTGAGCTTTTTACTAAACAAATCGCTGCAACTCTTTTTGTGTGGCAGCTGTAAGCTGGTGGGCATGTTGACAGTCACTGAGTGCAGTATCTAATTGTTCTTTTGCTGATTGGCCTAATTCGACAATTTGCTGCACAGCTTGGTGAGTGTGGTTTTGTGTTTCTTCCAACTGATGCACTGCACTGACGATTTCTTCCAGTTGCGATTGGTTACGTTCAAAATCAGCGCTCATATCAGAAAAACCTTGAGAAGTTTCACTGATGGCTTTTTCTGCACCGCTTGAATGAGAGATCAGTTGTTCAGACTCCTGATGTGTTTCACTGACAAGGTGATCCATTTGGTTGATAAAGTCGCTGATCTGCCTTGTGGCATCATTCACTTTAACTGATAAGTTTCTCACCTCATCGGCGACGACGGCAAATCCGCGCCCGGCTTCACCGGCACGGGCTGCTTCAATTGCAGCATTCAACGCAAGTAAGTTTGTCTGATCAGAAAACTCTTCAACCATTTTGAGAATATTACGGATATTATCGCTATTCTCTTTAAGCCCTGCGACCGTGGTAGAGAAGTTCCCGAGTAATGTCGTGATTTGCTGCACTTCACTAACCAGCGTCAATAAAGACTGAGATGAGCCTCTGACAAAGTGCAAGCTTTCTGTGTTGGCTTGATAAACTTGGTCGGTATTACTGACAATACTTTGTAGACTGTGTGTTACCTGATCGCTGGCTGCGATAATGGTATCGCCTTGATTAATTTGCTGTGCACCCACAGATACCGTGTTGGTCATAGAGTAGGTGACTTGCTGATTGCTCGCTGTGGCGGCTTCAGCGCTTTTATAGGTATTCCCTAATAGATCGCCTAGGTGAGCGGTAAAGGTATTGTATTGCGCACTGAGATCTCTAAATTCATCATAAGTAAATTGAGGAAGCTGCGCTGATAAATTTCCATCTTGGCGATTTATTTGCTCTAACCTGTCTCGCATAGCTTGCACCGGACGTACGATCAAAAAGCGCATGTAAAAGAAGGTGAATATGAAAGCGGCGATAGATGCGAATGCGAGTAGCCAAAAACCACCAAATTTGCTACCAGAGTCACTCAAATATGAATAGAGCCAGCTTAAAGTGAGTAGTTGAAATACAAATAAAAACCCAAGGTTACCGAAAATTTTTCGGGTTAATGTATAAAACAAAGACTCTTCAATTAAATTATATATCCGCATGTACAAACTCGTCATAGGCTATCACTCGCCAATTGGGTAAATACTGACTCAATCCATAGTTTGGGTCAGAAATTTACTATCAGTCTTATTAAAGTATACCATTTAGTGGAATTATTTAAGCTTGTAAGCGTTGGTTTCCCAACTAAACGCTATTTTTTGTAAAATAGCGTGCCTTATTCAAAAATGGCTGGAAAAGTTACTTGTTTTGCCATTTATTGATGACCATTTTCGCATGGCACGGATAATTGCTAAATATCCCATCCACACCCATCTCAAGCACTTGCTCTATGTCTTGCTGCTTATCTACCGTATAAGTATAGATTTTCAGGCCTCTTTGCTTAGCATCTTGAACAAACTCATGATTAATGAAGTTTTTATCGATGTGAATGCTGTATGCATGCAGGCGCTGTGCAAATTCGGCATAATGCAATGGGATTGAGGCGGTTAAAGCGCCAATCTTAACCCAAGGGAGTTTTTGTTTGAGCCAAGCAAGTTGGTGGTGATCAAAAGAAGACAAGATCAGCTGTGAGCGCTCTATAATGCCTTCTTGCACGTTTTTTTCTATATAATTAACGAATTTATCTAGGCTGTAAGTGTGTTTTAGCTCGAGGTTTATATCTGCCTGTTTTCCGACAAGGTTAAAGACATCTTGTAAAGTTGGGATCCCCTCATCATTGCCGGCATCCAGTTTGTTTAACTCTGCTCTGGACGCATTTTTTACCATGCCTTTACCATTCGTTGTTCTATCTAACCATGTGTCATGAATGATGGCATAGTCATCACGACAGCTTTGTACATCAAGTTCTATTCCATGTACACCCACCTCTAAAGCTGCGCTAATTGCACTTAGCGAGTTTTCGGGATACATGCCGCTAGCACCGCGGTGTGCAAATACTTGGATCATCATTTGTTCCTTGTTATTGACCAAGTTTCATAAAAAGCGGCACTGACTACTAATATACCGCCAATAAGTGTTGTCATACTGGTTGTCTCAGATAACAGCATATAAGCCAATACAATGCCATACAAGGGCTGCAAGCATGAAATTAGTCCAGTTGTGGTAGCACTCAAGTAACGTAAGCTGCTGGCAAATAATGAGTGAGGAATCGCTGTGAATACTACACCAGCTAGGAGCAGATAGTAGATGTCTTGTAATGGTAAGCCCGTTGGTGGAGTGTTAACAAACATGGACAAAACAACCGCGGCGGTTAAAGTTTGATAAAGCATAGTATGTGGGCCGCCATACTGTGAAAAGTATTTTTTTTGTAGTAGGTTACGCATGGCAAAAAATGCTCCAGACAGCACGCCGGTTAAAATACCGAAGGTCACTTGGTCGCCTAAATCCGTATTAGGCATCATTAGATAAATACCAAAAATCACCATGGTAGCAATCAACAAGTCGGCAAGCTTCAGACGTGTTTTGCTAAACAGCGGCTCTAGTAAAACAGTGATCACGGGATAGGTAAAAAAGGCAATGATGCCTGTAGCAATGCCTGCCATTTGCATTGCGGCAAAATAAGTCACCCAGTGAATACCAATAATGACGCCTAACCCGATAACAATAAAATAGTCTTTGCGCTGATCAAGCTTAAGGTGCTTGTTTTGCATTTTGAGAATGATCGTTAACGCGATGAATGCGATGGCTGTGCGATAAACCGTTATATCAAGCGCAGGGAGCGCGATGAGCTTAGAAAAAAGGGCGGTGCCGCCAAACAGAAAAACCGCGAGGTGTAAGTTTATAAGTGCCGATTGATGTTGCTGCATAGTTTTTATCTTTTATTGTTTGCTAAATTTATTTGAATTAAGTGACAACTGTCACTGAGTGATTCAGCACAAGCATGTTAAATTAAAAATAACATTCTATATACCTTAGAAAAGTAACAGGCATGAATCTCGGCGTCGGACATTTTACACATTCAATGCATATTGCGAGACCAAGTAGGCATTTTTTGGGCAACTATGGTCATTTATTTTTTTCAGTATTTTATTTTTTCCCACTGTATCGAAGCTGGAATATACATACCCGTGCTGAAATCGCATATGAGGTAATCGCTTATGTTGTATTTGCATTGATTTACTGCAAAGCACTAAAATCTCCATCGAGTAAAGTACTTCCCTTCATTATCATCATGGTATTGACCTGCATATTGGCAACTCAGTTCACACCTGGAACGAGTACGTTATTTGGCTATATTGCATATTTTATCGGGTTTTGTTTTCTGGGCTTTGCTCGTTGGCTTATGTTTGCGTTGCTTGTGCTCTCCATTTCTGTGGTGACGGTGTTGTTTATCTCGGTTGATAACTGGGCGTATTTCCTTGGACCAGCATTGGTAGTTTCCTTAGGGCTATTTAGTTTTGGGTACGTAGAATATAAAGATAGGATCCACAGCAACGAGACACGACAAAGCAAAGAGCAAATACAGCAATTAGCAAAGATTGCTGAGCGTGAACGGATTGCGAGGGATATACATGATTTACTCGGGCATTCGCTCAGTTCCATTTCGTTAAAGTCAGAGTTAGCGGGTAAATTTATTGCAGCAGGCTTGCTGGATAAAGCGGAAACTGAAGCACAAGAGGTGGCAGAGTTGGCTCGGATTGCTTTATCAGAGGTACGAGAAGCGGTATCCGGTATGCAGCAACTAGGGTTAACAGCACAACTAGATGTAATGGCATCCCGCCTACGAGATAAAGGCGTTGAGGTTCAAAAGACGATTGACTGTGGTCCGCTCTCTGCTGAGAAAGAGAGCTGTTTTTGCTTTGTCGCTAAAGAAGCTGTGACCAATGTGATTAAACACAGTGATGCTAGACAGATGAAGATTTCCCTTCACGAACAAAATAATTTTCATCAACTGTCTTTTGAGGATGATGGTCAAATAGGCAAGGTTATTTGGGGAAATGGATTGCATGGTATTAAATCTAGGATCGAAGAACTTGGCGGTAATTTAAGCGTAACCACATCTGGTGGTTATAAGCTGGTGGCACAGCTTCCCCAATAAGGAGTAGAGATGAAGATTTTGGTGGTCGAGGACCAGGCGCTGGTAAGAAATGCGATATCAGCGTTACTGAGTTTGGAGGTTGGACTTGAAGATGTTGCTCAGGTAGAGGACGGGCTGCAAGCGATTGATTTTCTTGCTAGTAACTCCCCAGATATTGTGTTGACAGATATTGAAATGCCGAATATGACGGGGCTAGAACTCGCTCAAGAAGTACAGGAAAAGCACCCAAAAGTAAAAGTGGTGATCATGACCACATTTTCACGTAGCGGCTATATTCGACGTGCAATGGCGTCTGATGTAAAAGGGTTTATTCTAAAAGAAGCACCCAGTGATTATCTGGTTAATGCGCTAAAAAAAGTATCTTTAGGGCAAAAAGTTATCGATCCGGAGCTGGCGATGAATGCGCTTGATGATAACGATCCACTTTCTGATAAAGAAAGAAAAGCGTTAAGACTTGCTGGCGAAGGCCTTAAAACCAAGCAAATTGCTGAATCACTCTACTTGAGTGAGGGGACGGTAAGAAATTATTTATCAGATGCTATTGCTAAACTAAACGCGACAAACCGCATCGATGCAGCCCGAATTGCAAGACAAAAGGGTTGGCTTTAAATAAATTTTGCACCTATAAATGGTCACCCCTCTTTATTAGTGGTTTTTATTAGTAATATAATACTAGTAATAAATTAAAATATTGTAACTTTTAATTCATGGGCGATCCGAAACTACTATTACAAATTTTGGCGTTAACAACCTGCGTATGTGCCGTGTTTATGATGGTGAACTGGTTGATCCATAAAAAGACGCCAGGTACGCGACTTTGGTTTGGTTTTGTATCCTGTGCCGCGATTGCTTGTATGTTCCAAGCGTCATTATCGCTGTCGACCATATGGTCCATAATGGTACCCAACACTTTAATATTGCTTGGGTTATTTATGTTGACTCGAGGTGTGGAACGGTTTTTTAATGTCGTTTCTTACCTACTTCCTTGGGGTATACTCGCCTGCGTTTTCTTTCCTAGCTTTGTGTACTTTACTTTTTTTGAACCGAGCTTTTTAGTTAGAGTGGTCGTCAATTATTTGGTGTGGTTGCTCGCCATGGTGCTTTGCTTGCGCGCATTATTTTTAGGCCAAAATAAAAGTACGGCCTCTTTTTCACCGGCGCATTGGACTTTTGCGACAGCCTGTATCTGCCTGCTCAGTGTATTTACACTTCGGCTTAGCATGCTTGGTAACTTCGAGCACACAGATACCATGGGCACGAATAATTGGGTGAATCAATTTTTTTCGTTGTCTGTTATCGTAATGCCACTTATTTTGTGCTTTTCACTTTGCTTGCTGTGTAGTTGCCGTAAAGAGCAGCTGTTGGCAGAACTTACTTTAAAAGCTAAGCAAGACTCGCAAAAAAAAGAGCGTTTCTTAACTTTGCTGAGCCATGAATTAAGAACGCCTTTGAACGCGATAGTGGGGCATGCTGAACTGATCAAACAGGCCCCTAGAGAGCCATTAAAATATAGTCAGTATTGCGATGTGATCATTTCTACGGCAATGTCACTGGCCGATCTGGCCAATCAAGTATTGCTTAACGCCAGAGGAAAGTCGTCCAAGCAAGTGCCATTAAACCTCGCACAATTTGCTGAACTGTTGATTGTGCAATTTCAGCCCTTAGTTAAAGACAGAGAGATCTCTCTGTGTACTCACTTAACTGGCTTTTCGAGCGACAAACTGTTTTTAGTTGATCAAGATAGCATTGGGCTGGTGGTGAAAAATTTATTGTCTAATGCAATTAAGTACACAGAAAGCGGTGACATTACGCTGTCTATAAAACAGCAAAGTACAAGCGATAAAGGCAGTGTCATACGCTTTGAAGTGACAGACACAGGTGAGGGGATGACACAAGGACAGGTTGAGCAGTTGTTCCAGCCTTTTTCTTCTTTTGACTCCGCTCGTTCTATCGCACAGAGTGCTGGAGTCGGCTTGATGTTATGTCAGCAGATCTTGGAAGCTTTGGATACCCAATTGCATGTCTCCAGCACTGTGGGACAAGGCAGTGCCTTTTATTTTGATATTGAGCTGAGCCTTTCAAATGCCGAGCAGAATTCTGGACAAGGGAGTTTGTCTGAGGAGCATGTTGAAGCTCAACTATGCGGTGATATTTTGGTCGTTGAGGATAATCAATTAAACCAAGAAATATTAAAGCATTTTTTGAGCTCATTGGGACTAAACTACGAAATTGCAGGGACTTTGTCTGCTGCCGAGTCGGCTTTGAGGAATAGGCAATTTGATATTGTATTTCTCGATATGCATTTAAGCGATGGCCATGGGCTTGATTGGTACCAAGGTGTTTTTAAACAATTTCAGTTTCAACAAGCGCCGGTCGTTGTTGCCATTACAGGCGATGTAGACGAGCAGTCTCAGCGAGCTTATAGAGAAGCGGGGATTGAGTATTTCATGGCAAAACCCATTCAGCAAGCCCGCTTAGAGCGATTACTTAGTCAACTTCTGATGCCTGCTAAGCACTTTTTGGATGAACAAAATATACTAGATTATTCTGTAATTGAAGGGCTGACTGAGACTATGAGCCCGCAAGTGCTCAATGCAAAGTTGATGTACTTAAACGATCGATTAGATTATGAGTTTGCTCAACTTCGCGGGTTGGCTGATATCCAGGCATATGAAGCCCTAGAAGAAAAGTTAATTCAATTGGAGGAAGAAGCCAGTGCACTTGGTATGATGATGTTACACATTGCGCTTCAAGATGTGCGTCTATCCATGTTTGACTTGATAGGTGTGGATTGGCAATCATTGCATAGTTTGGCTAAGCGAAGTGCACATAAATTATCTGAATATCACTCCAAGGTATTGCAATAAATTATTCGTTAAATCTTAAAGTTGTAGTTTTACCCTTATGGGGTCCTTTTCCTGTTTACAAATGTTGTTATAAAAGGGAAATTACACTGGATTACAGTAACCATATTCAATAAAATTCTCATCCGTTTTCATTAGTGACACAGTGAAAGCGGACTGAGTGTTGGCATATTGTTCGGGTTATTGAAATTGAAGAAGTTTTTATTTTCGTTTTTCTCATGGTTTTTTCTGTTTTTTGCGAGCTTCGCATTTGCAGTTGATCTACAAATCTCTACGTTCGAAGATCTAGATACGACAGTACCTAGAGGCGGACAAGTACGTTATAACCTTGAGTTTACTAACTCTGAAGAAGATACTGCGAATAATGTATCTGTCGAATTCTTTTTGCCGCCAACAACGAGCTTCGTATCCAGCTCTAAGTCTTGTACTCAATCTAATTATCAAGATGGCGGTATAACTAAAAGCAAATTAACTTGTCCAATTGGCCAACTATCTGGGCGAGTGAGTGATTCACTGCAAGTAACCATTAAAACATCCGCACAGACAGGCGATACTATAGAGCCAAGTGTGCGTATTAGCGCAGACAATGAATCAAGCAATAAGTTACTCAACAACACTGAAACCCAAAATACTTCGATTGTAGCGGGTGTTGATTTAGCAATTACTTCGCTATTAGCAAACCCTGTTTCGGTTAACTTAGACACGGTCTTTACTTATCAAATCGGTGTGAAAAATAACGGACCTGATGCTGCTGCTAATGCGGTCGTAAAGCTCAACTTACCAAGCTTTACATCGTGGGAGAATGCCAGCACTGTAGATTTTGACGGCTGGCGCTGCTCGGGTAGTCAAACACTCACGTGTACAATCGCTGCATTTGCCTCAGGAGCATCATCCACTTTAAATATTCAAGCTCGTGTTAGTCAGGTCAGCAGTGGCACTGTCACAGCCAGCAGCAGCATTAGTAGTGATACTGCAGAAATAGATGCCTCAAATGATCAAGCATCAGTGAATACGCCCATTAACCTAAATGCGGATTTAGGTGTTGCGATAAAGCAATACAAAGCGGATGGTACACCTTCTTGGTATGGGCCTTTAAATTTACAAGTCAATGAACGTCACTACTACGATGTGACTGTTACCCACTTAGGCCCAAGCTCGGTAACAACGGCTTACTTGAGCACAACTTTGGCAAGTGGTATGAATAATATCACAGCCCAAGCTCCTTCCGGTTGGTCATGTAATGTCACTTCGCTTGTGGTTACTTGCCAATCTACAAGTGCTATGGTGAAAAATGACAGCGCTGTAGTCAGAATTTATGCCAATGCCCCCGCATCTGAGGCAACATTTTCAACCGCAGCGCAAGTAAGCGCTGATTTGTTAGATGTAAATGCGGCAAACGATAAAGCCAGTGCGAGTGTTAAAACAAGTGTTGCACAGACTTCATTTGTCTCAGTGAATAAAACGTTGCTAAATGGCACTACTTATTACGTTGACGATGAGATCGATTTCCAAATTACAGTGACCAATACATCAGAGGCGACGACCATTGAGTCTCTGATTGATACATTACCAGATTCGCTCAGCTACGTGAGCTACAGTTCAAATCATTTTACTTGTGCTTTGAACTCAGGTGATGCACAGAGGCTTGATTGTACACCTACCTCAAATAGCTTCGCTAAATCGCAAATATGGCAAGTTACGATTAAAACCAAAGCAAAAACCGTGAATCAAAGTGCTGTTAATTGGGCAACAGTTGCCCATGGTGGACGCGAGTCCACCAGTAATAGTGCCAGTTTTTCTATTCTGGATAGAGCGCCGGATCTTAGTATCACTAAGTCTTCTGATTTGAACTGGGGCTCCAATATTAACTATATGAATAAAGAGTTTTATTACTCTATCAAGATAGTCAACTCAGGCGGTGGAGCTGCAAGCGGGATTAAAGTCGAAGATGACTTTGCCAATACCTCAGGTTACATCCCTCTTTCTACAGCAACACGCAAATATAGCAATGGATCTTGGCAAACGGTTGCGGACTGGTGTGTTATCTCTAATTTAAAGGTCTCTTGTACTGGCTCTGAAATTGGTGCGAATGAAACTGTTGAGATATTGATAAAAGCGCGTTCGCCGATATATACGGGTGCAGAGAGTCAATACAGACCTAAAAATACAGCGACTATGACAGTGGGTGGCGTTGATTATGTTGCCAATTTTGAAGGCTGGGGACTGCATCCGCGTAATCCTGTGCAGCTTGGTATTACAAAAGCCAAATCAGCATCATTAACAGCCAGCACCAGTTTAGTTGAGCAAGCTGGTGAGATCATTAATCGCATTGTGGTTTCAAACACAGGTAATGGAACAACACTTGGTAAGGTGACTGTGGTAGATGCACTACCAAGTGGAGAAACATTTATTGCCAATGGCAGCTATGGCACAAACTGGTCTTGTAGCGCCTCAGAGCAATTGGCAGATGGTAGTGGTGGTAAGGTGACTTGTCTGTATCAAAATGCAGATACAAGTCGTATTGCTTTGAACGGGACAGCGCCGACTTTGACTATCACTACTCGAGCAACTTCAGTGGGTGATTTACAAAACACTGCGACGGTAACCGACGCCGGTGGTGCGCCAGGGGAAGCATCCGTATCCGCGACAATTAAAAGTGCCTTGAGTGCTGATTTAAGTATTCAAAAAGTGGCGAATACAAGCAGTATTACGACCTCTCAAAATGAGATAAGTTATCAGATCACAGTTAGAAACTTGTCGGGTTCTAATATTACTGGGGTGGATACGGGTTCACTCACTATTGTTGATACTTTTAATGCGACTTTTAAATCACGCGAAGGCAATAAAGAGACAGGGATCACCTTCCCATCATCTGTAAATAGTACGCTTGGTGCACGTTTTTCGTGTGTTAGGGCTGATACTGGTGAATACGAAAACACACAAACGACCATCACTTGCCGTTTGGAAACCGGTCAAACATTTGCCCTTAATGATAGCGTGACGATTCCATTGACGGTTGTCAGGCCTTTTGTCACGACCAATGGCCAAGTTGTTAACTCCGCAGAAGTGTCATCCAATACACATATCGATCCGAATACAGCAAATAACTCGGCTAGTGCGACGACAACAGCACAGTCATTATTTGATTTGGCAGTGACGAATGTTGTGTATGCGAAGCCAACGGTGTTAAGCGGTGATATCGCCTTACAGACGATCCATATTGCCAATATTGGTGCAGTTGCAGCAACTAATGTGGTGCTAGAGCATACTTTCAATGTACCAACGGGCAAAGAGTATCAATATGTAAGCAATAGCTTTTCTAGGGCTGGGCAAAGTAATATCTGTGCATACACAGAAGCGACGAAGACTTTACGTTGTAGTATTGGGTCGCTAGAAAGCAATGAAGTACAAAGTGTTACCATCCAAACTCGTCCTAAAAGTGCCTCTGATCGTCAAGATTGGGTATTAGAGAGTACAAGCCAAATATCCGCCTCAAATATGTCATTGGATAGTGACACCACAAATAATAGCTTCAATAAGGCTTTAACCGTACAAATTCGTGAAGCTAACCTGAAAATTGAAAACAATGACATTAGTGACCCGCTAGCTTGGTATCCGACACCGGGTTCATTTCCAGCAACGCTCGATAATGTGGTGGTTTATAAAGTCGATCTAGAATATCTGACGGACAATAACGGTGAGACTTCTGTGGCAAGTGGTGTTGGGTACAACTTCACTATTTCACCAGCCAATAGCTCTAAACAACTGCAATTTTTATGTGATAGCAGATCTAACGCAACCTGTAGTGCAGTGACTGCGCGTTGTGATAATCAAAACCTGACTTTTAATACACAAACCACCTTTAACTGTTTAGGGCCCGAAAATAGCAGTTCTTCTTTGGCAGAAAATGAATTGCTTGAGAATACCGGCGGTCAGTCAGCAATTTATACCCGTTATATGTTCTTTAAGATTTTGTCGCGCCCATCAACGACAGGCGAAGTTGCAACGACCAGTGCGTCTATTTTTTCAAATGAAAAAGATCTTATTACGGCAAACAACGATGAGAGTGAAAAAACATCTATTCGTATCGCTGTAGACTTAGCGCTGACCAAAACAGCTTCTTTGAATAAAGTGGCATTGGGGAGCCAGTTTAATTATCAATTTACGCTCAGTAATGCTGGCCCGGGTGACAGCGCTGACAACGTACTTTACGATTATCTTCCAAGCTATCTGAGCGTCGCAGGCAATGCGGTGACATCATCAGGTAGCTGTACTAATTCTCGAGCAAATTCGCCTAGTACAGGGGCATTGACTGATTTTATTCGTTGTAATATTCCGCTTATTGAAATGAATGAAACAGTTCAGATCAGTATCCCGGTTACGCTTAATGCGCTACCGAGCACTAATCTCGTGGTGAATGAAGCTTGGGTAGAAACACAAGGCTTTGATACAAATAAGTTAAACAATAAAGCCACTTCTTCGACGGAAGTGATCCAAGGCTTAATATCTGGCTATGTATTTGTTGATAAAGTAAATAACGGTCTTTTTGACAGCGGTGTTGATTCCGGTTTGTCTGGTATTGAGGTGCTACTGGATGGTGTAACTGCTGGTGGACAAGCGATAACTCAACAGCGCGTTTCAACAGATGCCAATGGTCAATTTGTATTTTATGACCTAGTACCTGGCACTTATAAATTGACCCAGCCGGCTCAAGCAGCCTTGAATAGTTACCGAGATGGTAAAGAGGCGAGATCTGGAAGTGTGCTGGCTAATAGCCAAGGCAGCGATGAAATTACCAATATCGAACTTACATCTGGATCGGCATCACAAGGACACTCATTTGCAGAACTTCTGATAGGTGATAAATCAGTTTCAGGTAAAGTGTTCTTGGATATCAACCAAGATGGTGTTGTTGATGCCAATGATCAGCTTTTGAAAGACATGACGGTCACGATCACGGGTACTGATAAATATGGCCAAGCAGTCAGCCAAAGTGTAAAAACTGACGCCAATGGTGCGTTTAGCTTCACAGGTTTGATTGAATCAAATGCGGATGGCTATACCATCACGCAAATAGCGAGTGGGGATCACCAAACAGGTAATCGCTACATCGGTTCTGGCACAGGGGTTGTCAGCAATGTCGCCAAAGTGGTGGTCGGCACAGAGACAACGCCAGAAATCAAATTTACAGAAAAACCAAAAGCGGGTGATAAGTCAGTTTCAGGTAAGGTGTTCTTGGACGTGAATCAAGATGGCACGGTTGATCAAAATGATTCGCTTCTGAAAGACATCACAGTCACTATCACGGGCATGGATAAGTTTGGTCAGGCAGTGAATACCACAACGACGACCGATGCTAATGGTGCGTTTAGCTTCACAGGTTTGATTGAATCAAATGCGGATGGCTA
>NZ_JAKFZS010000054.1 GCF_021654285.1 Pseudoalteromonas luteoviolacea | reverse complement strand
ATTCCCTCAACAAAGTAAAAGAACAATGCTGAAGCAAAGATATGCTCTGCCCCCTTGTGTGTCGATCTAAAACGTGGAGCGACAAGCCAACCACACCTCTCCTAACAAAAAACATACATTTTTTTTGAATTATTAGGCACGCGAAAATATCATTAAAACCCTGACGAAGCTTTGTGCTTCTAGTAATAGAGTTAAAAACAGAAAAACATGCAAATAAATCTACATGTTTTCCTGTTATTGCATTAAGTATTGTGACTGATGGATTAGATATTGTTGCGAAGGTAGCTATTTAGCTCAGTTATATCGACACTATAAATATTCATAAGACCATTATGAATACTCTCCTGTCGTTGTAGCAATTCATTATAATTTTTTACGGCCTTCACTTCAGGATTCTTATCACTTGAGAAAAATAGCGTATTACCGTCAGCTGATAAAATAGGATCTGAGTCCATTCTACGTGAATTAATTTTGTCGCCTAGATTGATAGGCTCCCCCCACTTACCATCCTTCTGTTTAACTGATACATGCAAATCATAGTGCCCTAAACCGCCCGGTCTCATTGAAGTATAAAATAACAGTTTTCCGTCCGTTGATACCTCTGGATCTGCATCACTGGCCGTGGAGTTAAGCTCTGAAATCTCAGTTGGCGCTAGATACCCTTGTGGGTGATATTTAGATATAAAGAGATCCATACCACCTTTAGAACCTTTTATCACAGATGAGAAATAGATGTCTTTATTGGTATGTACAGTCGGGTAGATCACATTATGATCTCCGTTAATTTTTCCAGGCACTAACTCGGGCTGGCCAAATTTTTCACCATCAAAGTTTACTTGCCACATTTTAAATATACCTTTATCAGACCCTTCAACGGGCCTTCTGGAAGTGAAGTAAAATGTGTTGCTGTCTTTAGAGAAGTAAGGGTTAGTATCATGAAACTCGCCACTAAATGGCATTAAAGTCGGGGTTTGCCAAGTACCCCCTTGTTTATGGGTAATAACCAGCGCACTATGTGAAAATTGGGCCAACGCTCTAACAAACGCAAACTTTTTTCCATCGGGGGATAAACTAGAACCATAATCAAATTGATTGGTCGATACAATATTTGGTGCAAACAAATTCGGTTCTAAGTTGTTTAAAATGGCCGCCAACTTGTCATCAGCCTGTACAGACCACTGAGCGGAAAACGCTGAAATCAATAACGCGATTTTCGCAACTGCTTTTTTCTTTATCATATAAACATCCTTTCTTGCTTTGACATACTTTATTGTCTTTTAATCGTTGTATGTGTTGAATCAAGCTACTTGAAAAGCAACTCTGTCCTTAAAAATACGAAGAAATCAGGGCTTATAAATATACAGGGACTTTTTAAACATCTCCTTGTTAATCTTCAACATATTATTACATTCCTAGTGACTTAAAATTGAACATCAGCCAATCCCAATAACTCTCTCTAATAATCACCGTGTAGAAAGAAGCTTCACTCGCTGAATGGCTATAGAGCGAAAGAACTATCCTAGTGCTCTATAGCCAAATTATGAGTCACTATAAAAATAAAACCCTAATAAACTAGCTTATTTTGTTCCTTCGACTGGTTTATCTTTAACTCCCATGATCAAAAGCCACAAACAAATTCCGATTTCCCCCAATGAAGCAGGTAATTCGATAAAAAGAGGAATTGCAAAATTTGGAAAGAGAAGGTAACCAAAAAATTTTATCAAATATCCAAAACAGCCAACCATCAATAAAATTCCAAATATTTTAGGAAGGAAACCAGACTTATAAACGAGATATCCAAAAGGAAATAACCAAAGACCCCAAAATATCTGAACTACTGAAATCCCATTATTGTATGATCTAAGCAATAACATCACTTGTGCATGTATTTGCTCGGCATCGAATGCACTCAAATATTCAGCTCCGCTAAGGAGTGTAAGCACGTCAACTTTATTGATCATATTGAAAATGGAAATAGGAACACTGACGACAGCGAGCGCCACCATGAAAAAAGCGTAATTTTTGTCAACTGACTCGAATAATCTATACAAAATAAACGGCAATACAAAAAAGCTTATATAACAGAGTACCCCACTCACAATACCGAATCTGAATAAGAGCTCGGAATTCAAAATGTTGTTAGCCGTTACTGCCGCATCTCCCCAAACAATAAGTTGAGACGGCACATAAATAAGATTAAATATTCCTGTTAAAACGACTGCCAAAAAAAATAACCCAGCGAGTCTTGCAATACTATTTTTAGACACTACTACTCCTTTATAAGGTAAACTTGTTGAGCTTACACACTCAAGACTCTGCCAATTTAAGCTTTGAATAATTGATTGCAAAAATATAGAGTGAAGCAGAGTCGAGTAACTCACATACGAACCCAACTTTGATGCCTTGTTATACGTTTGACTCTTCTGGCCATTTCCAAGCAAACCACACAATTACCATCGTTAGAATCGACTCAACGACAGCATACATTTTATAAAAATACCAACCCACAGAATAAGCAAGGAACATAAGCATAGTCGTCATTATGACCCCAACTAATATATTCAATATTCTATTTATTTTTGCAGGTAATAAAACCGACAAGCAGATCATCAAGCTCGTGACCAACATTATCGAGAAAGCCCAAGCAAAGTGGCTTGATCGCCAGAACCGAAAATAGTTGTACCGTTTATCATAGATTCTATTTTTGTAGGCGTATAAAGTTCAAAATAATCACAATAGATGTAAAGTGACATTACCGCAGACCACAAAGCACAAAGCTTAATTTTGATATTTACCTCATATTCGGAAAACTTTGACATTGTTCTAATACTCCTTTTTTATCTCATAACTACAGCGTATATTTAGCCGCGTAATAGCGCCCCCCCATATACGTACTCGATTAAGTAAGACAATAACAACTACCTAACCATATGTAACCATCTTGGAAACAATTAGAAACAATCAAAATACCTCTGCCCTCATATTTCAGTGACATTTGACAAGTTTAGGGGGCTGAAAAGTTAAAAAACACAAAATTAATTTGCTATAAAACCCGCGTGTCCCCTATGTTTCAGCGCCTATTCACGAGTAAATAACTTCTTAAGTTACCTGTACAGATTGTTACATTTTTATAGCCCCACTCTTTATTAAAACACCAGCCAGAAAATCACCTGATAATTTTAATTGGGCAAAAAATTGGGAGAACTCTCGCAGGTTAACAACATCAAAAGGTGAGGGTTGAGTACTCTCTTGAGTTAAATAGAGAAAATATAACAAGGTTGTTTTAGTAATGAAGGAGAAATAGGTTTGTGTTTTATTATTCCACTTATTGCGTGTTTATGTAGTTAATATAAAGCCATTAGTGGCAACTATTAGCCCGGCATCACTACCACTATCTTAAATTAGTAACGCGTCAGGAGCTCTGGCGTGAGGTCAACTTGTCATTTCCTGTCTCCAAAACTTTTTCGCGCCCCAATACCCTATTTAAGCAAAGCGCTCATACTCCCCCTTATTTGGACCGATGCAGTCTATTAGCGGGCCTCCAAATTAAAGTCGCGTGGACTACGTCCATTTTGCTGCCTGTATTTACCCAACAATGCGCATCTTCAAGGATGTATGGTTCTGGAATCTTTGATGATAAGAACTTCGATACTTCCACTTCATTTAGAATTCGTATCAAGTGTGGTTTATCTTCTTTTTTAAAGTCTCTTAGCTTAATCATCAGGTGCTTTTGAGGACAACTTTAAGCCGAGAATGAACAGTCGATATTGGCAATTTAATACTTACAGCACTTTTTTGCCTATTTAATATGTTTTAAAGTTAGCGAAAATATCTTAATCATCTCGCAACTTTTACCATCGAATGTGGTGTATTTCTGACCACCTATAACCAATATCTCTCATTCTAATCGCCACTCACCTTCTAAAATGTCTGCTTCAGGGCTGCGATTGCATTTTTGCCATCCACTTAGCAACCCCACCAAGAGCATTAAGATAAAGACAAACTCCTTTGCTCTTGTAACCATATTATATTTTAAACCACAGCACTGTCTGCGCTTTAACTTTCTTGGTTGGGCTTGTAGTACCGTTGAACCCAAAACTTATAACCACGTATTAAATAACACATTCCCCCCCGCAACCTCAAGCCCTTTAAATTAACAATGAATTAAAATTTAATTACTTTTACTAAACCAAGAAATAAAAACAGAAAGACACTAAAAAAGTAGTCGGGATATGAGTAATATCGTCGCGTTTAATTTGGAAAACAACATCAATTCATTTAATTAGGAAAAATAAGTTGGGGGGTTACGTTTAATTATGATTATGAGTCTATATTGGCCTTTGAAATACCGCTAATCCCATAAATGTTGATAATATCTAGAGAACAATTCTAAACCAAGCTCTATTTGAGCATTAGGTGTATGGCCTTTTAGTACCAATTCAAATGCATTTGCCATTTTTCCAATTATTTCAAACCATTGCCGATTAAGGTTTTCAATTTCTACATCCGTCAAATCAGAAGCCGAAGTAGCATCAGATAAAAGCCATGTTGGAATGGCAACTCCTTCTTCTGCAAATTTTATTTGATAGTCCCTCAATTTAGGTGCTATGTAGCTGGCTATATCGTTTTTTAAATTATACCATTCTGATTTATCGTGCACTTAGCCTCCAAAACATTTAACGTCGTAAAAAAATAGCAGGCTAAAATTACTCAGGAAAGAGTACAATCCTGCTAGTTTGCGCCCTTTCCTTTAACGGTATAAGCAGTTCATTTAAACTCTAACCCGAAATCAACAAACCCCTTCAATATTAACAATGCAATTAAAACATATACAACACCAGAAATAACGCCAAATATTAAAGCAAACAAGAATATGACTGGCATTATTTCTAACGCCACACTTATACCTTTTGACAAAACCAATTGAATACTAACAACAAATATAAAAAACACAAAAAAGACCAAGGGTGTAATAATTATATATTTAGTTATCTTTTCCGTAGGTTTAAACCACACATATATTGCATAAAAAAGAGCAAAAGGAAAATAATACCAAATCCAAATTATCTGAAACCCATCTACGTTCAACAGATAAATAAATACGGGTAACAAATAAACAACCGCCAAATATTTCGCTTTATTCATACAAAATATAACATCTCCATTAACTAAAAGATTTGCATGGCTATAACATGAAACAAAGAAAAAGTAACGAAATTAGCCGCAATTTTTTTAAACAAGTACTTTAAAGCAATCATTATCTACCATTTGTGTTACGTCAAAGTAAGTTCCTTCTATTTAGTGCTTACAATTCAAAAGACGCTCAATTTTAATACACAACTTTTGAGTCGATATTGGCACAAAGAGATACCACCCCAGTATCTGTTCAGAATATATTTACGAATAAACTGGCGCTTGTGCCAAGCATAAAAACCGCGTTAGATAAACATCGGGTGAGCGACTTTGTTATAGCTTGACTTGCAAAATGATTCGGCAGCCGTTTTTACTCCAATCGTTGGCTTTGCTTAAAATAAAGAGTAACTAACCATACTCATCCATGCTGGACTCTCTGCCAGTCTCCAAAAGCCACTCTTCATAAAACAAATCAAATTGCTGTTCAGTAAGTTCAGGAAGGTTAGCAGCAGAGTAATCATATAGCTTTGCAAAGTCGTCACTGTCTCTAAGTTCAATACTCTGGATACTGTCAATACCAAGCAGAGCTAATAAATAAAACAGCTCTTCTTCATTGCCCAACACAACATCAAACCACTCATTAAACTGATCATCAAACGTGGTTAAAGAATCGAAATGCGCAGCGTTTATATTGTCACTTGATGTGAATATGAAACTATTCATCTTACTACCAACCACGTATCATAGCACTCGCATAAAACTTGAATAACGCTTGGATAAAATTTGCTAATAATAAAAACCAGCCAAGCAGTTAAAGTCACTATTTTTTACATTGTTATGTTGTCGACTACAATATAGTTCTATACCTTTCGATATGTATTTAGTTCATTTTTTATCAGCTTAAATTAAAGGAAGGCGAGTCAGGTTCAGCCCGTTTGCTTTTTTCAGACGACTTTTCATGTTCTGCACAACTAAATCAGGAGTATAAAGGTCCCCTTTAGTATTAGATTATTAATATTATTAGTTATGCTGTTTTTAGTTTTTATCCATATGGTATTATTGTCAGGAATTTTTTATTGTACAGAAAAAGGAATATGTATGAAATTCAAAAAAACTTTGACAGCTTTAACAATTCTACTATCTGCGTCTAATGCAAGTGCCCAAGATTATGTTGGAAGCCTAAGCATCGATACGTCGACGTTAGTTTGGTCATCTAGTAATAATTATAGTAGTGGTCAAGTTGTCAGAGAGGGCACTACTGGGGATCTTTACTTAGCAACGGTCGGTATTAATGCGAGTGACAGTAACCTTTCTCCAAATGAAGATACAGTACGCTGGACACTTCTTCTTAAAGGAGACGTAAATACTAGTGATACAATTAAGGTACCTGAGTCTGGTAAAGCGATATTTGTAACAAGTGCAACTCAAGGTGCATATGATGTTTACGGCCTAGACAAAGCAGATGAGATTTGCCAAACAGCTGCTGATGCATCACCGCACGCTCCAAATGGAGTGTATACCGCTTTACGTCTATCAAAAGATGCTTCGCCTATTAATCGAACCAAAGCATATTATTTATTAGACGGTACCAAAGTAGTAAATCAAGGTAGTGATTTAGAACTGAGTCGTTCAATTTTACATCCTATTAATTTAGATGAGCTTCTTAACAAGGTGAGTTCGAACGTATGGACAGCTAAAGATACTACCAGAATGTGCTATATGGGACCAGGTGAAGAGCATCCATACTATGGCGGAGATTCATCAAAATCGAACTCTGAATGGGCATGGCATAACAATTCATTGCTGTATTGTTATGATAGAGCGAGACTGTATTGTGCTCAAAAGTAGTACTTGAAAAATCGAGAGGTTGCCTAGCAACCTCTTTTTGTTTAAAGAATAAGTCTAGATAGACGTCGCGCACGATACCCTTTTGCTTTTGAAGACTAGTGACATATTCCTGAGTCTTTGGTTCATCAAATCCACCATGCTTGGCAATGGCTTCAAGCAAGACTTTATCCACATCTTAACAAAACTAAGTAAATATCAATAAATCCCTCACACTTAGATATAGACTTCAAATAAGAATATTTTAATTTTATTAAATACGAAAAAGTTAGATTTATAAGCTAGGCTAAAACAACTTTTTACTAACCAACTCCCTTATACCAATTCACATCATTTTTAGCGGCATGTGCTTTTAACACAGTTTGCGAACCTGCAAAGTTACCGTAGTGACTTCCAAAACTTTGTATCCTATCTAGCCAAGTCGTTTCTTCAATTCTTAGTGACACTAGAATACTGGGCACATTCTTTGATATGTATCCTTTCCTTTGCTGATGAACATGGCGACCCGCCCAATCAACTAGTTCAAGGTAATCTAACAATGAGAAAGGTATTGTGTTTTCCTGCTCTCTTGTGCCAAACGGTTTTAGTGTTTGGGGCTGTTTGGTATGGTACGCTGCTCCATTATTTTGTTTTGAGTCGTTTGCGTTTTCTTCAGTCTTTTGCAAGTGCTTTATGCGTTCTTGAATCGACGTAAAATCACTATCCTCTAGCTTGTTTGCCACGTTTGCTCGAATTGGGTTTAAGTCTACATAAGCCATACAACTGAGCAATGCTGTTTCATCTAACAAAGCTTGTGATTTATATCGCCCTTCCCAGTATTTACCTGTGCAGTTATCTTCTTTATTTGCTTCTTTTGCTATGTATTCATTGAGGTTTTTCATAAACCAGCTAATATCATACAGTCTGGCTCGCCATTTTTCAACTAACTCAGATACAAGTAACTGCTCTGACTCACTAAGAGCATCACCGTGAAGGTATCTATCAATGATTGGACTACCCTTGTATAACCTATACCACCTTGATATCACTTCGTTATCTGACCAACCAAGTGCTTGCTGCCTATTCACTTTCACCACCAAATGATAGTGATTGCTCATAATGGCATACGCGGCTATATCAATGGCAAATACACTGCTCAGCAGCTTTATTCGCTCTACTAACCATGTTCGTCTATGGTCAAAGTTTTTACCTGTATACTTATCATCTCCGCACAAAAAAGCACGGCGTACACACCGTGCTATTAAGTGATAATAAGACGTCGACGACAAATCTATCAGTGCATTCCGTGCTCTTGTCATTCCTATTCAGCTCAACTTTAAACTGGATACTTAAACAGTAGTTAAGTAACTCGATATAAGCAATAAATTTGTGTCTGTCCCAAGCAATAAATTTGTGTCTGTCCCATGCTATATACGAGCGAATTGATGTTCGTTTAAAAGCATTCTTTTTTATCAAAGAAAGCATGCTAGTAACTTAAGCAATTATAATCATCGAAAAAATCTTAAATAACAATACACTATATAAATAGAAAAAGACATATGTAGGCTGATGCGGAATTTTACAGCTATATTAACGTTAAAAGAAAAAGCACCGGATGCCCAGCACTTTTAAAGCTATGTAGCTAAACCTGTTATTCTAAGATCAAGGACAGAATTGAGCTGACTGGCAGAAGTTTTCGCTTAGGCAAAACCAGTCAGTCTCACAATGTCCATTATTAGACTTTGGCGCCTCGCCGGCTCCAACATTGGGAGTTACGTTTGCAGGTATTTCGTTTTTATCTGCGGACAAGTTTTTAATCTTTTGCTTCTTTAATCTAATTTTCATACTTATTTCCTTATTGTGTTTGGTAGACAGGCATTGCCTGCAAAACACACTCTAGGCAAAAAAAAAGAACAATGCAAATTTTGTATAAAATACATACTATTGTGCTTTGTATAGCTATAATTTATGCGTAAAAAGTACATAAATTAAAGTTCAATGCAGTTTGTATAGACAAGGAAACAACTGCACAGACACTTTCAAAGTACACAACTAGCTATGCTCGTCTGATATCCCGGTATTTACCTGTATGCTTATCCTCTCGCACACAAAAGCTCGAAGTACACAGCGCTATCAAGGATCTATATGTGGTTTCCATGCTCTTGTCATCCCCATTTAACTCAAATTAATCTAGATATTTGCAAAGTGATCATGTGAAGCTGTTAGTGCAATCAATTTGTGCCTGTCCCATGCTATACCTCTCCCATGCTATGCCACTGGAACCACCTGAACATGTTATTCGCCTACCCGGCTGATATTAGGAAAGCGATTTATACGACGAATGCTATCGAATCACTGAATAGTGTCATCCGTAAAGCCACTGAAAATCGTAAAATGTTCCCCACAGATGACTCTGCCAGAAAGGTGATTTATCTGGCGATAATGGATGTTTCAAAGAAATGGACGATGCCCATCAGGAATTGGAAAGTGGCTCTGAACAGGTTTATGATTGAGTTCAAAGACCGCTTACAAGACTTTATTTAAAAAACACAAAGTTATAAACAGCCTCGTGCAGCCATGAGCTTTTCGTCCTTATCATTATTACCATGCTAGAGATCACCAAACCACTGCTTCATGATGGCGATATCATACTCTAAAAGCCAACTATTGAACTGTTTGTAGATCCTAGACAGCACGAGCTTATTACTACCCACCAAATCAATACCTCTATCATCGTATGGATGAGCCAAAACACCTAAATCTAAATCAAATATGTAAACGTCAAGCCAAAATGATGGTCTAATCCCTAGTTCATTTCCCATTTTACCAAACAGTAGTTTATGAAGTTCGGTTTTGGCTATTTTGAAGAATACGTAGTTTCGATGCCATTCGTCTTCTTCATCCCATTCACTGTGAATGTATCTTTCTTTTGGGAACTCAAATCCCAACTTTTGTAACTCATGAAACTGAGACAGATTTGAAAGAAAAGAATCACCTGCAAAAGAGAAACAGACTGAGAGCTCGTCATTTTTTTCGAACACAGTTTCGATAATTTCAGTTGAACGCTGTAAAGCTGTCGTGAACATCGAAATATGAGAGTCATGAATAGCACCTTCCGACAATTCAAATCTTAAGCAATTTTTATTGCTATAAAAAATGGCATGTTGAAAGGAGTTTTTACCAAATTTCTCGAATGCTTGCTGAATCATCCCCTAGCCCTTTAACGAATGAGTGGCCCCCCTTCTAGACACTTGTGCCATTTAAAATGCGCGACACTCAAATAAGAGGGGTCCATCATGAATAACATTCAAACACTTGGTATCGATTTAGCGAAAACTTATGCTCTCTTGCTTTAGTGAATAATCATGGAAAGGTTGTTTTCAGATAAACACTATCACGTAAAAAACTTATGAACTGTGTAACACAAATCAATTTCTGCCTCATTGACATGGAAGCAAGCTCTGGCGCACATTATTGGGCGCGAAAGTGTAAACTTCTGGGTCACCAAGTAACGATTATCGCCGCTAAGTTCATCGAACCGGTACCAGCGACACAATTGATAATAACGATGTTGAAGCAATTTTTGAAGCTGGTATGCGACCTAATATCTGGCAAGTTCCTGTAAAAACCACTTAACAACACGCTGTTATGACTTTGAATTTAATTCTTGGTTATATACCGTTAAATAATCAATAACCTTATCTGCAATTTCTCCCAGCTTTGGTTGTGTATTTCTACCTGCGAAATTTGTAACAATGAAGATCCCCATGTTTTTCTTAGGATAAATGGCAAGCCAGCTAGATGTACCTATTGAGCCTCCACTATGGTATAAAACTTGTTCATTTGAATCATAGTTATTTGTGTACCAAGAAAATGCCATACCATGCCCCGTCCAACTTTCATCCAGAAGTTGATGAGAAATAGCCACCTCAGGCTCTGCCGAAAGTTGATGTTGAATATACTGCGTGATAGATTCAACATTTGTAGTCAACCCACCCCCAGCAAAACTATATGCGCTGGATAGAGGCATTTGTTCACCATTTCTTATACCTATGGTAATTTCTCCGGGCTTAAAGTGAGTACCTCTGAATTTCGTGTCCTGCTCTCCAGACTTGGCTGTGATGAATTCAGAAACCAATAGAGCAAAAGGTTTTTGGTAAACAGATTCCAGAATATATCCTGCCAAATTAGTACCAACGCTTGAATATAAATAGTCCTCTCCAGGTATAGAGTTCAGTTTTACTTTTTTAAGATCATCAAAATAATCCTCTTTTGAATATTTTGACATTTTTTCAAAAGCAACAGCAACGCCTTTGGCTTTGTCTTCACTGCTGTAAGCAAACTCTTGCGGGAGGCCACTGGTATGCGTCATAAGGTGCCGTATCGTTATATATTGATTAGACAGCTCTAAATTTTTGTATTCGTTATTTTTGAGATAATGACGAATATCTTTATCCAGCTCAACTTTCCCATCCTGAATGGCTTTGGCAACAACTAGACCAGCATAGGTTTTAGTTATAGAGGCAATTTCGTATATTGTCTGGTTGTCAGGCTTATTTCCATTACTTAATGTCCCTAAGTGATATTGATAAGTATTGTCTGCATCGACAACAGAAATTGAGACCACCTGTCCTGGGTTTCCATCAATAAATTCAATGATTTCACCTTTGGTATTTGCCTCAAAATTCATGGCATCATGACTTTTACAGGAAGCCAAAACTATCATTAATGAAATAACAAATATCAATGATATAAACTGGTTTATTATTCGATTCACAAATACTCCTAAATTTGAAATGTGACTGGCATATAAAGCCCATATTAATAGGCTTTTAGATAGTTTTTTATAAGTTTTCAAAACAATGCCTTTTTATTTTCTAGTTGTACTAACCTTTGATAAATCCCACCACCCAACAATAACACTTATTATTATCCTGATAGAAAAATACTAAAGCGTAGCTAAATTAGTTGGATATAACTTTTTAAAGAGTCGTCAATTGTTATATTTAATAAAGTCCAGCCATTAATAAAATGAATCTACACCACATGTGTGCCAAGCGTCCCCGATACTTCCGGCTACCTAGGTACGAGGCCAACCATCGTCGCCTGTCCGAGTTGATGAGATTGTTATAAGCCGTGCCCAAACATAGCATCAGCCCCTTCTTTGACTTGTTCATTTGTGAGACCCCCCCGCTTTGAGGTTCAAAAACTGCTGACTGCTTTTCGTATCCAAGTAGGTATGCAGATTTAAGAGCAACTAACATTTCATTCATATCACCGCCCCACCTGAAAGTGATAACCACTGGCTTTTCAAAAGTAGATGAATCAAAACTCGGAAAGTAATCTAAAAATTCTGATAACGGAAGCATATATATTTCCACTCCAGAGTTGTTACCACTTAATTGAATAGGTAGAAAACCTGTATGTTCTTTTAGATCAACGTTTTCCATGTAGTGAACGGATGAATTTAACTGTTTTGATAATTCATTCAAAGAATTCGTATTTGGAACGTCACTAATTGATAAAAATACGTACATTGTCATAGACATCAAAGGATCCTTCTAAGTGTACTAAGGCTAAAGCTAAGGCAATATATTTGCGCCTGACCCATTTGGTTTTATAGTTGGTAAAAATCAGCTACGCAGGAAAAAAACAACGGTTCTTTTTCCCCGTTCAATGGCTTGTTACAAAGCAAACTTGCGCCGTTGAAGGTAATCAATTTCAACTTCCATTTGATATAAAACTCTTGTAGATTCTAGATTTAATGATTCTTGCATAGAGTCACGGTGCATTTCATAGTCAGGTGACATTTCTATTTCAGAGGACGCTTCCCAAGTCTGTTTATCTGGCCATTGAGCGTAAGCAATATATTCACCATTAACATTTTTATGCAACCTTGAGCCTAAGCTACCTTTAAATAAATATATTCCTTGAGTAACTGATGGCCAAGCTTTAATAAATTGTTCTTCAAACCCTTCTTGCACAACGAACTCAAACATTACAACAAACACTAAACTCTCCTTGCTTTAAAACATTTTTATCTACGACAAATATCGTATTACAACAGCGTGATGTCTGACGCACTACACAGGCTAATTCAGCAACTTCTTCTTCAAGAACTCTGAAATGAAAATTTTCACTATCAAAAAACGTCGGAGGCTTGAATGATTCGGGAATAAAAGGATTTGTCATACTCTGGCTATCCGTAGTTGTTTAACGCCTTGCTAAGAGGCGCATAAATGCTTGGTTAAAATTAGCGACGAAGGAGAGCAAGACAAGCGTTTTGTATCCTTTTGAGTAACTTGTTAGATAACGGCTTATTTTAAACGCGAATTGAGTTTCCAAGATTAGAAAACATCAAACTCCTTGCTCTTTTAGCAGTAATTCCCCAGTCATCAGTTTCCCATCGTTTATACCCTTCGTCTGTGAGGTATATTTGAAGTGGAGCAAGCACAAAGTTATTCCAGTTTTCAACGAAATCAAGTGATTCACTTTTACTATTATCGTGAAATTCCTCATTATGATATTTTGTTATACCTATAGTCCCGTCTAAAATAAGCCCCTTTAATACGTCTTGAACTCTCTTTTCTTTGACCCCCCTAGCATCAAATTCGGTTTTAAGTTCATTCACATTGGACTCTTCAGACGCTAAACAAGCAACTAAAAATTGGATTTCGCTCAATGTTAATTCTTCCATGAGTTACCTTACATTTTTATCTACGACAAATATCGCATAACAACAGCTTTTCAAATACGCTCTTTACTACTCTCAACTATATCAACAAGTTAAAAATATGTCATCAAATTGGGAATCATTAATGAACATCACTTGCCGCATAGTTGTGATATTTAAAAAGAGTAAGTTAAAGAGACACTTTTATAAGATAGGAAAGATTAGAGCAATACATTTGTACCTGTCCTATTTGGTTTTAAGCTCTGGACCTTGAAGCTGCACTCTTTTAAAAAGGCTATCAAGTTCCTTCAGATATAGGTTCCGACCAACAATATGCGTATTGGAATGGGTAGCACCTTTAACTTCCTTGACACTGACATTTTGGGACGTGCCAATGGCTCCTTTTATTTCCTCATATGACGCCACTAAATCATGGGAGCCCTGCAGGACAACAACTCTCGAACTAAACTTGGAAATAGCTTGGTCGAAGCTTGGGTTAGCCGCCATGAAAACCTCTAATGGTAAATACGCAGCTGGTGTTGTGAACCAGCTCTTTTTAAACTTTGCGCGAAACGCGATGGCAAGCGAAGGAGCAACTGAATCCACTAATATACCCGCAGGTGGGTTTTTAACAGCAAGCTCTACTGCAATCGCTCCACCCAACGAGCGACCTAGAAATACAGATTCTTGCAGACGACATGAACCGGCTTTATTTATGTGTACCAATGCGCTATTCCCTAGCTCTTTAACGTTCGAAAAAGTACTCCGTCCAGCGGCACCGTCATAACCGGGAAATGAGATGGCATAAATATTAGTACCTGATTCAAGCAAATACCCAAATATTTCTTTTTCATATCTCTGAATGCCTCCACTGCGCCCGAGGAAGAAGATTACGCAATGGCCAGCATTTTTTGTTTGGTAAACCCGAACTAAAGCTTCGGATTTACCCTCACTCACTTTGAAACTAAAACTTTCATTGGTTAAATCGTCCGGTGAAGTCACAAAAACTAATTCATCAAGAAAGAACCGCAACCCGATAAACACCATCAGGACATATAATAAAGCGATAGCACAAATGGAGCCTAAAAGCCTAAAAATAAACATAACTCCTTACTCTTGTAAAACTAAACGCAGTCTTAAGCGGTGAGCAATAGTTTGCTAAAATTTGACTCGAGATGGAACCGCGCCAACTGATACGAGCTCTTCTTTAAAGCTGTGTCAGTTAAATTTAAGCTCTGTTTGGACCGAAATTAATGTGCCTGTCCCATTTTATCTACGAAAAATGCCGTATAACAACAACTTTTCAGATACGCTCTTTACTCACCGTAACCATAACAACGAGTTAAGATAATGTCACCAAATTAGGAATCATTAAAGAACATCACTTGCTGCATAGCTGTGATATTTAAAAAGAGTCAGTTGAACAGACACTTTTATAAGATAAAAAGAATTACAGCAATATATTTGGCTTCTATAAAACTTTCATTCTGGTGGAATAGACTTCCAAATATCAATACTAATTATACTTTTACACCATTCCTCAAAGTTATAAGTACTTTTTTCAGTAGTAAATTTTAGTGCCATCGGATAAGTTCTCACTTTCTCTTTATTTATCATATCCAAAAATTCAATATAAAATCGATTACTAAAATCTGAATAAATAACAAGCTCGTCAAACTCTCTCATCACACAAACTTCTTTAAGATAGCCTTTCTCTGTTACCACGCAAACATCTATTAAAGTTGTAGGTAAGCATTTTCCTTTCCATTGAAGTCTAGCTGACCTTCTATGGCACTCTTGTGTAAATGAATACTTAGTTCTTCCTGTTACTTTAAAAAACCAATCATTAATTACCTGTAGGCGTCCATCAATCTCATATTCGCTCACCAATAACTCAAAAACTCGTTCTTGCTTTAACTCATTACAATATCCTAAAAAAAATAAGTCTCCATTTTCATTTGCTAAAAGCTCTAACATTTTTGCTTGCCGCTTAATACAATGTTGAAGTCCATTTTGGTTACATACTTCTATGAAGTTAATTGCGTGTTCCAGATCACATACTGAGAATAGCCCTTCAGTAAAATAGCTGTAATCATGGGGAAACATGTACTTACTTTTCTTTTTCCAAAACATTTTTTGTTTATCCTTTTAACGGGTAAAACTTATGTAAAAATGAAAAATTCATTTAACACAGTAATTTACTCAAAGTTGATACGCGGAAATTCTATGTTCTTAAATGCAATATATTTGTGCCTTTCCTATTTGGCTTCGCTCAATAAACCGAATGTATAGTTGCAGTCTCATATCTAATTATCAAAGGTGAATTCGTTGACAGTCGGGGGGGGGGGCCATGTAGCCAGCATAACGGGCAAATAATGCTTGTCTATAACTTTGACGAGGCGACAAACGGCAAGCATTATTTGTCCCCTGAGAAAGCCAGTGAGCATTAATGCGTTTATTTGGGAACCCCCTAAAACCAGCGCACTAAACCAGAGAGAAATATGCTAACTAGGCCAATTAAAGCAACTCCAAACGCCACGCTTCGTAAAACTTTTAAGTTAGCATAATAGAACACCATATGACCTAATCGGCCAACAAAATAAACCATAGCAGATATATTTACCCAACTAGAGTTGGATGAAGACAAAAATGCGAACATTAGAAAAAGTATAAAAATACCCACTGTCTCATTGCTGTTAGCGATAGCACGACTAGAGCGAAATAAAAAATTGTCGTGGCTTTGCTCTACAATCGTGCCAGGGATTTGACCTTTTTTAATACTGACAACATCGGCAACAAGTAGTTGAACTAAAAACATTAAGCCTGTTAAGCCAATAACTAAAATGCTGATTTGATACTGCTCAAACAATTCCATTTTTTAACTCCAAAGCAGGCAATTTGGTAAAAGCCCTGACATTTTTATCTACAAAAAATGTTTCATAACAACAGCGTAATGTCTGCCGTATAACAGCAGCTTTCCAGATGCGCCTTATAATACTATCAACCATATCAATAAGTTAAACAGATGTCACCAAATTAGGAATCATTAAACAACATCACTTGCCGCATAGCTGCGATATTTGAAAAGAGTCAGTTGAACAGACACTTTTATAAAATTAAGAAGATTACAGCAATATATTTGTGCCTGTCCTATTTGGCTGCTAAAAAAGTGCCATCAAAATCGGCTGATGCAGTCACAAAGGCAACAATAGAT
>NZ_JAKFZS010000053.1 GCF_021654285.1 Pseudoalteromonas luteoviolacea | reverse complement strand
TTAAGTAAACGGCAGGACTATTTGCGCTTCAATTTTATTTCACAGGGGAACCTTAAATACTCCAAACCTGTAAATAGATTAATTGAAATAGCTTTGATACTCATTTATTCCTCCTTGGAAAATAACATCACATTAGCAAGAACTCGCGGATATCTCACTTATTCATAATTGAGATACACACTATATCAAGCTAGCTTTGTTTAATATTTTTAATAAGTTAACAGCTATAATTTATATTTTCAATGCAAGAACTAACAGCAAAACCAATCAATGCCTTACATGGACCATCACATACCTTCTTATTAAATTGCTCACAGAGCTTGTAACCTAAAATCGTGCATGCTCTAACTCTCAAATTGGATACTCAAGGTTATTTTTCCTTCGTTATTTTAGTATTTTTATCACAATTTGGAGGGGGAAACATTAGCACTGAAAGTAATAAAAGTAGACATTTCAAACGCCAGCCCGTGAAGAGACTTTGCAGTTTGAAGGCCATTACCTAGGATGCACCTATACAGCCTTGACTTCCGTATTTCCCCGAAAAAAGCCGGTTTACACTTCTCACAAAGTTAAAAATTAGTTACATTTGTGACAAATGACCACCACAAAAACACATCAGCAACAAAACAGGGAGTGTGCATGGATATCACTGATCTAATAACACATTGGCAAAGTGGCTGTAAAAAAAGTGAAAAAAAGCTAAAAGCGCTGGTTTATTACCATTTAAAAAAAGTCTGCAGCTCGCACCTTAAAGTACACAAGGAACAAATTGACGCTACCTTTATCCTCAATAATTTACCTAATACAACCTGTCTTTTGCACCAATCTTTAATGGAGTTACTCCCTCCAAGCTATGGTATTGATCACAAAGCACAGCTTAATCGCTACTTAAGCCTATTTGTACGCAATATGCTACAAGATGAAATTCGCAAGTTAAACGCCCAAAAGAGAACTCCGCCCTCTTATAGTCCTGAAGAGGCCACTGATGCATCACCAGATCAATATCTTGCGCTAGACAATGCACTTTCGCAGCTTGCAAAACAACACCCAACGAAAGCTGATATTTTTTCCCAACATTACTTTTTAGGTCTTAGACCAGAGCAATTGGCACACCAATTAAACATTTCAACCGCTACAGTTTATAGAGAACTAAAAGCTGCAAAAGCCTTCATTAGGGTAAATACTTAGAATAACAAAGGACATTAAATGACTTTCGATGATGCACTTAGTGTATTTGATTATTTACTTGTTCATTCACCTGATAACTTAACTTCTGGGCTAAAGGGCATCCCTAATATATCTTTTGAACTTACAAATGAAGTCACAAAACTGATCTCAGCGCATGAGGAAAATGCCAGACAAACGTTATTTGGCAGCATTATTGCCGAACAGATAAATCTTCTTGATGGTGATAAAGGCCTTCTTTCACTCACTGGAGAGCGAATTCAGCACTTTAGGCTAACCAGCCTATTAGGCTCAGGTGGTATGGGCGTGGTTTATCTGGCAGAGCGCTGTGATGGGCAGTTGGAACAACAAGTAGCTATAAAAATTATTGCCCCTTCGGTTTCTTTACTCACCTCAAAAGAACTTGCCTTTAAAGAAGCACAACATTTAGCTAGGTTAAACCACCCTCATATCGCGAAAATTTACGATGTAGGTACTACTCAGTCAGATCTTATCTACTTAATTATGGAATATATTGAAGGTGAGTCACTGCAGACGTTTTGTGCTGGCCGCCCCTCAAAAGAGGTGCTTACCCTATTTATTAAAGTTTGCGACGCTGTCAATTACTCTCATCAAAACAGGATCATTCACGGTGATTTAAAGCCAGAAAATATTCTTGTTGATAAACTGGGTGAACCTAAATTGTTGGACTTTGGCGTTGCCCACACCCTTAGCGAGCAACACAATGCAACCTACTCAGCTTATATTAATGGCTTAAGCAAAGAGTATGCTAGCCCAGAACAGCTAGCAGGCAAAACACTGACTACTCAGAGCGATGTGTACAGCCTTGGTAAATTATTATTAAAACTAATTGATGCGCCAAACAAAGAGTTGCTAGCAATTATAAACAAAGCAACCGCAGTTGAGCGCAATGAACGTTTTATATCCGCTGCGGACCTTGCCGCCGATATTAAAAACTACCGAGCTCATAAAGCTATCCTTTGGTATAAAAGCGATTTGATCTATTTACTTCATAAAAAGTACCAACGCGCCCCCGTTACCGTCACACTCTCTGTGCTGGCTATCACCCTGCTGACAACCATCAGCGTACTTCTGTTTGTTAGCCAGCAGACTAAGTTAACTCACGCAGAAGAGCAACAGGCACTGCTTAAGTTTTATCAGAATTTATTGGCGTCTTTTACGCCAGATGTGCCGCAAGGCGAGCACTTTACTGCTGCGGATTTATTGGCATATGGCAGCAGACAAGTCGATGCAAACAAGTTAAATGACAAGAGCAAAGTACAAGTCAAATACACCCTTGCACGCAGTCTATACGTACATGGATATTACGAGCGGGTATTAAACGTCTTATCCGGTAAAATATACAATCAAGCTACTAATGAACTTAACGCGCTCAGTCTTTACCAACTAAAAAGACTTAATGACTTGTTACAACAAATCAACGAGTTGCCTGAGGGGTCGCAAAAGGAGCAGTTGAATTGGTTAATAATAGACACGCCTAACAAATTGCAACAAGTAAAACTCATCGACTTTTTAGTGGCCGAGCCATTTAATGAATTAAGATTAATTATTTTAAAGCGTGCTATAGAAAAGAAATGGCTAACCCCATCAAAAATCAAAAAGTTACTAGACGTTATTACAGATAAAGTTCAATCAGTCCGGCATCAGTTGTGGTTAAATTTATTTGCAATCGATATAAAAGCAAATCGCGATAATCCCCCCCTAATACAAGCATTAAATGTGTTAATCACACAAGCAGAAAAAACCTACCACCCCTTGCATGGTGAGCTTGCGGCCCTACATTTGCTTGCAGCAAAAAGCTATTCAAAGTTAAACGATTTTTCCAACCAAGAGCGTTCTATGAATCAGGCAATCTATATATTAGAACAACTCGCACCGCTACATAAGAATCTGCACTATCAAGCTTTATTAGATCAATACCGCTATTACTATGCTACAAATGACCTTTATGTGGCACGAGCGTTTTTATCTCGTGCGTATTCTGCTTGTAATTTGCTTGGGCCAAACTGCAGCACAGTGCTCTACGACCTAGTACTACTCAGAGCAAAGCTAGGAGAAACCAATTCTCTGCAAAAAGATGCCAATATTTGGCTTGAAAATAACCCAGTACACAGCCAACGCTATTTTGATGTTTGGTTAGCGCTTAATAACAGCAGCACAACCATGGCGCCACAAAGCTTAAATTTACCAATTGAGTCTCTTAAGCTAATGTCAATTTCGCAAATGGCTAATTGGCTAACTTTGCTAATTAAACATCACGCAACTGAGGCATTGACACCTGACATAACTGACTATTTACTTAAAAATGCTAGTCATAACCCCCTAATTTCCCAAAACTTGTTGGCCATCAATCGCATTGCACCAAACAAGCTTATTGAGCAAAAGAAAGTTAACTTGGTTGCCACCGCCAAAAACTACGAAAATAGTAAAAATATATTCACGCTACCAGATGCGAATATCCAGATAACACCGAACCAGTATATACAAACCATTCACTTTCCCAAAAGGGATACCGTCATGACTATTGGCACTAGCTATGACATTGCCTGGGATGCATCGAAACTACCAGGTAATACGCTTAGCCTGTTTATAAATCATGGCACCCACCAACCAGACAATAGCTATAAGCAGTTCTCAGAAATTAAAACTACCCGTTGGAAACATGCCGCCAGTAATATTGTCAATAATGGTAAATTCACGATTGACCCCTATGATTTTATGGCTAATGGCACAAACAAATTTAAAGTACTATTGGCCTCTGAGCTCGGTTTTTGGAGTTTATCAGACGGACTGTTCTCGATTGCTTCTGGCATAGCTAAGGACAACGGGCTGGAGCACTTTTTTAACCCCGACTTATTGGTTGATGCTATTACCTTCCCCAAAGCTTTTGATATATACACAATGGGCAAAACCAGTGAAATAACTTGGGATCCTAATAAACTGCAAGGCAAATACCTGCAATTTTATGTCCTACATGACAACCCCAAAGGGTTGGGCAACAAAACCGATGTAAACATTGATACCGTTTACAATAAACGCTGGTACCTATTCTCGACTCATATTGCGAATACCGGTCACTATGAGCTGGACCCTGCACTTTTTAACGGTAGGGGTAATAACTATAAATTGCTGGTGATTAGCGATTTAGGCTATTGGAGCGTTTCTGAAGAACGTTTTTCGGTATTATTTCAAAGGCTATAGCATAGTGGATTGAATATAGTGGGAAAAATATAAATAATAACAAAAACAGCGGTTCGGTTTCCCTCTCGAATAGTCAAAAATCAACCCGCTTTTTTAGAGTGGCTAAACTATATAATCAAGTACTTTTAAGCTACATAGCATTATCTGCCACTCATCAATAACTTCGCATTGAAGTGCATGCACGTAAAACCGTTTTATTCCAAATTGTGAGCTGACAAGGGAAGAATAAATAATCTCCCATTGATGTAAACCTTGCGATATATGCACGCGAGCATAAGCCTGAGTAACTGAATGGAAGTGCGTACCAATTTTAATTTAGTGTTTTAGCAACGTGCCATTTGGTACTTTTTCCAACAGTAATAGAACATTTAAAATTTGAGAGCATACGCTGTTACTGTGCATCCAAATTACTCGACTTCCTTCAAGATAACCATATTCATTAAAATCATTTTGTGTAAAGTACTGAAACAAGATTTGGGTTTCTTGGTCTATTTGAAGCTTTGTAATTTCACCACCAACGCAAGAATACAACCAATTTACCGATACTACAGTCCAAAGCGCAGATGATGCATAAATGCCGAATAGCGGTTGTGCTAGTTGTCTATTTTTGAAATATCCGATGTTTTTCTCTACAGAATCAGCATGCAAATAACATGGCTTAGCTAGCTCTTTGATTTTTGCTCGGTTAACTCTAGCAAGTGCGGTGCTTAAAGAAATCATTTTAATTAAATACCTTATCTCTAGTGATAGGAAATACATAAAGATGGAAGGCTAAAATCAAAACCTCACCATTTAGATCAGTGACGAAACAATAATAACCAATCTCTTCTTCATCAAGAAGGATATTTAGATAAACTTCTATGTATGGTGTTGCTTTGAACTCATGTTTGAAACACAGGTTATAGCTGTGAAAATGATATTTGAAATGACTGGTTATTGAATTATCGAGGTCAAAGTCTTTTGATTGCGCCCATGCTTTAGCACCTTTAATAGCCCTAGATTCAAGCTCAAGATCTAACGCATCCCCAGTTATCTATTCCCACTCACAGTAAATCCATAGCGATTAAAACAACAATAAAATATTACTCTTCAACTATTTATCTAATCAGATAAATAGTTGGCTTCAATGAAATAAGCATTCTTGCTGAAATCCCAAGCAATTGGCTCATGTGTATACTTATTTATGAAACTGACATTAGATTTACGAATTTCATAGCAATCAAACATTGCTTGCTCAGGGTTAGTTTCATCAAATTCAGCTTTGAGCTTGAAGAGGTCAAGCTCAGACAATTCATATTCAGCGATTAACACTTCTGCCTTTTGCGAATACTCAGAGATAAATCGCCGTACTTTGAATTTTGCATCACTCATGCAAAGCCCTATCACACTAAAAGGACCAAAGATAAAATAATTATAACTAATAACCCACTTAATTATATAGCCTTTTTAAACAACATGGCCTATGCACGAGCACCATTTTCATAATGATAATGCTCTTGATTGGCCGTCGTAAACCCGCCTATAAAATCAGGTTGCTGACTTTTCTCAGCTAATTTTTCTGGCTTAATGCTATGCATGTCATTTTCAACGGCCCAATCAAATACACCTTGATTCAGTGGATACTCTGTCAACACTCCAGTCAATACGTTTTCTTTAATCCATTGCTCAGCTAAGCCAAGCTCACTAAAGACACCGCCAGAAAAACCTGTATTATTTTGATTAAATATCCAAACTGTTCCCATATACTACACTCCGAAGGGTTATCAATACCTTTGTAATTCACTATAAACATTACAAGGCACAAATTAAAAGACTCTTATTTTTGTGTTTATATTATTTACTTTCTGTTTTCACTCTAATTGTTTATAAAGCCCCGCGCACCAAATAGATGTTGTATACATTGAGCACCTCGCACACACCGTTTGAGATAACTTTACCATAAGCATAAATTCCCTCACCTACTTCAATAACATCTTTGTATGAAAAAGCTTTCATAGCTAACCAAGCCCCGCGGTAGTTTTGCAGCTAAGAGAATATAAGCTCCTCTTTTAAGTGATTCAAAAATACTGCTCAAGTCTGGATTCATTGGTTTTAAAACTTTTTAGCTGAAATTCATTTTTACAAGCTATAAAACTCAATAAAAGCATGAATATATACACACTTGTTCATCAAGGTTTATTTTTCAATTTACTTAATGTCTGAGGAGCAACACCAAGATAAGAGGCTATATGGTAGGACTTTACTTGATCAAATATTAGAGGGTATTCATCAAGCAAACGGTGATACCTTTGCTCTGCAGTCTCTGACATCAAAGAAAGAACACGTTTGTATGTTGCAGAATAATAGGTGTTGTGTATCCATATTCTCGCTAACGTCTCCCATTTTTTTTCTTGTGATATAAGCTTATCAAGCGCCTTCAAAGGTGCTACATAGAAAGTAGAGTCCTCTAGAATTTCAAAATTAAGCATTGAGCCTTTTTTTTCATAAAAGCTAACACTATCGTCCATAAAGTGATTTAAACCATGTTTACTTTTTCCACGAAAGTAAAGTTGCCAAGTATGTTCTTTACCATTTAAATCCGTTAAAAATGACCGAGCCAAGCCACTTTTAATCAACCATATCTCACTAAAGATATCACCGGCATAATGCACTATAGTGCCTTTTTTGACATCCTTAACGTCAAATATTGCACAAGCATTAGTCCAATCGTCACCTTCGAGAGGTACGTATTGTTCAATCATTTTTCTAAAATATCTCATATAACTACAGCTATTTTTTCGTACATAAATAAAATGAATCGTTTTAAATACGCATATAAGCGCCATATTAATATGATTATTGACGACTCAGTAGCAGGCTAGTTCCAAACATAGCTAAAAACGTTGCACAGCCCCGATTGAAGTACTTTGCCACTTTTGGTTGTGTGAACCACTGTCTTAAATATATTCCGAGTACAGCATATAGCGATATTGCAAACAACTCTAATATTAGGAACGTAGCCCCTAATACAAAAAACTGTTCATTTGTACTAGCCGAAACATTCACAAACTGTGGTAAAAATGCAGTAAAGATTATTATTGCCTTTGGATTCCCTGCTGCGAGCAAAAACTCTTGTTTCACTAAACCGAGTTGGTTATGGGAATTTTCTAGTTCAGCAACGGGGCTCGCCTGCGAACGCCAAAGATTTAATGCAATCCACAATAAATAGGCCGCCCCCAGAGTTTTTACGATTAGAAATAAGGTCTCAGATGCATATAGGACAAAGGCTAAACCTGAGGCAGCTAAAGCAATCATGAGTGAAAATGCGGCTATTCTGCCAAGACCAGCAAGAAAAGCAGTCTTAAAGCCAAAACACCGAGCATTATTTAAAGACAACAGGTTATTTGGGCCGGGAGTCATATTAAGCGCAAAGCAGGCAGGTATAAACAATAATAACTTCCAAATTTCCACGATATTCCCTCTGTGAAACTCACACTTTAATGTCTAGTGTAAAGTAGCAGACTAAACTTAGAGAAGGAAGAGTACGCTCTGTGTCTTTGTGCTCCTCTTTAGTATTATGCCACTAACTAAAAGTAACGTTCAAACAGCTATAACACTAACATATTTGAATCGCCTAAGCTCCAAATGAGGTATACAAAACTAACCCAACTTCAACACGCATTATAATTTTATGAGTACACAGCAAAAATCGTACAGTAAAGAATGAACTCACGCCAAATAAACGCTTGCTCCTACCCATCGTTGGCCAAAAATACCTAAAGAGGAAATCAACTTAAACCACTTTGCCTAATCTAGCCACTGAACTTTGTGGCCACTTCGCCAAGGACTGAATGCCGCTTGAATGTACCAGTAATTTTTAAATACGCTTCTTAAGAGCATCCCAACTGAATTATTCAATCACCAATGTCGGCGGCATAAATGAACTAATAGCTTGGTTTTTATTTGCCTTAGGTAAGGGTAAATAGAATTCGAAAACGCAATATCAATTTGATGATTCTCGAAGCGCAGTTTTAATTCAATATGCGCATCAGATACTTGCCAATCACCTTGGGTAACCAGAAGTTACGCACTCTAATTGTTCACTTGATATTCTGAGTAACTCGATATTCATGTTACCTTTAGTCCCCAATTGGCAAGTAAATTAAACAAGATAGATTCATGCGTGGCTATGAGCTTAATTGACGTTTTCACCGTTTGGTTCCTTGTTTACCATCCTGAAAGCGCTGCTAACTAGCTGCTCCCGCTTTGTATTTGTAAACCTATCTAACTGGAAAAAGTATTTGCCTTGATCACCTGAAGTAATAACTAATTCATTATCAGATAAAACTATCGATTCAAATTCCATAATTGACGCAGTTATCAAGCCAAGCCTATTACATTTCATAGTTTCACTACGGTAATTAAAACATACCTCGAGTGAACTAGAAAATTTATATACTAGATATGTAAAACAAAATATTATCCAACTATCGAATGGGTTTATGTCTACCCATGATTCTAGACCAATAAAAATAACAAAAAGAATATCAACAGAAAGAGCTATCCCAAGCCAAATTGCAACATACTTAATTAAGAGTTTTGATTTAAAGCTTTCAGAGTAACAGATTTTATTATCCCAACCTGTTTCCTCATCTTGAACATTATATAAAGTAAAAAGCGCAGAGCAGAAAATAACCACCTGTACAAACAAAAACCCAAAAGAAGTACTATCCATTAAAATCGTTTCACTACTTCGACTTGGTAAAAACATACCTCCTGCAAAGTCAGCAAAAAGAACATAAAATATAATGTAAGTTCCTGTTTTTAACATTTTTACTCAATTGAGTGTCTAAGACTAAAGATAGAAGCGGCGCTTTGGTCAGTCCCGTTTGAGTTACTGATTCATAGCTTATTTACACACCGACTTTAAAGACATAAATTATATGCCAAATTTTGTGCAATCACCAAGCTTCAAACACACCTTCGAACCACTCTCTATCCTAGTATTTAGTGCGCTAGGATCAGAGCAAAACGAGCAGTAATTGTGAAATCCTTTTACACAGGCTTTAGTTAAGAGTAATTCACCATAAAGCAGGCGCGTTGATACAAAAACATATAACCCTCATTTAAATCTGAGCATAGATATATTCCACTCCAATATTGTAACCTTCATGTGTTTCAATGATAGAGCTTAAATTCATAATGGCCACCAGAGCGCTAATAACTGACAAAAGGTGGCTTGATTAAAATTAGCAATAAAAGAATGTGTCCAAAACACCTTAACTGTTTTTACTAGATCATTGCTAAGACTTTACTAGCGCCAACTTGTCATTTCTGTAGCTAATTATAAATTGATAGCTTTTGAAAGCTTTGCCTGTAGGCTTTAAAACAACATTTCCAATTACATTTGCTTTGTTAATATCATTAACGTTCGACTCAGGACCAATCCATACCATTGCCGTAATTTGAAATTCATATTTTCCAACTTGCTTTAATTCAATATCTTCAACGCCATCACACCAGTAGTACTCAGGAGCATAGCAAGCCTTTAACTTCCAAGAAAAAAACCATTCTAAATCTGAAGCCAAACTGGAACTTTCTACGCTAAGCTGATTATTGAGAGCAGCGCTAAGCGCCAAAGCCATATACCTTTCCAATCGAAGTACAACACGACTGACCCTCAGCTTACTCGAGTACAATTTTTCAAAATATCTATCAGATTTAAACTCAACGCTCATTAACTTTGTAAATTCACCTTGTTTACAAAACTATATACTTTTCAAGCTCCTTATATGGGGCAGTGTACCTCACTGTAACAACTTCACTACCAGAATAACAAAGCTCTGTTTTCTTCCGCCATGGTTTTGAGATGTATTTATTGATTTACCATCAATATATATAAAAACCTATAGTAGATGGGGCATAGTATATTAGTGAAACACCATAAGCATCACTTATTATTTAAACTCTCCCCTTGTAGCCGTGAGTTAATACACAATCACTTGATCTATTATAGTCCCCACCAAAAACTCTAGCATCAATAGCAACTACATCACTATCGTTAACTGGTTTGTTCATACGATAAAAGTTCACTCTCACCATAATCAAAACTAAGATTAACAGTCGTAACCTGTTAAAAATGTAAAATATTAAAAATCACAGACAAACACTTTATTTAATGAGATTGCGAATTTCACCTAAGATAAATCATAACATTAATACATATTAGCTATTTTAGTGATACACTGCTAATCAGCCACCCACTCATTTTGGTATATTTCCACACTGTTTTTAGTACTTATTTAATACGTTTAAAAGTTGCACGTAAATATCCATCTTGCTCCCCTAAACCCAGCTTAACCAGCGGGTAGGCGCCTTCTTGGATCATAGTGTCTCCAGTTATTGAAACTTTAAAAGGAATGGATACCCCCTCGTAATTTGGAAAGCTTGAATATTCAATATGCTCAATCAGTATATTATTCTTGTAGCTATAGCGACCCAAAGATCCGCCAAAATTATCAAACGCGACCACTTTTTGTTCTTTGGTTAATTGATATGAATTAAATCGAGGTCGATTAGTACCGATACTTGAAAACGCAAAATGGCTATCCGTAAATATTTTTATCATTTCACGGCTTTTACCATCAAAGGTAGTGTATTTCTGGTCACCTATAACAAGTGTTTCTAATTCTAGTTGCCACTCACCTTCAAGGGTATCAACTTGACTGCTATTGTTTGTAGTTTTACATCCGGTCAGAAATCCCACTACTAGGACTAAAGTAAATAAAATTCTCATAATTCATATATCCATATCATTTATAAATCAAACGTATCAGCGTTTAAATACAAGATAATAACTCCCCTATGGTGTTAACCTCGCCTAATATAATGATGAGGAAAAAGCCAGAGCCATAATTTAGTTTGTTAAGTCGCTAAAAAAATAAGACTTGCATACATAAACATAACATACCTTTTATCGCCTAGTTACCCACAAAAAGTCTAACAAAGAAGCCACAAGTATTAATAGCTATTACGCTATGGCGTGCGCAAAACTCCCCAACCTGTTGCTTCGCTAAACATCGAAAATAAATGGACAGGCACACTTTTGAGGCTTTCTACAAGCTTAAATCAATTGCTTTACATTAGCGCCTATAAATAAAGTCTCTAGGGTAAACACTTTGAAAGATTCTGTTACATATATTCTATGTCTCACCCAAAACTTGAACACAACGCTAAGATACAAATAAATTACTGCAAAAACAGAACATTATAAAAGTTAAACACTTAATATGAGATTCTCCTTTAAACCTTAAAAGAATAATTAACTTTTAACTTGTTACAGCTTGTGTAAACAATTAGTAATAACAACAAAAAAGGACAATTAATGTTTAAACGCACTCTCTTATCAACTGCCATTTTTCTTTCTCTTACTGCTTCAGCTAATATGAGCGAAGACTATCGATTGGCCAAGGTTGCAAAACCAATACAGCAACATGTTAGTTTAGATGTAGACCCTGCAAAAGAGCGTTTTTCAGGGCAAACCACCATTGACATTCAAGTTTTAAAAGACACGCAATTTATTGAATTGAATGGACTTGATTACGCCATTGAATTTGCCAAACTACTCGGCGATAAGCCATGCGATCTAAAAGATACAATGTTGAAGACAGGTAAAGTGAAACTTGCTTGTGACACAATTATCCCAAAAGGGAAATACACCCTAAAAATTGCATTCGATGCGCCTTATAATCGTCAAAGTGTTGGCCTTTATAAGTCGATAGATAGAGGTGTGCCATACCTCTTTACACAATTCCAAATGAGTGACGCACGGCGTGCCTTTCCCGTATTTGATGAGCCAGAATTTAAGATCCCTTTTCAACTCACCATTACCGCACCATCTTCACAAAAAGTGTATGCCAATACGCCCGTCATTAAAACCGATTCAAACGATGGAAAAACAACGCACTACTTTGATAAAACGCCCCCTCTGTCATCTTATTTAGTCGCGCTGGCTGTCGGGCCTTTTGAACACGTCCCCGTTGAAAAAATGTCGGTGCCGGGCAATATTGTGACGCCACATGGTAAAATTGATATTGCACACTCTGCGGTTAAAGAAACGCCCAAAATCCTTAACGCGCTAGAGCAGTACTTTGACATTCCGTATGCATACAAAAAGCTAGATCAGGTCGCTTTACCTGAATTTCCTTATGGTGCGATGGAAAACGCAGGGTTGATCACCTACCGCGAAGAAATTCTCCTTGTTGATCCCATTATTCAGCCCCGCAGAGATTTCAATACACATTTATACGTTATTGCACATGAACTTGCACACCAATGGTACGGTAACCTAGTGACCTTGAAATGGTGGAATGATATGTGGCTGAACGAAGCATTCGCAACTTGGATCGGTGGCAAGGTGGTCACCAAGTTATACCCCGAGCTAGAGCGTGATTTATTGCTGCCGCAGCATAATGCCATGGTACGAGATGCCATGATCACCACAAAGCCTATTCGTAAGCCCATCAACAGCTCAGACGATATTATGGATGGACTGGGCCTTGCTTACTCTAAAGGTAGTGCGGTACTTACTATGGTTGAAGAGTGGATAGGCCATGAAGTATTTCAACAAGGCATGCGTAATTACATAAAAAAATATGCCTATAAAAATGCAGAAGCAAAAGATTTATGGTCTGAGCTTGAAGCGGTCTCTAAAAAGGATGTCCCAGGTGTTTTAGACTCTTTTGTCTCTCAATCATCGTTTCCTCTAATCGATTTTACTCAGTCAGGCAAAACGCTCACACTCACTCAAACTCGATTTTTGCCTAAAGGTCAACAAGCCAAAGCGCAGCTTTGGAAAGTGCCTGTCTCTATCAAATATGGTGATAACAAAGGAAATGTAGCCACTAAAAGAGTCCTACTCACTGAGCAAACTCAATCAGTTACACTCGATTTTACACCGACCTGGGTGTACCCTAATGACAATGCCATTGGCTACTATTTGTGGTCCATGCCAGAAGCACAATATCAAGCAGTGTTGACACAAGCTGACAAAGCATTAAACACTCGCGAAAAACTTTCTTTAATCGAAACTGCCAAGCAACTTATGGATGCAGGTAAAATTAATGCCTACACCCTACTCGCTTCTCTTAACACATTCACCAATGATGCTCACCCGAAGGTTGCCGCCAATGCGTTAGAGGGAATTGTAAGTAATATGCGCACCTTCGAGACAAATAAAAACCAATCTCAGTGGCAGTCTTTAATTTCTCAAAAAGTGTCCGATGCTATCGAGCGATATGGCTTTGAAAAACAAGCTGGCGAGTCTGACACTGTTTCTGAATTAAGAGCAATGGTGTTCAGACTGGCTGCTTTTGAAGTGCAAGATACTAACATCATCGCTGAAGCACAAAAGCAAACAGTTCAGTTCTTAAAAGATCCCAGTAAAGTAGACCCATACTTAGCGAAAACCTACCTTGAAATTGCGGCTTACTTTGGCGATCAGGCACTACTTAATCAATTTAAATCAACAATAGAACAAACAGCCACCCCAAGTGTTCGCGTTAAACTGTTATCGGCCCTAGGTTACTTTAATCAAAAGGATCTTCAGTCCCAAGTACAAAGCTACCTGTTAACGGATAAATTAACGGCATCAGATACGCCTGCCGTACTAAGAGGGTTAAGCTATCGCCCAGAGCGAAAAGCAAAAATGAACCAGTGGATTTTTGAAAACTTTGAGCAAGTCGCAAAGCGCGTCCCGCCTTATGTGGTTTCTTATTTACCTTACATTTCAATGCCAAAATGCCAAGAGCAAGGCTTTAAAGCTATTAAGTCATTCTATGCATCAAAAATTGAAGCATTTCCTGGGATGGGTAAAAGCTTACCAACCGCAGAGCTCAGATTAAACACGTGTCTATCTTTACAAAAAAGAGAGCTCGCCTCAGCTGAGCGGTTCTTAAAACAACTATAAACCTCATGTTGAGTAATAGGGCTGCCCTATTACTCAATGCAACTTATACAAACTGTTTCTAAGTATGAGTCAGTTACATATCCATCTAAATATGATTGAGTTTTATCAAGGTGATGAACACCGCAGCATAACCGATTTGTGTGGAAGAGGCAGGGTTATTAATAGGTTAACCCCTGAGGGCTAAGTTGGTTAATAATTTAAACTTAAGGCTCCCAACCTAGTTGGGAGCTACACTCTTAAACTAGCAAAAGTCCGTAAAGACGCATGTTTCAAACAAATCAGAATGTTGAGGAACGCGATTGCCAGCATTATTTTGAGCGAGTCTTTTACCGTGACCACCACCAATCTTAGGTGTCAGGTTCTGGTTTAGAGATGATGCTTTAGATAAGTTTTTGATATTTTTCTTATTTAACTTAAATTTCATTTTCTTTCCTTATGATTGATTAAGTTCCCATTGATGGGACTTTCAACGTAACACCCCTGCAATCATTTTGCAACACCATGGTGTTCTATGTAATTTACCAAATAACTTAGGCTTCCCAGAATTCAAGTTCCACGTGCGCCGCTCATATTGAAACCTAGAATAAACTTTAAATTGCGTTTAATCTCAGGTCACCGTGTACGTCTGGCAGACATTGCTCTTCTATTTAACTCCTTAACCAAAGGGCTTATAGTGCGCAGCTTAGACTTAACTTTTGGTTCAAACATTAACTCTGACTCGATCCCACCATCGTTTTTTATTTGAACTCGTATTAATCTCCGATTTCTCATGACGTGCCTCACTCTGATAATATCTTTTAGCTCTACCCGTTGTTGTTTATCGTTTGTTATAAATAGCAAAGCATCCCCTTCGTCATAAACTACATCAGCAGTGTCCCTAAAACACAACTTAAAAAAGACTAAGCCAAAAGCCACAACGAAAACAGGTGTTATGATGAACTGAAGTGCCTCATAGACGAATACTGATGAGAAAAAAATAGCTGGAGAGATTGCAAAAAACATACAAAAAATAATGCGAAAAATAGCATTGCTGTAAATTGAGTCTGCAGAAAGTTTCCTGTGGTGGGTGACTGGCTCTCGCTTTTCTTTTTCTAAAATTAACCTATCGATTTCCTTTGCAATATCAGGGTATTTCTCCCGATCTACAGCCTCTGCTGATAGATACAAATCATCAAGAGAATATGTTGTGAAATCGATTTTTCGAGTCATATGCTCCACCCTTTGTAATAGATATTCAAAGTGCTTAAGCACCTAGCTCTTTCAAACAAAAGCGCACATTTAAACTAAACATGACAATATATAATTATTTCTAAATTAGCAACAAACTAAGCCTTTAAAACTAATACTTTATAACTATTCACTTTCTCCTTTACCCAGTCCCTGATATGCTAGCGCATAAATTAATCATACTAAGGATAAGTAATTAATGATTAAAAAAATCTTCGACAAAACCGCTTTTAATTTTCAGCCCTATCGGACTAAACATCTCATACTCGTACCTTTCGCAAGCATATTGCTGGGTGGCTGTGATGAGATTGCTCAGCGCATCGACAAAATCACGGGGGAGCAAGACAAACAAGTTCAAGCTTTGATTGCGCGCACCAAAGCCCAAATGATTTTTGTTGAGGGCGGTAGCTTCATGATGGGAGATGGCGGTGGGCCCGACGATTTGCTTTGGACCATCGCGACTGATAACAAACCCGCACACAAGGTCACATTAACCAGCTACTCGATGGGCGCATACGAAGTCAGTTATGGCGATTTTGATTTATACACTGCGGTACATAACCAGCCAAAAGTGATGTGGAACGAATGGGATAAAAAAGAAATCTGGCGAGGCCCCGAATACCCGGCGGGCGTGAGCTGGTATGGCGCAAAGAACTACTGCCTGTGGTTAGCTAAGCTTACAAATTTACCCTTTGATTTACCCACTGAAGCACAGTGGGAATTTGCTGCACGTAACCGAGGGGAGAATATGCCTTTTGCCACTGATACAGGAGTACTAGACCTTGGTGTTAACTTTTCACCTTCGGTTAGCGATGATAGCTCTGCAATTAGTGGCTCTTATCCGCCCAATCCACTTGGTTTTTATGATTTAAGTGGCAATATGATCGAGTGGGTTAATGACTGGTGGGCAGAGGATTATTTCCAACATTCTCCTGAACATAACCCCACAGGACCCAACACAGGCGATAAAAAGGTCATGCGAGGCGGAATGTTTTTAGAATCGCCAAGAGGCAGTAATGTTTTTACACGTCAGGAACTAGACGAACTCAATGTAGCCTACAGAGCAAGCGGCTTTAGATGTGCCTTAAATCAATCACAACCTCTTTAATTTAAAAATGTCTGAACCTAATACTTTATAACGATTCACTTTCTCCTTTACCCTGTCCCTGATATGCTAGTGCATAAATTAATCATACTAAGGATAAGTAATTAATGATTAAAAATGGCTTCGACAAAACCGCTTTTAATTTACAGCCCTATCGTACTAAACAACTCATGCTGATTCCTTTGGCGAGCATGTTACTGGGTGGCTGTGAGGATCTTGGCCAGCGCATCGACAAAATCACGGGAGAGCAAGACAAACAAGTTCAAGCCTTGATTGCGCGCACCAAAGCCCAAATGATTTTTGTTGAGGGCGGCAGCTTCATGATGGGAGATGGCGGTGGGCCCGACGATTTGCCTTGGACCATCGCGACAGATAACAAACCCGCACACAAGGTCACATTAACCAGCTACTCTATGGGTGCTTATGAAGTCAGTTATGGGGACTTTGATTTATACACTGCGGTGCATAACCTCCCTAAAACAGTCTGGGAAGAATGGGATCGGAATGAATTTTGGCGCGCGTCTGAATATCCAGCCGGCGTGAGTTGGTATGGCGCGAAAAACTATTGTTTATGGATCGCGAAACTCACTGACTTACCCTTTGATTTACCGACTGAAGCGCAGTGGGAGTTTGCTGCACGTAACCGTGGAGAAAATGTACTTTTTGCGACTAATAATGGTCAATTAGAACTTGGAGTAAATTTCTCTCCAGCTACTAGCCCGGCACGACCTTATATCAGTGGCACATACGCACCAAACAACCTAGGTTTCTATGATTTAAGTGGTAATCTTATCGAATGGGTAAATGATTGGTGGGCAGAAGATTATTATAAAAACTCTCCAGTACATAACCCGCAGGGGCCAAGTACTGGGGATAAAAAAGTGATGAGAGGTGGTCGCTTTTTAGAATCGCCAAGAGGCAGTAATGTACTTACACGACAAGAGTCTAGTAATCTGACAGAATCATACCGTGCAAGGGGGTTTAGATGTGCAGTCAACATGGCTAAAGAAATAGATACTTAATGAAGTTCACTCTAATGTATTACTACCATAAATGAATAAGTCTTAACTTTAATTGTCAGGTTTGACTAATAAAGCTCAATCAAATCTGAAAGTCTCGTATGTGCCAAAAGCGGACATTCAGTTATCACTTGTTTATGTGTACTAGCTCAGACTTGATCTGACAGTTACCCGTTTTTCAATCGGTGACTGTCAGCTTAGATTTGAGCTAAATTT